>NZ_JBSGKF010000001.1:0-1795000 GCF_054786515.1 Nostoc sp. UIC 10890
AATGCATCGGGGGGATTAAGGGGGGTAATTTGAAATTCCCAATCCCCAGTCCCCAATCCCCACGAAATTCCAAGATTGAAGCGATCGCTCCAGAATCAATGCAGCATTCTGAAGTATCTTGATCCTGAGACCTTAGTCAAAAATTGAGAGCTAATGTGCCAATTGCTCGGAATGAATTGCAATGTTCCAACGGATATTTGCTTTTCTTTTGAAGGGTTTTCTGCACGGGGAGGAAAAACGGATGATCATAGCGATGGTTGGGGCATTGCTTTCTTTGAGGGAAAGGGATGTCGAATGTTTTTAGACGCTCAACCTTCTGTTGCTTCTCCGGTAGCTGAGTTTGTGCGGAATTATCCCATCCACTCAACCCATGTCATAGCCCATATCCGCAAAGCTACTCAGGGTGAAATTGCCCTACACAATTGCCATCCTTTCCGCAGAGAATTGTGGGGTCAGTATTGGGTGTTTGCCCACAATGGTAATTTGCCAGATTTTGAACCGGAAAATTTGGGCTTTTATCAAGCCGTAGGTGATACCGATAGCGAAAAAGCATTCTGTATGATGCTAGAAACATTGCGATCGCGTTTTCCTAAAGGTAAGCCTGACATAAAGGAACTGTACTCTGTGCTGCGAGAAATTACTGCTGTAATTGCAAAGTTGGGTATATTTAATTACTTATTATCAGATGGAGAACACTTTTTTGCTTATTGCTCAACTAAACTCAGCTACATTGTTCGCCAAGCGCCCTTTGCGGCTGCCCATTTAATTGACCAAGATATGACCGTAGATTTTCGAGAAGTGACTACTGAACGCGATCGCGTCGCTGTCATTGCTACTACTCCCCTCACTGACAACGAAGTTTGGACACAAATTCAACCGGGAGAATTACTAGTTTTTCAGGACGGATTACCTCTGAAATATGCATTCAGTTAAGAATCTTATCCTGTTAGCAAATTCAAAAATTAATCAGATTTTTCCCATTTGGATACTTTCTAAATGGGTTTTGTTTTTCATACTTATAACTAACGGATATTAACCTCTTGCAGGTAATTTACTCCCTGAAAATATTCAATTCTAGTAGCTGAGTTTTTAGGGATGGATGAATTTGTTCTTTTTGTAGAAGCTACTTTTTGATTGTCAGCTAGGACACGTTGCTTTTGAGTATACTCATTCAATTTGATTTGAGCTTGAGCATAAACTAGAGTATCTTGGGGAATATTTCGGAGAAATTTTACAGCCCGATTAAAATCACCAATAGATGCTTTCTTGTAAGCTTTTTGTAAAAAGTAAGCTGCTCTGATCTGCCGCTTTCGATTGTATTCAGCTAACTTGTCTTGAACTAAAGCACCAGCAGAACTTTCTTTAGGAATTTGCCGCAGATATTGTAATGCAGTAGAAAAATCTTTTTCAGTTGCTCTTTCGTAAGCTTTTGCTAATAAATCTTGCGTCTGTACTTCAATGTTGACGTATGCTTTCTGAACTAGTTTATCTGTTCTAGATTGCCAATATAAAATATCTGGAACTTTAGCAGCAGCATGAAGAACATCTGACCATCTGCTCTCATGAAAAGCTATTTGTGCTATTTGGTGTTGCTGTGCAGCAACTTGCCATTGCTGTTGCCATTCTTCAATTGTCGCTTGTGCTTCTGGATAAACGTTGCTGTGGGAGGGAATTGATTTCGCTAATGCGATCGCTTCTTGTAAATCCCCAGCTTGATATTCTTTTTTTGCTTGATATAAAGTGTCTGTTTCTGAATATGCAGGTGCAGTATTAACTAAAGAATATACACCAAATCCCATCAATAAAGAATTAGCCGCCAGTCCTACTTTCATCCCTGTGAATAATGGGGATGATTTGCCAGATACAGGGTTTGGAGAATTATTATCCTCAATCGCCACCTCTAGGGGAAATTTCTCATCTGTTTCTAATATTTGTGATGGCTCAGTTTCCCAGATTATTTGTTTAAGTATCCGCAGCACCTCAGCCGCAGACTGAAAGCGGTCTTGGTAATTGTAGCGGATCATTTGGCTGAGAACAGCAGCTAGATAATCGTTAACTGGCGTGTTTTGAGAACGCCAAAAAATTTCATTAGTATAAGGATCAGCTTTTAATTGTAATGGTTCTAACCCAGTTAAAGCCTGGATGGCAATCATGCCCAAAGCATAAATATCACTGTTGGGCTGTGTTTGTCCAATAAATTGCTCTGGCGGTATATATCCCAATGAAGTGACGGGAATTCGATAAATAGGCAATTCCGCACCTATGCCAAAATCGATAGACTGGATAGAGCCAAAATCAATCAAAACTAACTTGCGTAAAGCTTTATCGTTGCCATAGGCATCACTGGTACGTCTGATTAAGTTTTCTGGCTTGATATCACAATGAATCACGCCTTGAGAGTGAACAAATTCTAGAATACCTAAGACATCTATCAGAAATTCTACAACTTCCCTTTCACTCCACAGACACCCCCAATGTTGATCAATAGGTAATTCCGCAGTCAGCGCGTGTCCTTCAATAAGCTCTTGCACTAAATAAAATCGCTCATTTTCTTCAAAGCAAGCAATGAATTCAGGAATTTGCTGATGGCTTCCCAGAAGCTTAAGGGTTTCAGTTTCAGTCAGAAACATTAACCTCAACATATCTAAGTAGCCGGATTCGGAACTGCTAACCTTAATCTGTTTAACAACGCATTTGGGATTCTCTGGATAATCTACGTCAACAGCAATGTATGTTTGTCCAAACACCCCTGCACCAAGGCTTTGGACAATTTGGTAACGCCCTTGTAGTAATTTACCGATTATGTGGTGGGTCATGACCTGGTTACTCAGTAAGTCCTTTTATTTAGTTTTTCTGACATTCACTTCTGTTTCCGGAATGCTTGAGAAATAAATAATGAGAGTTTTGATACCTTGAATACCAATACTTTTCGGATAAACCCAACAATCTCTGTTTTGGTCTGGGGAAAGGTTAATGGGCAAGGGGTAAAGGTAAATTCAAACCCTTTCTCTTTCCCTTTTAACTGAAAAGTATTGCCTTAAATGCAAGTTTAATTTCTCAGTATTTTTGCGTAATCAAATATTATATTTGATTACAATTCTTAATCTGGCTAAGAGGTTGTTTGAAAAGTCTATCTATTGATTTCTTCATCGTGTTCAACTACTTCAGATTTATCTTGTAACGGCTTCACTACCCGTGCGATCGCTTCTTGAATAAAAGCTTTGATAAATTCATCTCTGCGATTAATTTGAAACTGTTTCTGCACAACTTCTGTCATTCCACCATCACCCCAGTCTTGATCATGACGAAAATATTCAATGAAACTTTTACCAGCAATTCGTGTTAAATAAGCTGCTGTCACGCCTTGAATGGCTCTACCAACCAGAAAGGTAGCAACATTGAGTTGCAAAGCTGTAGATAATAATTGAATTGCTCCCTTAACAATACCTAAACTCGCGATGGTTTTCGCTAAAGAAAGAGCTAACTCCCGTCCCCGTTCCATATTCAATTCACAGCCGTACACTCTGCCAATTTCTACAACCATTTGAGCGTTGACTGCGGCTGTCGCCAATAAATCTACGACTGGTATAGGTGTCACTGATACTACACCAGCACCAATCCATTGAAACCGTTCCACGATTTTGTCAGCTTGACGGCGACGCTGGCCATCAATGAGTTTTCGCGCCTCGTCTCCCAATCGCAGAGATTGTAAAAGAATATTATCCGCCACTAAATCTTCACCCTCGGCGCGTAAAACAGCAGCGGTGCGTCGCAGTAAGGGAACAATATCTGGTTCCGGCTGGAAGGTTTCGCCAGTTTCTAGTTGTGCAGATTGGGGATTCGCAGCGATCGCTACCACATCATTAGTAGCAATAAATCCCCGTACCCGTTGACGCAACCTAGCGAGGATGGATTCTTTATCTTCATCTGTATATAAATCGGTTTTGTTGAGAACCAAAAGCGATCGCTTCCCAATTTCTGCCAACCCCCGCAGCGGCTCATATTCTGAGCGTCGTAAATCATTATCTACCACAAATAACAGTAAATCTGCTTCTGTTGCCAGTTCTCGCGCCATTTGTTCGCGTTCCGTTCCCGCTACACCCGCTTCTAAAATTCCTGGTGTATCTGTAATTAAAATCTTGCGTTCTAATCCCTTCAACCGCAGACAATAAGTTTCCCCAACCTGAGTTGTACCCATCGGTGCATCCACTTGACCGACCATGCGTCCCATGATCGCATTTACCAGGGAAGTTTTACCAGCACTTCCCGTACCAAATACCACTACTTGAATTTCACCCCGTGCTAGATTGGCTTCAATCTCTCGTGATTTACTTAATAAAGCTTGACGTGCTACTTCATCTTGAATTTGCCCTACCTGTTGGCGCACAGCTTGAAGAGTTGTAGAAGCAGCATCAGATTTGCCAGCAGGAATTTGTGCCGCAGTCACTCGTTTAGGGTTACGGCGCGATCGCTTTTCCCCAGATTGAATCACCAGTACATAATAGACGAAAGCTGCAACCAAGGCTCCAATGAGGACAATTAGCAGTAACAGCAGCAAATTGCCTAGCAAAGGCGAATAGGACAATTGCCAGTAGAGCCGTGATAGGGAATCAATTAGCCACAGGGCTAGCCCCAAAATGACGATCAGACCAACAATCAGCGTTACTATGCGTGACAGAGGCATGGCTGGGAAAGATTAGTAAATATTCAGTAGGCAGATGCTTCTAATCTTAATAGTTTCAGCATTTTTTACCAGAGTAGTAGGAAGGAGGCAGGAGGCCTTTCTTGATAAAGCAACAACGCTCACTACATTTTCCCCTTTGGTGATAATTCTGTAAATCGCACTCTTGCGACCAGATAAACACTTCACTCATTTGAAAGAGATTACAGGACTTATGAAATTCCTGAATGATGCTGAAATCACCGAAGCTGGTTCCTTCTTGCTTATTTAGGAGCTTTGTTTTTGCCAGCATAGTGGCTCGATTGGATTTTTGGCGATTACTACGTTTAAAGCATTAAGAGCGATTCGTCGCAGCAATGCTAAATTTTGTGGAGCATGACCAGTACGGACGCGACAAGTATCTTCATGGAAAGTAACGTCCATTGTCTAATGTAGACGAATGGCTTGCCCCAGTTTGCAAGCATCACAGTCCAAACTAGTTAAATAAAATTGAACTTCACGGGTGTCTATGGTACGTTGACACTCAAATTATTTCCAAATGAGCGAAAATTCTGGCACACCACTGGATAAAAGGGAGCAAATTGTTGAAAATCAGCGTCAGGAGTAGATAATTCAACTAAAGTTTTAGGTGTAACTAGATGCACAATGGTTTTAGGAGTAAGCTACCACTACTGCTGACATTCTGCTTATTTACTAGCTTTTTGCCTGCTTCTGGTTCAGTTTTATGTCCAGCCGTTGCCTCTGACGAATACTATAAGGTAGCCAGAAATTATGGCAGAGATGGACGCACAGGAACCGATGGGCGATCGGGTAGAGATGGTAGCAGCGGTGAAAACCAAAATATTTTTGTCAATGGTTCACCTGTAAATCTTGATTTGTCGGGTAAAGATGGTGAAGACGGGGAAGACGGGGAACATGCTGATCGTCCTGACTGTGGTTATCAACGTAATCGCGTCAGCCACGATATAAGCGCACCAGATGGTGGTAATGGCGGTAACGGTGGCAAAGGAGGAAATGGGGGAAATGGCGGTTCCCTGACTGTGTATTACAGCAATTTGGCAGACTTACGAAATATTTCCATTAGGGCAACTGGTGGAAAAGGCGGGCGCGGCGGTAGAGGTGGCAACGGTACGGAGGGTTGTAACTGTCACAGACGGAGATGGGAAGTGAAAACCTGCAAGGGAACTCCCGGTAGCCCTGATTACAAGTGTACAGATAAGGTTTATCGATGTAGTGATGGTAGCGATGGACGAGATGGCAGTGATGGTAGCGATGGTAGCCAAGGACGCTTAGGAACTTTGAGTATTGTGAATAGCAAGGAAGCTTTGGCAGATGATGTTCCAACTGTGCAGCTAGAAATTTCGCAACTGATAAACAAACAGGTCAACCTCTCGAAGAATAAGTGGAATCAACGCATGGGGGCAACTTCTCTACTTGCGCCTGGTGCTGCGATCGCTGATGATTATCGAGAGTTTGAACAACGTCTAGAAGAGGCTTTTCAAATAGTTTGGCAAGAAAGACAACCCATTACCAGCTTTGGTAATCAAGCTGTAACACTAAATTTAACTGATAACAAACAAGTAGAAATTACTTTTTCCGAAGAATTATGGGTTGAAGGTAACACCAAAAGTGACGCTAACTTAACAACATTTACCGTTAACCATGCCATTCCTCAAAAAGATGTTACCCGATTAGCTGTGGCAGAGTTTGCCGATGCAGGACAAAACCTCAACTTAAAAATAGTCGATTTGGCAGCAAAGTCTGATGCTATTAATACTCAGTTTCGCGTGAAATTCCGCGCCCAGGATAGCTTGCACGGTTTTTCTGGCTACAAAACTGAATATGAAGGGGATATTCCCAACGAACTTGTGACTCGTGACTACAACCGTTTTACTCTAGCTTTGGGCAAGCTGAAAATTCCTGATGAAGCTTTACGCCCTGGTATTAATGTTGATATCGAAGTCGTAGCAACTCGTTCTTTGGGAATACGTTCTGCGAAGCAAACTATTAGCTGGCAGGGTGCAATCCGCAAGCCTAGATAAAGTTTAGGAAGATTTTTTACCATCTGAAACCATTTGCGAGAGAATATAGGCTGCAAAATCTAGTAACTGATCCAGCAAAAAACCAATAATCCCGATGTAGATGATCACCTGGATGATGTAATCAGCATTGCCAGCTTTATAAGCATCCCACAGGGTAAAGCCAAGTCCTTTTGGCCCTGTTAACATTTCTATGGCAATAACTATAAACCAGGCTACCCAAATGCTAACTTTCAAGGCATGAAATAGATGAAATATAGCTGCTCGAAAGTTGTTATTCTGTCTCTTAAAATGTCGCATACCTATTGCAGTATTAATAATCATCGTCCAGAGAGTTCCTAGAAAAACTACTATAATAGCAGCCGATTCACTCTCTTGAAATGCTATTAGGGCAATAGGCAGCAGAGCTATAGGAGGGATACTATGTGGTATCTGAAATATCAGCCTAAATAGCTGATAAATCATGCTATTCATCCCTATAAAATATCCGATAAAGCTACCCAATACGGCTGCTGGAATGTAACCCACAAACAACCGTTGTAAGCTAGCTAAAATGTCTAAGAACATATTATTTTCTCTGCCTCAGTTCTCATAAAAACATTTGGGAAATACTGCGGCAATAACATAAAAAGTGTATTTCAATACGCTTTTTATTTGATTGACAAAAGATTTTTATATCTTCTCCTCCTTGATAAGTAATCAAAAAAACTTAGGTATTATTACGATAAGATAGTAGTAGTACAAAGAAGAGGTAAAACTTTGATTTACTAAACTTTATCAGAAAAGCAAATGGTGATTAGTAAATTAAATACAATTTCCAGATTTTACTTGCTTGGTGATTGTAACAAGTATAAACATGTACAATTTTTTATACTAAATAAAGAACCAAGTTTGTTATTAGCAATACAGAATATCTATACAATGGGTAGATATGTAAAATCCCGGATTTCTCACCACAGCTCTTAAAGCCTGCGCTTGTGCAGAGGAGAAGTGATAAGTAATGAGTAATGAGTAATGAGTAATGAGTCATGAGTAATGAGTAATGAGTAATGAGTCATGAGTAATGAGTCATGAGTAATGAGTAATGAGTAATGAGTCATGAGTAATGAGTAATGAGTAATGAGTCATGAGTAATGAGTCATGAGTAAAATTTCTTACTTCTTACTCATTACTTCTCCTCTGCTCCATCAAACGCTTTAAGCTTGTGAGAAATGCAGGAAAATGTAATATAGTTCAGTACAGTTTTTTTGTGAAGCTGATTGCACAAGCAATCCAACCAGTTTGCGGTGAATCGGCTTAACTGCATTGCGGGAAGAAAATTGTGCATCGGGACTTACGGCAGCTAAATCCGCCCGCAACGATTTAATATTATTGATGGCTCATTGATAAGCTGCGATCGCAGTTTCGATTTTGCCTTGTGCTTTCGTTACCCGTCCAATTGCCACTGCCAGCGATAGGCAATATCACCAGCATTGATTTGTTGGGCTAGTCCTAGTGGAGTAAGTTGCTATGAGAATCTTGCTGATTGAAGATGACGAAATTTTAGCGAGTGTTTTGTTGCAGTCTCTTACCCAACAACACTATGCTGTTGAAATCGCACGAGACGGACAAATTGGCTGGGAATATGCCCAAAGTACGAACTACGACTTGATATTAACAGATGTTGGACTGCCAAAACTCGATGGCATTACTTTATGTCAGCGCTTACGTTCTAGTGGCCGTTCCACTCCTATTTTGTTGATCACAGCAAAAGATGAAACTAGCGATCGCATCCGTGGACTTGATGCTGGAGCAGATGATTATCTCATTAAACCTTTAAATTTGGGAGAACTCCAAGCAAGGGTACGGGCTTTGTTACGTCGCGGCGATACTCCCCGTCCTCCAGTGCTAGAAGTTGGGGCATTGCGGTTAGATCCAAGTATTTGCGAGGTAACATACGATAATCAAGTTCTGGATTTAACACCCAAAGAATATAGTCTGCTGGAGTTATTACTACGGAATCCATTGCGGGTTTTTAGTCGCGGAGATATTATCGAACATCTCTGGACTTTTGACGATCCACCCCAAGAGGAAACTGTTAAGTCTCATATTAAGTGGTTGCGACACAAGTTAAAAGTAGTTGGAGCCGTAGACTGGATTGAAAATGTTTATGGTTTGGGATATCGCTTAAACTCTCAAAAAGCTACTAATAGAAATAGCGAAAAAATAACTCAAAAAAATCCAGAGCAAAATTCCTCCATACCCGATACTTCCTCATCCGTTGAACAGCAATTTAACCAAGCAATGAGTGGGTTGTGGAGTCAATACCAAGGGCTAATGACACAGCGAATGGAGGTACTGCAACAAGCAGCAGTAGAACTATCTAGCGGCACACTAACTATAGAATTACGTAAATCGGCAGAACGGGAAGCGCATAAGCTAGCTGGTGTTTTGGGAATGTTTGAGCAAGAAGCAGGAACTCAAATAGCACGGGAAATTGAACAGATTTTAGACAAAGATGGAGAGTTATTACCAGCCCAAAAACCCCAACTAATATCGCTGATCCAAGAGTTAGGCAACTTGATAAACCCAATGGTACAAAAAGTAGTTAATCAAACTACTACCTCGATTGGGGAAGAGATAAGTCCTAAGTTACTGCTGATTGATCCTGATTTCCAACTGGGTTCACAGTTGCAACAACTTGCATATTCTATGGAAATGCGTTGGCAACAAATAACAACGTTAGAAGGTGCAAAAAACTTCTTGCAAACCACATCACCAGATTTAGTAGTGCTGAATGTAGATGAGATCGGGCAGCGAGAGGAAACTTTAGCATTAATGCTGGACTTAGCAACATATACCCCTGCTGTACCTGTTCTGGCGCTGGCTCTCACTGATCAGCTAGTGGATCGTGTGACTTTGGCTCAGTCTGGGGCGCGGGGTTTTCTCGTCAAACCTGTCACAGCAAATCAAGTTTGGGAAACCGCATCTCAAATATTGCAGTTTACCCGTTCTTTAACAGTAAATGTATTAGTAGTTGATGATGATCCACTGATTTTAGCAGCACTAGGCCCAATGTTAGAACCTTGGGGAATGCGAATGACCGGATTGGACAATCCCCTACGTTTCTGGGAGGTATTGCAATCTACTGCACCAGATTTGTTGATTTTGGATGTTGAAATGCCCCAAATCAGTGGTATAGAACTTTGTCAGGCAGTTCGCACAGATCCGCAATGGCAGGAATTACCAATCGTATTTCTGACGGCTCATCGGGAGATGGAAACAGTGCAGCAAGTGTTTGCTGCTGGAGGAGATGATTATGTGGTTAAACCAGTTGTGGGAGCAGAACTGCTAGCAAGGATTACCCACCGCCTAGAACGCAGCCGCCTACTTCAGTCGCTCTCTACCAAAGATCCCTTAACCGGACTAGCAAATCAGTTCCACTCTAGCCGCGACTTACAGCACTTGATTGCTCAAGCCGAGAAAAATCAGCAATCGATTTGCTTGGTGACATTGAATATCAGCGATTTACGTCAAATTAATATCCAGTATGGCCATGAGGCTGGTAATCAAGTATTGCAACGATGGAGTCGTCTATTCCAATCGGTTTTTTGCAGTGGCGAAATATTGGGATATTGGGGTAACGGAGAATTTATGGTAGGAGTTTCTGGGTTTACTCAAACAGATGTCGTCAAACATCGCCTCAGTGACATTTTAACCAAGCTCCGCCAACAAGTCTTTACAGCTCCCAATGGCGATCGCTTCCAGGTAACTTGTAATTTTGCTGTGGTTGAGTATCCTAATGATGGACTAAATATCCAATCTTTATACCAAGTTGCTAATTCCATGCTGAAGCAGAACTAAGGCAATACTTCTCAGGTTTTGCATTTTTAACTCGGAATCGGGTTTGGGGTTAAGGGGAAAGGGTAAAGGGGAAAGGGGAAAGGGTAAAAGGGAAAGTGCGTTATGGACACGCGGAAATAACAAATGAGTTCGCCGAAATAACAAATGAGTTCGCGGAAGCAACAAATGCGATCGCGGAAATAACAAATGAGTTCGCTGAAGCAACAAATGAGTTCGCTGAAGCAACAAATGCGATCGCCGAAGCAACAAATGCGATCGCTGAAGCAACAAATGAGTTCGCCGAAATAACAAATGAGTTCGCGGAAATAACAAATGAGTTCGCGGAAATAACAAATGCGTTCGCTGAAGCAACAAATGCGTTCGCCGAAATAACAAATGCGTAGGCATCGCCCAATACGGTTGGAAAGGGGAAAGGGTAAAGTAAAGAATGTATTCAAAACCTTTCCCCTTTCCCCTTTACCCTTTCCCCTTTACCCTTTCCCCTTTACCCTTTCCCCTTTCCCCTTTCCCCTTTCCCCTTTCCCCTTTAACCGAACCGTATTGCTTGCGCCCCTACTCCCCTTCTAACTGTTGGGCTACCAGTCTGGCAAATAACCCGCCTTGAGCGAGCAATTCCGCAAAATTACCTACCTGCACGACATGACCAGCGTCGATAACATAGATGCGATCGGCATTACGAATTGTGCTGAGGCGATGGGCAATCACCACTCTGGTAGCATTTAACTTAGCTAAACTTTCAGTGACAATTGCCTGGGTGCGGTTATCGAGGGCGCTGGTTGCTTCATCCATCAAGATAATTTTAGGCTTGGAAACAAGCGATCGCGCAATCAATAATCTTTGCCGTTGTCCACCGGAAAGATTACTACCACCCTCGGCGACAATCGTATGCATCCCCATTGGCATTTGCTTGATATCATCAGCAAAACCTGCCATTTGTGCCGCTGACCAAGCTTCTTCTAGGGAAACTAAAGCCCCGGCGGTGATGTTATCAAAAACCGATCCCGTGCCAATTTTCCCATTTTGCAGTACCACTCCTAACTGTCTTCGTACAGCCTGTAGTTCCATCTCTGCTAAATCTTTGCCATCATAATAGATGCTACCTGTCAATGGAGTTTCAAAGCCTAATAACAATCGCAATATCGTTGATTTTCCACTTCCAGAAGAACCAACGATCGCAATAAATTCTCCTGGTTCGGCATGGAGGCTGACATCATTGAGGATTAAAGTTCCATTCTCAGAGTAGCGAAAGCTGACGCGATTTAGGGCAATACGCCCGCTTAATTGACCGGGGTTAACCTTGGTTGAGTCATATTCAGGCTGCGATCGCCAAATCGGTTTTGCTCGTTCCCATATTGGTACAATACTCCAAATTTCCGATACAGTATTGCTCAGGTCAATTACTCCTTTGATAAAAATCGTCAAAGCATAGTTGAAAGCAACAAATGTACCCAGTGTCAAGCGTGTCTGCATCAACAGCATGGCAAACCCAAACAGCAGTATAGAACTCACCAAAGGGAGTGCTTCATTAAATACAGAAATACCATCTTTAATCTCTTGCCAACTCGCCTTCAGTCGGATCTGCTGGCTGTACTTTTTTGCCCAAGCTGCAAATGCGCGTTCTTCTGCCATTGTCACTCGCAGTTTGGCGACACCGTTGATTAGTTGGACGGTGAGTCCCTGAATTGCACCATTGAGTTCTTGCTCTTTTTTCGATTTCTTCACCAAGAGGAAACTTGCAACAGTCGTAACCACAGCGGCAAATATTGCTAAACCCACGCCTACAAGCGCTAGTTGCCAACTGTAGATAAACATCAGCACCAAGTTAAATAGGGCAAAAACTCCACTCAACAATGTTCTTTGGGTAGCACCACTGAGTTTTTGATGAATTTCCCTCACCGCCATAACACGGTTGACTAAATCTCCAGAAGTATACTGGCGAAAAAAGCTAGGACTTAATCTGAGTAACCGATCCCAGATAGCTGGCTGTAATATGCTATCAGTGGCGCTTTCGACTCGTAGAGTAATAATACTTTGGGCAACTTGAAAAGCTAACTGCCCAAAGGCGACGGCAAACATAACCAATCCGATCTGCCACAGCAAAGCGCGATCGCTATCTGGAATGGCATGATTGATTAAAATTGCTGTTGCTTGTGGTGCAACCATCCCCAATATTGTGCCTAGTAGCCCTACCACTAAAATACTGGCGATGTCTTTTTCATAACCCTTGACCCCAAACCGCAGCAAATCGACGGCTTTGAGGGCAACTTGGGGTAATGGTCGATACAGAACGTAGGCTAATGGTGATAGTGTTTTTGCTACTGCCTCATTTACAGGTGTCCGAGTCCGCGCTACGGGGTCAAAGATGACATAATCTCGATTATCTGTAGGTAACAACGCCACTGGGCGTTCCAACTGAGTATAAGCTAACATCGCGCCTTGGTCTTGATGCCACCAGCCATCTGCTAAAGTTATCCGGCGGATACGAATTTGTGATGCTTGTGCGATCGCAGCTACAGGGTCTTTAATAGAATTCAAATCCTCTGCTGGTGGACGAATCTCTATTCCCAGCGATCGCCCAACTGCCCCAAATGCTACCAATAAGGGCGGCCCTTCCTGAGAAAAAACCGCCTCCTGCTGTGGCTGCAATATTGTTGCTAAATCAGAGAGTGCCCCCTCTATTACTTGCTGATTAAATTGTTCGCGTTCCTGAAACTGCCGAAATTCTGCTTCTGCTTCTTTATTTGCCAGCAAACTGAAGTAGTGAAAGAAATAAGTATGCAAACTGGCTAAACCTGCCAGAAGTTCCTCGGAATTTTCTAAATCTGCCGTTGGTAACACTTGTCCGATAACCGCATTTTCCGCCTCCAGCCACATATCACTCGTGAGTGGAAACGCTGGTGAAGTAGGATGCAACGTTAATTCCTCAACTCCCATCCAGTGAGTATTGCCTTGCTGCAACTTCACCCATACAAGTGTTTGTTGCCTTCCCTGTAGCGTTTCACCAGACGATAATAAAAAATCCCGTTCAACTGCCTGCACAAGGTTTAATGGCGTAGTCAAAACTGTTTGCTGGGCACTAAGAGATTGTCCTAAATGATTTACCCAACCTTCTAAGAGTTCTATGGATTGAGAGTCAGCCGCACCGATTCCCTTAACCAAATCAACCATTGACATCTGGCATAATTGGGTAGGTTCAACTGCGATCGCGACAAAATTCCATTGACTTTGTGCTATTACTTCCGGTAACAAGGCTTCACCAGCGTTGACATGAAACAGATAGCGGCGATGTTCCTTTGATAAGCTGTTTTTAACTCTAGTGGCAAACACCGCCAATGTTCCAGACTGCACTATCCAGAATGTTTCTGAGCCATTCAACAGTACTGGTTCGTTTGCTTGGAGGGAGTACAGTTTAGAAGAAGGATTCACCTGTGCGCTACTCATTACCTATGCCTCTGCCGCGTGAAGTAAGCGAACATAAGTTCCGCCTTGCTGCCATAATTCCTCATGAGTGCCACGCTGCACGATTTTACCTTGCTCTAGCACAATAATTTCATGGCAATCGCGGATTGTGCTGAGGCGGTGGGCTACTACAATACACGAACAACCACGCTGTTGCAAGTTGCGGTTAATAATCAACTCCGTTTCTGCATCTAAAGCGCTGGTTGCTTCATCCAATACTAAGATTGTGGGATTTCTCACCAAAGCGCGGGCAATTTCTAAACGCTGGCGTTGTCCACCACTAATATTCATACCGCCTTCGATCAACTCAAAGTCATATTTCCCAGGCATAGATGCGATCGCATCATGAATCGCTGCATCTTGGCAAGCCTGTACTAAATCACCTTCTGGTACAGTTGAATCCCAAAGAGTGATGTTTTCTCGGATAGTGCCGGCAAATAAAAAGATATCTTGTTCAACCATTGCCAACCAGTTAGCCAGAACAGAACGCTTAATTTGCGATCGCTCTACACCATCAAAACAGATTTCCCCATCCCAAGGTTGATAAAGACCACAAATTAATTTAGCAACTGTAGATTTACCAGAACCACTTCCCCCCACAAGGGCTATTCTTTGCCCTGGCTTGACAGTCAAACTCAAATTCTCAATCAACGGAGGTTCTACACGACTGTACCCAAAAGTGACATTCCGTAACTCAACATGACCCTGTAATTGCCAGGGCATTGGGCATTGGGCATGGGGAATACTTGTAATAAGTTCCCCTCTGCTCCTCTGCTCCTCTGCTCCCTTGCCTTTCTCGACTTCCAAATCAACGGGATTTTGTAATACATCATCAAGGCGGTTTAAATCAGCTTCTAAATCTTGGAGTGTACTGCCGAAATTAACGAGGCTATTAACTGGCTCTAAAAAACTCAGTGTTAAACTTTGATAGGCAACCAGCATCCCAATACTGAGATTGCCCTTCATTACCTGTAAACCACCAACCAGCAAAATAGAAGCTGTGGTTAGGGCTGTCAAAATTGTGGGTAATGTGGTGAGAATTTGAGTTTGTAAACCTAATTGTTGTTGGGCGTTCATGGCTTTAGCATAATAACCCGCAAACCGAGCAAATAAATCTGACTCCAGCCCAGAAGCTTTGATGGTTTCTATCGTTTGGATGCCGCTAATCGTTACTCCGCCCACCTTGCCATATTCTTGAGCTAGGCGCATATTTGTATCTACACGAGTTTGTGATAAAAATAGGAGGGCGAGAATGTTGATTAAAGCAAAACCGACTGCGATCGCACTCAGCAATTGGTCATACTGAATCATAATCAGCAGGTAAAATATCATCATCACCGCGTCAATTACTGTAGTTGCCAAAGACCCTGAGAGTACTTCCGCCACCCGGTCATTCAGTTGCACCCGGCTACTGATTTCCCCAGCAAAACGCTGGTCATAAAACCCAATAGGCAATCGCAGAATATGCCAGAGAAATTGTCCTGATGTGCTGACTGACAACTTAACCATTAATCGCCGCAGGTAGTTAAGCCGCAGTCTAGCAAGGAATGCCCGTAATAAAGTAGTTAACAGCATTCCTAACAGCAAAGGTCGTAACCAATCTTGCCGATCTTGGATTAAAATCTCATCGATAAATACTTGAGAAAAGGCTGGCACAGCTAACCGAGGCAGTGTTAGCAATAACCCCGCAAGCAAGCAAAATAAGATAGTAACTCGTGAGTTTTGTAAGCGGCTACTTAAGGCTGAGACAATGTGATTTTTTTTGCCTCCCTTTTGAAAATCCGCTCCTGGTTCCATTGTCAGCACAACACCCGTGTATGCGCGATCAAACTCTTCCCAACTCACTGTTCTCCGACCATTAGCAGGATCGTTGAGGTAGACGCGTTTTTTGCTATATCCTTCTACTACGAGAAAATGGTTAAAATTCCAAAAGGCAATGTAGGGAAGACGGGTAGTTTTGACGTTTTCTAGAGACAGTTTTAAACCTTTAGCATTGAGTCCATAATTTTTGGCAGCTTTGAGGATATTAAAAGCTTTACTTCCATCCCGCGAGACACCGCATTCTTCACGCAGTTTAGCCAGTGGCACAATCCGGCCGTAATAGCTCAGAATTATTCCTAAAGCCGCCGCACCACATTCAACCGCTTCCATTTGTAAAAGTGTAGAAGTGCGGACACGATTTGGTTTAAATTTTGGAATTGGGAATTGGGCATGGGGCATAGGGCATGGGGCATTGGTATTAGAACTTGGAAGTTGAGCCTCTGAGGGTGAACGTTGAGCCTTTGAAGGTGGAAGTTGAGCCTCTAAGGGTGAACCTTCAAGTTTTAACCCCAATGCCCAAATTAACGCGATGTGCAACTTATTCTTAGAACCCCACTTCCATTCCTCTCCCCCACAGGGAGAGAGGCTTTGATTATTGCTCCCCTTCCCTTGTAGGGAAGGGGTTGGGGGTTAGGTCTGAGATAAAGTTGCACACGGCGTAAATTAATAAATCCCAGTCCAAGAGCGTAGCATAGGAATAATATAAGAAATCGGTGCTTTTTCTCCAACTTTCACTTGAACTGATGTAGTTGTCCCAGAGGATATTTTTAAGGCTGGGCCATCAGAGGATGACCATTTATAACCACTGACTGATGTAGGGTTTTCTTGGAGTTGGACAAAAGCTTGCACCTGGCCTTCACCTTTACCCGCAAGACTGGTGGCAATTTCTTTGTTACCAACGATCGCTGTAATATCTTGTGTACTTACCGGAAATGAAGAAATATCTGCGATCGTTCCGACAATACCACCTTCGCGTTCACGTTTGGCAAAACTGGGAGTCACCTGTACAGCCATCCCCGGCTTGATTTGTTTACCATCTTTATTAGCAAAGTAAACAAGACTCATAAGTTTTGAATTTGGCTGTTCAGCTTCAATTGACCCCAAGCGACTACCCGGATTCATCATTTGTCCAGGGACAGCACTCAGTTCGAGAATGTGACCATTATATTTGCTAATAATTCTACTATCTTGAGATAGTTGGAGTTCTAATTGGGCAATTCGCCGCTTTACTTCCCGAATTTGATTTGTTTTATCAATTGATTGCTTTAAGTCTTGTTCGCGTAGCTTAGTATTTTGAGTATTAATATCTTTAATTTTGGTTTTAATTTCGTCAATTCTGTTAAGATTTTCTAGATATTCTCGTTGCGTGGTGGTTTCTTGGATTTCCAGATCCTTTAGTTGCACGTCAATATCTGACAATTCGCTTTGAGTATTAAAATATTCTTGTTCGGCTTGCACCAGCATATCTTGGCTGATGACATGCTGCTCAAAAAGGTGACGACGGTTATCAACCCGTCCTTTAAGAGTTTTGAGTAAGTAGTTTATTTGTTGTTTACGGGAATTAATACTTTGACGTTTTTGAGCGATCGCTCTTTGGGTTTGATCGCGTAACTTGGGTGCATCTTGCTCTCGGCGCAGGTTACTTTCCAAATCTAGTTTTTGCTGCCCAAGCGTCATGATTTGTTGGTCAATCAGCAGCTTTTGTAACCTGTCAGTTTCTTGATTTTGGGTTTGCAGTTGTTGCAACTTTATCTGCTCTTGCTGCAACTGCTGCTTCAAAGCTGATTGGTCGATAATACCCAGCACATCACCTTGTTTAATAATATCTCCCGCCTTCACCTTGAGAGTTAGTAATGGGCCAGAACTCGGTGCTTGAAATTCCACAACATGGTGCGGTTTAATCAATATACCTTGACCTGTGACCGTGAGAGGAATTCTGCCGAACACGCTCCAAACGCCAGCCACAGCAATCACAAAACTCATGGTAGATAAAGTCAACCAAGCTTGAGGCTTGACGACATTTATCGCTTGATCCAGTTGTTCTGGTGAAGATAAACGCTCTAGCGCTTCTTGGCGAAAGATGTGGCTGTGTTTGAGTTGCATTGTTCTTTTTCTGATGGCACTCAGAGTCTCAAGTCTTTTAGACTTCTAAGATTAAAGTGCGATCGGGGAGAACTAGGGGAGAAGTGAACTAGCAGAAGCGATCGCTTCTACTGCTTCAAATCAAAGCATAAACATCACCAATACTATATTTAGCTGACAATTCACAGAATAGGGTTAGCTAGGAGAGCGGCAAGACCTTTTTTGAACGCTATGTCAATAAATCCTCGCCTATAACTCGTCCTAGAGGTTTTTTATAAGTGAAGGTACAAGTATTACCATTATTAATGACTTGTCGTATCTCTTCACACATTGGGTATTTACCTACCCCACTCAACCTTACCCTAGCTTTAGATCCGGTGAGTGCAACTCCCTAGATGGTTATGAAGGCTTATACTTGGCATAAAATTTGACCTCTCAAAACTTTTCCAATACCCTCTAAGCAGTAACTAATGCCTTTAATTCCTCAGTTTTTAATCTTGGCCCATAGGATGTAACAATCTTAGAAGCTGCGGCCGATGCTAATTTTCCGGCTTCTTCATAGCTCATACCTTGGGTAATTCCATAGAGGAAAGCTCCTGCATACATATCTCCTGCTCCCACTGTATCTACAGCTTTTACTTGAGGTGCAGTGATTTCGATTAATTTCTGACCATCAAATACTACTGAACCCTTGGCACCACGAGTAATGGCAAATTTCTTACTCAGGGTTTTTAATTTGTCTACAGCTACTTGAAAATCTTCTGTATCTGCTAGTTCTAATGCTTCACTTTCATTAGCAAAAATCAAGTCTAAACCAGGGCCAATGATGTCTAATAACCCATCTTTAAAAAATTTCACCATGTTGTAATCAGATAAGGACATGGTGGTTTTTACTCCCGCTTTTTCAGCTATTTCTCTAGCCTTTATAGCTGCTTCTTTTGCTGTGGGAGAAGCCACTAAATATCCTTCTATATATATGTATTCTGAATCAGTGAGCGCTGATGATACTAATTCTTGTGTAGAAAATTCTCCAGTAATTCCTAAAAACGTATTCATGGTACGATCTGCATCGGGAGTTACTAACACCAAACATTTACCTGTAATTCCTGATTGGCGGTCGCCATTTATTAAGTTGGTATCTACCTGAGATTTGAGTAAATCTTCGATGTAAAAGTCTCCAAATTCATCATTAGCCACTTTACAGGAATAAAAAGCTTTTCCTCCTAATTGACTAATTGCCACCATTGTGTTCGCGGCTGATCCCCCACAACTCTTATGGCAATGAAGATTTTTGAGATTTTCCAAAATATGATTTTGACTGTCTTCATCTAGCAGTGTCATTACACCTTTGTCAATCTTTAGCTCTTGTAGTAACTCTGGAGATACTTCGTATTCTATATCTACTAAGGCATTACCTACACCATAAACATCATATTTCTTGCCCATTGTTTATCTCCAAGAATAATTTCTATCTGACTTGAACAGAACTGATAATAACAGATAGACAACTCCCCAAGAGTTGCTTGTCGATAATTTCGTAGACCCACATTTCTTTATGGTCTTTAGGCTACAGTACTTTTATCTCTGCGAAGAAAATTCTCTCCGAAAGCGGGTTATTCATTTTCAAGCAGGACTTGTCGATACAGGATAGCCGAGAAACCGTTACCTGGATGGTGAAGAATTTGCATGGCAGCCGGATAAAGGAATTTTGGGAGAAAAACAATTCTTTTAATCAGCAACCAGATGCTGAAATTTCAGATAAAGATGCTGGCTCTGAAGAAATACGTGCTTTAAATCAAGCATCTATTTCAGGTCAATCAGAGCAAGGGTTTCAAAAACTCTCACGAACTACTCAGGAACAGTTCACGAACTCAAATGATGAGTTCGTGAACTGTGTCTCTGACACGCTTACACAAAATCCGCGTGAGGAGGAGACGGCTCACGCGCCCTTGAGGGGCGCGTCGCCTCAGACTGTTAAAAGCGTGGAAGAGTTAGAGAAAGATTTGCCTGTGGCAATGGACTGCACGACGCTAACGCTTGTGGATGCTGCACCGAGTCAATCTACTTCTCTACGAGACGCTGCGCGAACGTTGTTGGCTGAAAACCTCTCTTGTGGCGTTGAGCCGAAAGACTATCATGTTCGCGTAGCTTCTCGTAGAGAAGATACTGGTTCCGCCGCGCCCATCGCTCAAAATGAAAAATCCCTAAATTCTGCGATGCCTGCGGCGGGCGTAGCCATCGCTAATCAAACACCAAAGCTTGTAGAACAGGATCACTCTGCTATGTTGTTAGTGGAAAACTCGGTTTCGGGTGCAGAAGTCAAAGCGGATCATGAAGGCGAAGGTTCCGCCGCGCCCGTGCCAAATCCTGAAAAGTGGTCGCATGAGAAAGTAAGTGTTTTTAGATACATATTTGATTGTTAAAATGTAGTGACAGAAAAGTTACTCCGCCTCCTGCCATCCTTCAATTGATGCCAGCAGAATATTAACTAAAGGATGATCAATTAGCTCTTTAAATGCTTCAGTCCCTCCAGCCTTCAATGCCCCAATTACTCGCACTTTCAATGTTGGGTTATTTTCAATCTCGTCTACAGCCCTAGCTACCATAGTCATTTTCTGTGATGTCGTTGTAGTGGGGTATGTCTGGCTCAGTTGGTTGAGAAGCTGCTGAATCTCTGCTGCGGCTTGAGCTAGGTTCTGCTTTTGTTCAGGGTTGTAGTTGGTGATATTGCCGCCGATTTGGTGCGCGTTTACGGTGTCGGCGTTGACCAGACCGCCACCGAATTGAGCGCCCTGTAAGTTGTTGTTGAATAATTGTTTTGAGCTTTCCGACATTATAGTATCTCCTTGATTTTGATAACTTTGAGCATAGAAGCTGGGGCGCTGTAGTGCTGTCACTACCATATTCTGTAGATCAGTAATTCTCTTATCTTTCTCTGCTATTAACTTTTGAACTTCTTGCTCTGCCAAAGCTTTTAGCTGATTATAGGTAGTGAAATACTCTGCACTCAGTTCAGATTTGTCAGCCGTTACTGCGGTTTTGGCACGAAGCAGAAACTTATCCTGCCCTCGTTTTTCCATTGCCACTATTTCTAATTCAGCATCGGGGTTATTTTCTGCTAACTGCTTAAACGAAATGGCGATCGCTCTGGGGTCAACTCCCTGACTATGATAGAGGTCAAGAGTGTCGAAGATGGGCTTGATGAAATCCCCAAACTCACCCGGAGCAAAAACTTCTTGTCTATTGTCTGGTTTGCGGTGAGGGTCTGGGTTTTCTTTTGTTGGGAGCCGCATATAAACGTATTCGCATTTCACGCCGTCAAAATTGGTATCAGTCGTAATACCCCAGTCTTCAATGTAGGCTCCAGTGAGAGTAGCGCCCGTGAAGTCGGTTCCGTCTAATTGAGTTTGCTTTAGTTTTGCTCTGGATAAGTCTGCGTCTTGCAAGTTGGCTTCGCTAAGATCAGTACCTATGAAGCTGGCATCTGCTAAATTAGCTCCTTGTAAATTGACCCCTCGCAAGTCTTGATGGTCAAAGTTTTTTTCCTGTCCCTGACCTGTAGTTAGTAATTGACGTATTTGCAGGTTTTGAAGATAACTCAAACCAGGACGAACACGGTCAAGCATTTTAACTTGATGCCAACGGGTATTGGTAAGGATAGCGTTGCGGAAATCTGTACTTTTAAGTTTAGCTGCTGTGAAATCAGTATTAGTCAAGTTAGCGCCACGAAAACTCGTACCTCCTGTTGCAGCCAAGATAATAGCAAGATTACGAACCCAGGAATATTTTTCATCTTCTTTCATTGCTTGCGAAGTGATATAGATGCTAATCAACAGTCCAGCTAAGGCTACAGCTATAACGAAGGCGTTTGCTCCAGCTAAAACTCCAGCGATAGCGAAAGCTGTAATGAAGGCTATAGTGAAAGCAAAGGCTCCGGCTCCAACTACAGCCACTGCTGCGATCAAAGCTCCAAATCCAGATCCTGCAAAGACTCCGGCTACAGTTCCTGCTCCAACAGTGTCGCCCAAAAATATAATTACAGATGCGGCTATCGCTACAGCTACGGCAAAGATTCCTAACCCAGCTCCTACTCCTTGGCGAATCGTAGTGAAAAAGAAGACAATCAGTAGTATTAAAGTAGTCCAACCCAAAAACTGGTTACTAAGCAGAGAGCCTTCAAATATTAGCAAGAGCAAATAACCATTTAAATACCAGATAAATCCTGAGATTCCCGACAACAAACATGAGACCAAGACTAGGAAAATTGCCCACTGGCCTTGCAGTCCCGCTTGGGCATGTCTGAAGTCAGCTTCTCTCAAATTAGCCCCACAAAAATCTGTTCCCCGAATATCTGCGTGACTAAAGTTTGCACCAGTAAAGTCTTGACCTTTGAATGAACGACCTCTGAGGTTCTGGTGAGAGAAGTCTTGCGGCATGGCAGGGCTTGTGAAAGCAAGGGTTGAAGCTAGATACAGCTTGATTGTGCGCTTTTACGGACTTCTGCACAAGATTTTGTCATAAATGGCAAACAAACGGAAGTTATTACGGCTGTGGTGAATTTCTACAGGGTGATCCCACCCTGAAAATCGGAGTCTGCAAACTCAACGATCTGCTTGAGTCGGCTTTTGTTGTTCTTGTGCGATCGCCTCCGGCGGGCGATCGCGCCATCGCAGTTTTGGCTAAATGCAGAGATTGGGCGTACAGTCAGGCGGTTCTGGGACAAAGTTGGCAAAAACAATAAGTCCTTAAAATTCCTTTAAAGTTTCCTGTAAGGTTTTTTAACCTATTGTCAGTAGTTTAAAAGTTATGGTATTCCAATCTACCTTGTCAACTACGAGCTTGTGTATAGGTAATTTTGGCAGTTTTTGCCAGAAATGCTGTCAACTCTGCTCTTAACAGAGGTATTTAACCCTCAAATAAAATCGAAAACTACCATGAACAAACAATCATTGAGCTACAAAGCCTCAATTATTCCTCTATTAGGTGCAATAATAATCGCCAACGGATTTTTCTCCAAAGTATCGGCGCAAAATATTTCTGCTCCAGAGTTTGTGACAACTTCAATAGTGGGACGTTGTTCGTTAGCTTTCAGACGATGTTTAAGAATAAGAATAGTGCTATCAATATCTTCGTGAATGTTAAATGGTACTTTGTAATCGCGATCGGCACGAGAGAAAGTGCGAAGTGAGGTGGGGCGCTTCTTAACGAAACGGACACACCACTGTTTCGGAAGAATTTGTCTAAATTGGGTAAACATGGAGTCACAGAGATTAGTATTTAGGTTGAAATATTTACAGAAAGTTCGTGTGGATATGCTAAATCGGTAGCTCGATTGCAAATTCAGTACCTTCGCCTGGTCTAGACTTTACCTCGATTGTTCCTCCATGCTTCTCTGTGACAATCTGACGCGCGATCGCTAATCCTAACCCCGTACCTTTACCCACGCCTTTTGTAGTAAATAAGTGGTCAAATATCTTTTCTTGCACTTTTTCATCGATTCCCTGACCATTATCTGCGATCGCAATTTTCACGCCTTCATTTTCTAAGGAGGTTTTAATTCTAATTTGGTTGGGATTAGACTGGATTTCTGTAAAACTCCGTCCAATATTTGATTCATCTAGCGCATCAATGGCATTTGCCAGAATATTCATAAATACCTGATTTAATTGCCCAGGAAAACATTCAATCTGGGGCAAATTACCGTAATCAGTGACCACTTCAATTTCTGGACGTTCTTCATTAGCTTTCAGACGATGTTTGAGAATTAAAATAGTGCTGTCAATACCTTCGTGGATATTAAACGGCACTTTGTAATCTTTATCAGCACGGGAGAAAGTCCGAAGACTGGTGCTGATGTTGCGGAGGCGATCGCACGCCATTGTCATAGAATCAATGATCTTGGTTAAGTCTGATAAACTATAATTTAAGTCAATATCCTCGGCATGATATTTTATTTCATCGCTGGGATTGGGTAGACTTTCTTGATATAGTTTTAAGTGTTCAAAAATATCTGCAATAGTGGGTTTAGCTTGTTGGAGACTGGCAGCAATAAAGCCCAAAGGATTGTTCATTTCATGGGCTACCCCAGCAACTAAATTACCTAATGCAGACATTTTTTCGCTTTGAACAACTTGTAATTGTGCTTGTTGTAACTCTTGTAATGCTTGCCCAGCTTGTTGATAAAGTCGAGCATTCTCTAGAGATATTGCAGCTTGAGATGAAAGAAGGTTAATAACGCTGAGGCGATTGTTAGTAAAAACTCCTTGAGTCAAGCTATTTTCTAAATATAGAATACCTAGCAAATATCCTTGATTAATAATCGGGACACACAGCACACTCTGGGGTTGATGTTCTAACAGATATTCCCCAATTACCCCAGGAATATCTGTTTTACAATTGTCTATAACAATTGTTTGTTGAGTATTTTTGACATAATTAATAATTTTTACAGGAACATCTTGACAATTATCTAGTGGTTGTGAGTTGAGGATAGTTTGTATTTCCTCATGCTCAATAAAGGTAATTGCTTTAACTTCCCAAGTGTTTTCCTCTTGGGGAAGAATTAGTACAACTTTTTTCGCGCCAGAGTTTTCTAGGATAATGCGAGTGAGGCTAGCAATGAGTTGATCTGATTTTAGAGAACTGGAAATAGCTTGAGCAGCTTTGAAAACAGAGGTAAAATCTAGAACATCAACAATACTAGTGCTGCCAGTACTAGAAGATGAGGCTGTACCACGAAAAGCAATGGTTTCTAAGGGATTGAGATTGATTTGTTGGTGTTGCAAGATGGGTTGCAGTAGTTGGGGATAAGTTTTTTCTAGGTGATTAACTTTGGCTTTAGCTCCCCAACGGGCGTAGCAGTAGTATGCTTCTTGTATATAGACTTGGGCGATTTTTTCTTTACCCCAGTCGAGGTAGAATTTGGCTGTTAGTTCGTTGCTAAGTGCTTCTTCTTGAATGTAGCCGTTTTCTTTGGCAAGAGATATGGCGCGATCGTACAATTCTATTGCTTCGGTTTTTTGTCCTAATATCCGAAAGCTTTCAGCTTCTACCAAGTTGTATTTGTGGGCATAATTCTGTGGCGCACTTTCTGCCCATTTTTTTAGTTTTTTGTGAGTTTCTGCTACTCGCTCAATAATCAATTTTTGCTCAGTTATTGAGCAGTCTTTATATAAAGCTAAATTAGTCAAAGCCTCATAAAAATAAAAGGTTGGAATTAGCACTAATCCAGTCACGCTGGTTAAATATTTCTCTACAACACCGACGTTTTTTAGTGCTTCTTGATATTTGCCAAAGAGATAACACAAAAGCAATTTACAAAAATGAAGCTGACAAATAATACTAGTTTGATTGGCAGCTTGATGCAGAGGTAACATTGCAACTTCATCATAAACTTCGCCAATTAAAAAACAAGGATTGTCTGACATTCCCAACAAATTTAAAACTGATTGATAATAGATGCTATTGAAATTCAAATAGGTAGTTTGCTTAAACTGGTGCATAATTGTGCCATAGTTTCCCATAGCTTGGGCTAATTCCTCTAAACCATGACCACTCAAATAGGCATATCTGCCAAAAACATAGGCAGACATTACAGCATATTCAATATCACCAGTTTCTAAACCGCTTGTATAGGCTTGCAAAAGAGGATTTAAAGTGTCTTTAACAGGCGATTTCCAATGTCGAATAAAACAATTTACTGCAAATAGAGTTTTTGATTTCAGCTTAAAAGCATTTAAATGGTCAACCAACACTAATGCCATTTCCCCAAATTCATATCCTGTATCAATTTCTCCTAGAACGCCGCAGAGTATAAGTCCGTAACTAGCATAAGCATAGGTAGATTCTGGAGCATTACCATAGAGGATTGATAGTTGAACTTGTTTAAAGATAATTACTCGAAACAATGCGGGATTGGCTTGATAGGCCGCTGACATAATACTCGACAAAATTTGCATTGCTGCCAGAATATTTTCATCGGTCATTTTTGGCAGTTCTAGTAAATCTATCGCTGGTTTATCTGCCAAAAGATGTTTTGTTTGCTCCAGTTCACACTCAATATCAGTTTGATTGACTTGTTGAGGCAGTTCCACTCCTATTGATTGAAGAACAGCCAGTGCAGTTTGCAAAGCATTCTTGTGCTGTGCCTGTGCCATGTAGGCTTGAATTTTGACATTGTAGATAGGAATTTGTTCGAGGAGAGTTTTTGCTTGTTGCATAACAACAGTTGCATAGCTTTCCATGCGTTCAAAGTCACCACTCAGACAAAGTACTTCTGTAATGGATTGATATAGTAATAGTGTTAGCTCGTACTGGCTATACCAACTCTCATGAGGTAAAAGTTCTAAACCTATTGTCAAATATTCAACTGCTAATATATAAGCAGTTGCCAATTGTGCTTTTCTACCTGCTTTTAAATTCAATTTGAGGAGTTGTTCTCGTTCAATTGGATCAATAATAAGTGTTAATGCAATATTTAACTGATTAACAATTTCAAAGATTTTTTCTTCTTTTTGGATTTCAGGTGTGTTTTGAAGTAATAGCTTACCTATTTGTAGATGGGTAGCTTTTTTCTGTGCTTCAGGGATAAGAGAGTATGCAGCTTCTTGGACGCGATCGTGTAAAAATTTATAGTTAACAATTTCCGAATTTTCTTCAGCAATAGCTTGATTTCCCTCACTAAGATAAAATTTATAGACCTCGCTAGTAGGTAAAATTAAACCCTCGTGCAATGCATTCCACAAATTAGTTGCCGTTTCTGCTTGCGATTGTTCTAAAACAACTGCCAATGTTTTCAAATCAAACTGATTTCCAATACAAGCAGCTAATTTCAAAACTTCTTGAGTTGGTTGTGATAGCTTTCGTAATTGCACTACCATGAATTCAACGACATCATTCGTGACTGCTTGTTGATTAATTTGTGTGATATCACATTGCCAGTGTCCCTCTGTCAAGTTAAATTTAATTAGCCCATCCTGGTATAATGATTTAAGAAATTGAGTACCAAAAAATGGATTTCCAGAAGTTTTTTGATAGACTATTTGTGAAATTGGTAACGCTAACTTTTCTGAACATTTAAGCGTTGCAGAAATTAATTGATTCACATCCGCTTGACTTAATAATGCTAAAGTAATTGTGTTAATATTTGCTGCTGTTTTTTGCATCTCACTGACACTCAACATCAACGGATGCACTGGATTTACTTCATTATCTCGATAAGCACCAATTAATAACAGATACTTTGTATCAGCCATTAATAACTGCATTAATTTCAGTGATGCCAAATCAGCCCACTGCAAATCATCTAAAAATATTACTAATGGATGTTCAACGCTAGTGAAAACTTGAGTAAATTTTTGAAATAATAAATTAAATCTATTTTGTGATGCGCTTCCTGATAATTCTATGGCTGGCGTTTGTTTGCCAATAATTCTTTCTAATTCGGGAATCACTTCAATAATTACTTGTCCATTTTCACCTACAGCTTCTAAAATTTTAATTTTCCATTGCTGAATTTGAGCATCACTTTCTGTTAATAATTGGCCCATTAAATTTCGGAATGCTTGCACAAAGGCGATAAAGGGAACATTCCGTTGAAATTGGTCATATTTGCCTTTGATAAAATAACCGCGTTGGCGCACTATCGGTTTATGAACTTCGTTAACAACGGCAGTTTTACCAATGCCTGAAAAACCAGCGACCAGAATCATTTCAGTTGCACCTTTGCTAACTCTTTCAAAGGCTTCAATGAGGGCAGCTATTTCGGCTTCCCGTCCATAGAGTTTATCGGGAATAATAAAGCGATCGCACACATCACTTTGGGCAATTTCAAAGCTATCAATTGTGCCAGTTCCTTTTAGCTGATGTAAACATTTTTCAAAATCGGATTTTAATCCTAATGCACTCTGATAGCGATCTTCAGCATTTTTCATTATCAATTTTATGACAATATCTGAAA
Organism: Nostoc sp. UIC 10890; assembly: GCF_054786515.1. Lineage (NCBI taxonomy): Bacteria > Bacillati > Cyanobacteriota > Cyanophyceae > Nostocales > Nostocaceae > Nostoc > Nostoc sp. UIC 10890. The sequence continues at coordinate 27,884 of NZ_JBSGKF010000001.1, forward strand.
TCACTTGTGGAATTTCTTCGCTTTTGATTTTTTCTGGAACTTTTGCAATATGACAATGTAGCAACTCCATTGGATCGTTTGATCTAAATGGTAAGCTTCCAGTTAGTAATTCGTAAAAAGTTACACCTAGAGCATAAAAATCAGTTCGATAGTCAATCCCTCGATTCATTCTGCCTGTTTGTTCTGGTGATAAATAACTGAGTGTCCCTTCTAATACATTTGGACTGATCAGCGTTTGGGTTTCTCGTGGTAGCAGAGATGCAATACTAAAGTCAATTAATTTAACTTGTTTAGTTTCAGGATTAATTAGAATATTGGCTGGTTTGATATCTTTATGAATAATCCGTTCGCGGTAGAGTATATCTAAGGTGTTGCACAGTGCGATCGCAATTTGTAAAAACTCTTGTAGAAAAGCGGTATGTCGCGTCTGGTTAGAGATGAAATAATCTTTAAGAGAAATCCCGCCAAAATCTTCCATTACCAACGCATAGCCATTTTGATATGGTTCCAAGCTGTAGGTTTGGATGATTAGAGGTGAGTTGAGATTTTTAGCTATGGTGTACTGATTACGAAATGATAAGAGTTCGCTGAAATTCGGATAAAGATTTTTGAGCAATTTAATCACAACAGGTAATGAGTCAGTTTCTCGATAACCGCGATAAACCAGAGTTCGAGAACCGTTGTAGAGTTTTTTGCTAATGCGATATCCAGGAATACTGACAATAGTGTTAAGCATATTGCTAAATCTTTAATACTTCCAGATTTAGTATTCCCTGATGGGTGAAGCAATTTATCTCCACAGCTTTTTGCGTTTGATCTGGGCGTTGCGATCGCTAATTAAACTCAGAAGCAAGAAGAACAGGGTTATTCTGCTACGTTGTTGGTTAAAAATTCAGTTTCAGGTGTAGAAGTCAAAGCAGTTCATCCAATGACGAAGCCTGCCGCGTCCGAACATAGCCAGACCGTAGACCCTTCTGTAATGCAGGACATGGCGTTAGAATGGTGATTGCGCCCAGTTAGAAGGCAAGAACGGGTGGGTGAACACAATGCCGTCGTATGTAGATTGTTGTAGCGCAAGCCATTGGCAGCTAGTGCGTCTAGGTGGGGTGTTTTGATAGGACTTCCGTAACATCCAAATGAGTACCAAATTCTAACCCCATGAGAAATGGTTCTACCAGATTCACCCCTATATCTAACAGTGCGAGTGTTGATTTGGCAATCACTAAAGAAATATTCTGCTCTAAACCGTCTTGCAGACGTTGGCGGTAGTGAGCATGAGGGTTAACTAATGGTGCTAAATTTACCCAGACTTCACCATCACGGATTTCTACTGCGAAACAAGGAACATCATCTGCCCACGAGTCAAACGTTCCACCACTATTCAGATCAAACCGGGCATAATGAGATTATTACTATGTCGGGAGGTTCGGAATCTCATAGCGCGATCGCCAGCAACTTCTTAATTTACTTAGGGTTTTTACTGAGAGACACCGATTTTCGTTTGTATAACAGCGACTTGCGAGTTTGGATTCCTGAATATCAGTGTGGGACTTATACCGATTTGATGGTTGTTAATGGCGAACCAGAGTTTAATAACGATCGCAATGATGAAATTCTGAATCCAATGCTTATCGTCGAAGTTTTATCACCCTCTACTGAAGCTTATGATCGCGGGGATAAATTCAGAAAATATCGCTCGATTGCCAGCTTTTGTGAATATCTGCTTGTGAGCCAAACTGAACCCTATATTGAGCAGTATCACAACTTAGATCGTAACAGTAACGATCGCTGGCTATCATTGTGAGCCCTAGCTATCTAATTGGTGTTGTTTACAGGACAGTCGCAAAACACGCCTTGTCAGCCAGTACTACTGCAAGCGGAAGCTCTCAAATATAAAAAACGGCTTAATGGTGTTTCCATTGAAATGCGGCATGGCGAAATCGTTGGGCTTGCGGGTTTGCTCGGCTCTGGTCGTAGTCAAACGGTGCGTGCCTTGTTCGGGGCTGAACCTCTTGAAGCTGGAACTGTAAAACTCGAAGGTAGTCTTTTATCGCTACGCGATCCTCATGATGCGAATCATGGCATTGGTTTCAGTCATTGTGGCATTGCTGATTAAGTATGGGATGACTGTTGCCATCTTGTTCGCAAATTGCCAAAATTGTTCAGTGTATTCTCCCATACTCCGACTCCAGAAGCGTCAACAATTTCTCTTCGACAGCCGTTAAATAAGGCCGATTCACCTTACCCAACGACTGCAACAGACTTTTGACTGTCTCCTCCACCGAATCGGAATACACTCGATTGATGCGATCACCTACGGTGGGCGGTTACGCCATCGCAAATCACCTGCATCTGCTCACACTAGGCAGGTAAGTATTCGTAAGATTTCAGATGTTGCAAGCCAACGGTGTGTTCGCCATTCCATATTCTCACACTGCAACTAAAGTCATTCACTGCGCTGACAATCCGCCAACACCCACCCTTGCCGATTAATTACTTATACAAAAAAGATAAGGGATTGCTCATATTTTCAGCAAAACCAAGAATCCCGCGATCGCGATGTTCGTAAATTAACTGACCTTGGGAATCAAATAGAAAAGTGCCTCCCCGTTGTGTCAAATAAGATGAATCTGGTACATAAATATTCCAGTTTCTCAAAACTTCAGTCATGTTTCGCAGGCGCAGGGTTGCTAATTCAAATGGGCGCTGAAAACCTTTTCCTCCAGCCGCTTTGAAAAACGAACCTTTTATTGGTGGTAAAGGTGTACCTTTGATAACTTCCTCATCAGCAATTAATTGAGGTGCTTTTTTATCACCTTTGTAACCCCGAAAAACTTCTTTGAGAGTTCCAGGGCTACGAATTCCTGCACACATTAAGATTAAATTAAGCCAAGCTGTTTGTGAACTTGATAGCAAAGGAAATTGTATAGATAAGCCGCGATAAAGCCGTAAAAGCTCGTGAATTTCAGCCTTTGCATCCACAAATAACCATTCTTGAGGAAAGCCAGTATATTCGCAAAACTTGATCCCAGAATTGCGATCTCCAATTCCAATAGCACGAATTGTGATTCCTCTGGCTTCAATCTCTTCAAATTCTTTTCGCAGCCACCAAGCATATTCTAAGTTATCAAAATCTCCCAACTGCGACCAAATAAGCACGAGCAACTTTGAAGTATTAGAGCAACCATTTAAAACGGGTTTAATCTCTCCATCACTAACTCGCAAGCGTTGAGTTTGACTCAAAATTGAGTAAATATCTGGAGAATTGGTGGGTGTTTCAGTATTTATGTACATGAAGGCAACAGTCTTTAAATAAAATTTTAGATGGATTCGGACAGCAACCCTGACATCTCTAATACTCGTCCTGACCAAGCACTAGTTTGCTCGGACATATTTCTGCGTTCGTTATCATCAGACCAAATACTATCAAAAGTTAATCTCCATCGTGCCAGTTGAACTTGAATGTTAACCAAGTGGGGGCTGTCCACAAGCGGGAAAGAATTTGGATTATTGCCTACTCCCAAAGCCCAAGACGGGATACATCCTGGAATCAGTACGAGAAAGCCGGGACAAACGCTGCATCTGTCGGCTGCTGTCATACCCACACCAACCAAAATAGATGCCAACAACAATTACAGGAAACCAACTAAAGGCGGCAGAAACCTTTGTTACGAGGTGGACAGCACTCCAAATCGTTCTCTCAATCCACTTTTTGTCAGCGCGATCATGGGCTTTCCCAACGGTTGGGTAAATATCTCATACGACAGCCAGACCTTGACAGATGGCTGTGTACTACCACATCCCCAGCTTCAGTCGGCTTACTCGTACTGAAATTGCAGCACTTACGCTAGTTGGCATAAATTGCTAAAGCATCACTATCAATTAGCTTTTTTAGGCGTTCTAGACCGTACTTATTCTTAATTTGTGTAAGGAATGGGACGCTAACTAATTCTTTACTACGACTTGCCCGAAGTTATAGGGATTGCTGCCAGCGATTCTCTGCTTAAAAGCTAGTGTCTTGATAAGAAGTTTCTTCTTGTTCTCGAATAGGTTTAATAAGTGCGAGTGGCCACTAATATTACAAGTATTTTTTAGTCTACAATACCAGTAGTTAACAACGGAGTAATCGCGCTCACATGAGGAAATAAAATACTCTACTATTGCTAATAATAGCTTTAATTATTTAGGCAGATGTTACGATATTTTTATGAGGGATTTTAATAGTAAATGTAGTTCCAACTCCTACTTGACTTTCTAAATGGATTTCTCCTTTGTGTCGTTCTACACACTTTTTAACAACCGCTAAACCTAGTCCCGTACCAACAATATTATTCACATTTTGACCTCGATAAAAAGGCTCGTAAATTTGTTCTTGTTCTGTTGTTGGAATACCTATTCCTTGGTCTATTACTTGAAAAAATACAGCATCTGCTTTTGAGTTTAAAACCAAGTATATCTTACTTTTAGGAGATGAGTACTTAATAGCATTTAAAAGTAAGTTACTGAGGATGGAATACAGCAGTTTTTCATCTAGATTAGCTCGAAAACACTGCCCATGATTTCTAAACTCTATTAAATGTGGTGTTGTACCAAAAATTTGTAAATCTTCTACCAAATTTAAGCAGAAATTTTCTAGATTAATTAATTGAGGTTTGTAATCCAATTTCCCCGCTTCTGATCTTGTTAAGGTCAATATATCTGTCAGCAGATGATTCATTAATTTAGCTGAAGACTGAATCCGATAAAGATTTTTTAACTGCTTCTCATCTACCAATTCCTCAAGAATCTCTTGCAATAATTGAGATGATAGCAAAATGATGCTTAAAGGTGTACGAAATTCATGAGAAATCATCGAAAACAAGCGAATTTTTAATTCTCCCAATTCTTTTTGCTGCGCTAGTGAAAATTCTAAAAACTCAATTTTTTCGCGTTTTATCCATTGCCGAACAAGAATAATACATAAACTAAAAATTACTGCGAAACTTAAAATAGTTCCTACTATTTCCATTAAAATTCTCAAGTGAATGCTGTTCTCAGATTCTTCTAGAAAGCTTTGTAAATAACGTTGTTCTTCCGCTTCAATATTTGCTATTATACGTAAGATTTCTTGTCGAAGCTTAACACTACGAGCAGTAATATTAGTTTGTGCTTCTAATGCTGTTTTATCTTTTTGATAAAGTTCTATTGATTGTTTCAAAAGAGCTAATCTTTCATTAACCAACGAGTTCATCTGTATAAGTTTTTGTTGCTGGGTCAAACTAGGATGTATTTGTTCTTTTAACAGCTTGAGTTGAGATTGTATATTTATTATTTCATTTTGATAACGCTTTAAATCTTGTTCACTTCCCAAAAATATGTATCCTCGTCGTGCTGATTCTGCCGATGTCATTGCCGCAGAAAAATTTGTCAAAGTATTGAGGGTCTGATAAGTATTCTGCACCTTATTAGCACCTTGTTTGATTTCAATTGTATTCTTAAAAGAAGCGAAAGTAACTATTCCCATAAGCAATAAAGTTAAAGCAAAACCTCCAGCTATCCATTTTCGTTGGGGAAAAAATTTGATAAATTGCCACATCATAAAGTTAAGATATTCTCTAAAAAAGAAAAAGATTGAATATTATAATTTGAGCATACGTGATAAATTTAAACTAATACTTACCTACTGCTAAACAAAGGAATAAATTATGCGAATTCTTGTAGTTGAAGATGATATTCAACTGGCAGAGGTACTTACAGAAGCTTTAATTAGACGGCAGTATGTAGTAGATGTTGCCAAAGATGGAGAAGCAGCTTGGAATTCAGCAGAATTATTTAAGTACGACTTGGTGGTATTGGATGTAACTTTACCAAGGCTAGATGGCATCCGATTTTGTCAAAGGTTGCGTACTGCTAGCACTACTAATCCAGTATATCAAAACACTAGCGCCCCAGTGCTGATGTTGACAGCTCGTGATACTGTAGCTGATAAAATTGCTGGTTTAGACGCAGGAGCAGATGATTATGTTGCTAAACCATTTGATTTAGAAGAGTTAATGGCTCGTGTACGTGCCTTACTCAGACGTGGTAGCTCCGCAAGCACAATGAATTTATCTTGGGAGAAGTTACACCTAAATCTCAGTAATTATGAGGCTACTTATGATTCTTATCCATTGACATTAACACTAAAAGAGTATGCCATTTTAGAATTGCTGGTTGCTAATGGCAGACGTGTACTGAGTCGTTCTAGCATTATTGAGCAGGTTTGGGCAGTAGATGATTCTCCAGTAGAGGAGACTGTTCGCTCTCATATTAGATGTCTTCGACAAAAGCTCAGAGCTTTGGGTGCGCCAGAAAATTTTATTGAAACAGTTCATGGATTAGGCTATCGTCTCAAGCAGAAATAATCTTTCTCCAAAAATATAACAATTATCATATAGGACTCCGATTTGATTTCTGAAAACATACTCAGACTGAAAAGCCTGTTTTTTAAGGGTGTTATCTGAAATCTTATTCAAAAATCAGATATGAGTCCTATAGTATTTTCTAATACTTTTTGAACTTATACAAACATAAGAATATATTAATATTTCGTAATTTATTACATAAATTTATTGTGCTTTTATGCCTACACAAAATCTACACAAATTCTGCACAGTAATTATATACATAGGTTATATCTTTATTATTTGTACATAGAAAAAAGCGAAAATACTAATCAATGGGTAGAGAAAAGAGTAGTAGGATAAAATTGCGAGATTCATATAGTGGATGGTTAATTGAATTAATTCCGTTGTCTGAAGGTTACGTATTTAAGTGTTGGACACCAGATGAGCAGATAGGGATTAGCAATAATCATGCTTATCCTGGATTGTATCAGGCTCTCAAAGCAGCCAGGAAAAGGGTAAAACTAGAATCTGCAAGTTTAATCATTATCGACTTCCTAAATGAATATTATAAAAATTGCAATCTTAGTGCTCAAGAACATAAATATCTAATAAATTCTATTTTGGACTTTACTACATCAACAAGTAAACCTGGAAATTGAAACTTTTAAATTTAGCAAATAAAACTTTTGGTTATTATTACGATTTCTAGAGTGGAATTAGGCTATTGAATATTTAAGCAATTATACAGGATGCATAAGACTACACTTTTTTCATTAAATGGAGTCAAAACTTTTCATGAATATTAACAGCAAAAGCTATTCTCGTGGCAGTGGTAGATTTTATATAGTGGATTGGATCTCTCATAATCTGGATTTCAACTACATCTATCAACCTTAAATCAACTGTATTAATATATAGCCCCAGGCTTTAGAGGATGTTTGAAAGTCCTCTTGTTAGTAGCAAAACATTCTAGATCCCCCTAAATCCCCCTTAAAAAGGGGGACTTTGATTCCGGTTCCCCCCTTTTCAAGGCATAGGGGGGATCTATAAGTGCCTAAAGTCACAGCAAAATACTTTTAAAACAACCTCTTAGCTTGTGGGCTGAAACTTATTGAAAATCGGCTCAAACTACATAATAGCTAGATTTTAATATCTTGTTGTAGCTCTTGTTTACTATCTACACAAAATCTGCACATTATTTGCGCCGATACAGTGCATTTTGGATTGGTTTGTACGACCAATTATAAGTGGGTGCGATGGAGTTTTGGGCTGATTTAGCTCATGATTTAATACGTTTAAAGCCCAATAAACTACCCTATTTGCACAAGGTTATAGGTGCTATGTCTATCATCCAGTCTGCTTTGTAGCTTCTTTGTCACCCCGACAAAAACCATGAATGTAAGAAGTTAACAACAGACCAGAAAAAATATAATCAAGAACTTAATCGATTAAAAATCACTGTTGAACACGTTAATCGTCGCCTAGAAATATGCAATAATTTTGGATTATAGATATCGAAATTGTCGTCGGCGTTTTGGCATTTTGGGTTAAGGTCAAATTTAATTGCGGTCATTTATGATCACGAATTATCGCTATAAATCGGATTAAAGAATCAAATTAATCTGCGTTATGCATATTTAATTTATTTAAGAACCTTCTGTTATAGCTCCTAGTGCCAAAAGTGACGATCGCACAGATTCCGTCAAACCAACGACCCCTGTAATATTCATGCCTTCATAAGGTCTAGGAGTTCTGAGAATTTTCAGACATTCACCTGTTTCGACATTCCATAAGCGGATGGTCTGGTCTTCACTGCTGCTAGCAAGAATTGGACTTTTGACCGGAGAATGGATAAATGCGATCGCAAAAATCCATCGTGTGTGTCCAATCAACACTCTCAAGCACTTCCCAGTTTTCATATCCCAAATTCTCACGGTTTGGTCGGTTCCTCCGCTTGCCAGCAGACAACCATCGGGACTGGCAGCACTGATCACAGCATGAGTATGTCCTTTCAAGGTTCTTAGACATTGGCAAGTCTTGAAATCCCAAATTTTGATGGTTGCATCTTGACTGCTACTATACAAGGTTTGCCCATCTGGACTAAATTTAGCTGACCACACGCCGTTTGTGTGCCCACGAAAAATTTTCAAGCATTCCCCTGTAGCAACATCCCAAGCTCGAATTAGGGAATCTGCACAGCAACTAATTAGCATCTTGCCATCAGGACTATAAACAAGTGATGAGACAATATTAGTGTGATTACATAATACACCCAGACATTTCCCAGTATTGACATCCCAAATCCGTACCTGCTTGTCGCTACCACTACTGGCTAAGGTTTGTCCATCGGGAGTGTAGGTAACTGAAAGTAGCCAGTTTCTATGACCTCGTAAGACTTGCAGGCATTCTCCTGTCTCTATGTCCCAAATTCTCACTGTTTCATCTGCACCGCCACTGGCAATGGTATTACCTTGGGGATGAAAAGCTACGGTTCGTACCCAATTAGTATGGCCAGTCAAGGTTTTGATACACTTACCAGTATGAATATCCCATAGTTTAACTGTTTGGTCTTCACCACTGGCTAAGACTTGGCTGCGGTCATTTTCATCAAGTGGAGAGGTCGCTAATGCCCACACACCGCTACCATGTCCGCGAAAAGTTCGGAAACACTGTCCTGTAGGAATATTCCAGAACTTAACAGTCTGGTTGTCATCACTGGCAATCAAGGTTTTTCCATCTGGAGTGAATGTCAGCGATCGCACGGTGTGGGTGTGCCCTAACAAAGTTTTCAGGCATTCTCCAGTGTGAATGTCCCACAAGCGAATTGTTGTATCACCACTGCCACTTGCTAGCGTTTGACCATCAGCACTACAAGCTACACACCAGACATGGGCTGTATGACCGTGGAGAGTTTGCAAACACTGCATTGCTTCTAAATCCCAAATCCTCACAGTGCCATCAGCGCTACCACTTACCAGCATTTTGTCATCGGCATTAAATGCTACAGACCACACAATCCCCGTGTGTGCTTGCAGTGTTTTCTGGCACTCACCTGTATTAACATGCCAAAGTTTGATAGTATGGTCGGCGCTACCACTTGCTAAAGTTTTACCATCTTTACTCAGAGCGATCGCCCAGATCCAATCTGTGTGTCCTTCAAGACTTTTCAGACATTCCCCTGTCTGAATATCCCATAATTTAACCGTTTGATCCATACCACCACTGGCAAGGACTGAATAGTTTTCTTGCCTAGCCTGTGCTACAGACCAAACAAAGCCTGTGTGCATCCTGAATACTTGTAGGCATCGACCTGTGAGATCCCATTGTTTAACAGTTTGGTCATCACTACCACTAAATAAGGTTTGTCCATCGACACTAAATACAATAGAACGCACCCAACCCGTGTGTGCTTCCCAGGTTAAGCATTGCTGTCCATCTGTTGTTTGCCATAGGGAAATTTGACCAAGGGTATCCCCGATTGCCAGAAGATTGCCATTTGGACTAACTGCTAGTGTAAAGGTATAGCTGAGATTTGCCGTAAAAGTAGATTTAGTTAAATCTGAATCGGCGAAGTTACTTTGGTGTAAATTCACACCTTTTAAATCAGCTTGCCAAATCGTCAAACCAGAAAAATTGCGATCGCTTAAATCTACTTGCAGTTGATGAAGTAAATTAATCGTGTTTCCGCCCACATAACCAGCATCCATTGGTTTTTTGCCACGAAGTGATGCCAGAATTGTCATCAGTTGAGCTTCAATCCGATTTGCACTTCCGAACAAAGAAAGCAACTTTTTAATTACAGGGTTGAGGATTAAGTAAAGTTGAATTTCTTTGATATAGTCTTTCGCCATTGCTTTCATCAGTGCATGGCTTTTGAAAAGAGAAATGTTTTGAGTTTCAACTTCAACACAAACATGTTGAATCAAAAGACTAGTAATATACTCCATCAACACAGGCTGTAGTGTGAATAAAGCACTACCTTTTTCAATCAGGCTTCGCCTTTCTAAAGCTGACAATGCTTCTAGGAGTTGAGAAGACGTAACCAAGGATAATAAATCAGCTTGTATTTCTAAAAAATTTACAGGTTCGCGGTTGATTGCCAACCAATACATAACTGATTTCTCTAAAGCTGATAAACGTTGAAACTGTTGTTCGAGCAAATCTTGAATATCGCCAAAGACAACAGTGCCTTGAGCAAGAAAATTAGAAATATTACTATCAAATAAATCACGGATGGTCGTTGCTACAATCTTCAGTGCCAGTGGATTACCTCCATAGGATTGAATTAAAGTTTGCCATTCATTAACCGAGCCAATAAAGCTACCTTTGCAGCTAAAAATTGCTTGTCCATCAGCGATTGATAAACCAGATAATTGCATAGTTCTAACAGGCAACTTTTCCCCCTCAAGTACCGCCACCTCTTTAGGCTTTTCTCGACTCGTCAGCACTAAACAACTTTGGTGGCGAAACTCACCAATTCGCTTAAAAAGCTCACCATACCCTTCGTAACCAGAGCGATATTGACCTGTTCGACCCTCATTACTGGTTAAGATTGTCTCTGCATTATCGAGAATAAGCAGACAGCGATGTTTTTGGAGATAGGCAAGCAGTCGAGAAATGCGATCGCTCACAGATTCGGGTAAATCTCCCTGCTGTTGGTGAGAGAGAACTTGAATCAAGCTAGTGAGTAATGCTTCAATAGTGGGGGCATTATAAAGCGATCGCCAAATAACATACTCAAAGTTTTCCTGAAGTTTCTCACTCAACTTCACAGATAAAGAAGTTTTACCAATTCCCCCAATGCCCAATAGTGCCACTAACCGACAACGGTCTTGATTAATCCACTGCTCTAAGGTGGCAATTTCTTGGAAACGTCCGTAAAAAATCGAAACGTCGAGCGCTTCACCCCAGTCTTGATAAGTTTTTATGGGATTATCAGGCTTGATTTCTCCAGTATTCTTCTGACGATAACACCATCTTCTCAAAGACGAATGGAGGTTATCTTTAGTAACTTTCTCACCCATCGCCTTGGAGAGCATTTTCCAGAGTCGAAAGCCAACAATTTTGATGTAGTCGGCATCATAACCAAACTTTTCAGCAATCTCTGGATACGTTTTCTGTTCCCATGACTGTCGAAAAATAATTTCCTGCAAGTCATTTAGAGATGTTTTTCCCAGAATTATTTCAACAATGGCTAAGGCTTCTTCGACAGTCATTTACCCAGAGGTTGCTTACTAAAGTTAACTCCAACTTGTAACTTTGAATAACTATTAGTTACTGCAAAAATTTAGCAACTTTTTTAAGATGCTATCAGTTGTTGATTCAGGGCGAACAACAACTTTAAATCATCAACAAAATCCTTGAAATTATTCTAAACTATGACTACTACCTTACAAAGACGCTCTAGCGCCAATGTCTGGGAGCGCTTCTGTGAGTGGATCACCAGCACTGATAATCGTCTATACATCGGTTGGTTCGGTGTCCTGATGATTCCCACCCTGCTAACAGCTACCACTTGCTTCATCATCGCCTTTATTGCTGCACCCCCCGTAGATATCGATGGTATCCGTGAGCCTGTTGCTGGTTCTTTGATTTATGGCAACAATATTATCTCTGGTGCGGTTGTTCCTTCTTCAAATGCGATCGGCTTACACTTCTACCCCATTTGGGAAGCAGCTTCTTTAGATGAGTGGCTTTACAACGGTGGGCCCTACCAGCTAGTAATCTTCCACTTCTTAATTGGTTGCGCTTGCTACATGGGACGGCAATGGGAGTTGAGCTACCGCTTGGGAATGCGTCCCTGGATCTGTGTAGCTTATAGCGCTCCTCTGGCTTCTGCGACTGCTGTCTTCTTAATTTATCCCATTGGTCAAGGCTCTTTCTCTGATGGTATGCCTTTGGGTATTTCTGGAACCTTCAACTTTATGTTGGTGTTCCAAGCTGAACACAATATCCTGATGCATCCATTCCATCAGTTAGGTGTCATCGGTGTGTTTGGTGGTGCTTTAATTTCTGCGATGCACGGTTCTTTGGTGACGTCTACCTTAGTTCGTGAAACTAGCGAAACCGAATCTGCAAACTACGGCTATAAGTTCGGTCAAGAACAAGAAACCTACAACATCGTTGCGGCTCATGGCTATCTGGGACGGCTATTTTGGCAATATATCAGCTTCCAAAACTCCCGATGGCTGCACTTTGTCTTAGCAGCTTTACCTGTGATTGGTATCTGGTTTACTGCTTTGGGTATCAGCACGATGGCATTTAACTTGAACGGATTCAACTTCAACCAGTCTGTCATCGACTCCCAAGGGCGCGTAATTAACACTTGGGCAGATGTGATTAACCGTGCCAACTTGGGTATGGAAGTAATGCATGAGCGTAATGCTCACAACTTCCCTCTAGATTTGGCTGCGGGTGAAGCAGCACCAGTAGCTTTCAATGCCCCTGTCATTCACGGCTAAGGTTTAACTGTCATTTTTTATAAGTGCTTACCTCGGCTTACTTTGTTGAAGCCGGGTTTTTTAACGTCTCTACCTTTCTGACTTGGCATTCTGCTACTGCTTCCGCCAAGAGTTTACGGTCATAAACTGATGCCACTGCCCATCATCGCCCAGTACATGAGATGTCATCACCCGATGATTATCACTCTTGAACTCGATTACATCTCTGTACTTTGCCATCTTCTCATCGCCCGTCATCGCGGGCCCGTCAGAATTGAGCGTTAGTATGTTTTTAGCTGCGTCCAATTCACCGTCGTACAACCATAGATAAGTCATCATTGACCCAACCCAGGTGCCTACATAGCGTTGCTTCTGCGGGTCATATCCGAGCGTTATTATCATTGTTGCCGCACCACCACAGGGCATTTCGCCCTGTCCTTCAGCTACAACCCAGAGTCCACCGATTGATCGCACACTTTCCGTTCCTGTTGCTCTTTCAGGCGGCTGATCTGGACTCATCATTGCCTCTGTTTCATAAGTCCACTCACCGACGAGTTTCTCTAGCCACTGATGTTCCTTTTGTGGCTCAGTATTCATTGTTGGCTCCTGTTGTGTTTTGGCTGTCTCCATTGCTTTAGCTCCTTTTGATGAATCATTGAGGAATGTAATTAGCGCGAACCCCAACTCTGTAGGCAAAGCCGCCCCAAAGGGCTAGGAACCGCGTGAAATGATGAAAAATCAAGACTTAGTAGTACATATATACTATCATAAATTGGCTAATCGAGGTTTATGACTGGCAGATTGACTATAATCATCTTTTACCAGTATTCAGCTTATATTTTGAAAACTATTTATACCTTTGTACAAGTGCCAGCGATCGCTACCCAAGAGAAATCAACTTCTCATTTTCGCTTTTGTATAGCAGAAGAGAAAAAGTCGTAATTAGCAGGGATAACGACGTTGTTTCCATTGGCAAAATCACCGTTAGTCCGTTGGGTGCAGTCCCCTTTAGAGGACTTGCAGGTAAAAAATATGGTTCAGAACCATCATTTAGCTAAATCTATCAGCGATGCTTCATGGTCATTGTTCACTGATTGGGTAGACTACTATTCCAAAGTTTTTGGTACTTGGGCAATAGCAGTTGCACCACACTACACAAGCCAAGATTGTTCTGTTTGTGGGACACGAGTTAAAAAATCCTTGTCCACTCGTACCCACAAATGTTATATGTGCGGAACAACGATGCACCGCAATACTTTTCGGTTAAGGGGAAAAGGGGAATGGGAAAGGGAAAATAAAAAACCTTTAACCCTTACCCTTTAACCTTTTCCCCAAACCCGATTCCGAGTTAAAAGTGCTTAACCGAGAAGTATTGCGATGCACCGTGATCATAATGCAGCCAAACAAATACTGGCGAAAGGATTGAAAAGTACCGTAGGACATACGGAATCTAAAGCTTGTGGACAGAACAACCTCTGCTTAGGTGAGGAAACTCCTCTAAGTAAGTTGACTGGATGAAACAAGAATCCCACTGCTTCAAGCAGTAGGAGTGTCAAAAAGTTTACTTGAGTCAGATTTTTGATGTCAAAGGCAAGCAGATGGTGAAACAAGTTCTACCTGGCTGCGACTCAAATGAAAGCGTACCGTGATGGCGATTCTCTACAATCCGGCGAGTAGTTTCTAAACCCAATCCCGATCCCTGCCCTACTGATTTGGTGGTGAAGAAGGGTTCAAAAATGCGCGTTTTAATTTCAAGTGGAATTCCACTGCCTGAGTCGATAATGTCAATATGGGCATAGCGATCGCAATGGGATGTTGTAATTTCTAGCAATCCCTTACCATCCATTGCATCAATGGCGTTGTCAATTAAGTTTGTCCACACTTGGTTCAGTTCGCTGCCATAGGCAAAGATTTTTGGAAGACTTCGATCATAATTGCGTTGCACTTGGACACCACACTTGAGTTTATGAACAAACAATCGTAAGGTATCTTCCAAGCCTTGATGTATATCTACTTCTTGCTGAGTGCCTTGATCGAGGTAAGAATAAGATTTCATTGCTTGCACAAGTTCGGAAATCCTCTCAGATCCTCGCAAACCATGTTTAATCATCGACATGACTTCAAAGGAAAGCGCTAGCCAGTGCAATCCCATTTCTCGCAATTCCGTGTCATCGTTGCGCCAACGTTCCATTAATTGCTCTAGGCTTTCAACCTCAACACCACCTTCTGCTAAAGGTTCTGCTAATTTCCATGCTTGCTTCACACCATAATCTTCTAACCATTCCAGTAATATGGTTTCGCGATCGCTTAGAGTTACAGGATCTAGGCGATTATTCAAAATCGCATCATAGCCTTGATCGCGTACTCTCAACCAGTGTTGAGTATGGGCTTCGTCAACATTGCGTTGCCCATAAACTAAGTTCATTCGTTGTAACTCTAGGATGGCAGAGGGCATTTCTTTTAAAGTCCGAACCAGGGCTGCGGCTGGGTTGTTGAGTTCATGAGCTAATCCGGCGGCAAGTGTCCCTAAAGCTGCCATCTTTTCCCGCCCACGAATGAAAGACTCTAGCCCCCGGACACGACTTTGCATAATTCGGAAGACCATTTGCTCAAAATCACGACATTCATGCAGCAATTTACGAAAGTCTTCTCCCTTAATTTCATAAATGCGGCAATTTGTCAATGCCCGCATTGTCACAGGTGCAGGTTCGCCTGTGAGTACTGGAATTTCACCAAAAAAGGATGGGGCTTCGTGTTGCCCGATGGGAATTTCAACTCCTTCACTGCGGCGAGTGATGTTGATTTTACCTTTGACTAAAATAAATAAGCGACATACAGGATCTCCCTCATGGGACAACACTTCTCCAGCACTCAGTTCAACGGTTTGAGCGCGATCGCAAACCCACTGCAATCGCTCTTTGGGAAGTTGTTGAAACGCGTCTAAGTTGACTAATTCCTCAATACATAACATTAATGAACCCCCTATACTAGTTCGTAATTCGTAATTCGTAATTCGTAATTAAGAGGGTTAGATGTAACCTGGGCTTTGTGGCTTGCACCTGTAGTATTCTTTTGGAGAATTGATCTAAATACCAAATTTGAAATAAAGTATTGTTTCAAGAGTAGGCTAAAAGATGGAAAACCTCTTTGAGTAAGCTTTGTGTATTTTGTCATTAATTACGAATTACGAATTACGAATTACGAATTAGCTAAACATTACTCAGGTAGCGGTGAACGAATTGAATAGCGATCGAACCTTCTCCCACACCGGATGCCACGCGCTTAATCGAGCCGTAGCGCACATCTCCGGCTGCAAAGATGCCTGGAATGTTGGTTTCTAGCAAAAAAGGAGAGCGTTCCAAATTCCAAGCTGGGGGAGATTTGCCATTAGCCATTAAATCTGGCCCTGTGATGATAAACCCCTGAGCATCGCGTTGAATAACACCATCGAGCCAATCTGTTTTGGGGCTAGCACCGATGAAGATAAATAGCGATCGCGCTGGCACGGTTTCAGTTTGTCCAGTCTTGGCATGGGCAATCACAATTGCTTCTAAATGTTTCTCTCCCTTCACTTCCACGACGCTGCAACCTGTGCAAACTTGGATATTTTCAGTCGCGGCAATTTGGTCAATCAAGTATTGGGACATACTCGATGCTAGTGACTCACCCCGCACCAACATGATCACTTTGCTGGCATACTTAGAAAAATGCATTGCTGCTTGTCCGGCAGAGTTTGCCCCGCCTACCAAGTAAACCTCTTCATTGGTGCAGGCGATCGCCTCAGTCATGGCAGCACCATAGTAAATTCCTGCCCCTGTCAGCTTTTCGGCTCCTGGTACATTTAGCCAACGGTAGGAAACGCCAGTTGCAACTAAAAGTGCATGGCAACTAATCTCGCTACCATCTGCTAATTGCAGAATCCGGTAAGGATTTTCCAGCCTAACCCCAGTTACTACTTGAGGTGTGAGAATCTCTACCCCAAATCGCCGCGCTTGGGTGACTCCCCGCCTTGCCAAATCACTACCGCTCAAGCCAATAGGAAACCCCAAATAGTTCTCAATCCGCGAACTCGTACCTGCTTGTCCTCCTGGCGCTTCCCGCTCAATTAAAACAGTACTCAATCCTTCGGAAGCGCCATAGACGGCGGCAGCCAGTCCAGCAGGGCCAGCACCCACGATCGCCAAATCATAAAATGGACGCTCTGCCTGAGTTTGCAGTCCAATTTTGGCAGCAATCTCTAAATTAGATGGTTGAATTAACCGGGAACCATCGGGAAACAGCACCAAGGGCAATTGTTGTCTACAATCAGCTTGGGCGTATTCCACCAATTTGGCCGCCTCCGGTTCCAGTTCAATATCTAACCACTTAAATGGAATCTGGTTACGTGCTAGGAAATCTTTAACCTGATGTGAAAAAGGCGACCAGCGATTACCAATGACTCGAATGCCTTCAAAGAGTGGACGGAATCCAGCTAGCCAGTCATCGAGCAAATCATCTAAAACTGGATATAACTTCTCTTCTGGGGGATTCCAGGGCTTGAGTAAGTAATAATCAAGTCTGGCACTATTAATTGATTTAATGGCAGCATCCGTATCTGCATAGGCCGTCAACAAGGCACGTTTGGCATCGGGAAAAATGCCTTTTGCCTGTTCTAGGAACTCTACACCTCCCATCTGGGGCATACGTTGATCTACCAAAAATAGAGCAACAGCTTCATTCCGTAATTTGAGTTGCTGCACCACATCTAGAGCGCTAATACCCGAATCTGCCCGAACAATACGGAAGCGATCGCCATACTGATGCCGTAAGTCTCGTGACACTGCTTGCAGCACCTCTGGATCATCATCGACGGTTAAAATTGCTGGTTTCGCCATAATTACTCTTACTCAACAATTGCAGTGCCTAGCCGTTATTTTCAAAAATCTGTTGTCAAGATATCTTCTGTTTAACCAGTTGTTTTAAACGAAAGTATGCCTCTTCTGGTGTCAGAGGTTCGGATTGACTTTCATTTGGTATATAAAATACCCAAGTATCGGGAAAGTAATGTACCACAAAGCTGGGAATCAAACCCAAGCTCAATGCTTGCTTTCCAAGTTTTTCGGTTTGTTCCTCTAGACTCAGTTGGTCATGAAATACGTGTTCAGCCATACTGTTCATCTCCCTGCACTTTATTGGACTCTGGAAGAAGGTTCAACACCAGTATTGCACTAATCAGCTTTCGGTGATTCACCATCAGTGTATAATCACGGTGAGAATAACGGGCTTTGCGATCGAGTGCGACATCGAGGAGCGATCGCACTTGCTCGGTGTAAGGTCTTCTCAAGACCTGTAATGCTTGCTTGGTAGACAAACTTGGGGCGGGTGTATGCGATATATGGACAGTCTACTACGCCAATATCCCAATTTTCGCACGTAGACATTTTGACCACTTGCTCGAATTTGCGATCGCCTCTGGAGTGATAAAAGTCTATTTACCAGAGGGAAGCTTTAGTTCTATGCCTAATTTGCTCCCTATTTCAATAACATTTAAGTTGAATTTAGTCAATGTTTAAATAGGTTCTATTTTATTGCCTTTTCGACTTCTTCGCAAATTTTCACCCAAGCTTGGTTACATTCTGCCTTACTTAGAGTGTCGAGGGGTTTATCTGGAGGGTGAGCAGCTTGGTATTCTTGGATGTCGGTTTTTTTGTATGAGCTTGCACTAATTGGAATCCAGAAAATGGTTAATCCCTCTTGTTCGGCTGCGTTGAGTAAAGGGGGTAGCTCATGTTTGTGGATGAAATCAGAGGCTATAAAGTTAGGGCTGACTAGCAGGATAGCAACCTTAGCCGTGGCTAATGCTTTTTCAATCTCGGCTTTCCATTTTGCGCCAGGTTTGATTTTGGTGTCATCCCAAACGATCAAACCTTCTGCACGAATATAGGGTTTTAGTTGTTTTTGCAGTTCTGTTAACCATTCTGCATCTTGATGACTGTAACTAACAAATATTTGGTTTCTGATGCTTTCTGACATAATTGGTTCCTTAATGGGGAATGGTTCAATAATTTCTTTGTCTATTTGTTGTCTTTGTCGAGTTCTTATATCTTCATACCCATCAAGTAGTTGACGGATATTGATGTTTATTTTGAGTTTACCAATTGGATATTCAAGAACGCCCATTGATTCGAGTCCGAGGAGTTCTTGGTAGTCGAGGGGCGGATGTTTGGGATGGTTGGGGACGGGAACCCATTCGGTGATTTCGAGGTTGGGGAGACTTTTGTGGATTTTTTGGAAGACATCGCGGAGGATGCCGAGAAATAAGCGGCGGGTTTCTTTGCGTTTGCTAATGGTGATGAAGATTTTTTTGTCTTCGGGATCGGCTTTGATCCGAGCGATGTTGTAGATTTCGTTGTTTTCTTGATATTGCAGCATTACACCACTGCGCCAATAAATTTGGTTATGGATTTTTTCGTGGGTGATGACGATGAAGCGGGAAATGATGCTTTCGGGGAGAACTTTGTAATGGTATTGAAATTCCAGGGTTTCGCCTTGGAGTTCTGTTTTGTCTGGTTGGTCTTTGGGCAGAAGTCCCGCAATCAGAAATTGTGGTGGGTTACAATCTAATGCAAAGCAAAGCTCAAATTCTTTCATCAACCCGATCAGATAGCGGTGGCGCTCGGTGGGGTAACGCTCTGGATTGAGGATGCGGGTGAGATCGGCAGGGGTGAAAATGCCTTTGGTTTTAGTTTTGAGGTTTTCATCGCTCAAGAGCGTGTAAATACCTTCTGTCACCCAGTTGGGTTTGAGGACGTTGGTATCTTTGAGGATGGGATGATCGCGGAAGTTGAGAACTAAGCCGAGTCGATGCAGCAAGTCGATTAGTTGCTCTTGGTTTTGTTCTTCGGGAATCTCTTTTTGGTGACAGATGCCGATGTAGCGGTTGTAGCTGATGAAGTCTTCAGTCATGGATTCGAGTTTTTGTTTAACTTCAAACCATGTCAGGGGTAAAAGGTCGTAGACTTCTTTGAGGTTGGCGATTTGCTGCAAAATAGCAGTGCGAAGGTCATCAATGCCGATATTGTCTTGACAGGAGGTTTCGATAATCCCTTGGATGTTAGGATATTTTTCGCGTAATGCCTTGCGGTTGATGTCGAGGGGTTGTTCGTCTTTTTTGTTGCCAACGATAATCACGGGGGACTGTCCGCCGAAGCTTTCGATTAGTTTCAGCCAATATTCGATGCGGTTTTCTTCTTCGCTAGTGCGACAATTACAGACTAGGAGATAGAGGCTGCGCTTAGTCAGAAAAAACTGATGGGTGGCATGATAAATTTCCTGTCCGCCAAAGTCCCAAACATTGAGGCGGATGTCTTTGCTATTGACCTGCACGTTCCAAGTTTCTACATTGAGTCCGTCGGTTTGGGATTGATTTTTATCATATTTATTGCGGATTAGTCGCTCGATGAGGGATGTTTTGCCGACGCTGCCTTGTCCGATGAGCAACAGTTTGGCTTCGTTGAGTGGACGCACTTCACCGCTACGGAGTAATCGCAAGTAATTGAAAATATCTTCAACTGAACCAACATCATCAGAAGATCCTAAAATCTCTGGTGAAATAGGAAGCGGATTTCCCCGTAAATCTAGTTTTTCCAATTTCGGCAAACTTTCGATCGCCTCTGGAATCTGGGTTATTTGGTTTGAACTGAGGACAAGCTCCGTCAGATTAATTAATTTAGCGATCGCCTCTGGAATCTGGGTTATTTGGTTTGAACTGAGGACAAGCTCCGTCAGATTAATTAATTTAGCGATCGCCTCTGGAATCTGAGTTATTTGGTTGCCACTGAGGTAAAGGGTAGTCAGATTGGATAAATTCGCGATCGCCTCTGGAATCTCGGTAATTTGGTTTTGATAGAGGTAAAGCCCCGTCAGATTGGTTAAATTCGCGATCCCCTCTGGGATCTCGGTAATTTGGTTAGAACCGAGGTCAAGTGTAGTTAGATCGGTTAATTTAGCGATCGCCTCTGGAATCTCTGTAATTTTGTTGGAAAAGAGGTAAAGCCTAGTCAGATTGGTTAATTTAGCGATCGCCTCTGGAATCTCGGTTATTTGGTTTTCATAGAGGTAAAGCCCCGTCAGATTGGTTAAATTCGCGATCGCCTCTGGAATCTCGGTTATTTGGTTGAAACTGAGGTGAAGCAGCGTCAGATTGGTTAAATTAGCAATCGCCTCTGGAATCTCGGTTATTTGGTTGCCACTGAGGTGAAGCAGCGTCAGATTGGTTAAATTAGCGATCGCCTCTGGAATCTCGGTTATTTGGTTGCCACTGAGGTGAAGCAGTGTCAGATTGGTTAAATTAGCGATCGCCTCTGGAATCTCGGTTATTTTGTTGTCATTGAGGTGAAGCAGCGTCAGATTAGTTAAATTAGCAATCGCCTCTGGAATCTCGGTTATTTGGTTGTTATAGAAGTCAAGCTGCGTCAGATTGGTTAATTTAGCGATCCCCTCTGGAATCTGGGTTATTTGGTTGAAACTGAGGTAAAGCTGCGTCAGATTGGTTAATTTAGCGATCGCCTCTGGAATCTCGGTTATTTGGTTGCCACTGAGGTGAAGCAGTGTCAGATTGGTTAATTTAGCGATCGCATCAGGTATTTCAGTTAGCTCTACTCGAATTAAGATAAGTTCCTGTAGATGTAGTATTTGCGTTACCACATCGGGAATGCTCTCTAAAGGATTGCCACTAATATCCAACTTACGCAAATTTGGCAAACCCAATAGTTCCAGAGGAAGCGTTTTTAAATTGTTGCCCGAAACCTTTTGGACATTGCGGTATCCTACTTCTTCATAACCTTCAACCTTCTTTCCCAAAATCAAAGACTCAAGCTGCTTCAACTTACCAATTTCTACAGGTAACTCAGTCAACTCCTGCCCCGACAAGTCTAACTCTTGCCAACCCTCAGCCACGGCGCGATCTATCAGTTGCAATAACTCTTCCTGCGTCATAATTCCAAGGAGAAGGGTAAAAGGAAAGAAGATTGATGAAGATTAAGTAGTCGGACAAAAATATTTACAGTCATTGCTAGCGAAGAGAAGCAATCCCAGCCCTTGCGATTGCTTCATTCCGCTTCGCTCCATTCGCAATGACATCTTGTAATTAACGCCGTGTGCGACTTTCTCTCAGACCTAACCCCCAACCCCTTCCCTTGTAGGGAAGGGGAGTAATATTCAAAGCCTCTCTCCGTTTCGGGGAGAGGTTTGGAGAGGGGTTTCAAGAATAGGTCGCACACGGTGTTAATTAATTCTGTCTGACTACTTATCTTAACTGATTAGGGAAAAATACTAGATTATCTCGATGCCTAAGCCAGGAAATCACCCTCCTGACTTAGGCATCCAGTAGTTATTGGTGCATTATGAGTCCTAAATATGGCCAATAAGGTTCGGATAAGGTTTTTTGATGACACGCCCTAGATCATAAAGACGCGATAAATCGCCGTCTCTACAATAATCAGTCCTTTGTAGAGACGGCGATTTATCGCGTCTCGAAAACCCAAAATTTTTGCCAGTAGCTCTTAAATGAACTGTATTGATTTTTAAGTACGAACAACAAGCTCAATCCCACAATAATATTGAAGGCAAGTCATTGTTAGCCAGACGCAACAATTGATAACCAATTCCAGATATACCGGGTAAAAAGCCAGGATTAAATACAGAATTGGGTAAGTTGGGGAACAGTTGATAAGCTCCAGTTCGCTTGGCTCTAGCTACGACATTTGTTACATTCTGGTGAGCAATTTGATGCCAATCAGGACGGGAACAGATTTTTGCACCGACTAACAGCACTTCCGCCCGGCCAAAGTTGCCACAGCACAAGTGATCGATCGCTTGTAAGCCAAAATTCTGAGTAGTTTGGAGAGCAATTTCAATTTCTTGTTGAATTTCCGGCGTTTCCACGATTCTCAAACTGCCTAAGCGTCCCAAACCAATGCCGGCTGCACCATGACACCACTTATTTGCAAAGTCAAGTTGTCCTGGTTGTCCCATTCTGCGGAAGTCTGGCCAGTTGGCGGTGGACTGGCAAAAGACGCTACGCTCATACTCGATTCCTGCTAAACCTGCTTCTAAGTACTTGCCCTCTGAGGTGGCGGCATAAAGTCTGAGCAAGGCGTAAGAAATGCCTGCGGCTCCATGAGAGAAGCCAGTTAAGGGCTTGTCCCAATAAGTATGCCAAGCTTTGGGCGCACCGTTGTGGCTAACTTGACGGTTGATTAAATGTTGTCCACAGGCGATCGCTTTTTCTAAAACGGTTGCTTCTCCTGTAGCTTGATACAGGGACAATAAACCTAAAATTGCGCCTGCTGCTCCACTCATAATATCCAAGTGTTCGTCGGCAGCAATTAGTTCTGGTGTCATCAAACCAGCTAATATTTGAGCGTCTGGCAACAGCGTTGCATCGTTGAGGAGTTGACTAATTTTCACCAAGCTATAAATCATCGATCCTAAACCTGTTGCACCCCCAACGCCCATGAAACGAGCCATGCGTTCCCAAGTTTCAGGTTCTATGGTGTGAATTTGGCGACGCAGAGATTGCACTGTCCTCAATGCTAGATCGCGGTAACGGGAATCATCAGTTACTTGACTCAGTGCAGCTAAAAACAAGGCAACTCCAGAGCGTCCGTCAGAGAGACAATTATTCAATACTTGCAGTTGATATCGTTCGGCGCGAGGTACAAAGTCTAAGCCAATCCAGTTAACGCTGCCATCAGGGTCAGAAATGGCTCTAGTTTCCAGTTGAGTGGCGATTTCTTTGGCTTCGGCAATCAATTGTTCCGAATTTAGCAACGGTAACGATTCGCCTTGCCATTGCCCACCTTGGCGGCTGAAAGTGGTTGCAATTTTGGCATCGAAGGAGCCTTGAATAATCGCTACTTGTCGAGCTAGATCGGTTTCATCTAGAGATTGCAACTGGTTGAGGAGGTCTTGATAACTGGATTGCTTGAAGTAGTTGGGAATGGTTGGATAACCGTTTAAACTGAGTCCATCAATGACAGCGCTAGCGGTGAAGAAGGGAATATCTAATTGTTCCATCGCTCGTAATTCCGCGCTCAAAACGGGAAAGGCGTTTGGTCTTTCCTGAGCAACTAGAAAAGCACGACTGAGAACATCAAGTTGAATGCTGTAATCTACGCCGTGTTTGAGATAATCGGGTGCTAAAGCTTTTTGGAGGATAATGCCATAGATGCGGGTGTTGCGGAAGATAAAGCGTACCTGCTGATTTTGCATAGCAGATAGCAAACTTTGGCCTGAAAGTAAGAAATCTTTGTGCACCATCAAAAAGCGATACATCTGCTCAAATCCAGTGGTGATTTGGAGTTGATAATCGTTTGGAGAGAGAGCAGTTTCACCCAAGAAGGGGACATTTTTCCCAATCGGCAAGGTTACAGGTTCAGACAACAGATGCATATTATCTGTATTAATGTTCTGCCAGCGCGGCACTTTCCGGGGAGATAATCGGGGATCTGTGCTGCCTAACCCGCTAATATCATAAGCGACACTGCGATCGCCACTAAAGTCCCAACGCGGTAAAAGTCCGGTGCGGAGTACGGAATCCCAAAATTGTCGTGTGGCGGTTGTTTCTAAATCTTGGGTAAGCGGTGAGTCTTCAATAAGATTCGGTTCATGGTGCAGTAGCGTTTCCATGTCAATCAGCACCAGATGTTCGCCATTGGCAATTAAGTTTTCGTAATGGCAATCTGTTCCCCGCAAAGCGTAAAGCACACACAACAGCATCCCAGAACGCTGATAGAATCGTTTCGCAGCGGCTTCATCCACACAAGGCAACTGTTCAACATGTTCTACCCAACCGTAACCGTTGCGCTCCAGCACTTGAATTACTTTAAAATCTAAAAGATTGCTGTGTTGATTGCACCAATCTAAAAATTGGTTAAAGACAACCTCTAATCCTAAATCTTTGGGTTTATAAACAAGTTTAAGTCCAGACTCAAAGGTAAGCGAAATCACCGTTCGTCCGCGTTTGTGTGCATCGGAAATGGATGTTTGAATTTCGGCAACTTTGTTTTGAGAAAATGGGATAATTCTTTCATCAAAAGTTCGTTGAATATCTGTCCTATCTGCAACTAAACGTTCGAGAAATTCAGCAGTGAACTCAACCCAAAAATTGACTGCTGTTGCCACTAACCGACCGAGAACTGGATACTTCTGGAAGAATGTCAGCATTCCATCTTCTAGAATTTGATTGACAAACTTAATGTAGTGAGTGTTATTGTTTTGTGTTTCCAGTCCTAGTAAGCCGAGCAAGCTTTGACCAAAGGGACGCACCTGAGAAAATTCAAAATCTAATGTCTTTGTGCAAATTCCTGCTAATCGTTTCAGTAAACCACGTTCTAAAGAACTGTAAGCAGTTTGGGAAAGAATCGATAAAGGAAGACAATCTTGGGTGAATTGACTGTTGCAGCGAGTCAGTAATTGCTGTCTGGCTACCAAGATAGCAGGCAAAAGGATATCTTCAAAGGTAATAGGATTTTGTGAATCTATTGGTAGAAATATTTCGGTTGCAGAATTAAATCCTGTAGCGGTTTGGATGATTTGCTGCAAGGTTTCTGCCCACTCAGGTAAGGGTTGATCGGCAAGCAACTCGATGGTTCCCAATTTGGAACTAACAGTATCGAGGTCTAGCCCTTCCCACTGTAAGCGTTTGTGCAATGTATCCAATTTACCTTCTGCTGCAACTTCGCACCAGCGATGTCTACGACGGTTAATTTCTTGTTCGTTGACTTGATCAACATCAATTGCAAATTTACTTTCATCAAGACGCTCCCAGAGAAAGCTAGCGTTGGCTGCGATCGCTCTTAAATCGTCTGATGTTTTCTGTTGGGATAAGCGAACAAGTTGTTGAATCATAGGTGGATTTCTCATAGTGGGAGTTAAAAGGTAAGTATCAGTTCTGGTCTATGTTTTAATAGTTGGCATTAAGAACAATAGCGTTCGTCTGAGAGGATGTTTGAAAAGTGTTTGATTGTGATTTTAATTGTGTTGTTACCCCCCTTAGTCCCCCCTTGTAAAGGGGGGAAACAAGAAAAATCCGGTTCCCTCCCCTTGTAAAGGGGAGGGTTAGGGAGGGGTAAAAAATATTTGATACATCAATCACGACTTTTAAAACATCCTCTGAAATAAGTTTTAAATTAAGTACTAATTAGGTAGGCATAATTAAAATAACTTGTAATTCTTAATTGAATTAGTTGGGGTACAAGTCCCCAACAGATAAAGACCAAAAATTACGAATTATGAGAGATAGCAGTGTCCGCCACCACAGCCGGCTGTGTGGCATAGTTTGGGCGCACTATCAGCCATTGCACCGCCACTAACACTGAGTAATTCTTCTTCGCTCAGTTCGTTGGAGTCTACAAAGGTCAGTTCTGACAGCATTTGAGCTACGCTTTCGGCTGTGAAGGTATAACCTTTTTCTGCACTGGCAATTAGCAACAGTTTGATGGCTTCTGTTTGGGTAACTGCTGCTTGTATATTCTCGCGTAGTTGGCTATTTTGAAGTAGGCTTTGAATTTGTGACAACATAATTTTATTTTCTCCGATTTGGTGATAGTAATTGTTAATTGAATTCCCTCTTTTTCTTGATTAAAAAAGTAAAGAGGGAATTTGTTATGCAGCATTTCCTTCTGCGTTGAGCCTCAGTACCAAGTATGGAAATTATCCAAATTAAAATATTGGGAAAGTTGGATATAAAAAGCTGTTTTAGAAAAACAACCTGACCTTGGAGGCTACAATGCCAAGGAGAAGCTACATACCTTTTTTAGCAGTGTCCGCCACCACAACCTTCTGTATGACATAGCTTAGGCGCACTATCAGCCATCAATCCACCACTAACACTGAGTAATTCTTCTTCACTCAGTTCGTTAGAATCCACAAAGGTTAGTTCGGACAGCATTTGAGAGATAGCTTCAACTGTAAAGTTGTAACCTTTTTCTGCACTAGCGATCGCTAACACTTTGATGGCTTCTGCTTGGTTAGCTGCTGCTTTTACTTGCTGTTGTAGTTGGGCGTTTTGAAGCAAATCTTTGATTTGGTGTAGCATACGTTTGTTCTCCGTTTTGATTGAGTTATTCATCCGGCAGAGATTGTGCGCTTGTTTTGGGCGGTGTTCTCTGCTTTTCTGATTTGAATTTAGAAAGAAATAGGGGAGAACTAGGGGAGATAAGTGCAATTGCGGAAAAATTTTTCAGCACAGATTAATTGGGGATGGGGCATGGGTAAGAAGGGCAAAGGGGAATGGGTAAGGGGGAAAAGGTTTATTTCTTCTTCATCCTTTACCCTTTACCCTTTACCCTTTACCCTTTACCCTTTACCCTTTACCCTTTACCCTTTACCCTTTTTCCCTCTTGTTGCTCCCTGCTATCTCTATGATGCTGATATCTGCGTAGCTGCTGTAACATTTTAAGCCAATATGTAGTTTTGCTGTAGTTAAATATCCTGATGATCAACTAAAGATACAATCGCTATACCAAATTGATTGATCTATCTAGGAGATATTAAGGAGTTGGTGATGAGCGCTAAACAATTGGAGCAGGTGAAGCAATTGCAAGCTACCCTCACCAAAATGGAAGTGACATTAGGTGCGATCGCTGATGCTGTAGTCTGGGTAGGAGAAGACCGCCGCATCCAATGGTGCAATTCTAGCTTTGAGGGTTTGGTTAATCAGCCCCACAACACTGTCACCGACACAAAGTTAACTGACCTGTTACCCCTAGCACAAGCAGGACAACCAGTTGATTTACCTTGCTATCCTGATGTGCGGATACTCAATGGTGAGTACGAAACAGCAAATTACCAGTTCCAGCAGGGTGAGCATACTTTAACACTACAAATCTCTGGTAATTGTAGCGGGCTGACTGACGATCGCTGTGCAATATTGGTGATGCGGGATATCACACTGACTCAACGAACTCAAGAATCTTTGCAAGAGATTGAGGAGCGTTTGCAGACATTAATTAACGCTACACCAGATATTATCTGTTTAAAAGACGGCGAGGGAAAATGGTTGCTGTCAAACCAGGCTAACCTGGAATTTTTACAGCTACAAGGGGTTGATTATCAAGGCAAAACAGACTCAGAACTAGCAGAATTTAGCAATTTTTATCACGATGCTTTGCTCAACTGCGACAAAACAGATGAACAAGCTTGGCAGCTGGGATGTGTGCATCGGGTAGAAGAAGTTATACCTCGACCTGATGGGACGGTGAGCAGTGTAGATATGATTAAAGCTCCCCTATTTCACCAGGATGGTAGACGCAAAGCTTTGGTGGTTTTAGGGCGGGATTTGAGCGATCGCAAACAAACTCAAGTAGCCTTAGAAAACTCTTTATCTCTGTTAAGCGCCATCTTTGAATCGATTCAAGATGGTATCTTAGTAGTCGATAGCTTAAGTAATATCACTAGTTACAACCAAAAGTTCTTAGAAATGTGGTCAATTCCACCAGAACTTTTGACAGAACCAGATCATCCTAAGCGGTTGGCGTATCTGGCAAACCAGCTAAAAGAACCAGATGTATTTTTGCAACGAGTCCGAGAATTATACTCACAGCCAGAGCTAGTTAGTTACGACTCATTAGAATTGCGCGATGGCAGAATATTTGAGCGCTATTCCTGTCCTCAACGCATCGGCGAACAGATTATTGGTAGAGTGTGGAGTTTCCGTGACATTACCCAACGCCAAAGGGCAGAAGAAGCACTGCGACAAAGTGAGCTACAATATCGCAGTATTTTTGAAGCTATTAATGATGGACTATTTATTACTGAAATAGAAACTGAAAAAGTCACCGAAGTTAATCCTGCGGCTTGTCAGATGCACGGTTACTCTTATGAAGAATTTCTCACGTTACATCCATCTGTTTACATTCACCCAGACTCACATTCTGTTTTCTTGGAGTTTCTCGAAACAACACAATCTGGTGAGCAATTTTATGGGCCCGCAGTTGATATCTGCAAAGATGGCACTTTGATAGATGTGGAAGTGAAAGGGACAACTTGCATTTACAACGGTAAGCCGCACATCTTAGCGATAGTGCGCGATATTACTGCTCGTAAACGCACTGAGGAAGCCTTGCGACAAAGCGAAGTCCAGTATCGGGATTTGGTGCAAACAGCCAACTGCATCATTCTACGTTGGGATGGTAACGGCGACATCATATTTTTAAATGATTATGGTCAAAGGCTTTTTGGTTTCGATTTAGATGAAATTATCGGGCGTAATGTTATCGGCACAATTGTTCCAGAAACCGAAACTTCTGGGCGGGACTTACAGACATTAATGGTTGATATTTGTCAACACCCAGAAAACTATTTATTCAACGAAAATGAAAACTTATGCCAAAATGGCGATCGCGTTTGGATAGTCTGGGCCAATAAACCTATTTTAGATGAACAAGGAAACTTAGTCGAAATACTTTCAGTAGGCACCGATGCCACAGAACGCAAACGCGTCCAAGCAGCCCTCCAGGAAAGTGAGTTAAAATTCCGCAGCATTGTTGAAAATGCCAATGATCTGATATTTGTCCTTTCGCCAGAGGGAATTTTTACTTATCACTCGCCAAATGTGACTGCAATTTTGGGTTACAGCCTGGAGGAAGTAGAAGGTCATTCGGTGGTGGAGTTTACCAAACCTGAAGATTTAGCAATTAGCGTCACTGCCTTACAAAAAGCTCTAACTGGCGAAAAGCTGACTGATATTGAGGTGCGATTGCGACACAAAGACGGTAGCTGGCGATGGTTCAACTTTAACACTTCCACAATCAACACTCCCAACGGTGAAATTGCGATCGCAGGTGTGGGACGCGATATTACAGAACGCAAGCAAGCAGAAGAAGCTTTGCGTCGTAGTGAAATGAAATACCGCAACATCTTTGAAAATTCCCAAGTGGGGATTTTCCGCACCTGCCAAAAAGATGGATTGATTATCGATGCTAATCAACGTGGTGCTGAGATATTAGGTTTTTCCTCTGCTGCTGACTTAATTGGCAAGTATTTCACAACTGACTTATATGTTAATCCAGGCGATCGCACGCGGATGCTAGCAGAGTTAGAAAAGGACGGTGAAGTTCGTAATTTTGAAATAGCACTGCGACGACTCGATGGTTCGGTTGTTTGGTTACTGTTGTCACTGCGCCTCAATGCCGAAGAATCCTGTCTCGATTCTGTTTTTACAGATATTAGCGAACGTAAACAGCAAGAACAAGCTTTACGCTTAATTGTTGAGGGCACAGCAGCAAAAACAGGTGATGAATTTTTCAATTCCTGCGTTCGTTATCTTGCTGAGGTATTGCAAGTTCAATATGCTCTAGTTACTGAGTTTGGTGATGAGCCAAAAACTAAAGTCCGCACTTTAGCATTTTGGTGTGGCGGGGCTATTAACGAAAACTTGGAGTATGAATTGCAAGGTACTCCTTGTGAACATACCTTGGAAGGCAACCTCTGTCACTACCCTCAAGCAGTACAAGCCGCTTTCCCCCAAGATGCAGATTTAGTGAAGATGAATGCCGAGAGTTTTTTTGGCGTTCCTCTAACCAGTTCATCCGGCGAAATCATCGGACATCTAGCAGTGATAGATGTCAAACCAATGAAGCACGATCCGGGACGGGAACTCATTCTTAAAATCTTTGCTGCCCGTGCCGGTGCTGAATTGGAACGAAAACAAGCAGAAGCAGCCCTACAACAAAGTGAGTTAAAGTTTCGCACTATCGTTGAAAAGGTCAACGATATGCTGTTTGTCATCAGTCCTGATGGGGTATTTAACTATATTTCTCCTAATATATTGAACACCACCGGATTTGCCCCCAGTGAAATGGAGGGCAATTCTTTGGCATTATTTACTCATCCTGATGATGTGCCAGTATGTTTTGAAGCCGCCCAAACTATCCTGGCAACAGGTGAGGGAATTTCGGGAACTGAGTACCGCGCCAAACATCGAACTAAAGGCTGGGTTTGGCTAACTGCTAATGCAGTCCGCACACAAGATGCCCAAGGTAATTTTCAGATTGTGGGTGTAGCTCGTGATATTAGCGATCGCAAACAAGCAGAAGCAGCTTTACAACGTCGGACTCAAGCAGAAAGTTTACTCAGTAGCATTTCTCGCCAATTTATTGACCAAAATTTAGAAACAGCAATTAATTTTACACTGCGAGCGATCGCTGAGTTTATTAGTGCCGAACACAGTTGCATCTTTGAATTATCCGAAGATCAAAGCCGATTCGACCTCATTCATGAATGGTGTGGCGAAGGTGTCGAGCCATTGATTGATCTTGCTAAAGGATCTCCTGTGGAAAGCTTTCCCTATTTTTATGCTCCAATCCTGCGTGGCAACCATATACAAATCCCTTGTGTAGCAGAATTGTCACCTGATACAGCAGAGAGAAAGCTATTTGAGGGGATGTCGTTTCAGTCTGTAGTTGCTGTACCCATGCTTCACTCTGGCAAAGTCGTTGGATTTGTCGGTACAGCGATGATTCACTTGTGTCAAACCTGGAGTCAAGAGGATCTAAATCTATTAAAGCTGGTAGGTGAAATAATTGCGATCGGTCGAGCCAGACATCAAGCAGAAGAAGCGCTGAGAATTGCCAAAGAAGCCGCCGAAACTGCCAACCGTGCCAAAAGTGCTTTCCTCGCTAACATGAGTCACGAACTTCGCACGCCTCTGAATGCGATTCTGGGTTTTTCTCAGTTAATGGAACGAGATACTAGTCTCAACTCAAACCAACGTGAATCTTTAGCTACCATTAACCGCAGTGGAGAACACTTGCTCAACCTGATTAACGATGTCCTAGAAATGTCCAAAATTGAGGCTGGACAAATCATTTTCAACCCTGAAGACTTCGACCTTTATCTGCTGTTGCAAACATTACAAGAAATGTTCCAGGTAAGGGCACAAACAAAGCAATTGTTCCTCAGATTTGAAATTGCTCCCAATCTTCCCCGTTACATCCAGACAGATGAAGGAAAACTCCGCCAAGTTCTTATTAACCTTTTGGGTAACGCCGTCAAGTTCACTCAAACAGGGGGAGTAACTTTACGAGTCAGATTAGGGAGCGGGGAGCAGGGGAGCAGAGGAGCAGGGGAGCAGGGGAGCAGGGGAGAAGTTGCAGTAAGTCTTTCCCCTCTGCCCCTCTGCCCCTCTGCCCCCCCGGTCAGCGTTAGAGGTTTCTGCCATAGACCTCTGCCCCCCGCTCCCTGCCCCTCTGCCTCTTCCCCATCCCTTCACTTTGAAGTCGAAGACACTGGACGAGGAATAGCACCAGAAGAAATGAATAACTTGTTTCAGCCTTTTGTTCAGACAACAAGCGGTATCCAAACCAAGGAGGGAACTGGACTAGGGCTGACTATCAGCCGTCAATTTGTGCGGTTACTGGGGGGCGATATTCACTTGACGAGTAGCGTTGGGCAAGGATCTACTTTTAGTTTTGACATTCAAGTGAATTTAGCCGCAGCCTTGAAAGCTGCACCAAAATTGAGTAAGGGGCGTGTACTCAAGCTAGCAGCAGACCAACCATCTTACCGTGTTCTGGTAGTGGATGACCGCAAAGAAAACCGCGATTTAATTGTGCAACTTCTTGGTAGCATTGGTTTTGAGATTAAAGCTGCGAATAATGGACAAGAAGCGATCGCTATTTGGCAAACCTGGCAACCTCACCTAATTTGGATGGATATGCGGATGCCTGTAATGAACGGTTACGATGCAACAAAAGAGATTAGAGCCAGGGAAAAAAATATAACTACAAATCACCGCACCGTAATTATTGCCCTAACCGCCAGTGCTTTTGAAGAACAACAAGCAAGTATCTTAGCCGCAGGTTGCAACGACTTGGTTCGTAAGCCATTCCGGGAGCAGGTGATTTTTGAAAAGATAGCTGAATATTTGCAGGTGCGTTATGTTTACGCAGAAGAAAGCAGTGAAGATACAACAGACAACAACCTAGATAATATTCAATTTTCTATCTTGGATCTTCGCTCTGCAATTACCGTTATGCCTGCTCAATGGGTAACAGAACTTAATCAGGCAGCCGTCGAAGTCGATGCTGAAAGGATTTTCCAACTAATTGAGCAAATTCCACCAACACATTCTGCTTTGGCAGAAAAATTGGCAAATTTAGTCAGAAGCTTCTGCTTCGATGAAATTATCAGTCTAACGGAGGAAAATTGTAACTGAGTTCAGAGCGGGTAAATTGCCGGAAGTCAGATATTTGAGGACTGTGTAAATCAGCATCTTTAAGGCTGATGGCATTAAGGTTTGCATTTTCCAGATTAGCACTTTGCTAAAGCCCTTATCTTGCCAAGACTAGCAAAACTCTGCTAAAAGTGCTATAGGTAAATGATTAGTAGCTTAAAAAGTACACATGAAAACTACTGGAATTCATCATGTAGCTATTATTTGTTCTGACTATGAACGCTCGAAAAAATTTTATGTCGAAACTTTAGGCTTTCCGATTATTGAAGAGACTTTTCGCGCCGAGAGAAATTCTTATAAATTAGATTTACGAATTGGAGAAAGTGCTCAGATAGAGTTATTCTCTTTCCCAAATCCTCCCCAAAGATTTAGTAGTCCAGAAGCTTGTGGTTTAAGACATCTTGCTTTTAAAGTTGATGATATAGAAAAAACTGTTGATTACTTAAAATCCCAAGGTGTCGAAACAGAAAATATTAGAATTGACGAAATTACAAGTAAAAAATTTACTTTCTTTAAAGACCCAGATAATTTGCCATTAGAGATTTATGAAAATTAAGCTTTAATACAATACAGTTCAGATAAGACCAAAACACTTATAGAGACGGCGATTTATCGCGTCTAAAAAACCCACAATTTCGTACAACTAGCCCTTAAATGAACCCGATTGAACTTTAATATCCTAATCAAGGATTATAAGACTCCTATTTAATTTTTGATCAAGTTGTGCATCTAGCGTTATCTCTGCTCCAATCCCACTTTTTTAAGCATGGGTTACTCCAGCAATAACAGTCTTCATCCTCTTGTCTCCTGAAGCAAAACTATCCGCTGTAGGGGCTTATTTTTTATCTTGCCCATTGCTGCAAAATGTAATTATAAAAAGCCTCTTTATCTACTTTATCCATTGCATAAATTTTCCGACCACCGGGAACCACTTTAGTACGCCCCTGACTAAGACCAGTGGTGATAATTTCTGTTTCCCATTCGCGCAGTTGATAAAATTCTGGATGTCCCAAATAAGCTGTTGCTAAAACATCCCAAAAATAATAATCTTGGGGGATAACTAGTGCATAACATTGTCCAGCTAAATCAGAGATGGAATACTGGCGTTGTCGTCCCATTTTTTTCACTAATTCTGATGTGACAGGGACATTATTGGTTAAATCTAAAGGACACATAATAATTTCAATTTGGGTTTGCCATACCCGCGCGGCTGAAACCGCGTCCCAATAAACATTCCATTCGGCAGAACCATCTTGTCCCGCTTCCAGACTTTTTTCTACATTACCAGGGACATTTAACGCACCCCCCATCCACACAATCTTGTGAATCTTGGCTTCAATGTCTGGTGCTTTGTCCAATGCTACTGCAACCGTCGTCAACGGCCCAGTTACCATCAACGTTACGGGGGTTAATGCGTCACGTAACACCTGAATCATAAAATCTTGACCTGTTTCGGCAAGCAGAGGCGTAGTGATGGTTTCCCTTTGATTGAGAATTGGGAGATGGTCAACGATAAACGAATCACGGCGATAGAGAGTAGGAAATGGATTAATCCCGCGCACAGTACTTTCTGCAACCGGGATATGAGAAAATCCCATCAAATCTATAATTTTACGTGTGGCGCTAACAGCCGGTTGAACGTAACAATCTGCTGGAGTGACGACAACACCAAGGAGTTCAATATGATCCATCGTCAACAGCAGCATAGTTGCCAGATAATCATCTACACCACCATCGTGATCCATTAATACTAGTTGTTTTGACATAAAAGGAGAATTATTAATATGGATGAGTTTATCAAAGCTGCAATTCAGGAAGCAAAACAAGGCAGACAAGAAGGTGGAATTCCCATTGGTTCGGTTCTCGTCAAGGATGGCAAAATTCTCGGCAGAGGACACAATAAACGTGTGCAAGACGGCGATCCTGTCACCCATGCCGAAATCGATTGTCTCCGCAATGCTGGAAGGGTTGGCAGTTATAGAGGTACAACACTCTATTCAACCTTAATGCCGTGTTACTTGTGCGCTGGGGCAGTGGTACAATTTGGCATTAAAAAAGTCATCGCTGGAGAATCCAGAACTTTTCCTGGTGCTAAAGAATTTATGGTATCTCACGGCGTGGAAGTAATTGATCTTAATCTTGACGAATGCGAACAAATGATGAGTGAGTTTATTGAAACTAACCCCGAACTATGGAATGAAGATATTGGTAAATAGTTATTGGGGGTTGGGGATTGGGGATTGATCAATAGTTCTTCTTCCCCTGCTTCCCCACTTTCTACTTTGTTTGTTTGTATTACAATGCAGATGTCCACTCGGCGGCGTGCTGTCCATCTACCTAAATCCAGAAGATATTTGATGAGTAATCAACTACAAGACTACAATCCCAGCGGCGTAGGTGAAGTAAATGGCAACCTCTTAGGTTTGCCTTGCGATTACGACTCTGCAAACCTGATTGTCTTTGGTGTGCCGTGGGAAGTCACTGTTTCCTATGGTGCTGGCACTGCTAACGGCCCACAGCGAATTCTAGATGCTTCAACTCAACTAGATTTGTTCGATTTTGATAACCCTAATGGTTGGAAACAGGGAATTTTCATGGTGGAAATTCCCCAAGATATTTTAGAGAAGAACACATATTATCGTACTTTGGCAGCAAAAATTATTGAGCGATTAGCCCAAGGTAAACAACTCTCAGATACACCAGATTTAACACCTGTGCTGACAGAAATTAATCAGGCTGGTGAACAGGTGAATCAATGGCTGTTTGAAAATTGTCAAGAAGCAATTAATCATGGTAAGCGAGTTGCAGTCATTGGTGGAGATCACAGTTCACCTTTAGGTTATTTTCAAGCATTAGCGGCTAAATACTCAAACTATGGCATTTTGCATATTGATGCCCACGCAGATTTACGCGATGCTTATGAGGGATTTGAGTTTTCTCATGCGTCTATCATGTTTAATGCGATGAAAATACCGCAAATTTCCAAGCTGGTGCAGGTGGGTTTGCGTGATATTAGTCATGATGAAGTGCAAATGATTGACCAATCTGATAGTCGCATTATTGCTTATTACGACCCAGCTATTAAGCAAAAGCTTTACTCTGGAACAACTTGGATTGATTTATGCCGAGAAATTATCAGTCATTTACCTGAGTATGTTCATATTAGCTTTGATATAGATGGTCTAGATCCAAAACTCTGTCCGAGTACAGGTACTCCTGTTCCAGGTGGGTTGGAATTAGAGCAAACTTTTTGTCTGTTCCGGGAATTGATCAATAGTGGCAGAAAAATTATTGGCTTTGATCTCTGCGAAGTTGGGGATGCTGAGTGGGATGGTAATGTGGGGGCGCGGGTAGTTTACAAGCTGGCAAACTTGATGGATTTATCTCAGCAGAAAATATAAGCGATAAAATTTTGGCAGAGTGGCAATGATACTGAACTCAAGGCGATGACAACAGCAACACCTTCGTCTCTCACCCTCGAAGAATTCCTCAAACTGCCAGAAACCAAGCCTGCCAGTGAGTTTATTGACGGTCGAATTTACCAGAAACCTATGCCTCAAGGCAAACACTCTCGTTTGCAACTCAAGTTTTGTGATGCTGTAAATCAAGTTGCCAAAACGTCACAAATTGCCCTCGCCTTTCCAGAATTGCGTTGTAGCTTTGGTGGACGTTCTATTGTTCCCGATGCTGCTGTATTCATTTGGGAACGAATCCCTTTTGAAGCTGATGGCGAAGTACCCAATGCTTTTGAAATTTATCCCGACTGGACTGTAGAAATTCTTTCACCTGAGCAAAGAGCTACTAAAGTTATCAGTAATATTTTGCACTGCCTTAAACATGGTACTCAGCTAGGATGGTTAATCGATCCAGAGGAACGACTGATTTTAGCATTTTTACCAGGACAGGAACCTATTGAGTTGATAGGTAGCGATTGTCTTCCCACACCAAAGTTTTTAACACTGGATTTGACGGTTGAGCAGGTTTTTGGGTGGCTAATACCAATTCGTAATTCGTAATTCGTAATTCGTAATTGGAACATGAATTGTCGAGTAAAAAGGTCTTAGGAGTAGCCCGTCGGAGACATCGCTTCACCTTTAAACTTCACTAATAGTCTATTTTTACTCATCTAAACGGTGTGCGATCGCATTCAGTAATTCCTCATGTTCTGTTTGGCTGTGAATATCTGCTGTCAGTGTATTCATGTTTTGGATAATATCCACTAGTCCATCAATAGTGCTTCTAATTTCTATATATTCGTTGATTGACCTTTGCAAACTTGGTATATTTGCAGAGGAAGATAATAATTTAATTTTTGCTTCTAGTTCTTGAATTTTTATTTCCCAATGGATTACATAATCGGCACGGTCAACAGGATCATATATTTTTGCATCTGATAAAACAATCGGGAAAATGCGATCATAAAAGTTTCCATTTTTAGCAATTTGTACTAGCTCAAACATACAATTGGGTGACTTGAGATAGCGATCGCTAATTATAGTAATTATACATTTTCCACGACCAATTCGTTGCATAAACTCTTTAATTAGCCCTTTATATCGTAAATCTCGCATATCTCGAACAATAGTTATATTTTTTAAATTAAATACTTTATCTAGACTATTGACAAATTCTTCACTTTCTCCTCTCCAAGCATAAGAGATGAAAATTTCCTTCTCGAATTCCATTGCAGATTGAGTATTCATGATGGGTTTTTCTTCTTGATTGCCATATCGTAACCGATGTGTCAATGATTCATCTCGCTTTCGCTCCAGTTCGTTTTGCAACTGTGCAACTTGGGTGTTGAGTTCCTTATCTGCTGTCGCAGATTGGAACATGACATCATCAATTAACTTGCGGACATCTACCATTTCATAGCTGTTTTCGCACTCAATTTGATAACGACCAGCGTTTAAGCGTTTGTTGAGTTTTTGCAGAGAATAAGAATAAGGTATAGGCAGATTTTTGCAAGTCTCACAGTTACAAGGAACTAGGGTTTGATATTGCAAACGTTCATAAGAGTTGTGGATTTTTTCGAGTTCATGGGTGACGACAGCCATCAATTCTTTTTTGCGGTTTCCGGCTACACGGATTTTAATTTCCCGTTGCTCGTAATTTTCAATGACTTCTGCACGAGTTTGGTCTTTGTTGAGAACAACACCGCTTTTCCAAACGAGTTTTTGATGTTCAATCCAAGGGTGCGTCTCGACAATAAAGCGGGTGAGGATGCCTTTGGGCATGAATGTATAGGTGTAGCGCAGGATAAAGTTATTGCGATCGTCCCAGGTATAATCAGCTTTTTCAATGGAGAGCAATTGAGGTGCAACATAGGTGTCACGATTACCGGGAATTTCGTAGCAAAGCTTGAACTGCATCATTAATTGCAGGAGTTCATCTCCCATATCTGCATATTCGCCGCTTTTCCAAATATCTTCGAGGTCGTTTTTGGTAAAATAACCCAACTTTTTCTTAACATTGTCATTGTCTAAAACATTGTAGACGGCAGTAGTTCCCCATTCGGGTTTAAGGATGACGTAGTGTTTAAGTGCAGAATTGTCTTGAAAATGCAGGCAAACGCCCAGGTCATGGAGATAGTTGCTTAAGCGCAGCATATCTTTACGGTCAGTTAAATTATTGTCTCGGCAAAGGGTACGGTATTCTTCAAAGCTGATATAATTTCGGGAATCGTTCTCTAGCGCTGCTCTGACCCTTACCCAGAGTTTTGGTAGAGGTGTACCAACATGTTCAAGATTGCTGATGTAAAGCTGAATTGCGTCTTTAATCTCTGCTAAACCGCGATTAGTATCTAAGTTGGTTGCCAGTATTTTTTCTAGGTTGCTGAATTCTCCTCGCATTTGGCGCTCATTGACTTGGCAATCACGGTCTTGTTTTTCGTTTTTGATAATAAAAACTGGGCTTTTGTCGCTCAAAAGTTCAACAACCTTTAGCCACCAGTAAAAATCAGTGTTTTCTTTGCGAGTATCAGCAACTAAAGCATAGAGCGATCGCTTGCTGAGGAAAAACTGATGGGTTTGGTGGTAGACTTCCTGACCGCCAAAATCCCAGATGTTGACGCGAAAATCTTTGCCATTGGGCAGTGTAAAGTGCCACTGGATTACTTCAATGCCTTCGGTTGATTCCTCATCTGGCTGGAGTTTATAGTTTTCATCTGCAATTTTCTTAGCTAAAGAGGTTTTGCCGGCTCCTCCTTCGCCAATAATTAAGAATTTTGCTTCGTAGAAGGGTTCTGTTTCATCTGGATTTTGCACGCGAAAATAGAAATCGAGAATTTCATTCATATCACCCGGCTCTTGGTTTAAATCCTTCGACCCCAAAATCTCTGGTGGAATGGGGACTGGATTTCTACGAATATCCAAATTTTTCAGGTTTGGTAGTTGTCTGATTTCAGGTGGCAGACTGCTCAGTTGATTGTTTTCGAGGTAGAGCGATCGGAGATTGATGAGTTGTCTGATTTCCGGTGGCAGACTGCTCAGTTGATTATTGCTCAGGTAGAGCGATTGAAGGTTGGTGAGTTGGACAATTTCCGGTGGCAGACTACTCAGTTGATTATTGCTCAGGTTGAGCGATGGCAGGTTAGTGAGTTGGACAATTTTTGGTGGCAGACTACTCAGTTGATTGTTGAAGAGGTTGAGCGATCGCAGGTTAGTGAGTTGTCCCAATTCCAGCGGCAGACTGCTCAGTTGATTGTTACGGAGGTCGAGGGATTGCAGGTTGGTGAGTTGAACAATTTCCGGTGGCAGACTTCTCAGTTGATTAATGCCGAGGTCGAGGGATTGCAGGTTGGTAAGTTGGACAATTTCTGGTGGCAGACTACTCAGTTGATTGTCACTAAGATTGAGGGATTGCAGGTTGGTAAGTTGGACAATTTCTGGTGGCAGACTACTCAGTTGATTGTCACTAAGATTGAGGGATTGCAGGTTGGTAAGTTGGCCAAATTCCGGTGGCAGACTGCTCAGTTGATTGTCGCTGAGGTCGAGAGTTTGCAGGTTGGTGAGTTGGACAATTTCCGGTGGCAGGCTGCTCAGTTGATTACTGAAGAGGTAGAGGGTTTGCAGGTTGGTGAGTTGGACAATTTCCGGTGGCAGACTGCTCAGTTGATTACTGCTGAGGTAGAGCCTTTGTAGATTGGTGAGTTGAACAATTTCCGGTGGCAGACTACTCAGTTGATTACTGCCAAGGTCGAGCCTTTCCAGGTTGGTGAGTTGAACAATCTCCGGTGGCAGCGTTGTTAAGCGTTTGCGAGAAAGGTCTAATCTTGTCACCTTGTCTGTGACAGCTTGTTCAATAATTTGCAGCAGTTCTTTGTTAGTCATTTCGGGTTTTACAGAGGCGAAGCCTGACGACGAGTTGCTGCTTGGACGAGCAGCAGAGAAATTGAGCTAATTAATAATGTAGCCTGTATCAAGAATTGCATTGAGGCAATGTGCGATCCTGTGTATCTACGATCGCATCATTCCACCTCTGAACTCCAAGCTTGCACCTTTGAACACGAACTGCCGAGTTAAAAAGGCGTTGTCGCAATCCGCCGCAGGTATCGCTTTGTTGACTTTGAGAATTGGGCAATTGCGATCGCACTGCTGTATCTGTTTCCCCAGCAGCCACTAAACCTGATACACTACTGACCAGATCCCGCGTCCAGACAAGGTGATATCCTCCTTGATCTTGGTCGTCTTTAGCTTCGCCCCAAGGAATAGCCATAGATGCAATTAATGCGCCAGGATAGGTTTTATCTTCATGTGCCAACAACAAACTAATGCTGTTGTGATACAACTTCCCCTCATCATAAGAACTATTTTCTAATGGTTTGATGTCGTAGCGGAACTGCCAGTAATAGAGGCGGCGATAAATTTAGTAATCGCGATCGCTTCACCAATTCCAGAACTAGCACCTGTCACAAGTGCTTTTTGACCTTTAAGCAGGTAAGGGGAATAAATAACTCATAATACTTTTTCAGAATTTTTGCTTGCTATGTATTTTCATTTGCAAAGTTTGAGGATAGCTAATATTGAAAACTTATGATTGAATCCAAATTGAAGCAAGCTGTCCTACGTTGAAATTTTTATATCAATTACACATTTTGCCTATGTGTTTAATTTTTTGTGTTTAATTTTTTACTAGCTATTTTGCTGATTCTGACACCACATTAGAGGTTTGGAAGAATTAACGCTTCTAGCCATTGGAATAATAAATATCTCTACCGAAAGAACTATAAAAATTTCATCACAATTTCATTATTGGATGAAATCTTTAAAGGATGAAGTCAGTTTCATGTCTTTCTTAAGCAGGAGATAATTTTATAGGAATTGCAATTTTTTGATATGGATTTGTTTATACAAGAGTTTGATTAATTACAAGTAACCATTTACTAAAGTTATTTCTTAATCTTGTAGAGATGCATATTTTCGGGTGTGTATGATTATTGATGATAATTTTTAATAAATTTCTTTTACAATCTGCCTTTCTTAATAAAATAGGAAATTGGAGATATGTAGTTAGGAATAAATCATAATTTATTTTTGGATAAGTCATCCCTAAGATAGTAGCTTTTTGCTCTATCTTTTAGATATTGATTGTTAGGACTCCTAAATTTTGTCAGCATCTGCAAAATTCAAAATCTTCAAACAGTCAATACTGAATCTTATTTTTACAAAATATCTTAAGTAATCACAGCAATCGATACACCAAGGAAAAAGCGATGTCTGCCTTACCTCTCAATAGCCAGAATCTACCATACCCTGACCCTCTGCACCCAATTATCGTTCACTTTGTGATTGCGATGGTGTTTTTTTCTTTTTTCTGTGATGTTCTAGGCTATTTCACCCACAACGTGCGTTTATTTGAGGTGAGTTTCTGGAATATGTTTGTTGCTGCGATCGCAATTTTCATCGCGATTATCTTTGGCCAGTTTGAAGCAGGACTAGCCCAAGCCCAGAAAGCAGCCCAGTCAACGCTGAATTATCATACCGTCTTGGGTTGGTCACTGGGGGCGATTGTTGCAGCGATCGCAGCTTGGCGTTTTGTGATTCGCAACCGCAGCCCCCGAAAAGTACCACCTGCTTACTTGGGGGCTGCAACATTGTTAGTCTGCTTAGTGTTTTTGCAAGTGTATTTGGGGAGTAAACTGTTTTGGGTGTATGGATTGCACGTCGAACCTGTAGTTCAAGCCATGAAACAGGGAGTTTCACCATGAACCCGCAACTGATTGAGCAGTTGAGATTACGGTTGGGCGCTAACGGATTACCTTATGAGATTCCTATACATCCGCAGTTAGTACATCTAACCCTTGGTTTATTTATTATTGCCATTCTTTTTGATATAGCAGGAGTGCTGTTTTCTTTAGAAAAACCAATTTTCAAATTTTTGGGATTGGCTACCATCCGTTCTAGCTTTTTTGATGTCGGCTGGTACAACCTGATAGCAGCAGCAGCTATTACATTTTTCACGGTTGCGGCTGGTTTTTTTGAGCTACTTTTGGCAAATCCACTAGTCGATCAAAAGAGTGCTTGGGGGTTGAGTGCTGGTTGGACGATGCTTTTACATGGTTTGGGTGGCGTTTTGCTGTTGGGGATTATTGTCGCCATGACTGTATGGAGAGGTTTGCAACGCTATTGCTGGCGGAAGGATGCTTCTAGACAGGTGCAGTGGAGTTACTTGTTAGCAGGGATTGCGATGCTAGGCATATTATTCGTCCACGGAACATTGGGAGCGCATTTGGGAGAAGAATTTGGGATTCATGTTACTGCTGCTAATACCATTTATAAAAATGTTTATAGCAAATAATTAAACGAAAATTTATTGAATTTTATGTTTAGTGTTTTTGAATATATATTAATAGCGGTTTATGTAGCAGTGCTGCTTGTCGTTAGTCGGTGGATTGGGCAACAGGCGTTTTCTTGGATGCCTCCCCAAGCTACAGCAGAAGCACAACGGGTAGATGATTTGTTTAGCTTCTTAGTTTCAATTGGAGCATTTATCTTGCTTGGGCTAATTGGCGTTATGGTTTATGCGATCGCATTCCATCGCGCTCCTCCAGAAGACTACACCGAGGGACACCCTTCTAGAGGTGATACGAAGCTAGAAATATTGTGGACAGCAACCCCGACTTTGTTAGTAGTGTGGATTGCTTTCCAAAGTTTCAATATTTATCAGCAGTTAAATATTTTAGGTCTAAAGCAAATCGTGCATTTGCATACACCTATAGAATCTGCCTCCGCCGCAACCATCGGCGATCGCCCCAAACCTGCATCTGAAACTATCGATGTTTTCGTTAAGCAGTGGGATTGGTCTTTTCGTTATCCAAATAACGTTACTAGCAATCAACTGCATCTGCCCATTAATCAAAGCACTCGCTTAAATCTGCAAGCGCAGGATGTGATCCACGGTTTCTACGTCCCTGAGTTTCGTTTAAAGCAGGATATTATTCCAGGGCGCAACATTGATCTTGTGCTAACGCCCATTCGTGCAGGCAAATATCGGCTGAAAGATTCTCAATTTAGTGGTACTTACTTTGC
Source organism: Nostoc sp. UIC 10890 (assembly GCF_054786515.1). Taxonomy (NCBI): domain Bacteria; kingdom Bacillati; phylum Cyanobacteriota; class Cyanophyceae; order Nostocales; family Nostocaceae; genus Nostoc; species Nostoc sp. UIC 10890. The sequence goes on from NZ_JBSGKF010000001.1 coordinate 71,436, forward strand.
CTTAATGGAAACGGATGTATACGTTGAACCCCTCGATCGATATAATCAGTGGCTCACGCAAACTACTACTAGCGAACCAACTCCAGTAAATCAGGCGGTTGCCGAAAATATCCAACCACCAAAAACATTGTTTAATAGCGGCTGGTACACCGTCACACCTGCTCAACCTGGTATTGCCAATAAAAGGAAATTAAATAATGACACATGATTTTAGTCAAGAGATTACCGGGGATCGAGAATCGCAGAACCAGCAGGGTAATACTTGGCGGCAATACTTCAGCTTCAACACCGATCATAAGGTGATTGGAATTCAGTACATGGTGATGACCTTCATGTTTTTCCTGATTGGTGGGCTGTTGGCAATGCTAATTCGGGCTGAGTTACTCACCCCAGAATCGAATCTGGTCGATCGCCCGCTTTATAACGGTTTGTTCACCATGCACGGGACAATCATGATTTTCCTGTGGATTATTCCCTTCAATGCAGGGCTTTCTAACTACTTAGTACCACTAATGATTGGAGCGCGGGATATGGCTTTTCCCTTGCTCAACGCCATCTCTTTTTGGATTTTGCCACCCGCAGGTCTTTTACTACTATCTAGCTTCTTCCTCCCAAACGGCACCGCACAATCTGGCTGGTGGTCTTATCCGCCAATTAGTCTGCAAATTCCAGGCGGTGAACTGATTAACGGTGAATTTATTTGGATAGTCAGCCTAGTTTTAATAGGCATTTCTTCCATCATGGGGGCTGTCAACTTTATGACAACCATCTTTTGGATGCGCGCCCCAGGGATGACATTTTTTCGGATGCCTGTGTTTGTTTGGTCGGTTCTCAGTGCCCAGTTATTGCAACTGATTAATTTGCCTGCATTGACGGGTGCATTGATCCTGTTGTTGCTTGACCTATCCGTTGGCACACAATTTTTTAAACCGGATGGGAACGGCGATCCAATTATTTATCAACATCTATTCTGGTTCTACTCCCACCCAGCAGTTTATATCATGGCGCTACCAGCTTTTGGTATTTTTGCTGAGGTTTTACCTGCATTTTCTCGCAATCCGTTATTTGGTTATCGGTCAGTTGCGATCGCAACCTTGGGTATTGCTTTTATCAGCATCTTCGTTTGGGTACATCACATGTTTACCAGTGCTACCCCTGGTTGGATGCGGATGACCTTCATGGCTACCTCAATGTTAGTTGCTATACCCACTGGTATTAAAGCCTTCGCTTGGACTGCCACCATCTGGAGAAGCAAGCTACATCTAGAGACACCAATGCTGTTTGCAATGGGAGGTGCAGCCATGTTTATTTTTGGCGGTGTTACTGGTGTAATGCTTGCTGCCACGCCCTTTGATATCCACGTTAATAACACTTACTTTGTTGTGGGACACTTCCATTACATCGTTTTTAATACGATCACAATGGCAATCTTCGCGGCAATTTACTACTGGTTCCCCAAAATAACTGGAAGAATGTATGCTGAAGGTTGGGGCAAGTTACATTTTTGGCTAACCTTTATTCCTGCCAATATTACCTTCTTCTCCATGCACCCATTAGGTTTACAAGGAATGCTCCGCCGAGTTTCTTCCTACGATCCACAGTATCAAGGATGGAACGTCATCGCTAGCTTGGCATCATTTTTACTAGGAGCATCCACACTGCCTTTTATTGCTAACATAGTAGGCTCTTGGCTTTACGGGCCAAGGGCAGTTGACAATCCTTGGCACGCCACTGGATTAGAATGGACAACCTCTTCACCACCTCCACGAGATAACTTTGAAGAGATTCCAATTGTAACCAGACCTCCTTATGACTACGGCAATCCAAAGTACTCAGTAATCGAAAATTCTAACAACATTGAGTAAGAAATTAGACCAATTTTAATTACGAATTACGAATTACGAATTACGAATTACGAATTACGAATTATGCGTCGTCCTCATATAGATGAAAGTCCAATCCGTTTTGATCTGTGGCGGCGACGCTTGCCAAATTGGTTACAGCGCTTCCTACCAAGTGGTGGCGGTAGCCATGAAGATCATCATGGTAAAGGAATGTTCGGATTTACGGTATTCCTACTGTCAGAAAGTATCATTTTTTTGAGTTTTATCTTTACTTATGTTGCTCTACGACTGAATACTAAAAACTGGCTACCGCCCGGTATTTCGGGGCCGGAATTGTCTACAACTGTGGTTATCAATACGATAGTATTACTTTCTAGTAGCTTTGTTATTCAACCAGCAGAAAATGCACTCAAACGTAATAAACTGAATAAATTTCGTTGGCTATGGTTAATAACGATCGCAATGGGAAGTTACTTCTTAGTTGGTCTATTAATTGAGTGGAAAAGTCTCGATTTCAAGCTTACTACAGGGTTAGTTGGTTCGACATTTTATTTACTAACAGGTTTCCACGGTCTACACGTCCTGGCTGGTGTTGTGCTTCAGATAATTATGCTGATTCGTTCATTCATCCCAGGCAATTATAATAAAACTCATTTTGGGACAAGTGCGACTACTCTTTTTTGGCACTTTGTTGATGTAGTTTGGGTCTTTCTTTTCTCACTTCTCTATCTTTGGTGAGTATAAAAAAATCAGAAATTTCAGTATCTTAAGGAGTAATGTGATGAATCTATTCTTACAAGAAATACCAGCCTCAGAATTAGCCCCAAAAGCAGTTCAAGAAACTCCAGCACCAGTTCAAGATCCACTAATTGCACGCGGATTACAAAAAGAGCAATATGCTGGCATTATTGGGCTAGCGATCGCTCTGATTGCTGCTGTGGGATTTTTTAGTCGCAGAGTCGAATATGCTATTGCCTTTGCTTTATTCCTCAGCGTCATTTTAATTGCTTTCTTTTTATTGATATAGCATAGCTTTCATTAATAAAACATCCTGATTTAACAAGATTTGCGAGGGATTTTATGAACAACCCAGTTTATCAAACTGTGATTATCGGCGGTGGTTTTACCGGACTATTTACAGCCTTACATTTAGCTCACGAACATTATCCTCGTTCTGTGATCTTGATTGATAAAGATGAGCGCTTTTGCTTTAAGCCGCTACTATATGAATATTTCGATGGTGAGATGGATAGCTTTCAGGTAGTACCGCGCTTTTCGGAACTACTTAAAGGTAGTGGTGTCATCTTTGTGCAAGATACAGTGCAATCGATAGACTTGCATCAAAGGGAAGTCAAATTAGTATCGGGAAACTCTTACAATTACAGCAACTTAGTATTAGCTTTGGGCAGTGTAACTGGCTATCATCAAGTTGAAGGTGCTAGAGAAAATGCCTTTCCTTTCTGGACGCAAGCAGATGCGATCGCTCTTGACCGTCATTTACGTGACTGTTTGCACAAAGCTGTCCAAACTGAAGATTCAGAACAACGCCGAAAACTATTAACAGTAGTCATAGTTGGTGGTGGTGCAAGTGGTGTAGAAATGGCAGCTACATTAGCTGATTTTCTACCACATTGGTATAGCGCTTTAGGAGGCAATTCGAGTGAAATTCGCGTGGTATTGCTTAATCATGGTCAAAAAATTCTTGATGGTGATATTAACGATCCACTACGCCCAATTGCTGAGAGAGAATTACAAAAACGCACTATACCAATTGAAATTCTTATGGGAGCAGAAGCCACTGCTGTTCACCCTAATACAATTGAATATAAGAGCAATAATCAAGTTAACATACTGGCAGCATACACCACAATTTGGACTGCTGGTACTTCCATTCATCCACTAATTCAAGACTTACCAATTCCCAAAGAGCATCGGGATCGTCATAACCGTCCCATAATCACTCCCACCATGCAATTGCTCGACTTTCCAGAAGTTTTTGCCGGCGGTGATTGTGCAGCAGTTCAAGATAGTTCACTACCACCTACAGCCCAAGTTGCTTATCAACAAGGAGCTAATATTGCTCACAATTTGAAAGCGATCGCTCTAGGAGAAGAACTCAAACCTGTTAAGGTTAACATCCGAGGAACTCTCTTAAAATTGGGGTTAAATGATGCTGCTGCTAACCTTTTCAATGTTTTTGAAGTTGCAGGCGAATCTGGGCATTTAATCCGTCAAGGCACTTATTTAACGCTATTGCCAACACCAATTCATGACTTTAAAGCAACAACGGAATGGGTGGATGAAGAGATTTTCCATCACCACCTTGACCCTCATGATGTAGGTAAAAAAGTCGTGCAAGCAGTGGAATTAGTTGGTGCAGGAGTTGTAGGTGTTTTAGTTGCAAGAAAATTATTGAAAATGTTGGGAGATGAGGAAAAAAGGGATAAGGAGTAATGGGTAGGTGAAAAAACTTTTACCCTAAACATAATCTCTAAACACAACGTTAATTGTAAGTACAGAGGCTATTGAATATGTCTAGTCAAACCGATGTACAAGTACAAAGAATTAGAGCTATTGGCTTAACGGTGACAAACTGCGATCGCTCTTTGAATTTCTATACACAAGCACTTACTTTTGAACTCGTTCCTGATATCATGCTCGACTATCTTATACCTGGCAAAGGTCGTCCTATACTGAGTGATTGGAGAAGAACACTCTACTTCTAACCAAGAAAATGAAAATCAAACGCCCCCAAATACTCATCCTATTGCAACAGGATTGGGAGCAGCCGGAGGCGGAATTGCCGGAGCCGCACTAGGTCGCTCAATGGGTGGTAAGATTGGTGCTGCAATTGGTGGCGTTGCAGGTGCGATCGCTGGTGGAGTTGCAGCCAATAAACTGGTAGGATACACCGAGCAATTCATTGAAGAACTCCAACCAACAGTAGGCTTAGGATTAGGAGCAGATCACAAACCAATTGAACTACCCTCTCACTATTCTTGGGAAGAATTACAAGCACTATCAAAACCCCAAGGTGTAGAAATGCAAGCCACCTAAGCCAATAATTTTAATTACGAATTACGAATTAATTATGTTTCCACTCTGGTTAAAAGCGGGTTTTGTGATTCTATCCGTATCTAGAAAAGAAAAAGCTACTTGATGGCTCAATAGCGTTTTACCCACGAGTTATAGGTGAGCGTGACCCAAATAACCCGACTCTATGGCGATGGGGATACAACTGGGAAGAACGAGTTGATGGAGTGTGTATTGGGCGAAGTATAGGCTCAATTCCCCCTGGCGCTGTCCCAATGATTCGGACACTACAACAAGACGGGGCAACTAGGGAAGATATCATCGCCTTTATCAAAAAAGCGAAAACTAAAAAGCGATCATCAAAACTAGATATCTGCAATAATTTTGATAACACAGATAAAAAACCAACACTTCCAGATGATGCCCCGATCACTGTAGTACTTTTCGCGGGTGGCGGCGGGATTGAAGCTGGAATGGTACAGGCTGGTATTCGCCTTATATGTGTTGGATAGTTGATTGTTGCTCATAAGTACACCATTTTTAATAAATTAGTTTGTGCATTAAAGGATGTTTGAAAAGTCTTTAAATGTGTGTTTAACTACCTTAGCTACCGAGAAAATGCCACGAGAGAATCGGAGTTTCGGGAACTGTATATTTTATTTTCTGGAAATGCCTTAGTTTTCAATGCGATAACGTATTAACTGCTTAATTGCTGTTATCGGTAATCCTAACGCTTGAGCGCTTGCGGCATCAACTTGAGCAAATTCAGTCACGGGGAACTCAAATTCCATCTGCTTTAACACTGAATCAGCAGTGTAAACTTTGACTTCAGTCAACTTTTCTTGACGTTGAATTACCGCTTCAATAGACATAACAGCGAGTGAAACAGAAAACTGAATGTGATGTTTTGAGTCGGCGTGGATTTGGGCGGTTGTGTCATAGGTGTAGCTTAAGACTTGATGTGTCAGCAAACCCGTACTTAACCAAAAAAACAGTCCGATTAAGGGTATTGGCAGCCAAAACTCTAGCCCTAATTTAATTAGAAATTGCAGCCAACGAGGTCGAGCCATAACCCTGTTTTCTCACTTTCGGTAAACAATAATTGAAGTAAAATTTTCAATCTTTCATTAAATAAAGCTTTGAGCCTTTATTTACTAACAGAAACTAAAATTCCTAGCCAAAACTCAGAAAATAAAGCTTCAGAAGGCTGTCAGAGATTGGCTTATCCCAGTTTGAGATAACAGGAATAATACAGAAAAAGGTTGATTATGAATTTATCATAGAAAAATAGAAAGTATAACAACATAATGAATGAAAATCTTGCTTGTAGAGGATGATATTACTCAGTTACAACCACTACAGGGTGCGCTCTCGAAAGTCGGACATGTTGTAGATGGTGCTGAAGATGGTGAAACAGCCCAGTGGTTAATGCAAGAGAGAGACTACGACCTGTTAATTTTAGATTGGATGTTGCCCAAGGTCAGTGGTGTGAGTCTGTGTCAAAAGTATCGCCAAGCAGGTAAAACGGCTCCAGTAATGATTCTCACTGCTAAAGATGCCATTTTGGATAAAGTGTCTGCTTTGGATGTTGGTGCAGATGACTACCTAGTTAAACCCTTTAGTTTGCTAGAACTATTGGCACGAGTACGAGCATTGGGACGCAGAGCGCCACTCTGGCAAGGTGACACGCTAGAGTTAGCCGACTTACAACTTCATCTCAACACTCTAACGTTAGAACGCCAGGAAGCTACAGTCCAGTTATCGGGTCGAGAGTTTCAATTGCTGGAATACTTTCTGCGACATCCTAAGCAAGTACTCACTCACGCCCAAATCGAACAAGCACTTTGGGAGTGGAATATACAGCCAGATAGTAAAGCAATAACGATGTTAGTGCATCGACTGCGGCAACGCTTACAGATGATAAAAGCAGAAGATTGGCTTGAGACCGTGTACGGTATAGGATATCGATTAGTTGCCCCTGAATAATGCGATCGCTCATTCCTCCCATGTTTAGCCGCAGTAGGCGTAACCTAGCTCGCTGGTTTACACTCTCAATGGGAAGTATTCTGGTGATCTTTGCAACCATACTTTACTTTTTAGAAGTCAAAGAGCAATTGCGGGCATTTGACCAAGAACTTTACAACACAACGCAGCTGATGGCGGCAGGTGTTGAAGATGGACGTTACCAACAACAGCAACGCATTAGTCTCGAAGATGTCCCCATCTTAGGTGGTGAAGCTTTGCCCTTTGACAATAGAATTATTTATGCCCGTTGGTACACTCCCAAAAAGCAACTACTAGAGTTTTTTGGTGTCACTCCATCAGAGCAGTTAAATAATCAACTAGGGTTTCAAACAATTAAGTTAGGCGATGCTGCACAACAGGCGCCCCAAGAGGGCGATCGCGTTTCCACCAGTGTTCGTCACAATGAAATGCTGCGTCAATTAACAGTTCCGGTTTTTCAGGATAAACAATTAATCGGCTATCTGGAAATAGCAGCTTCTTTAGCGTCTGTTGAAGAAACTTTATGGTCATTGAGACTGTTTTTAATAGTAGGTGTACCCATTGCTTTAAGCGTAATTGGTTTGGCGGGTTGGTTTCTTGGTGGGATGGCTATGCAGCCAATTCGCCAATCCTACGAGCAATTACAGCGCTTCACTGCTGATGCCTCCCACGAACTACGGACACCTCTCCAAGCAATTCGGAATTACGCTCAGTTTGGTTTGCTCGAACCAATTGACCCTAGTCAACAGCAAAGTTCTCTAGATAATATCGACCAGATTGCTGAATCAATGGGAATGCTGATTAGTGATTTATTATTCTTAGCTCGAAATGAAGGACAGTTAAAGCCAGATGCACTTAACCTCGTCAATTTGGTTAGCTGGCTCAAAATATTAGTAGAGGAATACACCCACTCAGCAAGGGCAAAAAACTTAGAATTAACCAGCGAATTTCCTGAACAATTGGTAATGTTGAGAATCAATCCAGATTTAATGCGGCAAGCAGTAAAAAATCTTCTCAGTAATGCCTGCCGCTACACGCCGTCTGGAGGTAGAGTTCGCTTACGAGTTTTCCTTGCGTCTGGTTGGGTGGTAATTGAAGTCCAGGATAGCGGTATTGGGATTCCAGAGGCAGATTTACCCTATATCTTTGAACGGTTTTATCGAGTAGATAGTGTACGCTCGCGCCATACAGGAGGCTTCGGGTTAGGATTGGCTCTAGCACAACAGATTGTCCAGGTACATGGGGGACAAATTCTAGCAATCAGCCGTTTGGGTGAAGGCTCTACATTTCAAATCAAACTACCATTCACGCCTAAATCCTCACCATAACGAACAATTCAATACCGGGTGGGCTAGCAAATATTTTCATTCGTAGTAAAAGAAGACCCTGGCTGGGGATCAAGCTGTTACCTTCTTGTTACTTTTATCTGACAATCTGAAAATAAGCGTCCATTACACATCAGATTGGAGGATTTAACCAATGAATTTCAATCCTACACCCACTATCGTCCTAACCGGTTTGTTTGCGTTGCTCATGCCTTTTGAGGTGGGAGCGCAGAAAGCACCAAACCAAATTGAGAATTTGCCAAACGCTCGTGTTACCAGTATTTCCGGCCAAGTTACTAAGCTTTTAGATGACGAGTTCATTCTCAACGATGGTAAGGGACAAATCATCATTGAGGCAGAATCTCAGTTAGGACAACCCATTAACCTCTCTGTCGGAGAACAAGTCACCGTCGTTGGCAACTATGACGACAATGAGTTCAAAGCCCTGAGTATTACTCGTGCCAACGGTGAAACTCTTCAAATTCATGACGATTAAATTTTCTACACTCCAGCAGTGTCCCCAATCACCGAAACGGCCGTTCGTTTCTGCTCTTGAGCGTGACCTCAGATAACCTGGGATCGCGCTCAAGAGCAGAAACTTCTTAAATAGTTCAAGGAAGGTTCCCAGTGCTGGATGACATCTGCGTGATGCCAAATAGAGTGCGATGGCGCAAGCGCCTGCCGTAGGCGATCGCGCGGGGAGAGAAATTCCTTAGTAAATAATCGCTTTAATTCGTCTTGGGTTAGTATCACAGCAAAGGTAAGCGAATGAAATACGATATGTTTTTTTTAGCAGCCCTTTTAGCAATCGCAGGCTTGCGAGCTATCGTGTTATCCTGTTTTTCTAATTCTGCGGAATCTACTGCTACCATAACTAGCACTATCAAACCTATAAAAGTAAAAGCGCCCCTGACCAAGAAAGCATTCAGTCTGGGTAGAATCCCCTTGAATGGTACCTTGGAAGCGGTAGAAACCGTTACTACTACTAGCCGAGTTATGGGGCAGATTAAAACTTTGCCAGTGCAAGAAGGCGATAGAGTAAAAGCAGGTCAAATCATTGCCATTATTGATGTCAAAGATATTCAGGCACAACGCAATCAAGCATCGGCTGTGATTTCCCAAGCCCAGGCAGGTGTAACAGTTGCGACTGTGGCCGAAACTCAGGCCCTAGCAAACAAAACTCAAGCTCTAGCACAACTCAATCAAGCAGAAGTTCGTCAACAGGAAGCCGAAGCTAAATTGCAGGAAGCACAAGCACAACTAGCTGACGCTCAGTTAAACCAACAACGCATGGCTATGCTGCGAAAAGATGGTGCAGTCAGCCAATTACAACTAGATACAGCCAATACACAGGTTGCATTAATTGAAGCTCGCATTCAACAGACAAAAACTGGGATTGAACAAGCCTTGCAGGAAATTGAGCAAGCCAAAACTGCCGTCAAACAGGCAAGCTTCCAAGTCCAGCAAGCACAAGCAGGAGTAAAGCAGGCGCGTTCCCAAGTTCAGCAAGCACGAGCAGAAGTAAAGCCAACGATTGCTAACCTAAACCGCAGCATTGTTAAAGCACCATTTGCTGGAGTCGTCACTAAGAAACATACAGAAGTAGGTGCAATAGCGGATTTTGGACAACCTTTAGTGACATTGGAAAGTAGCGATCGCTTGCAGTTTAGCGTTGTAGTACCAGAGTCAATGAAGTCCTTAGTGAAACAAGGAGATGAAGTGGAAGTGCAGCTAGATGCTCTCAATGACATTTAATGCTACTCGCCTTAATATATTGATGTCAACCATAATTCAACCAAATAAATTCGTGTTACACCATAAATTTATGGTGCTAAAAGCTTTTGTCCTGGTTGATAATGCCCAAAATTATTTATGAACAACTGTTTTAGTAACAGCTCGACTTAAGGCGGCTAAGGCTTTTCCTCCAACTTAGACTGGTATTCGATAGAAAAGCGATTGCCAATAACAGCAAACGCTTACGCTCTTTAGCAATACCAGAGCAATCGCATACGCTTGTACACAATTGCTGATCGGGGCAATGCCTTTGTGCGATCGCTTTGATTCTGGAACGATTGAAGTTTTTTGCAACCAGTTTTCAGACTTGGTTTGGTCATCGGGATCATGAGCATTTTGCTTCAGATGAACAGCTACAAGATTGAAAAAGAATTCAAAATTTAGAACAAAAAAGTCAGGAAATCAGACCTGCTACTAGGAGAAAGGATTAGCTTCTGTTACCACTTCTGGTAATGGAATAAACTCTGTTTCATCTGGTAAGCTTGCGAAGCGGCGATCGCGCCAATCAGCTTTAGCTTGCTCTATTCGCTCTGCTCGGCTAGAGACAAAATTCCACCATTTGTAACGTGTACCCACTGGCTCACCACCAATGATAATGCATTGAGCAGCGGCGACAGCAGAAACCTTTATCTCATAACCTGCCTCCAAAATGGCGAACCGATATGGCTCTAGCAGTTCACCATTAATCTTCAACCCTTCTGTGACGCTGTATACTGCCCTCTCAGAATAACCATTGGGGACAGTGAAGTGAGCATTGGCAGATAGCGCCACATCTAAATAAAGAATAGGTGAGAAAACTTTGACAGGTGAGGTATAGAAGCGTGTTTGTCCAACAATGAGTTTGATGACAGCGTCATTTTCTTCCCAGGTCGGAAGAGTTTCAGCAGGATAGTGAGTGAAACTTGGATCTGTTTCTTCATATTCTACAGGCAGGGCAACCCAGGTTTGAATTCCATGAATGCTGGCTTCATTATGTCGGTCATAATCCGGAGATCGTTCTGAATGTACAATCCCCTTCCCCGCCGTCATCCAGTTTACTGCACCCGGTTGGATTGACTGCACAGTACCCAAACTATCGCGGTGCATCAAAGCACCATCAAACAAGTAAGTTACCGTTGCAAGATTGATATGAGGATGTGGTCGTACATCAATACCTCTGTTAGGGGGCAAAACGGACGGGCCAAGATGATCAAAAAAGATAAATGGCCCGACCATTTGGCGATTAAGATATGGCAAACTGCGGCGAGCAGTAAACCCACCTAAATCTTTAACTTCGGGTTCAATCAGTTGAAGTATTGCCATGATTTATAAAAACAGATTATGAATGATGAAATTATTATAGGTAGATTCATTTGAGAAATAGCCAACATTTAAGAGGTATCTATTGAGAAATAGCCAACATTTAAGAGGTATCTATTTGTCTTAAAAATTCTCAGTGTTCCAAGCCCAGTTCTGAACCCGTAGCTCCTAGCGTGGAAAGTGGATGTATTCTGAACACCTCAGACCAATTACGGTCTGTCCTACCCGAATTGTGGGGGTTAATCCTCTCGTCTGGTCTACATGGGGGTTCGACCGCCCCTAGACCCACAACTCGTTTTTACCGTTCGCACCCAATCCCATCCCCATCCCTGTCAAAGCCATGAGGATCGGGTGGCAGCACTTTCAACCTTCGTTGGCTAATATCTCGGCAATTTAAGTCTGGTGAATTCTTTGGAAGTTCAAAGGACTCCTTAACAGCAAGACCATCTGTTTGATTACGGCTCGTCAGAACAACATGGATGCCAATTTGCGACAATTTACGAGCTATGGCATATCCTAACCCACGATTGCTACCTGTTACTACAGCAATCTTTTTCTGATTTGTCATTTTTATAACTTTTCACAACTTCCAGTTTTACTTTACTGAAATGTTTTAAATTAATCAAATTGATTAAAATAATATATTTAATCGATGGGATTAATAGACTTGTCTGCCATTGATCTGAATCTTTTAGTTGCCTTTGAAGCACTTTTTGAAGAAAGGAGTGTAACAGCAGCAGCAACACGGCTGTATTTAGGGCAACCAGCGATGAGTGCGGCACTCGGAAGGTTACGCATACTATTCCAAGATGAATTATTTATCCGAATTGGCAGACAAATGCAACCCACAGCAAAGGCTCTGGAAGTTGCTCAAGGTATAAAAGCTGCTCTGCAACAAATTCGGCAGACATTGGAAACGAGCCAAATATTTGACTCAACTACTTCTAGAAGTACTTTTACAATTGGCAGTTCAGATTACACTAGTTATGTTGTCATGCCCAAGCTTCTAGAAGTTTGTCGTCGAATTGCACCAAGCATTAATTTTCGATTAATTGGTTTTGCAAAAGACTTTGTGGGAGAACTATTAGAGCGACGAGAAATTGATCTAGCCTTGGGTGTTTTCCAAGACCCACCCCGACAAACAATGCAAATACCCTTATTTCCAGAACACTTTGTCGGCATCTGTCGTCTTGGGCATCCCATTCTCTCTGAGCCGACTATCACACCAGAAATCTTCGCTAATTTTCTTCATGTTCTTTTCACTCTCAGACAAGACGAAGTTGGTGAAATCGATAAAGCACTTGCCCAGTGCAACCTCCAACGCCGAGTTGTTTTGACGACTCCCCACTTACTAGTACTACCAGCAATCATTTCATCAACTGACTTGGTTGCTGCTGTTCCATCACGATTAGTAACACCATTGGCATATCAAGGCGCATTAGAAACTTTTGAACTTCCTGTACAAACTCAACCGTGGATGATTTCAATGCTGTGGAGCAAACTTACACAGCAGGATCAGGCAAATTGTTGGTTACGACAGATGCTCATAAGCGTTTGTGAGGAAATTTAACACATAAGAGGCTATTTATAAAGTAAATCTAAAGGAACACTAACAACAACACCCAACTCGAACGCTGATATTTCCTCCTAGTGGTAAATAGAGGGCACTGTAACTGATTGCTCAGTGAATTTTAATCAGTACACCCCTGAACGAATGATGGATGTGAGGAAATAACTAAGTGACTATAGCAATCCGATTTGAGATCCGAACAGGGTTCATACTGATAAATATTGTCTAGCTACATAATCAGTCTTTTTACCTTTTTTCCTATCTCCTGTTTCATCTATTACTAATGTAATTGCCCGACCATCTAGTTGTTTCTTTAACTTATTTAATCTTCTTTCTTTTAATTTATTGACTGACCAATTTGAATTGGCTAAGAAATGGTGTAATGATTGTGCCGAATTTATGCTCACTACCTTTGCTATCTCTGGTGTCGTAGCCTTGGGCTATCAGCAAGGCATACTCAGTATCAATCATGCCGAGGTTGTGGGTTTCAGTCATGGGTGTGGGGGCGATCGCTTGAAGCCGTGATTATTGTTTAGCAAAAGCCAAGTCACTCTCAATAAATAAGGCACCTGTTAGGTTAGCCCCACTCAAATTACATTCGTAAAAATTTGCTCCTCTTAGGTCTGCTAGTGCTAGATTAGCGAGAGTTAAATCTGCACCAGTGAGGTTAACTTCACTTAAGTTAGCCCTACTTAGGTTAGCCCCATGAAGTGAAGCTTGTTGCAGGTCTGCCCCGCTTAGGTTTGTCCTCATTAGGTATGCCTTACTGAGGTAGGCTCCACTTAAATTAGCAAGGCTTAGGTCTGCTGCTGTTAAATTAGCATAACTTAGATTGGCTTGACTTAAGTCTGCCCAATTCAACTGAGCATAACTTAGGTTAATTTCACTCAGTTTCGCTGATGCAAGTACTGCACACCTCAAATTAGCATTAACAAAATTTCTTTCTCCGATTGCATAACGGCGTAAAATTTCATCAGTTGTTACTCTGTCTAAAACAGCTTTTGATGCGCCTTGATAACACCATGTAGTTTCTAATAGCTTGGCAGCAGTGTTAACAGCTACTTCATCACCGGAAGCCACAATCACACCATTGCAGCCATCCCACTGACCATTAAGCATCAGGGCAATCTCACTAGCGGCAGCAGTTGAGTCAAATAGTAAAACAGATTCTTTGTGCGGTTTTAACCAGTTATTCCAAACAATCGAGATAATATTTTTCATTTCTATAAGTTTTGGCACTTTCAGACGATTACGGCTCTAACTTCCAGATATTAATCAACTCTGCTAGTCACCAGCACAAAAAACTGGGCTTCGTTTTTTATGCGCTATGAAAGTGATAGAGCGCTGCACAGAGACCTACAACGGTGAGGGCGATCGATCGCTTTTAAGTTTCCTCTAAGAACGGGGTGGGGTGCGATGGCGTACCCGCCATGAAGCGTTGGCATCGCATCGGAGATACTGGTACGTTGTGGATAATTGAAGTATCACCTGTTGTATGTTCAGATGAGAGTCTGTAACTATGGAATGGATATCAGATGTTCGATTCAACTATAACCCAACCAAACGAACGTCACGCTCTTGTCATTGGGGGAAGTATCGCTGGACTGCTAGCAGCGCAAGTGCTGACTAAATACTTTAATCAGGTAACAATTATCGAACGCGATCATTTGAGCGCTCAACCAGAACAGCGTCCTGGTGTACCCCAAGCTCATCATTTCCACATCTTACTCAAACGGGGTTTGGATATCTTAGAACAGCTTTTTCCAGGTATCCAGACTGAATTAGCGGCATCCGGCGCAGTCGCCATTAACGCTAGCGCTGGTTGCCTGTGGTATGGCTTAGGAGGATGGACACCCCGCTTTAGTTCCGATTTGAATATCTACAGTTTAAGTCGGAATTTGCTGGAATGGATTATCCGCCGTCGATTAGCTGCTAACAACCGCGTTGTATTCGTGCAAGCTTCCCAGGTTACTAGTTTGCTGTCTAACCCCAACAAAACTCAGGTCACAGGAGTGCAGGTACGCCAAAAAATTGATCGTAGGCAAGATACCTCCCATAGACAAACAGATTTCACTGCTGATTTAGTAGTAGATGCTAGCGGACGTAACTCTCGCGCTCCTCGGTGGTTAGAAGCAATGGGTTATACACCGCCAAAAGAAACTGTGATTAATTCCTTTTTGGGCTACGCTAGTCGCTTATATCAACTTCCAGAAAACTTTCAGGCTGATTGGCAAGGTGTATTGGTAACGGCAAAAGCCCCAGGCACACGCAGTGGTGGAATGTTTGCGATTGAAGGAAATCGTTGGATAGTTACACTTGCTGGAATTGGTCGAGATTATCCACCAACTGACGAAACTGGGTTTTTAGACTTTGCTCGTAGCTTACGCAATCCAATTATCTACGAAGCAATTAAAGATGCTCAAGCCATTTCACCCCTGATTGCCTATCAACGCACGGAAAATAGGTGGCTTCACTATGAAAAACTGTCGAGATTACCGTCAGGGTTTGTGCTAATAGGTGATGCGGTTTGTGCTTTCAATCCTGTCTATGGACAAGGCATGACTACTGCGGCTTTAGGTGCATTGACCTTAGATGAGTCTTTGAGTAAGCAATTATCTCGCCATGCTGACGGAAATTTAGTTGGTCTATCCCGAAGCTTTCAACAACAACTTAGCAAAAGAATTACAGTTCCCTGGTTGATGGCAACAGGTGAAGATTTTCGCTGGCATACTACTGTGGGCGGACGACCCAATTGGATGACGCAACTCATGCAGTACTATCTAGATCAAGTGTTGCTGCTGGCTGCTGAAAGCCCTGACATCCACAAGCTTTTCTTAGAAGTGATGCACCTACTCAAACCCCCCAGTGTATTTTTACATCTCAGTGTTCTAAGGCAGGTGTTACAGCGAATCATCAAGAAGAGTGATCAAAACTGGAATAGAAGTGAGGACAACCTGTTGGTAGATCAGTGATTTTCTGATTGCTTACCCAATGAACCGTCAGCGATAGCTTAAATAAATTCCAGTTCATCTTAAACTACTTCAAGCTGTAGGCCTGATTAACTTAAGTAGAACAAGGTGAAAAAACCAAACTATGTAAAGATAAGTAAATAAGTACAATGCGTCTACAAAGAAAAAAGGATTTATCGAGAACTAACTAATAGTGGCTGCGTAATTCGGATTAGGGCCCCCAAACAGATGGGTAAAAGTTCTCTTGTATTGCGGCTATTAGCCTTTGCACAGAAGCTTGGGTATCAGACTGTAAATCTGAATTGCGACCAATTTGAGAGTGAGTCTTTAACTGATTTAAATAAGCTGTTACGTCGTCTTTGCTTTTCAATTGCAACAAAGTTGGGTATTGAACCCAACCTTAAGGAAAAATGGGATGAAGAAATTGGCTACAACTTGAGTAGTGGGTTTTATTTAGAAAACTATTTACTCGATCAATGTCAAAACCCAGTGGTTTTGGTATTGAATGATATTGACCGTTTCTTTGAGTATCCTCACATTTGTCAAGATTTTTTTGCTTTGTTACGGTCGTGGTGTGAGGAAGCACGACACAACCCCAATTGGCAAAAGCTGAGGTTAGTGATGGTTTATTCAACTGAAGAATACATATCTTTGGATATTAACCTCTCTCCTTTTAATATTGGTCTACCGATTCGTTTGAACGAATTTACTCAAGGACAAGTAGAAGATTTAGCTAGGCGGTATAATTTAAATTGGTGTCAACCTAAAGATATTGCTCAATTGATGTCATTGGTAGGGGGACATCCCGCGCTGATTCAGATTAGTTTGTACTATCTTTGCTCTCAAGAAATGACTCTGCAAGAACTAATAGAGGATGCGATCGCCAATGGTGGCATCTACCGCTATCATTTATGGCGCTATTGGCTCAAACTGCAAAAAAATCCTAGTTTAGCAAAGACTTATGCTAAAGTACTGGCAGCAAAAGAAGGTATTTATATTAATCCTATTGAGGCTTACAAGCTTGAAAGTTTGGGATTAATTCGCTTTAAGGGCGATCGCGTTTTTCCACGTTTTGAACTCTACCGTACTTATTTTCAAAAACAGTTATCGACGTGTGACAATACATTTTCCGAAGAACAAGAAATGTAATGACTTTAACTGTTTCAAAAGTATCAGGTAATATTTATTCTGGTTTGATGACTCATAAAACTAAAATTTATGATAAGCAGCAACAATTTGATTTACCAAACTATGTTCCCTTAATCGGGAATAAATAACAAGGAAAGTTAAGATATTTAGGAATAAAGCAAATAACTGTTTGGGAAATTTAAGAAAGTTAAGGATAAAAAAGTGAAGACACTGTGTGCAAATTGAAATAGAACAACCAAAAGTAATTATTTCACCTGAAATCATCTGATAAATAGCATTCAACTGTACTGTAAAACTGATAATATTTATTTTTTATAAATCATTGCCAAATGGTAAATAATTCTGTTATCGTTTTTATTTGATAATCACATTTCAACATGAGATATCAAGTAGGAGGTAGTCTCCACGGTAACGATCCCACTTATGTTATCCGTCAGGCAGACGAAAGACTTTATAACAGCTTAAAAGTCGGTGATTTTTGTTACGTCTTCAACTCTCGCCAGATGGGTAAGTCATCCTTACTACAGCGCACTCTTTACCGTTTTCGAGAAGAAGGTCATAGCTGTGTTTACTTGGATATGACGCGCTTGGGTATTGAGGTTACTACACCAGATAAATGGTACAAAGGCATTATTATCAGCTTGTTCCATAGCTTCAAGCTAGGATCGCAGGTCAACTTTAAACATTGGTGGGAGACGCAAGCGGGCATTTCTTCGGTGCAAAAATTACATTCCTTTGTAGAAGAAATTTTACTGCCAAATGTTAAGAGCGATTCTCTACAAAACGGCAAAACTGGACGCATTTTCATCTTTATTGATGAAATTGATAGTCTGCTGAGTTTAAATTTTCCAATTAACGACTTTTTTGCTTGGATTCGCCACTGTTATAACCTGCGACCAGAAAATCCAAACTTTGAACGTTTGGGATTTGCACTATTTGGTGTAGCGAGTCCCTCTGACCTGATAGCTGATAAACGCCGCACGCCCTTTAACCTTGGAAAAGCAATTGAGTTACAAGGCTTTCAACTAGATGAAGCTACACCTCTGCTGCAAGGATTAAAGAAAGTAGTCGCTCAACCACAAGCAATATTGCAAGAGATTATTTATTGGACGGGAGGACAACCGTTTCTCACACAAAAACTCTGTGATTTAATTGTCCAACTTGCTGATGAAAATACTACAGAAATGATTACTCTGGCTCCAGGTACAGAAGCATTGTGGATAGAGCAATTAGTAAAAACGCATATTATTCAACATTGGCAATCACAAGACGAACCTGAACATCTACGTACTATAAGAGATCGCCTACTATTCAACGAACAACAGGCAGGGCGGTTGTTGGGTATTTATCAGCAGGTATTGCAAGCAGAAGAGGCAGGGGGGCAAGGGGGCAGGGGGGCAGGGGAAGCAGGGGGAGAGAAGGGAGATAACTCCTCACTCAGCAACGCCAGTTCGCTCAAGTCGGCAGAGCCGCCCACGCGACTGGCTCCTCAGCACGGGCTAATCGCCCCGCTACCGCTAACAGCACTCAGCACTGCTGTGCCGATTGATGATAGTCGAGAACAGACAGAACTGTTGTTATCTGGTTTAGTGGAGAAACACAACGGTTATCTCAAAATTAAAAATCTTATCTATCGCAATGTTTTTAATGCCGAATGGGTATCAAGACAACTAGACAATCTCCGCCCGTATTCGCAGACATTTAATGCTTGGGTTGCATCAGGTTATAAAGATGAATCGCGCCTACTGCGAGGACAGGCACTCAAAGATGCTCAAAAATGGTCGCAGGGCAAAAGTCTGGGCGATTTAGATTATCGGTTTTTAGCTGCAAGTGTTGAATGCGATAGCCTTGAAGTGCAAACCGCGTTGGAGGCAGCACGGGCTAAAGAAGTAGAAGCACGACTGATACAAGAGCAAGCACGACTCGTACAAGAGAAAAAGACAGCCAGATTACAAAGGTTTTTGCTAGTTGGAGTGGGTATTGGGTTGCTCGTCTCTAGCGGTTTGGCGATCGGGAGTTTCATTCTGTATCGTCAAACCCAAAAAAGCGAAGCTCAAGCTAAGAGTAGCGAAATTCGAGCTATTGTATCTTCTTCAGTTGGACTGTTCGCTTCAAATCGCAGATTAGATGCGCTTGTAGAAGCAATTAAAGCCAAAGACAAACTGCAAAAACTAAAAATAGCAAACACAAATCTTGCACCTCTGGTTGAAGATGCACTAAAACAAGCAGTTTATGGAGCAGATGAATATAATCATCTTTCTGGTCATACGGCAACTGTGATGGCAGTAAATGTCAGCCCTGATAGTTCTTTGATTGCCTCAGCCAGTATGGATAAAACAATCAAACTTTGGCGACGTGATGGTACAGCAGTTGCAACTCTCAAAGGTCATCAGGGAGCAGTTAGGTCAGTCACTTTTAGTCCTGACGGTCAGATACTTGCCTCGGCAAGTGAAGATGGTACTATTAAACTGTGGCAGCACAATGCTAAAAACGCATCGTGGAACATTTCTAAAACATTCATTGGTCGTGCTTCAGTCTGGGGAGTAGCTTTTAGTCCTGATGGTCAGACTATCGCCTCTGCTGGTTGGGACAAAACGGTGAAAGTATGGAAGCTAGATGGCACTTTGCTGAAAACGTTTCAAGGTTATAAAACTGGGTTTTGGGGAGTAACTTTTAGTCCTGATAGTCAAACCATTGCGGCTGCGAATTTAGACGGGACAGTAAAACTCTTGAGACGAGACACGAATGGCTGGCAGAACGCCAAATCCCTACAACCTCTTTTCGGTCACACAGCTTGGGTTGTCGGTGTAGCTTTTAGTCGGAATGGTCAGACTATTGCGACCGCAAGTGAAGACAAAACTGTTAAACTTTGGCAGCGAGACAGCAATGGCAATTATCGCCTTGATAAAACTCTCAAAGGTCATAGTGCAGGAGTTTCGGGAGTAGCGTTTAGTCCTGATGGTCAGACTATTGCCTCAGCCAGTCTCGACAAAACGATTAAACTTTGGAACATTGATGGAACAGAACTAAGAACGCTCAGAGGACATAGTGCATCTATCTGGGGAGTTACTTTCAGTCCTGACGGTAGTTTTATAGCTTCTGCGGGCGCAGAAAATCTTGTTAGACTTTGGCAGAGTGAAAATCCATTCCAAAAGAGTGCGATCGCTCATAGTGCAGGGATCTGGTCAATAGCGATCGCTTCAGATAGTTCCACCATCGCCACAGCTAGCCACGAAAATACTGTTAAATTTTGGAGTCGTCAAGGCAAATTGCTCAAAGCTTGGACTGAAAAAAGCATAGTCTTTCAGGTTTCTTTCAGTGAAGATAACAAGTTAATTGCTCTTCCCGCTTACGATGATACGATAAAACTCAGGCGACCAGATGGGACATTAACTGCTAGTTACAAAAATCCTTATAGCAGAATGACAGCAGCAGTATTGAGTCCCAATGGTCAAGCGATCGCTATAGCTGGTGTAATCAATAATGTTCAGATATGGCCTAGAGACCGCCCTGCACCACAAATTCTAAAAGGACATCTTGCCGAAGTATGGCAAGTTGCATTTAGTCCCGACGGGCAGCTGATTGCCTCAGCGAGTGGCGATGGTACTGTTAAGCTGTGGACGCTGGAGGGTAAATTGCTCAAAACCCTTGTCGGACATTCAGCAGTAGTATGGAGCGTTGCCTTTAGTCCTGACGGTAAAATGGTGGCTTCTGGAAGCGGTGATAATACCGTTAAGTTATGGACACTTGACGGCAAATTAGTCAGAACATTCAAAGGTCACACAGGTGCAATTTGGGGTGTGGCGTTCAGTCCCGTTGGCGATAGTCTGCCGTCAGGCACTGGCAAAATAATCGCTTCTGGGAGTGTAGATGGTACTGTCAAGCTTTGGAAACTTGATGGTACGGAACTAACGACCCTCAAAGGACATACCGCAGCGATTAGGAAAATTGCCATCAGCCGCGATGGAACTTTTTTGGTTTCGGGGGGTGATGACAACACACTGATTATTTGGAACTTGCAGCGCATTCTCAATCTAGATGTACTAACTTATGGTTGCAGTATAGTCAAAGATTATTTGAAAACTAATATAGCTTTAGAAAAGAGCGAACGCTCTATTTGTCATCTCCAGAATCTGCGTTAAGCGTAGCTGTGCCGTAGGCGATCGCTTTTGATGCTGTAGCAAATTCAGATGGGATTACCTGTATTTTGTCACTCTTCGAGAACACAAATTAAAAATAAGATTTCAACCTGAGACTAGGGTTGGCTTTGTGGCTTTATTTTCTATCACCCTCTTAACTTTCTCAAAAATTTGCTTAAGTGTCCTAACTTTCCTTGTATTTGGGCTCTGACACTGAAAAAATTTAAAGGCATATATACCAATAGTAATTCCTCAAAGGTTTTACAAAGGATTTAATCGATAATCGGTTTGGAAATCCCGTGCATTTGCATTTTTTCGAGGTAAAGTCCATGAAAATCATCAAAAATCTAGTTTGCCTTTTTCAAGTTTGCTTAGTCGTCCTTGGCTTATGGTTTAGCGAAGCACAATTAGCAAATGCCGAGACTACTAATAGTGACAGTGGCACTCCTGCTATTGTGTGTGAATCCCTGGGTCAGCGCCTTCCAAATCCTGATGATAAATCAAGTTTTTATCAATGCGCCTATGCAGATAGCGATGGTTCACTTAGGCCAGTTCTTCAGAACTGTCCAATGGAGACCGCAACTACCAGGCTGGTTTTCGATCCTGAGCTTGAGGTTTGTAATTGGTCTACAGATGTACCAAGCTCCTGAGGGACTTCCAAGTAATAAATTACTCGGCAACAATCATAAGCTGATACCTAAAATATACTGATAATCATTATGAGCTGGTGACAGGCTCTAAGGTCAAAACCTCTCACTCTCGTACTGTTGTCAATCGTGCAGCCAATGCTTTCTGCATTGGTGCTTTTTTCTGACTCAAAGTCGTTCTTCTATGGGTGCATTTTATCGCCACTTACGTCCTCGCTTGGTCGCACCCATAGCTCTTACTGCTACTGCTCACAGACTGGCTATTTTATTTTACCAGATGTGCATAACTGCTGGGCAATGTTCTAATCCTGAAATAGATTACTATGAGCAAAAATACCAAGAACTGATGTTTAAAAACCTCACGTAAAAAGCTCATGCTCTTATACCGTTTTTTTTGTGAAGCTGCATATATTTACCCCCCCGGCTGTCGCCGTCCCCCCTTGCCAAGGGGGGGACTACAGGGGGGTTTTGTTATGTGCATCTTCATAGAGAATTGGTATAAGTACAAAATTAAACAACATTAAATCATGAAAGCTACAATTAATTTTACTAAAGATTGGCAAGAAAACCTCACAGGTGAATTAACCCAAGGTGGGAAATTTACAATCAATTATGACGAAAGCCGCTTACCTTACTTTCGCACAAGTTATAGAGGTTCACCAAGTTGGCAAATCGATGTAGGTCTTCAATTTGAAGATAACGGTCAAGTTCAATATAAATCTCTGAGGCAAGCACAAAATAATTACCTTTCACCTGTAGAAATTGATATCCCAAAAAATGCTCAGAAGGTCAATATCTGGTTTGAAAATTATGGATACGATCCCTATGACACTTCGGGAAGCAATAACACTCGTTATTACGACAGCGACTACGGTAAAAATTACAATTTTCAACTTTCTTAAAGAGATTATTTAACGTAGTTTGATGAACCTCTGCCTAAAGAGTTGCCGACATAAATAAAGGCTTTAATAAAAAGTCAAGTTTTTATGGAAATTTCAAAACTACTTATTTTTTAAGAGGATGTCTGAAAACTTTTTGTCTTGTATTTAAGACTTGTAGATCCCCCTAAATCCCCCTTTTTAAGGGGGACTTTGATTCCGTTTCTCCCCTTTATAAGCTACGGTGTACACGCAAGTCAGTAGACCTCTCCCCAAACCCCTCTGCGTGTCGGAGAGGGGCTTTGAATCTTACTCCCCAACGCTACAAGGGTTGGGGCTGGGGTTTAGGTCTGGGAGCGCTTTGAGCAAAATAAGTCACTTGTGTGTACACGGTAGCCTTTTTAAGGGGGGTTGGGGCGATCTAAGACTTTGAAAACACGCCCTAGTGGGGATCAAGAGAAATATTTAATACTTCTCAGACATCCTCTAAAACTAACTCGACATCCCAATTTTTGCCAAATGAAGCCAGAATTTAATTTTTTTCAAAATTGGTATCCGCTTTCACCAGTAGAAGATTTAGATCCCAAAAAACCAACTTCAGTGACACTTTTGGGACTACGTTTAGTTATCTGGAAACCCAAATCATCTGAAACTTTTCAGGTATTTTTAGATCGATGTCCCCATCGTCTTGCTCCCTTAAGTGAGGGGCGCATTGACGACGAAACAGGGAATTTAATGTGTAATTATCACGGTTGGCAATTTAATCGCCAGGGAAATTGTACTCATATTCCCCAAGCAGAAAATCCCGAACTTGTCAGCAATAATCAAAAAAATCTGTGTGCTACCGCACTACCAACTCGTCAGCACCATGATTTACTCTGGGTTTGGCCAGATGCAAAATCAACTCAACAAGCTATCGATATACCATTACCTTTGTCACCCAAAGTAGACAATAGCAAAGACTATGTTTGGTCTTCTTATGTACGGGATTTAGAGTATGACTGGCAAACTCTTGTGGAAAATGTGGCAGATCCGAGTCATGTTCCTTTTTCTCATCACGGTGTGCAAGGCGATCGCAAAAAAGCAAGACCAATCCCGCTCAAAATTGTGGAATCAACACCCAATTTGATTGAAGCGACTACAGTTGGAGGTTTGCAAAGAACAATCACTTTTCAACCACCTTGTCGCTTGGAGTATGCGTTTAATTTTGGCGATAACAGCAAACAGCTTGGACTTGTCAGCTACTGTATACCCGTGTCTCCAGGTAAGTCTAGAATTGTTATTCAATTTGCCCGTAACTTTGGCAAAACACTCCATCATCTCACGCCTCGTTGGTGGGAACATATCAAAGAGCGTAATCAGGTGATTGATGGAGATATGGTGCTTCTGATGCAGCAAGAGTATTATCTCCAACAACAACAATCTACTACTAGCTGGAAAAATGCCTATCAGTTACCTACAAGTGCAGACCGTTTAGTAATAGAGTTTAGAAATTGGTTTGATCGCTATTGTCACGGACAACTACCTTGGAACGAAGTTGGAATCGATGTTCCAGCAACAAGGAATATCAATGGCGATCGCCAACAAATCCTTGATCGCTACAAACAACACACCCAGCATTGTAGTAGCTGTCAAAAAGCACTTTTGGTTGTGCAACGCTTGCAAGCACTGCTTTTAATCTACTTTGCTATTACTGTTTGCGCTGTTGCTCTTTTTAGCGATGAATTGCGGCTGACTCTGGGTTTACCCTTAATTGCGATCGCGCTATTAGCTCTAGGAGCTTACGCTTGGCTAAAATTCTGGCTTCGTCCGAGATTTTACTTTGTAGACTACATCCATGCACACAGATAAAGGCGACTTTCAAACATTCTCTTAACTTTCTGAAAAATTTGCTTAAGTGTCTTAAGTTTCCTTGTATTTTCGCTCTAACACTAAGAATATTTAAATGCGTGTGTACCAATAGCACCTCAAAAGTTTTACAAGGGATTTAATGGTTTAACATACGGCTAAAAAACTGCAATAACTATTGCATTTATAAATGGTATTTGCCAAGCAGTAAACTTTCAAAAAAATCAAAGAGGTAAATTATGAGCAACACCACAGAAGTGCTACCAGCTTCAGAATTCTTGAAGAAGAACTTAGGAATTTCCGCAATTCCCACTGAAGCATACCTTAACTATGGATATGCACTTCTCGCTATTGCTGGAGCGGATGGAGAGGTTTCAGAAGCTGAATTTAATTGGTTAGTAAATCATCAGCAATTGGCTGGCGCTCCTGAAGAAGTAATAGAGAAATACAAAACATTTCAATACAAAAATGCTGACTTAGGAAATTTACTGAGTAAGATTACAGTTGATGTTCCTACTTGGTCTAAATCAAGGTCATTACTGTATCATGCAATTCAAATGGCTCGTGTTGACCATTACGCAACTGAAGAGCAAGAAGCTGTAAAAAAAGCAGCTAAACTGTTAAAGGTTGAAGATGATATTGCACTTGCTCTTGAGAGATTGATAGAAACAGAAGAATCCGTAACTGCATTACGTAAAGCGTTACTACAAACTGATGTTTTAGCTTAATTGAGCAGAATCCAAAATCTCAATTAGAGGTTGTTTTACGCAGTAATTTTGGGTTGGTTGAGTACTAAAATCACTGGGGAGAAATGCTAAACCGCTCTCTGCGGTTATTATTCCCAGATTGAGATCATAAAAATGGAGATTAACATTATGGCGCTAGGTGAACTTCTTCCCCCGATCGGTTTGGAGATTCCAATGAGTATGTATGCGGTCAACGTACCCCTACGAGTGGACGTTCTCGGAACCCTTATGCTGGACTTTAAGGGAGGGATCACGGTCAGAGTAGAGGCGAACCTCGCTAGTGGTCTCGGCGGCGTCAAGCTAAAAGTAATCGGCTTCGAGGTCTCGGCTGATAGTCCTGTGGTTGGTAGAGTTACTATCAGTCAGGCTGATATCGATGTGACACCACTCAGTCTGCTCGAAGTCCTCCGCAATTCACCGCCGATGTTCCGGCAGACGATGTTTCTAGATATCACAGTAACTATCGAGAAGCCGCCAGGCGGCGGCTCCCCGTGGGTGCTGTCGAACACTAAGACGGCTGCACTGCTCAACGACAACCTCACGGTGTTTCCGCCGCAGGGTTCTGTTTACCAGCTGCAAGCACCCGTAGACCTCGCGCCTGTCAATGCGCCGAACCAGGTCATCGCCCAACTCCTCCAGTTCCCCGTTACGGTTTCGCAGAACCCGTAACAAGCCAAACTAGGATGAGAAATACAGTAGTCGATTAGCCCAGTAAATCCCCGACTTCTTTAATAAGTCGGGGATATAACCACATTTTTTAATATAAAGATGAACATACTAATTATCGTCGGTGAAGTCATATTTTTAATTCTCATTTTTTCGCTGTTTAACTGGCTGATTGGCATAATCTTCAAGCAGTCCGCTAAAGTTTCTTGGCTTCAAGGAAAAACTGGAAATATTACTTTCTTGCGCCGGAGTATCAGCAAATTTGTAATTTTAATTACTGTAATTCTGTGTCTTGCGCTGATTGGTGTGAACGGAATGGTGATTTATCGAGGTGGAAACATTCAAGATTTTCAACTTAACCTTGTTCGCAATATTCCTCGTCAATTTTGGGTCAATTTCTTCACGGCAAGCTTGAAAAGTGTAAGCTTGCTAATGCTAGTCAAATTTAGCATCCCACCCTTGCGTCGGGGTATAGACTGGGTTTGCGATTATGCCAAGAAAGCCGATCAAATTAAGGCTAATGATGAATGACTCACAGCAACAGAAACGGCTGACGCTAATTCCTTTAATTCGGAGTTTTGCCAAATATTTTATTTATTTTACTGCCGCAGTTACCATACTCAAGCTCATTGGTATCGATCCTGCGCCTATCTTAGCAGGTGCAGGCATTGTGGGCATAGCAGTTGGTCTGGGGGCGCAAAACCTGATTAACGATGTTGTTTGCGGATTTTTGATTTTGTTTGAAAACTATTATTTGGTGGGTGATTATGTTGAAGTTAGCAAAGTGGAGGAGAGAAATATTCAGGGGATTGTAGAGGCGATTGAACTGCGAACTACTCAAGTACGCCATCCTGATGGACAATTGCAGATTGTTCGGAATGGAGATATTGGATCAATTATCAATTTCTCCAAGCAGTATATATATGCAAGGGTGGAAGTTAGCGTTTCATATCACTCCAATTTGGATCATGTGTACAGGGTAGTTGAGAAAGTGGGACAGCAGTTAAAGGCGGATGAGCAGGATGTTTTAGAACCCACACGAGTAGCTGGAATAGAAAATTTTGGGGAGAATAATTTATTGCTGCTGACGCTAACAAAGGTTAAGCCAGGAAAACACCTTCACATTCAGCGCGTTCTCCGCAAGATATTAAAGGATACTTTTAGCCAAGAAGAAATTGAAATTTATGGTTTTGCCAATAATTGATATTAGCTATTTTAAAATTACAACATAACGCATAGAATATATTGCAATGTCAAAGGAGCTGACTTTTAGTACCTATAGTCAAAACTAATAGACCCGGTAGACCGCGTAAACGCCTGAAAGTACTTGCTGCTGATAAAGGCTATGACTCAAAGGAAAAACGTGCTGCTTTACGTAAACGTGGTATCAGACCACAATGGCCTAAGCGAGTTTGGAAGAAAAAGAAAAATCGGGGGTAGACCAATTAAAATCTCAGTTCCACGTTTTCAACAGGAACGTTGTTTTGCGTGGTTTCAACGAAAATATCGCAGGCTTGTTGTTCGATGGGAACGAATTTCCGCCTGTTTTAATGCTTTTCTTTCTCTAGCCACAGTTCACATTTGGATTAATAGAATTTTATTAGTGGGATAGGTTCTTAGATTTTTACTAAAATAACTTGGTATTATAAAGTTACTATAAAGCAATTAGTTTGTTATAAGTTATTTAAATGATCGGCTTAATTTTCTTAACTGTCTTAACTGTCCTTGCATCTTTAAGAGTTATCACAAGACAATACAAACATTAGTTCTAAAAAAGCCCGCAATTAATTAATAGACCAATCATAGGTAGAGTTTTATGGCAAAGTTCATCAAACGGAAGAACTCAATGAGCATTAAAAAGATAGTTGTACTAACATTTGTTGTTGTAACTATATTATTTGGAGTAATAAATGCCCCAGCTTATGCTTTTGTACAATCTGACTTAGATAAACTAATCAGCACAAAAGAAGCTCCAAACATTGATTTATCAGGTGCAGACTTAGAGCTGATTCGTAAAGTAAATGTTAAATAGCTAATCGCCTGACCATGAGACGAAGTAAAGAACCATAAATCATCGCTTCACTCACCTCAGAATACACCTCATAATCTTTGCTCAACCGCCGAAATCGATTCAGCCAGCCAAAAGTGCGCTCAACAATCCATCGCTTGGGCAATTGCTCGAAGGTGTTGGAGGTTCGTTCAATCACTTCCACCCGTACTTTCTCACCACAGACCTGGGTAACAGCATTGGCAAAGTTCTTGCCAGAATAACCTTGGTCTACCCATATCACTTCTAATTTGGACAATTTTTCCTTTGCTTCATCCAGCACAACCACTGCCCCTAGTCTTTCTGAGGCATTGGCTTCGGTGACGAAAACCCCAAGTAACAATCCTTGAGAGTCTACAACGATATGGCGTTTACGTCCTTTAACCTTCTTGCCACCATCAAAACCGTAGACCTCCCCTTTTTTTCCGTTGTCTTTACTGATTGAGAATCAGCGATGTCTACGACGGGCTACGCCTACGCAACGGTAGAATATTCATCTCGCCCTAAATTTTGTCGCAGTTGATGACGCACTTGGTCGTGAATCTGTTGCCAAATGCCTTTACGTTGCCATTTTTGAAAGTAACCATACATCGTTGTGTAAGGAGGAAGGTCATGAGGCAGCATTTCCCACTGACACCCGGTGCGTTGCACGTAGAAAATCGCATTCAGAATTTCTCGTAAATCTACTTCTACCGGATGCCCAAATCCCTTGGGTGTGGGTAAAAGAGGCTTAAGAATTAACCATTCGGCATCGCTTAAATCGCTTGGGTAAGGTTTGCGCTCTTGGTTCTTAATTGCGGGTAGACGACTCATCGACAACAACATAAGTGTTATTGATTTAGCCTATAGCCTAAGTCAAACGAGGCTCTGTTCTCCTTAGATTTTCTTTACGAATCAACTCTTAAGAGTAATGAGGGAAACCGCTAGATTTGACCTAACATTTAAGTAAAGGAAGTAACTAAAGTTACAAAATGCGATGTTTGAGCCAAAACGATAGAAGTGGTAATGCCACTCGATACCCGCCTTTGGCTCCATAAATTAACCCTTTGTGTTCCAATCCTGTAAGAGCACCTTGAAAACCACCACCTCGTGAAAATTGGTGTTTCTGAAGATAGGGACGTGAATGAGGGCTATCAGTAGGATCGATCGCTAAACTTTCCAGTACCCGTGCCTGAATGGGAGGCAGCAGTAAAAGGAGAGATTCAAAGGTAACAGTCAAATCTTCGACCAATCGTAACGTGCTGCAATATACGTGATGAAGTTGGATGAGTTTTGGGGAGGATTGGAGCGCAAAACTGGTTTGTTCATCCTGATAAAAGCAATGATGGTCGCTCCAAATTCGCCGTGCCAAAGCAATGGCATCTCCAACATGTCCTTGTGAATAGTCCAAAAACAGTTTTAA
The DNA here is from genome assembly GCF_054786515.1 of Nostoc sp. UIC 10890. Classification (NCBI taxonomy): domain Bacteria; kingdom Bacillati; phylum Cyanobacteriota; class Cyanophyceae; order Nostocales; family Nostocaceae; genus Nostoc; species Nostoc sp. UIC 10890. The sequence goes on from NZ_JBSGKF010000001.1 coordinate 100,796, forward strand.
GGCATCTACTTCAAACTTTAAGTCTGCTGCTGCCATTGCTTCAACAACCCAGGTTTGAATTTCTTGGTCTGGCATTGGGAGCAAGGAAACAAATTGAACCGAGCTATCTTCCACCCAATCTTCTGGAGTTATAGCCAAAATAACGTAACTAACCCGGTTTTGGCGTTGAATTTCTTGTCGCAAATATGATTCCCATTGGCCTGCCCGATCCCAGGAGCGAATATGGGGAAAATTCTGAAAGACAAAAACTACCCGACAGCTTAACTGTTCTGCCATCATCTGAGGTAAATTTAATAAGGCTTGTAGAATCAGCCATTCATCATTTGGAGGAACCTGCCAAACCAAGCGGGTTTGATGTGCGGTTGGTTGCTCTAATTGCAAGGGATAGGCACAAGCGCACTGCTGAATAAAAGTTCGTTCTTCCGATGTGCCAAATATCTGCACAATCCCTGAAGCCATCAACTCTAAAAAGCGAGAAGAGGTAGTGGCTCGCAAGCAGTCGATCTCCAAAATCCTGGCTCCCATTTGCTGTGCGGCATAGCGAATCAACGCTCGCCGTCCACTTCCCGTCACGCCTGTGAGCATCAAATCTTGGTCAGCCGCCAAAATTTTACAGGTTTGCTCTAGCTCAGGCTGTCTGCCAATTAAACTTTGTGGCTTAAAAGCATCGTTCATCATTGTCAACCAATTCTCCTCACTTTGAGCCAACCTGAACTGAAAAACTATCTACTTTTCTCTAACAACGCCAGAAGAATTTTCGATGCATCTCTGCTTGCACTATTTTCTAGTGCAGTGCCATGATATAAGAACTATTTTTTAGTGCAATTTATTTTACCCATGTCTGCTAACCTATCGCATTCTCAAGTTTATCAACCGGTTGATAACCATGCCTGGCATACTATTGAGGCTCAAAAAACTCTTTGGCTGCTCAAGAGCGATCGCTGCTTCTGGCGTGCGTGCTTTGTAATGATGCCGTGTTGCATAAGGAGAATGGCAACTGGGCAATATTAGGCGATCCAACCGAAGGAGCGTTACTGGCAGTTGCCGGAAAAGGAGGGTTTCGCAAAGACCAAGAGGAGCAAGCGTTCTCGCGTATTGCTGAGTTTCCCTTTTCATCCGAACGCAAAAAGATGAGCGTTATTGTGCAGGATACGTCCAACAAACTGGGAGAGGGCCTGTCGATCGTGTTTAGCAAAGGCTCGCCCGAACTCGTTCTGGAACTCTGCACTCACATTCAGCAGGGCGATCGGTCTGTGTTCATGACAGCACAACAACGGCAACAAATTTTAGAGCAGAATAATCAGCTTGCTAGTCAAGGGTTACGGGTCTTAGGTTTTGCTAGTAAGAACCTGACAAAATTATCAGACCGCGATTTTGAAGATACGGCTGAAACTAACTTGACCTGGTTGGGATTGGTGGGAATGCTGGATGCCCCCCGTCCAGAAGTGCGTGATGCGGTGGTGAAATGCCGTACCGCAGGCATTCGTCCGGTGATGATTACAGGCGATCACCAGTTGACCGCACAGGCGATCGCCCAAGACTTGGGCATTGCAAAAGTAGACGATCGCTGCCTGACTGGGCAGGAACTCCAAAAGCTCACCCAAACAGAACTGGAAGCACAAGTGCTACAAGTTAGCGTGTATGCTCGTGTCACACCAGAGCATAAGTTACGAATTGTCCAAGCTCTCCAGCACCAAGGACATGTCGTTGCTATGACTGGGGATGGAGTTAATGATGCTCCAGCCTTGAAACAAGCAGATATTGGTGTGGCAATGGGTATTACCGGTACGGATGTCAGTAAAGAGGCTAGCGACATGGTGCTACTGGATGACAACTTTACCACAATCGTCTCGGCAGTTGAAGAAGGTCGAGTTGTTTATATCAACATTCGTCGCTTTATTCGCTACATCCTTGGCAGCAACATCGGTGAGGTATTAACGATCGCAGCTGCTCCATTGTTGGGGTTGGGTGGTGTACCGTTGTCTCCTCTGCAAATTCTCTGGATGAACTTGGTAACTGATGGACTTCCGGCTTTAGCACTGGCAGTAGAACCCGGTAGACCAATCGTCATGCAACAACTTCCTAAGCGGATTGGCATTATTTTGGCAGTGATAACTATCTTGATGATGGTCTGGGCATACGGCTACACTGCTCAGGTACAAAGTGAATTGTTAGATCGCGATCGCTGGCAGACTATGGTGTTTACTACGCTTTGTTTAGCACAAATGGGACACGCACTGGCTATCCGTTCCAACACGCGGTTAATGTTAGAGGTGAACCCCTTCTCAAATCCCTACCTTATCCTATCCGTTGGTGTCACCAGTATCCTGCAACTGATGCTTATTTATGTTGAACCATTCCGTTCCTTCTTCAATACTTATTACTTGAGTGGATTAGAGCTATTGGTTTGTATTGGATTTAGTTCTCTAGTATTTGTCTGGATTGAAGCAGAAAAGCTATTTATTCGATGGTATGCCTCTCGTAAATACTCTAAAATATGAACAAAATAGCTTCAACTTTGGGTGTTCAGACTTACTCCCAAGGTAAAATCGCAATTGACCTGGAACCATGCATTTATGAGCAATTACAGAAACAATCTGTCAGCCCTTCTGAATTCATCCGCAGGTTAGTTCATTTGATTGCTACGCTAGAAAACAATAAAGAGAAATACAATATCAATCCTTACGCCGAGAAATTCCATAGAGGAATCCACATCTTAGGTTGCCATGATTCTAAATTAGGAGTGTTTCCTGATTCAAATCTGGCATTGAAATGTTCTGAAGCTCGCCCTTGTGCAGAAAATCCCAGAAAACAATTTTTTAGGAGCATACAATTAGCCAGGGAATTTGAAACCAAGTTAAACGAGCAAGAGAAAGTGCTACTTCAGATTTGTCCTGCTTACTTGCATTTCCAAACTTGCGTCAAGAGTGCCTTATTTAAACGAGTACTCTTTATGCCAAAAATTGAGGGTATTCCATTGGGGGAAACAGAAACTGGATTTAGTCCTGAATTCTGCCAGACATTCAACATTCCTGATTTTCCAGAAATCCTTCGCAAATCCAGGTTCTCCTTGCATCGTTTCCTCGACCCCGAACAAAAGCGTCAACTGCTCAAAATTCAGACCACATACTTATTTCAACGTTTGTTTCAAAGAGGAATTAAAATTTTTAGCTTGAATCAGAAAAACATTCTAGCCATATTAGATATTAGTGGTAACTCTGTTCGATACGTCATTATCGATCCGATCGCAGATTATTATTTACCAATTTCTCCTGTCTATAATGTCTTAACTTCTCAACTATGCAAGTTTAAATAACCTTTGAATGAGCGTGCAATGTCCATAGGCTATGCTCTTAGTCTTGGATTCGGCAAAGCCCTGTCAGAAATCTTCAGTGGAGCAACCGTACTCAAGAGAACCTATGAGTTTTTGCTAACCCAAAAGTTGAATTTGCCAAAATAATAGAGCCGCACTGTCAAATGATGGCGGAAACTGTTGCAGAATATGATGTAATGCTGTGTATCGGAGACACAACTTTCCTTGTTGAAAGCTAAATCTCCGAAACTACCCAAGGTGTTAACAGTTAATTGGGCTGTCGAAGTGATCGCTCGTCTTGGCGGCTACCTAGAACATCGAAGCAAAACACCAATTGGTATCCAGGTACTGTGGCGAGGTTGGTTAAAATTGCAGCATATCAAATCTCGCCACTGTTGTAAATGACTATACTTGCTTTTTTATATTGGCGAGTTTTATACTGTGCGATAATGCTGGACGCGATCGCTCACGGGAGACACGGCAACACCGTTGTCATCTTTTGCAAGTGGTATTAGATTTAAGATGGGGAAATATACTTCTTGGAAAATCAGAAAATTTGGCATCGAACTAACAAATTAAATTCGCAATCTCAAATGCCGGCGATATTTCTAGATAAAGATGGCACTTTAATTGAAAATGTACCAAACAATGTTGATCCGCAATTAATCGAAATGAAAATCGGTGCTATTGAAGGATTACAAATACTTAGCAAAGCTGGATATAAATTAATTGTGATTACTAACCAGTCGGGAGTAGCACGGGATTATTTCCCAGAATCTGCCTTGGCGGGAGTGGAAGCGCGATTGAATGAAATATTAGAAAAAGCGGATCTATCGCTAGATGGGTTCTACTACTGTCCCCATCATCCAAATGGTGTAATATCTGAGTATGCAATTGCTTGCGAATGCCGTAAACCAAAACCAGGCTTGATTTTACGTGCAGCTAGCGAACAAAATATAGATTTAGCAAATTCTTGGTTTATTGGTGATAATCTCAGTGATGTAGAAGCTGGACATAGTGCAGGGTGTAAAACGATTTTGATAGATCAGGGTAATCAGTCCCAGCCCCAAATGTCTCGTTTAGGAATTGCTGACTATATTTTGGTTAACCTTTCAATAGCAGCACAGGTGATATGTAAGCATTCAGTATCTAATTTTTAGGGTTTCTGGCATGGAGTTATAGAAATTGCTGGAACAGGAAACCTAGAAAAATTTAGATTGATGACAAACAATCTGCCATTCTGGTCAAATAATTCGTCGTTCTACAGTAGACTTCTCAAACATGCTGCACCAATATAATAAATAGTTCCTTATCGTCTAGTGCTTAAAATGGCTGTACCTGCTGGAATCCGCCTTTTTGCCATGCTTTGAGCGCACATTCATTAAATGCTGCCACTGTAATGCGAGAGAGGGTGGGATTAAACTTTGAACGTGCAAAACTTGAGGACATCTGCAATCATAGCCTCTCAACAGGAATGTAGCTTAGGAAATACCAATGAATTTAACCATTCAACAGATTGTGCCGGAGGACGTTGCATTAATGGAAGCTTTATTAGCGACCTTTGGTGAGGCGTTCGATCAGGTGGAAACCTATGGGAATCCGCCTAGTGCAGATTATCTGCTGCAACTGCTTGATAGTGACTACTTCATTGCGATCGCCGCATTGAAAGAAGGTGAGGTCGTTGGTGGTCTTACTGCCTACGAGCTTAAAAAGTTCGAGCAGGAGCGCAGTGAGATTTATATCTACGATCTAGCTGTTGCTGCTGCACACCGACGGCAGGGGATCGCAACGGCATTAATTCAGAAGCTGAAGGAAGTAGCAGCAGCATGTGGAGCTTATGTCATTTTCGTCCAGGCGGATATCGGTGACGATCCAGCTATTAAACTTTATACAAAGCTGGGCGAGCGCGAAGACGTATTGCATTTCGACATACCAGTTAATGGCGGCAATAACAATGCCTAACGCTTATTTGAGTAGTGGCTTTTCGAGAAGTCATACTAGAGAGCAGGTCAATTTTTTACAATCTTTCTAAATCCTGGTTGAGTCATAATCAGCGATCAAACGCAGTTTTTTTTCGTGCGAAAACCCTATGAAAATTTGCGGTTACTAGATAAAATTTGGACGAGAGAAAATATGCAAGTGTTTGAATTAATTTCCATCTTGGAAAAAGATGGCGAACAAGATTTTTAATCAAGATGCGTTCGCTATGGCAATTGTGCGGATTCATGAAGTTAGCTGATTAATAAGTCCCGCATAAACACTGATTCATTCCTGCTGCCTTTCAGTAAAACTGCATTATACAAGTTTTGAAGGTGCATTTATGACTGATACTGCAATGTTAGATAACCGTATAAATAAGCAAATAAAATTTGAACCATTAGAATCGACAGTAGCAGCAACAGAAGAAGAGTCAGTAATATTAGCCGAAAAGCTCACACAGGTGGCAATTCCTTTAGAGGTATTGTTACAAGCCCTGAATATAGCGAAATACGATAAGGCAGCAGCTTTTCGCTACGCTGACCAATATCTAAACAATATCAAAAAGTCAAAATGGGTTATTATCAAAACGGCTTGAAATTTTCCCATAAAACGCTCGGCTGAATATTTTTCTCCTGATGTAAATTCTCAGTTTCGATTATTCCAGCATCATTTTTCGCCATCATGGTCAACAACTTTACAAGCCTTACCTCTGTATCCTGCGTCCTTGACAATATGATTCAGTTTTAAGGCAGATTCTAATGCTTCAGTTCTATCAGGCAAATTGGTTAACACATCCGCTTTTGTGCCAGAATTAGATTCTATACAGAAACGTTGAATGTTGATATAAAACTTTACATACTTGGTTAGAGTAATTCTAAAAAGCCAAAAATAGTCAACATAACATCATCTCCTCAAGCCAATGAACATAACTGATTTTTTGACACATACATGGGGAGCATCCAGTTTTGGCAGAAAGACTCAAATAGCAAGTAAACCATTGAGATAAGCACAACGAAGGGAAAGGATTTGGTTGACGCTTTCAACATTCCACTGTGCGCCGGAAATTTTAATCCTTGCTCCAATCTGTTTAATAGCAGACTCGACATAACCAGAACCAATAGAACACAGTTGTTCAGCTTGTGTAATAGCTGTAGTTAATAATGCGAGAGCGATGTTTTTACTAGATTTGCGATAAACTTCTTAACTTGTTTGCCTCGGCAATTATTAAATAAAGCCTGAATTGGCTCTATCTGACCTTGCCACAATAAACATAATTAGGCAGATGGATGAATTTATCTTTGAAGCTACGGGCGAACGTTGTAAAACAGCGATGGCTGCGCCCGCCGAAGGCATCGCACTTTTTTTGTCCGACCTCACAAAATCGCATTGCTCCCAGTGAAGCAGATAATACCAAATCGTTCAACAGAAGTAACATACTGCATACTTAAAGACTCCTCAAAATCACGATATTCTTGCCAAAACTCTTCCTCTAGTAGCGATGGTAGAGTCATCATCTAGTCAATGAAACCGAATAAGTTAAGAGGTTATTGCAGACGTGGCAATTGGAACACGTGTACGCAGATAAAGCATGGTTTAATGCTAGGTTCATTAGCAATATAAAGATACAAAGCAAAAATGCCAGATTGCGATCGCTATTCATGCATAGTCTGTAATTGTGCGATCCGTTCCGCACTTTCTATCACTCTAGGAAAAGAAATATGATAGACTCTAGAAAGTTTGAAAAATTTTTCATATCAATGATTATTCAAGCCATAGCAAGGATAAGTGATGAACTTTAAAAATGCATCATCTACAGACTTTTGCGCCCGTCAACTTAAAGCTTTAGCAGATACGACACGTCTATCTGTTGTGAAAATTCTCATGGAAGGCCCGAAACACGTCGGAGAACTGAATGCTGTCTTGAAGCTAGAGCAGAGTTTGTTATCCCACCATTTAAAAATTTTGCGGTCAGCAGGTTTTGTGGAGGCGACACGAGATGGCAAGGCAGTACTTTATCATTTTGTACCGACGATTCGACAGGTCAACACTGGTAAAGCAATTGATTTAGGCTGTTGTCTGCTCTGTTTTGAATAAAAATTTAGACGCAATTTTTCGATGAAACAACTCAAAACCCTAGCATTTATTACTGTCGGTTTCACAATTTGCTTGGGACTACTATCTTGTACGCAATCTTCAAAAACAGCTACTCAACCAACCAATCAATTACAGGGAAAGTTAGTTTTAACAGGCTCTAGTACAGTAGCACCGTTGGCAGCAGAAATTGGTAAGCGATTTGAATCAGAGCATCCTGATGTACGAGTGGATGTGCAAACAGGAGGTTCATCTCGCGGTATTGCTGATGCGCGTACAGGCGTTGCTAACATTGGGATGGCATCTCGTAGCCTCAAAGAGGAAGAAAAAGACTTAAAAGCTTTTGCTATTGCCCGCGATGGAATTGGCATTATTTTGCATAAAGAAAATTCCATAAAATCCCTCTCAAATCAACAAGTTATCGATATTTACACTGGTAAGATTAACAACTGGCAACAAGTTAGTGGCAAAAATGCACCGATTACAGTTGTCAACAAAGCTGAGGGACGTTCTACCCTCGAATTGTTTCTTGGCTACTTCAAACTTAAGAATAGCGATATCAAATCATCGGTTGTGATTGGGGACAATCAGCAAGGCATTAAGACAGTAGCAGGTAATCCTAACGCCATTGGATATGTATCTATTGGTACTGCTGAATTTAGTATCAACAACGGCGATCCGATTAAGTTATTGCCTTTGAATAGAGTCGCAGCTACCACAGAAAATGTCCGAAATGGGAAGTTTCCACTTTCCCGTCCCCTGAATTTGGTTACTAAAACTCAGCCGGCAGGGTTAGAGCGAGCATTTATTGAGTTTGCACAGTCGCCGCAAGTCCATGAAATTGTTAAAAAGCAAGATTTTGTCCCCGTCTCAAAGTGATATCGTTCTTCTGTGGATATTACGGCTATTAGCTCTAATCACAAGTATTATTGTTGCATTAATTACCGGATTCTTATTACTCGAAGCATTGCCAATACTGCGACAAGTAGGATGGTTGCGTTTTGTCAGCGATCGCTCTTGGCATCCAGCTGAAGGATTATATAACCTGATGCCGATGCTGTGGGGAAGTCTGTTGGTGACACTCGGTTCTGTACTGTTGGCTGCACCTTTAGGGATTGGCTCGGCAATATTTTGTCAGTATTATGCTCCTCCTTTGGTTGGCGGATTTTATCGGCAGTTAATTGAGTTACTGGCGGGTATTCCTTCTGTAGTTTACGGGTTTTGGGGTTTGGTTGTCCTCGTGCCACTGATTGGCAAACTCCAACCACCAGGAGCTAGCCTGCTAGCGGGAATCGCTATTTTGACATTAATGATTTTGCCAACGATCGCCTTAACAGCACAAGCCAGTTTTTCTGAAGTCCCGACTGAGTATTTACAGGGTGCAGCCGCTTTAGGAATTTCTCGCTGGGCAACAATCAGAAGCGTTGTTTTAACGGCTGCTAAGTCTGGTATATTTACTGGTTTGATTTTAGGAACGGGACGGGCCATTGGCGAAACAATGGCAGTCTTGATGGTTTGTGGCAATGTCGTCCAAATACCCACAAGCTTATTTGACCCCCTTCGCACCCTCACTGCCAATATTGCTTTAGAAATGGCTTATGCCACAGGAAATCACCGTTCAGCACTGTTTGTCAGTGGCTTGTTGCTGATGGTGGCGATCGCCGCTTTAGTAGGCGTTGCCGAAGTTATAAGCAGGAAAAACATTTATGGCTAAAAAATCGCTTCCACTACCTACTCTTGTCCTTTGGGCGATCGCTTTATTTGTCAGTGCCGTTTTCTGCTGGATTTTAGGCGATATCGTGTGGCACGGTGTAGGGCACATTTCCTGGGAATTTTTGACAACTGAACCTCGGAATGCGGGACGAGAGGGAGGAATTGCCCCGATTCTGATTTCTACTTGTCTGATATTGGGGGTTTGTATGGCGGTTTCTCTCCCCCTTGGTGTTGGTACTGCCGTACTGTTAGCCGAGTTTACTGCCACTGAAAGTGTCTTTGGGCGTTTAGTGCGTCGCAGTTTGGATGTGTTGGCGGGAGTCCCATCTATTGTTTTTGGCTTGTTTGGTAACGCCTTTTTCTCGATTCACTTGGGATTAGGCTTTTCGATTTTGTCCGGTGGGTTGACTTTGGCTTGTATGGTGTTGCCAATTCTGATTCGTTCCACAGAAGCAGGATTTCGGAGTGTTCCGGCTGATTACCGATTAGGGGCTGCGGCTTTAGGATTATCACGCACTACCACATTAGGCAAATTGCTATTACCAGCAGCGACACCTGGATTAGTTGTGGGTTTGGTTCTGGGAATTGGCAGAGCGATCGCTGAGACAGCCGCACTGATTTTTACCAGTGGTTATGTAGATCGAATGCCAGAGTCATTACTTGATTCTGGGCGATCGCTATCGATTCACATTTTCGATTTATCAATGAATGTTGCTGGTGGGGATGCTAACGCCTACGCCTCTGCCTTGGTGTTGTTGATTTTATTGTTGCTGGTAAATGGTATCGCAACGTGGACAGCCCGATCTTGGTTAGGTAGGAGGATTACATCTTAATGAACAAATCGCAACTTAGACAAAATTCTCGGTTATCTCTGCCTTCAATGCAAACCGAGCAGCTGAGTTTATATTATGGCAAAAAAGCTGCTTTTACAGACGTAACCATGCTGATCGCAGCAGGTAAGATTACTGCACTGGTGGGGCCTTCTGGTTGTGGCAAAACCAGTTTTTTGAGTTGTCTCAATCGCTTGACTGATTTAATACCTCATACCAAAGTTGTAGGAAGCATTCGTTTAGATGGTTTAGAAATTCTTAATAATCGGATAGATGCGTTAGCTCCGCTCGCCGAAGGCATCGCCCTACGTCGGCGTGTGGGTACAATCTTTCAAAAGCCAAATCCTTTCCCCTTCTCAATCTGGAAGAATCTGGCATTTCCACTACAAGAACACGGGATCAAAAACCGCGAAAAACTTGATTGGCTGATTGAAACCACACTCCAAGATGTCGGACTGTGGAACGAAGTCAAGGATCGACTCCATACCTCTGCCTTATCTCTGTCTGGCGGACAAAAGCAGCGTTTGTGTATTGCTCGTGCTTTAGTTCTGCAACCAGAAGTTTTATTATTTGATGAACCCTGTAGTGCCCTCGATCCGATTTCTAGTGGGGTAGTTGAGGATTTAATTGCCAGTTTGCGAGGACGTTACACAGTGGTAATTGTCACCCACAACCTCGCTCAAGCTAGACGCATTGGCGATTACGCTGCCCTGTTTTGGGTACAAGCAGAAATGGGAAGATTAATCGAGTATGGTACAGTCGAACAGATTTTTACCGCACCACAGAACGATTTGACGGCTGGTTATGTGAATGGTATTCGCGGGTAGTCTTCACATCCACACTGGTAAATATTGTTTCCTACACCCGACACCCAACCCCCCACACCCAGACCTAGCGATAATTTCACGTTTACAAGCGTGCCATTAGTTAGTTGACCATTAATTTAACTCTAGTGTCACTCAGGCGCAATGAGTTTGAGGTGATTACCCCAAAGTTAGAAGAATTTCAGGCTGTTGCTGATGGCTCCTCACCAATTCCCAGTTCCTTCTTACTATGCTTTAACTGTTTCCAAAGTCCCTTAATTTGCTGATAAGCATCTTCTGGGTCAAGCTTACCATTGCTTTCTAAACTGGTGATCATGCTAACTTTTTGAGCAAATTCTTGCAAGTTAGCATTAAACACTAAGTTTTCTGGTTTAACTTGTCCGTAGTAGCGACCACGAGGGGAAAGGAATTTATTTTTGTCTTCCTCATGAGACAATTCTCACTTTTATAGTAATGTAGCCTGTATCAAGAATCGCATTGAGGCAATGTGCGATCCTGTGGTTCTACGCTCCCCTTCACAACCTCATCATTCCATCTCTGAACTCCAAGCTTGCACCTTTGAACACGAACTGTCAAGTTAAAAAGGTGTTGGCGCAACCCACCGCAGGCATCGCTTTGTTGACTTTGAGAATTAGCCAATAGCGATCGCACAATATCCCTGAGCAAGAAATCAAAGGCGATCGCCGCCTACCAAAAAGCCTTACGCCTTGACCCTACTCACCATAATCTGGGATTAGCACTACAAGCTAATAGCTTCACCAATATTGATAATTCATGCTTAATCAAAATTTAAAGAAATTATAGAATAATCTCACCTCTTTTCATAGTATATTTTTCTGCCAGTTTCATCCCCAATAAAGTATATTTTCAATGTCTATCATCGTATAGATACTTTATTTATAAATAATAGTTTAGACTTACAAAACAACAAGCTGGAATACACATCTTAACTTAGTTTTAGCAAGGATAGTAAGGTATATAGAGGCACAGCAAAAAAAGGAAAATGCGAAAATATTTTTCATTTTACCTTCCTTTTTAGTCAAGACCTACACACTGAAAAATTGAAACATCGCTCCCTCAATCAAGCCTTAAAAAAGGGTGACTCTCTAGAGCCTACTTGTTAAGGAGTTGAAAGATATCTTGTGCATAAGTCCTATTACCTTGCCATCGCCCTTATCCCTAAAACTTTCTTTCCAGCAACTAAATTTGGCTTGAGACTCTATAAGAATATGCGAAACGACTCTGGTAAAACTATTTCTATTTGGATGACAACGGCAGAAGTCCCAGATCAACTTGTGCTTACCGAAAATACTCATGCAGATGTGTGCGTTGTCGGTGCTGGGATAGCGGGGATGTCAACTGCTTATATGTTAACCCGTGAAGGTAAGTCAGTAGTCGTGTTAGATGATGGCCCCATTGGTGGTGGTCAAACGGCAAGAACAACGGCACACCTATCGAACGTGCTAAGTTATCCCTACCACGAACTGGAGCAAATACACGGTAAAGAGGGTGCAAAACTTGTTGCCCAAAGTCATGCAACAGCAATTAATACTATAGAGGCGATCGCAACTCAAGAAAACATTAACTGTGACTTTGAGCGACTTGACGGCTATCTTTTTCCCCCAGACCTAAAATCAATAGATGAGATTCAGCAGGAGTTAGAAGCAGTACATCGAGTTGGACTGACTGATGTAGAAATGGTGAAAAAAGCGCCGCTAACTGATTTTGATACAGGAGTGTGTCTACGCTTTCCCCAACAAGGACAATTTGACCCGCTGAAGTATCTAAGTGGACTTGCAGAAGCCATTCAACGCCGTGGCGGGAGAATTTACACAGGGACGCACGTAGAAAAAATCAAAGGTGGTTTACCCGCCCGCGTTGAGACGAGCAGTGGTAAAGTTGTAACAGCTGATGCTGTGGTAGTAGCCACCAACTCACCCATCAGTAACTTGGCTACTATGCACTTTAAGCAGGCTCCATATATGACTTTTGTCATCGGTGCAAAAGTGCCTCACGATTCTGTTTTTAAAGCACTTTACTGGGATACCCTCGATCCTTACCACTACGTGCGAACGCAAAGCATTGACGAACAGTATGATGTATTAATTGTTGGCGGTGAAGACCACAAAACCGGACAAGCTGACGATGCCTCCTCACGATATGCCAAACTCGAGACATGGACGCGAGAACGTTTCCCGATGGCACAGGAAGTTTTATTTCGCTGGTCAGGTCAGGTAATGAATTCTGATGATGGTATAGCCTACATTGGCAAAAACCCCTTTGATGAGGAAAACGTCTACATCGTCACCGGTGATACAGGCATAGGAATGACCCACGGGACGATCGCAGGCATACTCTTAACTGATTTGATTTTAGGGCGAAAGAATACCTGGGCAGAGCTTTATGACCCATCGCGTGCGAGAATTGGTGGAGTAAGTGATTTTATATCTGAGAATCTCAACGTTGCTGCCCAGTATTTAGAGTGGGTGACACCAGGAGATGTTGATTCCGTCGAAAAAGTCACTCCCGGTACAGGTGCAGTAGTGCGGCGTGGTTTGACAAAAGTCGCAGCCTATCGAGATGAAAACGGTACATTACACGAACATTCTGCAATCTGTACTCACCTCAATTGTATCGTCGCCTGGAATTCTTCAGAAAAAACCTGGGATTGCCCGTGTCACGGTTCGCGGTTTAATACGCAGGGAGAGGTAATCAACGGCCCAGCCATTAATGGACTGACACCAATGGAAAACAAATGAAGTAGGCAGAGATTTTGGTGGGGAACTTAGACCCTTACTCCCTCTGGTTGCCGCAGGAGACAGAGGACAATATTCTTCTATTCCTCCTACCTCCTGCCTCTCTTGTTAAACCCTTAATTCCTTTGGTCGCATCAGTTCTAGGTAAAAATATTGATAAATTTTTTGTTGAGTGGGCAAATAGCTCACTTTTTTATTGTCAATGTAGTAAATATACGGGAACTTATGGTTATGGGTTATGGTCAATATTTGATTAGCGTAGACGTAGACCGTCGCAGTCATCTGTGTCCAATTTAACTTACCTTAACTCTTCGGGAAACCGCTGTTCGCATCTCAAGGTGCGTACAAATGCTGTTATTCGTTGTCATCTGTTCCTAAATTGTCTTTATATATACAATAATTACACTTTTTTAGTCAGATTAACGCAGACATTAAACGCTTTCAAATCCATAAAATGGATGTTTGCTCATGGAAAAATTTTGTGATATTCAACCAAATATTACCATAATTCTTTATATCTATATTAAAAGTTTATGAAAGCTATATCAAACGACACCTCACACATTTTTGCAACCAAAAACCTATATACTGGACTAGACTTTGATCAATTTGAGACTTTTGTTAATTGCAACACCAAAACTATTAATTTTTAGATGAAATACTAGCGTATCTTATAGTCTATAGTTTTTAAGGTTTAGTCAAAACTATATCCAGTATCATCAAAAAACTGCAAACTTCATGTGGTGCAAAAATCAAGCGGGGAGTGAAAACATGAATTTACGTAGAGATGCATTGCAAATCCTCAAAGAAACTAGCCGAACTTTTTATATACCAATTAGTCTTTTACCGCCAGGATTGCAAGAAGCAGTAGCATCAGCATATTTGTGTATGCGTGCCATTGATGAAATTGAAGATCATCCTGAATTAGATAATGTTACTAAAGCGAAGTTATTAAGAAGCATTAGCCTGACATTACAGGCAGGGGTTGATGGCTTCGCGGTAGATGCTTTCTTTGCAGGATTTAGTGGGTATGAGAATTCATTAGAAGAAGTCACTTTGAGCCTTAGAGAATGGTCGCTGCTAGCACCAGACACCATTGCACCTCGAATTTGGGATGCCACTGCTGCAATGGCAGACCGGATGGCTTATTGGGCAGAAAGAAACTGGAAAATTTACACAGAAGCTGATTTGGATCGTTATACCTTTGGGGTTGCAGGTGCAGTGGGATTGTTACTTTCAGACTTATGGGCTTGGTATGATGGAACACAAACGAACCGTACCCAGGCAATTGGATTTGGTCGGGGCTTACAAGCAGTTAATATCCTGCGTAACCATACTGAAGATTTGGGGCGTGGGGTAGAATTCTTCCCAGAGGGTTGGAATGTAGAAAATATGCAAGAGTATGCCCGGCGCAATCTAGCCCTGGCAGAAGCTTATACTAAAGACCTTCCTACTGGCCCAGCCTTAGATTTTTGCCAAATTCCCTTAACCTTGGCTAATGGAACTCTTGACGCCCTTGCTAATGGTAAAGAGAAACTCAGCCGCAGTGATGTTTTTGCCCTTATCGAACAGTTGATTAGTGTAAACATGAAAGCTAGCTAAATTGCCTGCAAATTTGGGCATCCAAAATCCTACAGTGATTTTCTGTTGGATAGCCAGTGTGGTCTTGGGGTTTCTCCAAGTAAAGCAACTGGCATTGGGCACTGCCCTCCAAATTTATCAGTGTAAGTATAATAAATTATCTTGTTCTAGCGAGTGCTTTACGTAAAATTAGCTAAACTTTAGCAACTCTTCAAAGGATTTCCAGCAAAAATGACCTGGCAGGAGTTGATGAATATCTAAATAATTGAAAGGGAGTATAACACTCCCCGTGATTATTCGTGCAGCGAGTTGAGAGTGCATGAGCTACTGCTTAAATCCTACCTGTCCCAATCCAGAAAATTTGGCATATAGCCAAAGGTGTCAGTCTTGTGGCTCGCAACTACTGTTGCGCGATCGCTATCAGGTGATCAAACCATTAGGTCAGGGTGGCTTTGGAGCAACCTTCTTAGCCAATGATCAAGGCCTACCAGGAGAACCGAGTTGCGTAATCAAACAATTACGCCCATCAGGAAGCGCCCCACACGTTTTACAGATGGCCAGAGAACTCTTTGAGCGAGAAGCCAAAACTCTAGGTAAGATTGGCAATCATCCCCAAGTACCAAGATTGTTAGATTATTTTGAAGATCATGAGCAATTCTACTTAGTTCAAGAATACATCAGTGGTGATACCTTGCAGGAGGAGGTCAAACTTAACGGCATCTTGAGCGAAACTGGAGTCAAGCAATTTTTGAGCGAAGTTTTGCCACTTCTCCAATACATCCACGAGCAAAAGGTGATCCACCGTGATATCAAGCCAGCCAACTTAATTCGCCGCACTCAAGATGCCAGAATGGTACTCATCGACTTTGGTGCCGTCAAAAACCAAATCAGCCAAGGTGCGGCAAGTCCATCAGGACAGACAGCATTAACTGCTTATGCCATTGGTACTCCTGGTTTTGCACCTCCAGAGCAAATGGCTATGCGTCCAGTCTACGCCAGTGATATTTATGCACTAGGGGTGACATGCATTTATTTACTGACTAGCAAAACTCCTAAAGATTTAGATTACAATCCCAACACCGGCGAGATGATGTGGGAGCAGCTTGTGCAAGTGAGTGACCACTTGAGCAATGTCTTGCGAAAAATGTTAGACGTGTCTGTACGTAGTCGCTATCAGTCAGCGGCAGAAGTTCTCAGAGCCTTGGAAATAGAACCATACTTAGATAGTTTAGCAAAGGGTTTACTGATTAAATCTGATAGTGGATCTAAAGAGCGAACACATAACTACCTGGAAAATTCTGCTGTTTTATCTAATCACCCTTCTACTGGTGTTAGCAATACAGGAGTAGCACAGGTAGCGGCAGCAATTCGCGCTAGACGAGCCAAGGCAGCAGAAGCAGGTGGATTGCACCAGGGTTCTGGAATGGCCAAATCAACCACTTTAGCTAACAGCAACAGTAATGGTTCACAAGTTCAAAATTCTAGAGTTGAGCGGAAGTTAGATACTCAAAGTTTATTAACAGCCTATCTGAAGGGAAGACGGGATTTTGCCCTACACAATTTAAATTTGCTGAATCTGCAAGGGGCTGACTTATCCCAAACAAATTTCCATTCTGCTCAATTGCAAAAAACCAATCTTCAGGGAGCTAATCTTCACAATAGTGACTTTGGCAGAGCCAGTCTGACTAGAGCAAATCTTAAAGATGCTAATTTGACCAAAGCATACTTTAACCATGCTGATTTAGAAGGGGCAGACCTGCGAGGTGCAGACCTCAGCAATGCTTATCTTAGCAATGCTAACCTCCGAGGAGCTAATTTGTGTGGTGCTAATCTCACCAGTGCCAAAATTTCTGATGAGCAGTTAGCACTAGCAAAAACAAATTGGATGACTGTGCGCCCCAATGGAAAACGAGGTTTATTGTAATTTGAAAGTATGAAGAATGCTGAGTACTCTTTCTTCACTCAGCACTGAATATGGTAAACACTTGTAACTGTTATAGGACTCATATTTGATTTCTGAAAAAACTCAGTACAACTAAGAAGCCTTCTTTCCTGTTGCCTATTGCCTATTGCCTATTCCCTATTCCCTGCCTACGCAAATCAGTTCAGAAATCAAAGCGGATTCCTATATACCAATTAAATTAATGATTGCAACACATCCTTGGGTAAAGACGCGATGAATCGCGTCTCTACAAATGGTCTATTTGTCGCATTCTTTTTTCAAATTGGTATTAAAAACCACTTTGAGGAGTTTCTGTAGCATTAGGACTCTCTGTAGTGGCAGGTTGGTTAGTATCAGGAAGTTTTTGTTCGGTACTCTTGTGATTACCTTGATTTTCTACTTTCGGTAATGCCTGTTTTGCTAGATTTTCGGCTGCTTGTTTAAATAATGGTTCTATTTTGTTTCGCCAATATTGAGTATTAGGCAATTTTTCTGGATGGTTTCTATAATCTAAAACTTTATCCCATTTACCATCATCTATTGCTTTGTTGATCTCATTAGATAACGCCTCCGCCTTAGCCCAATCTTCCTGCCACTGAGCAATCATTTTGCCTGTCTCTTGGATACCAGAAGCAGCATTTGCTGGAATCGATCTTAAAAGTGCGATCGCTCCAACTATATCTCCTGATTCGTACTTCTGTCTTGCTTGCTCTATAATATTGGCACTGTTATCGTTAGGCTGCGATCGTTCTGATTTCCCACCATCATCAGTTGACCCTTTTGGCTTTTCTGGTAATGGAGTGACTACATTCCTCGATTTTGGTTTTGCCTTGGGAATTGTTCGAGTCGCAATCAAGCTACTATCATCTACAATCTTAGTTGCAATGCCCTTGTCGCGTAGGCAAGAACCCCATTCTTGATTATTGGTGATCACAGCCGAGTGTGCCCAAGCCAAACGACCAGATTTAAGTTTAACTTCTATCCAACCTCGTCTTGTCCGCTTGCCAGTCACCTCGAAATTGGTGTTATCAGCAACAGTTTGCAAAACATTATCAGAATTTATCGAACTAGGTTCAGAACGAATATTAGAATTTCCGACGACAACAGCCGAGCATTTGTTTGCTAAGGCGGTATCCTTACCTGTAAGATTTAAAGCTAAATTTTTTACATTTGGATATACATTTGCTACCAAGGCAGCCGCACCACCCGCCAATAATATACCGATTAATATCGGCCAGGGGTCGGATTTACTAGAGTCTTTACGCGCAGGTTTCGCGGGGACAGGATTTGCTGGTGCAACTGCAACAGTTTGCAACCGAGATACTTGAGGCTGAGATTTGCCTGCTTGGTAACTAGAATTTTTAGCGGCTTCTTGAGGTGTGGAAAGTGTAGGTATAGGATTAATCGCGTCTTTACACGCTTGCAGTGCTTCTGTAGCGTTTTGGTAGCGGTCTTTGAAGTGATAACGCACCATCTTAGTCAAGACTGCCGCCAGTCGATGGTTTACGGTTACGGAATGACGCCAGATGATTTCCCCCGTTTCTGGGTCTTCTTGCAATTCTGTCGGCTGTAATCCTGTTAGTGCTTGAATGGCAATGATGCCAAGGGAATAGATGTCGCTGTTAGGACGGGGTTTACCTTGCCCTTGTTCTGTGGGCATATAGCCAGGAGTGCCGATAACTACTGTGGCAGAGGCTTGTCCGCCCACTGTTACCATCTGTGTACGCAGTTGCTTCACTGCTCCAAAATCAACTAAAACGAACTTATTATCTGAGGCGCGACGGATGATATTATCCGGTTTGATATCGCGGTGAATCACGCCTTGGCGATGGACAAATTCGAGAATTTCCAGAACTTCCTGCAACAGTTGAATTACTCGGCTTTCATTCCAGCGCTTACCAGGTATAAGTTCTTCAGCTAGGGTGTGTCCTTCAATATATTCTTGTACTAAATAGAATTCTTGGTTTTCGTCAAAATACGCTAGTAGCCTGGGTATTTGGTCATGGTTGCCCAGTTTTTCTAAGGTTTCAGCTTCGCTGTTGAACAGGCGTTTAGCAGTATCAAAAACTCTGGGGTCAGTTCCGGGTTTGAGGTGCTTGACAACGCAAATAGGGTTGCCGGGCCGCCTAGTATCTTGGGCAATGTATGTTTGACCAAATCCTCCCATCGCGAGGACTCGAATTACTTGGTAACGATGGTCTAGTAGCTTGCCTATCATATTCCCTCCCCAGAGTTATTACCTAATTTTCCAGCTGGTAATAAATATCTCCAAATTTTCTTCAATGAAATCCGCTATCTTGAGAAAAGATTTAGATTAAAAACGCAGCTTTTTAATAAACGCAGACTGTTTATTTTTCTTTTAGTGCCCCTGTTTATTACCAATGCCACCTAAAATAACAAATCCAGTTGCATGGCAGCAGGCTGAAATTCTCATGCAACCTGCTTTCATTCGCGTTATCGACAACATCCGCAAGCAGCTTGATGAATCTTCCTGGACGGGAACTTACCATGATGTCCTGATTTGGCCGCCTAGCACCACTGATGAAATCAAAGCATTGGTGACTGAACTGTTGCAAGCAATGGAAACTGCAACGCCCCAAGAAGCAGATGAAATCAGAAAGACTCTGACTCGTCTGCCGATGCCCCATCCAGGATATCATCTACGTTTGCAGCGTCAACAGCAAGAAGCAAGTATCGATTTGTGGGAACTGTGTTATGAAGTGTGTTTTCTTGAATACACCCCACAAAAGGAATCTGCTGATATTGATACTAGTTTAATTGATGAACTTGGTGAAGTGGATTGGTTGCGTTTGGATGCTAAGTCAAAGGCGTTAGTTGAGCAGGCGTTTGCTAAATTGCCAGAAGGGTAATAAATGCCCTCAGAATAGAATTCTGGGGCTATACAAACGAAACCCACCTGCGTGGGTTAATGAGGTAAGGAAAGCACCTCGCAAAGTAGAGGTGTTGAAATTGTTGCTGGCTGGATACACTAATGATGAGATTGCTCAGTCTAGGGGACGTGCAGAAGGAACTGTACGCAAGCAAATCTCAAATAGACAGTATCAATAAAGATACCAACAGATACATTGCGATCGCTCCAAAAAGTAGCAGCCAGTCAAGATATGTCGCCTAAAGCCTTGCTCAAGTTATATATTGGGCAGGGTTTGCGGCAAGATTTAGCCAAGTTATGATCTGAGTAATTACTGGAATAAACTGTGCTTTTTATGAGAGTGTTGCACAGGTAAAGATGTTTATAGGTACTTTTCGTAATTTAGGCGATCGCTTTAACCATAACCCCTTTCACTTCTACGCCGCCCTTACAAACTCTCAAACTCTTCTACACTTATCCCAGCTTGTCGTAAAATACTGCACAGCGTACCGATAGTAATTTCTCGATGACGAGGTATGATCGCAGTACGGGTTCCTTCATCGGTAGATTTGACAAATTTTACGTGACTACCCTTTTGGCTAACTTCCTCAAAGCCTGCTGCCTCTAATCTACGCTTAACCTCACGATAAGGTAATGGTTTAAGCGGCATCTATTTCTACCTGAAGTGTCTTAATTTGAGGAATAATAGTAGCTACTGGTGGTTCAAAATGCAGTGACAGAGCTTCTTCAAGATTAGCCAATGCCTCAGTTTCAGTCTCGCCCTGGCTAGCAATATCAATCTCCAAGCACTGTGCTACAAACCAGTTACTTTCCTGCCATACACTTGCAGTAAAAGTTCGTTTCATAAGTTTTTATTGTTCGGCACTTTCTGTTGATTTGATTATACGCCAGAAGAAAACCAGAGGTAGATTGAAGCCGCAAACGCTTATTTGCTAAGATTTCCAGTGCGACAACATTGAAACAGGGCAAGTTCTCATCACCATGCCAACATCTACAATTGACGATCAAGACGCAGCAGCTATCGAAGCCGCCAGAGTTGGGGTTGCAATCTGCGATCGCACCGCCTGGGGACGCATCAAGGTATCTGGCGACGATCGCCTCAATTTTTTACACAACCAAAGTACTAACAATTTCCAAATACTCCAGCCTGGACAAGGTTGTGATACGGTTTTTGTCACTTCCACAGCCAGAACAATTGATTTAGCAACCGCCTATGTTCGAGAAGATGCGGTAATCTTGCTGGTTTCACCCAACCGCCGCCAGTTTCTTATGGAATGGCTGGATAAATATATTTTCTATGCCGATAAGGTGGAATTATCTGATATCACAGAATACACCAACACCTTCAGCCTGATTGGCCCAGGAAGCGATGCTGTTTTAGAAAAGTTGGGTATTGGCGAACTTATCGGGCAACCTTACGGTAGTCATCAAGTATACACCATCGCTCCGGCTGAAGGAGTGCGGGTTGCTGTGGGTAGTGGGTTAGCTGCTCCCGGATACACCTTCACTTTCCCATATACTGACAAAGAAACGGTGTGGAATAAATTGTTAGAAGCTGGGGCGATAGAAATGAGCGATCGCGCCTGGGATACTTTGCGAATCTTACAAGGTCGCCCCGCCCCAGATTCGGAACTCACAGATGATTACAATCCTTTGGAAGTTGGTTTGTGGCAAACAATTTCTTTTAATAAAGGTTGCTATATTGGGCAAGAAACCATCGCCAGATTAAATACATATAAAGGTGTAAAGCAACACTTACTTGGTATTCGTCTCAGTGCTCCTGCGGAAATTGGAAGTGCGATCGCAGTTGGAGATGAAAAGGTTGGCAAACTTACCAGTTACACCCAAACCGCTGATGGTTACTTTGGATTGGGTTATATTCGCACTAAAGCTGGTGGCGTGGGCTTAAAAGTCCAAGTGGGAGAAACTGAGGGTGAAGTAGTAGAAATCCCTTTTGTTTCTCACGAGTACCCGTAATTTGTAATTCGTAATTCGTAATTCGTAATTCGTAATTAAGAAAGAACAGAGATGCGTTAGCGTAGCGTGGTACGCTAACGCGTCTCTAGTGGTAATTGCTTTTTGGTACTTCATCTATTGTTATGATTGTTCAAATAAAAATATCGTCTTTATCGTCCCATCTAGTACCTTGACAAAATTCATCTACCCAAGAGGCTAGACTACGGGCATTAGTGGCTGATAAATTCACTTTGCTTTTAACGTCTTGTGGTTGAATATTCGGATGTTTGCCGTTGCTTTTAAGCTCAGTAGTAATTGATAGCGATCGCACTGGTTTGCCGTTGCTGTTAATCTCGGTGGTAATTGCCAGAAATGCACCTAAAGGAAGTCGCCCAGATGGCGAAGTCTGACGACTACGCACTGGTTTACTGTTGCTAGAAACCTCTGTTGCTAATACTAGAGATGGCATAGTTTTGGCTTTACTATTAACCTCAGTGGTCATTGTCAGCGATGCTCCTGAAGGGAGGCGTTTAAGGGGTGATTGTAGTGGCTGATATTCACTGATAAAACCCGATGATGGAGTTTTTACTGGAGTATCTGGAGCCGTTTTAGTTGCAAATGCAACTACCAACTCAGGTTTGCGTGTACGAACTACCTCAGTATCAGTATTAGCTGTAAATGATGGCACTGGTTGATCGGCGTGCGGCAAGTTTGAGTCTAGAATTTCAGCGAGAGAATGAGACGCAATCTTGCTAGCAGTTACAACCGATGACACATCTTTATCCTCAGAATATTTCTGGTATGGCGACTCGCTGTCAACTTGGCTTGTAGCCACAGAAAGTTCTGATTTTATTAAACGTAACTCTTCATCAGGATTAAAATTAAGACCTAAAGCGATGACTATTTTATCTGGATCGTTATTCAGATCCAGCATAAAAGCAAGTATTTCATCAAACTGGGGTTCCAAAACAGACAGGGTTGCCAAAATAAAACCGGACAAAGGACGCCGCAGACCATCATAAGTCCCCCAAACTCGCATTTTTACCAGCCAGGAAATATTTTGATCGTAGTAAATCAGCCATTTGTGTTTTAAGGATTGACGCAGATTTTGGATATTCATTAGATGCCTCGCTTCAGTCAACAAGATTGCAGACATTGATATTTTTAACAAAACAGAATTTAGAAGTCAGTCACCAGAATGGGCTAAACCTTAGCTATCCGCTAACAGAATTGAATTCTCTATTCTTCTTCAATTTTGGGGATGAAATCGATAATAGAGCATCTGTTTGACTCTTTGTCCACCTAGTAAATGATGTTCTACCAGTAGAGATACTTCATCGGGTTGAACGCCGCTATACCAAACTTCATCGGGTAATATCAGCACCATCGGCCCATTGCCACATTGTCCTAAACAGCTGCTAGCCGTCACCGCCACACCGGGGATTGGCAAAGCGGCAAAAGCTGCTAATACCTTGAGGGCACCTTGCTTTTTGCAGGTGCGATTTTGACAAACCCGTACACATCTAGGAGAAGAGGGTTGGTCTATTATTGGGAAGTTTGATGGTTGAGTTATGTTTGTCATTTGTCATTTGTCCTTTATCATTTGTCATTCGTCAGTTGTCCTTTGCTAATGACTAATGACCAATGACTAATGACTAATCTATTGAAAGTCCTTTTGAGGCTAACCATTCAGGGTTGAATATCCGCGACTGATATCGGGAACCACTATCACATAAAATGGTGACAATGGTATGTCCTGGGCCCAACTGCTTGGCTAAGGCGACAGCAGCCCCAACATTAATACCCGTTGAACCACCCATTAATAGCCCATCTTTTCTCAGCAGTTGGTAAACTACTCGTAAAGCTTCTTGGTCATCGATTTGGATAGCATCATCAGCGGGTGCGCCTTCCATATTGGCTGTGACGCGACCGTTACCAATGCCTTCGGTGATGG
Source organism: Nostoc sp. UIC 10890 (assembly GCF_054786515.1). Classification (NCBI taxonomy): domain Bacteria; kingdom Bacillati; phylum Cyanobacteriota; class Cyanophyceae; order Nostocales; family Nostocaceae; genus Nostoc; species Nostoc sp. UIC 10890. The sequence goes on from NZ_JBSGKF010000001.1 coordinate 124,626, forward strand.
AATTTCCTTCTATATTGATTTCGCCAGTTTTGACATAGCTATAAAGTGCACTACCCAGTGGATCGGCAACAACGCATTTAATTGCCGGATTTTGTTCCTTCAAATACAACGCTACCCCAGCATAAGTACCACCAGTACCAGTTGCAGCTGTCCATGCATCTATTTTACCATCTGTCTGCTTCCAAATTTCTGGCCCTGTGGTTTCGTAGTGAGCGTGGCGATTGGCTAAGTTATCAAACTGATTTGCCCAAATGGCATTTTCTAACTCAGCAGCGACTCTGCCAGATAGCTTGACGTAGTTGTTTGGGTCTTTGTACGGTACAGCAGGGATGGGACGAACTTCTGCTCCTAGTGTTGTCAGTGCGTCTATTTTTTCTTGGGACTGAGTATCGGGAATAATAATTAGGCATTTGTAGCCTTTGGCGTTGCAAATATGTGCTAATCCAATGCCAGTATTACCAGCGGTTCCTTCTACGACAGTGCCACCAGGTTTGAGTAGACCTTTCTCTTCTGCGTCTTCGATAATATAAAGTGCGGCGCGGTCTTTGACGGAACCACCGGGATTGAGGAATTCTGCTTTAGCAAGGATTTCACACCCTGTTTCTTCGCTAAAGCTGTTTAAGCGAATCAGAGGTGTGTTACCAATAGCACCGACGAAGCCATTTTTAATATCCATTTTGACTGTACCTGTGTGAGTGTCTATAAAAATTTTGGCTTATAGTGGCCTCAGCATGTAAGCTTTATCCCATTTTTGGTTTCAGAGTACCAGTTGATTGCTTACAAAGAAAGGCAGGAGGCGGGAGGCAGAAAGAACACATGTTTTTACTAAAGTTTCTAAGAGGTTGTTTGAAAAGTCCTCTAGTTGGTAGCAAAACGTTTTAGATCCCCCTAAATTCCCCGATAAATTGAGGGACTTTTAGAAACTTTTCCCCCTTTTCAAGGCTACGGTGTATGCACAAGTCAATAGAAGGCAGAAGGCAGGAGGCAGGAGGCAGAAGGAGGAAAAAGCCACGCCACTTGCGGGTGGGGCTGGAACCTTCCCCCAAAAAATGTTAATCGCCCACAAGGGGCGGGGCTTGAACCCAAGCATTTTTCTTTCCCTCTGCCCTCTGCCTTTCTTCGTCAAATTACCCCCCTTAATCTAGGCTGTTGACTCTAGTCAGATATTGAGTCAGAGACTCAATGAATGCATTCCCAGGCGGAGCCTGGGAACGAGAAAATGCTTATCATGTTTATTTTTTTTCTTCTTTGCGAGATGCTAGGCGAAGAAAATCTAATATTTTCATATCAGGAAGATTCAGTCTTTTACTTTTATTTGACTATGCCTAGAGTGATTGAAGAAGGATAGCTATTTGTTTAGGATTTAGCTGTCTTTCTATATTTGCAGATATAGATATATATAAACGCTATGAAGACTTGTATATATAGAAATATATTTCTTCTATAGCCTAGTTCAAATATCAATTTATACCTTGTATTCTTGAACAAAAAGCTTCATGATTTACGAATCAAGCCCATAATTACAGGTTGGTTAACAATGATGCCAATATACTTCATAAAAATTTCTGATTTATAGCAAGATAATATCTCAAGTTTACTCATGTTGGAGTTAGATTAACTGATGCTAGAAGGATGGATTCAAATTGTATTAACTCTACTGATTGTAGTAGCAATTACTCCAGTTTTTGGGCGCTATATGGCGCGTGTATACCTAGAACAAAGTACTTTTCTCGACCCGATTTTGAATCCGGTTGAGCGAGTACTTTATTCTTTGGTTGGGGTTAAAACTAAAGAAAATATGACTGGCTGGCAGTATGGGCGGGCAATTTTATACAGCAACCTAGCAATGGGGTTACTGATTTTCTTGATCATCATGAATCAAGGATGGCTGCCATTAAACCCAACAAAGATAGATGCCCCAACCTGGGATACAGTGCTGCATACAACTATTTCTTTTATTACTAATACCAACCAGCAGCATTATTCTGGTGAAACTTACATGAGCTATGGCAGCCAAATGTGGGGACTTGGTTATCACATGTTTACCTCTGCTGCGACTGGGTTAGCCGTGGGGATTGCCTTTATTCGGGGATTGACTGGTAGATCGTTGGGCAACTTTTATGTAGACTTGATTCGCTCGATTACCCGAATTTTGCTGCCTATTTGTATTGTCGGCGCGATCGCTCTCATGGCAGCTGGCGTTCCCGAAACACTGGCGGGTGTAGCTGTATTCCCCACCTTGGAAGATCCGAATATCAGTCAAGCGATCGCTCGTGGCCCTGTTGCCCATTTTGAAATTATCAAGGAATTAGGGGAAAACGGCGGCGGCTTTTTCGCCATCAACTCGGCACACCCCTTTGAAAATCCCAACGGATTTTCTAATTTGATTCAAATTGTGGCGATGCTTTCGATTCCCACTTCCCTAATCTACACTTATGGGTTGTTTGCAAACAACACTAAGCAAGCTTGGTTAGTCTACGGTATGGTGGGCGTTCTCTATGTAATATTTATCATCGTCACCGCTATTGGTGAATACAACGGCAATCCGGCTGTGAATGCACTGCTGGGTAGTCAGCAACCGAATTTAGAAGGTAAAGAAGTCCGGTTTGGTTGGGCACAATCTGCACTATTTGCAACGAGTACAACTGGTACTATGTGCGGCGCAGTCAACAGTTTACACGACTCATTTATGCCCAACGGTGGTTTTATTACCCTTTCTAATATGTTCCTGCAAATTATTTGGGGTGGACAGGGTACTGGAACCGCTTACTTGTTCGCTTACCTAATTTTGGCTGTGTTCGCCACAGGGTTGATGGTGGGACGCACACCAGAATTTCTCGGACGCAAGATTGAGAAGCGCGAGGTTGTCCTTGCTAGTTTTTTGCTTCTGCTAGTTCACCCGATCGCAATTATGATTCCCGCAGGTATCGCCCTAGCATTTCCCGATCAACTATCAGGAATTAGCAATCCCGGTTTCCACGGCTTTGCTCAAGTTATCTATGAATATGCCTCCGCTGCTGCTAACAACGGTTCTGGCTTTGAAGGCTTGGGAGATTCACAACCTTCACCTTTGGCGATCGCTACAGGTACGGCACCAACTTTAACCGCTTTGTGGTGGAACTTAAGTACCTGCTTCAGTTTACTAGCTGGACGCTATATTCCCATCATCGGTTTGCTGTTTTTAGCAGATAGTATGTCTCGTAAGCAAGCTGTTCCTTATACGACTGGTACATTGCGAACTGATACCGGATTATTTATAGGCGTTACCGCAGGCGTAATTTTAATCTTGGGCGCACTGACATTCTTCCCAGTATTAGCATTAGGCCCCATTGGTGAAGCATTTTTTATCGCCAAAGGTATTGGGTAGGGAGTGGGGATGAGGGGCATTGGTGTTAACTTAAGCTCAAACGCTTATTCTACAGGCGTTTTACCCCCCTTAATCCCCCCTTATAAAGGGGGGAAACCGGAAAATCTTGTTCCCTCCCCTTTATAAGGGGAGGGTTAGGGTGGGGTAACGCAGATCGTGATGAAAAGCCAGAGAACTGAATATCACGTTTTGATAAGGGTTTCACCTTAATTTGACACCAATGGACAAGGGGAATTAGAGACTGATTCATCACTTCAGAACTCTATTCATTGACCTCGGAACTCCGTTTATTGATCTCGGAACTCCGTTTATTGATTTCGGCACTCTGTTTATTGACCTCGGCACTCTGTTTATTGATCTCGGAACTCCGTTTATTGATCTCGGAACTCCGTTTATTGATTTCGGCACTCCGTTTATTGATTTCGGAACTCCATTCATCCACCTCTGAACTCCGTTCATCGACCTCAAAGACTCATGCTCAAAATCTAATCTATGCCAATTACTACTGATTCTCCTTCACCCCGTATTCCATCTGGAACTCGTGACTCGCGCAAACATACCCCCAAAACAGATATGCGGGGGCTTTACCAAAAGGCAATTCGTGAGTCATTTGTCAAGCTTGATCCGCGAATTACTGTCAGAAACCCGGTGATGTTTGTTGTTTGGGTGGGGACAATTGTTACCTTTCTTGTTACCCTCAACCCAAATCTGTTTGGCACAATCCAGGCGGATGTCAACCAACAACGGCTGTTAAACGGGTTAATTACCTTTATTCTCTTTTTCACACTCGTTTTTGCCAATTTTGCCGAAGCTGTGGCTGAAGGACGCGGTAAAGCACAGGCTGATTCGCTGCGATCGACGCGATCGGATACGATCGCTAATAAAATCCTCCCAGATGGTTCCATAGAAAAAGTCAATTCTACGGAACTGCGACGGGGCGATTTGGTAAAAGTGGTTGCAAATAATATGATTCCCGCCGATGGGGATGTAATTAAAGGCATCGGCTCAGTGGATGAGTCGGCGATTACTGGGGAATCTGCCCCTGTATTGAAGCAACCAGGTACAGATATTGCCAGTTCGGTGACAGGTGGTACACGCTTACTCTCCGATGAGTTGACAATTCGTATCAGTGCTGATCCTGGTCAAGGCTTTATCGATCGCATGATTTCCCTGGTAGAAGGGGCAGAACGCAGCAAGACTCCCAACGAGATTGCTTTGACGGTATTATTGGCAGTGTTAACGCAGGTATTCCTAATTGTGGTGGCAACTATGCCTCCCTTCGTGGACTACATCGCCAGCTTTATCAGCACGGCCTTTGGAGTTGAGGCGGGAAACAGTTTGCGGGCGGGTGCTAGCGTTGCTATCTTAATCTCCCTACTGGTAGCTTTAATTCCGACAACTATCGGTGGTTTACTCAGTGCGATCGGCATCGCTGGTATGGATAGAGTTGCCCAGTTTAATGTGATTGCCACCTCTGGACGAGCAGTAGAAGCTTGTGGTGACATCAATACTTTGGTGCTGGATAAGACAGGCACAATCACCTTGGGAAACCGGATGGCTGACGAGTTTATTCCGCTAAATAATCACTCAATCAAAGATGTGGCGCAAGTCTCCCTCGCTGCTAGCTTGTTTGACGAAACGCCAGAAGGCAAATCAATTGTACTTTTAGCAGAAAAATCCCAGGCGGCGGTAGACTTTAACGTTGACAAAGCCGAAGGTGTGGAATTTTCCGCCAAAACCCGGATGAGTGGCACGAATCTACCCGATGGCAAACAAATTCGCAAAGGGGCAGTAGATGCCATTAAGGGATTTGTCCGTTCCCGTGGCGGCGACGTTCCTGATGATATAGATGCAGCTTATGAGCGAGTTTCCCGGTTAGGCGGTACACCTTTAGCTGTTTGCCAAGATGACGAGATTTTTGGTGTCATTTATCTCAAAGATATAGTCAAAGCTGGACTGCGGGAACGATTTGATCAACTCCGCCGCATGGGTGTTAAGACGATCATGCTCACAGGTGATAATCGGATTACCGCTTCGGTGATTGCCCAGGAAGCCGGGGTGGATGATTTCATTGCCGAAGCAACTCCAGAAGACAAAATTGAGGTGATTCGCTCGGAACAATCTCAGGGTAAACTGGTGGCAATGACCGGGGATGGTACAAACGATGCGCCTGCTTTGGCTCAAGCAAACGTGGGTGTGGCAATGAACTCTGGGACGCAAGCTGCTAAAGAAGCTGCTAATATGGTGGACTTAGATTCTGATCCCACCAAGTTGATTGACCTAGTAACGATTGGTAAACAGCTGCTAATTACCCGTGGTGCATTGACAACATTCTCCATCGCCAACGATATTGCTAAGTATTTTGCGATCATTCCCACGATATTTGCCGCTGCTGGAATCGGCGCACTTAATATTATGGGATTAAAGAGTGCCCAATCTGCGATCGTCTCAGCGCTGATTTACAACGCCTTGATTATTCCGGCACTGATTCCGCTAGCACTCAAAGGGGTGAAGTTTTTACCTTTAACCGCAGATCAACTGCTACGTCGCAACATCTTCATCTTTGGTCTTGGCGGCATCGTTGCTCCCTTCATTGCCATCAAACTGATAGATATTATCCTACCTTTGTCTTAATTTACTATGAAACCCGTTCATATCCGCCGCGCAATTGCAGCATCCCAAGTATTAGAAGAAATAACTGAAATCTGGTGTCAGTGGCGTAGACAAAAGCTACCACTGTATTTGTTCTTGGCGATGTGTTTCAACCTCGTGGTTGCACCTCTAGTCTATGGCGCTACTGGTGAACAACTTTCCCGCAGTCAATCTTGGGGATTGGGGCTATTAGGGCTGGTGACACTAGGGCTTTCCATCTATTTATTTTTTGTAATGTTTGTACCGGAGAAATTCTAATGAGTTTTGCACGTGAAGCTAGCAGAGCTATTCGTTCTACCTTGGTACTCTGGGTAATAGTCGCAATTATTTATCCTTTGGCGATGATTGCCATTGGGCAGATTGTGTTTCCCTTTCAAGCAAATGGCAGTCTACTGCAAAATACCACAGGTCAAGTTGTAGGTTCTGCTTTGATTGGTCAACCTTTTAGTAGCGATCGCTATTTTAACAGCCGTCCCAGTACCACCAGTTACAGCACAGCCGATCCCAAAAAGGACGACGCGGGAGTTTTAAGAACCGGAGTTTCCGGTGCTAGTAACTTGGCTCCCAGTAATCCCGCATTAATGGAACGCATCAAAGGAAAAGATGATCCAGATCCCAGTAAAAAAGTTGAAGGCGACTTCAATCGTCTGAAAACAGCAGGTGTACAGCCGAATGGCGATTTAGTCTACACCTCCGGTTCTAGCCTTGACCCCCATATTACGCCCGAAGCTGCGATCGCACAAATTGCACGAATAGCCAAAGCGCGAGGAGTTCAGCCTACCCAATTGGAAACTTTGATTGCTCAAAACACCGATGGACGCTTTCTCGGCATCTTTGGCGAACCTGGAGTTAATGTCTTGAAGTTGAATTTAGCTCTGGATCAGATTAAAGGATAAAGGCATAGGAAATAACAAAAAGGGGGTATTTCTGATTATTGCTACACTTCCTATTCAGAATAATTATCTATAGCAATTCTTAATGATTGCTTAAAATAACAAACTTTAGGTTCCCGATTTATTAAATAGGTCGGGAATTTTTTTATTCAAGAATGATTAATTAAAGCTATAGCACAATACACTTCAGTTAAGGAGACTCGTAGGTTGGGTGAAGCAAAGCGTAACCCAACAAAGCTCTATAAATGTTGGGTTTCGTTCCTAAGCACTACTCCGTTTTAGACTTAACTGAGCAGTATTGGATATGTTTTTTTCGACTACATCAGGATTGCTATATTAAAAATATATCTCTAAATATATGCTTATTAAGCTAATAAATAAACATATATATTCTTTGCTAAATACATATTATATATCTTGAAAATATACCTAATAAAAAGTATTTATTATATAAAATGCTGCACAATAATATGAGAGTTCAAAAAATGCTTTGTGCTGAAAAACAAAAAAGTTTTAGAACCAAGCCTGTTTGGTGTTTTAATCCAATCCAATAGCGTTTACTGCGGTCTTAATTTAACTGAAATAAAGTTACCCAATCAATGCATTTTTCTTGGAATTTTAAGAGAAAGCAAAGTAATTTCGGCAGCAGATAATCCTAATATTTTTGCTGGAGACTACATCTTAGCAGTAGCAACACATCCCATGATGATTCCCGCTCTCAAAGTCACTCTCAAGAAAATTAATTCTGTTTACTATTCACTCAACAATTGCCTACTGGAAGCTAGACCAGCAGCCAGCCAACTTGTTAATTCCGATGACTTAGATATACCAAATAGTTTCAATCCCACATCTTATTAGACAGATGAAAATTTACTTCTTCAAACATTTAATTTAGATAACCTTTGCTGAATGTAATTTCAACTAACTAAAGGTTTTTAATATGCATACCTCGGAGCTTGTCCGACTTGATGTATCCGCCCAAAAAAGTGTTCATAACTCCACCCTGACTGAAGCTAATCTGGCAAAGGCAACAGATAATAACACAAAACCACAGGAAGGTGACATTCCTTTTGTAGCTGTGTTTTTAGCTCACATTTCCTTCATGATTGTTTGGACAATTGTCGTTTATCTCGTTTCATATACCTGTAAAGCTGTACAAGATGCAGCACAAAATGCATCACAAGATAAAGACGAAGTAATAAGCATCAAACATTTACAGCAACATCCCTGTAAAACCTGCCAATTTTTCAACAACAACCATTATCTAAATTGTGCGGTACACCCTGATAATGCTCTAACTAAACAAGCACTTCATTGCTCTGATTACAATCCAAAGTAAGTGAGTCTCTCGCTTGAAAGTTATGCTCTAAGGCTTTTTAAAAATATTCAGAAAGCTACTTAATACCTAAAAAATCAGGTCATCCACCAGGAATAAATTAATGATACAGCCTAATAATGAAGCTAAAAATAGCTTTTTGTATCCGCGCGATCGCTACTACGGTCAAATTAAGCAAAATAACCTAGCATTTAATGTCAACCTCCAAGATTTTGCTCAAAAGATTAGCTACATCACTTGTTTAGAAACTGGTGGTAAACTATCTCCAGAAAAAGCTTTTGGTCAAATTGAAGCACTCTGGAAACAGTTAGAAGATAGTAAAAATAAGCTGGGAATAGACCACGACATATCGATTTAATTTAGTTGACTAATCCTGATGGAAGCGCAACAACAGCGATGCAGTGATTGCTAGGCTGAGAACTTTTAAACTTTATTTCAAAAACCTGAACACATTTTATGAAACACAAAGAAACTGTATTTGTTATTCCAACTCATCGATTAAGAGATGTAGCACAGACCATCGAAAAGTATGATGAGAATTTCTGGGCAAATGGTCATGCTTTAAAAATTATCGTCTTTGATGATTCCAGTATTGCCAACCACGAGAAATATTACCCACTTTTAGAACAGACAAAGACAGTCAATGATGTATTTTATGTCGGCCCCCAGCAGAAAGAGCAATTTATTACATTTTTAAATGAAAGACTGCGGGATAAGAAACTAGAATCACTAGTCAAAAACTTATTCCGACCTAGTTATGGAGGAAATCGCAACTTCACGTTGATGTATACCCTTGGTCATCTAATGGTTAGTGCAGATGACGATATGCGACCAGATGCATTAATTGAAACTAGTCCAGAATCTTTATCAGGTGATGAAATATGTCGAGGAAAATTAATTAAGTCCAGCCAACAAGGCGGCTATGTTCATAAATCTTTTGACTTACTCACAGCTTTTGGTGATGTTCTCGGTCAAAAAGCTAGCCATGTACCGGAAAATTTTGAGGCTGGAGAATTGGTTGTTGATACAGCAATGGATTTAGAAACTAACACTACCAAAGGTTACTTTCGGGAAAACAGCCTTTTATTACAACAGGGGAGAGTATTGAATAATGCAATTGTCAAAATTGCTCAAACTTTTCGCACAGGAACCAATGATATCGATACTCTTGATTTCATTCACATGTATCTAAATGATGAAAACCAAATTAGTCCAAATGACCTGAATGATTTTTATATTCTTACCAATTTTAGACCTGTGATTACTAACAAAAACTGGAGAATGGATTGTGGAGTCGCTGGATATGATAATACGCTAGGTTTACCACCATTTTTTCCTACTCGACTCAGGTTTGAAGATTATATCTACAGGATTTGGATACAGCAAGAAGGAATTGCAGCTGCACACGTTGATGCTGTCCAAAACCATATTAGAAATAACTATATGCGTAATCCTCTAGCTAGCGAACTATTTAATGAAGAAATATGTAGCTTGCTGAAAAAGAAGATTAAAAACAGTGTTTATCATCTTGACGATTTGGGAATCAAGTTTGATTACTCAGGCGAAGTCACTTTACAAGATTCTGAGGAAATTCTGGAAAAAATCTCTGCTATTCACAGGCAAGTAGTCAAAGCCTCAATCTCTACTCAGAATGAAGAACGCAAGCAGTCACTTCAATTATTTGCTGAGAATTTATCGAGAGTCTTCTATGGATTTGAACCAGACTTTTTTCAGCAAAATGTTTCCAGAATTATCGATGATGTTATTAGCCAATTTCACGGTTCTCTAGAAATATGGCCAACTCTAGTGGAAATCTGTTACTTTTACAAAGACAAAAAAGACTTACCACAAATCAGGGTTAAAAACAAGAAAGTAAAATCCAGAAATGGCACACAATCAAGTGAGATATCCGTATAAACGTGATCTTCAACAAACAAACCATCGGCAATATTTGACGATTCTTTTTCTGGTAAAATTTTCTTAGACATAAAAGGATATTTTCAAAGTAGTTGCGTGTAATTTTAGGCACTTGTTGATTATGTTGAAAAGGGGAGAACCTGAATCAAATTCCCCCAATTTAACGGTGATTTTAGGGGGAACTAAAACATTTTGCTACCAACTAGAGGACATTTAAAACATCCTCCAAGGTACTTGCAAATATAAAAAAAATACTCAACTACTTCTTGTGGGGTGGATGCTTGTAGGCAAAAGTGGGCATCCACCCCCAAAAAATTAGATAGTTTTTTGGTGGAAATCCCTTGTGCTAGGATACTTCACAAGCACTAGAGACAAGATTAACCAAAAAAATCTGTCAATAGTCATTGAGAAGTACCTGCAAAACCAGAATCAAGGACTGCAAAGTTAATGGGAGCATCATTTATTAACAAAAGTAGAACCGGAAAATTTAAAGTAGCAGATAACTTAATCTAGGTGCTATTCTGAGTGCAAAAATGTTCTACATGGTAGTTAATTGAGTATGTATGCAAACATTAATTATTGATAACTATGACTCTTATACTTTTAATCTTTACCAGATGATTGCTGAAGTAAATGGGGAGCAACCGCTGGTAATTCGTAACGATCAGCTTAATTGGGATGAATTAAAAGAAATTGCATTTGACAACATTGTGATTTCACCTGGCCCCGGTCGTCCAGAAAGATCAGAAGATTTTGGAATCTGCCGACAAATAATTGAGAACGTTGATGTGCCCTTGCTAGGAGTTTGTCTTGGCCATCAAGGAATTGGCTACCTACATGGTGGAAGAGTGATTTATGCACCGGAAGTTCAACATGGTAGACTCAGTAAAATTTATCATAATGATTCGGCACTATTTCAAGGTATTCCTAGTAATTTTTCTGTGGTGCGTTATCACTCGTTGCTAGTTGCTGATGAACTACCTGAGTGTCTAGAAAAAATTGCTTGGACTGAAGAAGGATTGGTGATGGGATTGCGTCATCGGCATCTACCTTTTTGGGGTGTGCAGTTTCACCCAGAGTCTATTTGTACAGAATATGGGCAAAGATTACTAGAAAACTTTCGAGATATAACGCTGCAATTTATAGAGAAATCGTCAAGGAGGCAGGAGGCAGGAGGCAGGAGGCAGGAGGCAGAAGGCAGGAGAGGGAGCCATGCACAAGGGGTGGGGTCTGAAAGCCTTTTGGCAGAGTCAAGAAGTCCACAAAAGCAATATTGGATTGGATATGGATCTGTTACTCCTGTGATCGATCGACCACACCAAAAACAGGAAGAGAAGTTTGAATTGTATACACGCAAGTTAGATATCTGCCCAAATACAGAACAAATATTTGTACAGCTGTTTGGGGATGCAGTAAATGCTTTTTGGCTAGATAGCAGCCGTGTAGAACCTGGTCTATCTCGCTTCTCCTTTATGGGTGATGGCAGCGGAGCAAACAGTCTATTGGTGCGATATCATACCCAAACGCAAAAACTTATCGTTACACAGTCAGATCGTGTTACTCATCGCAGCGAAAGTATTTTTGAGTATCTCAAACGAGAAATTGACCTCCGAAGTTGCCAAGCTGATGAGTTACCCTTTGATTTTAACTGTGGATTTGTTGGCTATTTTGGCTATGAACTCAAGGCAGAGTGTGGCTCATCATTGGTACATTCTTCACCATTACCTGACGCAATTTTCTTACTTGCCGATCGCATGATTGCCATTGATCACCAAGAACAGTGCCTTTATTTACTGCAATTAATCAAAAAAGGACAAACAGAATCGGTAGAAACTTGGTTTGATACTATCCAACAACAACTGGAAACTTTAGATCCTCTTTCTTCCCTTCTCCCCCAGGAAAATTGTCAGCCAGTTAAGTTCCGTTTGAGTCGTACTTACCAAAATTACATCCAAGATATTCACCAATGCTTGGACGAAATTCACGAAGGGGAAACTTATCAAGTTTGCCTGACGAATCAGCTTTACACCGATGCAACCCCCAATCCATTGACGTTCTATCGGACATTACGTAAAATCAATCCTGCTCCTTACTCTGCATTTTTGCGCTTTGGTGAAATTGCGATGCCTGCGGCGAGTGTAGCGATCGCCTGCTCATCTCCAGAACGGTTTCTAAAGATTGATTGCCAAGGATGGGTAGAAACTAAGCCCATTAAGGGAACCCTACCACGAGGAGAAACCCCCGAAGCCGATTTCATCCTCCGTGAGAAGCTACGCAACAGCGAAAAAGACCGAGCTGAAAATCTGATGATTGTGGATCTGTTACGCAATGATTTGGGACGAGTCTGTGAAGTTGGTAGCATCCATGTACCAAAATTAATGGATGTAGAAACATACACAACAGTACATCAGTTGGTGACAACAGTACGCGGGCGGTTATGTTCAGACTTACAAGCGGTGGATTGTGTGCAGGCTTCATTTCCCGGAGGATCGATGACTGGTGCGCCCAAAATCCGCACCATGCAAATTATTGATCGCCTAGAACAAGAGGCGCGGGGAGTGTATTCAGGAGCGATCGGCTTTTTGGGCTTGAATGGTTCAGCCGATTTGAATATTGTCATTCGGACTGCTGTTTTGACTCCTCATCAAACCTCTATCGGTATCGGTGGCGGGATTATAGCGCTTTCTGACCCGGAGATGGAGTTTCAGGAAACGCTGCTTAAAGCCAAAGCCTTAATCGACGCTTTGGTTCTGACCATTCAGGGAACATTTGAGCCAGATATAGGAATCCGCTTTGATTTCTGAACTAATTTGCGTGGTGCGCGTTCGCGGAGCGTGTCGCAGACAAGCGCAGCGCAAGCGCGATAGGCAGGCAATAGGCAACAGTCAAGAAGGCTTCTTAGTTGTACTGAGTTTTTTCAGAAATCAAATATGAGTCCTATATGTATCCCATTCTAGGATTAGAAAAAACAACTGCTGATAGTTATGAAAAATTGACTACCTAAATCTGAGGAAGCATTTGCTGTAGTTCGTAATTTATGGATTGGAGGTAAACTCACTCATGAATCATCTCTCTGAATTTAGACAAGAAATCGATATTCTGAATTCTGACTCGTGAATTGTGTTTAGCTCAAAAAGCTGCATCAATTTTCAACCATTTCTTTGCCATTGCGGCAAAGTAAAAGTTTCAGCCAATTTCACAATTCTCTATAAATATGACCAACTCTAGTGAAAATCTACTATTCTACCAAGATAAAAAGCAATATAGTTCAGTTAAGGCTAAAACTCTTTGTTAAAGTCAATTTTTTTAACTTAGACGCAAAGCAGCTTGCCGCAGCAGCAAAGGACGCATGGATATGACGTGGTTTCCCGTACCACTTCGTGGAAGCAAGCTACGCGCAGTATTTCCGTCAGCAGAAGGAGAAGGATAGGACGCAAAGAGAAGCAAGAAATGCTTAACTGAACTGTATTTGATATAAAAAGGCTCTACCAAAAACCAGAGTTAAAAACAAGAAGCTAAAGTCCATAAATGGCACAAAATAGAGCTAAATTCCCGGATAAACACGACCTTTGGCAAACAAGCCATCAGCAAGACTTTACGATTCTTTATCCAGGAAAATTTTCTTAGATATAGCTTAGATCACTACAATCTGATAAGATTTCCAACAAGTAGAATAATTGCTTGTTCTCTTTTTCTTAAACCTACTGAGTTGGGTTATTTTTTGGGAAAGGAAAATAAAAAATGTCTCATCTATTGTGGAAAACTCTGGTACTAAGTCCAGTAGTTTTGGGAGTGACGGTGTTGGTTTCCGCTAAGGCTATGGCTACTGAAGTAGCAAGCTTTTCTGAAGATCCAAAGGTAAAATACGCTCAGACAGAAGCACCAGAAGCGATTGGTACTTCACTATCGATCAAAACAGAACAACCAAAAATTAATCAGCAGTTATTTGCCCAAGCAAAGACTGATGGAAATCAGGTTTTAGAACAAGTTAATCGCTACAGCAGCGAAGGCAAGAATCAGAATTCACTGTCTCAAGTCACATCAGTTTCTCAGTTTTCTGATGTACAGCCGACTGATTGGGCATTCCAAGCTTTACAATCCCTAGTTGAACGCTACGGCTGTATAGCAGGATACCCAAATTCCACTTATCGCGGCAACCGGGCACTGACTCGTTATGAGTTTGCCGCAGGTTTGAATGCTTGTTTAGATCGGGTTAATGAACTGATTGCGACGGCAACTGCTGACTTGGTGTCAAAACAGGATTTGGCGACCCTCCAGCGTTTGCAAGAGGAATTCTCGGCAGAATTGGCAACTTTGCGTGGTCGAGTAGATTCTCTAGAAGCACGAACTGCTGAACTAGAAGCAAATCAGTTTTCTACTACCACCAAATTGGTGGGTGAAGCTATTTTTGCCGTTACTGACATCTTTGGCGGTAATACTGGCGATGCGAACAATACTGTCTTCCAAGATAGGGTGCGTTTAGACTTGCAAACCAGCTTCACAGGTAAAGACGTTTTACATACCCGTCTTTCAGCCGGTAATGCAACAGCTTTCTCACAAGTAGGAAATGATGATGTTCTTATTAGTGGTACTGCTGAAGGCACACAAACCTTTCAACTCAACGGTGGAAGTACAAATAACAGTGTCGTTATAGACTGGCTGGCGTATTACGTACCCATAGGCCCAGCCCAAGCTTACTTTGCAGCCACCGGAGGTATTCATAGCGATTATGCTGCCACCAACAATCCTTACTTTGAGGACTTTGATGGTGGTAATGGTGCATTGTCTACCTTTGCTTCAGAAAGCCCCATCTATCGGATTGGTGGTGGTGCAGGTGCAGCCCTGACTTTACCCTTTGGTAGCGGTGGCAGCTTTTTCAAACCAAGTTCACTGACTGTAGGCTACTTAGCGTCAAATGCTAATAATCCTGGAGTAAGTCAAGGTTTGTTGGAAGGTAACTATGCAGCTCTGGGGCAGTTGAACTTTAGTGTTGGCGATCGCTTGGCGATCGCTGCTACCTACGTTCACGGTTATCATGGTGCTGGAAGTGGTGGTTTATTTGATGCAGGTGGTGGTTTGACTGGCACTAGCCGCGTCGTAGGTACCAATCAATCTAACACCCTAAGTGCCCTAGACGGATCTGCCAGTAATTCATACGGGATATCGGCAGCCTTTAGACCCAGCGACAAATTATCAGTTAGTGGCTTTGTTTCTTACCACGATGTCACAGGCTTTGGTGCTGATGATGATTATGAAGCTTGGAGCTATGGTCTTGGCATAGCCTTGCCTGACTTCGGTAAACAGGGTAACGTTTTAGGTATTTTCGCTGGTGCAGAACCCTATGCCTTTAACCGACCAGGTTTAACTGGTAATGATGTGCCTTATCACATTGAAGGATTTTACAAGTATCGCGTGTCAGATAACATCTCAATTACCCCTGGTGTCATCTGGTTGACCTCTCCTGGTCAAAACAGTGATAACGACGATGCAATTATCGGTACGTTGAGAACAACTTTCACCTTCTAAAGGTTTACAGCAAATTGCTGTAGGGGCTGACAACTAGCTCATTGGAAGTCTGTAAATACAAGGGACGGGCAAGATGCCCGTCCTAAAAACCAGCAAAATCATCCCGCAAATATAGCAATCCTAAATGAGTTGTGAAAATGCGCGATGTCCAGATCCCCGACTTCTTCGAGAAGTCGGGGATCTAATTTTTTACGAATGATTTAGGATTGCTATATACAACGCCCGGTATAACAGACGCGACAAAAATACTGGTCAACATAATTCGTAAATAAATCAAGGTACTTGTATCTTTCTTTAATTACGAATTACGAATTACGAATTAGTAATTATTTGGTCAGTCTCTTATTGTTCTAACATTTGGAAGAATCGGGTAAAGTAATCTGGAAAGGTCTTAGCTGTACAGCCAGGATCTTGAATTACAATCCCTGGAACCTTTAAGCCAGTGACAGCAAAAGCCATCGCCATTCGATGATCGTGATAGGTTTCAATCGCCGCCGGGGTAATGGGGCCAGGCTCAATTTTCAGTCTATCTGCGAATTCTTCAACCTTCACTCCTAGCCGACGCAACTCTGTGACCACAGCTTTAATCCGGTCGGTTTCCTTATATCGAATATGTTCCACGTTACGAATGGTAATCGGTGAACTAGCAAAGGGTGCGATCGCTGCTAATGTTTGCACCAAATCCGATATATCATTCATATCAATGTCGATGCCTTGCAATTGCTTCGGCCCCGTCACTTCGGTGTAATCATCGGAATCATTAATTTGGCAACCCATCTGTTCTAAAACATTCAGCCAGAGAATATCACCCTGACAGGATTGCTTGGTCAAATGTTTGACGCGCACTCGTCCACCCGTGACGGCGGCAGCAGCGAAAAAGTAAGAGGCATTTGACGCATCGGGTTCTATTGTGTAATGTCGAGCTTGGTAACGTTGACCCGCTTTAATCTGAAATTGATTATCACCGATTTGAATCACCTCAACGCCAAAATCTGCCATTAGACGACAGGTCATTTTGACGTAAGATTGAGAAACTAATGTCCCTTCAACCTCAATGCTTGTATCCTGTTGAGCATACGGCGCAATCATCAGCAATGCCGAAAGTTGCTGACTTGTTTGGTTGGCTTTCAAGCGAAAATTTCCGCCAGTGAATCCCTGGCTATAGAGGGTGTAGGGCATAAACCCGGAGTTTCCCTCGAAGTTAACAGTTGCTCCACTCGTTTCAAGCACCGTCAGCAAATCGCCCATCGGACGTTCTCGCATTCGAGGAACGCCATCTAGCCGATATTCGCCGTTACCCAATGCCACCAGCGCCGAGATAAACCGTGCTGCTGTACCTGCCAAACCCACAAATAAATCTGCCTGTTTAGCTGGGATTTCACCTCCCCTTCCTGCAATTTGAATTTGAGCCAGATTGGGATTCAAAGTAATGGGAATGCCCAATTGCTCTACACATTTGGCAAAATACTCGCTGTCTTCACTAAATAAGGCATTTTCTAAAAGGGAGTCACCTTGCGCCAAAGCTGCAACAAGTAACGCCCGATTGGTAAGACTTTTAGAACCGGGAATTTCTACCGTGGCATCCACTGGCCGATTTAAAGCAGGAATTGCAATGGTATCCACGTTAAACCTCTACGTAGGCGGTCAGCTACAACTTTATATATTGCCATATTGTGAGCAAAAGGGGTGCTTCTTCTTCCTTCCCTAGTACCGCACGCCATGAAGAGTCCTGAGTATGGTGTACCTCCTCACCTAACTGTCTGAAGAAAGCAACACTCACTGACATCCTTTCATGAGTTAGAGGTTTGTTAATCTATAGGACACACCTTTATTCCTTCTTCCCAGTCCCCAATCCCCAGTCCCCAGTCCCTTACCTCTACGAGTGATTCAGAAATCA
The DNA here is from genome assembly GCF_054786515.1 of Nostoc sp. UIC 10890. Classification (NCBI taxonomy): domain Bacteria; kingdom Bacillati; phylum Cyanobacteriota; class Cyanophyceae; order Nostocales; family Nostocaceae; genus Nostoc; species Nostoc sp. UIC 10890. The sequence goes on from NZ_JBSGKF010000001.1 coordinate 142,214, forward strand.
AAGATGCTCGTTTGCGTAGCGTGTCGTAGACAAGACTCGCTATCGGATTGCTATAGACTTCTTGCAGAAGTGGGTAAAGGGGAAGGTGGGGCCCCCTCTGGGGATAAGGGGCAGGGGGAAAGGATGGAATTTTCCCTTTCCCTTTAACCTTTAACCTTTCCCCAACATCTTGCAAAAGTTACTTTTGCAAGATGTCTTATAAATACTTCTCAATGTCATCCAGTACAGCATGAGCGGCAAGAAAATCAAACCCATACCAACTCTGAAAATCTACAGGAAATACTTGTTTGTTTTGGACAGCTTTAACTTTAGACCATAAGGGTTTTCCCCGAAGTTTTTCTAAAGTAGAACAATCATTTTTTTGATAACATCCGATAAAAATAACATCACTATCAATTTCAGAAAAACTTTCCTCGGAAATGGGCAAGGATAAATTATTAGATGATTGGGGAGATAGCAGTCCAATATCATTTAAAATTGTGCCAGAAAAGGACTTTTTCATACCAAGATATACTCCTCCAGAGTTGACATATACAAATGATGCCAGAAATGGCTGAGGACGATTATTCTGTAATCTCTGTTTTAGTTTTTCAACTCTTTGAGAGTAGCCATTTAAGAGTTGAGTCGCTACCTCTGTTTTGTCAAAAACTTTTGCAGTTTCTTTTAAGTGTTGTTTCCAATCTCGTGAAATCTCTGCCCAAGGAACTAATACGGTAGGAGCAATTTGTGATAATTGCTTGTACTGCCGTCGTGATGACGGATCTGAAGGACTAATTATTAAGTCGGGCTTAAGTTGCAGAATTTTCTCTAAATTGGGTTGGCTAGTAGAATAACTATGTAAAACAATTCCTTTGATTCTTTCTGCTAAATAAGGGGGAACTTCGGAATTGATTTCTGTCCGAGACCATATTGTTGCTGCCATTGGCTTGATACCCAAAGCAACGGTTTCACCAAGACTCAGGATATCTAAAGCTACAATTCGTTGAGGATTGAGTGGAACGCAGGTTTCCCCCATTGGATGTTTTATAATTCGACAATTTTCCGCTGAAGATGTTGGAGATATGGCATCTTGATAGTTACTTTGGCTACAGGCACAAACAAGTATAAATGCCACAATTCCCAGACATAGCAGATAGGTGAGACGGCGTAGAAACCTCTTCATGAAAACCCTGATTTTTTAAAACGTCCAAGAAATAGTTCCCTGCACAGTAAATGGCGCACCTGGAGAGACTCGCAATCGATTGAAGGCATTTTCAAAATAATCCACATTAAAGAGGTTTTTGATATTGATCGCAGCACGTAATCTGTCTTGCTTGTAGAAGATAGCAGCATCAGTTGTTAAATAGCTGGGTACTTCAAATGTATTTCCAGCATCTCCGGCGCGATCGCCTACATAAAAAAGTCCCAAACCAAAGCCCAAACCTTGTAAGTTTCCTCGTTGAATTTCATAGGTCGTCCATAAGCTGGCAGCATGGGGAGTTGTCTGCAATGCCCGGTTCCCGACTGGAATTATATTATCTTTAGTGACGCGGGCATCGTTGTAAGCATAGCTAGCAAAGATGTTCCATCCTGATAAAATTTCACCCGCCAGACTGAGTTCGATTCCTTGACTACGCTGTTCTCCAGTTTGAACAGAAAAGCCTAAGTTATCTGGATCGTCAGTTACAATATTCGATTGGGTAATATCGTACAACGCCAATGTAGTTGAAAGCCTGTCATTCAAATCTGCTTTGACTCCAATTTCAAACTGAGTCCCCTTGGTTGGCTTAAATTCACTCTCATCAAAGGCTCGACCAATTGCTGGCTGGAACGATTGACTGTAGTTAGCATAGAGAGAAATAGGCGGGATTGGCTGATATAGAATGCCCACACGGGGACTAAAGGCACTCCCAGATTGACTTGTTTCTGTATCTGCGAGAAAGTCTTTGTCAGTTTGCTTGAAGTTATCAAATCGACCACTGAGGAGCAGCTTTAAATTGTCTGCAATTGTTACTTGATCTTGCACGATAAAGCCAAGCTCATCGGTCACGGTATTGGTATCAGATTCAAATGTAATTGCACCAGGTAGCTGACCATAAATCGGATTGAACAAATCAAGTGGAGCAATTTCTCGATCAATACCGCTAGAATCTATACTTTGTCTGCCCAAATCAAAGCCAAATAGTAATTGATGTTTAATTGAGCCAGTTGCAAACTTACCAATAACATTGGTCAAAAGCCTATAGTCGCGTTGATCGTAGAGTCCTTCTATGTAGATTCTCTCCAAAGTGCGATTATCATCTAAAAGCCCTACGGGGAAAGTGCCTAAATCAGGAGAATAAAACCTGCTATATTGAAATGAATTTTTAAATGACCAAGCCTCACTAAATTTATGCTCTAATGTGTACCCAATTCTAGAAACTTCGGTGTTAATGCTACCTTCATTTACGTTGCGATCGCGGGGTATTTTGCCATTAGGGTTAGAAAGTATTGTTCCAATTGCAGGCAAGCCAAAACTAATTCCTTCAGATTTTATGTTTTTGTAAATGCCTTCAACAGTTAGATTTGTATTCTCCCCAAGTTCAATACTCACTACCGGTGCAATCACTAGATTTCTAGCTTTGCTAGAGTCAATGAAAAACTCTTGATCTCGGTATGAGGCGTTAAGCCGATATAGTACTTTCTTTGCATCGTCTAACGGCCCAGACAGATCCACTTCACCACGGTAAAAGTTAAAATTACCAATAGTTGCTTCGGCAAAGTAGTAAGGATCGCGCAGGGGTTGTTTGGTCACAAAGTTAACCGTTCCCCCTGGTGATGATGAACCAAATAAAATAGAGTTTGGGCCTTGCAGGACTTCTATTCTTTCAATTCCTGTAAGATCAGGCCCAAGGTTAGAAGATAAAGAGTCTTTGAAACCGTTTAGCGTAGGCTGGGTAAAAAATCCTCGAACTCGTATCCGCAATGTTTCAAAATTAGTTGGAGATGAAGTGCGGACGCTTGGGGCATTAATAAGCGCACTGGAAATATCAGCGCGTTGATCGCGCAGCACTTCTTGAGGAATAACCTGAATCGATTGGGGAAGGTCACGTAGAGGTGTATCAGTTCTTGTCCCAGTGGTGGTATTCGTGACGCGATACTTGTCTTCCTCCCCTGTTACCACCAACTCAATTGGTTCATCATCTGGCGCTGCTGGTTCCTCTTGCGGTGTTTCACTTGTTGGCTGCTGTGGTGGCTGCATTGCAGTTGCAGCAGGTGTCACACCAAAAATCAGCCCTTCATCTCCATCAAATAACTCAACTATTGGGAGTTCAGTCTCCCCCGTTACTGTCACCTGGATAGTATTATTATCTTGATTAACTACCAATACTTCCGCAATTCCGGCAAATGGTTTTTCTTGGCGAAATGTATTACCACCCTCATAACGCAATTGCGAATTGGGAACATTGATAATTAATTTATTGGCTTCATTCTTCTGAACAGGCTGGAGAGTATCACTTTTAGTTGTTTCTAAAATTATCTCAACACCTTTTTCGGTTTTGGTGATGCGTACCCCTGTAACTTCTACTATTGCCTCTACACCGGGGTTCTGAGTTAATAACAGTGCGGCCTTCGTCTGGGGAAGTTCTACCTCACTCAACTGGGGAATAGTTGATATAACTTTGCGTTTATCTCTAACATTTACTGAATTTACTCCATCAGTTTCAGCCAACACTGACTGTGTTACGAGTATAAAAAATGAGGCTGTAAACATCAGCCCAGAAAGCGATTTTATTAATCTCATCACCAAATCTCCCTCACACCAACATATTCATCAGACTTTTGACCCCTTTCCCGTTACAGGTTAGGGTATTAGACCACTCCATCTATCCCCACAAGCTGTTAAGAATCTTTCTTAACTAAACTAGTAGTTTATGTACAATAAGGGATTCAGATTTCTAATTTGAACGCTAGAGGGATTTTTTTTGAACGCTAGAGGGATTTTTTCTGAATGCTAGAGGGATTTGTGATGATGTTGAAAGTATTGTTTGGGATTCAATCCAAATTTTTTGCGAAAAGCTAAAGCAAAGTAACTGCGACTGTCAAAGCCTACCCTAAATGCTACTTCTTCAATCTTCATATCTCCTAATGCTAAAAGTTGTTTCGCTTTTTCCAGGCGATAGTTGTGCAAATATTTGAACGCAGATGTCCCGAAAACTTGACGAAACCCACGCTTCAATTTAAATTCATTTATCCCTACTTGTCGTGCTAAGTCTATCAGGCTGGGTGGATTTTCTAGATTACCCAACAAAATTTCTTTAGCTTGGTAAATTCTCTCAACATCTCTCAAATTCTTCCCTGGAAAGCTATGATTACGTATCTCCTGCTCCTGAATTTGCTGAAAATGAAGCGTAATCAATTCTATTGCTTGACTTTCCAAATACATTCGCTTCATTAAGCCTTGATAGGGACAGTTGAGGATATTATATAAGACTTTCCACATTTGCTGTGTGATTTCCCCTTGCTGGTAGTAAGGCTGTACCTTACCATTCATCACTGCTTGGCGCAGGGAAATTGGTATTTGTTCTAATTCTTCTTCGCCAAAACTTTGAAAAAATTCCTGCGGTTCGATTTTCAGATAAATTCGTGAAAACTTCTCACCAGCTTTCCAGCATTCAGTTTCTTTGATGTCACAGTTACATTCTGAATAATATTTGCCTACTATTTCGTCTGTCTTGTCAGTTAAACCGTGGCGTTCAATTCTCACTTTTCCTGAGAGAAAAAAACTCAAGCCAAATTGAGATTTATCAAAAATATCTCTAAGCCACACAATATCATCAGTAAACTCTTCCTGATGTATTGAAATAGATAGTCCATTACGTAATTCTGACCAGCACTGAAAGGTATGAGAGACATCTAGAAGTTTCCCTTTACGGGTAGTTTCAAAACCCTTTGATTGAAAAGAAGCGTGACCATTTTGCTCACTTTCTGCCCATAATTCTTGCCAATCTGTATCTGTAAGAATTTTTGTCATAGTTTAATAATAATTACTGTCATTATCAAGCTGATATATGATTGAAACTAAAGCGCTTTTTCAAGTTATCCGAAAGGAAACACCTAAATACTGGATGCAATGCTCAGTGAAAATTGACAAGTCAGCGCTTGTGCGATGCCTGCGGCGTTGGCCTAGCGTCTCGAAGAGACGTAGCTAACGCTCCAACAGTCAGTACCCTAACTGGCTATATCCTTAAATAAGAAAGATTCTTAATTGTTGCACGAAATTTACTGTAAGAAAAGTAACTGTGTATCAAGCCGCTTGTCGTGCTGCTAAATCCTAAACCATCCAATTTTTTGTAATTATTTTTACTGCCAATTTAATTGTTCAGTGTTTGTGCTGTTATCTCTTGCCAATACCCAATAGTTCGTAGTTGAGTGCAAAATCTGATCTTGCTTTTGGGAATACTCTATTTATTCACCTGACTAATCTAAAACCCAGGCATTATCAATATGAAATGGATTAAACCATCTCTATATTTTGTAGCCTTTTCTTTACCTTTGTGTTTGCTTTCTGCTTTAACAGCGCAGGTACAGGCTCAGTCGTACCATTCCAGTAAAACTTGGCAAATTAGTCAGACATTTAAGCCACCACAACGGGGAAAACCTCCAGCAAGTGCTGGTGGTTCTACCCGTGGTAACTCTTGCCTAACAGGGAAAAAACTTATAATTCCCTTAACACCTCCAGATAAATTAGGGCTGACATTTGCTCAACGTCCAACATTTTTCTGGTATGTACCTCCATCTCAAGTCAAAACAGCCAAGTTTCTGCTGCTAGCTGAAGACCAGAACGTATTTTATGAAACATCTTTTACACTACCGAATAAACCAGGAATTGTTAGCTTCAAACTTCCTGACAGTGCCCCTGCACTCGCTGTAGGTAAAACTTATCATTGGTATTTAACAATTGTTTGTAATACTCAAGACTCTAGTACAAATCCTACTGTAGATGGTTGGGTGGAACGCACTCAACCAGGAACATCTTTATCGGAGACGTTAGCAAAGGCAAATTTGTACAAGTTGCCCACCATCTATGCGGAAGCTGGGATTTGGCATGAAGCGTTGACTAGTTTGGTGCAGCTACGCCAGACTGAACCGAATAATTTAAAGGCGAGGCTGGATTGGAGACAATTTTTCAAGTCAGTAGGTTTGAGTGCGATCGCTTCAGAACCATTGATCGATTGTTGCACATCTAAGAATTCACCACCAAATTAAACAAGGACATTGGGCACAAAGAGAATTCTCAACTCCTAACTCAGCACTCAGCACTCAGCACTAAATATTATGTGGGCAAAGCTGAAACCGCAAATCTGGCAATGGCGTGGTGTTTTACTTGCTGTTCCCAATATTACAGCCTTGGTGATTGCACTACGCTTGACTGGATTACTGCAATTGTTGGAACTAGCAGCACTGGATCAATTTTTTCTTCTCCGTCCACGAGAGTCGGCTGATACTCGCATCGTCATAGTTGAGATTAATGAGGCAGATGTGCGTAAACAGGGACAGTGGCCTATGTCTGATGGAAAACTTGCCAGTTTGTTAGAGAAAATCAAACAGCAGCAACCTAGAGCGATTGGTTTAGATATTTATCGTGATTTACCTGTCAATCCCGGTCATCAAGACTTACTTAAGGTGTTTAAGTCTACTCCCAATTTGATTGGAGTCCAAAAAGTCTCGGATACTATTGATAGTTCGGCGGTTGATTCGTCTCCAGAACTGAAAAAACTTAATCAAGTGGGGTCGAATGATTTACCTATAGATGGAGATGGCAAAATTCGGCGAGCATTATTGTACGTAAATTTAAATAATGACGAGATTCTCGAAAGCTTTGGGTTGAAACTGGCATTGCTGTACTTGAAACCTGAAGGTATTACCGCGAAACCATCAGCAACTAACTCTAATTACTTGCAATTAAATCGGGGTGTTTTCCCAATTTTTGAAGCTAATGATGGAGGTTATATCCGAGCCGATGCGGGGAGTTACCAAGTGCTGTTGAACTATCGAGGACGCATACAGCAGTTTACTAAAGTCTCTCTTACCGCAGTACAAGAGAACTCTATCCCACGAGACTTAATGCGAGACAAGGTGGTATTAATTGGTGCTACCGCTGAGAGTTTGAAGGATCTATTTTATACGCCTTACAGCAGTAATGTATTGACTGACCCGGAACGGATGGCGGGTGTAACAATTCATGCTAATTTGATTAGTCAAATTTTAAGTGCGGCAATGGATGGTCGTTCACTAATTAAGTGTTTACCTGAGTCGCTAGAATGGCTATCAATTTTGATTTGGTCAATTATTGGTGCTAGCTTGTGTTGGCTACAACGCCACAGTAGCAACCAGAAAACCCTCATGGCTGTTAGTGTTTTATTGGCAGGTGGCGGTTTACTTGGTGGTAGTTTTCTGGCGTTTTTGGCTGGTTGGTGGATTCCCGTTGTCCCTTCAATGCTGGCATTTGCAGGTTCTGCGATCGCACTTACTCAGTATATTGCTCAAAGTGCTACCGATATGCGAAAAACCCTCGGACGCTATCTAACTGATGAAATCGTTGCCAATATCCTGGAAACTCCTTCTGGGTTAAAGCTAGGGGGAGAACGAAGAAAAGTTACGGTTCTTGTGTCTGACTTAAGAGGATTTTCGGCTATTTCTGAACAATTACCACCTGAAGAAGTAGTAAATATTTTGAATCTTTATCTGGGAACAATGACAGATGTGATTAACCAGTATAAAGGCACGATTAATGAGTTTATGGGTGATGGGATTTTTGTAATATTTGGTGCGCCAATTAGTCGCAAAGATGATTCCCAACGAGCGATCGCCTGTGCTATTGCGATGCAATTGGCAATGCAGCAAGTGAATGAACAAAATCGGCAAATGAATTTCCCAATCCTCGAAATGGGAATTGGAATTAATACAGGTGAAGCTGTGGCGGGAAATGTTGGTTCTCAAAAACGCGCTCAATATACAGTTATTGGCAGTCATGTTAATTTGGCTGCCCGAATAGAGTCTTATACCGTGGGAGGACAGATTTTAATTTCCGAAAATACATGTAAGGATGCTAATATTGACCTCCACATTGCTGGGCAACTACAAATAGAACCCAAGGGGATAAAACACCCTGTGACAATTTGTGAAATTCGTGGCATTGGTGGTCAATATAATTTATTCTTGCCTGAAGATGATAAAGAAATTGTCATTCTCAATCAAGAAATACCTGTGGAATACACTATTTTGCAGGGAAAACATGCAGTGGGAACAATATTTCTGGGAGCATTGATTAGTCTCTCAGAAAAAGGGGCACAATTGCAATCACCGCATTCTTTAGAACTCTTGAGTAATCTCAAACTCAAGCTATTGATTGAAGCAGCAATGGCTACAGAAGAAGAACATATCTATGCCAAGGTGATTCAACAATCTAATGTTGACGAGCATCTTTTTCTGCTTCGGTTTACAGCTATTCCCCCAAAAGTGAGTGCAATTCTCAATGCACTGCTTCAGCCTGGGTGAAATTAGGGCATCAATATTGGAATGGTAAAGAAGGGAGGTGTATGTCAATAGGGTAAACCGAAAAAGTAGGTACTCTAGCTTTTTTTAAAACAGTAACAATTGTTGCTGATAGAACCAGGCGATCGCGGTAAGATTTTGGACTTAAGTCTGATTCAACTCCAATAACTCCTAACTCTGACCGAATAATTAATAATTCGTAATTTATGGTATAGAGCAACTAACTTGAGTTCTGGAGATAAAAATATGATTTTTTCTAAAACTGAGATTACATTACATCCCAAGGACAAATGACGAACGTAAACAACTTTCAAAGACTAGTAGAACTTGCAAACGATCATGGAATTATTTGCCAGCCAACACCAGAAGAATGCTTGATTGCATCCTTACCTGGAGACGAGGATTTCTTATTAGCTTTTACTTGGTCTGGTGCAGTTGAGGGAGAGCCACCAGAACATGAATTAATCGCAATTAGTGTACAGGATATTGTCAAAGAAGTTACCGTTGCAGCTTGGCAGATTCCTATTTATTTATTCGGAAACGTTTTAAGACAAGCTCAGATGCTTGTCACTGCTCACAAAGATTTTGTTAGCTAATAGACAAGTCTTAGCTAAAAACTACTATCCCTGCCCACTGTGGCGGGGATTTTTATTTAGACTACTGTGATTTGATAAGATTAAAGCAATATTGTGTGATTTCAAGATTCTTGCAGAGAATTATCATCGGAATGACTCCCCTGATTAAAACCTCTGAAACTTTGAGTAAGGTTAACCAAATATTAGTATATACCTGTATATCTATATACTTGATTTAGATAGGGAAATTTAAAAACTTAATAAAATATTTAAACCCTAGCCTTCAAAGGCTTTCCCTTTACACTTTCGCGGATATAGTATCTGTGTTATGAAAAAGGCAGTCCCGATAATTCCGACTTTACTAAAGGATTGTGAAGAGGGCTAGCCAAATAATGACATTTATCATAACTTTATAGTTATAGAACTATTGATTCATCGCCTCATCACTCATGGTTAACACCCTACCCAAGCCAGAAATTAAAACCCCCAGTAAAGAAACGGTACTCACTCCCCGGTTTTATACTACAGATTTTGAAACCGCAGCCAAGCTGGATTTGTCTGCCCAGGAAACGGAGTTGCAGGCGATGTTGACAGAAATGCGGACAGACTACAACCGCCACCATTTTGTTCGTGATGAAGCGTTTGAGCAGTCTTGGGAACACATTGGTGGTGAAGCAAGACAGGCGTTTATAGAGTATTTGGAACGCTCTTGCATTTCTGAGTTTTCCGGCTTTTTGCTATTCAAGGAATTATCCCGCAAGCTGAAAAATCGCAGTCCAGTGTTAGCGGAAATATTTCAACTGATGGCGCGTGATGAAGCCCGCCACGCCGGATTTCTCAACAAAGCAATGGGCGATTTTAAAGTCTCCCTGGATTTAGCCACTGTTACTAAAACTCGCACCTATACCTTTTTCCCGATTGAGTGGGTACTTTACACCGTTTACCTATCAGAAAAAATCGGCTACTGGCGTTACATTATTATTTTCAGACATCTAGAAAAGCACCCAGAAAACGAGTTTTACCCTATCTTCCGCTACTTTGAAAGTTGGTGTCAGGACGAAAACCGCCACGGAGATATATTCAAAGCGCTTTTGCGTTCTCAACCGCAACTTTGGAACACCTGGAAATCTAAGCTGTGGAGTCGCTTTTTCTTACTCTCGGTATTTGCTACCCACACCTTGACAGTTCATGAACGTTCCGGATTCTACAAATCACTGGGACTTGATGCCACAGAATTTGATTTCCAAGTTGTCCGCAATACCAATGAAACTGCGGGACGGGCTTTTCCGGTGATGCTGAATACTGAACACCCCAAGTTTTTCCCACGGCTGCAACGCTGTGCAGGTTACAACTTGAAAATTGCAGAGATTGAGAGCAGTTCTGCACCAAAAGTTGTGAAGCTAATTCGCAAACTACCTTTGATTGCAGCAATTGTTTGGAATCTGCTGTTAGTTTATCTAATCAAACCCATTGATACTGAAATATTGCGGGGAACGGTTCGTTAGCTACTAGGCATCTCCAAAAATGATGTAGGGACAATTCATGAATTGTCCCTACCAAGGATTTCGAGGAACGCAGAATTAATTTTCACCAGATGTCTAATAATAAAAATCCCAAAAAACTGATTGTGATAGCCTGAGGTGCAAAATGTCGGCTGTAAACTAATTGTGCCTTGAAGCGTCAGGCATAATTGCTTCCTGAAGATTTACACCACTGAGGTTAGCTCCCCTAATGTCGGCTCCTCTAAGGTTAGCTCCTCTGAGATTTGCCCCTGCTAAATTCGCGCTTCTGAGGTTAGTCCAACTCAAGTCTGCTTGACTCAAGTCAGCTTCACTAAGGTTAGCCCGCAACAGGTATGCACCACTGAGGTGAGCCTTGTTCAGATTAGCTTTGTAGAGGTCAGCTTTGTAAAGATAAGCACCCAACATTTCCGTCTCATACAAACTCGCTTCGCTAAGGTCAGCTGCAATCAAGTTAGCTTCAATGAGGTTGGCAAAAGAGAGGTTAGTCCGCATCAGCTTTGCTGAACCTAAATCGGCATCTCTCAAGTTAGCGCCTCTTAAGTCAGTGCCAATCAGATTAGCACATGCGATCGCAGCACCTCTAAGATCCACCTGACTCAAATCGGCTCCAATCAGATTGGCATGACTCAAATCTGCCTGCGTAAGTACAGCACCACTCAAGTTAGCAACACTGAAGTTAGCCGCACTCAGGTTAGCTTCAATTAAAAAGGCTTTGTAGAGGTTGGCACTACTGAGGTCAGCACCACTGAGGTTTGCTCGCACCAGTAAAGCATTACTCAAATCCACTTTTCTCAAGTTTACCCCTTGAAGGTTTGCACCTCTGAGGTTATCGCCTTGCAGATTCGCGCTGCTGAGGTCTGGTTCAATCTGGGGATTTTTCTTTCTCCACTCAATCCATGTAACTGCACCTGCTTTGAGTAAAGTTAGATGCTCTCGATTTGCCATTTTCTCTCCTTTACTCCTGACGCCCACCCAGAGAATTTACCCGACCAGCGACACTTTCAATGGCCGTTAACGCTCCCGCCGCCCCTGCTAGAATATCCTGTTCTTGTCCACCTAAGTAAAGCCGTCCAAAGCTACCTACAGCTTGAACTTCAAGAATGTTAATCCTCGCTGCTTTCTCCGCTTCATTGGCAGCCAGTGCGGCATAAGCAGCAGGTTCCACTTCTAATACATATAGTGTTTGACCTGCTAGTAGTAGCTGTCCCCGGCGCGTGCGATTAATCAGTTGTGTTTGATAAGCATCGATGTTGCGAATAATCTGACTAGAAATAACCCGCGGTTTCAGACATTCCTCTCTTTTGACTCCCAGTGCCGCCAAAATAGCTTGACCAGCAGCTCGTGTTTCGCCTTGGGAGCTAGAATGAACTTCTAATAGTCCGTAAAGTCGTTCAACTACCTGTACTCCTGGACGGACAGAGGCAGATTTCAGGGCTATATCCGTAATCTTATTAATTTCGATACCAGGAGAGATTTCAATCCACAGTGATGTATCTCCTGGTAATGGTAAGAAGCCTTGGGCTACTGTTCCCATATATGCTGCATGTTGAGGTTGCAGGTTGTCGAGAAATACGAAACTGCGTAGTTCTATTCCCAAGATTTTGCTCTCCAGTCGTGAGGGTAAAAGTTGTCTATTGCAAGATATAAGCGCTTAACTTGACAATATATGGTATTAAGGAGCGCAAATTCCGTTTAACGGATATACACCCGTGTATCAAATCGCAATTCATAGAAACCAATGCTTATTTAGAAGACCCTCGTCGTCATGGGATAAAATCTGCTTTGATCGGACAACATAATTTTTATTCAACACAGCTGCTTTGTAAACACCCTGACCCTTTTACATTACCCCAGTTTTACCCCCAAATTGACTATTGGGTAAGGGACTTCCGACAAATAAATAAATTCAGGACTTGGGTATTGACAAAATACGCAGAAAATGAACTTAAGAAATAGGCGATGCCTATGCTAACCACCAAAGGCGTTGAAAGGCAGATAATACTAAGGTTGTCTAGTGAAAGTATTTCGGAGAAGTTTCAAAAACGAAATTCCTAGATATTACATGATGTATGTATCTGACAAAGATACACTATTGATAGTGATCGCATTTCCTAATTTGTTTCAAGGAAAAATTCTGTAGATGTCTTTGCGATGAGCAACTAGTTGGCAGATTAATGTTTTTGTTTCTTGATCAAGAGTAGCGCCAATCCGATAATCACCAACTCGAATCTTATATTTATCACTATAGCCTTTCAGTTTTTCAAGATATCCTAATTAAAAAGGATTCTCTGATTCAATTTCTTGAAACACGATAGGTTCTATGCGGCTTTGAATCTCAACTGGTAAAGTAGCAAGTTATTTCAAGAATCTTTTAGTATATTCAACTTGCCACATTTTCTTTTTTTAGTGATTGATAATATTGTAGTGCTTCATCTTTTGATAATGGTTTTTCTTCCTCTACTTCCTCCATGAGTTTTGCTAAACCATAATCCTCAAGAATCTCTTCAATCTTTTCAAATTCAGCGATAGGAATTTGTACGGCAATAGGTCGTTGATTGTCATCGATAACATAGGTTTTGTGAAGTTCAAGCATTTTAATAACTCCTATGTGTAGAAATCCATTGGTTTTCACCTACCTGTTAAAATTTTGGTGTCAGGTAATTAGATTTTAACAGTTTATCGCGATCGCATGGATTGACCTCTCCCCCAACCCCTCTCCGAAGCGGAGAGGGGAGCCAGATTTCTCCCCATTCCCTCGTAGGGAAGGGGGTTGGGGGGTTAGGTCTGTTGAGAACAAGCTGTGGAAATACGCATCAAAACTTTATCAAGTTCGTGTCTCACTTCTTCATTTTTAATTCGCAACAAACGTAGTCCCCTAGCTGACAAAACTTTGTCCCGTTCTGCATCATATTCGGCTTGTCGTTCATGAATTTTGCCATCTACTTCTATCACTAATGCAGTTGAGTGACAGTAGAAATCTGCAATAAAGCCATTGATAATCTGCTGACGGCGAAAGTGCAAACCATTCAGGCGATTAGCACGAAGATGTTGCCAAAGGATTTTTTCTTCTGGTGTCATTTGCTGACGAAGTTCTTTGGCACGTTGCACTTTAACTAAGTCTGCTTTGTATCCGATTACAATATTGCGAGTTCCCTCTTTTTTCGGTGGATAGGGTTCTTCGGGTGTTGGATTATTCATTTATTAAGTATGAAAATAGGTGTTTATCTTTAGATAATGGTTGACCTCTCCCCCAACCCCTCTCCGAAGCGGAGAGGGGAGCCGGATTTCTCCCCCTTCCCTCGTAGGGAAGGGGGTTGGGGGGTTAGGTCTGTGTGCGAAGTACAAAGGTGCGATCGCGTATTTTTTACAATACAATTGTTCTAAATATAACCCAGGTTTTTAAATTCCTAGAGTATAATTTGTTATTAAAGTTATATTAAAATCATAATTTATGAGTACTGCACCTCGTCAAATGACCGTTAATGAGGCTTACCGACTCTATTTTGTTACATGAGCCACTGTCACGAAGTACTGAACGTTTTGATGATCTTTACGATCCAAATAGTTCCTTCGCTCAAAAACTTGAACATGCTTTGATCGCTTATCTACCTAAAAGGCTTGAAGAAGAAATAATAAAAACTTTTTCTATACTTAGGGAAACTATAGAATCTTATAGTTCAGAATCAAAGTGCTTATTGAAAATAGTAAATCCTAAAAGTAATAATCCAATCCCAACTGCATTTTATACTATTTTTATGGCTTTTTTTGATTTAATCATTCACCAATATTTCTCTCCAACAGATCCATCAGGTATTATGATTGCTTTAAAGAATCTTCAACAACGACTAGATTTAAGTCATCGCTACACAAAAACAGAAGACAGAAAAAATAATATTAACCAAACAAAGGGATTGATTCAAGATTTTTTTGCTAGAAGAGAACCACCATTACTCGGACATGGAGTTGAGTTAGCACTAGATTTTGAAAACTCTTTACGTCGTTCTCGTATAGAAACAACGAGGTATGAATGTAAGCAAGGCTTTCTTGATTTGTCTATTAGCAGAAAGTTCAATTACGATCTACTAGAAAGAATTATTGAGACAATTTGTGGAATTGCAAATTTATGTTCAGCCACAGATGGATATATTCATATTGGAGTAACTGACTCGAAAAAGGATGCTGATAAAATCGAAGAACTAGACAAAATTCAACCTATTGAAATTAATGGTAGATATGTCGTCGGAATTGACAGAGAAGCAAATTTACACAACAAAACTAAAGATACAGAGCAATATGTAAGGATATTAAGCAATGCTATTCAAAACTCTGCTCTTACTGAACCACTTAAAACACAGGTACTAGCAAAGTTTGACACAATATTATATAAAGGACTGTCAGTAATTAGAATTACGGTTCCTCCTCAAATAGCAGTATCATTTGTTGGAAAAACAGCTTTTACAAGAAAAGACTCGTCTACAATACCTGTAGAAGGGCCTGAGTTACTGGCTATTAATCAGCTTTTTCAAAAATGATTATTTTAGCATGGTGGGCATTGCCCACCCTACTATATTTACTAACGCAAACTACTAGCTGGCATACCCAAAATATCTTCAAGCCTTGGCATATCTTCCAACGCAATCACGCGCCCTTCATCCTCAAAACCGGCAATTTGATCAAAGTTCAAATACCGATACAAATCATCTGCAAAAGGATGAATTCTACTCGCCACAATATCCAAGTATTCCTGCACTGTGGGAAGCCGTCCCAGCAGCGCACAAACTGCGGCTAATTCTGCTGAACCAAGATACACTCGCGCATCTTTACCCATGCGATTATTGAAGTTGCGGGTAGAGGTAGAAAATACTGTTGTGCCATCAGCAACTCGCGCCTGATTACCCATGCACAAACTGCATCCTGGCATTTCTGTACGCGCACCCGCAGCCCCAAAAACGCTGTATACACCTTCTTCTTTTAATTGGTGTTCATCCATGCGGGTTGGTGGTGCTATCCACAGGCGAGTTTTTACTTCACCTGCACCTTCCAAAACTTTCGCTGTTGCCCGATAATGACCAATATTCGTCATACAAGAACCGACGAATACTTCTTGCACTGGATCATTAGCAACTTCCGATAATAACTTAACATTATCGGGGTCATTGGGAGCAGCTACAATTGGTTCTTTGATTTCGTTCAAATCAATTTCAATTATTTCGGCATACTCTGCATCGGCATCGCCTTCTAATAACACGGGATTTGCTAACCATTCTTCCATCTTTGCTACACGGCGCAGCATGGTACGGGCATCATGATAGCCCCGTGCTATCATATTTTTCAACAGCGCTATGTTAGAACGCAGATATTCAGAAATTGTCTCTACACTCAGCTTAATTGTGCATCCGGCACAAGAACGTTCGGCACTTGCATCAGTGAGTTCAAAGGCTTGTTCAACTTTTAAATCTGGCAAACCTTCTATTTCCAGAATTCGCCCGGAGAAGACGTTTTTCTTATTCTGCTTCTCTGCTGTCAGCAAACCTTTTTGAATTGCCACGTAGGGTATGGCATTCACAACATCCCGGAGGGTGATACCTGGTTGCAATTCTCCTTTAAATCTTACCAAAACTGACTCTGGCATATCTAAAGGCATCACACCCAAGGCGGCTGCAAAGGCTACTAATCCAGAACCGGCAGGGAAGGAAATACCCAAGGGGAAGCGGGTGTGAGAGTCGCCGCCAGTTCCCACGGTGTCGGGTAGCAGCATCCGGTTTAACCAAGAGTGGATGATACCATCACCGGGACGGAGAGCGACACCGCCACGAGATGCAAAAAAATCGGGGAGTTCGTGATGGGTTTGGATGTCTACTGGTTTGGGATAAGCTGCTGTGTGGCAGAAACTTTGGATTACTAAGTCTGCACTGAAACCAAGACAAGCGAGTTCTTTTAATTCGTCGCGGGTCATGGGGCCTGTGGTATCTTGAGAACCAACAGTAGTAATGATGGGTTCGCAAGATGTGCCGGGACGCACACCAGGTAATCCGCAAGCTTTACCTACCATTTTTTGTGCCAAGCTATAGCCTTTGCCTGTATCAAAGGCTTGCTGGGGACGGGTGAAAACTTTGCTGGGTTCTAAACCAAGTGCAAGACGAGTTTTGTCGGTGAGGGTACGTCCGATTAGTAGGGGGATGCGTCCACCTGCGCGGACTTCATCGAGGATAGTGTCAGGTTTGAGGGCAAAGGTGGAAATGACTTCGCCTGCAACGTTTGTGATTTCGCCTTTGTAGGGATGGATGGTAATTACCATGCCGGTTTCTAGTTTGGTGACATCGCACTGAATAGGCAAAGCACCGGCATCTTCTGCTGTGTTAAAGAAAATTGGCGCGATCGCACCACCTAAAACATAACCCCCAGCGCGTTTGTTTGGCACAAAAGGTATATCATTTCCCATGTGCCACAATACGGAGTTGATGGCAGATTTACGCGAGGAACCTGTACCAACTACATCGCCTACGTAAGCTACAGGATGCCCTTTTTTCTTCAATTCGGCAATAGTTGCCAAGCTTCCCGGTTGCCGTGACTCTAACATCACTAAGGCGTGTAAGGGAATATCTGGGCGAGTTGTGGCGCTTTGGGCGGGGGATAAATCGTCGGTATTGGTTTCGCCAGGAACTTTAAAAACAGTGACAGTAATCGCTTCTGGTACAGTGGGGTGAATGGTAAACCATTCAGCTTCCGCCCAGGAGTCAATCACCTGCTTGGCGAAAGGATTGGTTTTAGACAACTCTAAAATATCGTGGAAGGCATCATATACCAAAAGGATTTTGCTTAAGGCGTTGGCGGCATAAGCAGCGATGGGTTCCTTTCCTTGTCCGCCCATTACCAGAGGTGTTTCAGATGAGTCGGAGACGGATACGGTGGGCAATTGCAGCAAATCGATTAAAGATTGCACGTTGTAACCACCAATCATTGTGCCCAGCAATTGCACCGCTTCGATGGGCGCAATCAACGGACTGGTGATTTCCTTCTTGGCAATAGCGGTGAGAAATCCAGCTTTGACATAAGCTGCTGGATCAACACCAGGAGAAACGCGATCGCGCAATAAATGTAATAATATCTCCTCTTGACCCTTTGGCGGATTTTTCAGTAATTCACATAATTCTGAGGTTTGTTTCGCATCCAATGGTAAAGGAGGAATACCGAGTGCTGCCCTTTCGGCAACGTGTTTACGATATTGTTCTAGCATTTTTATGTTCTCCATTGGGATGTTCTATCTTTAATTATGAAATATTTTTAGTCAATACTTGGCTATAAGAGTTTAGCTTACTTTTATTACTGAAAGCCTTACTGGTAATCAGTTATTAATAACTTTTTTATACTGAAAGTTTGGAAAGTATGAGGCGAATAGAATTCGCTACTACACAAACAAAGTCTACCTCCGTGGACTAAGAGGAAATCAAGGATTTTTAACCCACGTAGGTGGGTAAAGTCTCGTATAGCCGCGACTTCTAATCGCCAAGTGTAGTAATAAATTAGATTGATTGTTGGTTTAACCAAGCTTCTAAATCAGCAACACTAGAAAAATCTAGTAATGCCTCTCCTAAATTCTCTAATTGTTCAATCGATAAATCTTGAACTCGCTCGATTAATGATGCATCAATATCACCAATACGGCGATTTAGTTGACGCAGTATTAAGTCTTCTTTTCCTTCTTGCCTGCCCTCTTCTTTGGCTTGTTCTCTGTCTCTTTGATAAAGTGGTTCTAGTCGCATAATTAACTCCCTATCATCTGCTTCTAATTCTTGATTTACTCTCAAGTTTTCGCGCAAGTTGTAAACTAATTCGAGAGTTGCTTTTTGGTATGGATGATCTAATGGTAACGCTTGCAACTCGATAATCGCTTGTGACTGCACACTTCCCCTACCTAAAAGCCTCAACCATAATGTCTCTGGTGTTTGCGGTAGTTGGTGTATTGCTACAATTGCTGTTCGCAACGCATCTGGCAGAAAATGGACTCCTGATAACCAACCTTGTTTTTGAATAGTTCCAAAGCTAGACAATCTAGTTTCAGATATGGTTGGTGTAAGAACCCACAATTTGGGAATTTCTGAGTCTTGAAGTTTGGTTTTATTTGCCTTAGCTTCTCGTCGCAGGAGAGCCTTGATTTCTAATAATTTGAGAATACAGTCGCAGATTTCATCGGTAGAAGCTGGATTACGGTATGGTTCTATAATCGCAGGCTATTGGGCAAATCTCCCTAACAAACCCAGTATTTGTATATTAGAGTTTTGTTGTTTAGCAGGAGTAAATAAAACATCTATTTCTTTAATCTCTCCTGATACTTTTTCTGATGCTTTGACTTCACCGTAATCTTTTAATAATTCTTCTAGATAGTCTTTGGCAAATTGATCATGTATAAACCTGGTCATTAAATCTTAAGATTTTAGAAGTTCTGGGTTAATGCAAAGTCTTATTATATAGCAGCCCTGAATCATTCGTGACAAAATAGATCCCCGACTTCTTTGAGAAGTCGGGGATCTGCTGGACACATTTAATTTTCACAGTGACTTTTGACTTCCCGCTAGGGCGTGACGGTTATTGCATTTTCATCTGATGTTTTATCTGTGTTAGATTTCAAGCGTGTCAATCTGCTTTTACGGATACGTTCGCTGTCTCTAACGCCACCTGCAAGTTCATATTCGTTGCTGTTTTTGCCGTACTTGAAACCAACCCCCATCAGCATTTTATCTGAAACCTGACTTAAGGTTTTTTCCATTTCATCTAGCTTTTTTCTAGAAGAGTCAATCATAGCTATAGCAGCGTTATACTCATCAAGCATATTGTGAAAACTATCTATTAATTGAGTCAGGTTTTGCAAGTTATAAGTATCATCAAAATTGATCTTTGGATCAATAGCTTTCAGCCCAGCAACTCTAAACTCAGCTTTTTCTAAAATCCGGGAGCTACGTTTTCTTCGAGGCATAAATTTACACTTTTAAAAGCTTTACAGAGCTATTTTGTCTCAATTAACCTAGATTCTGGTTCAGCAAAAAGCGCATTTTTTTAGTAAAAGTTTTTATTTATGCCAGTAATTTCTCGGAATTTAATCATCAAAGGCTGATTTTCAACAAAATAATATTATGTTTAAGCAATAGACAATAGGGCACAGCATTGCTCACTGGTGTCTACTTTTGCCAAAAATAGCGTACTTATTGGGTGTTGTTCACCCGCCAGGGATTGTAAATCCCTGACTAATTGCTCAAGTCTACTGAAGTAGACTGAAAATTTTTGCAATCTTTAGTCCTCTTCAGAGGACTTTAGCTATGAGACAGAGATTTACAATCTCTGGCGGACGTGCGGTTTCGCGTTAAGTTGACACCAGTGAGCATTGCTGTGCCCCTACAAATGGTTTGTATTCCATATTGCTTTAACATTAAGCCTTAATTTTGTAATCTTAAGCCTTTATATTTTAGCTCTAAGGCTTAATGTTGTAAGCTTAAAGCTTTATGTTATAACCTGAAGTCTTAATGTTATTACCTTAAGGCTTTATGTTCTAGCTCTAAGGCTTAATGTTGTAACTTTAAGAGTCAACCTTATAACATTGATGACTAAAGTTGGTTGGTGAGTGCAATCATCGCTACATAGTCTATATTGTTGATTTACAGCGATCGCACCCTGAATCGATCAATGATAACGCGATCGGGCATTTGGGAAAATTTCAACATGGAAGTTCAGCCAAAAGAAATCAGGAATTATTTAAGATTTGATGGTATAGATATTTTTTCTGAGTGGTTTGACTCTCTGCGGGATAGAAAAGCAAAGGCTAAAATCCGAGCAAGGCTTGACCGAGTAGAGGAAGGTAATTTAGGGGAAGTGTAAATCAGTTGGTGATGGTGTTTTTGAACTTAGAATAGACTATGGTTCTGGCTACCGCATATACTTTGGACAGGAAGGGTAAACAGTTATTATTCTTTTGTGTGGTGGCGATAAAAGTACTCAAGATAAAGATATTGCTAAAGCCAAGGAATATTGGGAAGACTACAGGAGTAGAGATAGATGATGCCTAAAAGTACAAGCTATCATAAAAAACTGATTCAAGACTTAAAAAATCCACTAGAAGCAGCAGCTTATATCGAAGTTGTTTTAGAAGAAGGCGAGCCAAAAATGTTGAGCAAGGCGCTAAAAAATGTCATAGAAGCGCATGGTGGAATTGACCAGCTTTCTGCACAAGTTAAGGAACTCTACAATAAACTTGACCAGATGCTATGCGAAAAAGGAGAGATTGAGTTTTATAGTCTAAATTCTTTGTTAGATGCTTTAGGATTACATTTGGCAGTAATAGTAAAGTTATAATTCGCAATTCGCAATGGGCTAACGCCCCGCTCCGCTAACGCAATTCACAATTTAATACGGTTCAGTTATGGCCAAAAAACTTAAACTGCGTAGGTTGAGGTTGAGGAACGTAGACCCAAAGGGGCAATCCGTGTCACCAATTCTACATAAAGCGACCAAGCCGCCTTCTTTTGTGTGGTGTCAACTTTCCAAGACATCAAACCAATGCCAAAAGGCAGACTTAACAGATACAGTCTCTAAGGAAATGCGATGCCTAGGTTGGGCTACGCCTACGCGCATATTCATAATAAGCAAATTTAACTAATTTATTTGTGTATTGTATAGTAAATAATGTTACTCATCTATAATTTATTCAGAATTAGTTGCTATAATTCTCACTATTTAACCTAAATTTTTATAGTAAAATCTGGATATTTTTAACTAATTCAGATAAACTAATACATTTGTCCGTTGCATCACGCTTCTTTTGTATATGCCCAAAACTTACACCGTAGAAATTGATCACCAAGGCAAAACTCATACCTTGCAGGTTCCCGAAGATGAAACGATCTTATCAGTTGCCGAAGCTGCTGGTTTGGAACTGCCGAGTTCTTGTAATGCTGGTGTTTGCACAACTTGCGCCGGTCAAATAAGCGAGGGAACTGTAGATCAAACTGATGGTATGGGCGTTAGTCCAGATTTGCAAAAGCAAGGTTACGTATTGCTTTGTATTGCCAAACCCCTTTCTGATTTGAAAATTCAGACGGAAAAGGAAGATGTACTTTATCAGTTACAATTTGGCAAAGGCAAATAATCAGCGAACAGTTATCAGTATATCGGATGATTATTCATCACTGAATAACTGTTCATTGAGATTACCAAATCTGATAAATTACATAAGTATTTCATCGCAGATGAAGTCAGCTATTCTATAAACTACAAATCAACAGGATTTACCAAAATGACGACTCATTTTATTACCGCAGAAATTGATTTACAAGAAACTCCCGCAGAGTTACTAGAAGTAATTGAAACAGAGTTAAAGAAACAAGGCGAACCACTACGTTGGGCAGTCACTTCTGTAGATGCTGACGAACAAAAAGCTACAGTTGAAGCTGTGGTGACTACAGTCAAGAGTTAGAAAGCATCTCACCTTTGCAAATATACCAGGCGATTAGAAATCGCGGCTACACAAACTTTCGTCCGCCTGGTATTTTGAAGACAAACACAATATCAGAAATTAGACCGGAAGTCCGCCGCGTAAATAGGTCAGTTCGGATAGTGTTGTAAAAATTATTGTCAGAAGGAGAGTGCGATCGGATAAAAATGAAAACATAAGCAAAACCGGGTGTCAGAAACAGACCGAAAATAGTGCGCCAAGGCAATTGAGCTATTTTCCAGGCGGATTAGAGGGATTAGAGGGATTAGAGTTATCTATTGGTGTACCATCTGTAGACCCTCCCCCCAAATTAGACACCCAATCGTTTGCTTCTAACCCGAAGTGTCCTGTCTCAAACCACTTAGACTTGAGCAGCGACCACCAATCATTTGTCAATCCTTCCAATACATAGTCATAAGGAAGCCAACCATAGCCCCCTTCACCCCAATGGGTTCCCCAACAGTTTCTGATTAGCAATGCTCCTTGTGAGCATCTACTACCATCAGCGTTCTCTATTACTTTATGGTCGTCGTAGCCAACTGCAACAACAGCATGACCTCCTTTTACCTTATCGTTTTTAACTGGGTATGGAATATACCCACTTGGGTTTAAATCCTCGATGGAATAATACATAGTAAACCCAAAGGCGCAGGGAAAACCAGCGGCTAAAGCTGTTTTAATTCGGAATAACAGTATATTTCCTGTAGTACCTAAGGGATTTAGACGGAAGTATTTCAGCGCTTGATAACTTTGACCAAAAGAGTAGCAAAAAGGGGTTGGTTCATCTTTAAACCTGTCTTCTTGATAGGGCCAATACTCTTCTGGAGGCACGCCAAATAATGCCATTGCCCGCATGGTTTCCCGAAGAGATGCTCCTGCATCGTCGTGACGATGCATGAGATTGAGTGTTGCTTTGTAAAGAAAGAGCCGAGAAGCATCGACATATCTATCAAAACTTCTTTTCTCAAAGTACTCCATTAAAGCAACACCGGCATGTGCCGTACATGAATCCAATGAGCCTTGGTCTTCAATTGGGGAACACCAGAAGGTTAAATCTACAAATTCTGGCATTAATAAATATACAGTTACATTCTTGCTATTTTCTTGTTTTTGTTTTTGTTTTACACATTTTTGTAAATGTCCTTCTAACGGAAGTTGTAAATCACTTTGAAACTCTAGACTTTTCTCCAAATGCTTTGGATAATCTTGACGTTCGGGTAAGATTTGGATGACTGTTCTCAGATTATTCGGTTGAGTTTTTGAATTATTTTCTCCCTGAACTTGAGGATTATAATTCAGACTAATTTTTAAATTCTTGATAGTTACTTCTAAATCTTTGATAGATTTAAATATATCATCTATCTTTTTTAAAGATGTAGCTAATTTCTTTTTTCTATCTTTATCTAGGCAAACTTGATCAGTAATTTTCTTATCAATATTACTCAGGGATTGTTTGAAATTTAAAATTGCTGAAATAGCTATATATAAAGACACTGGATTTAAATCCCAGTCTTTAAATAAGTTTTTTTCCTGTTCTGCTTGAGAAAAAATACTAGATTTTTCCCACAACTTTTGCTGAGAATATTTATTGTTTTTAGCATTAATCCCTGATTTATTATTCCCTTGTTGATTATTTTCTTGACGGATATAGTTAACGTATTCAGATTTATCGAACCATTGATCTAGCTTATCTAATACGTCTCTTACAGCTTTTTCAAGATTTCTATGTTTAGCTAAAGGAGAAATTAGTTGAGCAACCAATTTAACTATCATGTCAATTGCTCGTTTCAACGCATCTCGGTGTTTGGCGAGATCAGAATTAATACTATCCGTAGCTTTTGGAATTATTTTTTCATTAACAAAATGTTCAGGTTTCAATTCAGAAATTTCAAAAACCCTTAAGATTATTTCATAAAGGGTTATGGGTATTGTTGAGGATGCAGGTAAAACTTCCCGTTGCTGTTGTTTTTTGAGTGCAACTAAGTCACTTAATACTTGTAAGCTTTTTGTGAAATAAACATCATCTCTTTCTATTTCATATCTAGCTTGAAATGATTTTATAGCTGTATCTGTCTGTCGACTAGAATACCCTGTTACTTGTCCATCAAATTCTCCTAACTCACATAAAAGCTGCTGTACCTTTTTAAGTTTATCATCACCGAAAGATTGTTTTGCTTGTGCATTATATAGATCATCTAGGATTCTCTTTGTCTTTTCGTCAACTATCCCATCAACATGATCAACCTTTGAAGGATGATATTGTCTTTGAAATTCTTGAACTGCATCCTCTGTTAGATAGTCAAAGAATCCTTTTATTGCCCCGTTATTTTCTCCTAAATTTTTGAGATAGCCTAGTTTATTCAGTTTTATTTGAATTTCTTTAATTTCTGGATCAAACATTCCACATTTTTTAATTGTTTTTTCCGTGCTTTTAGCTTTAGAAGTTTCTTCTGTTTTTTGAAGTTTTAAGATTTCTAAAATTTGGTTTAAAGTATAGAGTGTTACTTGATCTACAACACTATCAACCTTGTCATCAGTGTTAGCCCTATCAATACTTTCATCTGAGACAATTGAGAGACCAAAAATACTCTTGAATAGTTTTACTGCCTCCTTTGTAATTTCACCAAAA
The DNA here is from genome assembly GCF_054786515.1 of Nostoc sp. UIC 10890. Classification (NCBI taxonomy): domain Bacteria; kingdom Bacillati; phylum Cyanobacteriota; class Cyanophyceae; order Nostocales; family Nostocaceae; genus Nostoc; species Nostoc sp. UIC 10890. The sequence goes on from NZ_JBSGKF010000001.1 coordinate 166,940, forward strand.
TAACCATATTCCAGATAATCTGATTTTGAAAAATCATCTACAAATTTCCTAATTTTTTGTCCCTCAGTTCCAAAAATATGCTCATATTCGCTAAATTCCAGCAACTTCTGTTGAAGATTATAGACTTCCTGCCCTGCACAACCATGAGCTAAAAATATCTGTTCTTTAAGAGCTTTAGCATTGACTAATTTGAAACCTTTATTTATCTTTTGCTGAAAATTGTTGAACTTTGAGGCAAGTGTCTCTTCGAGAGTTGGATTTAGTCCATTTTTTATTAATTTTAATAACTCAAACAATTCTTCTATACTGTTTTGGGAATCATTATCATTATTTATCTGTATATCTTGGACTGTGATCATTAACTTCTGATTGATTTCGTCCATACGATAGTCTCTAAAATCGGGGTAGTCTGGTATCCAACCTGTTGATTTTTTATACATGGTGATGTCCTCTCAGATTTATGCTGTTATGTTTATCTATGGTTTTGGTTTTTTTTATGCAAAAAAGTAGTTAAAATTTATTGCTTTTCTTGAAGCATTTGACTACCTGAAATAATAGTGAAAATTGTCGAAATCAATATTTAGCCTGAGTTTGAACTCCACCACACAGATTGCGATCGCTTTGACTCACATTCGGGTTATTCTTCAGATAATCATGCAGCCAATCGCATCCACGCCCCATCAAATTATCTAGGGTGAGATTTTCCACATTCCACAAAATTGCTGTACCATCTTTACTCCCAGAAACGAGAGTCTTACTGTCAGGGCTGAAACTGATCCCATTGACCTCACCACTGTGACCAGTAAGAGTAATAATCAAAGTCCCGTCTTTGTGCCAAAGTTTCACCGTTCCGTCATCACTAGCAGTCGCAATCATCTTGCCGTCAGGACTGAAAGTTACTTGCCAGATTGCAGCACTATGCCCATTAAGACTAGCGATCGCACGACCATCAAGCTGCCAAAGTTTTACTCTCTCATCTGCGCCAGCACTGGCAAGGGTCTGACTATCAGGGCTAAAACTGACGCTGTAGACAGAAGCGTTATGGTTTAAAATCTTGAGTAACTGACCTTGCCGATTCCAGAGTTTCACTGCCCCGTCATTACTACCAGTGGCAATCATCTTGCCGTCTGGACTAAAACTGACGCTATAGACAGTGGCGCTATGGTCTAAAGGTCTTAGCATCTGACCCTGGCGATTCCAAAGTTTCACTGTTTTATCTTGACTAGCGGTGGCAATAATTTTGCTGTCTGGGCTGAAACTCACGCTATGAATGCGAATGCGATCGCCATGCTTTAAAGTCTTGAGTAGCTGACCTTGCCAATTCCACAGTCTCACCACCCCTTCGTCAGAACTGACAGCGGCAATTATCTGACCATCTGGACTAAAATTCACATCCCAGATTGTGTAGTTATTTACCTGAAGCGATTTGATCTCCTTACCCTGCTGATTCCAGAGTTTCACCGTCCCGTCATCACTAGCAGTAGCGATCGCTTTCCCGTCGCTTGAGAAGTTCACACGATTGACACCAGCCTGATGTCCAGTAAGAATAGTCTGCCAAGGGCGGTCAATTTGCCACAGTTTCACTGACTTATCTTGACTAGCAGATGCAAGGGTACGACCATCGGGGCTGAAAGTAACTTGATTAACTCTACTACTATGTCCTCTAAAGGTAGTAAGTTTCTGGCCATTTTTCTGCCAGAGTGTCACGCTATTATCATCATTACCCGTGGCAAGGGTCTGACCATCGGGACTGAAACTGACGCTGTAGATCCGACTACTTTGTGCCTCTAATTTCTTAAAAGTTGAAAGCAATTTCCCTTCAGTATTCCAAAGTTTCACCGTTCTATCTAAACTGGCAGAGGCAAGGGTATGATCAGAACTGAAGCTCACGCTAGTCACTGTATTATTATGTTCTTCTAGGGTCTTAAGTTCTTTACCGTCTTTGTTCCACAGTTTCACGGTTCCGTCTAAACTGGCAGAAGCAAGGATTTGACTATTAGGACTGAAACTCAAACTATAGATAGTGCCTGTATGCCCCTTGAGGATTTTTAGTTCCTGACCCTGTATGTTCCAAAGTCTCACTATATTGTCGTCACTACCAGAGGCAAGAATCTTGCCATCATGACTGAAACTTACAGATCGAATTTTAGTATTCAGCTTTTTCAAGGTTTTAGGTTCCTTGCCATCCTGTTTCCAGAGTTTCACTGTTCCGTCTAAACTGGCAGAAGCAAGGATTTGACTATTAGGACTGAAACTTACACTAAGTACTTGATCTAGGTGTCCTTTTAAAGTTTTCTGCAAAAGACCTTGTTTGTTCCAAAGTTTTACTGTGTTGTCTCCACTAGCGGTAGCGATCGCTTCTCCATCGGAACTGAAACTAACGCTTTGGATATAATTGCTGTGTCCCTGGAGGCGATCGCGTTCTCTTACCCAGTAAACCGCCTGTCCCAGCAACTTGATCACCTCTTGCTGTTCCTGAATTGAAATGTTGGCTTTGGCTTGAGTTAATTGTTTGAGTTGCTTGCCGGCTTTTAAACCTTCTATCAGGGCATCAATCGTATTTCTATTGGAGGTAAAACGTGCATCTGACGCTGAAATTAAGGCTCGGAGTTCCGATTTTTGTGCTTCTATCCGCAGTTTATCAGCCTGCTTCCAGCCAATAGCTGCAAATATAGCCAATCCCGTTGAAATCAACAACCCAGAAGTCAGGCCAATTAGTCTTTTTCTGTGACGTATCTTCTGGGCTTTACGACTTTCGCCAATATACTCTTGTTGGAGTGATGTAATCAAAGGTTCTTTCCCCGCTCCTTGGGTGAACCATTGCTCTGCTTCTTCGAGTTCACTACCTTGTAGCAAATAACTATTATTGCGTTTTTTCTGATCCCATTCCAAGGCTCCCATGAGTAAACGGGTATGCTGTTTAACATGAGCTAGGTCAGTATCAAGTGCTTTGAGTAATGATTGAAAAGCTTGCTCAAAATCATTACTTTCTTGGAAGAAAATATAGTTAATTTTAGCTAATTCGGGATCAATACCTTCAGCATACTGCCACACGATTGGCACTAAACGTTTATTGTGCTTTCGGGCGTGTGCAATCTCTTCACAGCAGACTTTAGAAGCGACTGAATTTGGACTAATAATAAAGATAAAATTATCAGCGGCTTCAATTCCTTCATAAATTTCTTTCCGCCAATCTGCCGTGGGTGGAATTCCTTCCCAGTCTACCCAGATATCTAGCTTCTGTTGCTTGAGTGCTTCATAAAGCCTTTTGACGAACTCTTTATCTTTGCGAGAGTAGGAAATAAACGCCTCAGCCATATAATTTTCTATCAATACTTAATAAAATTTAAGTAAAATACTGTTTTTTTACTATTTACGTAAAAATTCTATATACTTCGGAAAAATAATTAGTTAAATGCAAATTTCATCTATCGTTTAGATGTTCTTACTATATGATCTTTTAGAAGAATTTTCAGTAACAGATCAAAATTAGCTACTTTTACACAAAGCTTAAAGTGAATGTTCAAATCAGGGCAAGTTTCTTTCCTTTTTCATTTATTTGAACAACAATTATCTGCGTTATTACACATTAATTTATTTTTGTCAATACATGTTACCAAAAAGAGACGTAGCATTGCTACGTCTCTACAAGTGCAAATAGCCAAAGTGACTGGTCGCCACACCGAAGCGCTCCAGAGGTCAACCCGTATTTCTCACAAGCTTCAGGCGTTTGATGGAGCAGAGGGGAAGTAATGAGTAATGAGTAATGAGTTATGAGTTATGAGTTATGAGTTATGAGTAAAAACTTCTTACTTATTACTTCTTACTTATTACTCATTACTTATTACTTCTCACTTCTCACTTCTCACTTCTCCCCTGCACAAGCGCAGGCTTTGAGAGGTGTGGTGAGAAATCCGGGGTCAAGCAGTGGCAAGAATAGACTGAATATTACAGTGTACAAACAAGTCCTAAAAACCTAGCTTGATAAGGCTTTCCTCCTTCCTGGGCTGCCACCCAGCCCTGACAAGTAGGCTTAAACAGAAAATGCAACGATATTGTAACGACAGCTAACGTTGACGTTGCAAAAGTTTACATTTAGAATGTAATCGGCAAAAATCGATAAGTATTTATTCTTATTTATCCTGAAAAACCAACATTCGATGAGTATATATTCTTGTCAAAAGCAAAAATTTAATCTTTTGGAGTTCAAGAATGTTTACAAAAGTATTGATTCCTTAATATAATGTAATTAAAAGCGAGAAGGCAAATTGATTGTCAGAAGTGATGAATGCTATTGAATTTCCCTGGCTAACAGCCATAATCCTCTTACCCTTGGTGGCTGCCTTAGCCATCCCCTTAATCCCAGACAAAGAAGGTAGAACTGTCCGGTGGTATGGTCTGGGAGTTGCGATCGCCGACTTTGCACTGATGATTTGTGCCTTTTGGTATAACTACGACTTTCAGAGTTCAACACTCCAACTTGTAGAAAACTATCCTTGGATACCGCAGTTAGGTTTGCATTGGGCTGTGGGGGTTGATGGTTTATCGATGCCCTTACTGCTTCTGACAGGCTTAATAAATACCCTCGCAATATTCGCGGCTTGGAAAGTTACCACCAAGCCGCGATTATTTTATGGTTTGATGTTAGCGATGTACAGCGCCCAGCTTGGCGTATTTGTCGCCCAAGATTTGCTGTTGTTCTTCCTGATGTGGGAAATCGAGTTAGTGCCGGTTTACCTGCTGATTTCCATCTGGGGAGGACAAAATCGCCGTTATGCCGCTACTAAATTCATTCTTTACACCGCCGCTGCATCAATATTTATCTTGATTGCCGGTTTTGCAATGGCATTCTCTGGAGATACCGTTACCTTCGACATGGCGACTCTGGGAATGAAAGAATACCCCAAAACCTTGGAATTGTTGATTTATGCGGGTTTCTTGATTGCCTTCGGTGTGAAGTTACCGATTTTTCCTTTACACACTTGGCTACCTGATGCCCACGGTGAAGCATCAGCACCCGGTTCAATGATTTTGGCTGGTGTGTTGTTAAAAATGGGTGGTTATGCTCTCATCCGCTTCAATGTGGAAATGTTACCAAATGCCCATGTGACTTTTGCCCCAGTGCTGGCAATTTTGGGTGTGGTTAACATTGTCTATGGTGCTTGCTGTGCCTTTGCTCAAACCAATCTCAAACGGCGCTTGGCTTACTCTTCAATTGCCCACATGGGGTTTGTGCTGATTGGGATTGCGTCCTATACAGAAATAGGTATCAGCGGTGCAGTGTTACAGATGGTTTCCCACGGCTTGATTGCTGCTAGCTTGTTCTTCCTGTCTGGCGTGACTTACGATCGCACCCACACCTTGATGATGGATAAAATGGGCGGTATGGCTAAGGTAATGCCTAAAACCTTTGCTCTGTTTACCATTGGTTCAATGGCTTCTCTCGCCTTACCCGGAATGAGTGGTTTTGTGGGTGAGTTGATGGTATTTCTGGGTATTGCCACCAGCGATGTTTACAGTTCCAGCTTCAAAGTTGTAGTCGTGCTACTGTCAGCAGTTGGCGTGATTTTGACACCAATTTATTTACTGTCGATGCTGCGTCAAGTATTCTACGGTGAACAAAGTCAAGAGTTGCACTTGGATGCTGTAATATCTGATGTCAAACCCCGCGAAATATTTATTACCGCTTGTTTATTGCTGCCAATCATCGGTATCGGGTTCTATCCCAAATTGGCAACGCAGACTTATGATGTGAAGGCAGTAGAATTAGCTGCCCATGCTCGTGAAGTTCTACCAGTCGTTGCTCATCAACAACCATCAAGTCTGTACTCGCGGATTTTCTCTGCGCCAACATTGGCTACTTCTCAAGTTGAGAGTTCAATTAACATTTCTGAGTAAATTAACTTCCCATTAAGGGGTCTGCAAGTAAATTCTAAATTATTAGGGCAATAAAGGGGTGGTTAGATAACTACCCCTAAAATTTTGGCATTTTGGAGGGGCGATCAGGTGCGATTGCTTGTATTTCCCGACCTAGAAATAAAACTAAATAGCAGCAGAATAGGCTTCATCCACCTTCAAAGTTGTGCCTGTAATAAACTTGGCATCATCAGAAATCAGAAAAGCAATTATTTTAGCAAACTCTGCATAGGTAGTAGGACGACCAAGCATCAAATCCGAAGGCACATTCCATCCCTCTAACTCTGCCATTGAATCTGCTACAAAAAAAGGCGCTACGGAAACCATGCGAATTCTATCTGCTTTGTAACGCTTGGCATAAAGTTTTGTAAACCCTTCCATTGCGGCGCGGAGTGTACCGCTAAAGGGTGTCCCTAATTCTGGTTCATGGGAGTCACACGCGGAAATATTCACGATGACACCGCCTCCTGAATATTGCATTGCTTCTGTAACTAGTTTGGCGATGCGGACAACACTCAAAAACAGCATTTCAAAGTTTTCTATCCACATTTCATCAGAAATAGATAGCAAATCTGGTCGAGGTGGATCTCCAAAACTATTTACGACTGCATCAATACGACCAAATTGAGCTAAAGTTGTCTCTACTAATCGCTGTAAGTCTTGAAAATTGGTAATTGATCCTTGAGTGCCAATACCGCCCAATTCATCTGCTAAATCCAGAATCTCAGGCGATCGCGCCATCAGTGAAACCCTATAACCCTGCGCTGCTAACTCTCGCGCACAACCTGCACCAATTCCTCGACTAGCAGCCGTAATAATCGCTACTTTTTGTGCCATATAAGTAATTTAAATTCCTAAACTTTTCGTAGAGAGCGTCCCATGTCTCCACTGCCAATAATTCCAATCTTCATGAGTTAACCCTCATTTCACCGTAAATTGTGAAAAGATTATAGTTAAAGCAGGTGAAGTAGCCACAAAGCAATTATGACCACCAACTTACCTGTAGCCACAGAAATTATACCAGTGGTTTTGCAATTGCAACCTGCGATCGCACTAACCGAAGATCAGTTTTATGAATTTTGTCAGCTAAACCACGACTTTCGCATCGAACGCAATGCTGCTGGAGAATTAGTAATTATGCCCCCTACTGGTTCCGAAACTGATCAACATAACTTTGACATTATTGTTCAGTTGGGTATTTGGACAAAGCAAGATGGTACAGGTGTAGGGTTTGGTTCCAGTGGTGGGTTTACTTTGCCTAATGGTGCGGTGCGTTCTCCAGATGCAGCGTGGATAAAACGCGATCGCTGGGAAGCCATACCACCAGAACTGCGAAAAAAATTTGCACCGATTTGTCCTGAGTTTGTAATTGAATTGCGTTCTGAGAGCGATAACTTACGAATTTTGCAAGACAAGATGCAAGAGTATATTGATAATGGCACTCAACTTGGTTGGTTAATTGATAGAAAACAGCGCCGAGTTTTTATTTATTGTCCTAATATTGCGGTTGAGGTATTAGATAATCCTAAGATACTTTCTGGTGAACCGTTGCTACCTGGGTTTGTTTTGGATTTAAGTCAGGTTTGGTAGGGAGTAAGCTAGTTTTATAGTACCGAAATCAAAATTCTAGGAATCTATGGCGGCGAAAGACATATTCCATGATGCAGTAAAACGCGCTTTGGAGAAAGAGGGTTGGCTCATCACTAATGACCCACTTTTCCTGCGTTTTGGTGGTTTGGATATGTACATCGGCCTTGGTGCAGAAAAAGTTTTAGCAGCTGAACGAAATCAAGAAAAAATTGCGGTTGAAGTCAAAAGCTTTGTTGCTCCATCTACTACAACTGAGTTTAGTACTGCTTTAGGACAGTTTCTCAAATATCAACTACGCACTTGAACAAGAACAACCTTTCAATTGCTAAATTTTTCGTGATTTAGGATATAGCCAAAAGCTAAATAAACGGCTAACTCTAGGCATGACAATATATGTCAACAGCAAAACCATAGTAATTGTAATTATCAACGAAATAATTAAGGGAGGTAAAGCGCGAAGTAGGGGCGTTACAAATGTAGTCAACAAATTAATCAACACAAATACAGCCCCCCAAGTTAGCAATGCTGTTTTATAGCGTGGTGGAGTTTTCAGTGGTTGACCAGGAAGAGAAAACCAAGCTTCTAATCCGCTAAGTTGTTGAACATGAGGATCAGATTCAACCAAATGTTTACCTTGATTGAGCCAATATTCGCGATCGCGTGATGTCATCCACACCTTTAAATTTTCATAACCGTCAAACCGGAAAATGATCACATATTCATTTCGCACCCCAAGTTGGGGACGAATCACATTTGTTCCCAGATGACCCATATATGTTCTGGAAACTCTGGTAATCTCTTTCAACCAAGCTTCGTAAGCAGTTTCGCATCCTGGTTTGACAAGTTGTGTAATTACCACGGTTACAAATTGAGCGTCCTGTTCCATCTCCATTAGTTATGCACTATCAATGTTAGTAAATGATGTAATTTTTAGTAACCATAGCATGTTTGAGTTCATCAATTTTGAATTTTAGATTTTGGATTTTTTCACGTAGCTTGCTTATTGCAGAGCGAGGATCAATTTTCTTGCTGTGAAACATTTTTAAATTTGGGATTTTAATTATTGTGTATAGGTTATTAATATGAATATTTTCATGTATCACTTATTTACTCATCATTTATGACACAAAAGGTAGGTTTTTTAGCTTTTGAATAAGTCAAAATATTGAAAATACTAGAAGATGATAAACTATCGATTCAAAAATAGTCTAAAATTTTTGCTCGTCGAGATATTGATGAGACATTAGACAAAACTAAACTTTACTTAGAAAACACGGTAGCATTGTTCAGATTTAGAATAAAGCTGACTATCAGTATTTCTTGCGGGCAATGCTGATATATTCATAAACCTAGAAGACAACTCGCTCTGTATGGCTCTCACCACCTCTACTTACCAAATTACTGATTTATTCGCCGAACGAGCTAGAAACCTCACACCACCAACTTACGGCACTGAGTTAACCAAAATTATTACTGTTAGCTTTGCCTACGGTTTAGCTGACCCAATTCTCTTTCCCCACGCTGACTTGGCTGCTGCAAGTGCTGCTGTACTGGCAGAAGAGGCTCCGATCGCCCTGAATTACGGGCCACCTTCTGCCCAATTGTATGAACAAATTATCCTCCGCTTGCAGGCTAAAGGAATCGCTGCCGATCGCGATCGCCTGATCATTGGCTACGGTTCTGGTCAGATTTTGGGCTTGCTACCAGATGTATTTATCGAACCTGGCGACATAGTAATTGTGGAAGGGCCAACCTTCTTGGGAGTGGTTAGTAGATTTGTCCATGCTGGCGCACGCGTAATTACCATTCCTGTGGATGAGTCGGGGATGGATGTGGACGCATTAGAAGAAACTTTGAGCGATTTGAAGAAACAGGGCATTCGACCCCGGTTTATTTATACTATCCCCACCTTTCATAATCCTACAGGCACTACTATGCCGTTATTTCGCCGCCAAAAGCTGGTAGCACTGGCGGCAGAGTATGGCGTGTTGGTAGTAGAAGACGATGCTTACAGCGATTTGCGCTTCCAAGGGGAAGCTGTGCCTCCTTTGGCAACCCTTGACAAGGAGGGGTGGGTTTTATACGTGAATACCTTCTCAAAAATTATTGCGCCTGGTATCCGCCTGGGCTGGGCTTGCGGCGATCCAGCAATTATTGAGCGGTTGGCAATGTTCAAAAGTGAGGGGCCAGTGGGGCCGTTTGTCAGCCATGTGGTTGCCCGCTACTGTGCTACAGGCAAACTAGATGATCACATTCAGGAGTTAATCGCTTGCTACAAGCATAAGTGTAATTTGTTGTTAGAAGCGATCGCTCACGAGTTTCCCAGTGATGTAGTTGCTTTGCGACCAGATGGGGGCTTTTTCGTTTGGTGTAAATTGCCACCAGATATCAGCGCCACAGCACTACTAAACACTGCCAACGAACATGGCATCAGCTTTCTATCAGGGACTCGCTGTTATGCCAATGGACAGGGAGATGATGCCATCAGGTTAGCTTTTAGCTTTCAACCAACCGAGAAGATTGTTGAGGGAATCGCTGTTTTGGGAGCAGTGTTGCGCGGATGGCGGTAATTCTTCAGGAGGCAGGAGGCAGGAGGCAGGAGGAACAAATCATTTGGGGCTGAATCCTTGGATGATTTGGCAGGTATAAGCTCTCGTACCCTTCGGAAAGCTGACGCAACAGTGGGGTCTTAAACTCTTGCTCCCTCTGTTCGCGGCAGGAGGCAGATAGCGCAGCATTAGCGAGTCCGCGTACTCTTACAGAAAAGCAAGGCGTCGGGCAGTCTTACTCCTGCCTCCTGCCCGACGCTCGCGGACTCGCTAACGCTACGCTATCTGCCTCCAACATCCTCGATAAAGTTTGTAAACTTAAAAAATTTGTTCTAAGCGTTGGAAATCGCGCTGGACTTCATACCAGAGAGTTTTATTATGGGGGTCTGTCTTCAGAGCTTTTTTGAGATAAATTCTGGCTTTGAGCAGTTGTTTTTCGGAAATTAGCGCCCGTCCCCAAATTTGATAGACGATCGCTAGCCATTGGCGGACTTCTGCATCTGTTGACAAGCGATCTGCTAAAGCTTCCGCCAGAGCGATCGCTTGCGGAAATCGTCTTTCTTGCAAAAATCGCTGCAATTGTTCATAAGTCTTCCACTTTAGCCGTTCTTCTATTTCCAATAGATTCGGCGGCTTTGGTTTCCCTGATTCTTGGCTTGTCACCGTTGTTACTGGTGTTTTCTGCCGCTGCGTTGCCTTGGTGTCATTACGCGCAGTTGACACATGACTTGAATGGGCAACAGTTTCCTCTGGCAGTACTACCGTCAGCAGGAGTTTGTAAGCCTCTGTCAAGGCAATAAACTTATCTTTGGCTTTGTTGTCATCTGGGTTGATATCGGGATGATATTGCTGCGCCAGCCGTCGGTAAGACGCTTTGATGTCAGCAAAAGAAGCTCCCGATCTTAAACCTAGTAAACGGTAGCAATCTCCAAGATCCATCTTGAGCTATGAGCTATCGAATATCGAGATAGGGGCTACCAGCTATGAGCTTTAAGCCTGAACTATTAATAATAAGGGCTAATTTGCTATTTTAAAGTTCAATGTTGACAGTTTGTTTTGGGAAGGGCATTGGGAATGGGGCATTGGGAATGGGGCAATTAATTATTCTTCCCCTGCTCCTCTGCCCCTCTGCCCCTCTGCCCCTCTGCCTCCCTATTCCCCTGTCAATACAGAGGTTCGGTCTTCAATTACACGGTCAATTAAACCGTATTCCTTAGCCTCTTGAGCAGACATGAAAAAGTCACGATCCATATCTTTTTCAATTTTTTCTATGGTCTGACCGGTTTTATCAGCATAAATGCCATTAAGCTGGTGACGAATCCTAAGAATCTCTTTAGCTTCAATTTCGATATCAGTTGCTTGTCCACGGGTGCCACCAGATGGCTGGTGAATCATAATCCGTGAGTGAGGCAATGCTAACCGTTTGCCTTTTGTGCCAGCTGCCAGCAAAAAAGACCCCATTGAAGCAGCTAAACCGACGCAAATAGTCACTACATCTGATTTGATATGTTGCATGGTGTCAAAAATAGCCATGCCAGATGTAACCATCCCACCGGGAGAATTGATGTATATATAAATATCTTTACCTGGATCATCTGAGTCCAGATACAGCATTACAGCGATAATTTGATTGGCAATTTCATCATCAATATCTCGCCCCAAGAATATAATCCGTTCCCGGTAAAGGCGATCGTAGATACTAATCCAATCTGTATATTGTCCACCGGGCATCCGGTAAGGAACTTTAGGAACGCCTATAGGCATAATTTACTCCGTTCTTAATAATTTGGGGGCGGTGGGAAAGTTAGGAGTTAGGAGTTAGGAGTGAGGAGTGAGGAGTTTTCAATAACTCATAACTCATAACTCCTAACTTATAACTCCTAACTAAATTAAAGGACACTGGCAGGAAGTGGGGGATTGGCGAGTTCTTCTTTCTCAAAAACTCGGTCAATCAGTCCGTATTCCTTCGCTTCGTAAGGTGTTAGGTATAACAGCCGATCCATATCTTTAGTAATTTTTTCTGGAGGCTGTCCAGTAGTGCGATGCAAGATATCAACTAAGGCTCCTTTATTTACCAAAACTTCCCTAGCGCGAATTTGAATATCCGTTGCTTGACCTTGGGCGTAGCTCTTGGGCTGATGCAGGATAATCGAGGAGTGAGGCAAACTGGCGCGGCAGCCTTTTGTACCAGCACTGAGAAGCATTGCTGCCATACCCATTGCAGAACCGACGCAGATGGTGTGGATGGGAGGCTTGATATATTTCATGGTGTCATAGATGGCGAAGGCTTCGGTTTCAAAGCCAATAGGTTCGCCACTGTAACCGGAAGTGCCGGTGGAGTTGATGTAGATTTTAATCGGTTTTTCGGGGTCGTCGGATTGCAAAAATAGCAATTCGGCCACGATTAATTCCGTGACAGCAGGCACCAGTGGCATCCCAATATAGACTATTCGCTCCTTTAATAAGAGGGAAGGTAAATCTGGCGGTGGTGTCCGGTAAGAGCTATCGCCGTAATATGGGGCTTGAACAGCTTTGATTGGGGAAATGTCCATAGCAACTGATCGCCTGAAACTATGCCGTTAACTGTAATACATCCTAGCGCGATGCCAGTCTTCCTCAAGGTGCGGATTTCTCCCTAATGCTGAAGGCGGCTTCGCATCTGCCAATGCTTGGCTTCTAAGATATTCTGATTATATTAGTGTATTTATGTTGGATAGGTTTTCCGTAGAGTTAAAGTAGTGCTTTGAAGTTATTTATTAATATGTATATCCTGAATAGGGACTCTGAGTTATGAAGGTTAATTTGCAGCCTGCCTTGAATGATGGTAATTTGGACGCGAATCAACTGAATAGTCAACGTCAGTTGGGAATTTCGATTTCGGCGATGCCTTCGGCGGGCTTCGTCAACGCAGAGACTCAAGATCGGAATGTACCCCTGAATTTATGCTTAATTCTCGATCATAGTGGTTCGATGAACGGGCGATCGCTAGAAACGGTCAAAAAAGCCGCGAATAGTCTGGTAGATAGACTCAATCCTGGCGATCGCCTCAGTGTTGTAGTTTTCGATCACCGTGCCAAAGTCTTAGTACCTAGTCAAAGTGTCGAAGATCCAGAGAAAATCAAACAGCAAATTAATCGCCTCAATGCCGATGGTGGAACTGCGATTGATGAAGGATTGCGTTTGGGGATTGAGGAGTTGGCAAAGGGCAAAAAAGATACTGTTTCTCAAGCTTTCCTATTAACCGATGGGGAAAATGAACATGGTGATAACAACCGCTGTTTGAAATTTGCCCAATTGGCTGCTAGTTATAATTTGACTTTAAACACTTTGGGATTTGGTGACAATTGGAACCAAGATGTTTTAGAAAAAATTGCTGATGCTGGTTTAGGTACTTTATCTTATATTCAAAAACCCGAACAGGCAGTGGATGAGTTTAATCGTCTGTTTAGCCGGATTCAAACGGTGGGATTGACCAATGCTTATCTGCTATTGTCCCTAATGCCCCATGTCCGGCTAGCGGAACTCAAACCGATTGCCCAAGTTTCCCCAGACACAATTGAGTTACCACTGCAACAAGAAGCTGATGGACGTTTCGCTGTGCGGTTGGGAGATTTAATGAAAGATTCAGAACGGGTAATTTTAGCTAATATTTATTTGGGACAATTGCCAGCAGGTGAACAAGCGATCGCTAATGTGCAAGTCCGCTACGATGATCCAGCCGCGAACAAGGTAGGTTTAGTTACACCAAATATCCCAGTTTACGCCCATGTAGTGAAAAATTACCAAGCAGACCTTAATCCCCAGGTGCAACAGTCTATTTTGGCATTAGCGAAGTACCGTCAAACCCAGCTAGCCGAGACGAAATTACAACAAGGCGATCGCTCTGGTGCGGCGACGATGTTACAAACGGCTGCGAAAACCGCGCTGCAAATGGGAGATACTGGTGCAGCGACGGTGTTGCAAACTTCTGCCACCCAGCTACAAGCTGGCGGAGATTTATCTGAAAGCGATCGCAAGAAAACCAGAATTGTCTCGAAAACAGTTTTGCAAGATACCCCTCCCCAGTAAACTCAGGTTTAGATGAAAGTTAAATTGCTCTCGGCGTTAAATGACAATAATGTTGATGTGGCTCAAACAAGTAGCCAACGTCAACTGGCAATGACAATTTTTGCAATCGCTGGTGAGTCCGATCAAAATCTTCCCCTTAACCTCTGCTTGATTTTGGATAGAAGTGGTTCCATGCATGGACAACCGATCAAAACGGTGATCCAAGCAGTGGAAGGATTAATCGATCGGTTGAAAGTAGGCGATCGCATTTCAGTTGTGGCTTTTTCCGGTACTGCGGAAGTCATTATCCCCAACCAAGCAATTGAAGACCCCGAAAGCATCAAATCTCAAATCAAAAGCAAATTGACTGCTAGCGGCGGTACTGCGATCGCTGATGGTTTGGAACTGGGAATTACAGAACTGATGAAGGGTACAAGAGGCGCTGTTTCCCAAGCATTTCTGCTGACGGATGGGCATGGTGAAAGCGGTTTGCGAATTTGGAAATGGGATATTGGGCGAGATGATAACAAACGCTGTCTTAAACTGGCGCAAAAGGCTGCCAAGCTGAACCTAACTATCAACACTTTTGGATTTGGCAATAGCTGGAATCAGGATTTGCTAGAAAACATTGCCGATGTCGGAGGTGGGACTTTAGCTCATATTGAACGTCCCGAACAAGCTGTGGAGCAATTTAGCCGCCTGTTTGGGCGGATTCAATCGATTGGGCTAACTAATGCTTACTTGCTATTATCTCTAGTGCCCAATGTCCGATTAGCAGAATTGAAACCCATTGCCCAAGTTGCCCCAGACACAATCGAGTTACCAGTGGAACCCGAAGCTGATGGTAGCTTTGCTGTGCGTTTGGGAGATTTGATGCAGGATGTAGAACGGGTAGTTTTGGCTAACATTTATCTGGGACAGTTGCCAGAAGGGAAACAAGTGATCGGGCATCTGCAAATTCGTTATGATGACCCGTTAGTTAATGAAGAAGGTTTACTTTCGGCCCTCATGCCAGTGTATGCAGATGTAGTTCGGGCGTATCAACCAACATCCAATCCCCAGGTACAACAGTCTATTTTAGCATTAGCGAAGTATCGCCAAACCCAGTTAGCCGAGGCGAAATTGCAACAAGGCGATCGCACTGGTGCAGCCACGATGCTGCAAACAGCAGCTAAAACCGCTTTACAAATTGGAGATAAAGGTGCAGCGACAGTGTTGCAAACTTCTGCCACTCGCCTGCAAGCTGGCGAAGAACTTTCAGAAGCAGACTTGAAGAAGACTAGGATTGTATCAAAGACCGTTTTACAGGAATAGTCTTTTAAATAACTCTTAACTCCTAAATTTTATGAAAACTACTGGCATTGATCATGTGGGTATGGTTTGTTCTGACCATAGGGGAAACGCACCTTATTTACTAATAAAAACTAAGAGAGATTTCAAAATGACATAGATGATTGGAAAAATCGATAATATGATAAATAAAATTAATAAATTATTTCTGAATAATATGATTTAGCTTCAGATAAGCTAAATCATTATTTATTAATACTAAACTAATTCAAAATTTGAGTCTATAAAAGTATGTTTATATAGAGGAAGAGTGAAATTTTTCCTAAAAAGTAAAATTCAAATTTTGATATACGAGTTTAAGTTAGCGCTAAGACTCTTTCTATCGATTAAGTTATGCCACTTTGTGCGACACACTCTATTTAATTATCAACAAATTAGTTTTAATGACAATGAACCATGAAAGAATAGAACATTTGGATAGAGCTATAGTAAGCGATCGCTCCATTGCCCATTGCCTTCCTATCTGGTAACTTCCGCGACCAGTGAAAATAAAAATCTATATCTTGAGACAGATGTGGTAGTTGTCAGTGTTATACATATTCAAAGACCACATAAAATTCAAGTTCATCTATGACCAAAAAGCCTTGGGATGCTCAACTTGCTTACTGGCTAGTTCGACCTCTAAAAGACAGTTGGGTAAATCCCAATCATCTCACCACAGTGCGACTTGTAACTGGGTTGGCGGCTGCCATTGCAATCGCAGTTGGCGATGTCATTTGGGCTAACATTGGGGCATGGTTGTTTGCTTTATCTAACTTTCTAGATCACACAGATGGTGAATTAGCTCGTTTAAGTGGCAAAACCAGCAAATGGGGACATCAGTATGATCTAGCTAGTGATGCCATCATCCATATTCTTTTGTTTGTGTGTATTGGATATGGTCTTAGGGAGGGAAAATTTGGTTGGTGGGCGTTGCTGATGGGGATAGTATCTGGCGTGTCTGTTGCTTGTATATTTCATTTGCGAAACCAAATGGAACAGCGTTTAGGTAAACACGCCAGCCGTCAACCAAATTTCGCCGGGTTTGACATTGAAGATGTGTTGTATTTGTTTCCCATAGTTACCTTACTAAATGGACTAGAGCCGTTACTAATGGCAGCCACAATTGGGGCACCAGCTTTTGCTGTGTGGGTAATTTGGCAATTTCGGGCACTTCCGCAGCCTTAACCAAAATTGGCTGTTCAGGTAATCTCGGTGGTCATTTGGTCTAGTCACTTTGTTTAACCAGTTCTAGCTCTTTTGGCCCAGTAGGGCGATACAGAGTTACTGTTTCTTCCATGTTAAGAATTAGTTAATATATGTTCAATTGAGCAAAATACAGTCATTATAAAATACTGGGAAAATTTCCAAATTTACTGGTGTCGTAGCTCTGTTGGTGACTTGACGATGAAGGCAATTATATTAGCTGCTGGCGTTGGACGACGCTTAGGTAAAGACGGGCAAATCCAACCCAAATGCTTATTGAAATTTAACGGCAAATCTCTATTAGAGCGCCATTTCAACTATCTCCGTCATTATCAGATTGACGAAGTAGTTATTGCTGTGGGTTATCAAGCTGAAAGAATTCAGGATGAAATCAAAGTATTAGGAGCCGAAAATTGGGTCAGTACAATTTATAATCCTGACTACACTAAAGGTAGTGTAATCAGCCTTTGGACTTTACGTCAACATTTAGCTACTGGCGATGACATACTATTAATGGATGCAGACGTGTTGTGCGATCGCCGCATCATCGAACGACTGGTAAAGACAAATATACCCAACAGCTTCTTGCTGGATCGGGATTTTGAACCGGGAGATGAACCCGTGAAGCTTTGTGTCAGAGATAATTATCTAGTAGAGTTTCGCAAACAAGTAGCTCTTGGTTTGACTTATGATTTTGCCGGCGAGTCAGTGGGATTCTTTCGTTTTGGAAATGCTGTTGCTCACCGTCTTGCTACTCATACAGAAAAGTATGTTACAGACGGATTGGATAATGAACCTTATGAAGAAGTAATTCGGGATCTGCTGTTAGAAACTCCAGAAACATTTGGCTATGAAGACATCACTGGATTACCTTGGCTCGAAATCGATTTTCCCCAGGATATTCAACGTGCCCAAAACGAGATTTTACCTCAGATAGAAGTCGCAGAAAATGTCTGAAAATATCTTTATTTATAGTGGTTTTGGTTTGGATACATTACAGTTTGACCTCTCTCCAAACCTCTCTCCTTTTAGGAGAGAGGCTTTAAATCTTACCCCCCTTCCCTTGTAGGGAAGGGGCTGGGGGTTAGGTCTTGTATTCCATGTAATTGAGAACCGCAATATTATACTAGGTTGAGAAAAGCAGAATAGATGCATCAAATATTTGCACCCATTGATACCGCTGCAAAATTAAATAAGTGTGCCCAATTGCGGGTATTACTAGAATCGCCTCAACTCGACTTCATCATGGAAGCTCACAATGGGATTAGCGCCCGCATTGTGGAAGAGGCTGGATTTAAAGGAATTTGGGCGAGTGGATTAGCCCTTTCGGCTCAATATGGCGTTCGAGATAATAATGAAGCCAGTTGGACTCAAATTGTGGAAATGCTTGAGTTTATGTCTGATGTCACCAGTATCCCCATTTTGTTAGACGGGGATACGGGTTATGGCAATTTTAATAATATGCGTCGTCTAGTTAAGAAGTTAGAACAGCGAGGTATTGCTGGAGTCTGTATTGAAGATAAGCTTTTTCCTAAAACCAACAGTTTCATCAACGGTAGTCGCCAAGCTTTGGCTGATATTGATGAATTTTGCGGCAAAATTAAGGCAGGCAAAGATAGTCAGACAGACCCAGATTTTTGCATCGTCGCCCGACTAGAAGCTTTGATTGCCGGGTGGGATCTCTCAGAGGCAATGCGCCGAGCTGAAGCTTACCACGCTGCCGGAGCAACCGCGATCTTGATTCACAGTAAATCATCGCGTCCTGATCAAGTACTAGCCTTTGCTAAAGAATGGGCGGGTCGTTCGCCGTTAGTGATTATACCGACTAAATATTACAGCACGGCTACTGATGTCTTTCGCAAAGCTGAAGTGAATTTGGTCATCTGGGCAAACCATCTGATTCGAGCTGCTGTTGCTAGTATGCAAGCGATCGCACGTGAAGTAAAAGCCAGCGAAACTTTAATCAACATTGAAGATGATATTGCTCCCGTAAAAGAAATTTTCCGGCTACAAGGGGCGGATGAACTCATAGAAGCTGAAAAACGCTACTTTAACAACGGACGACAAAATACTCAAGCGATCGTTCTGGCTGCTAGCAGAGGAAAAGAATTAGCAGGATTGACGCAAGATAAACCAAAAGTGATGTTACCCCTTGGAGGTAAACCTCTACTCAGGTTGTTGGTGGACAAATTTAAGAAACTTGCTATCAACGATATTACTGTTGTCGCAGGTTATAAAGCAGAAACGATTAATGTTCCGGGGACTAAAGTCATCCGCAACCCAGATTATGAAACAACGGGAGAATTAGCATCTTTAGCCGTAGCTCAAACCAGCTTTGGCGAAGAAATGCTGGTGCTTTACGGCGATTTACTATTTAGAAGCTACATCTTGCGAGATTTATTAGAATGTCCCGGAGAAATTGTAGCTGTGGTTGATTCTGTGACAAACAACAAGTCTGTTAGCGGTTCACCTGACTACGCCTATTGCTCAATTCCAGACGACCTTTCTTTGTTTGGACAAGATGTCAACTTATTGGGCGTTTCTAAAACAACACAAACGCAATTAGGAAAGTCTAGCGGACGGTGGATTGGGATGCTGCGCCTGCGGAGTCAAGGTAGAGAATGGCTGAGTGAAGCACTCAATGATTTGCAAAAACGACCGGATTTTAACAGTTTGGGTTTGCCAGAATTATGCAATTATTTAATCGAGCAAGGAAAACCAATCAAGGTACTTTATATTCGCGGTAACTGGTTAGATGTTAATTCTTTAGATGATCTTGACCTTGCTTTTCAATTGAAGCGATAGGGATTGGGGACTGGGGACTGGAGAATAGGAAGTTTTAAGCTTGATGCTTTGTCTTTGTGTTCTAAAGCTGAAATAATAATCTTTCCTCCCAATCCTAATTCCCAATCCCCAATCCCCTTAATATGATCCAGGCAGAAGAATTTGTAGAAGCTGCGCGTAATTTTGGCTTTGGGTGGTACACCGGTGTACCCTGTTCTTTTCTCACGCCTTTTATTAACTACGTCATCAATGACGTTCAACTTAGATATATCTCCGCAGCCAATGAGGGAGATGCTGTTGCGATCGCAGCGGGAGCCACAATTGCTGGTAAACCAGCGGTGGTGATGATGCAAAACTCTGGTTTGGGGAATGCAGTCAACCCGCTAACTTCCCTAGCTTATATCTTTCGGATTCCGCTGCTGCTGATTTGTACCCTGCGAGGCGATCACAATTTACAAGATGAACCGCAACATGAATTAATGGGGCAAATCACAGATAAATTGTTGGAAACTATTACTATACCTTGGGAATTTTTTCCCACAGATGCAGCAGAGATAGAACCAGTTTTGCAAAGAGCCACAGCTTACATGCAACAAGAGCGCCGACCTTATGCTCTAATTATGCGTAAGGGAACAATTGCCCCCCATGCCCTCACCCGTTCTTCTATCCCCGAACGAGAAAATAGTAGTAGCACTCATATTCAGCAAAGCTTTTTTCGGGATCACAAAGAACAACGCGTCTCTCGCAGCGAAGCATTAGCTCGGATTGTGGAACTTACCGATCCAGAAAACACTGTAATAATTGCCACCACCGGATATACGGGACGCGAACTCTTTGCTAGTAAAGACAGCGCCAATCATCTTTATATGGTCGGCTCGATGGGCTGCGCTTCCTCAATGGGATTGGGATTATCTCTAGCACGTCCAGACCTCAAGGTAGTAGTCATTGATGGCGATGGGGCAGCACTGATGCGAATGGGTAATTTTGCTACCATCGGCACTTATGGCGGTGCTAACTTAACCCATATTCTTTTAGATAATGAAGTCCACGATTCCACAGGCGCACAAGCAACCGTCTCTG
This sequence comes from Nostoc sp. UIC 10890, assembly GCF_054786515.1. Lineage (NCBI taxonomy): Bacteria > Bacillati > Cyanobacteriota > Cyanophyceae > Nostocales > Nostocaceae > Nostoc > Nostoc sp. UIC 10890. The sequence continues at coordinate 187,441 of NZ_JBSGKF010000001.1, forward strand.
CGGGTATCTCCTTTGCCAAAATTGCCGAAGCGTGCGGTTACGGCGTGACATTAGCCGGAGACGACCCTTCGCTTTTAGATGCCTTATTTACCGCAGATGCTAACAATAGACCTAAATTCGCTCATTTAAAAATCCGTCCCGGAACTTTAGAAAAGCTACCCAGACCCAACCTTACCCCGGAAGCAGTTTTACAACGCTTCATGAAACACATTGGTAATTCGTAATTCGTAATTCGTAATTCGTAATTAATAAATTCAAAGTACAAACTCTTTATTTATTAATGCTCAATGACCAATGACAAATGACCAATGACCAATGACAAATGACCAATGACAAATGACAAATGACAAATGACAAATGACAAATGACAAAATGATTTTACTAAATCCCGGCCCAGTTAATTTAAGCGATCGCGTTAGAAATGCCCTGTTGCGTCCCGACTTGTGTCATCGTGAGGTGGAATTTTCCCAACTTCAAAGCAAAATCCGCGAACAGCTACTTCAAGTTTATGGTCTTGGGAGCGGCTGGGCAGCAGTTCTTCTCACTGGTTCTGGAACCGCCGCGATGGAAGCGATGATTAGCAGTCTAGTACCCACAGACGGGAAGTTGCTGGTAATTGAAAACGGTGTGTATGGCGAACGACTATCCAAAATCGCCAAAATCCACGGCATTGATTACATCACACTTTCCCATCCTTGGGATGCCGAAATCGATATCAACGCTTTAATCAAACTCCTGGATGAAAATGCCGACATCACCCATCTTGCTGTCGTCCATCACGAAACTACTACGGGTCGCCTAAATAATTTAGCGGAACTTGCGCCAATTTGCCAAGAACGCCGCATCAAACTATTAGTAGATGCAGTCAGCAGTTTTGGTGCTGAAGAATTAAATTTTGCAGATTGGGGAATCACCGCTTGCGCTGCGACAGCCAATAAATGTCTGCATGGTGTCCCCGGAGTATCCTTCGTCATCCTGCAACGGGATGCACTGCCGTCAGTAGACACAATCCCCCGCACATTATATTTAGATTTAGCAACTTATTGCCAGCAACAAGACCGAGGTGGCACACCTTTTACGCAATCAGTACAGACATTTTATGCTTTAACAGAAGCTCTGCAAGAAATGGCAGAAGCCGGGGGTTGGCGTGTCAGACACAGCCATTACAACCAACTTGCCGGCTTAGTCAGAGACGGGTTAGCCTCAATGGGAATTAAACCCCTACTTCCTCTTGGTAGTTCATCCGTTGTCTTGAATGCCTACTACTTGCCAGACGGTTTCAAGTATGAGGAATTTCATGACCAACTGAAAGCACAGGACTACATAATTTATTCTGGACAGGGAAATTTAGCTCAATCTATCTTTCGAGTATCGACAATGGGAGCTATTACTCACGCTGATATGGAACGCTTTATTGGTGTTGTTAAACAAATTATTGATCATTCCTAATATTCTCTCGTTCCCATGTTATTCATGGGAACGAGAGAACGAATCTCTAAATGATTTGCGCCTTCTACCCAATACGCTTGGGTTAAGGTTACTGATGTAGATAATTTGTCTTTGAAGACGCGATGAATCGCCGTCTCTACAAGTGTTTTGTTGCTCATTCTGAACTGTATTGCGCGATAAATCGCGTCTCTACATGAGGATTTGGCTTGATCAGAGGCAGAGCATGGGAACGAGAAACGAATTACGTTAGCGAGTCCGCGTACTCTGTAAGAGTTGCAAGCTACGCTTTTAGCGTCTCGTAGAGAACGTCATTACGAATTACGAATTACGAATTACGAATTACGAATTATTTTAACAGGGCATCAAAGCATTCAATCTCCCCAATACTGCCATATCTTCTTCATCTAACTCCGACGGAATGCCACTGCGAATCAATTCCGAAAAGTCTTCATTGGGAATCATCACAGTCAACGTATACAAGCGAGTAGAACCAGTGTTTTTAATCAAATGAGTACCAGTAGGAGGCACTAATAAACTATCTCCAGCCTTGATTGTGGCACTTTTGCCGTCACACATGGCGATCGCTTCCCCTTTGAGGACAAAAAACATTTCCACCGCCCACTGATGGCGATTTGGCGGTGTTTGTCCACCAACATCAAAAATTTCTATGCAGCAAGTCAAGGAAGTATTAGCATTTATCGAATCGAAAATAATTGCTAATCGATTAGAGTCGTTGGGACTGATGCGATATACCTGGTAATCTTTGAGAGATTTGATAACCGGAATTACACAACGAGTAGCGTACATTTTTTATCCCCTCTGAAGTTATCGATGGGTATGAAAATTCCTAACACTAAGATCCAATTCCTAAATCACAGAATTTTAAATTTTTAATTATTCCAAATTTCAAAATGTCTGAGAGAAAGCGAACTGAACCGCGATAAAAAATCTAAAATTCTTGATCTAAGAAAGAGCATTTATACATGGAATTAATCCAAAATCCAAAATTGATTTACTCCTCACCCTTTTGCAGCGCTGTTAAAATTGCTTGCGAGTCAGCGACAAAACCGAAGCATTGTTTGATGTTATACAATGTCGCTAGCCAACAATATTCAGGAGAAGTTGTAGCAGTGCAGTCTTTAACTAATACGCAATCATATCCTAAGAAATTGGCATCACATAACGTGGTTAGCACACATTGATCGGCATTAACACCAGCAAAAAATAATGTTGTCTTTCCCAGATTTCGCAAAATACTATCTAATGGGGTATCCCAAAACCCACTCATGCGGTATTTTTCCACACGAATATCTTCGGGAAGTTGTTCTAGTTCGTCTACTACTGCTGCGGCCCAACTACCTGCCATGAGTACTCTAGCACCATTGCTTGGCAGTGGATCACCTAATCCCACACCTCCCCCTGTGGGGTTATAAACATGACGCGAACTAGCACTAATATTGAGCAAGTCGGGACGATTCCCCCAATTTAACCAAATTACCGGAACACCAGCCTCACGCAGTTCTGGAAGTAAGTTGTTCAAAGGTTCAATAGGTTGACGCGCCGGAGTTACGTCCACACCGATATGCGCTAACCAGCCATCAGGGTGACAGAAGTCGTTTTGCATATCAATGACGAGGATAGCAGCTTTTGCCAAGTCTAAGCGCAGGGTTTTAGTTTCTGTTGATAAAATAACGGGTTGTGGGGTCTTTTGAGGACGAGTGATATCTGCGATCGCATCATTCACTGTCCACGCATTTGGTGCAACTCCCAATGTCCGTAATGGTAAATTCATAAAATTGCAATACCCAACACCAGTTCCTATTTTGTAACTTGAAATTCAGTTGAAAATACAATTACTTAATCAAGGTTAAATATGCTAAATTTCACCATCCAGAATGTTTTGATTGCCGTCAGTGATGATTATGCAACGGTAGACGTACAGATTGTAGATGGTGCGATCGCAGCCATTTCCCCTAATCTACAAGTAATCGGCACTGCCATAGATGGCAAAAATAAGCTGTTGCTACCTGGCTTTTTCAACGCCCACACCCACTCATCAGAGATGTGGCAGCGAGGAATCATGTCAATGTTCCCTTTAGAATTATGGTTGGCGGAACTGTATGATTTTGCCCCCCTCGATCCCGAAGAGGTTTATCTCAGCGCCTTGGGGACTGCGGTGGAAACCTTACTTTCCGGCGGGACGAGTGTGGTAGATCATCTGGTGTTAATTCCCGGACTTGAGTTAGAAACGATCGCCATTGCAACTCGCGCTTACAGAGAAGTAGGAATTCGTGCCTTTATCGCCCCCTTAATTCAAGATGAATCTCTCACCGCAGGTATTCCATCCGGGGAATCAACTCAAACTCATGAGCCTTATTTTCGCTCAACTGCGGCAACATTGGAAATTATTGAAGAGGCGGTAAGACAGTTTCATCGCCCAGATGAGGGTGTAAATATTTTAGTTGCGCCAACGGGAATTCAATTGTGTACTGATGCTTTATTTCAGGGATGTACTGAGTTAAGCGATCGCTACAATCTTTGTCGTCACTCCCATTTACTTGAAACCAGGGCACAGGAAAAACTCGCCGAAGAAAAGTACGGTTGTACTGCTGTGGAACATTTGAAAAGAATCGGATTTTTGAGCGATCGCACTTCACTTGCTCATTGCGTCTGGTTAAATGATGCTGATATCGCCATCCTCGCCGAAACTCAATCTACAGTTGTTCATAATCCCTTAAGTAATTTGCGTTTAGGCAGTGGCATCGCTCCCATTTTAAAATATCGCCAAGCTGGGATAAATGTAACTTTTGGTTGTGATGGTGCTTCGAGTAATGACTCACAAGATTTGTTAGAAGCTATTAAAATTGGTTCTATTTTACATAATATTACAGACTCAGATTATCAGCATTGGATTACACCCAGACAAGCAGTAGAAATGGCATCTTTGGGAGGTGCAAAGGGTCTGAATATAGCAGATAAGCTTGGTTCCTTAACTGTGGGGAAACAAGCAGATTTGGTACTTTATGATCTCACCAATTTATCATTATTACCCCGTACAGATCCTATTGGTTTGCTAGTTTTAGGTCGTCCTAGTAATGTTGTAGATAGTGCTTGGGTGAATGGTAAGCAAATTGTTGCTGATGGGAAAGTGACAACAATTAACGTTGATGAATTGCGACAAGAATTATTTAACCGCAGTCAATGGGAGACAAAGCGTAAGTCTGAAACTGTAGCACAAATCGAGGCTCATTATCGCACGGTTATGGGGTTGTGAAACCCAATTAAACACGCTTCAATCCCCTTGTGCCTTATGATTACCCTATTTAATGTGTTAAACTGCACCTTTGCAGTCCGGAGTCTTAATGGATTTCAATCTACAGGCTGAAATCAAACAGTTAGTGGCAACGAAGCGAGAAGGTCAATATTGGGATTTTAAAGAGAAGCATCATGACAATAAGGCTTCACTGCTTCACGATATTCTTTGTCTCGCTAATTCGTTACATAAGGGAAATAAGTACCTAATATTTGGAGTGGGCGATCCTCAAGCTGGCTGTGAAATAAAAGGAGTAGAGCACGAAAATAGAAAGTCACAAACTGACTTGATCGATTTTTTGCGCTCAAAGCCGTTTGCTGGCGACATAAGACCAGAGATCGAATTAAGGACATTTGAATTAGAAAGCCATGAAATAGATGTTTTAATAATCTTTGATAAACCCTTTAAACCTTACTATTTAAGAGACGAGTACAGAGATAGGGACAAGCAAATAAGAGCAAACAGCATTTACACAAGAAACATTGATACGAATACACCTATTGACAAAAGTGCTGACATCAGAATAATTGAAATGATGTGGCGAGAACGTTTTGGGTTGGATGTCCAGCCCAGCGATAGAATCGTTGATTTCTTATGGAAGCCAGAGGAATGGGACAAGGATATAGGAAATAAAGAGTGTGCTTATCACAAATATAATCCTGAGTATCAAATAAAATTCGGAGAGCCAAAAGAGTTTAGGGATATATTTAGTTATTTCTATATAAATAAAAGTTCGTTTATAGGAGAAGCAGAATTTAAATACTTATCTACAACATTGTTCACTCTGCCTTATATGTACTGCGATGAAATGAGGATTGAATTAGCAGTACCTAGTAATGGTCATATTCGAGTATCAAGACGTGAAGTTTGGTATATCTACTATGTGCTTCAAAGCAGGAATGGAGCGTTTCTAAATTTCATGACAGATAGCAAAATTGACTTTCAGAGCAGGGGTGGAGAGGCTATATTTCTGTTATACAGAAATCATGATGAGCGTAAGGAATTTGAGAATTATCTCTCGAATAATTTAAATAAACTGGATGAGATAGATGATTCAGATATCGGAAGGCATATTCAGAGTGACCTCGATAGAGAGGATCAGCACTTTATTTTTAAACCTGTAGAGATGGTGAAAGTTAAAAATCTATTTGAATATTGGAGAGTACATAAAGATATAACTTAACAAGTCAGTTGCACCCCATGAAACAAGGCTTTCTGGTTAGGATCAACAGTATGATGAAAGATACAAAATATTTAGATAGCTACTGATTGCTGTGTTTGCTAGAATATCGCGCAGAGGCTCAATGCCAAAGGAAGTAGCTCTATGCCAATTGTCATTACCCTTAGCCCAGAATTAGAAGCATTATTACGTGACAAAGCCACTCGCCAAGGTCAAGATGTTAGTTTTGTAGCATCTGAGTTGCTTACCAGTGTCCTAGAGTGGGAAGTACAAGAATCAGAGGAGGCAATAAAGGGGATTCAACAAGGATTAGATGATTTTGAGACAGGACGATTCCGGTCTTTTCATGAGTTTGCTCAAGAACAGCGTCGCAAGTATAATCTGCCAGCTGATTCATGAAATATCGCATCGAAATTTCCAGTGTGGCGGAGTTTGAAGCAGACAGTGCCTTCCTTCGGTTGTCCCAAGTCACATCCCCTTCAAGGGCAAGTCAATGGTATGCCGAATTGCTGCAAGCGATTGATTCTTTGTCTCAAATGCCGAAGCGCTGTCCTTTAGCACCAGAAAATGAGTATTTCAGCCAAGAAATTCGACAACTACTTTATGGTCGAGGACGCAACTCATATCGCATCCTTTTCACTATTTTGGAGGATCAAGAAGTATCTATGGTGCGTATTCTGTACATCCGACACGCTGCACAGCAAATCCTGGGTGAAGATCCTGAAGAACCCAACGCCACCTAACAAATTACTGCACCCGATCGCCTAGAGGTTATATCCTGGGTGTTTAATTTTATCTGCCACCAGTTATCTTGGTCTTATTTTGTTGTGTGTGCCTTTACAGATGAGTACATTTCAGGATTGGTTCTGGGAAATCAAAGAATGCGGCCAAGGTCCTCATTACTACTTCAGTGCCACTTTTGCTCCATCTGATGCTGAACGCCTTGCTACTTTGGTGCGCCAGCATCCACTGGCTGGCTTTAAACACTGCCACTTTGTTGGCAAATTAATCAATGCGCCATGTGGAAACTCCAATACTCCAGGTTCTTATGATTTGTATGTTGACCAGAGCAACTATGCTGAAGTTATGTCGGGTATACAAAGAGATGAACCTATAGTTACTGTTGCACACTATGTCTGGCAAATTATTGGTGTTTGCGATCGCAATTTTGGCATTGAGTCTGGTTATGGTGGCATAACTGGTACAGATAACCAAGCTGATACCTCACTGATTGTTACCCTGGCGCAGTCACCAGAACTCACCTTAGTTGATTGGAGAGTCGTTTCTGGGGGAGACGGTTATGCATCGGTGTTTTTTAGAACTGGCACATCAGCCGCAGAATTGCTTGCTTACTTGCAGATGCAGCCGGAAAAGCCTGACTTTGTACAAATAGAAAGAGAGTTACGTCTGGCTTTATCAGATCCAGCATTGTCTAATATCTATCGTTTGGGCGAATGCAAAATCAATGGTTGGCGGCTGGAAGCGATCGTTTTACATAATATTGAAAAAACCACAAGTTATGGTGGCGAAGGTTGGGACATGACACCACACACCACCAAGCTTTACAAAGTCGCCCGAACTGTTAGCGATAAGTGCAAGGTTCCTGGTTGTGCAGGGGGTGCTGCACACGCCCCCAATGACTTCTACACACTCATTGGTAGCCATCTCAGCTTTGGCTACCCACGCCCGGAGGGGTAATTTTAAATCGGAATTTGAATCACAAATTCTGTACCTTCTCCCTGTACAGAATTAACCTCTAGAGTGCCGCCATGTTTTTCGACAATAATTTGACGGGCGATCGCTAATCCTAATCCTGTACCTTTACCTACAGATTTAGTTGTAAATAAATGGTTAAAAATCTTTTGTTTGACTTCCTCAGACATTCCCATACCATTATCTTGAATGTAAATTAAAACATGATGTTTGTCTTCATTCAAACAAGTTTTAATCTCAATTCTATTATTAATCTCGTGAAAATTACGTCCAATGTTAGACTCCTCTAGAGCATCAATGGCATTTGCTAATAAATTCATAAATACCTGATTGAGTTGCCCAGGAAAACATTTGACTAAAGATATATCCCCATATTTTTTCACTATTTTAATATCTGGATGTAGTTCCGATGCTTTTAAGCGATGCTTCAGAATCAAAATTGCACTGTCGATGCCATCGTGAATATTAAAAGCAACTTTATTTTCTGTATCTGCTCTAGAAAAGGTTCGCAAACTGTTGCTAATATTCCGAATGCGGTCAATACCTAATTTCATCGAAGAAATCATTTTTGGCAAATCTTCTCTAATATATTCTAGGTCAATTGTGGCAATTTCTTCTTCAATTTCTACACCCGGATTCGGAAACTTTTCCTGATAAAGCTCGATCAGGTGAAACAAATCTCCAACCAAATCAACAGCAGGTTGGATATTACCTGCAATAAAGCCTACAGGATTGTTGATTTCGTGGGCTACACCTGCAACTAAATTACCCAATGCTGACATTTTCTCACTTTGCACCAATTGTAGTTGCATCTGCTTTAAATCTGTGAGTGAGTGTTCTAATTGTTGGGAATTATTTTGCGATCGCTGATAGAGAGAAGCATTTTCTAAAGATATGGCAGCTTGTGAACACAATAGATTGATTACTTGGAGTCTCTCATGGGTGAATACTCCGGCAACGAGATTATTTTCTAAATAAAGGATGCCGATTAACTTCCCTTGATGGAGAATTGGGGTACACAGCAAACTCTTGGGTTGTTGTTGGATAATGTAGGAGTCGGAGGTGAAGGAATTTTTCACAATCGCATCATCAACTACCAATGTTTCTAAAGTGCGTTTGACATAGTTAATTGGAGTTAAAGGGATATCTTGGCTCAACTCAATAGGAATAGATTGCAGAAGAGTTGGCACTTTCTGAAATGTTGCGATTGCTTCTATCACCCAAACATTATCCTTGAGTAAAATTAAAGCACATTTTTTCGCTCCGGTATTCTCCATCACCACTTGCATTAATGTAGAAAGCAACTTCTCTAAATGAATTTCGCTAGAAAGTGCTTGAGATGCTTTGAGAACACTTGCTAAATCTAAAGCTTCGGAAATGCTGGTGCTACTAGATGAAGATGAAATTGTCATACCAGCATTAAAACTAGACAAGGGTATTTTATGGAGAGTAGATGCTATTTCTGTGGGATTGAGGCGAATTGTTTCCCATTGGAGAATTGGGGCGAGTAATTGAGGATAACGTTTTTCTAAATCATAAACTTTGGCTTTAGCGCCCCAACGAACATAGCAGTAATAAGCATTTGTCAAATAGGTTTGGGCAATTTGCTCTTTACCCCATCTCAAATAAAATTTGGCGGCGAGTTCGTGAGCCAGAGCTTCTTCTTGAATATATTCATTTTCTTTGGCTCCATAAATGGCGCGATCGTACATTTCCATTGCTTGAATATATTCGCCAAGAATGCGATAACGTTCAGCCTCCACTAAATAAAACTTATGTAAATGATTCATCGGTGCATGATGCGCCCAATTCTGCATTTTTTCCTGATTGGATGTAACTCGTTTGAAGATGAATGCTTGCTCGTCTTCAGAAGCCTCATAATATACGGCTAATTGGCTTAGAGAATCATAGAAATGAAATAGAGGAACAATCAGACTTCCAATCAGACTATCTAAATAATTCAGTGCTATTTCAGCATTTTCAATCGCATGAGTATACTCACCAAATAAATAACAGAGAACCAATTTATTAAAATGCAATGAACAAATCATGGTTTTGTCATGACTTTGGGAATGAAGCGGTAACATGGTTTCTTCATTGTAAGCATCACCGATTAAACGGCAAGGATTTTCATTTCTTGAAAGTAAGTTAAGCACTACTTGTCGATACAGTTCATTTCTAATTCGCGATGGTTCTTGACGAAGTTGTGCGAGTCCTTGACTATAATTTTCTATTATCTGTACTACGGAAGATAATTCTTTACCAGCCAAATATGAATTCAAGGAATAAATAAATGCACAATAACCTGCAAATTCTAAATCTCCTGTTTCTAACCCGCTAGAATAGGCTGATTGTATAGGATGCAAAAGTTCTCTAATATGATTTTTCCAAGAATTCAAAGAGCCATAAACAACTGCATAGGTCTTAGCTATGAATTCTTTAGCATTCAATTTATCTAATAACCTGAGAGTCAATTGACCGAATTGATAACCAGATTCAACATCTCCAAGAAAAGTATACAGAATCAGTCCATAACATGAATATCCATAGAGAGAATTAGCGGTATTTCCATACTTGAGGGATAACATAACCTGTTTGAACAATATTAGGGGATAGAGTTCTGGGATAACTAAATAAGCAGCAGCAGCTATATTTGTCAATATACTCATGGCTGCTAACTTATCTGGCTCAGTCATTACTTTTAACTCTAGTAAGTCTTCAATGGCTTTACCCTCTAAAGCTAATTGTGTCTCCTGTAGTCCACGGGAAATATCTTCTGGTGTTGGCTGTTCGGGTAGTTCTATCCCCAATAATTTGAGAACTTTTAGTCCCGTTTTTATCGCCTCCCACATTCTATTTTGTGCTACCAGAGATAAGATTTTAACTTCGTAGGCTTTGACTTTATCGCTCAGGGTTTTGCCATGTTCTAATATTACTTGTACTGATTGCTCCATCTGTTCAAAATCACCGTTAAGATGGGCTACCTCGGCAGATGTTGAGTACATTGCTAAAGCTAACTCATACTGATCTTGCCAGCAATCTTCTGTGAGTAACCTAATTCCAAAATTTATGTATTCTATAGCAGCTTCATAAGCAGTCGAAATTCTGGCTTTATGACTTGCAGTTAGATTTAATTTTGCCAGTTCTTCTCGTTCCTCTGGCTGAGTAATTAGTTTAACTCCCAAATTTAACTGATTGACTAATTTAAAGAGATATTCTTCGCGCTGTTCAAGAGAAATATTCCTCAAAATTAATCGCCCAATTTTCAGGTGTACTGTCTGTTTTTGGTCTTCAGGAATTAGAGAATAAGCAGCTTGTTGAACGCGATCGTGCAAAAATTTATATGAACAGGAGCCAGAATTCAGCATCCAAGAATCAGTAGCAATTAGAGATGCTCCTGACTCCTGTTGATAAAACTTGTAAACCTCAGTTGTGGGGATGACTAAACCTTCTTGCAAAGCTTTCCATAGGTCTGCTGCTGTCTCTGATAGAGATTTTTCATGGACAATTGCGAGAGTTGCTAAGTCAAACTGATTATCAATAGAAGCTGCAAGCTGCAAAACTTTTTGAGTTGCTTCTGGTAACTTCTGCAACTGAAGCACCATAAACTCTACTAAATCATCAGTAAAAGCTAATGCTCTAACCTGAGCAATATCACATTGCCAATGACCCATATCAAAGTTATAGTTAATTAACTTCTCTTCGTGCAGCGATTTGAGGAACTGATTAGTGAATAAGGGATTCCCTTGAGTTTTTTGATATACTAAATCTGTAAGATTTTGGGTAATTACTAAGTCACCTTTAAGAGTATCATTAATTAGATGATTTACATCTATGCGATTGAGATTATCTAAAATAATAGTATTAATAATTTCTCTAGATTTATGAATTTCTTCTAATGTCAATATTAACGGATGTCCTGGATAAACTTCATTATTACGATAAGTACCAATAACTAACATATAGTGAATTTCAGCTTCAATCATCAGCAATTGCATAAACTTCAAAGATGCTGAATCTGCCCATTGTAAATCATCAAGAAACATCACTAAAGGATGCTCCTTGGTTGTGAAAACTTGGATAAATTTCTGAAACAGTAAATTGAAACGATTTTGTCCAGCAGTCCCAGAAAGTTCAGATACTGGCGGTTGTTGCCCAATAATTTTTTCTAGTTCGGGAATAACTTCGATAATTACTTGAGCATTTTCACCCAAAGCTGTGAGAATTGCGGCTTTCCATTTTTCAAGTTGAGCATCGGTTTCACTAAGTAATTGCCCCATCAAATCTCGAAATGCTTGTACAAAAGCTCCCAAGGGAATGTTGCGTTGGAATTGGTCATATTTCCCTTTGATAAAATAACCCCGTTGTCGCACAATGGGTTTATGGACTTCGTTAACAACGGCAGTTTTACCAATACCAGAGAAACCTGCTACTAAAATCATCTCAGTGTTTCCCTGTGCTACTCTATCAAATGCTGCGAGTAAGCTTTCTACTTCTGCTTGCCGACCATAGAGCTTTTCTGGGATGATGAAGCGATCGCAAATATCTCGCACTCCTAACTCAAAGACATCAATACTGCCAGTTTCTCGCCACTGACGCCAGCAAATTTCTAAGTCATATTTCAACCCTAATGCACTCTGATACCTATCTTCGGCATTTTTTGCCATCAGTTTGCTGATAATCTCAGACAGAATTGGGGGAATATTGGGATTGAGACTATGTACCTGTGGAGCAAGCTTTGCCAAATGACAATACACCAATTCCATCGGTTCATCAGATTTGAAAGGTAACTGTCCGGTGAGGAGTTCAAAAAAGGTGACACCCAAGGAATAAAAGTCGCTGCGGTAGTCAATTCCCCGGTTCATTCGTCCGGTTTGTTCGGGAGAAAGATATGCTAATGTCCCTTCTAGAATATTTGGATTAGTCAGAGTTTGCGTTTCTTTAGAAAGTAAGGAAGCGATACTAAAATCGATGAGTCTTATATCTTTTGTGGTGGGGTTAATCAAAATATTGGCGGGTTTGATGTCTTTGTGAATCACTCGGTTGTGATATAGTCCGTCAAGAATGGAGATAATTTGCAAAGCAATGTGAAAAAATGTCTGCAACCCATCAGCACTTCCCCCCATTCCCTTATCTCCCCATTTCGCCATCTCTTCTTGGAGAGAAATGCCACCCAAGTCTTCCATAACTAAGGCATAGCTGTTTTGATAGTTCTCTAGACTATAAGTTTTGATAATTCCATCAATATCTAGATTTTTCGCAATGGTGTACTGATTGCGAAACCGCACGAGTTCGTAAAATGTGGGATACTCACGCCGTAATAGTTTAATCACGACTGGTTTTTGATCTGATTCTCTAATGCCGCGATGTACTAGGGTTTTTGAGCCGGAATAAATTAGTTCATTTATTTGATAACCAATTAGTGCTGCCATGATTGTCTTTTCCCTATAAGATTAATTTTTTGTTGTTCACATTGATTGTTCCCATTAATGCAAATGTGCTTAAGATTTGGGGAGACAATTTTGTAACAAGATATGAAAAACTCCACGCAGAAGGGAATGGGGAAGAAGCAAGGGAGCAGGGAGAAAGGGAGAAAAGTTTTTCCTTCTGCACCCTGCCCTCTGCCTCTTTTTAATGAATGTGCGATCGCTAAATTCTGATTTACAGCATCAAAACTCTAGTAATTGGCTACAAAATCACAAAAAAATGCAGATTTTGTGTATGCTCTGTGACTAAGTGCCTTAGCAATACCTTTCCAGGAGTCAACATGGAACGCGCCATCTCTGCGTTGGGAATCTTAGTTTTTATCGGTATATCCTACGCTTTCTCTATTAATCGTCGTGCGGTGCGTTGGCGCATAGTAGCATGGGGTTTGGGATTGGAGTTTGCATTTGCGCTAGTGATTCTTAAAACTCCTTGGGGTTTGACTGCGTTTAAATCTCTGGGAGATGTTGTCAGCCAATTTTTAGCATTTTCTGATGTCGGTGCAAAATTTGTCTTTGGAGAAAATTTTAAAGATCATTTCTTTGCTTTTCAAGTGCTGCCGACAATTATCTTCTTCTCTGCCTTCATCAGCGTCTTGTATTACTACGGCATTTTGCAGATGGTGGTAAAGGTAATGGCGTGGGTAATGATGAAAACGATGAAAACATCGGGTTCTGAATCTTTATCCTGTGCAGGTAATATCTTTTTGGGCCCAACAGAATCAGTGTTGATGGTTAAGCCTTATGTAGCCAATATGACGCAATCAGAACTCCATGCCGTGATGACTGGTGGTTTTGCCACAATTGCCGGTGGAGTACTAGGGGCATATCTTTCCTTTGGCATCCCAACAGAACACCTGATTGCTGCTTTCTTTATGACTGCTCCCATGTCATTGGTGGTATCAAAATTACTTTACCCAGAAACAGAAGTTTCAGAGACGCTTGGTAAAGCAAAAGTAGATGTAGAAACGAATTATGTAAATGTCATTGATGCTGCTACTACTGGAGCAATTGACGGTGTGAAGCTAGCAGTTAACGTTGGGGTGATGATTATCGCCTTTTTGGGATTATTGGCTGCTCTCAATGCACTTTTGGGATGGTTGGGATCATTTGTAGGCTTACAGCAACTCTCATTACAGTGGATTTTGTCTTTTATTATGGCTCCCGTGGCGTGGCTAATGGGCGTACCTTGGGCTGATTGTCGGCAAGTTGGGGCATTATTAGGTACAAAGACAATTTTGAATGAGTTTATTGCTTTTTTAGATTTGAAGGCACTAATTGAGAGTGGTAAAATCTCCCAGCGTGCAGTAACTATTGCGACTTATGCCTTATGTAATTTTGCGAATATAGGTTCAATTGGCATTACCATTGGTGGCATTGCGGGGATAGCACCAAATCGCCAGCATGACTTAGCTCGTATGGGTGTCAGGTCAATGATTGGCGGATTGTTAGCGGGTTTTATCACCGCTTGTGTTGCTGGGATGTTGATTTGATAAAGTTAGAGAGACGGGATAAATCGCCGACTCCAACTGTCTTTAATTTTGAAGTAATGAGTAACAAGTAATAAGTATTACTCATTACTCATTACTCATTACTCATTACTCATTACTCATTACTCATTTATTGACAGACTACTACTCATCTGTAGAGTAGAACTGTTGGGCGTAAAAACGGGCATACCGTCCTTCTTGAGACAACAGGGAGGTGTGAGTACCAGCTTCAACCACCTCTCCTTGTTCGATTACGAGAATGCAGTCAGCCCGACGAACGCTGCTCAAGCGATGGGCGATAATAAACACGGTACGATTTTGCATCACTCGTTCTAGTGCTTCTTGAACTAGTGCTTCTGATTCAGAATCTAGGGCAGAGGTGGCTTCATCCAGGATGAGAATTCGAGGATCGTTGGCAACTGCTCTGGCGATCGCTAATCTTTGGCGTTGTCCTCCTGATAAGTTAACTCCCCGCTCTCCCACCCAGGTATGATAACCCTGGGAAAACTGGGTGATGAAGGAGTGAGCATTGGCAATCTTTGCTGCTTCTTGAATCGCTGATATATCTAATTTTTCCTGACCATAACCGATATTTTCAGCGATCGTTCCCGAAAAAAGAGTAACATCTTGGGGAACAATGCCAATTTGATGGCGCAAGCTGGTGAGTGTAACATCACGGATATCAATATCATCAACCAGAATTTGACCCCTCTGAGGGTCATAAAAGCGAAGTAAAAGATTAATTAACGTCGATTTACCTGCTCCAGAAGAACCAACCAAGGCAATGACATCACCAGGAGAAGCGTTCAGGCAGAGATCCTTTAGCACTGGCTGATCGGGATTGTAGGCGAAATCGACATGACGATACTCTACCTTGCCCATAACCCTTGGCATTGCCTGAGCATTGGATTTTTCGCTGATACTAGGCTCCTTCGCCATCAGTTCAAAGATGCGTTCAACGGAAGCTTCAGTCTGTTTGTACTCGTTGTAATTGCTAATCAACAAGTCGATTGGCTGAATCAGTAAAGCCACAGCAGCTAAGAAACTGATAAACCCTTGAGCAGTCAGCTGATTCTGAGAAATCTGCCATCCTCCCAATAAAAACAGCAGCATAATACTAACTGCTTCCAAAAAACCAACAACGGGAAACTGAATGGATTTGAGTTGTAGAGCGCGATATTTAGCTTGGCGATTGATTTCTGCTTCTTTATTGAATCGCTTCACCTCATATTCTTGGGCTGCAAAAGCTTGAACGATGCGAATCCCGCTAAATACTTCAGTTAGCATCGCCGACAAATTGGAAACCTGATTTTGGCTCTGGCGAGATAGCACGAGTAATCGCTCACCAAATTGCCCGATTAACCAAGCCATTAAAGGAGCCAAAATCAAACCTGCAAGAGTGAGCGGCCAATTCAGGTAGAGCATGTAAATGGGAATTGCAATTAACTGCAAAAAATTGGAAAGAAACTGATGGGATAACTTGTCTACAATCTCGCCGACGCGATCAATATCTTCTGTCAGGCGATAAGTCAAGTCTCCTGTCTGTGTGGTTTCAAAGTAATCTAATCCAAGTTTGTGCAGGTGAGCATAAACCCGCTTACGCAAGTTTAAAACCATGTTCAGGGCAGCAGCAATCATAAAGACATTCTGCCCGTATTGACAAAGCCCTCGAACCAAAAATACCACAGTGGCTAGTCCGAGCCAGTAGGCAATCTGGTTAACATTTCCCTGGCCAAGATAAAAAGCGACCTGACCTGCTAAATAGGGCACTGCTAGGGTGAATAACACAAATCCTAGAATACAAGCCAATCCCCGAATTAACAGCGGCCATTGGGGCCAGAGATAAGGCAACAGTTGCCAGTAACTAGAGCGGACTTTCATAGGTAAGTAAGAATTCAGGAGTTAGGAGTACAAGAGAGACGCGATGAATCGCGTCTGTACAAGATTCAGGAGCGGAGCCGGAGACGCTCTGCCTCCAGTCAGAATTGAGATGCATTACGGCGTTAGCCTACCACACCATGCTACCGAACCGTACTGACTCCTAAATTCTGACGAAATTTCTACTCAAGTTTCTCCTAGAGAGTTTAGTAGAAAGCGGGCAATTCTCTCAGATGCGCCGGGTGGGCCAAATCGCTCAGGGCCATTTTCTTTGCACTTAGCGAGGTAGTCTGAATCTTGTAAAGTTTCAACTACTCGTTTCGCTGCTTGCTTGAGAATCTCAGGGGTTGCTGGCTTAGTGCCGATGGTTTGGGCATTTATGCCCAACAGGCGCGTTTGCGCTTCTGCAAATTGATAGGTAAATTGCGGGCCCTCTCCGGGAATCTGGATGATCGGTTTGCCGATCGCTACAGCTAAATCCACTGCCAACCCTGCCATGCCAATGACGAGGGTAGAGTAATACAAAATATCACTGAAGGCATCTGAGTAACATCTCACTTCTACAAGCGGTGATTCCTCAGCAGAACTTCCTGGAGGAGAATAGGTGAGTATGCCTTGATTCAGTTCCCAACCTTGGCTTTTAGCAATGTCGTCTAATTGTTCCATCAAATTTGGTACCAAGGCGGCGCGAAACTGGAATCCTGAAGGCATCACCTTGGCAATTTCTACCACCAGTTGCAACTGCAAACAGAAATTTCGTGCGGCTTCCGGCATCCGCGATCCTGGTAAAAGTGCGATCGCAGGAACGTCCGGTTTTAGGTACAAGTTTTTGCCAACGGGGACGAGGCGATCTAAAGCCGGAATACCACCAAACTGAGCTTTAGCTATACCTTGCCGCTGAAGATCAGAAGCCGTATAAGAATCTCTGGTAAAAACTGTCAGACATCGAGAAGAATTCAGATCGTGCCACAGCAGCGGATTGATCCGCAATTGCCCTTCATAGATAGCAGAAAGACAAGAGATAAACGAAACGAAAGGACGTTTTGTTAAGTAAGCAAATGTCTGGGAGACAAAATCCCCAGTAGCCATAATTAAATCGCAGTTGGGAGCATACTCTAACACCGCTTGTAACTGTCGCCACGTTAACCCAATCAATCCCGATTGAAAATCTTTGAGCAAATAGAGGCGCTTCATGTAAAAGAATCCCCCAGAGGGCATTGTTTGTGTGGGCCCAATAATGGGAATGTCCAAGCTGCGGTAAGCTTTTCCTTCCCCCACAATCGGCATTGCCGCCATCTCAATAGAAGGACACAATTGGCGCAAGGTCTGAATAACGTGAGAGGTGTGGTTGTCCTCTCCGTGGCCGTTACTGATAAACAAGATTCGCTTAGAAGGCATCTTGGGGTCTTGGATAGGTCTAAAATGTTTGTTTGGTGAGATTTTTAACCTACATTGGCTGAGTAGGCAAAGAGATTGATAGTATTTTTACTCTTGAGAGTTTGTAATTTTATAGACAAATCTACAAAGTTCCTTTTTCAGATGTAAACCGAAATGGAATTACTGCTAATCCCTGTTTTTGCAGACGCTAATCTATCAGAGAATACAGTATTAGGAGTACAAGCGCTATGGGTAAATTGATCTTGGCGGCATTACGGGGATAGCACCGAATCTACAGCATGACTTGGCTTACATAGGTGTAAGTCCAATTCGCAATTCGCAATTTGCAATTTGCAATTTGCAAATCACTCCCCTGACTTTCTTGTACCTCAGTTTTAATTTGATGAGATTGATTTAAGGATAAAAAGGCTGGAGAATTTAAAGTAATCATTGTGTAAACACAAAAAGTAATTTCCCACCACCTTTCAATATGCTGGAAATTATTAAAACGATAATCTGTCCAACCCAATTCCTATTTACACTGCCGAAAACCATATTCTACCCAAGTTCTTAATCCATATAGGTCGCCTAAAGTTTTCTTGAGATTTCCTTGAAGATTTGTCATCACAAAAGACGTAGAATTCTCAGGCATTGTTTCTGGAACAGTAGTAATTTTCCAGTAATTTATGGCTCTTCTTTTACCATAAACTATTTCTCAGATATATCTTGTTTATGATTTTTGATGACTAAAACTTCTGTCAAATTTACACCACTTATTAGCGATAACGCTTTGAATAGCTGGAAACCAGACTCCGTAATTACTTCTAATTGCAACAACATAAGCTAAGTTGTATAACGCTCACTTTTCAATAAATTGGCTGCTTTCACCATATAAACTATCTGCTAATACTAGTTCAATATTAAAACCTTCATCAATTAATTCTGTAATAATTTCCGACGCTAAATCTATTTTCGTTTTATATTTATCTCCTGATTTTAGCGTCCTTTTAGGTTTAAATATTTTCACAATTAATGGGAATGTTTTATCAGCATAAACTCCATAAGCATTGACTGTCACTATGCCATTATCTATTTTTCCCACACCTCCTAGATAAAGTTTTGGGTGTGAGTGACAGAGCTAGTACCGCAAGGCGGAATTAAAACTTAAAAATTAAAAATTAAAAATGAATACAGCATAAGGTTTTCGTTGATTTGGAATGATTGGTTTATTTCCGCCGTGTTGTACTAGTGATATTACTGGACTCATGCAAAATAGTGAGGTGCTTCGTTCTCTGCGAACTTTCTCACGCTTGGATGAAGCCTGGGAGTAACAGAAGATGTTAAAAAACAGCTATTCGACCCCTTCTTTACCACCAAGCCTATTGGTCAAGGTACGGGGATGGGGGTTGCTATCAGCTACCAGATGATTGCAGAAATACATGGCGGTTCTTTAGAATGTATTTCACAGCCAGGACAAGGCGCTGAATTTGTGATTAAGATTCCCCTGATCCAGGATTCGTCAACATAATTCGTAATTAATAATACTTGCCTCTAGCAAGAAGCAATCTACGTAATTCGTAATTTTAACCCGTAAGTAAAAAACAAAGTATTTCTACTGCCGACAGCTACCCCTTCTGAAAATATTAATTACGAATTACGAATTACGAATTACGAATTACGAATTATCTAAATGCCTCAACTTCTTCAGGAACCTTCATTTGGTCGAGAATTCCCCAAATTTCTTGTAGCATTGGCTCTAATCCGGTGCGAGTAACGGCTGAAATCACAAAAACCGGGGCGTAGGAGAGATGATTAAGTTGGGTTGCTAACGCTTCCAAATCGACAGTTTCGCGATCAACTGCATCAATTTTGTTCAGCGCCAAAATTTGCGGGCGCTCTGCTAAACCCCGTCCATAAGCTTGTAATTCTTCCTTAATTGTGTTGTAATCTCTAACCACATCATCACTAGTGGCATCAATCAAGTGAAGTAGGACTCGCGTGCGCTCGATGTGGCGCAAGAAATCATGCCCCAGCCCTGCTCCGTGAGCTGCTCCCTCAATTAGTCCAGGAATGTCGGCGAAAACAGTACCATCGCCAGTAGGTTTCCGCACTACACCCAAATTTGGAATCAGGGTAGTGAAAGGATAATCTGCGATTTTTGGACGTGCCGCTGATAAAGATGAAATTAAAGTGGATTTACCAGCATTTGGTAAGCCAATAATCCCCACTTCTGCCAAAAGTTTCAACTCCAGGCGTAGCTGCTTTATTTCCCCTGGTAATCCTGGGAGGGCATATTCTGGGGCGCGGTTACGGTTACTCAAGAAATGCTGATTTCCCAGTCCGCCTTTACCACCTTGGGCAATCAGCAAAGTCTGCTTAGGCTCAGTTAAATCCCCCAGCAATTCGCCAGTTTCAGCATCATAAATGGTTGTACCGCAGGGAACTTCAATGATCAAATCCTTTCCTCCTGCTCCGGTGCAGTTACTTGGCCCACCACGAGTTCCCTTTTCTGCCTGAAAGCGATGGTTGTATCTGAAGTCCAACAAAGTTTGTAGGTTTTCATCGGCAACGAAAATTACCGAACCGCCTCGTCCCCCATTACCACCAGAGGGGCCACCAGTCGGCACGTATTTTTCCCGCCGGAAGGCGACAATACCATCGCCGCCCTTACCAGCTTCAACTTCAATTTTTGCTTGGTCGATAAATTGCATATTTCTAGAGTCCTGTTATCGGATAGCTAGGGTTTAGCCCGTGCTGAGTTATGAGTTGCGAGTTATAAATTATAAGTTTTAAAACCTCATTTCTCACTCTTTACTTGTAACTCACACTCGCCACTCAGCACTCAGCACGGGCTAAACGCCCCGCTACCGCTAACAGCACTCCCCACTCAGCACTCAAATATATGGTGAAACATCTTCACCACATTTATCTGCCAGATAAGAGAGGGCGCGGAAACGTAAGCCCACCAGTTGATCATACAAGGGATTAATTTTACACATCGGCGGGATGTGGACAATCTTGCGTCCAAATAAGGTAACATCCCGCTCAAAGGGACACTGGGAGGGAATCATTTTACACAAAAAGCGGGCTACTCTTGGGTCTTGGATATCTAGCCCATCTAGCCACTCGCGTAGGGGGTGTAGTGCATCAATTTGACGTTTTGTAAGTCCATTTGTCAGGGGAGTAGGGGTAATTTTCTCTGGGTGTTCCAGGGTGTGGCGAAGGGCTTCCAGGAAATTCTCCGGCTGTTCTAAAGCTTGGCAGAACTGTTGCAGAACTTGATCTTCACTGGGAGAATAAGTACCATCAGCGATCGCTACCATCACCGCTGTCCTTAAAAAATTTTCCGCTGTTGGTGTACTTTTACCCAAGACTGCGGCCAATTCTTCTGGCGTAATTATCTCTAGTGAGTCCCATTGAATCTTAGGAGCTAATTCATCTTTGGTGATGTTGGCAATTAATTCCTGTTCTTGAGCATCAAAATTACCATCAGCCCAAGCAATAGTAAGCAGCCCACGCAACCAAGCGGCAATTTGTTCGCTGCTGTAGGGGGATTGAACGGTACTTGTCATAAACTCACGTCTCAAGCTTTCCTCAGTCACTACTAAGCTACCCTACACAGTGACTATGAAGATAGTGGCGACAGCAAAAATCAAGAAAGTGCGTAAGCGTAGCCACCTCAAGAAATCAACCAGAGAAGTTTTCAAATCGCAACAGTCGGTCTTGGGGTAAAATCCATTTGAGAGTAATCTTGAGAATTTTTTCTACTTAAACTAAAAAGGGGGATTTAATCTGTGTTGTGGAGGTATTCATGAATAAAACCAAAGTTAACCTCGGTATAGTTCAAGAAACACTACTAATTACCCTCTGGGCTAGAGCTTGTGAGCTTCAGGCAGCAGATCCAATCATAGTAGATCCTAAATCATCTGAGATTCTTGCAGCGCTCGACTACGAATTTGATAAATTTACTACTGCTAAATCTTCTCAGATAGGCTCTTGTTTACGAGGAACTATCCTCGACAACTGGGTACGCAACTACCTTAATCAACATCCCCAAGGTTCTGTTATCGAGATTGGTGCAGGACTGAACACACGTTTTGAGCGAGTAGATAACGGCAAGGTTTGCTGGTTTGACATAGATTTACCGGATGTCATGGTTCTGCGACGACAGTTTTTTGAAGAAACGGAACGCCGTAAATTAATCGCTGCTTCTGCTCTAGATACCAATTGGATTGAGCATATCAAGTCTACTAGCAAACAACCTGTTATGTTTGTCGCCGAAGGCGTATTGCAGTATTTCAATGAACAGGAAGTGAAGCTGTTGTTTGCAAATCTTTTGCAATATTTTCCTGGTTCATGGTTTGCCTTTGATTCCTTCTCACCGCTAATTGTGAAGAATCAAAAGCACCATGACTCACTCAAATACACCTCAGCAAAATTTGATTGGTGTATCTCAAATATTCATAAGATTAAAGACTGGAATTCATGTTACGAAGTAATGGAAGTCTGTAATTATGCCAATCTGCCAACTAAATATCGCCGACGGTTTTCTCTAATAAATCGTTTCCTGATGTTATTTCCTCCTCTGTGCGATTCGTCTCGTTTGGCATTAGTTAAGTTAGGTTAAATCTAAAAATTTAAGGTATATATAATGTTTCTATTTGGCATTGAGCATGAAGTCGCTTTTTTGAATAAAGAAGGAAAGTTTGCTGATTTTTCCCACACCAAATTTGCTGATTTAAATCAAATTATTGAAAAGCTACCCACATACCCTAGCGACTATCCTCAACTGCGGGTTGGGGATGCGGGTATTAAGATGAAAAGATGGTACATTGAGGGATTTGAAAGATTTGCAGATTCCGATGAAGTGATAGACTGTCATGTTAAAGGTATTGAAATTAGAACAACTATACATTCTGATATTCAAGGCGCTATTACCGAATTATCAGAAAGTTTTCACTTGCTACGTGAGGTTGCCGCTAACTTTGGTTTATTACCAGTTTTGGTCAGTTTTAATCCCTACAATCCAGGTTTTGAGCCTCAACCTCCATTAAACGATTATGAAATCAAACAGCTAGAGGCTTATCCTGACGAACAAACTGCTAATATTCACATGGTGTCTTATGGACCAGATTTAAATATCTCAGTGGCAGATTTATCTACTGAAGATGTAATTGATATTGGCAAAAAGTTAACCTATTACAGTCCCTATATTGTCCCTTTTAGTTATAGTTCCCCTTTTTATAAAGGAGGTTTATGGGATGGATTATCGGTACGAACGTTTATCAGAACTGGAAAAAGACCAGCAGCCCTGGTTTTTATTCAGGAGCAGGAACAACTGATTAATAGCATACCTTCCTTGACAAAAATCGCCCGCATTCCGGCTGAAGTAGGACGCATCGAATTTAAAGCTTGTGATAGTTGTGATGATTTTTCTATCTATGCGGCTTTGCTGACATTATTGAAAGGTTTGGTGTTAGATAAAACTTTGCTGGGTAGAGCAACTGTACCCAATGCAATGTTACACCAACTTTCTGCAAAAGAAGCATTTGACAATGAGGATATTTTTGGGAATGCAACAAAAGTATTGCAAGCAGCCGAAGTTGCTTTAGGAGATGACCCAGATATTCATTATTTAACGCCGTTAAAAGTGCTGCTGGCGAAGCGAAAAACAAGATCCCATGAATTAATAGAAATGTTCCATCGCTTAAGTTCAATAGAAGAAGTAATAAGGCAGACTTATCAACTTTAAAGGTAAGATTCCTTTCCTCCTTACTTTAAAAAGCTACCGTGTATACACAAGTCTAGTTGAGAATCAAATGGACAGAAAAGAACGGAAAATTATTTTTTAAATCCTTGATTTTTCGTTATGCTTTTATCAATAAATTTACACTATTGATAATCTAATACGCTTGGTTTAAGGGTTATTGGTGTAGGTAATTGGTCTTTGAAGACGCGATAAATCGCGTCTCTACATGAACTCAAAACCTTGTGTACTAATGCTTGTATATTACCAAACAAGGATTTTAGGGCTTGTGTGTATACCGTAGCTTAAAAAGCGGGGTCATAGGAGATATTTATATAACTTGATGCTTTACAAATATCCTCTAAGGTGCATAGCAATTAAATTCCTTTGATTGGATAAAATTGAGCTAAATGAACATAAATATAGTAGAGGCATTAGCCTGCCAAAACTATATTAAGTCGATATGCCTAGAGACTGATCTTATTGTAACTACAGATATAGGGAACTTCATTCTAGAGATTGATGCAGACGTTAGCGTTTTCAAAGTAAAAGTATAAACAGGGAACCTGGAAAGAAGAACGTCAATATGAAGTGTAATCATTTTGCTAAAGAATTAAGGTGGTATTTGCCTATTATCCCTAGCTAATTCTTATATGCAGAAATACTAAAGACAATTTCTTCCTTCGTCAGGTTCGTTTTTCAATAACTTTCCTATTGCAGTGTAACTTGCTAGTTTTATTATTGCTCAAATTTGCAAAATAAAGTTACTTGCTTCCACTCTTTCAGTGAAAGTTTTGCGTTGTTAAAGCTGTTATTGAGGACTTCAAATGAAAATTGTTGCTTCTGTTTTATCCGTGTTACGTCCAGTACGTGTTCTAGTTGTCGCTTTTACTTGCGCCATACTATTGTTCTCTAATGCTTTTCCTGCTTTTGCAATGGATAGCTACCAAAGTAACCCTACCGAAGGTACTACACAACTGCTTGACATTCAGCGCAAAACTGATGAAGCCGCTAAAGAACCACCCCAAGGATTGAAAAAGGTTCAAAAGGAGTCCAATCAAGGACTCAATGAGGTTCAGGGAGCTGCTGATATTGACAAGCAAAAACGTCCTGAAAATTCACAGGGTGCAACCTCAGTGGAAGAGAATGTAAAGAATTTGTTGGAAAAAGTTACAGGTAAGTAACAGAGTTAATACCTTGGTAATTTTTCGATAGTAACGAATGGGTGATTGCTTAAAAGCAGTGACCCATTACTACTTAGTAATGTTAATATCTCAACTTCAATTCAATATAAAAATGATAAACAAAAATCCTGATTTATTTAAAAAGTTGGGGTTTTTAGGGTTTTTAATATTACAAATAAAATAGGAATTCTATCGTTAATTATTAAATTGGCTGAATAATACTACCCATTAAGGCATAGGTATAACTATGTAATGTGATAATTAATCTAAACTCATAATGTTTCCTTTGGTTGATGTGGATTAGGTGGGAAATTTGAGAAGTTAATAAAGAAGTTTGCTTAGGGATGGAAAACAATGCGTGCGATAAACATTGGTTTGACCGAAGAACAGCGTCAAGGTGTAATTAATCTGTTGAATCAAGATTTGGCAGATGCCTATCTACTGTTGGTGAAAACCAAAAAATACCACTGGGATGTTGTCGGCCCTCAGTTCCGCTCTTTGCATCAGCTTTGGGAAGAACACTACCAAAAGCTAACTCTAAATATTGATGCCTTGGCAGAACGGGTTCGTACTTTGGGCGGTTATCCGGTTGGCACATTAGAGGGATTTCTCAAGCTTGCTACCCTCAAGGAACATGGTGGTAATGTTCCCACAGCAACGAAAATGGTAGCTAATCTAGTACATGATCACGAGCAGGTTATTCGCAACTTAAGAGACCATGTAGACCAGTCTGGTGAAGAGTTTCACGATCAGGGAACTGCTGACTTTTTAACTGGACTACTAGAACAGCATGAAGAGATAGCTTGGATGCTGCGTTCATTTATTGAAGGGGAAGGAGTAGATCCAGATGGTAAACAGCCAGCAACAAAAGGTAAGACTGCTGTGGGTGTGTAGTCATAACGTTTTTTAAGACCCTAATTCTATTTATCTCCCCAGAATCCGAGAGGCTTTGATTATTGCTTTCCTTCCCTGCTTTCGGCACGCTGCACGAATGTAGGGAGGGTGTTGGGATTACGTTTGAGAGAAAGTTGCACACAGGGTTCATTCTGCCTGCATCTACCTGTTCACCGTATTTATTGCAAAAACAACATAATACATACAAGGAGTATTTAAGTGGCAGAAGTTTATAAAGCAGAACGTACCATTTCTGCTGTATTCAAAGAACAGAAGCAAATTGATGATGTGATTCGACGTTTATTAGACAGGGGTGTGCCTAGAGATCATATTTCGGTCATGGGCAGAAATTTCCAGTCGGAAACGAGAATTGCTGGCTTTATTAGTAAAAAAGATGTGATTCTGGGAGGTTTGAGAACAGGGGCAGTTTTTGGTTCCTTGTTTGGTTCCTTTCTCAGCTTGCTCACGGGTGTAGGTGTACTGTTTATTCCTTTTGTTGGCCCAATCGTGGCAGCAGGGCCTATAGGCGCAGTGCTACTGGGGGCTGCTAGTGGAGCGATCGCAGGTAGTGCAGGTGCCGGTCTAGTATCGGTTCTAACTACTTTAGGAATGCCAGAAGATAAAGCGACTATCTACCAAACCCGCTTACAAGCTGGCGAATTCTTATTGATGGCAGAAGTTCCGAGCGATCGCACTGGCGAATTTCAATTGCTACTCGAAAGTGCTGGTGCCGAAGAAATTAACACAATTGAAAAAACCTTTGCTCGTCCTTGTCCTGGACAGTGCAATAGTCCAGAAGATTTGTCTCCAGAGGTTCGCGCTCATCTTTCTAATGAAGCTCAGAGTACATTCATTGAGTGTTATAACACCGTTTTAAATGAGAAAAATGACGAGTTCACTGCTGAACAAGCCGCCTGGGAGTCTGTTCATCAGCAATATGATGAAGATCAAAATGGCGTTTGGTCAAAAGCTAAGGTTAAAGCTTAAGAATTTCCAAGACATAAATTATCCAATCTTATTTGGTGGGTATATTGTCGCCCTTTAGAGGTTGTTTTCCAAGTGTTTGGCTGTGATTTTAGGTACTTCTAGATCCCCGCTAGCCCACGCCAGTCGCTCCACTTGGGGAGACCCCAAGACCGCGCTGGCTCCCCTTAAAAAGGGGGGAACTGGAATCAAAGTCCCCCGTTTGTCTGCGGTTTTAAATGCTTCAGTTATGGCAATTTATAGCTACCAACACGCAGATTTAACTGGCCTTGGCGCGGATTTTTGCTGAATATAAATGCGCCTTCTTCACTTTCCCCACTAGATAAAAAGTCGATCTGTTGCTCTCCTGTTTCTGTAACTTTACCGTCAATCAGCAACTCAGCCATAATCTGAACTGACTCAGCCGTATCTCCTCCACTATTAACTACTTCAAAGGGAACATAAAATTGTCCATCAATTTCCCGAATTGTTTCTTTTTTAGTAACAGCAAGGATGGGAGGTTGATTTTTTTCATTCAGCCAAGTGTAGCCTACCAGACTGACAATGATTGCTAGGATAAATGAGGCGATGCTAAATGTTACCCACTCAGCGATTGAGCGTTTTGGTCGTTGTTCTGTTTTAGTCATATTGCTAACCTTCCGGCTGCACCGCCAATAGTTGCAGGTAATCCCAGTATCAAAGTGTGATCTAACCACATTGTCCAGGGGTCACTAAAAGTTAACTTTTGAAAGAACCACAGCATAAAAGCCCCTGCTAGCAACGAAACTAGGTAGGACATAATAGTTTCGCTAGATGGTCTTTGGAAAATTCCCTTTTGCTGTCTTCGCTTTTGCTGATCAGAAAAGCCTGCCTGAAATACAATGCCATAAGAAATCAACAAAGATGCGGCGATCATTGCTAATTCCCAAGCTGGCGAAGTTGCGGCTGCTAACATGGGAATTTCATCTGTTGGAGCAATGTTAAATGCAATTACAGTTGCACCAATTAGAGTTGCACCCAAATCTGCGAAGGTGGCGTTTAACTCATTCCCTTTGTTCTTGGTTGTGCTGTTGGTTGCTTGTCCTTCTGCATTGCTGTTTTCAATATCTCCCAAAAGCTGGTTGGCTAATGCTACACCGAGAGCAAAGGGCACACTTTCAAAGATGATTTTACCTAAAGATTCCCTTAGGGAAGTTTCTGGTGTCAATTCTCGTAGTAGTAACAGTACGAAGGTAGAGCAAGCTAGTCCGATCGCGATCGCTTCGACAGTATCCATTGCGGCTTGATGAGCTAGCCCGGTATATCTGCGTTTCCGAAAGCCTTCTATCTGATTAAGCAAGTAAACTACAACAAACATCAATGCGATCGCCATCATCATCAGTTGTGGTTTTGCCAGCGATCCAATCCACCAAACCTCCATTGTATACAGCAAGGGTATGCCAAATAAAAAACCTCCACAAGCACCCCGAATGATGTCATTAATCTCACTCCTCCAGACATTTTTTTGACGTTTTGTTGGCACTCCTTTACTTTCCTTTATATTTAAAAATTTGCTTTGACTGATCTCATTCTCTATGAAGATGCATATAGCAGTCATAAATACTTCGTGAAAAGTTAGATCCCCGACTTATCAAAAAAGCCGGGGATCTGGACATCGCGTATTTTCACAACTCATTTAGGATTGCGATATATTAATATTTTTTTTAATATTTTTTTACTTGCGTACTCATGTAGCGTTTCGTATCTATCCTAAGATACATAATCTACCAAATTATTCTATCGGTTGATGGAAGTTAAAAACAATACTCTGTTGTTAATTTATGTAATAGATGAATCAACTACAAGCTGGGAATAAAACCATGAGTGCCGAAAAAAGAGTAGAAGCTACTGCAAAAAATATTGAAGGAAAAATTCAAGAGGTTGTGGGTGAAATAACCGGTAATCCACAAGATAAAGCCGAAGGACAAGCAAAGCAAGCTGAAGCCCAAGTTAGTCACACTGTAGAAAACATTAAAGACGAACTTAAGAAAGCTTTAGATTAATCGAGTTCTTGCAGTGCAAATAGAATTACTAACAATGATTCATTACTAATAGCCTTACATTAATTACTCCACTAACTTTTAGAAAGTGGAGTTTTTGCTGTACGCAAAATCTGAAATGGTTAATCACTAACAACTTGGCCCTAAGCATGATTTTCCTACAATTTAATTCAACTAATAACTGGTACGCCCAGCTAATAAGTTCCATAGAAAGATAGCAATTATTGCGCCAATGACGGCAACAATTACACCGGGGATACTGAGGGTTGCAGCAGTTAATTGAAATCTTCCTGTCTCTAAAAGAGTAACTAAAATTCCCCCAATTACAGCACCTACGATACCTAAAATCATCGTTGAAACCATTCCACCACCCTGACGACCAGGATAAATAGCTTTCGCTATAGCTCCAGCAATCAAACCTAGGATTATCCAAGCAATAATGTTCAGCATAATTTCATCCATCAGAAAACTTCATAACTAGCTTAGAAATTACAATATTGTTTTCCTTCTACCCGAAGATATAGCTATGAAACCTCAATAAAATTTAACAAAATTATGGCTCCTATACTGACCTGTATTGGAGATGAATATGACGAAATTTGGAATATTATTCGTGAATTTACTCCCCCGATTGAACACCGCGAAATACTCTTTAAGTAAATGGTGACAAAACACTTCCCAACTTTTCACGCCCCAAAATATCCCTCACTTTCCCTCGACAAACAACCTGAATCCCATTAATATAAACCGCTTGCACAATCTCATCCGAACCGCGCTTAACCATTCGAGGTTCACCATCTAAAACTGGATCTGATATCTGCACTTGCGGGCTAATTGGCTGATTTAAAGCATTGGGATCAAGTAAAACTATATCGGCTTTAGCACCAATTTTGAGAACTCCCGTATCAAGACGAAACCAACGAGCCGGTTCTCCGGTAACGCGGCAAATCGCAGCTTCAGGTGAAATGAATTTTGTTGCAACTGCTTGTTTGAGCAAAGACAAAGCTCCATCATAGTAGCCCAGGTTGCGGACATGAGCGCCAGCATCGGTAAAACCAGGCAAAATATGGGGATGCTGCATCATCGCTAAACGGGGTTTTAAGCGATCGTTCGCTCCTGTTGCCACCCAGCGTAAATCTGTATCGTATTTTTGTAATGCGTGGATAAATAAATCTACTGGTTCTTGTTGGTTTTGATGAGCAATTTCTGCAAAATTTAACCCTTGCCAACTTGCTTCGGGACAGTGAATAACTTCCATCAAATCTAATCGGCGATGGAATGATTTACGCCTTTTACTGAGCCATTCTTGGCGAAACTGACGACGAAATATTTCCGATGCCCATAGTTGTTGCCTTTCTTCTCGTGACTGACAGCCATTGAGTTGTGCACCTGTGGAAAATTCTTCAAATAAGGGAGTCACAGATCCATCAGAGTAAATGGTGAAGGGTTCGGTTAGGGTTTGAAAACGCACATTACCATTTAGAAGTCGATTCCAAATAAAAAGTAGGGGGGAAAATATTCGCCATAGTTTGCGATCGTGTACGGCATCTAAAGCTGAGAGGACTGTTAGCCGCAGTGGTTTTTTTCCAATCCCTGAACCCATACGCAGGATATCCACAAAGGAAGCGAGTCGTTGTAAATTGGGTGTGACTTGAAAAACGCGATCGCACCGCCGACATAAATCTGCCAACATTGCATATTCTTTAAATTTGGCGTGTTGAGAAGGAATTGTGCAGCCTTGCCATTCTCCACTCATCCGATGCCAGGGAAACATATCAATAGAAATGCCAATAAAGCCAGCATCTATTGCATCTCTGGCTATGCGCTGCATCAGTTTTAGTTCAAATTTTGTCGGCTGAACCGTTAAGCTGCGTTCTAATCCCATCACATGAGCGCGTAAGGCACTGTGTCCAAACATTGGGGCAACATTGGGGCCAAGGGGTAACTGTTGCAAATGCTGTAAATATTCTGCTGGTGTCTGCCAGGAAACCGACTTTTTCAACCATTTTGCAATCAGCCGATGGGAAAGTGTCTCTACCCTCTGAAAAATATCAGCCAGGATTTGGGGTTGAGCGATCGCAACAGACAAGCTACAGTTACCAATAACCACGCTGGTAACACCATGACGCACTGATTCACTCAATCCTGGTGCAATTTCTAACTCTAAATCGTAATGAGTATGAATATCTATAAATCCAGGTGTCACCCATAACCCAGAAGCATCAACCACTTCACGCGCTGGGGTAGTTAAGGAGGGTGCAAGGGTGACAATGCGGCCGTTTTGAATGCCGATATCTCTGCGAATAGCTGGAGAGCCTAAGCCATCGAAAATTAACCCGTTTTGAATCAGCAAATCCAACATGATTCTTTTTGCCCTTTGGTTGTTATTGGATCTATCGAGAGTCATTTGAAGAAAGGGAGGCGTTCAGGAGGCAGGAGGAACCCAGTAATATTTTGGTAAGCCATTGGTTATTTACTCAGGTCAATCTGTTTGTTATGATTCCCACTGGTAAATGTGATGTCTACAAGGGGCTATGCCTACCCACAGTCTGAAGGAATGGGGCAATGAGAGAGATAAGGGAGTGAGAGAGAAAGAAACCATGCTCCATACCCAATGACAAATGACCAATGACAAATGACAAATGACAAATGACAAATGACCAAATTCTGTGACAATGATTAACAACAAGCCAGAATACTGTATCTAAGCTACTCATGAGCCAAAGTTCTCAAAACAGCCCTTTACCAGGCAACCCTGTTCCATCATCTTTCAATTGGTTATATGCTTTCTGGAAATTCTCTCGCCCTCATACAATTATTGGTACAAGTCTAAGTGTTTTAGGTTTATATTTAATTGCCATTGCCATTAGTACAGACGCAATTAATCATATCTCTACAGACGCGATGAATCGCGTCTCTACAAGTTCTCTACTCCCTGTCTTCGGCGCATGGATTGCTTGTCTGTGTGGCAATGTCTACATTGTGGGGCTGAATCAATTAGAAGATGTGGAAATTGACAAGATTAATAAGCCTCATTTACCGTTGGCATCTGGTGAATTTTCCCAGCAAACTGGGCAATTGATTGTTGCCTTTACTGGGATTTTGGCGCTAGTTGTGGCGTGGCTAACTGGGCCGTTTTTATTGGGTATGGTGGCTATTAGTTTGGCTATTGGTACTGCTTATTCTTTACCGCCAATTCGTTTGAAACAGTTTCCTGTTTGGGCGGCGCTGTGTATTTTTTCGGTGCGCGGTACGATTGTTAACTTAGGATTATATCTGCATTACAGTTGGGCGTTGCAACAAAGCCAAACAATTCCGCCTGTGGTGTGGGTGCTGACGTTATTTATTTTGGTGTTTACCTTTGCGATCGCTATCTTTAAAGATATCCCCGATATGGAAGGCGATCGCCTCTACAATATTACTACTTTCACCATCAAACTTGGGCCCCAAGCTGTGTTTAATCTGTCTCTTTGGGTAATAAC
This sequence comes from Nostoc sp. UIC 10890, assembly GCF_054786515.1. Taxonomy (NCBI): domain Bacteria; kingdom Bacillati; phylum Cyanobacteriota; class Cyanophyceae; order Nostocales; family Nostocaceae; genus Nostoc; species Nostoc sp. UIC 10890. The sequence continues at coordinate 219,632 of NZ_JBSGKF010000001.1, forward strand.
TGTCTGCTATTTGGGAATGATTCTGGTTGGGGTGCTACGCATCGCCTCCATTAATCCCATATTCCTGATAGTTACTCATTTGGGGCTGTTGGTTTGGCTGTGGTTGCGGAGTTCGACGGTAGACTTACAAGATAAAAGTGCGATCGCTCAATTCTACCAATTTATCTGGAAACTCTTTTTTATGGAATATCTAATTTTTCCTATCGCCTGCCTTTTGGCTTAGACAATGCTAGAAACCTTTCCCACTAGTTCTATTATCGCTGCTCTTGTAGTTGTTCTCAGTCTGTCAATCCTGGGCTATTTCGCTTGGAAAACTTTGATTACCTCAGACTTGTTTCAAAAAGGAATCAATCTTGCTCAAGCAAAAGATTACCAAGGTGCAGAAGCAGCTTTTCGCAAGGTGATTTCCATCAACTCTACTAATGATGTGGTGCGCTTGTTTTTGGGAGATGTTTTAAACCAACAAGGCCAAGTAGAGGAAGCAACAGAATTATTCCGAGAAGTAATTCGCCGCAGTCCGAAAAATCCTGATGCTTACTTGCGTCTGGCAAATATTCTCATGCAGCAAGAGCGAGAAGAAGAAGCTAAAACTAACCTGTTACAAGCTAAAGATTTATTACAAAAACAGCGCCAACCTGAAAAAGCTAAAAAAATCACTCAACTGTTAGATAAAATGAGTGCTAAGTCAAGTGAATCTTAAGTTGAGTGAGAGTTGCGGAGATTAAATTTTCCTGTTCTGTCTCCTAATTTTTTACCATTTTCATCATAATGATGAGAATGGTTTTTATTTTGAAATTTGTAAAAGTTCAGAATTTATAAATAATTTAGAATAATTAGTATATTTATCAAATGTTCTTCTGATTCTTTAACTATTCTGACTCCTGAATTCTGACTTAAATTTACCAGTGTTTACTGTAGTTATGTCCACAATTTTCGCAAGTTTCACCACTCCCTTCATAACCTTTACAATTGCAACCTGATGCGCTACAAGCACCATAGCCACAATGAATTAATTTAGATTTTAGACTAGAAAATATTGGGAGTTTTAAAAGCTTATCTTCTTGCAAAACAGCGATGCTACTAACAGCCTTTTTGGTTTGTAAAGACATATTATATTCTCCTTAAGCATTACAGAAATTATACACACCATATCAATAATATTTTAGTACTAGAATAGTATCAAATGAGGACAGGAATTTAGCAGTAAATTTTATAGATAAAACAAATCAAGTGTTTATGCCAGACATAATATCAGAATTGTGGACTAATTTTTTTACATCAGGATCATTTATTCCACATGGACACTGCTATCTATGGCAAACCAATTTAGTTTGGTTACATATATTATCTGACTCGCTCATAGCACTAGCTTATTATTCGATTCCAGCTACACTATTTTACTTTGTGCGTAAGCGGCAGGATTTGCCCTTTGATTGGATTTTTCTATTGTTTAGTGCATTTATCGTAGCTTGCGGCACTACACATTTAATAGAAATTTGGACACTTTGGCATCCAACCTATTGGCTATCCGGGTTTGTCAAAGCAATAACTGCCACAATATCTTTAATTACAGCAGCAAATCTTGTGTCTCTAGTTCCCCAAGCACTGGCATTTCCTAGCCCCGCTCAACTAGAACAAGCAAATCAAGAACTTCAAACCCAAATAACCGAACGCTTACGGATAGAAAAGGAACTGCGAAAATATCAGAATCATCTGGAAGAAATGGTTGCTGTTCGCACCAATGAAATTACCAAAACTAACGAACAATTACAACAAGAAATCCTGGAACGCCAACGCATTTTAGAAGTTCTCCGACAAAGCGAAGAACGCTACCGTTACTTAGCTGAGGCAATTCCTCAACTTGTATGGACAACTAATCCTAACGGTGAATGTGATTATTTTAATCAAAATTGGTGTGACTACACTGGGCTAACATTAGAGCAGTCTTTGGGTTCTGGTTGGTTGGCTGCATTGCATCCAGATGATATTCAAAGTGCTGATGAAGTGTGGTCTAATGCTGTCAAAAATGGCATTATGTATAACAATGAATATCGCTTTAAACGGGCTTCTGATGGCTCTTATCGTTGGCAATTAGCGCGAGGTTTACCACTCAAAGATGAGCAAGGTTTTGTAGTGAAGTGGTTTGGAACCTGTACAGATATCCACGAACAGAAACAAATACTTGAAGAACGGGCGCACCTGCTGGAATTAGAACAAGTAGCACGAGCGAAAGCAGAAACAGCCAATCGAATTAAAGATGAATTTTTAGCCGTTCTTTCTCACGAATTACGCACTCCACTGAATGCAATTCTCGGCTGGTCAAAGTTGTTGCAAACCCGCAGGTTAGACCAAGTAAAGACATCTGAAGCACTAGCCACAATCGAGCGAAATGCCACTTTACAGGTTCAACTCATTGAAGACTTGCTGGATATCTCCAGAATTTTACAGGGCAAACTGACGCTGAATATTACGAAGATTAACCTAGAGTCTACGGTATTGTCGGCATTAGAAACAATGCAGTTAGCGGCAGAAACAAAGTTGATTGAGGTGAATACGGCATTTGAACCGGATGTGGGAGAAGTTTTGGGCGATTCTACTCGTTTGCAGCAAGTTGTCTGGAATCTCCTTTCTAACGCTGTCAAATTTACACCCAAGGGAGGAAAGGTAGAAGTGCGATTAGAGCAAGCTGATGGCTATGCTCAAATTGTAGTTAGCGATACAGGTAAGGGAATTAGCGCTGACTTTTTGCCATTCGTGTTTGATTATTTCCGTCAAGCGGATAGCACCTCTACGAGAAATTTTGGTGGATTAGGACTGGGATTGGCAATTGTGCGTAATATCATCGAAATGCATGGCGGTATGGTCAAAGCAGAGAGCCACGGTGAGGGGAAAGGGGCAATATTTACTGTGAGCTTACCGCTTCTGCCAGATGAAAGCCCAAGTCTGACGGATGAACAAAACTACCCTGCGTTTTTAGTTCCTAACTCCTTACCCCTGAATGGCATCCGAGTTTTAGTTGTTGATGATGATGCTGATTCACGAGATTTTGTTGCTTTTGTATTAGAGCAAGATGGGGCTTTTGTGATTGCGGTATCTTCCGCTTATGAAGCATTACAAACCCTAGCAGAGGTAAAGCTAGATGTGTTGGTCAGCGATATTAGTATGCCCGATATGGATGGCTATATGTTAATACATCAAGTGAGAAATTTGATACCAGAACAAGTTGGACAAATCCCAGCAATTGCCTTGACTGCCTTTGCGAGAAATGATGACCAGCAAGAAGCCTTAAAAGCTGGGTTTCAGATGCATTTACCCAAGCCTCTTAACCCAGAAGAATTAATTGCAGCCATTGCTCAACTTCTTGAAATAAAAGTGTCATAAATTACCTAAAAAACAACTTTTTACTCCTAATAAAGCACCATCTATTTTGTACAAATGGACAGTTGCATGAGACGAAACTTGTATCAAGTTGGTTTAATAACTTATAATTCCTGCTAGAACCCGGATAAAGCTACGCTTTTGCTCCCTGCCCCTAATCCCCAGAGGGACTGAGAGTTGAGTGTTTTTACGATGACAGCCAAACTCAATATTACATGTAAACCAAGCAGGTAAGGTAATAACAATGCTGAAAAACAAGAATATACTGGTAGCAGCTATTATCTGCTTGTGTTTGAGTAATGGGAATACTGTCTTTGGTAAAGATGTTGGCGTTGTTTTATCAAAAATTCCAAACTCAAATCAAGCAGCACTTCCTCAGAACAGAAACGCAGTTGCTAACTTCGAGCGAGGAGCCAATCTCCAAACACAAGGAGATTTAAAAGGAGCAGAGGCAGCTTTTCGGAAAGCAATTGAACTAGAACCAAAATTTATCCAAGCTTATATTGCTTTGGGAAATACTCTCGACGATCAAGGCAAACTTCAAGAAGCGATCGCACAATATAATAAAGCCATCAGCCTTGATCCTAAGTATCCTCAAGCCCACTTTCACTTAGGAAATGCTCTGTACGATCAAGGCAAACTCCAAGAAGCGATCGCCCAATACAATCAAGCTATTAGCTTCCATCCCAAGTATGCAGACGCTCACTATTACTTAGGGAATGCTTTGTATGCTCAAGGAAAAGCAACAGAAGCAGTCGCCGAATATACAGCGGCCATTGCCTTTAATCCGAAAAATTCAGCAGCTTATAACGCCTTGGGAAATGCTCTGTACGCTCAAGGCCAACTAGAAGAAGCGATCGCTCAGTACAAAAAAGCCATAAGTTTCGCTCCCAAGTATGCAGACGCTCACTATAATTTAGCAAGTGCTTTATACGCTCAAGGAAAACCAACAGAAGCAGTCGCCGAATATACCCAAGCGATTCGCCTTGATCCGAAACATGCACAAGCTTACACAGGTTTGGCAAATGCGATGGACGATCAAGGCAAACCACAAGAAGCGATCGCACATTACAAAAAAGCTATTAGCCTCGTACCCAACAATGCTTATGCTTACTATAATTTGGGCGTCACTTTGGGAAGGCAAGGACAACTAGAAGAAGCGATTTTCAATTTCAAAAAAGCCAGAGAGTTATTCCAAGCAGAGGAAAACAAGGAAATGGTTGAGCAAGTTGATCAGCTAATCCAAAAATTAACGCAATGAAGGGATTGGGGACTAGTACCGCTAGGCGGAATTAAAAATTAAAAATTAAAAATTGAAAATGAATACAACGTAAGCGTTTCATTGATTTGGAATGGTGAGGCAGTCCGGTCTTGGGGGTTCCCCCCATGAGGAACTGCCGAACCCGAAGGGGTGGTTTATTTCCGCCGTGCTGTACTAGGAAAGAAGCAGGGGGAGCAAGAGAAGAATGACAAATGACAAATGACAAATGACAAATGACAAATAACAGAGGTAAAGTCTACCTCGTAGGTGCTGGGCCTGGAGATGTGGCATACCTAACAGTAAAAGCTTACAATCTTTTAGCTACGGCTCAGGTGTTAGTCTACGATGCTTTAGTAGATGCTCAATTATTGCAGTGCGTACCAGATGATTGCCTAAAGTTAGATGTCGGCAAACGCGGTGGCAAACCCAGTACAACGCAAGCAGAGATTAACAAGTTACTGGTAAAACACTGTCTACAAGGAAAACAAGTTGTACGACTCAAATCAGGTGATCCGTTGATTTTTGGGCGTTGCGCTTCCGAAATTGAAGCGTTGAAAGCATCAGGTTGTGATTTTGAACTAGTACCAGGAATTTCCTCAGCCCTTGCAGCACCTTTGTTAGCAGGAATTCCCCTGACAGATCCAGTTTTAAGCCGCTGTTTTGCAGTATTTACAGCTCACGAACCAGAGGTTTTAGACTGGGAGGCACTGTCACGTTTAGAGACACTGGTAATTTTGATGGGAGGCCAACATTTACCAGAGATTGTACATAAACTGGTGCGACACGGGCGATCGCACTTAACACCTATTGCCATCATCCGTTGGGCAGGAACTCCCGATCAACAAATTTGGACAGCGCAACTGGGCAATATTTTGGAACAAACCACCGGATTATCCCTTTCTCCGGCGGTAATTGTGATTGGTGAAGTTGTTGGGCTACGCAAGTACTTACAACCTGAGAAAATAGATTGTCAGGATTCAACTACAGCCAAAACTCCTAGCCTCCCTGCTATGTCAAGCAACTTCTCCCTCTCTCCCCTTCCCCTTACTGGTAAAACAATCTTGGTAACACGTTCAGTTGGCCAATCGAGTCAATTTAGCGATCGCCTCATCGCATCAGGTGCAACAGTCATCGAAATGCCTACCTTAGAAATCGGCCCACCTTCGAGTTGGGAAGCTTTGGATGATGCGATCGCTCATTTATCTGACTTCGACTGGTTAATTCTCACTTCTACCAACGGCATAGACTACTTTTTTGAAAGATTAGTCACCCAAGGTAAAGATACCCGTGCTTTAGCTGGCGTCAAAATTGCCGTCGTTGGCGAGAAAACAGCCCAAGGTCTTAAACAACGCTCTCTCCAAGCAGATTTTATTCCCCCCAACTTTGTCGCCGACTCTTTAGTGGAAAAATTTCCAGAGAAACTGGATGGTAAAAAGGTTTTATTTCCCAGAGTTGAAAGCGGCGGAAGAGAAATTTTAGTTCAGGAATTAACTCTCAAGGGAGCAAAGGTGATAGAAGTTGCCGCATATCAATCTTGTTGTCCTAGTGGGATTCCAGATGCGGCAAAGTTAGCTCTCCAAAACCGCAAGGTAGATGTGATTACTTTTGCTAGTTCTAAAACTGTACAATTTTTCTGTCAACTTACTAACAATATATTTTCTAACAACTCTGATCCTAGCCAATTCTTAGAAGGAGTTTGTATTGCCTCTATCGGCCCCCAAACCTCCAAAACTTGCCATTCTTTATTTGGGCGTGTGGACATAGAAGCTGAAGAATATACTTTAGACGGTTTAACCCAAGCACTGATCACATGGGCAACCAATTCTTAGATGAGGAAGCAGACGAAAATAACAAACGACAAATGACAAATGACAAATAACAAATGACAAATGACAAATGACAAACGACAAATGACAAATGACAAACGACAAACGACAAACGACAAACGACAAACGACAAATGACAAATGACAAATGACAAAACGTATAATCGGCTTAACTGGCGGTATTGCTACAGGCAAAACCACCGTCACAAATTATTTGGCTAGCGCTTATAACTTGCCGATTTTGGATGCAGATATTTATGCTAGAGACGCAGTATCTTTAGGTTCGCCGATTCTGGGTGTGATCGCTCAACGTTACGGCGAACAAATTTTACTACCAGATGGCAACCTCAACCGCCAAAAGTTAGGCGAAGTTATCTTTAATCGTCAAGATGAACGCAACTGGATAGACAATTTGATTCATCCTTATGTGCGCGATCGCTTCCTCACAGAAATTGCCCAATCTTCCTCACAAACACTGGTGTTAGTAGTTCCTCTATTATTTGAAGCGGGAATGACTGATTTGGTTACAGAAATTTGGGTAGTGCATTGTTCCCAAGAGCAACAACTACAAAGATTGATACAAAGAAACCATTTAAATAGAGAACAGGCAGAAGCCAGGATCAACAGCCAATTATCTATCGAAGAAAAAGTTGCTCATGCAGATGTCGTTTTAGATAACTCCTCTACCCTAGAATTACTACTGAAACAGGTAGATATAGTCCTAAAAGCCAGGAGTGGAGACTAAAGTCTATTTGTCTTAAAAAGTTACATAGACGACATTCTTAAGACATAAAACATTTATAAAAAATATTATATTTCTAACAAAAAAACACTCATATCTGACCAAATATTGTTCAATAATTCGGTGATTTTACAGTTGAATATGCGGTTCCTAGTACTGTAAATTTAAGTAAATAGTAAAACAATAGCTGCTATAACATCTGGTGTTGTATGAAATACTGAAGATTAAAGGTAACAAACTAGTCAATAATATGAAAAATAGTGAACTTTTACCTAAAAAACAGCATCATACTGACATCAATGGTTTATCTTACAGAAGATCCATTTAGTATAAATTAAATATTAATATCTCAGAATTAAGTCTTAAACAAACTGACTTTTGAACTGTTATTCCTATTTTCCAATTTTTTTAAGTGCCTTCTCTTCAATCAGAACAGGTATGAACTTAAGTTTTAGTTTTTTAAATAAATTATCTTTGGTTAGCTTTCCAGCTAATCCATTAAAACAAAAGAATAAAATCCATGATTATAGCCAACAAGTTTGGGGAAGCGACTACGTATTTGAGCGCCTCAATGAAGGAATGATCGGGTACATGACTGGAGTCGGGAAAGGTATTAAACCCTGCGATCGCATTATTTTACGAGAAGGTTGTGAATCTTATCAATATCAAGTTGAAGAAGTTGATTACTACTCCGATCCGTCTGATATGTGGATAGCTTTGCTCAAACAAATACCGATTGACTAAATATTAAGATCAACTAGTACAGCACGGCGGAAATAAACCACCTATTCCCAATCAACAAAACCCTTACGCTGTCTTCATTTTTAATTTTTAATTTTTAATTTTTAATTCCGCCTTGCGGTACTAGTTACTTTAATTCCAGAAGTGAAAACTCTTCTTCTCTTGCTAGATAATGAGAGAAGTTAGTTATCTATTTCAACGTGAGTTCGACAAGTCTTATTTGACCTCTCCCCCAACCCTTCTCCGACACGGAGAGGGGAGCAAAAGGCTGAATTTTTAGTTGCTCCTCCCTTTCCGTATCGGAGAGGGAGAGGTTCATCGAACTCACGTTATTTTAAATTGATCAATAAATGAGCTATTAAAGTATTCCTTTCGTAGGATAGCAAGTAAAGATGCAAAAGATTTGGGTTATTTTTATCAAGGTGCATTACTGAACCATCAACCGCTACGTGGTGATGATCTATCCAACGCTCCTGTGAATCTACTAAAAAACTAAAGTAGGGACTGACATCTGGATGATTTTTTGTTAATTCATCATAGCTTTGATAAAAAGGAGGTATCCCAATTCCCATTGGCATATATAAGCCGTTAGGATACTCTTGTACAGTCAATTGAGGGAGTGTTTTGAGATTAACCCCACTAATGAATAATCTATTTTGTTCACTAGTCTTAGTATCTGTGAACAGTAACTCAATTTCCTGTAAATTTTGTTCAACACCAATCGGTTTAATGTTCCTTAAAATAGCTTTATCAAATTTGCCTATTCTCCAGTATTGATTTCCCCAAGGCTTATTTTGATCATAAAATCCTGGTGGTCGAAAACTTGCAAATTTAATTTCCTTGTTAGCGTCGTAAAAATCTCCCCATTTTGTGACATTAGTCGCTAGCGTAGTTCTAACTTTTCTACCTTGTTCTCCCGATACAATTATCCTTTCATCTAGGGGAAACTGAGTAGCGACTTCTTTTTCATCAATTATATTTCTCAGAAGATTAGTCTTTAATGTTGTGCCACTTGGGTCTTGCCAGTGTTCTAATTTCCACCAATGCTTCCAATAGGAAATATTATTAATTTTTTCAAAAATATTTTTGTAATGTCCCATCGGAAAGGTAAACCAGCTTTGATAATAAAGGGATTTGTTACCATCCTCTTTAGTGAAAAGCAAAATTTCCCAAAATCCGGCATTTAAGCAATTATTCGCCAAAGCGACCTCTACGAGGTTTTGCTTTTCAAAACCATCTCCTCCAACAATTTCCAGATTTTTTGAATTAGCGGGAAAACTAATCTGTTGTCTATTCCACTCCCGGTCTGTAAAAGCAATTATTTCTAAACCTTGATCTTTTTTAACCCATTCGGGTGCTTTCGGGACTAATAGCTCTAAATCAACATTTTTTATAATTATTTGTGCCGTTTTGTTGTCTGTTGGCTCAATCACAAAATCGAAATGCGTATCATCTCTCTTAATAATTGTTAATTTTCTCTGAGAATATCTTTGAAAGTTTTTGCCTAAAGGTGCGGGATTAACTGGATAATCGACATTCGATAATTCTTGTAGCTTGACACTCATCTTGTCATCAAATTTATATCTGGACTTAAACCAGAAACCACCTATTCCCAGCAAACCAAGGCATAAAATAAGGGTACTAAATAAAATTTGTTTCTTCGTAACTCTAAAATTAGCTTTGCCAAATCGGGAAATGCCTGCAATTTTTTCCTTCGCAGAATTATTTTTCATTAGACAAATTTATTTTTATCAGAATGCTGCTTAATAGCATACTGTTCCATGCAACTGATTCCTTATTTTTCAGGGGAAAGGTCACATTATTAAACAATTACGTGGAATGAAGGGGTTTAATGCTCATTTCCTGCTGATGCGGAAGGCTACGTCTCTCTTAGAACGAAAATTGCTCCTCTTGGGGTTTCGCCAAGAGGAGCAATTTTTTGCGCTTAAGTTTCAATCAGAGTCTAAGCTCGACCTTATTCATTTTTCCTTTCTTGCGATCGCATAAATAATTAAAGGTTTGTAGTGGGGGCTTTAGTCATCATAATTAAAGTAGGCTACTTCCCTTAATTGGATAAAGTAGAACTAGGCTGTCGAAGAAACTCAAGATTCAAATCTAGCTTTTTTCCTAACCATAGGGAATGCTCGGCGTGGTCTGCTACAGCATCGCCTGTTTCAGGGTGGACTAGAATATCCAATCCCTCACGATTGAGCATTAACCAAGGAACGACTTTATCAAACTGATTTGGTAAAAAAGCAACTTGATACATTCCTTGTGGGTGCGGCCCGATGGGCTTGTCAAACCAGCGTCCAAGTTGCACGTCAAATCTAGCACTCAATCCTTCCCGTACACGCGCAGCTACATCCCGACTTTCGGTATCAAAGTAAACGTGAGCATGAAAACCAGCGATCTCGATAGTATCTTCTTTCATAGATCCACTTTTCGCTCTCAACTCTAATTTTCGGTAGCGGACTTCTCACTGAAAAAGCGATGTCTACGACGGGCTACGCCTACGCTTAATTTTAGCCCAATACCGTACAGTTAAGGATTAGTTGTTGAGATTGACTCTACAGAGATCATCTATTTAAGTAAATTCTGGGTAGATGAGAATAAACCAAATTCAGAATTTAGCTGGCTAAGATTTATTTTTTAATTCTGCATTATTCTTCAAGCAATCTTAGTAGTTAGTTAATGCTTAAATTGCTTGTAGTTTCTTGGACAACTTCATCTTTTTTAGGAGTAACTGAAAGATGCACAATATGTACTGAACAAGGAGCATGGTGAAGGACGTAGTTACTCACACTACCGAGAAATAGTTCCATCAGTCCAGAATGACCCCGACGCCCCATAACAATTAAGTCAGCGCCATAAGTACGGGCTAAGTCACAAATAATCCGACCAGGATTACCAACATTTTGTGTAAATTCCGTAGTTACACCTGCTGTATTAGATTGAACACAAAAAGATTGCAACATTTGGATTCCTTGATTTTTAAAGGTATCCCACTGTTTTTGATATACCTCAAAGCTTTGATGGCTCAATCCCGGATAGTAGTCAAAATTAGACAGCATAGGCCCGTAAGGACTACCCTCTTCTTCGGGAGATAGGACATGCAATAGCATTAAGCTAGCTTGTGTTAACTTTGCTAAACTCAATGCTTCCTCAAAAACCCGTTGCCCCATTTCTGAGCGATCTAATGCAACTAAAATCTTTTTAAACATCATATAGACCTCCGATTTCATTGGTTATTGGTCTTTACGGTTTCGGGTTTCCAGATGTTGGATTGTCAAAAATGACCAAACCCTCAACTATGTTTAGCAACTTTTGAATTTTAAATTTCTTAAAAGTTTTCGCCCCACATTTATATTTGTAGCAAAACAATTTGAGGAACTTGTGAGGAAAGCAGGGTTTCCCCTTTTACTAATACTGCGTGTAGTCTGCATCACCTGTATTAACCATGCGCTCTCTTTTATTAAAGTTACCACTCTTGTCTGTAGAAATGACATTTGCCATGTACTATATCTTTCCAGCGCTTCCCAAAGAACGTAGCTTCTCTAGCTGACTTTGGGGGTATTGGAGAAAAGCAAGATTATTGTATTTCTTTATGTCCTATAAAATGAAGTGCGGAATGTGGGTAGTAACATTAAAAAAATTATCATTAAGCGTCACTTAATCTACAGGTTTTTTATATGATCAAACAGAAATGGGCAAGCATAAACAAATGCACTCAGCTACTTTGGAGTGTTTTGTTAATGTTAGTAATTTGGAATCTACCCCAATATGCCCTGGCAGATGTAAATCCACAGGAGATAGATGCAATTATTCGCACACGGGATATTGCGCTGCAAGCCCTAAACACTCGCGATTTTGCCAAAATCGAGCCTTACTTGCATCCAAACTTCACCATAACAACAGTTGATAACCAGATTTTTCACAAAGTTCCTGAGTTTGAAAAGTACTGGAATCAGCAGTTTTCCAGTTCCATTAAAGATATAAAAATGCAACTGAAGGGAGATAGTCTCAGAACATTTCTCACTCCAGAGATAGATGTTGCCTCTGGAGAGGCGATCGCATCTTTCTCTTTCAAAGATGGCAACGCGGCTGATATGGCGTTGCGATGGACAGCAGTGCTACAAAAACTTCAAGATAAATGGACAATTCAATCGCTGCATTTTTCCTCCAATCTGCTGAATAATCCGGTATTGAATTCTGCTCAACAATTGGGGCGGATTCTAGCAGTTGCAGCAGGGGTGGGCGGTTTTATTTTGGGAGTAGTGACGATGCTACTATTACGTCGCAGGACTAAGCAAAAAACCTAAACCGAAAAGATATAGCAAATAAAGTGGGAAAAAACACTGATCAGCCCAGTAAAAATATTAGCTTTCATCGCCGTCTCAAAGCAACCATAATAGTTTTATTGGTCTGGGGTGGCGTGAGTTTGCTGCACTGGCTACCAGAAACACAATGGTTGATGCTGGGATTAACGGCAATCCTGACTGTGCAAACATTACGAATGCTGCTAGCAAAACCAGCTGCGGCGGTGATGGAGAGTGAAATTTATTTACCGCCAGTCTCGATTTTAGTTCCGGCTAAAAATGAAAGTCTAGTCTTGACTGATCTAGTTTACAGCTTATATCAATTGAATTATCCAAGCGATCGCTTAGATATCTGGGTCGTTGATGACGGCAGTACCGATGAAACCCCCCAGGTTTTGAGGGAATTACAAACTCAATTTCCAGCTTTACAAGTTCATCGACGGGAATCAAAAGGTGGTAAATCAGGGGCATTGAATGCGGTTTTTCCCTTTGCAAGAGGGGAAATTATCCTAGTTTGTGATGCGGATGCTCAGTTACCTATTAATTTTCTCCGGCAAACAGTACCTCTATTTCAGAAGCAAGGTATCGGTGCAGTGCAAGTGCGAAAAGCAATTTCTAATGCTAATACCAACTTTTTAACGCGTTGTCAGCAGATGGAAATGAATTGTGATAGCTTTCTGCAAACCCATCGCATTGCTATTGGTGGAATGTCTGAACTGCGCGGTAATGGAATGTTAGTTAGTCGGGAATTGTTAGAAAAGTGTCAAGGTTGGAATGAGAACACTGTCACCGATGATTTGGATCTTTGCTTCAAACTCTATTTAGCAGGTGCGGAAATCGAGTTTGTTACAGTTCCATCAATTCAGGAAGAAGGTGTAACTACTTGGGAAAAACTTTGGAATCAACGCTGTCGTTGGGCTGAAGGTGGCTATCAGCGTTACCTGGATTATTTTCCGCAAATTCTTACTTTAGGTTGGGCAAAAGAAATTGATTTGTTATTGTTTTTTCTATTGCAATTTATTCTGCCAATTGGACTAATCCCCGATTTACTTTGGACTATATTTTATAACCATCGTCCAGTTCTTTTTCCCCTCCAGACAATACTCAGCATCATTCTGACGGTTGCTTTTATTGCTGGAATTTACCAATTTCAACGTTTACGAGGATGGTCTTTGCTTTGGGCAACAATTCAAGGGTCATTATACATGGTGCATTGGATTCCTGTGATGATTGTCGCAACTTTAAAGATGTGTGTGCAAAAGGAGCGATCGCACTGGGTGAAAACTGAGCATCATGGTGGAAATTCTTACAGTGATTCTAACAACTATTGACACTCTACCGCCCTTTTAGGGTGAGGATTCTTGGTTCAACGAGTCGCGGCAGGAAAAAGAGGGCAGTTTTCCCTCTTTTTCCTACCTTCTACTTATTGCCGCAAAATAAGCCAAACCGAACTAACCCGCGTTCATAACCGCGACGCATTAACCCCAGCGATAACGCCCCTTGAATAGTAGTCCAACCGGCATTTAGTAAGCCCCAAAGCGCTTGGGGAGTGAATGCCGAATCAATGACTACATTCCAAAAGGGGGCGACAGCCTGCGACCAATCGGCGGTGCGAATATTGTTTAATGGAAGTTGAAGTGCGATCGCTTCGTACTCTGGTAAAGAAATTACATAAGGCAAACAATACACCCGATAAATATCCTGCAAATGCTTTTCCTCATCTGCCGTCAGTGGTAACTTATCAGTCGCTCGATGACACCAAGTCACCATAATTAACTTGCCACCAGGTTTCAACACCCGATAGCACTCCTGGAGAAACTTAGTTTTATCTGGCATGTGTTCACCGCTTTCCAGTGACCAAACCAAGTCAAAAGAATCGTCAGCAAAAGGCATTGCTTGAGCATTGGCTACCTGAAACTGAGTTCTTAGACTCAAATTTGCTTCCATTGCGCGTTCCGTTGCTCTCGCCGCTTGCACAGGACTCAAAGTAATCCCTGTAGCCTTAGCATTAAACTTTTCTGCCAGGTATAAAGAACTGCCGCCAATGCCACAACCCACATCCAGGATGTTTTCTGCTGCTTGTACCCCTGCCCAATTGAGCAATTCTTCGATTAAATCAATTTGAGCTTGACGACGGTCTTTTTTCTGGCTGCCATCAGCGCCATAGTAGCCGTGGTGCATGTGTTCGCCCCAAATCTGTTCCCACAGACCAGAGGAAGCATCGTAGAACTGCTGGATTTGCTGGTAAAGTGTTGCACTCATGAAAAAAGTAGTATTGAGACGAAGTAGAATTCAAAAAAAACATACAGGTAGGCTACCATGTATGTTTTTAATTAAATAAGATGTTTTTGTTTCCAGAGAGGGTGACCCGGTTTATCTTCCCTGGAAAAAATTTTATAAATTTTACCTTAATATGACTGTTGCTCGCACAATTTGTTTGGGGTTTCTGGCTGTCATCGCTGTCGGTACTATCCTCTTGATGATGCCTTTCTCAACTAGCAATGGTACATGGGATAACCTGATTGTGGCACTATTCACCTCGACATCCGCAGTTTGTGTCACAGGTTTATCAGTAGTTGATCCTGGTACTCATTTTTCCTTTTGGGGTCAGTTATTTATTGCGCTATTAGCTCAGATTGGCGGGTTGGGCTACATGACAACTACCACATTTCTGATTTTGCTCATTGGTCGTAAATTTGATATGCGGCAAAAAATTGCTATTCAACAAGCTTTAGATCGACCGGGAATGAGTGGTAGCTCCCAAGTTATCCGTTCAATTATTGCCACAACTTTAATTTTTGAAATTACAGGCGTATTCTTACTTATACCAGCTTTTGTTCCAAAATATGGCTGGAGTCAAGGACTTTGGTTAGCAATTTTTCATAGCATTAATGCTTGGAACAATGCTGGCTTTAGTTTGTTTAAAGATAACTTAATTGGCTATCAGTCATCCTTCTTAGTAGTCTTCACCGTCACCATGTTGATTATCTTTGGGGGGATTGGCTATCAGGTAATTATGGAAATGTATCTTTGGTTGCGCGATCGCATCCTCAGAAAAAATCATAATCAGATATTTTCCTTAGATTTCAAAGTTGCAACTAGCACCACTATTATATTATTAGTAATAGGGTTAGTGGCCTTTTTCTGTATAGAGATTAGAAACCCTGAAACATTTGGCTCTCTAAACTTTCGTGACCAAATATTAGTAGCTTGGTTTCAATCAGTTACTCCCAGAACTGCCGGTTTTAACACCATCGATATTAGCAAAATGACTACCGCTGGACTATTCATTACGATTGCACTGATGTTTATTGGTGCAAGTCCAGGTGGTACAGGAGGAGGAATGAAAACAACAACTCTGAGAGTCTTGACCAGTTGCACTAAAGCAATTCTCCAGGGAAAGGAAGACGTTTTGTTATACGATCGCAAAATAGCAATAAATTTAATTTTGAAAGCTGTGGGTGTGTTGGTGGGTTCAGTGGCAACCGTGATTTTAGCCACCATTTTAATTAGCCTTACAGATCCAAGATTGGATTTTATTCAAATTTTGTTTGAAGTGGTATCAGCCTTCGCTACCGTGGGGCTTTCTACAGGTATTACAGCAAGTATCTCCACAGCCGCAAAGCTCATATTAATTCTCACTATGTACGTTGGAAGAGTAGGTGTTTTACTACTAATGTCCGCTGTATTAGGAGATCCTCGCCCTACCAGAATTCACTATCCTGAAGAAAATTTACTAGTGGGATAGTTAGGAAGAGGAAGTAGGGAATGGGAGAGAATAATTCTTGACTAATGACTTAATGATTAATGACTAATCACGAAACTGATAAAATATACATTGGAAGGCAAAAAATAAAATTTTTAATTCAAACAGTATAAGCGTTTTTTGCCCTAAATACAGGGAGCCATAATAAGGATAACAAAGGTGAATCTTTCATCATTAAGTTTTTTTCGCAGTTTACGTAAAGATAACCACCAATTTGCTGTAATTGGGTTAGGTCGTTTTGGTCGATCTGTCTGTTCCACCCTGCACAATTTTGGTTATCAAGTGCTGGCAACAGATATTGATGAAAAACGAGTTTCAGAAGCATTAACCGAGGGAATAGTTGGTCATGCTTTACAACTAGACTCTACAGAACCGGCTGCACTTAAAGAAGCCGGCATTTTTGAATTTGATACTGTGATTATAGCGATAGGTAACTACGTTCAGGAAAGCATCATAACTACCCTAAATGTGAAAGAGGCTGGTGTTCCCCATGTAGTTGCCAAAGCTTCTAGTGAAGTTCACCGTAAACTTTTGCGGCGAGTAGGTGCAGATCATGTTGTTTTTCCTGAGTATGAAGCAGGTTGTGCCCTAGCGCGTACTCTTACCAAACCAGCAATCTTAGATCGGTTTGACCTCGACCCAGATAACAGTATTGTAGAGTTGATTGTGCCTGATGAATTTCACGGCAGAACAATCACCGAGTTGCAACTTCGTAATCGCTACGGTTTAAATTTGCTAGCAGTAAGTCAGGATGGTAAATTTCAAATTAATCCTGACCCTACTAAGCGTTTAGAACGTGGTTCAGCAATGGTCGTTATTGGTTGCAATAAAGATATCAATCGTTTGCCGATTTAAAAAAAAGTTAGAGATCATTCAATTTTAGATTTTAGATTTTAGATTTTTCCTTCAATCTAAAATTGGCAGAGTTAGAGATTATTAATTTATTCCTAACTCTGACTTTTTTATTGTCCAGGACTCGTTGAAGTAGATTGTGGCTCAACTGAGACAGGGACATCGCCAGGGTTGACTGGCGTTTCTGGTTGATTCGGCGTCTTTGGCTCAGGTGTTTGTACTACATTACTTGTAGAATCTGA
Organism: Nostoc sp. UIC 10890; assembly: GCF_054786515.1. Lineage (NCBI taxonomy): Bacteria > Bacillati > Cyanobacteriota > Cyanophyceae > Nostocales > Nostocaceae > Nostoc > Nostoc sp. UIC 10890. Next base: position 236,755 of record NZ_JBSGKF010000001.1, read on the forward strand.
ACTCTGAGCAGGAGTAGCTGTTTGACTGGCTTGAGGTTGCTGTTGTCCAGCCTTCTGGGCAATTTGCTGCATTAGCTGCTCAATTTTCTCAACTTGTTCAATATTGCCTTGCTGACGATATTCGTTATGAGCGCGTTTCAAGACTCCACTAGCTTTCTTGATGTCGCCCTGATTATATAAAGTGACTCCTAAGTTATAGTAAGCTGAGGCATTTTTAGGATTTTGGCGAATAGCTTGCCGATAAACAGAAATAGCCTCTGAAGCTTGGCCGTGGATTGCCAGTAAACTTGCCATGTTGTTGTAGGCTGTGGCATTTTTAGGATCTAGTTGCAAGGCTTGGCGATAAGTGGCGATCGCAAGCTCTGTTTGACCTTGTTGTTGCAAGGCGATCGCTAAGTTAAAATAAGCATTGGCATTGCTGCTATCTAGATTGATTGCTTGTTGATATGCTGCGATCGCTTCTTGTAGTTGTCCTTGTTCATAAAGCACCAAACCCAGATTATATAACGTTGCTACCCTTGTGGAATCTATTACAAGGCTCTGGCGATAAGCCGTAATCGCTGCATCTTTTTCTCCTTGTCGGTGCAACACTAACCCTAAATTGTAATAAGCTTCACTCAAATTGGGATTAATTCTAATCGCCTCTGTATATTCTTGTAAAGCTATATCCAGGCGATTTTGCTCCATGAATATATTACCCAGATAATTTCGCGCGGCCCCAAGGCTAGGATCTCGCTGTAACGCTTGGCGAAAGGCATATTCCGCACCCTGTAAATCTTTGCGATTATAGCGCGTCACTCCCTGCTGAAAAAAGCTAGCTGCTTGGAGATCCTGAGAAATTGCGGTTTCTGCCAGCAGCTTGCTTCCTGGAAAATTAGTAATTGTTGGTGCACCCAAAACCAAAAATGCAGAGGAAGCAAACAGAAATCTGAGTACTGGCTTTTGCTGAACAGGGCTTCGGTGAAATGTCACCTTAAATAACCAGTTAAACCATTGATGAGGTTGACATTTTTTAGACATGAGTGGCATAGCTGTACTTATGCTTATATGTTTATAAGTCAGAGTACCCACCACAGCATAAAAAATTACAAATCAAAAAATTAATAATTTCTGACACTGGGAGCATTCCACTTTTGTGAAAACATCCCTGTCATTATTCCGGAGTATTGGACAGATTTTATAATCTGGTAATCAACAAATAAATTCAAACCAACAGCTCTTTTACTTTCACGCCATCTCTCTTGATTACATAGGCTGGAACACCGACAACAACACAATTATTAGGAACATCTTTGACTACGACTGCATTCGCTCCTACTGTGACATTATCATTGATAATTATCTTACCAATCAATTTTGCTCCTGCATTTATCGTTACATTGTTGCCAATTGTTGGACGCTTATTTTCACTGCTATATCCTATCGTAACCTGTTGATTAATCCAGCAATTATCACCAATACTTTCTGCTGAAACTATAGTACTAAATCCATGTTGAATAAATAGCCCAGAACCAATATTTTCGCAATATAAAAATAGGCTTGGGCATCCTTTATAAAAAAACTTGATAATATGCATAAATATCAATCCAATAAAGTTCCCTTTCTTAATTCTGTAATAGTAAAGAGTTCTAAATTCTGGATATTTATAAAGCAAATATAGCAAGTTAAGCCAGTCAAAACTATCATTTAGATGAACAATCTTTGCCCATCGTCTTACATCCACAAGAATTACTTCTTTATTTGTACTAACCATAAACGGTATGAGCATTGGAGCATTCATTATCTGGATGAAAGTTTTGACCAATTTAATGGCGAAATCACGCATAAAATTACTCGGATTGGATGTTGTAATTCTCTAAAAAAATAAAATTTGCTGAAGTTCAGTCACTTCAAGCTAACATGACGTATGATATACCAAAATTGGTAATTTCATTTTCCTTTTGGATCAAAGTTTATAGCTTTTCGTGACATTTGAAACTTCAGCAAACCTCTTGCCCTTATGCCTGGCTAAGGACTCTTACGGCTTCCGGTAAAATTAGCATGGCATCACCAAAGGAATAGAAGCGATACTTTGAAGCGATCGCTTCAGAGTATATATTTAATAACCGTTGTCTGCCAATTAGGGCACTTACCAACATCAGCAAACTGGAACGCGGTAAGTGAAAATTGGTAATCAAACCATCCACCACTCGCCATTGGTAGCCGGGATAGATAAACAAATCTGTTTTCCCGCAAAATGGTTGTAAATTCCCAGATTGAGCCGCCCCTTCTAAAGCCCTGACTGCCGTTGTTCCCACAGCAATAATCCGACCGCCAGCTGCTTTAGTGGCGCGAATTTGCTCTACTGTGGCGGCGGGAACTTCAATCCATTCTTCATGCATTTGATGGGTAGTTACATCCTCCACTTCCACAGGGCGGAATGTGCCTACACCAACGTGCAGCGTTACAAAAGCTTGATTGATATTGTGATCGCGCAACTTTTCTAATAATTCTGGGGTAAAGTGTAATCCTGCCGTCGGTGCTGCGATCGCTCCTGGCTGTTTGGCATAAACTGTCTGATACTGTCCGTCAGCAGCTTCTGAAGCTGTGATGTATGGTGGTAGCGGGATTTCACCAAACACCTCTAACAGTTGCACCAAAGACTTTCCTTCTGGCACATCAAATTGCAACAAACGCCCCCCAGTTGCTACGTCTGTTTCTAAAACCGTAGCAGTTAGCTGGGGACTGGGGACTGGGTAGGAATCTTCCTGATCCCTAATTCCTAATTGCCTTGGTTCAAAAATAATCTTAGCTCCCTGTTTGAAGCTTTTTCCTGGCTTAACTAAAGCTAACCAACAGTTATGCTGCCGTTCTTCCAACAACAACACCTGGATTTTAGCACCAGTAGATTTATGACCATAAAGCCGCGCTGGAATGACTCTTGTATTGTTCATAACCAACAAATCACCAGAGCGCAGCAGTGCAGGCAAATCATGGAAAATGTGGTGTAGGGGTGCTGTTTCGATGCCTGTAGTAGAAGAATTAACTACCAGCAATCGCGAACTATCTCTAGGAACTGCTGGGTTTTGGGCAATGAATTCTGGAGGTAGTTCGTAGTCATAGCCAGCTACCGAGCAATCTAATTCCAAATCTTTTGCTTGTGGGCGAGAGGTATCTTTCAAATTGGCTTGTACTAGTTTTTGCTTTATCTAGTATTTATACTCTCTTAAAAAAGCTAGTTTTAGCTTTCCCTTCTAAAGGAACTTTAAGGCATTTTCGCTCAGTTTTGTCGCTAGGCTATAAGATTGTTACTATTAAGTAACACGGAAAAATTAACATAAAAATTGGGTAAACCTCCCCATCTAAAAACGGGGGCTTTTACCCTACCGGGAACAGGCACTGATTGACGAATATAGATATGTAGGATTGGCTTTGATCCCAAGCACCAACAAACATGGAATACTTGTACTATCTGGCAAATGCCAGTCTAACCCTGAGGGTCGTTCAACACCTCCACGCTAGACCCCAGACACCAGTTTCGTTCGTCACCGTAATTCATCAAATTGATGGCTGGGTGGTTAGGATCAAACTCAGAGGTCAAGTCTCGCCCCAAGAAGATGGCGACTTTCGGGCTTTTCTAAACGAATTAGGAATTAGCTATGAACCGCCAATGAGGGTGCAAATGGCACTTTGGAGTTTGGAAGCGGGACAGTGCCCTGTGGACGTAATGCGTCGCTATCAGGTAGCGATCGTTTCTCATGGTAGTCCAGAGAGAGACGAAATCGAGGCCTTCCGGCAACAGTTTGTCCGGGGCTTAGGCTACTGCCCAGAAACCTTGGCGTGACACTATTTGGTTGTAACGCCACTACAAAATTATTGGTCATTGGTAATGAAGATATCTTATCCATTACCGATTAACCATTATCACTTGAAGAGTCGAAAGCTGCTGGAATGTATTCTTGCAGCTTAAACTTATATCCGTCTACTGATGAAGTAGCTAGAGCTTCCTGGCTTGCTGTAACCCCAGTCAGATTTTTTGATATTCTTTGACAGTAGACAATAGCAACATCAAATCTACAAGAATAATCTGCCTTCTCAGGATACTGGGCTAAAAATATTCCAGCTGTACGCCAAATTTTTGCTTGCTTTTGTGTAGTGATTGCACTTCTTCCCCCAGCATCCCAACTACCTGAACTGCGGGTTTTGACTTCAACAAATGCCAATAATGAGTGCTGAGTGCTGTTGCGTTGAGACAGTGCTGAGTGAGGAGTTAGGAGTGAGGAGTTAGGAATTAGGAATTCTTCGCCTGTTCCTCTGCTCTCCTGCTCCCCTGCTCCCCTGCTCCTCTTCTGTTCGCTAGTTGCTGCATGATATTCAGCAATAATATCAATTTCTCCCCAGCGGCTAGAAAAGCGACGATGCAGAATTATCCAACCTGTAGATTGCAACCATTGGGCTACTAGGTCTTCTCCTAAATGACCAATATCTGGATAATGGGATGGAGGAAGGTTAGCCATTGACTAAAAATATCATGAATTCTACGAATTCTAGGTTAAGCGATGCCTGCGGCGGTCTACGCCTACGCACAGCGGATTCTAAACTCGACTCATCCCCAACAAAGTTAGGGTTGAAACATAAAACAGACCATCGAATTTGGGCAAGCATACTCAGCTTATTCCTCTGGGGAATGATTGTCATCACTGCAACGGTCGGTTTTGCTCCAACAGCTTTGGCACTCGAATATAATAAAGAAATTTTGGTTGAGGCTGATTTCTCAGGACGTGATTTAACAGACTCCAGCTTTACCAAAGCTAATCTTCGCCAGAGCAACTTCAGCCACGCTAATTTGAACGGTGTCAGTTTCTTTGCAGCAAATTTAGAATCTGCGAATTTGGAGGGTTCTGACTTGAGGAATGCCACTTTAGATTCGGCTCGTTTAGTCAGAGCAAATTTGACAAATGCACTGTTGGAGGGTGCTTTTGCTGCTAATGCCAGATTTGACGGTGCAATCATTGATGGGGCAGATTTTACTGATACGCTGCTGCGTTCCGATGAGCAAAAAAAATTGTGCAAACTTGCCAAAGGAACTAATCCCATTACAGGACGAGATACGCGTGACACGTTGTTTTGTCCTTAGTTGTATATTGATTGGGAATGGGGCATTGGGCATTGCGCATGGGTATTTAGTGATTAAGTTTCTTCTCTATTCCCTATTCCCTATTACCCATTCCCTACTTGTAAAATATTTAGCACCTACCAACCACCTGCACCAATCTTTTGACAAACAATTTGCATTCCTTTGCCTGGTGAAGAATTAGCTACAAAAGGTATTTCTCCTTTTTCCTGATCTTCTTGAAGTAGTTGTCCATCCAACCCATAAATGGCAATGCGATTAAGAAAAAGCCGCGATTCTTTGCACGAAGCATCGAACGTAGTCTCAAAGATACCATCTCCATAGATACCGTAAAGCTTGTATGTAGTGCCCTTAATAGTTTTTGTATCCAGAGCTACACTGTTTCCTAATTTATCATGTCCTACAGTGAGATATCTTTGTGCATCTTGAGCGATCGCACTACCATTACTCAATAAAATAGCGATCGCTCCCACCATCCCGCCTATCTTAAAATACATACGCTTTAAAAATATAAGATTTCATATATTTCTATCCGCAATCAAAGTGGTTCTAGCAGGGTAGAAGTACTGAAATCAAGACGGAGCAGAGTGTTATACTACTTCCTAACACCTTATGGGAAGCGTAAAGCATTAAATAAATAGCTGCAATACTTCTTAAAGCATGAGTGAAAGACTTGCTGATCTTGCCATCCCGCCCCAGTTTCCCGATCACACTCAACTACCAGAGTCTGATGGTACGTTTGTGAAAAATTTTCAAGAGCATCCTCAAACCGTCATTTTGACAGACTCAATTGCTCAAGTTTTGCAAAGCCTACATCCAGATGGACAGTATTGCATTGGTCAAGATTGTGGTATTTATTGGCGAGAGACTGAACCACCAGAAAAAGGAGCAGCAGCACCGGACTGGTTTTATGTCCCTGGTGTACCATCAAGGCTAGATGGCAAAAACCGCCGCTCCTATGTTTTATGGCGGGAATACATACCGCCATTGATTGCTATAGAACTAGCTAGTGGTAATGGCGATGAAGAACGAGATATCACTCCTTTACCTCTAGCTGGTAGTCGGGAAGGCGCAAAACCAGGTAAATTCTGGGTATATGAGCGAATAATCCGAATTCCCTACTATGCTATTTATGAAATTAGTAATGACAAACTGGAAGTTTATCACCTGGTAGATTTTTCTTACCACAAAATGCAACCTAATGAGCGAGGCCACTACCCAATTCCTCCTTTAGGAGTAGAACTAGGGTTATGGCAGGGAAGCTACTTGAATAATCCTGAGCAATTTTGGTTACGCTGGTGGGATTTAGAAGGAAATCTGTTACTGATTGGTCAAGAAGAAGCCGAGTTGCAAAGGCAAAGAGCCGAGCAAGCAGAACGAAAGGCTGCACAATTAGCAGAACGGCTCAGGGCAATGGGTATCGACCCAGACGTAGAGTAATTTTTAGCTATCGTAAGCCAAAAAATTTAGTAATCACGGGCAAAAGCTGATCACAGACTTCAACTAGCTTTTCATTAGTAGGCAAATCAGTGATGTCTACGACGGGCTACGCCAACGCACCTTTCAATAAATTGAGGGCTATTTTTGCTATCTTCTGCATTATTCCATCTTTTGGGTTTGGCAGTCGGGCGATCGCATCTGTGTTCAAATGGGAACCATAAAAAAATAAGCTAATAATCACACTAGATTGGTCTACCCATGTCTGACGAACAAGAGCGTAATTCCGCTTTTAACGCTGCTGCCAACATTAACGTTCAACACGCCCAATTACAGGATTTATCCTTAAGTGCAGCCCGTAGATTATATAAAGGTGGGATTCGATCTGGCGATCCGATCAGAACCAGAGTACAAGCCCAAGAAATGTTAGATAAAATCCCTCCATCTCAAAGAGCAGGGATTGATGGCAAATCGGCTGATGTTAATACCCAAAAATACCTATCAGATAAGCACGCTAGTCATATCAAACCGCATAGCAAAGGCGGCTCAAATGATCCCAAAAATATCAAGTGGGAAAACGCCAAAGATAATTTAGCCCGTGGCGATAAACCCATGACTTCGCAGGAGCAAATGAGACTAGATGCTAAATGGCATTTTGATAACCTAACAGGTGCAGTCAAAGCAGGAGTTAAAGCCGCGCCCCTTGGAGCAGTCATTGGTGTAGCGACGACAGCACCATTTTCGTTACTAACCAACGCGTTGCGCGTAGTTCGGGGTGAAATTTCTGCACAAGAAGCCGCTATAGAAACATTGAAAGATACCGTAAAAGGCGGCACAGTTGGGGGCGTGACAGCGTTTGTAACCACAACATTAGCAGCAGCTTGTCCACCAATTGCGATCGCTTTAACCGCAGCAGCACCAGTTTTAGCTGTTGTTGGAACTGCGGGTATGGTTTACGAGTTTTTCAAAATCCTCGATGACCATAAACAAACGGTGAAAATCTATTATGAATCTTTAACTCAACAAGAATTAGAAAGATTACAAGCAATTGAGAACGAACTAATTTATGAACACCAGAAAAATCTAGAGTTTTTGGTTGAAGCGGAAGCAATTAATCAAGAAATTACAAATCGCCCAATTGCACCGGGGATAGAAGGGGCTATGCAACGTTTACGTGAATCAGTCGCTATTGCTCAGTCTCTAGGATTAACATCAGCAGATAGTAAGTTGCTTGGTAGTTCTCAACTGCCTCATCTTTTCACAGAACAATAGGAATTAAATTTTAGAGGATTACATAGTTTTTATGCTTCCTTTTATTTTCGGCGCTCTTGGATTAGCTGTTGGAGCAGTTGTTGGTGCTTTTACTACTCATGCTGTTGGGGAAAGTGATAGACAAGCTGCTAAACATCATAGGACTGTTGCAAATGAACTAGCTGATAAATATACAAACTTGGAGCAAAAATACTATGAACTAGCTGATGAAACAGAAATACAGATTATTCATTTAACTCACCAGCACGCTTTAGATGAAGTTGAAAAAGATTGTTTGCGTTTAGCAGTTAGATTACAGCATAGTCTTATTTCTCTGATGTGGGATATTGATAGAGATCCAACAGAAGCGGCTTTGAAGGCATTTGTCAACGCAGTAGAACTTACAAATAATGTTCTCTGCAAAATAAAGGAAGAGTTAATTTGTGTACCCAGTGACTATTATGCACGTAATTTTATAGCTGCTGAACAAAGCAAAATAATTTGGGAGCCAGTAGATGTTTCAAATCAGTCAAATATAAACGAGGAGGGAATTACAATGAAATTAGAAGCTAAAAGTATGTCTGAACAAGAATTTCAAGAAACCTATAACAGAATTCGTGATACTGGCGATCAACTTTTAAAGTACTTGAAAGAACTTCGGGCTGGAAGATTCAAAGAAGGAGATAGTACCCAAGGATTACAGAGCGTTGAAGATAATCTTACCAAAGCTTTAAAAGCCTTAGTAGAGCAAAAATATCAGGTTGCCGTAATTGCAGCAATGAAAGCAGGTAAGAGTACCTTCTTGAATGCCATAATTGGTGCAGATGTCTTAGCAAGCGAATCAGAAGCTTGCACAGTTTGTCGGACAGATATCCGTCCAATTGATGTTGGACAAACACCCAGGCTTTTAGAATATCAAGCAGGTAAACGAGAACCTATAGTTTTAATAGAAGGTGAAGCAAGCGAAATTCGGCAAAGATTTTTAGAGCGTACCCATGAGATTCGAGCTAAATCTAATCAAGATAATACTACACGCTTTGAATTAGAACATCCCATTGAAGCGATTAGTACAATGCCATCACTGAAAGGTTTCACATTAGTTGATACTCCTGGCCCCAATGAGTGGGAATCTGCCTCGTTTAACACCACTTCTTTAAAGCAGACTGCTTTAGAAGCTCTCCGAACTTGTGATGCCATATTATTCATTCTGGATTACACATCGTTTAGGGACAACACGAACTCAGAATTGCTTAAAGACTTAATTGAGAAGCGTAAAGAATTTTTAGCAGAGAATACAGGTAAGATTTACTTTATTCTTAATAAAGTAGATAGAAAAGCAGACAGAGATAGACCTGTCGCAGATGTTATAGAATCTTTAAGAATAGATTTAATTGAATTTGGTATACCTGAACCAAGAATTGATTCAGTTAGTGGATGGCAAGGGTTGTTATCCAAGCTTATTCAACAAGGTAAGGCAACTGATAGTCATATTAAAGACTTTAAACATTTTTTTAGTGCTAAATATGCCCAAATAGATGAAAAAGGAAGGGATGTCATTCCCTTACCAGAAGAAATTGCACCACAAGCTTTAAATGAGAGTGGTATTCCGATAATTCAAGAGACAGTAATTCAAACTATTACTCAAAATTCAGGATTGAATTTATTGAGTGATGTTTTAAATGAATTGAACAAAGCAGCCAAAGCTATTGATGAGACATTTATTACAGATATCGGATGCTGGCAGTTAGAGGTTGAGGAACTGCAACAAAAAGTAGAAGAGTACAAAAAACATTCTGATTCAGCCCAATATCAGGTGAATAGTGTAAAAAAGTCCGTAGAAGCACAAAAGCAAACATTAATCACTACGTTCAGCCAAGGGATTAATAAATTTGCCGAAACTGCTAAAAAACGCATAGAATCAGAAATTGATAGAGTGGCTGAAAATCAATCTAAAAAGGTTTTAAATGACAAAAATAATCAAAATCTTCTCACATATATATGGGATAATTTCAGTTCTTTGTTTGAAGACTCTTCCACTTCTGATCCCTATAAAATCAAGGTTAAAAATAAAAACGATGCTGAGAAAATTGGTAAAACCATTAATGAGTATTGCACTCCTATAATACAAAATTTTTGGTTAGATACTCAGGACACATTAGTTAGAGAGGCAAGAATAATTCGTGAAGGTTTAGTTCAAAAAATTAAACAAGAAATACAGCCTATTTCTGATGAACTATCTGAGTCTATTAAAATTGATTTGCAAGTAGAAATAGGTAATAATCCAATTCAATTTCCTGAGTTTGAATTTTCTGGGATTGATGCTAAAATTCAACATCAGCAAGAAGTATTTATTAGAAGCAAGAAAGAATCAAGGACGAATAGCCAATGCTGTCAATCAGATGAAGTCTACAAAGTAGATGTTTCGTATGAGGAAACAGTATTTTACTATGAAATTGATTTACGACTGACTTCTCAAGGAATCCAGCAAAATATTGATTTACAAGTAGAGAGAAACCTAAAGTTGCTTCAGCGTGTTATTGAACAACAAGTATCAGATGATTTTCGTAAAGCCGAGAAGCAAATCAATGACTACATCAATAGGTTTAAACATGAATTTGACTCTTTACTTAAGCAACGGCAAAGAAGGGAAGTAGAAGCTTATGAGGTTATTGATACTCTCGAAAGTCAAAGAATTAAAGTGAGTGAATATCTTAGTGAATTAGTGTCTATTCAAGAAATTATTGATAGTTGGAAACCAAGGAATCGAGAGAATTCATTAGTGGGACTTAGCCAAAAAACACCCAGAGAAAAGCCTCGAATCTATAGACCACAGACAGAGACAGACTTTGACATCGTTGTGCTTGGTTGATTGACAAGAAATTCTAGGCACTCCTCTAGGTCGTCTCCATGCCAAGTACCAGCAAATTTGAGCAAGTCTTGACCTGTAGAACCTCGTCGGATCACAGATTGAGAACGATCGCCACGTTGTTTTATTTCAGCGATCTTAGCAGCAAAATCTTCAGGTGGTTCTGCTAGAGTCTCATTCTCCAGAAGAGAATCGGGGGGAATGTGTGCTTGCTCTAAAGATGCCAGAATCGAAGCTCCAGTGGAAGGTGATTTGGTCGCTTCTGATGGAGATGGAACTGTTCTCTGAAAACTAAGAAATGCTAGATATTGCTCAACCTGAGTTAGTTGGTCATCTGAAAGTTGAGCAATTTGTTGTTGAAGTTGACGGCGGCGCTCAAGCGTAGTCATCGGACACCTCTCAGAAACTACTGAACTTTCATTTTACTTGATTGATACAGTAGGAACGGTTTTGACGATCGCACTATAAAAGTCACAAAGTTTGAACAAAGAGCGATCGCACTCCACCAAATACAATTAAGAAGCAAAATTTATCTCACGCTCCGAAACCACTCCGTAATCCCCTGAGCGATCGCATAAGCCATTTTTTTCTGTTCTTCTGGGTTAACTATCTCCTCAAATTCATCAGGATTACTCATAAAACCCAATTCCAGTAACACTGATGGCGCAGCAGCGGGACGTGTCAGCGCTAGGTTGTTCCAAAACACGCCATAATAAGGTCTGCCGAGTTTTTTGACTACATAGTTCTGTAAAAATATTGCGGGGCTGTGAGCTTGGGGATGATACCAAAACGTGCCGAATCCCTTGGTTTTTTCGGCATCACCATTATCGGGTAGAGAGTTGTGGTGTATGGAAAGAGCGATCGCAGGTTCTTCTCGACTGATAATTGCCTGACGTTCTACTAAAGAAACCTCCTTGTCATCCTCCCGCGTCATCACTACCGTTGCTCCCCGCTTCACCAACTCGTCGCGTAGCAACTTAGATATCACCAAATTTACATCTTTTTCTAAATATCCAGTTGGGCCACTGGCACCAGATTCTTTACCGCCATGCCCTGGATCTAGTACAATCTTGAAATTAGCTAAAGGCTTGCGTCTTGTGTTCCCAATTTTAGGCGGATGACGCAAAGCTAAAACCAGGGTTGTTCCGTCGTATCTCAGCTTATATCCCCACTGTTGAGCTTTTTTGAGGTTAAAGGTGTATTTTACTTGTCCTGGAGCTTCCTGTTGCCAGTCTAGGCGATTAATTAGGGGGTCATCATCCAGGCGAATTATGTCCGTTTGGGCAGTGGTATTGTAGAGAGTGAGGGCGAGAGCTTGCTCACTTTGTTGTACGCTCACAGGTACAGGAACTTGCAAGGGGAAGACTATCTCTGTCGCACCAGGGGTTTGACGGTATCCGACACTGCGAATTATTGTCTGTGGCGGAATTGCACCAGGTAAAATGCGCGTTTCTTTACTATTAATCCAGGTGCCATTGTCGAGGCGTAACCATTCACTTTCTCTACCTGTAACTGTTGCTCGTGTGCCTTTGGGCAGTGGTGTGAGTCGAGAATAATCGGTACTCGGGCCAGTTCGAGCAACACCTGCGTCTGCAATTACCTCAACAACTGGTAACTTTGCTCTTGAGAGGATTTGAATTTTGCCAGTTCCTGGTTGAGTTATCGTCTTGCCATTGAGCGTCAGTTGAAACTGAGGTTGTCCTAAATCTACCTCTTGACTTGAGTCTGGGACAACAGCACCAGAAATGATGTTGTTACCGTAAATCAGGCTTAAGGAGTCAAGATCAGGTTGTTGCACTGTGATGCAACCTTTGTAATTACCTACGCTAGACTGGGCATGAGGCTGATTTTGCCCTGTCAAAGCTGCCAAATTACTTGGTAGTTGTGCCTGTTGGGGTTGAAGTGAAAGGGCAATCGTTTGATTAGCTAGTTTAACAGAGACATTAGCGTTAGGGGGTGCGATCGCGCTAAAACAAATTAGTTCTCCCGGTAGTCTGGCAATGTCAACTGCGGGAGTCAGGGAATCTTTAGCAAAGGCTAACCCCTGTGGTAACTCAGGGCCAGTGGTAAGCCTTGTAACTTTAATCTGGAGTTCTTGATTTTGGTGACGCACTGTAAAAAGATTCTCCCCCAACTCCAAGGGTAAACTAGGGGAAAAATGACCAGCTTTGCTGCGGGTAATTGGCTTACTATTGATCAAAACCTGACCATCTGGTGGTGCAGTGCCCAGAAAGAAGATTTTTTGGGCACTCGTCTGGTAGTTTGTCTGGGGAAAAACGACTCTGAGCGATGGCTCTGCCGATGCAATTGAGGAGGTGAGAATACAGCCCAATATTACTAATCCTAGAAGGTTTTTCACAGCAAAATCACAGAATAGTACACCACAATAACTGTGGCACAATGACGGGATGTATTTTTAGAAGTTGTTAGAAATTCAAACTACTATGACTAAGTTTATCTTTGTTACTGGAGGCGTAGTTTCCAGTATTGGTAAGGGCATTGTAGCAGCAAGTTTAGGGCGTTTGCTCAAGTCGCGCGAATATTCGGTGTCGATTCTAAAACTTGACCCTTATATAAATATCGATCCTGGGACGATGAGTCCCTTTCAGCATGGAGAAGTATTTGTTACCCAAGATGGTGCGGAGACAGATTTAGACTTGGGGCATTACGAACGCTTTACCGATACTTCGATGTCGCGTTTGAATTGCGTTACTACTGGTTCGATTTACCAGGCGGTGATCAATAAAGAGCGGCGCGGAGACTACAATGGCGGCACTGTACAGGTAATTCCTCATATTACCAATGAAATTAAAGATCGGATTCTGCGAGTTGCTAAAAGCACAAATCCCTCTGTAGTCATTACAGAAATCGGCGGTACGGTAGGAGATATTGAATCACTACCGTTTTTGGAAGCAATTCGCCAGTTCCGTAAAGAGGTGGGACGGCAGAATGTGCTGTACATGCACGTAACCCTGGTACCGTGGATTGCCTCTGCGGGTGAGATGAAAACGAAGCCGACACAGCATTCAGTTAAAGAACTGAGATCCATTGGTATTCAACCAGATATTTTAGTTTGTCGGAGCGATCGCCCCTTACCCAAGGGATTAAAGCAAAAATTGTCGGGATTTTGCGATGTACCCGAAGAATGTGTCATCACTTCCCAAGATGCCAAAAGTATCTATGAAGTACCGCTAAATCTGGAACGGGAAGGAATGGCAGAACAAGTACTGAACTTGCTGCACATGGAACAACGTAAACCAGATTTGACACAGTGGCAAACCCTGGTACAACGGTTACATAGTCCCAAGCATGAGGTAGAAATTGCCATTGTTGGTAAATATGTGCAATTAAGTGATGCCTATCTATCTGTAGTGGAAGCGTTGAACCATGCGGCAATTTCCACTTATGGCAAACTGCGCCTACGTTGGGTGAACTCAGAAAACTTGGAAGCTGAACCAGCCGAAAATTATCTTGCGGGTGTCGATGGCATAGTTGTACCAGGAGGTTTCGGGGTTCGGGGAGTAGATGGTAAAATTGCCGCTATTAAATACGCCCGCGATCGCCAAATTCCCTTTTTGGGTTTATGCCTGGGAATGCAATGTTCCGTAATTGAGTGGGCCAGAAATGTAGGGGGATTAACAGGTGCTAACAGTGCTGAATTTGACGCCTATACAACTAATCCGGTAATTAATTTATTGCCAGAACAACAGGAAGTGGTTGATTTAGGGGGTACAATGCGGTTGGGACTATATCCTTGTCGTGTTCTCCCTGATACTCTAGCTTTTAAGCTCTATCAAGAAGATGTGATTTATGAACGACATCGACATCGCTATGAGTTCAACAATGCTTACCGCGATTTGTTGTTAAAGTCTGGCTATGTGATCAGTGGTACTTCTCCCGATGGACGCTTAGTTGAAATTGTGGAATTAACCAAGCACCCATTCTTTCTTGCTTGCCAATTTCATCCAGAATTTCAATCACGCCCCAGTAGCCCTCATCCCTTATTTAAAGGGTTTATTCAAACAGCGATCGCTCTTTCTCTTTCGACATCTAGCACGCCAACACCATTGGAGGTGTCATAAAAATTCGTAATTCGTAATTCGTAATTCGTAATGACGCTCTCTACGTTCGCGCAGCGTGTCGAAGACAGACGCTAAAAGCGTAGCTTGCTTAAGAGTGAGGGTACGTGGACTCGCTACCGCTACGCTAACGTAATTCAAAATTAATTTTTTAGATTTTGAATTGGTGCATAGCAACATTAACTTAAAGTTTCAATAGATTTGGACATCCAGGGTGCATCATTCGTAAATTTCGGACTTGAGGAGATGTTGTGGCGTACTGGGTGAAAATCCTTTACGAGAGGAGAGAATATGTAGTGAATTTTGAACGTGTCCATGCTTTTTGTTATGAACTGAATGGCAGAGTTACTTTTTGGCTACCCGATAGTGCCATTCCAATAGTAATTCACCCGCAAACTAACTTAGAAGATTATCAAAAGATCCTTGATTATTTAGAATGTGTGACAGGATTAGAATTAGATCATGCCCACTGGGTGAAAATTATTTACGAAAAAAACGAATATGTAATTAATCTCAACTGCATCAGTTCTTTTTGTCATGAACCGAACGGCAGAATAACTTTTTGGTTGCCAGATGGAACTATTCCCATCATCATCAACCCTGTAAGTAACCCTGAATCTTATGAAAAAGTTGTGAAATACGTTAAGAAAGCAACTGGATATTCTTTGTCTTAGTCTTGCTAAACTTTTAACTAAAGATAACGATTTTAGCAATAAAGGCACGAGTGAAGATTCAATGAATACTGTTGTGCTTAATCTAGAACCGATTGCTCATTTAACCGATGAGCAATTTTATCAATTATGTATTGCTAATGGCGATTTAAGCCTGGAAATGAATGCAGCTGGAAAATTAATTATTATGCCACCAGTAGGAGGAGAAAGCGGAAATCAAGAAGCTGGACTAATTACCGATTTAGAAATCTGGAATCGTCAAGCTAAGTTAGGGAAAGTTTTTAGTTCTTCAACTATCTTTATACTTCCAAATGGTGCAAAACGTTCCCCTGATGCATCTTGGGTAAAGTTGGAACGGTGGGAAGCTTTAACACTAGAACAACGAAAAAAATTTCCGCCACTTGTACCTGATTTTGCAATTGAACTGCGTTCCGAGACAGACCGGCTTGCACCTATCCAAGCGAAAATGCAGGAATACATAGAAAACGGTTTGCGTTTAGGTTGGCTAATTAATCCTCAAGATCAGCAAGTGGAAATTTACCGACTCGAAAAAGCTGTAGAAGTTATTCAAATGCCGGCGATTCTTTCTGGAGAGGATATATTACCTGGATTTGAGTTGCAAGTATAGTTAGGCGATAAGCGTCAATCCCTATTTCTCAGGGGGGAAAAGCACAATTAATTCTCCAAGGCGTTTCAAGATACTGAGTACTTGGTGTAGTTCTGAATCACGTTCAATTGATAGTGCATAAGATCGTGCATACCAAGGATGTTCTTGTTGAATCAATTTGACAAACACAAATTCTCTACCGTTGATTAGTAAACCAAAAGTCGGTTGTGCAGAATTTGGACGATCAAGCATATAAGCGAGTGCTTGAGGCAGGGCTGTCATCACATCAAATTTGCTGCTTTTAGATTCGATGACAAGTACCCAAAAACGTTTTTGGATGACAAGAACATCAATGTTTCCTTTAACGATAAAGCTTTCGTCTTCAGCAGAAATCTCCACAGAAGTCTCGGTTTCAATCTCAAAAGGAGGTTGATAAAACCCAGCTAAATCGAGTAGAGGAGACAGCACTACCATTTTTACCGCCTCTTCTGACATCAGACGGTGCTTATTCAAGTTTAAATAGTTGCTTTTGACTCGTGTCAGCGCTTGCTTCTCTGCATCAGTCAGAGTTGGTAAATTTTCTGTCCATTCTGGAAAGAAATTGCTGTCTGTGGCAAGTTGTAAACCAAATTTTTCTTCTAATTCGTAAAGACTGATGTCTCTAGCTGGGATTGTTTGAACCATAATCTAACATTCCGAATAGCGTTGCCATGCCAACTTTGCTGCACCTACTATCCCTGCAAAATTGCCTAACTCCGCTGGCAATATTTGTAAACCCGCTCGTGATAAAGGCTGCACTCGCTTCTCAATTTCCGCCTTCACTGCTGGTAAGAAAAACTCAAAGCTACCACTGATACCGCCACCAATGACGATCGCTTGTGGTGTGAGTACATAAATCAAACTCGTCAAACCAATTCCCAAATACCTACCATATTCTTGCCAAAAAGTCAATGCTCCGGTATCTCCTTGTTGGGCAAGAACACCTAATTCGATGGGTTCCTTGAGAGTGCGGCGGCGAATTGCAGTAGCACAGGCATATTGTTCCAAAGAGCCTTGATTGCCACTATTACAAATTGGCCCATCAGGATTTAATGAAATTAAACCCAATTCTCCGCCGGCTCCTTGATGTCCAATAAATAGTTTGCCATCGAGGATAATTGCGCCACCAACCCCAGTTCCTAAAGTTAGCAAAATTAGATTTTGAAAGTGACGACCGGCTCCTAGCCAAGCTTCTCCCAAAAGAGCGCAATTAGCATCATTAGCGATCGCAGTCGGTTTACCAGTTTTAGCTTCTAACCAGTCTGCTAAAGGCACATCGATCCATCCAGGTAAGTTAATGGCGATTTTGGCAATGCGTTGTGCGGCATCGGATGGGCCAGGAGTACCCACACCAATAGCTACAGCTTGATTATCTGGATCAATTCGCGCGATCGCATCTAAGATCACCGCCAGCACCGCCTCCGGTATTGTTGGCTGGGGAGCCGCCACAGTCAAAGATTGCAGACAAGTACCATCATCGGCAAAACGCCCCAACTTAATTGCTGTTCCCCCTACATCAATGCCAATTACTTCATTTGTCATTTGTCATTTGTCATTTGTCATTTGTCATTTGTCATTTGTCATTTGTCATTTGTCATAGAGCATTGGTAATTGGTTAACAGCTATTCCCTATTCCCTATTCTCCAGTTCAAAATCAACAATTCGTCAGGGTTTTAGGATTTTGGCACGAAAAAATTCTAAATTTTCTGTCTTATTGGGTGCGAGTCGTAAATCAGCAACAGTCTTGGTACGGAAACTCGATTGCTCCTGCCAAGCTGTAACTGGAGTACCTCTTAAGATACCAGCAAGGGCAACGGAAAGCATAAACCCGCCAGTAGCGGCAGCAATTAACGTTAGATTATCTTTCATACAAATCTCTCTATTGTTTATTTGTCATTTATCATTTGTCATTGGTCATTTGTCATTTGTTCCTTGTCCTTCGTCTTTTGCTAATGACTAATGACCAATGATTACTTTCGGATTCTATTTTCTCTCCGTAAACGGGGATTGACAAATTCATTTAACCCCTCACCGAGTAGTGATAACCCTACCACCATGAATGTCATGGTTAAACCGGGGAAAAGTGTAGTCCACCAAATGCCAGTAGGTAAAGCTTCTAAGGCTTGTTTTAAATCATGTCCCCATTCTGGCACTTCTTCGGGAAGTCCTAGCCCCAAAAAACCCAAACCGCCCAACACCAAAATTGCATCAGCGGCGTTGAGTGTGAAGAGGACGGGTACACTTTGAATGACGTTGAAAAACAGATAACGAGAAAGCACAACCCAAGTGGAAGCGCCCATTGCTTGAGCAGCTTCGATAAACACTTCAGTTTTCACACTCACGGTATGATTGCGAACAACGCGATAATATTGGGGAATGTAAGCAATGCTAATAGCGATCGCTGCATTTAATATTCCCCGCCCTACCACAAAGGCCAGCGTCACAGACAGCAGTAGCCCTGGTAGAGTGTAGATGCTATCCATAATAAATAGCAACACTTTATCCAATTTCCCGCCGAGATAACCACTCAGCATCCCCAAAGGTACACCGATAATCATACTCAGCGCCGTTGCCAAAATTACCACCTGCAAAGCAGCTTGAGCGCCGAACAATGTCCGCGAGAACACATCATAACCCAGGCGACTAGTACCAAACCAATATTTAGCTGAGGGTGGCTCGTGAATTGGATTAGAGAGAAAATCTTTAGGGTTTTGCAGCCATCCCCAAGCCTGGAATACGGGAGCGAAGAATGCCAGGAAGATGAAAAATAGGGTGATGGCTAACCCGATGAGCATGAGTTTTTGGGAAAGATTGAGACTTTTGCCAAACTGTAAAAATGTCGGTAGTCGCCGTTTTGTAATGGCCATAAAGCGATCGCCTGGAGCAAAGCTTGATACGCTGACCATTTTACATATTAGATAGGGGATTGCGTAAACATCCTGAATAAAAGTTTGACTGCTTCGCGGTCTATACAGAGCTAGACTGAGTTAGAGGTGAAATTATGCCTTATTTTTGCCAGAGCTTTTAACTACTATTCAGAGTACTACAATGTTTGTGATAATCTTTATCAACGAATCAGTCATCTTGATGATGCAGCCTTTGATTTTTTTGACACACTTTCAGTATTTTAACTGTTGTCTTAGCGGTTAATACTTACTTAATATGTTGCACAATATTTTTCATTATCTTAGTCATTGTGAAACCTCTTTTACAGACTTACTTAGAACAAGAAATCTGGATACTAGTAAGAGATAAGTGGTATTTCGCCACAATTATCGGAGTTTGGGATGATTTGTTGTGGTTTAAACATAGAACTTACAACAAAGATACAGAGGAAGATACTTTCTGGGAAATGGTTGTGAAAATCAGTGAAGTAATTGCTATTGATAAAGTTAAGTCTATTATTAGTAGAAAACCAGACATGCTTATTTCACGGCTACTAGAAACTCAGCAAGATACAAGTGAGCATCATAAAGATAATGAATATTAATTAGCTCAATAGTTAAAAATACAAGTTTTTCTCTTAGACTAATTCAGCAGTCAAGGAGGAATGGAACAGTTTTGGGGTAGGCTCATAATTTGCAATTGCCTCAAGGTGCAAATTATGAGCATTAAAGTTGTAGGTTATGGCGCAATACAGTTCGGAATGAGCAACAAAACCCTGATGTAGAGACGCGATAAATCGCGTCTTCAAAGACCAATTATCTACAACAATAACCTTTCGCTGAACAGTATTGGGCTATGGTGGATATTGGGTATTGGGCAAAGTCTTTTCCAGTCCCCAATACCTACTATAACGTGAGTTCGACAAGTCTTATTTGACCTCTCCCCCAACCCCTCTTCGTGTCGGAGAGGGGAGCAAAAAGCTGAATTTTTCGTTGCTCCTCCCTTTCCGTTTCCCAGAGGCAGGCCGGGAGGGAGAGGTTCATTGAACTCACGTTACTATAGGAATCCACTTTGATTTCTGAACGAATTTGCGTAGACAGGCAATAGGCAATAGGCAACAGGCAACAGTCAAGAAGGCTTCTTAGTTGTACTGAGTTTTTTCAGAAATCAAATATGAGTCCTATATCTCAAAGACTACTTTCAATCAACTGGCGGTATTCGCTCTTTTGCTTCACACCTTTGACTTCCTTCACCAGTTCCTTATTTTTGAACAATTGAACCGTTGGCGTTCCTGTCACACCAGCATTTTCAGCAATATCTCGGTCTTTGTCGATGTCAATTTCCACAAAGTGAATTTTGCTGTCAAATTCATCCACCACTTTATTTAAAATTGGCTTCAGGGTATGACAAGGGCCACAACCAGGAGAGACGTATTTAACAAGGAGTAAGCGATCGCTTTCATGGAACAATTTCCGTAAAGCATAACCTCCCTCATGGCGTGTCCCATCCAAGTTAAATCCAGCTTCTTCCTCGGCTTCAGTCTTTTTGGCTGGCTGATGTTCTAATTCATTGTCTGCTGTTTCTAGCTGTTGATGGAATTCTTGAATCAAGCCACTGGATGACAACCAACGTTCTGCCAACATTGCCGCCATACACCCAGTACCAGCAGCCGTAATTGCTTGCCGAAACTCATGATCTTGTACGTCGCCAGCAGCAAAAACCCCTTCTACACTGGTTTCTACAGAACCGGGCTTGGTGACAACGTAACCTACCTCATCCAGTTCTAATTGTCCTTTAAATAGAGAGGTGTTGGGAGTATGACCAACGGCGTAGAATAAACCCTTAGCGTGCAGTTGGCTCTCTTCACCAGTTTTAGTATTGCGGATTTTCACCCCTTCCATGCGATCGCTACCGAATATATCCACGGCTTCTGTGTTCCAATGCACCTGGATTTTTGGGTTGCTCAAAACCCTGTCTTGCATGGCTTTAGAAGCCCGCATTTTATCGGTGCGTACTAACATATTCACCTTAGAGCCGTATTTGGTGAGGTAAATTGACTCTTCCGCTGCTGAGTCGCCAGCACCAATTACAGCTAATTCTGCACCGTGAAAAATTGGTGTTGCACCATCGCAAATCGCACAAGCAGAGATACCCCGACTCCAAAATTCATGTTCGCTGGGTAAACCTAAACGCTTTGCTGTTGCACCAGTAGCAATGACGATGCTGTTGGTTTTTATTTCCCTTTCTTGCGATCGCACTGTAAATGGACGCTGACTCAAGTCAACTGATATAACATCTTCAGTATAGAGTTCAGCCCCCCAGCGCTCCGCCTGCGCCTTCATCTGATCCATCAGTTCCGGCCCAGTAATTCCTTTGGGAAATCCCGGAAAATTCTCAACTTCCGTCGTTGTCATTAGTTGCCCACCAGGTAATCCCCCGGCTTGGAAACCTTCAAATACAACGGGTTTAAGGTTAGCGCGTCCAGCATAGATGGCGGCTGTGTAGCCTGCTGGCCCAGAACCGATAATTACCAAGTTTTCTACAGTTGGGTTAGTCATGAAAATATATGAACTCATAACGACTACGCTTAATATAGCATAACAATTTACGATTGGCTATGGCAGATGGTAAGCGATGTCTAAGGGCGGGCTACACCTATGCCAAATGCCTACGGTGCTATGTGCAATAAATGTATAGATATTGGGATTAGTATCAGGTTTGTCAATAAGTTGAAAAAATATCTGTGGTAGTTCCTTGATGAGTTCATCAAAAATTACATCTGTTTTCATTGATGCTATTAATGGCAACCTATATAGCCGTTTTTATTTCAATACAATAAATTTTAGCTTTCTAGGACTTACGCACTGTACAACTTAATCATGGTATGCACATACGAAAATAGGTCGTTTCAGCCTTTTATTAATCGTTCTTCGATGGTCATCTGTAGGGGTTTAGCATTGCTAAACCCCTACGACAGACGTGCTTTTTGAAAGAACACATATTTGGTATTTTCTGTCAATGCGTAAGTCCTACTTTCTTAGAGTGTGGTACTTATGATATGTATAAGAGTATTTTCTGTAATATTATGTCTTTCACCATTACAGACTTAGAAGAGCTACAAACCGAGCATCCAGAATGGCAGATGGAGCTGGTAGAAGGGAAAATTATAGTTATGGGGCCATCAGATTACGAGTCAGAAGAAATTGGCACTCGGTTGAGTACCTTCTTGAATATTTGGGTAATGTCGCGCAAGCTAGGGCGAGTGACTGGCTCTAGCGCAGGTTTCATATTACCTACAATAGAAGAGGACGACTCGGAAAAAAGAAACTTGCGTGCCCCTGACGTGTCTTTTGTTCGAGCTGATCAGCTGAAGAAGACCAAGCGCGACTTTGTAGAGTTAGTTCCAGACTTGATGGTTGAGATTAAATCTAAAAGCGACAGAATTAAACCGCTTGAAGAGAAGATTCAGTTATTTTTGCAACTTGGATCTACAGTCGGCATATTGATTGACCCTGACAAATTGACAGTAACGATTTATCGAATAAACCAAACTCCAGTGGTATTACAAAATGGAGAGACACTTGTATTACCGGACTTGCTACCAGGTTGGGAACTAGCAGTATCAGAACTGTGGCCACCTGAGTTTGAATAAAGTACTCTTATAAACGAAATTAAGAATCTAGCCCTTGGTGAACACCAGGGGCTTAGTTATATCTGTGTGAATTGGGATACAAGGATTCTGGATTGTGTAACTGGATCTTGCCAAACTTTTTTTCTGAAGGTGATAGGAAAGCGATCGCAGCTGGGTAAGTTACATCTAGAACACCCAAGCACTTCCTACCCCAGGAAAACACTTATGAAAACCGAATTAAAAGCCAAGTTTCTGCAACATATCCTCAACAAAAAGAATGAAAATGAGGGTTTTACACTTATTGAATTACTAGTAGTAATTATCATCATCGGTATTTTGTCTGCGATCGCTCTACCTTCTTTCTTGAACCAAGCTAACAAAGCCAAGCAGTCAGAAGCTAAAACTTATACAGGTTCGATGAACCGTGCGCAACAAGCTTTTTACTTGGAACAAAATCAATTTGCAGCCCAAGCTGACTTTGGTAAATTAGGTCTTGGGGTGGCAACACAAACCACAAATTACATATACAAAATTGAGGGTGGTGGTACTGGTAGCCCTAGCCTAGTAAGTAACCAAGCAGATACAGTGATTGGTACTGCACCCCTAAAAACTTATGTTGGTGGTGTAAGTATAGCAACACAATCCGCTACTAGTGAAGCTACTACCATAGCTATTTTGTGTGAAGCAGACAAAGCAAGAGTTAACGGTGGTTTAGCAGCAGATGCTACTAGTGTTGCTACCGCTGGCGTAAACGGGCCTTCTTGTCCCACTAACTTCACTGCTTTGAGATAAGTATAAAAGTAACTTACTGCGTGAGAACACAGTTGATCTGAGCCATTTCATAGCAAAGCTAATTGTTCATGTAGTTTGTATTTAATTAAATTAGATAGTTTTCAAAGTGGGTAGATTATTTTATCCACTTTGTTTCCATTATGTACCCCCTCATTTTTCTAAGAGAATCTAATGATTATTGATACATATAATTGGCAAAAACAGGCTGAAGAATATTTTATTAAAGGCAACTATCTGCAAGCAGAAAAATTATACTTACAAGCTATAGATATAGAACCCAATACTATCTCTTATTACTGGTATTTAGGATTAATATTGCTATTGCAAGGGCAAGAAACGGAAGCTCAAATGAATTGGATGCTGCCAATGGTAGAGGCAGATGAAGAACAGTTAGAAGTTTGGACAAATGAACTGTTTCAATTTTTGCAAACGGAAGCAGAAAGGCGTGAAAATCTGACAGAATACTCTACAGCTTGGTTAATTCGTCAGCACATGCGGGAAATTAATCCTATTGATACCAATAATTTACTTTACATTATATTAAATTCTATTAATCTAGAAAATATTGAAGTAATTGAGGAGTTATGTAATGGAGAATTAATTAAAAGCTTAAAACAAAAAGAAAGAACAGATATCAAGTCCGAACTATTAATACAAGTTTTACAAAAACTCTTAAATACTATTCCTTTATATCCAATCAACTTAGATTTAGCAGAAGCTTGTTTACCTTACTTTGCTGATACTGATCAATGCTTCGATATACTGCTTACATCTGCTTTAAAAATTGGTCACACATTACTACAGCCAAAGTTAGCAGCATCTTTTCTGGAATTACATTTGCGATTAGAGCCAGAAAATGTAGAAATTTTGCGACATTTAGCAGTTTTTTATCAAAATGCTCGTGATTATTCTCAGGGAATAGAGACAGCTAGGTTATGCTATTCCCTATCAAAAGGTTTAGCTGATCAAATTTTTGCACTCCATTTGCTGTTACGAGGCTTAATGTCCGCAGGGGGATATTGGAAAGAGATATGTGCAACTTGTGAAGAATTAGAAACTGTATCTCAACAGTTTATCCAAGACCAACCAATTCCCTTAGAAGAGGCAAGAATACTACGGTTACTTACACCATCTTTTGCGATACCTCACATTAAAGATAATCCTGCTGCGTTCCGAGCAATTCATAACAAGCTAGCTGACATTTTTAATGGTGACATCCAAGCTCTCGCCCAGTCGGAAGGAAAACAATATTTTCACAAAAGTATCCATAATGCAGCTTTATTATCTAGTACTAAAAAATTAAAAGTTGGTTATGTATCTTACGCCTTAAGAAATCATTCTGTTGGTTGGCTAGCTCGCTGGCTATTTCAGCATCATAATCGAGATAAATTTGATATTCATACTTATTTTGTTAACTACCAATTAGTAAACGACTATCTCCAAGAGTGGTATCTAGGTCAGGCAGGAAAAGCACGTCAATTAGGTATGAATGGTCTAGAAATTGCTGACCAGATATATCAAGATGAAATTGATATTTTAATTGACCTTGATAGCATCACTCTAGATATTACTAGTGAAGTGATGGCACTCAAGCCAGCCCCAATTCAAGTTACTTGGTTGGGGTGGGATGCATCAGGCATACCTGCAATTGATTATTTTATCGCAGACCCCTATGTACTGCCAGATGATGCACAAAATTACTATACAGAGAAAATTTGGCGATTACCTCAAACTTACATAGCAGTAGATGGTTTTGAAGTTGGTGTCCCAACTCTCCGCCGCGATGACTTGGATATTCCTATGGATGCCGTTGTATATCTCAGCGCCCAAAGAGGATATAAACGCCATCCAGAAACGACAAAGTGGCAAATGCAAATTATCAAACAAGTACCTAACAGCTACTTTTTGATTAAGGGACTTGCTGAGGAGGGAACAATTAAACGTTTCTTTTACCAAATTGCCGAAGAAGAAGGTGTAGATTGTTCTCGTTTACGATTTTTACCCCAAGTTCATTCAGAGTCAGTTCATCGTGCTAATTTAGGAATTGCTGATATTGTATTAGATACATTTCCCTACAACGGAGCGACAACAACCTTAGAAACATTGTGGATGGGTATCCCTTTAGTAACGCGAGTCGGCGAACAATTTGCAGCGCGTAACAGCTACACCATGATGATAAATGCGGGTATCACAGAAGGTATTGCTTGGACTGATGAAGAGTATATAGAGTGGGGTGTCCGCTTGGGGAAAGATGAGACTTTACGCCAGCAGGTGGCTTTGAAATTGAAAGCATCTCGACAAACAGCCCCGTTGTGGAATGGCAAACAGTTTACCAGTGAGATGGAAAAGGCTTACGAGCAGATGTGGCAAAGGTATATTGAGGGTAAATAAGCTCTTAGTGAGGGTTTTACCCCTCAAATTCAATATTAATAAAAGCTAGTGGTTCATCGCATTAGTTCTGAGGAATTAGCGGTGGTCAGATCCCCGACTTCTTGAAGAAGTCGGGGATATTGCAGCCCATCAAAATTAATGCGATAGACCACTAGTACAATGTCTAAGCTAATAATGAAAAGTTTGTAGTAAGCACTGAAGTGCTTACTACAAACTTATTTATAAAGCGCTTCTTAAGATGCGCTCAAGCTATCTACATCGCAGGATAGAAGAGTTTCTGCTTTAGCTTGTGCGATCGCCTGTTGATTATCTGTTGCTAAAGCAATTCGATTCTGAATTCTAGGCAAAAGAGTTTTCCATTGTGTATCACTCATCTTACTAAGCAGAGAAATTTCTGGCCCCTCAGTTATATCGACATCATCTTCCATGAGCAAATTCATGGTCAAAGACGATAAAAGCATATCGGCTTCTTCTTCTGAAATATTTTGAGTATCTATCAGGAGAGTTAAGTTACTTTTATCTGGGTGAGTAGTGAGAGTAGAAATGACACTTGCTAAATCTTGATATAGTAAGTCTTCTGGCTGTAACCAATCTGGAAAAATAATTAGGTTAATATCTCCTAAGCGGAAATTTTGACTCAGAGTATCTGCAAGATATTTACTAAATAGTTCTTGGAAGAGACTACCTATTTTATCTGAGTAAGAGCGACTATCTAGAAAACTAGGATTAGCTTGCATTTTTGTCTTGATTTCGGCGCTCTTTTGTTGGCGCAATTCAGGGTTATTGCCGAGTGCGATCGCTAACTGTATATAAGACTCTTCACTATCTGCGACTAAATCAGGTATATCTAATGTCTGCACCATTGCAGCCCCCATTGCAGAGCGAAAACTAGTTCCCAGTCTAGCAATTACTGGTAAATTAACCTGTAGTGGTTCTATTAAAGAAGTTGTTCCAGAAAATGGAAAAGAATCTAGATAAATATCGGCAATTTTGAAGTATTCTTTAACTTCTTGGCGGTTTGGCACGGGCTGAGGATCTAAAACTATTAATTTTTCTGTCGGTATTCCATGCTTTGAAAACACTTTCATTAAGTGATTTACAAAAGCTTTCTTAGGATAATTGTTTGACCAATTTGGGCCAAATGGCAGAAGCACTAAAACAGAGTTAGGAACTCCAGAAATTATTTTTGCCCAAATATCAATTAGTTCAGGGATGATTTTAAAGAAGTTAGCACCAGAGATAAAAATAACTGTTTCTTCGCATATACCCAAACTTTCTCGATCGACTTTGACAGTTACATTTTCTTCCTCATTACCATAACTAAAGCAATGAGCAGACCCTTCAAGTTTCACCAACTTTTCTTGATATTGCTGTTCTGCCGTTGGCGATGGATCGGTTAGAGTACCAGAAATGTAATAATCTATATGCCGCATTCCTGTTGTTACCACAGATCCGCCACTTGTAATTTGTATTCTGGCTAACCGATGCATTGATAAAAAGCAAATTTGATTTGTTACTGCCGTCACATTGGTAGCAATAAATAATATATCGAGATCATCAGCACGAATAATATTTACCTGTTCTACTAAATCTTGTGGCAGTAGTTTAAAAGAGTTAGCACAGCTTTGACAATATTGCTCTAGTTTATGACCAGTTTGATTAAGAGAGTACAAAATTACTTCAAAATCTCTACTTATATACTCATAAACAGGCAGGTAAGCAAATGTTTCAGAACCAGGTAGAAAATGTGCAGCCAGGACACCCAAGCGTATTTTTTTTCTACTTGTAGGTCTATCACCAAACTCGTAATCTACCTGATATCCTTTCAGGTTCAGTAAAAATTCTATAATCTCTCCACGTTTAACATAGATATCTTTAAGATTATGATCATTAAAATATAGGGGGATAAAATTAGCAATGGAAGTAAAGTTATTAATTATTTCATGCCACAAGGGAGAATCAGGATTTTTTATTAGTATTGATGTGTGTAAGTAATCAATCCATCCCTGCATATAGTAATAGTAATTATCTGCATCACCCGGTTCTTGAAAGTTAACTGGGGATGAAAATAGGAATTGCAGATACTCCTTAAGTAACCAACGAGGTATACGAGAGAGGTCATGCTTTAATGGTAACTGGTCAGCACGGCAATACAGCATAGCTGCTAGTAAATACTGAATTGCTTTTGGCTGCTCAAAACCTTGAGATATATTTTTAACTATATCATTAGCAAAATTTTCTTCTTCATCAGTTAGGCTTTCATATTTAATGCTACTACTCAGTAATATTTGATATGTTTTACCTAGCAGACTTGCGTACCTATCTTTTATTTGTTCCTCTGAAATATTTAACCATTCTTCTGCTATTTGTTTTCGTAGTTGACATAATTCAGTATTCTGGTCACTCAAAGCTGCATATCTATAAAGAGCTTGTTGTCTTGTTGCTTGAGGATACCGTATATCACTGTAAATTGTCTGAAAGAATTTTTGGTAATCTAATAAAATAGCATCTTTTAAAGCAATATTTCGACGAGTTTGTTGTTGTGGATGTATCCTAAAATGAGATAAAACTTTATCAATAAAACCAACTTTGTATTGGCTCATAATTCTGAGCCACATCTCCAAATCTACAAGTTGACACAACTCAGAATTAAATAATCCTACTTTTTCAAAAACATCTTTTTTAATAAGTACTGTGCTTGGCTCTCCAATTTTATTAATTGGATTGTCAAGTATATTTGGATCTAGCAAAAGTTGTTTTCCTGATTGAATTGGCTTTAATCTTGACCAAGATTTGTGTACATCTTTAGCTTCGTGATCGATTAAAAAGTTTGAATCATAAACGGTATGACCAATATTAGTGAAAAGTGTTCGCGGCGAAAAAACCAAACCTATCTCTTCATCTTGTTCAGCCAAATTAACCATTTCTTCAATAGCAGTTGACTCTAATAAATCATCTTGAAATAAAAATTTTATATACTTACCTTTAGCTTGAGTAATACAAAAGTTCCAATTATTAGCTAATCCATATCTTTCATGTTTGATAATTGTAAAAATGGCAGTAGTCTTTTCTAGACTTAGCTTAACAAGTTGTAGGGTCTTATCGTTAGAATCATCATCAGAAATAATAATTTCTATATAAGGATAAGTTTGAGACATTATACTAGAAATAGCTTCTAATATAAAAGATTCTCCATTAAAAGTAGGAATACAAATACTAACCAAAGGTAATTCTTGGCTTTTCAAAAAACTACTTTCTACCTGATTAAATTGACTGGACTTATGATTGTTATCTTTTTTTAAACTGCTATTAGGTATAAAGTTACGAGAGCGACAAATAATTCTGGATTTTCTTTGATTCCTAAACATAAGTTCAGCATCAATTAACTCTTGACTAAGTTCTAGACTCGATTTGAAATTCTTAGCACCGAGGTAGTAATCAACTATCGCCATTTGTGCTGGTGTAGTCTGAGGTTTAGGCACGGCGAAAAGCGACTTTAAAGCTAATTCTCTATCAGGAGGTGTGTATGCAATGTCATGCTTAAGTAGAGCTTCACTTTCAGCCGTGTAAATACTCTCAATTGAATTTAAATGAAAGTAAGAACAACCAGATTTGATGGAATAAAATATGTGTGTTCCTAGCTCATTGCCAGAAGCATAGCGATACATGGAACAAAGATGATAAAAACGGAATAAAAAATTAGGATCAAAAACATGTCCAGCAGAAACTATTTGTATTCCTCTTTTTTGAAATGGAATATGCCTACCTAAGTTAAAATCTTTCCAGTACAGACATACTGTCACCGGTTGATATTCATCATCAAGATGTATTAATTCTTCTGCAAGGGCTTCAAAGTCCATTTGAACTGTAACGTAACCAGTAGAGTGAGAAGGAAAAAAGATAGTTCCACTTCGATTAGGTTTTAGTTCTTTTTTCAGAATTTCTGTTGCGTATAAAAATGGTGATGCTGCTGGGATAATGTTTTTTTTCGTTTCGCAGTTTTTAACTGCGTTAATATACACATCTTCTCGATAACTTGGATAACAATATATATTAAGCAAGGGAGATTCTATCTCTGCTTGCCAGAGATGGTTGTTGCTCAGATCCGGCCCATGTACCAATAAAACTTTTAGCGGATATATTTCAGGGAAATTTACATATTTCTTAATAATAAAGTCCATCCCATAGAAAGAATTTCCAAAAAATACTTCATGAGTTTGTAATGGTCTGTCAGCACATAGCCGAACAAGGTCTTTTTGACTGGCAATTACATCTTCGATAGTTAACATTTTAAACATTCCGTATTTTAGTATTCAATTAATTGAAAAATTCCTAACTTGCTAATATATCTTTTAAAAAATCTTTCGTTCTGAGATTTTCAACAACTTAGGGCGATTATCTTAGCTCTAACTAATTTACCCAATCCCATCTAGCTGGTGTCCCCCTTTTGACATCTTGTTTTATGTGTTTACCGAGAAGAAAGTCGTAATACTTTGGTGGTAAGCCAAGACCAGGACGTATTGCTTTTAGATTCTCTGGCGTAAATATATCCCCCTTCTTCATGTCTTGGGTAATGTAGAGCGATCGCTTAAAAGCCAAAGATGCTTTCTCAGCTTCCATCGGGCCGTAATTTGTCTTACCTAACGCTTGCCAAGCACTTTCAGTTTCAACAACCAGTTGATGCATTTCTTCTGGTTCCATTGAAAAAGCAGAATCAACGCCACCATCAGCCCGACGCAGGGTAAAGTGTTTTTCAATGAATGTCGCACCTAAAGCAACGCCTGCAACAGCAACACCAATCCCTATTGTGTGATCCGATAACCCGACCTGTAGATTGAACAAATCGCGCAAATGAGGGATAGTCAGCAAGTTAGTATCCTTTGGTGTCGCTGGATAAGTACTGGTGCATTTAAGTAGTATCAAATCCTGACAACCAGCTTCCCTCGCTGTCCGCACTGTTTCGTCTAACTCTGAAATTGTCGCCATACCAGTAGAAATAATCATCGGTTTACCAGTGCTGGCAACTTTACGAATTAGAGGTAAATCAGTATTTTCAAAAGAAGCAATTTTATAACAAGGTACTTCTAGAGATTCGAGAAAATCTACAGCAGTAGTATCAAAAGGAGTACTAAAAGCAATTATTCCCAATTCTTTACAGCGAGCAAATATAGGTTTATGCCATTCCCAAGGTGTATGAGCTTCTTGGTATAACTGATATAGTGATTTACCAAGCCACAAACTCTGAGGATCTTTAATATAAAATTCACCCTCGTCTATATCTAAAGTCATTGTGTCGGCAGTATAAGTCTGGATTTTTAGACCATGTACCCCAGCTTTTGCCGCTGCTTCAACAATTTTTAGAGCTACTTCTAATGATTGGTTGTGATTCCCAGACATTTCTGCAACCACAAAGGGTAGATGGCTAGCACCGATGTTTTTCCCTGCAATGTTAATTTCTCGCATTTTATTTTACAATTGAAGTTTTATTTGTGCCTGACTAAATCAACTACATCATCTTTTTCTAATTTGGTTGTCTCCATATTTTGAAACCCAGCTTTTAAAAAAGTGTTAATTGATATTTGGTTATTGAGTTTGATATAGGCATGAATTACAGTAATCTCTGAATCTAAAAATAATTTTTCACATCCTAAATTAATTAGAGAAATACCATACCCTTGATAACGAAACTTTCTATCAATACTAATAGAAATAATGGCTTTATTGCCCTCTAGCTGATATCTAATTTGACCAATAGGCACATCATTTCTATCAAGGCCAATGTAGACAATAGAATTAGGAGAGTGCAGTCGTGATTGAAACCATTGAGCATGATGTTCCCAAGGTATAAGTTCTGTGGAAAAGGAAACAGCCCTTACCTCTGGGTCATTTGACCATTCCCATAACAAACGACAATCTTCTTGGCACGCCAAGCGTAATTTTAACAACTTGGCTTCTAGATATTTCAATACGCGCTTACTTCCTTGGCCATCTACTAACTCTTGACCGCATCTAGTCATTTCTACTCGTGTATGTGCAGCTATTAATAAATGAGCAACCGCCGATGCTATTTCAGCAGCAGAAACATCTTCATGCCAACCAAGATAAACAGATACTCCCATCTCATTTAATTTTTGTGCGATCGCTCGTTGGTTTTCAGCCAAAATTAAAATCAAACTGGGTAAACCCATAAAAGCCAGTTCCCAGCAAGTACTACCACCAGCAGTTACTGCCAGATCAGCCCAAGCTATTAACTCAGGCATATTTGTAACATTCCTTTCTATCCGAATGGTAAACTGCGATGCTTGTGACGCTAATTTCAGTTGTTCATAATGGGGATTATTTGCTCCGACAACAACCACAACCTCTAGTTCTTGAACTGATAGTAGCTGTAACCCTTCAATCACTTTCAAAGTGACGTTATTAGGGTCAGCACCTCCCATTGTAATTAGTAGCTTACTGGCTATAGGTGGGTTTATTCGTTGCCATCTTTGCCACTGCCAAAACTCCTGTCGTAATAATGTGTAGCACGTGCCAAGTAATAATTGAGTATAAGATTCTCGATTTATATACAAACTCTCATGAGCAGAAATATTTTGATTTAAGACAATATCGGCATAGTAATGTTTTGCTTGTCCATAATCATCAATAAATAACAAATTTAAACCATATTCTTTAATTATACGTTGATACTCTGCGTTAAAGTTATAGCCATCTATTACAATCCATTGACAACTAAGTTGCTGTGCCATATTTGATACTTTGTGAGCATCTTCATTACTTCCCGGCAAGGAATTTAAGTAAACAACTTGTATGGATTGTGATATTAATCGAGATGCTAAAACTGATGCTTTATCATTTATATAGAAAAAAACTTGCCCTTGATTCTTTTGCCAGGTCTGGGCTAAAGCAAAACAGCGCATTAAATGACCTGTACCAATTTCCCTTGAAGCATCTGTACGAATTACCAAATTCATTTAAGGCTTCCTAGCTACTAACAACATATTCGATGAAAGTTGATTTTCTGATAAAAAGTTCTGGAAAGCTTCGCCTTTGCTTTCCCAATCATCTATTAATATTTGTTGTAAAAAAGGTTGATTAGTTACATCAAACTCACCAGAAATAATTTTGTTGCGTACTAATTCAGCATCCAACTGACCTGGAGTTTGTTTCTCAATAACTTCAAAACCACAAGATTCTAACAAAATAGTTAAAGATTGAAGATTGAACAAATTAATATGTTCATTATCTATAGCACTAGAGATATTGCCTAAAATTGCTATATCAAAACCCTTGACATTTGGACAAGTTAAAATAAGTATTCCTCCTTCAACTAGAAATTCATAACACTTCAATACAAATTCTTTAGGCGAGAATAGATGCTCAATTACTTCAAAATTAACAATTACATTAATTCGGTTATTCCCAAAATCAATTTGTTCTATGGGTTTTTCAATTACCTCTATACCACGGTGACGACAAGTTTCAGCTAGATCCGGAGTAGGTTCTACTCCTAACACTTTTTGGAAAACACCAGTTTTTTTCATCTCTTCGCAAAAAATACCAAATCCTGTTCCAACCTCTAATATCGTGTCTGTTAATACATTAAATCTGTGGCAAATATCAATAACTTTTTGTACTCTTGGCTTGAAAATTTTTTCTCTTCTTGTTACTTCAGAAGCTGGAAATATATATTTATTCCAATAAGCATAATTTTTTGAGTATTTATAATACTCTTCTAGATGTTCCAGTCTAGGTCTTGGATTAGCGTAAACTGTTTCACATTCTCGGCAAGTCACAAACTGAATACCATACTTTTCATAAATGCGATCGCTGTTTATTGAACAGCAAGCAGGACAAGTGACAGAGATAAAATCATTTTTGTGTTTTAGTAAAAGATTTATATCATGAGCTAATAGTTCAGCTTGTCCTGCTAATAATTCTTTTGGGCGAATGTCTGCTTCTTTAAACATAAATATTTGATTTTATTAATTAAGCAAGTATTAGTCCGTTATCTTTAACTAATTGAAGAAAATCTTCTTGGTATTGATAATCTTTCAAATAGTAATATGTTGGTCGGCTATAAATAAATTTTTTGTAACTAAAAACATGCCCATTATTGGTACTACAAGCAATAAAAATTGCAAATTTTTGCTTTGAATCTGGTATTGAATCTACAGCACATTTGGTTGGCAAAGAGGCTTTATGGTTAATACGAAAATCAAATAAAACCAAATCACCAGCCTTACTTGGAATTGAATGAATATAAGGTGGTGGCGTGATTTTTGACCAAAAATCATGCGCTGTACTATTTATTGATAGATCGGGATATAAATGAGAACCTGGAATAACATCAAGACCACCACCATACTCATCATTATCTTGAAGATATATGGCTGCTTCTAACATTAAATAATTAGGTTCCCATTGAAACTTAAGTCCGGTAGCTTCTTGTGATGTTGTATCTTTATGCCAAGTTGAATAAAAAGATTTATGCGCTGCAATTTCAGGAAGATAAACGAAGTTTGTTCCTAATAAAGACTTTAAAGAAGAGACTATAGACTGATGTATAAGTAGCCATCTAAATTCTTGATATCTATTACAAATATCATTTCGTAAATTATTGTTGTCTCCTTCAAACTTGATTTCCGAGTTAAACAATTTGATCAGAGAAGTTCTTAATTGTCTTACTTGCTCTTGTTTTAAAACAGATGGTATGAGTATAAATCCATCGTGATGAAACTGTTCTATCTGACTGTTATTAAGCATATTTAACTTGTATACCCTGTATACAAATAATCACTATTTTTTACACGCTTTTTTTAGAGTTTTTAACTCTGATGAACAGGCTCATAAGCTGATGGTTCTCCCCAAATGTTATCTTTTACCCACTGTCCATTTTCAATGCGCCACACACGGCGATCGCGAAAGGTATCGCAAATCTGGTCAAATTCTTCTTCAGTCATATTCACATATTTCAGCCACCTCTCTAAGTCTCGGTATGGCTTAACATGATCGTATTTACGTACCATCTCAATACCTTGTTCACGAGTCATAAGACCTGCTCTAATATCCTTGCAAGCATGATCAGAACCACGTCCGTAGCCAAACTTAACGAATTTGAGGTAATCATGAATACCGTTTTCATGCATATCATCCAGGTTGGAGATTGTTCGATATGTACGCTCAAATGGTTGCTGTGCTGAACGCCATCCATAAAATTCCATAACTATTTTGGTGTGTTCGTTTGCCTCCCAGTTGACGAAGTTACTGAGATAAATACCCCGTACACCTACTTCATCAATCTCTTCATCCGATGGATATTTTGCCCACAATAAGTCTTTGCCTCTTAAACCTTCTTTTAGTTCTGGATGCCCAAGCTTTTCTAAACCTTCATCGGTGAAATCATACCAGTCATACCCCCGCAACGCGTGCTCTAAGCGAAACTTTGCTGTAAATTCCACAAGATCATTGTAAGAATACATCCCTCCTAAATCCATGAAGCCATGCTCACCCCACAAAATTAATGGCACTTTATAGCGAACTGCTACTTGAATAGGTACTGTAAAAATGCCGCAGTGCCCATGCCAATTCATATCACCTTGTAACTTAAAACCAATTCGATTCATTTTAATCAGAGTATCTACACTGGGGCGAACAATTATGTGATCGCAATTAAATATCTCCCGCATACGGTAAAGATTGTATTCGCCTTCAGGTAGATAATTGTTGCCGTGATAAGTTACTAAAAGTGGCTTTAGACCTAATTCCTTAACAGCAATGTGAGTCTGAAAGTAACTATCTTTGCCTCCACTAACTGGGATAACAATGTCATAGTTACTATCACTACGATACTCATCAGCAAGTTCTTTTAACCATTGCCAGCGCTGCTCCCAATTTATAGAGTTATTCTGTTTATGAACACAACACCCAGAACAGACTCCTTCCTCATCAAATATTAAAGGAACTGCACTTGATGAAGGATAAACACATTTTGTACAATATTGAACTGACATAATTTATCTTACTTTTTTAATTATTTATATTACAATCTAACTTCAACCCCAGCCTTTGCCAATGCTCGCTTTCCTCCTCTATCTGACAATTCCTTAAAATGCCAGATATTAGCAGCAGCAACAGCAGAAGCGCCAGCTTTTATACCTTCTACATAATGCTCATATCTACCTACACCACCACAAGCAATAACTGGAATTTTAGTGTTAGAGGTCACTACATTGATGAGTTCTAAATCATAGCCTTGTCCAGTCCCATCACGATTTATACTATTTAGTAAAATTTCTCCTGCTCCTCTTTGTTCTGCTTCTATAGCCCAGAATTCAGGTTTCATACCTGTAGGCTTACTACCGCCATCAATAAAAACCTCTGTTTCTCCATTAGGATGTCGAAACACATCAATACTAACTACAATTGCTTGACTACCTAAAAACTTTGCAGCTTGAGTAATTAAATCTGGATTTTCTACAGCTGCTGTATTGATTGTAATTTTATCAGCACCTCTATTAATTATTTGTTGCATCTGGTCAATGGAATGAATTTTCCCTCCCCAAGTTAATGGCATAAAACAAGTTTTACTAACTTCGTCTAATATTGCTAGTGGTTCGGTTAAATCTTTAACTTTGTGGTCATCTCGACGCAAGTCGTATGTGTGATTGTGACTAATATCGAGATATATTAATTCATCTATATTCCATTCATTAAAACGTTTAACTTCATGAATAGGATTACCAATAATTTGATGAAGTTTAAATAATTCACTACGAACTAATAAGCCATTTTTTAGAAGTAAGATAGGTATAAGCCTTTTTTTAAGCATGATCTTGCGTTGATGATTCAATAAAATTTTTTAATACTGTCAATCCAGCTTTTTGGCTCTTCTCTGGATGAAATTGAGTTGCATATATATTACCTTTTTGAATACTAGAAACAAACTCTAAACCATGATAAGTAACTCCACAGACTCTACTTGTATCTTCTGGATAAAATACATAACTGTGTACAAAATAAAAAACTTGAAAATCACCTAATCCAGTATATAAACAGTGCTTATTTAAAAAGTGAACATCATTCCATCCTATATGAGGAACTCGGATACATGATTCGTTGGTTTCTAAGCGTTTAACTGTACCAGGAATCCAATTTAAGCCTTTGTGATAACCATACTCAGTTCCAGCAGTAGCTAATAACTGCATACCCAGACAAATTCCGAGGAATGGTTTACCGTTTTCTATAACTTCTTTTTCTAGAATATTTACCCAGCCAGCAGCTTGAAGATTTTTTATACCATCACCAAAAGCACCAACCCCAGGTAAAACTATATGGCTAGCTTGGGATAAATCCTCTGGATTTTTGGTAATAAATGCAGGATAATTGAGAGATGCAAAAGCATTAGCAACTGAACGCAGATTACCCATCCCATAATCAATAATTGCAATTTTACTTTGATTCATTAAATTAGTTATGTATTTCTTTTTGCTGAATATGAGTATTTAGTGTTGCCAATTCTGGCTTTTCTTGGAAGAGTGAAATTACTTCCTCGGTTGAAAAAATTTCACCATCTTGATATAAATTTATGTAAATTAATTCTATTAATTTCCAATCTTCTTCGGTATCTAAAGTCAAGCGATAGTTAGATATATCTTCATGATTTGTTTGATTATGTAGTGAAAAAAAATCAGGATGCCCGTATATATAAGGGGTTACGTGTTCTCTTTCGTATGGTTCTTGTGCTTCTATAAATGCTCTTTCTAAAGCTTTAAAAGTAAAAATTTCTGTATCTAAACCACGGGGATAGGTACGATTTAAGCAATTACTAAGATAGTGTATTTGTAACCCTTTAATTGTTCCACCTTTGAAGTATACCAACATGTTTGAGAGTACCTCAGGATCAAAAAGTGGACAGTCAGAAGTCACTCTCACCACCACATCAGCGTTATATTCTTGAGCTGCAAGATAATAACGCTCCAGAACATTCTCTTCACTTCCCCGAAACCACTTTGCTCCCCATTTTTCTGCTTCTGCAACAATCACGTCATCTGCTAAAGATGTAGTTGTTGCCACAATCACTTCATTAACTAACAAACAAGCTTGAACCCGATAAATTACATGTGCCAAAACAGTCTTGCCACAAAGTTGTTTCATCACCTTTCCAGGTAGACGAGTAGATCCCATACGAGCTTGAATGATTGCAACAGTTTTCATAGAAAAATCCTTTGCAGTGTCGTTACCACCTTATCTTGGTCTTCCTGAGTCAAGCTGTAGTACAAAGGAAGGGAAATTGCTTCCTGGTAATACTTCTCAACTTGGGGAAATTCACCCCAGCTAAAACCTAATTTTTGGTGATAAGGCTGTATGTGAACGGGAATATAATGCAAATTAACGCCAATCTCTTCTTGACGAAGTTCTTCAAATACCTGCCGATGAGTTTTACTAATCTTATCTAGCTTGAGCCTAATCACATAAAGATGCCAGCTAGACTTACTATCTGGATGTTGCCACGGCAGCATCAATGGCAAATCTTGCAGTAGCTGATTATAGCGGTTGGCTAAAAAGGAGCGACGTTCTACAAACTCATCCAGTCGTTGCATTTGGGTAGTGCCCAATGCTGCTTGGATATCTGTCATGCGATAGTTGAAGCCTAATTCCAGCTGCTGATAGTACCAAGAACCGTGAGATTCTCCTTGCATCAAATCTGAATTGCGAGTTATGCCATGCGATCGCAATCTAATCAATCTCTGATATAACTCCTCCTGATTTGTTAGCACCATACCGCCTTCACCAGTTGTAATAATTTTTACCGGGTGAAAGCTAAAAACTGCCATATCGGAAAATTGACAGGAACCAATAGGTTGTCTCTGATAGCTTCCGCCAATTGCATGAGAAGCATCTTCGATAACTTTGAAACCATAACGCTGTGATAAAGCAGCAATTTGTTCCATTTCACAAGATTGTCCTGCAAAATGCACGGGTATTAATACTGTAGGCAAACAACCTTGCTTTTCTGCCCAAGTCAATTTACGCTCTAATTCATCTACGCTCAAATTGTAGGTATTTGGATCAATATCAACAAAGTCAACCTTTGCACCACAGTAAAGTCCACAATTAGCTGAAGCAACAAAGGTATTTGGTGATGTCCAGAGAATATCTCCTTGCTCCAAACTGGCAGCAAGACAAGCAATATGTAATGCAGCTGTCGCACTAGAAACCGCTACGGCATATTTCGCTCCACAGTAGTTGGAAACAGCTTGCTCAAATCTCTCTATAGCTGAACCTTGAGTAATCCAGTCTGAGCGTAAAACTTCAACTACAGCATCAATATCTTCTTGATTAATATCTTGCCTTCCATAAGGAATGTAGCCACTCATTGCTTTAACATATCTAATAGTTGGAAACCTTTTAGCCATTCTGTATTGATCTCAGAACTATACTCAAAACCTTCTGGAACAGGGACTCCTTTTTCACTTAAAGCGTTGCAAGCGTAATCCACAGAATGAGCATATTCAATAGTTGGTCTAATTACATAATGATCGGCAAACTCAAAGACTAAATGTGAAACTTCAGAAGAAAACATGGCTTCATGCAATTTTTCGCCTGGTCTAATACCAACAATTTTAATTGTAACTCCCGGTGCAAGTGTTTCCGCTAAATCGGTAATTTTCATTGAAGGTATTTTGGGAACAAATATTTCTCCACCATGCATTCTTTCAAAACTATTAATTACTAAATCTACACACTGTTGGAGCGTAATCCAAAAACGGGTCATACGTTCATCTGTAATAGGAATCTCCGTAGCTTTTTCTTGAATCAATTTTTGGAAAAAAGGTACTACTGATCCTCTTGAACCGACAACATTGCCGTAGCGAACTACAGCAAACCGGGTTTTCATTGTCCCAACAATATTATTAGCTGCAACAAAGAGTTTATCCGCAGCTAGCTTGGTTGCGCCGTAAAGATTAATTGGATTAACTGCCTTATCGGTTGATAGAGCAATCACTTTTTCTACTTCTTGCTCAATGGCAACATCAATGACATTATTTGCCCCGTGAATATTTGTTTTAATACATTCCATTGGGTTATACTCAGCAGCAGGAATATGCTTGAGTGCCGCAGCATGAATAACATAATCAACACCACGCATTGCCAGACGCAGCCGATCGCGATCGCGCACATCTCCAATAAAATAGCGCATCACAGGTGCGTTAAACTCTTGTGCCATCTCATATTGCTTCAGTTCATCCCGTGAATAAACTATGACTTTCTGAGGCTGATATCGGCTGAGAATCGTTTTCACAAATTGTTTGCCGAAGGAGCCTGTACCACCAGTAATTAAAATCGATTTGCCATTAAACATTTTGTAATTCTTTGTAATCTCAAAATTATTATTTCCCAAAAATATTTAAGTGAAATTCTTACTTGGATTTTGGCTGTTTATCTATTCTGCGAACGCTATTTCCCTCTTGCTTCTTGACCTGCTCTAATACAACTTTGTAATCTTGCCTCTCAGGGTGCAACTTCACGAGTTTCTCCAAAAGTTCCATTGCACCTTTGGCATCCTTCAATTGCAACCGCACTAAAGACAGTTTCTCCAAAGCAAGTTGGTTTTCTGGTTCTCGTTGTAAAACTAACTCGTAGCCCCGCGCCTGTTGCTGTAATCCTGACTCAGGAGAAGCAGACGCAGTTGCTGGCTTAGGTTGACTAGCCTGTTGAATTGCCGGAATTACTGCAAATACCGTAGAACCAAAAAACGAGAACATCGACACTATCGTGACAATCTTTTGTCGCCGTTGAATCTGCTTTTTGCGGGTGATTAGGTATTCTTCATCAGAACCAGCCATGCCTCACATACTTGCTGTGGTAAATACTTAGGTATTAGCAAGCCTCCCGTTATGAAGATACCCATCTGCCCAACAGAAACTAACATCCTCGCTAAAAATTTTTTACACAAACTTCAAATGCTGACTCTGAAGACGAGGGAACTTTATGTTAAACCCTACTGCACCGACAATTTTGCCATCTGATCGCTCCCATACTTCAAAGCAAAATCCTCTCCCGCAGCTAGACAGAACCAACCCTACAAGTCTTCTTCTCTGAGCAAAATATTAAAATTATATAAAGATTTGCGATGATTCTACCTAATGACAGATGTTTGCGATATTCTGAATAACGTTTAAATAAACAAAAACAGTAGCTATTTCTACTCAATTGCAAACTTGCCCGTAAGTCAAAAACTTTCAAACCAGCCCTTGTCATATAGGTTGTTCAACAAGCACACACATTTTTTGTGATTAAAACAAATAGAATTTTCCTAGTCGTCCTTAGTCACACTACTTAGTGAAACTTCACAGACGAATAATGATTCTGCTCAGTGTCCAGAATATATCTCTTACAAAAGGTAGTGTTGTAATCTTGTGGAAAAAGGCTAAAGGTAAAGAGGAAAAAGAAGACAGGGAAAGATTAAAGGGAAAAGGGGAAACAGAAACATCCCTTAACCCCTCATCCCTTAACCCTTTCCTCTCAATCTATGCCTAGTTTCTGCAAAAAGTTTAAGGACTACTTGGTGGAATTGGACTTTTGTGGTGGTAATTACCGTACAAAACCGAATTTACCAGTAACTTAGTAGAGTTTGTTATGGTATAGTTAGAAAGTTAAGACTAGCTTTACCAAATTACACCACTCTACGGGCCGGCAACAATTGCAGAATGGAAAGCAGTTTTAATTAAGCATTTACCAACAAAATCTGAATTCAATCGAGGTTATGACTCAGCAAGTGATTCACCCAATGGTGAAATTGCAGCGCAACGTGCAATCACTCATAGAATCGAACATTATTAAGCCAAGCGATAGCATCTGGAAAATCGCTTTGCTCTATGGTAATGAATGGCAGCACTGGAAACAGGAGTTGCTTGACTTTGGCTTTAGTATGCAAGACCCAGTTAGTGAATTGCTAGCTGTAGAAACTTGGGATGAGGAGTAGGGAATAGGGAATAGGAATTTTTATTCAATATTCACCACTCCCTTTCTCTCCACTCTCTAAACTTTGCAGGCAGCTAAAGCCGCAGCTAATTCTTTTGCAGTTTGATAGCGATCGCGTGGCAATGGTTCTGTAGCGCGATCAATCACATCTCTTAATTGGGAACTAATGGTGGGAACTTTTGCCACATCAAACCTGAAGTTTCGCCCTCTTTGGCGATAATACTTGAAAGGGTTTTCCCCTGTGAGCAGAAAAATCAATGTTGGCCCAATTGCATATAAATCAGATTGAGTCAAAGGTTGTCCTCGTTCTTGTTCAGGAGCGCAGTAACCTTCTGCACCAATTCGAGTACCTGGCGCTGTGCCAATTTCCTTAACTGCGCCAAAATCTAGCACCACTATGCGATTTACTGCACTTCGCACCATTAAGTTGGCGGGTTTAATATCGCGGTGAATTAGTGGAGGCTCTTGGCTATGAAGATAGTCTAAGATATCGCAGGTTTGGATCATCCAAGCGATCGCTTGGCTTGGTGTTACTGGGCCAGTAGTATAGACACGTTTTTCTAAATCTTGACCGTGGATTAGTTCCATTGCCAAGTATTTTTTTCCGCCTTCTACAAAGAAATCGTAATACTTGGGAATTCCAGGATGGTTAAGGGATTTGAGAGTGTATGCCTCTCGCTCAAATAATTCTTGAGCTTTGGCAATTCTTAGCATATCAGCATTCATTTGCTTCAACACCAGAAGTTGTGGCATACCCGCAATCAAACCAGCTGCATCCCAAGCGAGATAAGTAGTACCCATACCTCCTTGTCCAAGAGTTTGCAACACCTGATAATGGCGAATCTTCTGTTGCACTGAGAGAGGTTGACCGCAGTGGATGCAAAACAGATTGTTTGGGGAGTTACCTTCGTGGGTGCAAATGTAGGATGAATTTGCTATACCTTGGGCTGAGTAGAGTGTTGCAGCAGCATTTTCTTCTGTGCCTTGCATTTGTTGTTGCGATCGCAAACCAGTTTCCAGTACTGTTACATCCTGAAGTTGGAATTGCAGTATTGGGCCTCCCTGTGCCAGTTGCAAAAGGGAATTATCTGGTAACGGACTCTGAATTACAAGGATACCGTTGAGGAAAGTCCCATTTGTACCTTGACTAATCAGCTGCCAAGCATCACC
Source organism: Nostoc sp. UIC 10890 (assembly GCF_054786515.1). Lineage (NCBI taxonomy): Bacteria > Bacillati > Cyanobacteriota > Cyanophyceae > Nostocales > Nostocaceae > Nostoc > Nostoc sp. UIC 10890. The sequence goes on from NZ_JBSGKF010000001.1 coordinate 279,675, forward strand.
ATTGCTAGCGGAACCGACTTGTCTAAGTTCTAGATGATGCCGCGAAACTAAACTATCAGTTAAAACAACGTGATTATCTGCCGCTCGACCAATCCGAATTATGGAGGAGTTCTCAAAGCACCACTGCTGGAGGGGCGTTTTCTGTTGCGGTTCTAACAGGGTCAGACTAACCACAATACAACCTACAAGGTAAATGAATTAGGGATTGGGGATTGGGGATTAGGGATTGGGGATTAGGGATTGGAGAGTAGAAAAATTATTTCCCAGTCCCCAGTCCCCAGTCCCCAGTCCCTTAATTTTCAACTTTCCAGATTTGGGCGTACTTTTGCCCGAATTAGTATACCAGTAATGTTGTCATGACCATTGTGTTGGTTTGCCAAATCAATTAAGTCTGTAACACCCCGTTCTAAGTTAGCGCCAGAACTAAGTAAGGGTTCTAAGTGAGTCTGCCAATGGGTTTCTAGTAAATCATTATCTGATAGACCATCCGATACCAACAGCAGAAGAGTATCTTCATTAATCTCGAAAAAGCCAACATCAGGATTAATCGAGCTTTCGTCACGAGGCCCCAAGGCTTGAGTGAGTTGGTACGCATCCGGGCGGGCATAAGCGATGCTTGCTTCCACTCCGCGAGTAATTTCCCGTTGTCCAACTTCATGATCTACTGTGACTTGTTCTAGTCCCCGCTTGCGCGTCAGACGATAGAGACGGCTATCTCCCACATGAGCAACTGCTGCTTCAGTATCTTGAATTAAGAGCATTACCAAAGTTGTACCCATACGCCCAACTCCAGAACGGGCATCTTGTTGATTGAGCTTAAAAATCGCCTCATTAGCTAAATACACTGCCTCACGAATGCTCTCTTCTGTTGGCAGTTGGTTGGCAATCCAGTGTTCTTGAAAGTATTGCCTTAGGGTCTTGACTGCTAACTCACTGGCTATCTCGCCGCCAGCGTGTCCACCCATGCCATCGCAGAGAATATACAAACCATGCCCTTCCAGGACTCGACTTTTGGGCAACTCCAGTTTATGGATTTTGGTTTCAATACCAAAGTAGTCTTCGTTATGATGACGTTGACGCCCCACATCTGTGCGTCCTGCATCTTCTAAGCTACTTAATTGCATTGCCAACACAACAGTTGGCATATCATCAGTTTTGCTAATGATATCTTCTGGCTCATCTGATTGCGGGATAGTGGACACAGCCGTGTTTTTCTCCTTTATTGGGGGCAAAGTTGGGTTTCCTAGTGCTTCTATTTCAATAGAGATTTCCTCCAAACGCGATCGCAATTGTGCGATCGTCTGAATCTTACCTACATCTAAATCCCCTAACATCTGGACTACAGAGCCAAATTGAGTACGTTGAGATTGCCTAAATAGCGATTGCCAAACCCGCCCCAAAGCTTGGATAGTTAACGGTTCCTCTGGAATATCGGATGTTTGGGCTTGGACATCTTCTGGCGACTCGACGGCAGGCTGAGAATTCGATGATTCTACATACAATCTTTGTAGCGCCAGAGTTTGGTCTTCATCCAATCGCAAATTCGACAAATCTAAAAGGCTTTGACAACAATTTACTGGTTCCAATACTGCCCAAAGTTGGGCCATTTGATAACACCAGTGTAAAATTTTTAACGAACTTGTTGTTTCTTCTTGCCACCGATCGAGTAAATGCTGCCAATCCGAGCGGTCTTCGATTATTACTACCTGTATATCACCCTGCTGCCATGCATCATGAATCGGCGGTATTCCCCGCTCACCTTGGGATTGTAAGGCAATATAAAGTCTAGCAAGGTGAGGAATTTCACTTGTTTCTACTGATGGCGTTAGCAAATCTGATTGCTGACTTGCTAGCATTGCCTCAATGGGTGACATTTGATACGGTTGGCAGTCTAGAACTCTCACACCTACATCAGTAATGGAGGTAGTTTCCGTTTGGATAGGTAGCGTATCTAACAATTGATAGCGCTCTTGGGAGTCTAAATAGGAGCCTAATGCAATCTGAAAACTAGGGGATACAGGAGATGCGGAGGGTATTGCTTCCTCATCTCCGTCTACTCCCACATCTTCCTTATCTCCCTCATCCTCGTCTACTCTCAAAGCTTCCCCAGTCGTTTCTTTAGCAATAATTGCCCAAAGCACTGTTCCACATTCCGTGCCACAGTTGTGACAACGTAGTGCATTCACAGGTACATCATCGGTACTGCATTCAGGACAGACCTTGTGAGTCAGGGACGTACCACAGTTTTGACAGAATTTGTTGCTATTGGGGTTTTCAAATTTACACTGAGGGCAAATCAGCATAGTGGAAGTTCCTTTATTCCCGTTCCAAGGTGCTTCTAGCCACTAAGATCCAAGGTGCCACAATTGGCTGTCCCTGACTACAGTAGACCTACAAGAGATTGTAGTTTATCAATGAATTTTGGTGGCAGTATTAATTGTGACTCATATTAGATAAATATTTCATATATTGGCAGCCAATTGCTTATAAATGGGGATTGGGGATTGGGGATTGGGGAATGGGGAATGGGGAATGAGGGAGATGAGAGGACAAAGGGACAAGGATAAAGAAACAAACCCTTTCACCCTTACCCTTTACCCTTTACCCTTTTTCATAATCATGCCCAATGCCCTATTGCCAAGAGTCTGGCAATTCTGGAGGTTCAGCGTTAAACCATTTTTGATAAATTTGCTTGTAAGTGCCATTGGATAACAAAATCGCTATACCTTTGTTAATTGCATCCAGATGAGGGGAATCTTTGGGCGTGGCAATTCCGTAGTATTCTTCAGTGAGCAGATCGGCAACAACTCTGATGCCTTTGAGTTTGTCATTTTTAATCGCATATAAAGTAGCGAAAGCATCGCTAACTACAGCATCAACATTGCCATTGAGTAAGTCCTGGAAAAATTCTGGCCCAGAATTAAACGTACTAATTTTGGCATTGGGGATAGTTTTGGCAAAATCTGCCCCAGTAGAACCAATTTGTACAGCAATTTTTTTACCTTTGAGACTGTTGAAGTCTTTAATATTTTGGTTGTCTTCGCGTACAGCGATCGCTAGTCCAGCTTTAAAATAGGGTCTGGAAAAAGCAATTGTTTTCAGGCGTTCAGCAGTAATTGTAATCCCACTAATGGCTGCATCGACTCTTTTGGCTTGCAAGGTCGAGATCATCCCATCAAAAGGCAGAGTTTCAAACTGGACTGCAAAACCTGCTACTTTAGCGATCGCATTCATCAAATCAATATCAAAACCTTCTAAGTGACTGCTAGCCTTTTGGATTTCAAAGGGGATAAAAGTGGGATCTGTCGCCACTTTGAGAGGTTGAGCATCTGGATTTGGAGTTGGATAATACTTGTTACAGGCAATGATCAGTAGGAAACAGCCTAAGCTCAGAATTAGCTGCTGCCATTTCAAGTTCATCAATTTCACTATAGTCATTAGTCATGCCCCCACCTATTAAAAATATTTTTTTGAGCTACCAAATTGCCCTGTATAAATTTTCGATTTTAATTTCCGGAGGGGTTGATTAAGGGTAAAGCAATGAAATCCTTGCACTATCTGAATTACAAATTACGAATTCCGCCTTGCGGTACTAGTACCGCACGGCGTAAATAAGCCACCCATCTTAAACGTCTGAAACCCTTGCAAACAATTAATTACGAATTACGAATTACAAATTACGAATTCCGCCTTGCGGTACTAGTACCGCACGGCGTAAATAAGCCACCCATCTTAAACGTCTGAAACCCTTGCAAACAATTAATTACGAATTACGAATTACAAATTACGAATTCCGCCTTGCGGTACTAGTATGTCAAAATAAAAATACCCGATACATCAAGGTGAGCGATCGCTCCCAAAGCAAGATTAAAGGATTGACCTGAGCAATGGCAGACCAAACCAATCAAAATCAAGCGGGAGAAGTAGCTCCCACCACTGCTGAACAGCAGGTTCCTAGTACAAAATCACCCGAAGCCACAAACCTTCCTACTGCCAACACGCCAGATCCTAAAGCCGCAAACCCTGAAGATAATCCCAATGCTGCTAAACCAGTTGCAGTACCACCCAAGCGAGAAAAAGCCGCAGCCGCAGAAAAAGCCGCAGTAGACGAAAAACCCGCCGCAGCTAAAGCCGCCAAAAAGGAAAAAGCTCCATCTGTTGAAGATAAGCCATTTGTAGAGTTCATCGAGCAAGACTATTTGCCAGCTTTACAAAAAGCGATCGCTCAACAAGGTGTGCAAGATTTACAGGTGTCTTTTGCCAAGCAAAAAGTGCCAATCACTGGCTTTGAATCTGCCCAAGAATGCTGGCAAATTATCGGCAGTTGGAAAGAAACAGGTCAGCGTCAGTTTAATCTGTATTTCCCCGAAGAAGATATTCAAGGGAAAAAGGGATTTTCCTGTAATGAAGGCAAAAAACCTAGCACTCTTGAGTCATTCTTAATCGATGAGCGCAAAATTACCCTCGATTTGTTGGTATTTGGCTTAGTTCAGCGCCTAGATGGTCAAAAGTGGTTAGGTATAAATTAGTCATTGGTCATTGGTCATTAGTCATTAGTCATTAGTCATTAGTCATTGTTTTTTACAAAGGACAAATGACTAATGACAAAGGACAAAGAACAAATGACAAATTAAAGTTCATGGAAATGGTAGGTAACGGCTCCAGTATTGGGGTCGTTATCAATTTTTACATAACCTGATTTGTACATCTCATTGAGAGTAGCTTCCACTTCAGCAAAGCTAGCTCCCGTGAACTTCACCCCTTGAGTGACAGTTAAAAAACCACCCTTACTTTCCGCCGCTTCAATTAGTTTAATCATGAGTTGGTTGCCTGTTGGGCGGTGGACTTGAGAAGCAACCACTGCTTGATTCAACGGCACACCCAAGGGAGATACACCCGCTTTTAATCTCAAATTGCGTTCGTATTCGTCAACCATGTTGGGGATGAGAAGCAGATCCACTGTCTGCCCTATGTAAAACAAACCAAAAGTACACAGCCACAACAAACCCGTCCCTATTTTGCCATTGTATAAGCGGTGCAGCCCTCCCAACCCGAAAAATCCAACTGCACACAAAATGTAAGAGACAAGAAGTCGGTCTTTCTGTTGATTGTTTTCAAGGTTCATCTTGCTTTTCAACCCTTTGGATTTGCTCTTGTTGTCTAAGATGGGTTTTCCATGTTGTATTCACAACCAAGAAAAATTACTGAGATGTTAGTGCTTTAAAGTAAAAAAAAGCGCGTGCTATTTCCCTTGATCGAAACAGTGATTATCACTGAACTAAGTTTATTTGACTACTAATCCGCGATTCTTGGTTCCGCAAACATTGAATGATTGTTGCAACTCTTAATCTTTTGCTTACAAATTTCTCACCCGCACCTTGGTAGACTGAACTTTATACAATTGGATTATTGTGGGCTGTTACGTTTTAACAGAACATTACCCTTGGCTTTCTGGTGAAGCAGTCGCTCATAGGGTGTTTTCCCGATGAGGAAGTGCCAAACCCGAAGGGTCTACTTAAGATAATAAAGACGAAAGAGCAATCAAGACATGGTAGATTCCCTCAAAAAACCAGGCTTTGAAGAAATCCGGCCAGGGATTAAAGTCCCGGCAAAAGAAACCCTGTTAACACCTCGGTTTTATACTACCGATTTTGATGAAATGGCGCGGATGGATATCTCCGTCAATGAAGACGAGTTACAAGCCATTCTCGAAGAGTTCCGCACCGACTACAACCGCCATCACTTTGTTAGGGATGCCGAGTTTGACCAATCCTGGGATCATATTGACGGGGAAACTCGCAAATTGTTTGTTGAATTTCTAGAACGTTCTTGTACAGCAGAGTTTTCCGGCTTTTTGCTGTATAAAGAACTTGGCCGTCGCTTGAAAGGAAAAAGCCCCGTCTTGGCAGAGTGCTTTAACCTGATGTCACGGGATGAAGCACGTCACGCTGGCTTTTTGAACAAAGCTTTGTCTGACTTTAATCTGTCCCTAGATTTAGGGTTTTTGACTAAGAGCCGCAGTTATACCTTCTTTAAGCCGAAATTCATCTTCTACGCTACTTATCTTTCTGAGAAGATCGGTTATTGGCGCTACATCACTATTTATCGCCATTTAGAAGCACATCCCGAAGACCGGGTTTATCCCATCTTCCGGTTTTTTGAAAATTGGTGTCAAGATGAAAACCGTCATGGTGATTTCTTTGATGCCATTATGAAATCCCAACCGCAAATGTTGAATGATTGGAAAGCACGGCTGTGGAGTCGGTTCTTCCTGTTGTCGGTGTTTGCGACCATGTATCTCAATGACATCCAACGCAAGGACTTTTATGCCACCCTGGGATTGGATGCGCGAGAATACGACATCCATGTAATTAAGAAGACTAACGAAAACGCAGGTCGCGTGTTTCCGCTGATGCTGGATGTAGAGAATCCAGAGTTTTATGAGCGATTGGATACTTGTATATCCAATAATGAGAAGTTGGGTGCGATCGCTAACTCCAGCACTCCCAAATTCCTGCAAATCTTCCAGAAATTGCCACTTTATATCTCCAATGGCTGGCAGTTATTGCGCCTGTACCTGATGAAACCGATTGATACTGTTTCTGCTCAAGGGTCAGTTCGTTAAGTTATAACAGGTTTGCGAAAGCTTTAGTGGTTCTGTTGATTACAGAACCACTTTTTTTTGTCCACAATACTACCCTATGGGGTACTATCCGTCAATAAGTCTAGGCAGTTAAGTTTGATATGTAGTTTCGATGTAAACAAACAGATGACAGACATATCAAACGGAATTGGAATTATTAGACCAAGACCAACTTTAGTCTCAACCTTGGAACTTTTAGTAAAGCCAATTACACCTGTTGCGGCTCCTGGTACTGAGGCTGTTGCCCGTACTGTTGTCCAAGGTTACTTTTTGACAATTGCTAATACTAGCAGTTCAAATATTGCAGTAAAGCTGCAATTTGCTCTAACTACACCGCTAAAACTAGGTGATCCCAAGCCCGATATCTTAGCTGATACAGTGCTTATTCAGGATGTCAGTGTAGACAATCAATTTCAAGACCTAACTCCTACAAGCGATCCCAGAAAATTCACTTACTCTCTGAAAATTCCTGCCCACGATACGGCTTTGGTTACTTTACTGCCTGATGTCACTAAGCTAGATATCATCAAAGCAGCTAAATTAGAGATTCGTGGATATGTGGAAATCTCTTTAATCTCTTCTTCAGGAACAACTCCAGTTAACCTGTTATTGACGCCTGAACATAGAGGTACATTCCTGCCTCAGAACTTATTAGTATCTCGTTCTGCTTTAGACTTCGATCAATTAGCTTATTCTTTGCCCACATCTGTTGGTGGAAGCCTGTTTACCCTTACAGCGCCAGTATCTAAACAGAGCAAGGAACTGAAGATAGAAGTTAAAGAATTTGAGAAAGTTCAAAAAGATAAAGACTTCGAGAAAATTCAGGCTGAAAAACTCCCTGAGACAAGTCAAGTTGAAAATCTGACTTCGGCAGATGGTTCAAATGACCTACAGCGGCTAATCGGTCTGATGGCTCAACGTCTTGATCAAATAGAACAGGCAAATGGGCAAGCTTTCATCCAGCCCCAAGAACGCCCAAGCGTCGGTCAACAAGTAGTTAATCAACCAAGGAATTAAGTAAGCGTGTTGGTTATTGTCGCCAGTCGTCATGACAAAGCCGCTGAGGCGCTGGTTGCTAATTGGGCGGCTCATGGTCATGGTGTCAGCCTACTGACGCCTGAAGATTTGTCAGTGGTTGGATGGCGACATTACTTGAGTTCTATTGATGGGGAAATCAATTCCCCCTTATCCTCCTCAGCAGTGGTAGGTGGAGTTGCGATGTCTCCGACGGGCTGCGCGATCGCTCTCGATCAAATCACTGGCGTTCTAAGTCGCCTACCTTCTATTTTTGAACAGGAACTTCTACACATTGTCCCTGAAGATCGAGCATACGTCGCTACGGAAATGAATGCCTTTTTAATTGCTTGGTTGTCCAGCTTAAAATGTCCAGTCTTAAACCGACCAACCCCAACATATTTATTAGGGCCTGCTTGGCGACCTGAACAATGGGTTTATGCGGCCGCTCAACTGGGTATTCCAGTACGTCCAGTGCGACGGCAAAGTTCGATGTCGGCAAATGTGTGTGCCCAGGTTCTCGAAAAATCTTCAGTAAAGGTAACGGTGGTAGGCGATCGCTGTTTGGGTGAGGTTGAAAAAACCCTAGCTTCATACGCCAGACGTATCGCTGATGCTGCTGAAGTTGACTTGTTGACTGTTCATTTTAGCAGCAGTGAATCTCCAGCAGAGTTTTTGGGCGCTGATTTGTGGACTGATATTTCTGCACCAGATGTAGGTGATGCCATCCTTGAGTATTTGAATAGAGGTAATACCTTATGCTGATTTTGTTGTGGGGTATTACCGAAGAATCTCCTTTAGCAGCAGTTCACTCAGAACTAACTAGTCTAGGCATACCTACAGTATTCCTCGACCAACGAGATATTTTAGATACTGAAATTGAACTTTCTGTAGGCGATGTTTTAGATTTACCAGTCCAAGGACAAATTCGCACTTGGTATCAAAAAATTGATTTGAGTGAAATCACTGCTGCTTACTTACGCCCCTATGACTCGCGCCGTCTTCCTCAAATTGCCCAAGCAGGTGTAAATAGTCCAGCTTGGCAACATGCGATCGCAGTTGATGATACCTTAATGTCTTGGTCAGAAATGACACCCGCCTTTGTCGTTAACCGTCCATCTGCAATGGCTGCTAACGGCTCTAAACCTTATCAGTTAGAGCAAATTCGCTCACTCGGCTTCAAAGTTCCCGAAACCCTTGTCACCACAGACCCCGAAGCTGTACGAGCTTTTTGGGAACTCCACGGCGATATTATTTATAAATCCATCAGTGGTATTCGTAGCAAAGTCTCGCGTGTGGGAATTGAGCATCTAGAACGCCTTGATAATGTATCTTGGTGTCCGACTCAGTTTCAGCAATATATACCCGGTAGAGATTATCGCGTTCATGTTGTCGGGACAGAGATTTTTGCCAGCGAGGTAATTTCCCAAGCTGATGATTACCGCTATGCCGCAGAGAATGATGAATCCACAGAAATCCGTGCTTGTCATCTTCCTGAAGAAGTAGAACAGCAGTGTAAAGTCTTGGCAAAAGCGATAAATCTACCTCTTTGCGGCATCGATTTGCGCCGCACACCTGGAGATGATTGGTATTGCTTCGAGGTTAATCCTTCACCTGGGTTTACTTACTACCAACAGTTTACAGGTCAGCCGATTAGTACTGCGATCGCTAATTTGCTAGCAGGTAAAAATCGTAGCTGAGAAAGAAATTAGTTTAATAAATTTGTCTTTTGAGTATATTGTTATTCCCAATCTGCCTTTGTCTACAAATATTCAAAACTCAGAATGGGAGACAGCAAAAAGATATTTGGGTAGTGTAGTTTTGTATTATAGTACTTCTGGGTTGAGTGAAATACAGACCTAACCCCCAGCCCCTTCCCTACAAGGGAAGGGGAGTAAGATTCAAAGCCTCTCTCCTAAAAGGAGAGAGGTTTGGAGAGAGGTCAGACCGTATTGCTTCCATTCGAGAATCGCTATAGATACTTTGAGTTAAGCTGATTTTTCCATTCTGATTATATCTGGGGTGGATGTTTTATGCTTGGCTGCTTCTACCTCATAACATCTGAGAATCAGTGATGTTAGCTTATCAAAATCACTGACAGAAGAAATAATTACTTTTGATGCAGCATCCCCCAGAGAAGCTGCTACTTCCTGCACTTCAAAGTTTGAAGCTAAAGACTTTACTTCATCTACACTTAACCGAGTAATAAAACTTTTTTTCTGCGAAGACAGATATAGTCTTAAAAACCACCAATTACTTTTGCCAAGATTGATACCAAAGTATGAAGCAGTATCCCTGTATTGGATTTCAAAATTGTAACTTATTGAAGTTTTAGTAATTGCTTTGATTTTTTCAAAAGCTTCAATTTCTTCAGCAGTTGTTACTATTTTTGATTCTTGAGATTCTTGTTGTTTTTCATCTTCTTCAATCTTTTGTTCTACTTCCACTTCAACAGGCTGAGTTATTTCCTGACTAAGTGAGCGAGTCATTAACTCTACTAAACTTCCTTGAATTGATTTTTTAACAATTGGTTTGAATTTATCAATAATTTTACCAGTAATTCTACCTTTAATTTCATAGCTAGGGGCAAGTGTACCGAGTTCCGTCACTAAAAAACGAACAAATTCTTCAGAAGGAGAACGTAAAAGATTTCCTAGAAGCTGAGTCATGCCTTTTACATAAACCATTTCCTCAGCATGGTTGGTAATAGCTGTAACCTCAAAATTATCACGATGGAAAAATTTGAGGTTCTCAATATCTTTGGTATCATATTCCAGAACGTTAAAGGTAAAAAATGGCTCCTTGTCCATGACATTTTTATCATGCAAGTCTGTAAAAAAACGGTACTCAACCCCATTAGTGACGATAGCTACTTTTGTTGTCAAAAGTCCATTAAAATAGCGGCTCAATTGTCCATCATGTGCCTCAGCTTTTTGACCACGGGCTTTTGCTTCTACGAGCATAACTTTAGTACCGTTAATAGCTAAGGCATAATCTACCTTTTCAAATTGTCCTGATCTTTTAGTAGCAAAATCTGCTACATATTCCGGCATGACTTCACTAGGATCATAGACATCGTAGCCAAGAGCGCTCAAAAAAGGAACAATCAGTGCCATTTTAGTAGCTTCTTCGCCAACAACTTGGTCAAATCGCTTACGCACTTGTTCAGATAGCTTGGCAATCTCTTCAGTGAATCCCATCTTGCTTACTCCTGATACATTAGTGTTTATTGATACGTCTTTTTTGTAAAATAGAGTGATTGCAACGTAACGTAGTACATTTAAATTAAAAGTCTTAGCGCGATCGCCTTCCTTATCACTCCTATAAAAGTATTCCCAAATAAGTACTAAGCTGTAACACTCGTGACCTGTTCACAAGTGCAATGGCATCGTTAATGAATAAAAATAAATCAGAATGATTTTTATGCTAATTATTAAAGCCCACGGATGAATTCGTGGGCTTTTTCATGCAAGCTAACTTGTCGTTGCTGCTTTGTTTCCATTCTGGTTGCCATTTTTGTTGCTGTTACCATTCACACTGGCAATGAATGACGGTTCCTGTAAATTAGAAACTGGTGACTCGCCTCGCAGTCCCTTTCGGCGCTGGTTTTTAGGAACACCCCCCGCCATACCGTACTCCACACTACTTTTACCATATTGAGTAGCAACTCCTAAGAGCATGTGTTCTGCCATATCTGCCAACTCGCGCTCTGTTTGGAGCATTTCATGGTACAACTTATCCAAGTTGGAAAGAGCAGTATTGTATAAATTTTCTCTAGTTCGCATCGTCTCAATTAGGCTTGAGAAAGTCGGTAGAGTGAGTCCATTGCCTACACTTAAATTCGGATCAATTGAGTTCATGCTAGCAGCACGACGCGCTGCTTTTTCTAACACCTGAGAGGTTCTTTTTCTCCGAGCCATAATATGAAGCTTTTAATTCAGTACGGTTAATATTCTTTACTTTAAAAAACTTCCGTATCGATCAGCTTGAGAAAACTCCGGCAATTCTACAATGGTTTTGTTACATAGCGATCGTTGTGATGAATGCGCGATATACCGAAATGAGAAAGCAATCAAGCTTTTGAGAAAGCAATATGCCTTTTTGCTTGCTGAATCTACCGAAATGAGAAAGCAATCAAGCATTTTGAGAAAGCAATATGCCTTTTTGCTTGCTGAATCTACCGAAATGAATGCGCGATATACCGAAATGAGAAAGCAATTAAGCATTTTGAGAAAGCAATATGCCTTTTTGCTTGCTAAATCCACTGAAATGAGAAAGCAATCAGGCATTTTGCTTATTGAAATCGACTTGATGGGGTATTAAAAGCTTGACAAACTTAAGTAAGATATTTTACTTTGAGGTGAGTATGCTAAAACTCATCGACGTATTTGTGCTGAACTAGAACCACTAGACTTTACATAATCACTTCCCCTAACGGGGATGTAAACTTGCAACCAGCCCAATTTAAGTTTGCATGGATGTAGCTTTACATAACCACTTCCCCTAACGGGGATAAAAGCAAACTAACTAACTTTAGCGATCGCATTACTTCTCAGTTCACGAATACTCATGTTTTGCTGTTTTGACATGGAAATCTTTGCTCTTTCTTCTCTACGAGACGCACAAGGAAGAGACAAATTTAATGCTTTTTCACTCAGCACTTGTTACTAAGTGCTGGCTCAACGCTCCGCTATCCATCTACAGCACTGTTTTGAATAAGAAAGGTTTTCGTGAGTTTCTACGGATATAACAGAAGCCGACATTAGTATAGACTGGCTTTGAATACACCTGAAATTCATCAGGGACTTAGTTTGTCGCTGCTGGTGACTTCCTTGCTGGTATCTTATTGCTTTTGACTGTATGAAACTTACTCTAATCTACGGTAAGTCTCCCTCAAAAAGGTTTCTTAGCATTTAAAACGACCCCACTGTTTTGAGGCTATAGGCTTAGAATATTTACAAGCTTTACTTACGAATTAGCTCTCTCTAGAGAAAGTACTGTTTTTGCTGTCTAAGCTGATATTCATCCTATTTCTATCCAGATTTGTATAGCTTATTAACAAATCAGCGGATTCATCAATATTAAGGCTGCTTTAGTATTTAGTTTCTTACCCTTGACCTATTAGACAGCTAGAGTGTTCATTTCATTTTGTTCAATAGCTTTTAGCCCTTATCGCTCCCATGCTGACCCATCACCGCAAGCCCGTGTGCTTATCACTGATTTCCACTGACCTACCAATCTGGTCTGTTGTCGAAGCTGCCGCAACATTGTATCAAAAAGATACTGATAGATTCCATTTGTTACTGACCGCACCGCCCCTAATTAGCTGCGAAGTAGAGAGTGTAGTAAGTCCACAGGACAGACTTCCCCAAACTAAGAGCAAAGCTTACGCCCCTAACAGTCCCAGAATTTTGTGGCTAGAGATTTCTCCTTATCGCGTCATCATGACTATGCAAGGTAACGGCCAAGTGAGTTACCGTCACTTTTGGGAACAGGGCGTTTATGGCATTAGTCGCTATTGGTTGCCAACTGAGTCATTGCAACCTAACGATCCTATTCGTTTGCGAAATTTTACTAGTAGCCTAACTCTCAACGGACATCCCTTACCAGAACATTTGCGTCTGGAATATGAATTATGGGCAGAAAAAGTCCAATTAGGATGCTACATACTGAATTTGGAAATTAAACATTGATGGGAGTGGGGAGTGAAGAAGAGAACAGGGTAAAGGTTACAGGTTACAGGGTATAGATTATTTCCTGTCACCTGTCACCTGTCACCTCTCCCCTAATCTCAATACCCAATCCCTTTTAACCAAAATAACTGGGTTGGTTTCCAGGTTTCCATTTAATATTGCAACCAACACTCGGCTTTTGCTCGTTTGTAACAGGTTTATCTGCCAGCACTGCTTCAATGGCTGCGCGTAAATCTGCGCCAGTTACGGGTTTATCATTACTGGGACGGCTATCATCCAATTGTCCCCGATAAACTAGTTGGCGATCGCTATCAAATACAAAAAAATCTGGTGTACAAGCTGCTGTGTAAGCTTTTGCTGTTTCTTGGCTCTCGTCGTAGCATAAGGTAAAATTAAACCCTTGTTCTGTGGCAAATGCTTGTAACGACTCTGGCGCATCATCTGGATAATTGTGTGCATCGTTAGCACTAATGGCAACGATCGCTAAATCACTTGTAAAATAATCTTTTCCTAACTGCACTAATTCTTTTTGAATGTGCTTTACAAATGGGCAATGCCGACAAATAAACATTACCAACAGTGCTTTTTTATCTGCAAAGGTAGAAAGTGAAGTTGCCTTTCCAGATACTACTTCCGGTAGATTAAAATCTGGCGCTTTCGTGCCTAATGGCAACATAGTTGAAGCAGTTAAAGCCATATTTCACCCAATATTTTTACGCTGATAACTGCTTTGGCTATCAGTATATTTTCACTCTAGCACTAAGTTTTACATAAATTAAGAGACGGTAAATTTACCGTCTCTTACATTTGTTGATAATTAAGTTATAAAAATTAGTTTTTACAGACTTGCCAAAACGCCAACGATACCGTGTCCGGTGAATACTTCTAATGCTATCAGAGAAACAAAACCAATCATTGCTAAACGACCGTTGAGCATTTCTGCATAAGGAGTGAAGCCAGTGCGATCGCCTTGCTCATCTATATAAACTTTTGGTTCGATCGCAAAGTTGTTCAGTTTGCCTTGGTCGTCGATTATAGCAGTGCTTGTACGCATGTGATTTTCCTTCGTTTTTCTCTTATGTAAACAACTGTAACAAAGTTATTAATATTTGTAAAGTATCTGAATCTGCTCAAGTAGAAATCCAAGCCAGAGATATGATAGTGGATCGAGTTCAAAGCCATGTTTAACGAACAGGCTCCGCTCCTTCTGCGTAAGCACTTTCATTCACAAATCCGTTCCCGATAAGCTAATGCATCGATTTCGAGTAGAGGTTATTGCCAAAACACCAAACCCGCAGCAGGTGATTTATGCCGCGATGCACCAGGACTATACTGATGGGTTCGTGTTTGATGAGCGCGACTCCTGGCCTTCGGAGTCACAAAGTGGCGAAGTTATTGTTAAGCGACTTTTAGCAGGTGAGAGGGGACACTATGGGCCTTTAGAGCATCCCCAGATTGTTTTCAACTGTGGTTACTTTCCTCACAATGTGATGCAGCAGGCTCGTACTCATCGTGTAGGCGTATCATTCGATGTCCAATCTTTTAGATACACAGGCAACCAATTTATTGATGTAGTAGAAGGTAAAAAAGACATAGAAGATGTTTTTTACCTACGTCCCGTTGGTTATTACACTGATAGACAAGGCAAAAAATACTACTATTCACCAGAGCAACGAGCAGCAGACTTGGAGTGGTGTCTAGAAGCAGCTAAACGATATAAAGCTGATTTTGAGGCTGGAATGTCTGAAGAACACGCAAGAGGTAAAGTGCCTTTTGATTATCGCCAGCATTTTGTAGTTAGTTTTAATTTAAGGTCTTTCTTGCATTTTTGTGATCTGAGAAATAAGAAAGATGCTCAACTGGAAATTCAAAAGTTGTGTGAAATGATGTGGCCTCATTTTGAAGATTGGGCACCTGCGATCGCACAATGGTATGAAAAGCAGCGTCTAGGCAAGGCAAGATTAGCACCATAATCATTTTTGGGGCAAATTACATCCTGAATTCTGAATTCTGACTCCTGAGTTCTGAATTCTTCTTATAAAAAATTTGTAAAATGCTTTCATGCGTCGAGACTCAATATTTTACAAACTGTTTCAACAGTCTCCAACCTTGCTGTTTGAGCTATTGAGCAATCCTCCAAATAATGCAGACAGTTATCGTTTTGATTCAGTCGCCGTCAAAGAGCCGAAATTTGAAATTGATGGAGTATTTCTACCACCTGAAAGTGATGGTGCTGGGGTTGTATATTTTTGCGAAGTGCAGTTCCAGAAAGCGGAAAGTGCGGTCTTGGAGTCTCCCCAAGTAGAGCAACTTTCCAAGACAGATGAACAACTTTATGAAGAGTATGGGCTGAATCTTCGTTATATTTTTACCGCAACCATGCCAGATTTAGCGACTGGCAAGCAGTGATAATTTACCCGTCACGCAGTATTGAGCAAAGCAATATTCATCCTCACCGCTCATTGCTGAACGGCGAACAAATACATCGGGTGTATTTAGATGAATTAGGGGATATTCGTCAGTTACCTATATGGGTGGCGCTGATGGTATTAACTACAGTGGATGAAGAACAAGCACCAGAAGAAGCAAGGTATTTATTAACAAGAACTACTCAAGAAGTGGTATCACCATCGAGTCGCGCCATAATTGAATTAATAACGACGATCATGGTGTACCGATTTGAACAATTAACTCAAGCGGAGGTAGAGTCTATGTTAGGAATCACGCTTAAGGAAACGCGAGTTTACCAAGAAATAAAGGAAGAAGGACGGGAGGAAGGACGGGAAGAAGGACGGGAGGAAGCAACAGCTAATCTTATTCTCCGGCAATTGACTAAGCGATTTGGGGAACTTTCTCAGGAAATACGCTCCTCAATTTCTGGTTTACCTTTGCCTGTTTTGGAAGATTTGAGTGAAGCACTGTTAGATTTTACTAGTTTGTCCGATTTACCGGTTTGGCTAGAAACGCGATGAAGAAAGCCCGAAGCTAGTTTACTCTTTTCTAGGTTCTCGTATTGGATTATGTCCAAGTTGCAAACCAACTCGGACTTGCCAAATGTGTAAAGTTTTTTTAGATATCATTCAGTCTAAATACGAGCCAAAGTCACAATTTCTTGCTGATCCTGATATTTACCCCGACGTGCTTCGTAACTAATAGCGCAGGGTTCACCTTCTAAAAATAGCAATTGCACCACGCCTTCATTAGCGTAGATACGACAATCAGCGCTGGAAGAATTTGAAAACTCTAAAGTTAAATGACCTCGCCATGCAGCCTCAGCGGGCGTTAAATTTGCTATTATTCCACAACGTGCATAAGTGCTTTTACCTATGCAAATCACTGTAATATTCTCAGGAACCTCCAGCTTTTCCAGAGCAACCCCAAGTCCATAAGAATGAGCAGGTAAAATAAAGTAACTGCCATTGGCATCTGTATGCAGTGCTGTTGGCTCCAGATTTTGGGGATTAAAGTTTTTGGGATCAACTACAGTTCCGGGAATGTGGCGAAATATGCGGAACTCAGCTGAGGAAAGGCGTATATCGTAGCCATAAGAAGACAAACCGTAGCTAATTACGGGTTGAACTGCTACAGACTCATCTTTTTGCACTTTTCGGATTAGGCTTGGCTCAAAGGGTGAAATCAAACCCTGTTGAGCCATTTCAGTAATCCAGATATCGTTCTTAATCACAAGTTCGCTACTAACGTTAATTCAAACAGACTTGATATGGTAGCACGAACTGAGTATTTATGTTTAAGGTCGATAACTGCGACGAATCTCTGTAATTTGATCTGCCACATCTAAGAGAGATTTTGGCATCTCTGGCCCTGTGAGAATGATATCGACGTGGGGAGGGCGTTTTGCCAGAAACGCTAAAACCTCCGTTTCAGGAATTAAACCAAAGTTAATCGCTAAACTTAACTCATCTAACACTACGAGAGAATACTTACTCTCGCACACTACTTGTTGTGTATACTGCCACAGCTTTTGTAAAGCTTTATTTTCCGTATCATCAAGATGTGGTGTATCGATACAACGAGGCAAATCACACCGAATCCAATCTAAATTTTGTCCTAATTGTATGGGCTTTTCCTGTCCTTGGCGAATACCTCCTTTAAGGAACTGCACTATTAACACTGGCGTTCCTTGTCCAGCTATTCTAAGTGATTGAGCCATGACGCTCGTAAAAAAATTGCGATGGGAGCTAGTGAAAACTTGCACTAGCCCTTCAACTGGATATGGTAGGGTCAGGGTTGAATTGATACTTTGAGTTTCTAGTTGAGCAACCATAAGGTTAAGTTTAAAAAAATACAATAGGTTAAGAGTTATTGCTGACGCGAATTATTGCAAATCTGTCTGTATAATCAATTTGTTTTTCAGAGGCATGGTGGATTTGGCAAATTGCATTCTTAGTCAATCACTACGTTTGTGTTGAAGTCAAGAGTTGTTTTGATGTAAATTTTTGTCTTTCCTCTGAAAGTACTTGTAAAAATGAAAACATAAGAGTTACAGTTCCAATTAATTAAAAAAGCTGGGCATAAGTCTGAAAAGCGCTAAATGTTAGATTTCCTGGTTGTTTGGGCAAAACAGACTTAGCAAGTAGTGAATTTGACAGGATGAGGAGTAAATTGTTGTGAGATTGGTGATTCTGGGAGGTTCAGGATCGGGGAAAAGCACTCAAGCACAAAGGCTTTGCAGATACTTTGAGATTCCTCTGATTTCTACAGGTGAGATTTTACGGGAAGCAATATCTGGCAATCAGCCCCTGCCGGGATTTCGATGGTCGGAAGCTGATCCTCGGACTTCTCTTTCGGTTTACGCTAGCCTGAGTGAACTAGGATATCACGCACGCCCCTATATGCAAAAAGGGGAGTTAGTTCCAGACGAAATGATCATTGAATTGATCCGAATTCGCCTCAGACAACCAGATATTAACTGCGATTGGGTGTTAGAAGGCTATCCCCGTACTGCCTTCCAAGCTGAAGAATTAGATTTTTTATTAGATGATTTAGGGCAAAAGCTAGACTGGGCAATTTATCTCCAAGTTCCAGAAGCAGTCATGGTTAGTCGTTCCTTGGGGCGATCGCTACCAGATGACCAACCAGAAATCGTGCAGCGCCGTGTAGAATTATTCTACGATCGCACCATTCCCATCCTAGAATATTACGACCGTCGCCGTTGCTTGTTGACCATCAACGGCGACCAATCACCAGAGATGGTGCAGCAAAATATTTTGACTCTGTTTTCAGTTCCTTGAAGAGTGCTGAGTGGGAGAGTTAGGAGAGACGCGATTAATCGCGTCTGTACAAGAGTTAGGAAATAATTCTTGGCAATGCCCAATGCCCAAAAAGATGATTTGCAACACTAAGGTAATCTTAAGTCAGTATTGTAAAACTTGAGGCAAATCCAATGGCTTGGCAGCGTCCTGACGGTCGTCTTCCCTACGAACTACGTCCGATCAGCTTTTACCCCAATTTCACCCGCTTTGCCCCCGGTTCTGTTCTCGCAAGATGCGGTGATACTCAGGTACTTTGTACCGTTAGCGTTAATAAGGGAGTTCCGAAGTTTCTCG
Organism: Nostoc sp. UIC 10890; assembly: GCF_054786515.1. Lineage (NCBI taxonomy): Bacteria > Bacillati > Cyanobacteriota > Cyanophyceae > Nostocales > Nostocaceae > Nostoc > Nostoc sp. UIC 10890. The sequence goes on from NZ_JBSGKF010000001.1 coordinate 298,592, forward strand.
AAGGAACTGGTAAAGGCTGGTTAACTGCTGAGTACCGGATGCTACCATCTGCTACCCAAAAACGCCAAGAAAGGGAATTATTGAAATTATCTGGACGGACGCAAGAAATTCAACGTCTAATTGGACGCAGCTTACGTGCAGCAGTGGATTTTGATGCATTGGGAGAATACACGTTGACTGTGGATGCCGATGTGTTGCAAGCTGACGCTGGAACCAGGACAACAGCCATTACAGGCTCATTTGTGGCATTGGCTCATGCAGTTTCTCAATTGTTGCAAGAGGGTGTGTTGGAGCGATCGCCTTTATGTGGACAGGTAGCAGCAGTTTCCGTAGGATTACTGGAGGGAGAGCCATTTTTGGATATGAATTATATCGAAGATGTGGCTGCAACCGTAGATTTTAATGTGGTGATGAATCAACATTTGGGAATAATTGAAGTTCAAGGAACAGCCGAAGAAGGTAGCTTTAGCCGCACTCAGTTGGATCAACTGCTAGATGTCGCCCAAAAAGGAATTCAGGAATTGTTAATTGCCCAACGTGAAGCGATCGCTAACTCGGAAGCATTGTTTGTGATTAATTAGTTTTATTAATTTTTAATAAGAATTAATAAATGCATCCTTGATCGTGTTAATCAACAAAGTATCAAGTAGCTGGATGTAAATAAAAATAATCATGAGAATAGTTAGTAGTTAGTACGACTCACTACTGACAACTTACCGTTGAAGGTGATAAGGAGGGTCTAGGTTTTTCAAGCCTACTTAATTCACGATGTTAAATGTTTCAAAAGTTAAAAAGGAGGATTGTAATAAGTTCGGTATTGTATTGCCAGAAGCCAGCAATATGATGATGAAGCCATGAACAAAACCGTTGAAGTTCTACCGGATCAGCCAGCGCTGGTTGCACGAGCGCTAAAATTAATTCTGTCCAAATTAGAAACTGCCATTGAGCAGCGTGGGCGGTTTACCATTGCCTTATCTGGCGGCAGTACACCTAAACCGTTATACGAAGCGATAGCCACTCAAAAACTACCTTGGGATAAAATTCATATATTCTGGGGGGATGAGCGTTATGTACCACCAGATCACCCAGATAGCAATGAGCTGATGACGCGTCGTGCCTGGCTAGATCGTGTTGACATCCCAGCGGCTAACATTCACCCCGTACCAACTTTAGAAGCCAATCCAGAACTGGCTGTTGGTAAGTATGAAAAACATCTCAAAGAATTTTTCAATTCTTCTGGGGTTGAGTTCCCCGCGTTGGATGTAGTATTACTAGGAATGGGTGATGATGCACATACTGCATCTTTGTTTCCCCATACAGAGGCTCTTAAAGTACGCGATCGCCTCGTGACTGTGGGTAACAAAGACGGAAACCCCAGAATAAGCTTCACATACCCCTTCATCAACTCTGCTCGTAGCGTGATTTTTCTAGTTGCTGGTGCTAATAAACGACCAGCTTTAGCGCAAGTTTTTGCACCTGTAGCCGATGACTTCACTTACCCATCCCGCTTAATTCAGCCCCAAGGTGAACTTTGGTGGCTGCTAGATGCGGCAGCAGGTTTGGAACTCCAACATTGAATAATGGGGAATTGGGGATTGGGCATGGGGCATGGGAAAGAGGCAGAGGGGCAGAGGGGCAGAGGGGAAAAACTTACTGCAACTTCCCCCCTGCTCCCCTGCTCCCCTACTCCCCTGCTCCCCTGCTCCCCGTATCCAATTCATCGTTCCATCAGCAGTAATTGCTAGAATCTAAAACTAGGGCCGCCTTCTGCTTGCCAGTCCTACTACTTTGTCAAGCTAATTTTGAGGGTTTGTAGTAAGCACAAAATGTGCTTAGAAAATAAGGACTAAAGTCCTTACTACAAACTTGCTTACCCATCAATTTAAACTTGACAGATTACTACTTATATCTATGATGATCTTGAACAAAGGCTAAATATCGATGATCGTCTGCCCTAATTGCAATCATCCCAACCCTGATGGCGCTGTCCAGTGTGAAGCTTGCTATACACCGTTACCCGCAACTACTAACTGTCCCAGTTGTGGGGCAACTGTGCAAGCAGATGCTGCATTCTGTGGTCAGTGTGGCTATAACCTTCACTCAGCAGGAGTTCCACATGTTCATCCCGCAACAGTAGCTACAACAGTTACTCCCGATGTTCCTGTGGAAGTGCCAGCGTTAGTTCCACCCGATCCATTGTTAGAACTTTTACAACCAGATTCCTTGGGAATAAGCAGTTCTACTAACTCCCATCCTCCCAGTTCATCTTTACCACCAACAGAGGTGGCAGTTCCTCCAGAACCATCACCACAGGTATCTGTTTCAAACAGTAGCCCTCCAGAACCTGCACCAACCGTTGTAGCTCAACCTGTAGTCTCTGTACAAAGTATTCCTACTCCACCACCCTTAGAACCAGCGCCCGCCCCTGAAGCCGAATTACCCCCGCCAGCGGCACCAGCACCAACTGTAACTGCTGCCAGAACGCAATTGCAGCAGGTTACAGCGAAGTTAATCCACGTTCAAAGCGATTTGCTAATTGAATTGCCGCAAAATCTCTCTGTAATTCATATAGGCAAGTCCAATGACCGGATTCCTCCAGATATAGATGTTTCAGGATTTCCCAATTCAGAAATTGTCTCGCGGATTCATGCAGATATTCGCGTCGAGGGAGATGCTCATTATGTAGAGGATGTGGGAAGTTCTAATGGTACTTACATTAATAATTTGCCACTTTTACCAGGAAACCGTCATCGCTTGCGACCAGGCGATCGCATCAGCTTGGGTAAAGGAGACTTAATGACATTCCTCTTTCAACTTGCTTAACTGATTCTTGATCAATTGTGACATCAGTCTAAGCATTTTCTGCCCACCCTCCGGCATCCCTTTTGGAGGATCAATAAATAAACCGCATCGGACAAGCGACGGATAACTATGTTGTTCTTGATAGCGCCATAGTTGACAGCCGTCGCTTCGAGGTGCGAATTGTTGCATTGCCCAGCAACTCCATTACCTTAATAATTACATTAGGATGGATGAAAATACACTGCCAATTTTAGATTTTGAATTTTTCAGAAAATCTAAAATCTAAAATCCAAAATCTAAAATCCAAAATTGAGTGACCTATGAGGGAACCAAGTAAAAATTTTGAAACCTTGCTCACCAAAGAAGCCCCGCCAGTTGTTGAACGCATGGGGTTAACCTGGCTAATTGCAGCAGCGATCGCAACTGCTTTACTGTGGCAAGTACCAGGTGGGGATTATATCTTATACCCGTTTACAATTCTGGCAACTTGGTTTCATGAAATGGGTCACGGCTTAATGGCACTCCTATTAGGGGGACAGTTCCAGAAATTGCAGATTTTTAGCAATGGTTCCGGTGTCGCAACTTATGGTATCCGGTCGTCATTGGGGCCAATTGGTCTGGCATTGATTGCAGCAGCAGGCCCAATGGGGCCACCTCTTGCCGGTGCAGCTTTGATTTTGGCTTCCCGCAGTTTTACAGCAGCAACCCTCTGTTTGAAAATTTTAGGCGGTTTTTTGCTGTTTTCCACATTAATTTGGGTACGTTCCTGGTTTGGATTGGTAGCAATTCCCTTGCTGGGTTTAATAATCTTGGGTATCGCCCTGAAAGCACCTCGTTGGGCACAAGGATTTGCTATTCAATTTTTGGGTGTACAAGCTTGTGTGAGTACCTTCCATCAACTTAATTATCTATTTAGTAGTTCTGCTGGTTCCCTTGGACTCTCTGATACAGCGCAAATGCAGAGGTATTTGCTTTTACCTTACTGGTTTTGGGGCGGCTTGATGGCGATCGCATCTCTGGTGATTTTAATCCAAAGTCTCCGCGTTGCCTATCGTTCGGAGTAATGAGTAAGAAGCACCATCAAAAGTGGGAATTTCTTGATTTTAGTAACTTTGTTGTTCCGAGTTTTTTTGGATCGCGATCGCTACAGGTTCCCCATAGCACTTTCCTGGCTCAAGTAGAAGCTTAATTCGATCAGATAATTTACAAATCAATCTAGAGATGATACCCCAAGATGCACGACAATACGCACCAGCAACCGAGCGTAACCGCGAACCAATTCTAGAAGTACTTTTACAAGTGTTGCCGGAGAGTGGCACTATTTTAGAGATAGCAAGTGGAACTGGTGAACACGCAGTCTTTTTTGCTTCCAGGCTCAGGGATTGTTTGTGGCTGCCAACAGATGCAAATCCACAATCAAGAGCTAGCATTATTGCATGGACTGAACACAATGTATCTGATAACGTTTATCCACCGCAACATCTTGATGTCAGAGAACCAGTTTGGGTAGTGGAGAATAGTTCATTTGATTGGCTCTCTAAGAAGCCAATTGTTGCCATCGTCAACATCAATATGATTCACATTTCACCTTGGTCAGCCTGTTTGGGGTTAATGGCAGGAGCAGGTCGGATCTTAAAAACAGGAGGTATCCTCTATTTGTATGGCCCCTTCAAACAAAGTGGAAAACTGGAAGCAGCAAGTAATACAGCTTTTGACGAATATTTACGTGCCGAGAACCCAGAGTGGGGTGTACGTAACTTGGATGATGTTGTAGCAGTAGCTAGCGCACAAAATCTCACCTTGAAACAGATTTACCAAATGCCAGCAAATAATCTTTCAGTAGTGTTTCAACGTTCTACATAGTCAGAAACCCCAGCCCTTTAGGGCGGATTCGCATTACTAGAAGTTCTCAAATCTTTTGGATTGCCTGTAGAAACAGGTTCAGGCGAAGCCAACTGTGGGTAGTTCATAATATTGTAGAGTACAGAATTGTCCTAAGTATTGCCCTACGCAACTCACCCTATGACTACCGCACCCTTAAGCTGGGAAGAACTAGAAACCCTCACGGACTATCAAATAGATACCGTTAATGGTCTCACCAACGCTAAAGCCAGGTTGCGCTTGTTTGGTCAGTCCGAATCTGATGTGCGGGTAACGCTGTATCGCGATAACCACGCTTGGTGTCCTTACTGTCAAAAAGTTTGGTTATGGCTAGAGGAAAAACAGATCCCCTACCGCATCGAAAAAGTGACAATGTTCTGCTATGGGGAGAAAGAAAGTTGGTACAAACGTAAAGTACCATCAGGAATGCTCCCCGCGATCGAGCTAGATGGACGGATTATTAAGGAAAGCGATGACATTTTGATCGCTTTGGAAAAGGTATTTGCTCCATTGAACCAAGGGATGGAAGACCGCACGGTGCTTCCTCTACGTCAATTAGAACGACTTTTATTTAGAGCCTGGTGCACTTGGCTATGCTCTAGAACCGATTCCTCTCAACAAGAACAACGCAACCGAGAACAATTTATCGGCGTGGTGGCTAGGGTAGAGTCGGCTCTAGGTAGCACCCCAAGCCCTTACTTTCTAGATAGCTTCGGCATCGTCGATGTCATTTTTACGCCATATCTCGAACGGATGAATGCGAGCCTTTACTACTACAAAGGCTACTCACTGCGGGAGGAAAACCCTCGTTTGAGCGCATGGTTTGCAGCAATGGAAAGCCGACCGACCTACTGCGGTACCCAGAGCGACTTTCACACCCATGCACATGATTTACCGCCCCAGATGGGGGGTTGCTGGGAAAACGGCGAAAACCAGATGCTTCTCAATAAAGCGCGGGTGGATAACGGCCCCTGGTTTGGGCTACCAGATGTTACTTATCCAGAACCAGAAAACTCCCGCATGGAAGCTCTTAAACGAACTATCGAGCACCGCATCAATATTATCCGAGTCAACCCCTTAGATGATAAATTGTTTGATCAAGCGCTACGTTGTGCTTTAACACACATGATGACAGGTGAAGACTGTGTACCTCCATCGGGATCTGATGTTGCTCTCCGATATTTGCGCGATCGCATTAATGTACCACGAGACATGTCTATCTACGCAGCCAAGCGATTGAGGGAATCTCTGGAGAAAACCGCAGCCCTTGCGGGTGATGGACAGCCAGCCCCCATTCCCACTAAGCATCGACGAGATCAAGACCCGTCTAACTTTGCCATCAAGTAAAATATACTGTTAAAAAAATTCGCCGCTAATAACTCTTGCCTTAGCGTCCTTCGCGGTTCGATACCCTAACCATGTCCACCCAACCCACAATTCAAAGCATATACACCGATGGTGCTTGCACCGGTAATCCTGGCCCTGGCGGCTGGGGTGTTGTTGTCTACTTCAGCGATGGTTCAATCCACGAAATGGGCGATGCATCCCCTCATACCACTAATAATAAAATGGAGATGCAAGCTGCGATCGCAGCCCTCCAATTTTTGCAAACATCTGAACAAACTCAACCCATCACCCTGCATACCGATAGCGAATACCTGATTAACTGCGTTACCAAGTGGGTGAAAGGCTGGAAAATGAAAGGCTGGAAAAAATCAGATGGTAAACCAGTCCAAAACCAAGACCTTTTAGAAATTTTGGATCAACTCAATACCCAACAGGTAAAATGGCAACACGTCCGAGGACATTCTGGTAACATAGGTAACGAACGTTGTGATGTGATCGCTCGTACATACGCTAGTGGCAAAACCCCTTCCCTGCAACAATTATCTCCCAAAAATCTTTACAAATCTTTACCCTCTAAAAATGAACTAAATGTAGCAAAAGTAGCTGATTATGAAAAAAACTCTAGAATAACTAACCAAAGTCCGCAAGAAATCAGTACTTCTGCACCAGAAATAACCGTTATGGAACCATCAACTGGCCCAACTGCGGCCGCAACAGATGAAAAACCGCCAGAAATGAGGGTTTCGCAACTCCGCAGCTTGGTCGAAACTCTGCGTATTGCTGATGAAATTTCTGAAAAAGGCTACTTAATCACCAGTTCTGAGTTAGCAGACTTGATGGATGTCCACGCTAGCGCTGTCACTAGTCGTGGAGATCAATGGCGCTGGCGAAACTGGATAGTGTCACGGGTACGTCGTGAAGGAAATCAAATTCTTTGGGAATTGGAACGTGGGGATCAAGTAGGAGGTGAAGAGGATTAAGGGAATGGGGAATGGGGAATGGGGAATTTTATTTCTAACTCCTCACTCAGCACGGGCTAAACGCCCCGCTACCGCTAACAGCGCTCATCACTCAGCACTATATTTGCGTCCTCGCCACTCGCGCGGGGTGCGGAACGCAGATAAGAAGATTCGTAGCACAGCTAAGGGATCGGCTAAAGGGGAAAGCCAGAATAACCAGCCGCCTTTAGCGTTTGTGCGATCATAAGAAGGTGCGATCGCTATCAGCATAGCAAAGCGAATCACCAGCAGGAATAAATTCAGTCCCAGCAGGAGAAGTGTAGGGATGGGTAGAGACGCGATTAATCGCGTCTGTAGCAAGTGTAAGAGTGGGGAAGAAATCAACAGGTAAGTGAAGACAATTAAAAGAGGTAGACCTTGAACAGATGTGAGTAGCCATAAATCTCCCCACAACTGAGAACGAGAAGTTGCATCTTTGAGATCGAGACTTCGCCCCCATTCCTTCCACGTCTCCATCGCCCCTTCATACATCCGTACTTTCAACACCTTTGCGCCGTCTAAAAAGCCCACTTTATACCCTTGAGCAGCAATATTCCGTGCCAAGGTGACATCATCACAAAAAGAATTCCTTGCACTACTATAACCACCCACAGCAGCAAGAACGGAACGACGACACAAAAAGCACTGCCCATTAGCCATCACCCGTTCTGGCTGCTCTGTATTAATCCCCGCTGGATCAAATCGGTAAAGCAGAGTCATCAACAAAGCAGGTTGTAGCCAGCACTCCCCAGGATATTTGAGAATGAACTGGGGTGAAAGGGAAACCAAGTCATAGCCTTGTGCTTCGGCCGTCTTCAGCAAACCAGCAACTAAACCAGGATGTGGTTGGATATCAGCATCTAGCCCCAGAAACCATTGACTAGCCTCTGAGCTATATAAAAAACCGTTATGCAACGCCCAAGGACGCCCTACCCAACCATCGGGTAAGGGATCATCTGTCATTATGCGAAAGCGCGGATCTTTCTGCTGTGAGGCTTTTACCAAGTCGGGAGTACCATCACTAGACTTGCTATCTACAACCATAATTTCCCGAACTTCATAGCTTTGCTGACTTAAACCAGCCAACAGAGGGCTAATGCGAAGCGCCTCATTTAGTGTGGGAACGACGACGCTAACTTTACCCAAAAGCTCCGGTGTCGGCTGTTGGGGTTCTATTGGAGGATGGCGTCTTGGCCCCTTTAACAGGCGCGAAAATAGAATTGCCGTTGCTGGTAACTGGATAAATAGCAATAAAAGGGAGATAGCGCTTTCTACTATCAAAGCGTTGTCATTAGTCATTAGTCATTGGTCATTGGTCATTGGTCATTGGTCATTGGTCATTGGTCATTAGAAATGGGGCATAGGGCATGGGGCATGGGGCATTGACTATTACCCTTGTCTTCCCCATCTCCCTCATCTCCTCCACTCCCCACTCCCTAATTTCTCGCCTTATTTCAAGGCAACTTCAACTTTTGCTACCGATACTTCTTTGCTCACTGATTCAACAGTAACTTGGGCGGGTGTGGTTGAACTCCTTAACCACAGCGCCACAGCCGGAGTTACACCTAGCAATAAACCGAGCAACACAGGTATAGAGAATCCAGCTGCCAAGCTGAGTCCGGCGGCGAAGGCAAAGTTAGTTAAATAAACGACTAAGGGCAGATTGAGTTGCGATCGCTCTAATTTAATCGAAGCTTTTCTCCACAATAATCCTGCCACACTCATAAACAGTGCGCTAGTACCAAACCAACCTGCATAGTTCTGGTAAGGTGTCCCAAAGAAAGCTCCTGGTTGTTCCCAATACCAGAAAGGTAAAGAAGATTGACTCATAGCTGGCTCAAGAGCAAAGTCCCAGCAAGTAAAGAGCAAAGCACCAACAGCAATAGCAGCAATATGGCGTCCCCAACTGGGTTTTTGAGCTACTTTCAAACCAGTTCTAGCAATTAAGTAAGATGACAGCCCAACATAAAACCAAGATAGAGGAATAGTGAAAGGAACTAGCCCGCCAATCTTATAACCCAAGCCACTTAAGTAGCTATAATCACCAAATGGAAACCCTGTGCTAGTTCCCAGCAGTTCACTCCCCAAAGATATAAACACAGCAGGCAGCATAAATGCTAGCCAATTTCCTAATCCCAAGGTTCGGTAGGCATAAATAGAAACAGCTACCGTCCCCAAGATAATATCAACAACACCGCCACCAGCCATACTTAACTGTATGGCAGTTTCTCCAACCTGCGATAAGTTGAAAATTATTTCAGCATTAGGTACTACCAGTAGCATCCCTACCAGTCCAAAGGCTTTTGACACGATATGACCAATGAGGCATACGCGTTCAGCAATAACAAGTTGTCTCATGATAATTCCTTAACAAGATGTGACACGCGGCTACTCGGCTGCTAACAGTTTACAAATGTTTAACAACATATTTAACTACTTTGTACCGCAATTCTCTACAAACTTGTTTGGCTTTCTTGGGAACAGCATAACAGCCTATTGATTGAAGCTATAAGAAATATGATGTTAAACTTACTAGTTTAAGCCATATACTCAAAATCTACATAATTTCATCTCCAAGAACTTCTAGTTTCTCGTCTCATTGATATCCACATCGTGAAAAACTCCTTTTATACTGGGATATCTTTGAGGGAGGACAACCATCATCAACTGAGCAAGCCCTCAAGCAAAATAAAGTCTTGATTAACTAGACTTACGTTATGGGATCTTGACCCTGTACTAGAAATATAAACCCATGTCAATTTTGAAAAGAGTTCCTTGGGTGTCGCTGGCGCTAGTACTGCTGAGTTACAGTACTTTGGGCTGGGTAATATCTGAAACACGTGCCCCTCTGTTTGTGTGGGTGGCAACTGTAGTTGCTATCTTGCTTTTACTAGTAACGTTGACTGCTCCTTGGCCGAAGATGACATATTACTACAGTATTTTGCTTCAATCAAATACCAGGTCTTTCGGCGTTGCCGTCTTAGCAGCTTTCTTATTCTTTATCATGATTGCCTGGTTTCGAGTATTTCTTGATACCTTACTCATCATTTCAGCGACTATATTAGTCAGGATAGATTTTCAAAGAGCGGGTCTTAGGGAAGGACTAGCCTTTTACACTGCGTCTATTTTTTCATTGGGAGGTTTAGCTTTGGGTGCGCTAATCTACAAGTTAATATATTCCCAAATTCCGCTAACGTGATCAAATATAACCGATAAAGCTAGCGATGCCTGGGTTGGGCTGCGCCAACGCTTCAGAATCACTATTACATTACCCATAACTTCCTTTTTGGCTCAGATTCCCAACTTCTTAAACAAGTCGGGAATCTTTTTATTTTCTTGTTCTTCAATAGCTTAGGTTCAAAATGCAGGCTGTTCAAATAGCATTAGAGAGAGGAAAAAATCCATAATAAAAATTGACACCCAACTAGTAACAACTGCTTTTGTTGCCGATTCTCCTACTTCCTTTGCTCCCCCTCTAGTAGTTAAACCCCAACTACAGCCAATGACAGCAACCAGCACTCCAAAAATAAACCCTTTTAGCAAAATAATAAACAAATCTGACGGTTGTAAAAAATTTCTGACTGATTCTAAAAATGTTTCAGGAATAATTTTGTAAAACTGTGATGCAGCAAAAACTCCGCCGATAATGCCCGTAACTAAAGCCAAAACCGTCATCAAAGGCACCATCAAACAACAAGCAATTACTCTAGGAAGTACTAGATAATCAATAGGATCAGTTTTGAGCATATAAAGTGCATCAATTTGCTCGGTGACTCGCATTGCACCTATTTCTGCTGCAAAAGCAGAACCAACTTGTCCAGCCATAATACTAGCGGTCAAAATTGGAGCCAATTCTCTGCAAAAAGCTAAGGCGAAAGCACCTCCCACAGCATTGACAGCACCAAATCGTACTAATTCTCTCGCTGTCTGAATAGTAAAAATCATTCCGGCAAAACCGCTGACAAGGAGAACTGGAGAGATAGAACCTGGCCCAGCAGTCACCAGATGTTGCAGAATCTTGCGATAGTAAGTTTTTCCTTGGAGTAAATGTAGCCACACTTGACCGAAAAGCAATACTGCTGCAAAACAGCGTGTAATCCAAGGTTGCTCAAAATTTGTTTTTGGTTGCAATTTTATCGTCCTTACGACTGACTTTTTTTGCACATTATGTTGTGTCAACTCTCCAAAATAAGACTACATACAGATACAAATGGCGGAAACCCAGCCAGATGTAATCTGACTTTCTCAATTACGTAGACGTACAAAGTGTTGCTTCCCGCAGGATATTAGGAATTGGTATTAGGGTATGGTACATGAACAGACGCACTAGTGCCGCAAGGCGGAATTAAAAATTAAAAATTAAAAATTAAAAATGAATATAGCATAAGGGTTTCGTTGATTTGGAATGATTGGTTTATTTCCGCTGTGTTGTACTAGATGTTTATCCTCAAAGTAGAGGAGGTGTTTGGGCATGGTTCAATTTAGCTTAGTAAACTTTAGCCGAAAATAGTACATAAAACATGTGAGCTTTTTTTGCTGCGGTTCTGATGCTTTGTGTGCTAAGGAGTTAAAATCTCTGGTCTATCAAACTGGGAAAAGTAATTGACTCAACTCAAAGGGTTTAAAAATTTAATAATATTTTCAAATAATTCCAAATAATTTTTTATGAACAGAATTAAATACATAATATCTATGTTGCTATTAATACTGCCTTTCTCCGTGGTAAATCCGGCTTTTGCATCTGTATGCCACAATTACAATGTCTCAGACGGGCTACACCACAAGATTTGTATTCTCAGTATCAGCCGAAGTGCCAAAAATTATTGGGAATACAGGGCAACCGTTAGCGTAGATGGAGTAAAAAGACCCACCGAGGTTTACAATTGTCGTGAACGAGTAAAGGTTCAACAAGATGGGACTGTTTTGCCCTTTGAGCAAAAAGACCCTGGTGAGATGGTGTGCAGCTTTTTTAATTCTTCTCGACGGTAAACACGCGCCAGATAATGAAGACTGTGAAACCTAGATAGGCGAATACTGTTAGCCATTCTTGCCAGCTACCAAATGCATTGTTCATCAGCAAAAGTAGGAAAATTAATATTTCTCCATCCTACACTCTGACGCTACCAGTTAGTTGCTGTATCTTGGGAGACGAAGCAAGGCTACTCACAAATTCTTAGTTAATTTTCCGGAATCGATACCAATGGGGTGGTAGTACATATCAAGAGCATCGATATTATACTGAACCTCTATAACTAACCTTCGGGGAATATAGCCCCATTGTTTCCGCTCAAAAACCCGGTCTTTATGACCGGGTTTTTGATTTTATTTCTATTTTCCGTTTCTTTAACTAGTAGTCTGTCAAATTCATTTTGATGCTTAGAGAGACGCGATAAATAGCCATCTCTACAGGTAATTTATCCGTCAATTAGTTCTTTACAGACTACTAGTTCATTTCTTTATTTAGGCTTGTCGTGACTATCCTTATATTTTGTACTGTTTGAATTTTCTGGTATTTCTAAATCATCTGTGTTGTTAGACTTATTAGTATTTCCTTGGCTCTTAGTTGTGCCAAAAAAATAAACGACTGCGATTTTCACAATATCAAAGTATGCAGGGCGATTACTTTGATCAACAATTGCCAAAGAGAGCGAACCTGCTACTAAGATGACTAATATAGGATTAAGCTGTTCTTGTTCAGAAAAATTGCTGTGTTTTTTTGGCATTCTTACTTCCATCTCCATATAATTTATTAACCGACTTTTGACAAAAAATTAATGTGTTAGATTGGTAAACTTTTCTAGCACATAGGGATACTTAAAGACTAAACTTTTCACATCTATAAAAAGTTTTGCAAAGGAATTCAGACTTTCACACTAGCAGCCAAATTTTTCATTGAGAGTGGACGAGGATATTATCTTAGAGTGATTCGAGATGTGAAAGTCGAATATTGTGAGATTTTAACGAACAGATTCCAAAATTACTGTCGTCAATATTAAGCAAAGAAGAATAAGTCCGCACCGGAAAATAACCCAATATAAAACAAAGGGTAGTAGACTCATCGCAATATGTGAGCTTCCGAAAATAGCTGATAAAACGTAAGCGATCGCTAGACCAAATAATCCCAACGCAAAATATTTAATGAATTGGGAAGTCAAACGAAATAAAAAGCTGTGACGATTCGTATCCATGTTTTCCTCCTGATAAATAAATACAAAATAACAGGGTTGACGTGGCACTTTTTAGTACCATATCAACCCTGTTGTAGTCTTTTCCTAGACTCTCTTGGGCTGGAAAATTATTCACTTGTTCACCTCAAGAACGAAAACAATTTTCTACTGTTTCTCTAAACCTTGAGGTGAAATCAGTGGCTTTTGTAATTACTAAGAATAATCAACAAAAACAACTAAACTCAGTCAATATCCAACAACTCAGATACCATCAAGCCAAATATCGGCGCGGTATTTCCCTTCTTGCATTTAGAAAAGTCTAGGCTGAGTAATCCAAACCCCTTCTTTAACAATCCCCTCAATCCCACTCGAAAGCGATCGCGATAGATAGATACCTGACTTTGTGTATCTGTCGGTAACTCCTCTAAATACCTATTTAGATCCGCATGAACGCAACGAAAAGAACCTCGGAAGGAGATGACACGCACTTCAAACTCTTCGGTTCCGATCTTGCGGATACTCACTTCAATTATTCCATCCTTGCAAGTGTGACAGGCAAGAATATCTTTTTCAAGCAACTCAAATAATTCCTGAGCAGAATTTGAAGTTTCAGGTGTTGGCATAGTGTGGGGTACCTCAGTGCTAGTTACTTCAGCTATCCTCGCGATTCACACCTAATTTGTTATCGATTTTACATTTATTGTTATAGATTCTACATTTACTTGATTAATCTTGTCAATCAGGTTGATAAATGAAATTAACAAGTTGATAACAATTGATAATTTAGAGTATAGTTAGTAGTGGCTTGTCAATACGCTTTTCTGTAAAATGCTAGGCGATGTCTATAATGGGCTGGCGATGTCTATAATGGGCTACGCCAAGGCACGGGACTGGGGCATGGGAAAGTTGAGTCCAATACAGACCTAACCCCCAACCCCTTCCCTATAAGGGAAGGGGAGTAAGAATAAAAGAGAAGATTTGGGTGTAAAGCAGTAAAAATATATCTCACATCTACCTCATATCTACCTCACATATATATATAAATAGTTTTGGCTGGAGAAATTTACTTCATGACGGAAATTCCTGAAAGTTTCTTGAGAGCGGTTACAGCCGAACACAATGTATCTGAGGCTGAGGTAAGTGCCTTACTTCTAGCTTTAGCTGGCCAAACGGCAGAATCTATTGCAACCACTCTCGAAATTAGTGCAGCCGCAGTGCGGAAGCGACTTGGTTCGGTTTACCAAAAGTTTGACATTGCTGGGAGTACTCCTGGGAAATTAGAGGTGATTAGGAGTCTCTTTCAGGAAAGATATCAGTTATCAATAGTAGTTAATGCCTCATCCTGTTATGATTTTGGCGAAGCGCCTGATGTCCCGGTTTTCTTTGGGCGTGAGTCGGAGTTAGAGGTTTTAGAGCAATGGATAAATAAAGACCGTTCCCGACTGGTGGCAATATTTGGGATGGGGGGAATTGGCAAAACAGCGTTATCTATTAAGCTGGCACAGAAAATTCAGGGACAGTTTGAGTATGTTATCTGGCGATCGCTACGTCATGCACCCTCTGTTAAGGAGATTTTTGCAGACCTGATTGAGTTCTTCTCTAAAAAGAATGAACCTAAAGAAGTAGGAATTTCGCAATTGATTGCCTTTTTGCGGAAACATCGCTGTTTATTGGTATTGGATAATGTCGAGTCAGTCCTACTTGGAGGTGATTATGTTGGACAATATCGAGAAGGATATGAAGAATATGGAGAATTTTTCCGGCAAGTTGGGGAAATGCCGCATCAAAGCTGTTTGATTTTAACTAGTCGTGAAAGTCCGAAAGAAATCGTCACCTTAGAAGGGAACAATCTTAAAGTTCGATCATTGCAGCTAAGTGGGCTAGAAAACATCGCTGCAAAAAGCATATTTGTAGGCAAAGGTGATTTTCTTGGTTCAGAGAAAGACTGGAACAAGTTAATTAATCAATATGCAGGTAATCCTTTAGCCTTAAAAATCGTTTGCAATACTATTCAAGAAGTTTTTGGCAGCAATATATCAGAGTTTATTAGTTGTGATATTTCGGTATTATTTGGAGATATTCGCAACCTTCTAGAACAGCAGTTTAATCGGCTATCAAATTTAGAAAAAGAAATTTTATACTGGTTAGGAATTAATTGCAAACCCACTTCATTTGTAGAATTACAAGCAGATATTATTTCAACTACATCACAACCACAATTAATTGAAGCTTTAGAATCTCTGCGTCGGCGATCGCTAATTTTTAACGAGAAGGGTTTGGCGAAATTCATGCTTCAGGCTGTAGTGATGGAATACATCATTAGCCAATTTGTTAACCAGGTTTGTGAAGAAATTGTTTCCGAGATTAATCTAGAAAATATTTATTTGTTAAAAAGCCACGCTTTACTCAAAGCGCAAACAGAAGGAAAGGTCAGAAATGCTCAAATTCGTTTAATTTTGGAACCAGTTGTGGAAAAGTTAATTAATAAATTTGGTAACAAAGTCCGAATTAAAGAACATTTATTAAAAATAATAGAATTGCTGCAAGTAAACACCCCTCTGACATCGGGCTATGCTGGTGGGAATATTATTAACCTTCTTTGTCATCAGGGAATTGATTTAAGTGAATGTGATTTTAGTAATTTAAAAATATGGCAAGCATACCTAATAAATGTAAATTTGCATAATGTAAACTTTGCTAACTCTGACTTGTCTAACTCTGTATTTACAGGAATATTCGATAGTATTTTATCAGTCGCATTTAACCCTGTAAATGGAGAAATTGTTGCTACAGGTGACGCTGATGGTCGGATTAGCTTTTGGCAAGCTACGTATGGTGAGCAACTATTTCATTGGAAAGCACACGATAACTGGGTAAGAACTGTTGCTTTTAGTCCCGATGGTAAAACTTTAGTCAGTTGTAGTGATGATCATACTGTGAAAATTTGGGATGTTGATAGCCAAAAACAACTGATGAAACTTGATGGACACAATAGCTGGGTCAGGTCTGTTGCCTTCAGTCATGATGGCAAAATTGTCGCCAGCGCTAGTAGTGATAAAACCATTAGACTCTGGGATCTAGATAGCCAAAAATGCTGGGAAATTTTAGAAGATCATAATGATTTTGTTCGTTCTGTTGCATTTAGTCCTGATGGAAAAATACTCGCTAGTGGTAGTGCTGACCAAACTGTTAGGGTTTGGGATGTAAAAACAGGTAAATGTTTGAAAACTCTTGAGGGACATACCAAATTAGTCCAGTCTGTAGTTTTTAGTTCTGATGGTGAAATACTTGCCAGTTGTAGCGACGACAAAACTGTGAAACTCTGGGATGTTAAAACGGGGAAGTTATTAAACACTTTGTCAGGACACACCAATTTAATCCATTCTATAGCCTTGAGTCCCATCTCTTCTTCAGAAGGAGGAGGGATTATTGCCAGTTGTAGCGACGACAAAACTGTGAAACTCTGGGATATTCAAACAGGAAAATTATTAAAAACTTTAGAAGCGCACAGTAATTCTATTCTCTCTGTTGCATTTAGTCCCGATGGAAAAACACTCGCTAGTGGTGGCTATGACAAAACCGTTCGGTTCTGGGACATCGAGACTTATCAATGCATCCAAATCTTGCAGGGATACACCAATTGGGTACATGATCTAGCCCTCAGTCCAGATGGGAAGATAATTGCTAGTAGCAATGATGATAAAACCGTCAGGCTGTGGGATGTTCAGACTAACCAATGTATCAGCACTTTGGAAGGACACGCTGGCCGACTTTGGTCTGTTGCTTTTAGTCCGCTTCCTGGGGGACTATTAGCTAGCGGTGGTGATGACCAAACCATCCGCTTTTGGGATACTTTGAGTGGACAGTGCGTGAAAGTTTTGCAAAATAGCGATCGCATCCGCTCTATTGCTTTTAGTTATGATGGTCAAATTTTAGCTAGTAGCAGTATTGACTGCAACATTAAGCTATGGAATATTAGGACTGGCCAATGCTTTGAAACATTACACGGACATACAAATTGGGTGCAGTCTATCAGTTTTAGCCCTGATGGTGAAATCCTCGCTAGTGGAAGTGATGATCAAACACTGCGGCTATGGAATGTTCATACAGGGGAATGTATTCGGGTTTTGGAAGGACATACTATGCGAATATGGTCTGTTGCTTTTCAAGGGCAATTTGGAGGGTTATTAGCTAGTGGCGGTGATGACAAAACAGTACGGCTATGGGATGTTCAGACTGGCGAATGTTGCAAAATTTTAGTCAATAATGATTGGATACGTTCTGTTGCTTTTAGTCCTGATGGTAAGATTATTGGCTGTGCTTGCGTTAATCACACTGTAGAAATTTGGGATGTTGACACAGGTAAACGTCTGATTATTTTGCAAGGACATAATAATTGGGTTCGTTCTATTACCTTTAGTTCTGATGGAACTTTGTATAGTGGTTCCCAGGATGGAGCTATTAAGCAATGGAATGTCAAAACTGGAGAGTGTATCAAAACACTCATGTCAAAAAGACCTTATGAAGGAATGAATATCAAGGGTATTTCCGGTCTAGGGGAAGAACAAAAAAATACACTTAAAGAATTGGGTGCTATTGAAGATTAATCGGCTAATTAATCATAATGCTCTTTAATTGCACTATTTTAAATGTGTATTAGTTTCTTTTTGTTAAATCTAATTATTTTTTTGAGGATTGCCATTATGCCAAATTATATCGGTTGGATGATTTACCAAAACAAACTTGTTTCTATTATAGTTTCCAGATAATTTTTGTATTTTATATAAATTAAAAATAATAATTAAATGTCACAACTTAAACCTAAAAAAATTGAGCTATATGAAATTAAAGATATAGATCGGCTGCCTCAACTGCAAAAACTTTCAACAGCAGACCGCTTGGCAATGAAAGCAGTTGCCCAAGTATTGCCGTTCCGTGTCAATAATTACGTAGTAGAAGAACTAATTGACTGGGAGAATATTCCTAATGATCCCATCTTTCGCCTTACCTTTCCTCAAAAAGAAATGTTGGCTCCTGAATCTCTAGACAAGGTTATTTGGCATCTGCAAAATTCTACACCAGAAGACCTGCGTCAAGTAGTAAATATAATGCGATCGCAACTCAATCCTCATCCAGCCGGACAAGCAGAACATAATATTCCCACTTTAGATGGAAAACAAGTACCAGGAATTCAACATAAATATCCCGAAACAGTCTTAATTTTTCCGACAGCAGGCCAAACTTGTCACGCATATTGCACATTTTGTTTCCGTTGGCCGCAGTTTGTGAAAATGGACGGAATGAAATTTGCTACCCGTGAATCAGGACTTTTCCAAGAGTATCTCCGCCAACATCAGGAAGTCACAGATGTTTTAATTACTGGCGGAGATCCTATGACAATGAAAGCTAGACATCTGGCTTTATATATTGAACCACTGTTAAATTCTGATTTTGAACATATCCAAACAATTCGGATTGGTACTAAATCAGTCGCTTACTGGCCTT
This sequence comes from Nostoc sp. UIC 10890, assembly GCF_054786515.1. NCBI lineage: Bacteria > Bacillati > Cyanobacteriota > Cyanophyceae > Nostocales > Nostocaceae > Nostoc > Nostoc sp. UIC 10890. The sequence goes on from NZ_JBSGKF010000001.1 coordinate 317,292, forward strand.
ATCGCTTTGTTACAGATGAAGATGCTGATGATATCTTACGTTTGTTTGAGAAAGTGACTAATTCAGGCAAACATCTGTCGATTATGGCGCACTACGATCATCCGACAGAAATTAAAACTGAAATTGCTCAAACAGCAATCCAACGTATTCGTAGTACAGGCGCACAGATTCGCACCCAAGGGCCACTGATGCGGGGAATTAATGATTCTCCCCAAGTATGGATAAAGATGTGGAAAGAACAAGTTCGTCTTGGTTGCATTCCCTACTATATGTTTATGGAACGAGATACTGGAGCAAAACATTGTTTTGAAGTACCAATTATTCGAGCTTGGGAAATTTATCAAGCAGCAATACAAAAGGTGTCTGGGTTAGCTCGTACAGCTCGTGGCCCAGTCATGTCAGCACTACCGGGTAAAGTTGCAGTGGATGGCGTAACTGAGATTTATGGCGAGAAAGTATTTGTAATTTCTTTTTTGCAAGGACGCGATCCCAATTGGTGTAAACGCCCTTTCTTTGCACGTTATGACGAGAAAGCAACCTGGTTAACTGATTTAGTTCCAGCAATGGGAGAAAAGGAATTTTTCTATGAGAATAAATTACAGGAAATTCTGAATATACAAAGTTGAATAGATGCGGCTGTTTTAGAAAAACGAATATCAAGTTTATAGAACCATGAAGACTCAGTCGGGAAAGATTTCATGAGCAATAAAATAAAGATAATAGGATTTAGCTTAGGTTTAATTTTTGCTGCATTTGTCGGTGTTATAAACCCTGAAAATGGTGATGTTTCAGTTACGGTTTTTCCAGCAATTATGCAACCTGTAAAAGCTGATGATAAAGTAGCTATTGATTTAGATAAACTTACTGAAGGACAAATTGCTCATAATATGCCTTCGGCAATGTTTATTGGTGAACCGAATTTGATAAAAGTTAATTTAACGAAAGATTTGTCTGCTGATATATCGAGGGAATTTGGGATTGATGTAAGGGTAGAAAGATTAAAGATTAATGCATACATGAAAGTTGACTTGATAGGTTTTAACTTTGAGATTAAACCTCTGGCTGAAACCAATCAAATTCTTGCGAATTCAAGTATATTTCAATGGGAATGGAATGTTTTGCCTAAAGAAGTTGGTAGAAATGACTTAACTTTAAAAGTATCTGCAAGGTTGAAGCTACCAGATGGGAGTCAAGAAATCTACACCTTAAAAACTATTAGAAAACCTGTAGAAGTGAAAAATAGTTTCAAACATTTCGTGAGGAGAAATTGGAAGTGGCTTCTTGAAATATTTATTTATTCAGGAATAATTGGCATGATTGTAGCTAAATTTCCAATTCTAAGAAATATTATAACTCGTCAAGGTAATTCTTCTAATTAGTTAAAGTTCTTAGTTTTTGGTTTTTCCATTGCTATTGGAGTCATTGAGGGTGCTTACCGTTACCTAATTAAAGGCAGAGAGCCGCAACCAAGTTAAATTGGGGATTCAGAACTGTCACCAGATTGGATAATAATTTATACCTCTTTCGAGAAACTTTTAAGAGATTTTATTGGTCTGGTTGTCCAAATTCTGCAAAAATCAGCTAATGTCATCTTCTGCTCAAGGTATTCCCGGATTACCCGATTTGACGCATCCAATTGAGCTTGTTCAATTTGGAACCGAGGCGCTCAAAGCTTCATTATTATTAGTATTTTTGATCGTAGCTTTGGGAGTTGCGATCGCACTGATCAGTTTTTCCCTGCGTCGAAGTCAGCCTGAACAACTTATATTCATTGGCGAATGGGCTGTTCGTTATTCCCAACTGTTGCGGGGATTGCAGCATTTAACTCTAGTATTAGTTCTGTTAGTACCAGGATTTTTTCTCTGTTCAACTTTAAGCAATCGCTATCACCACTGGGAACAAGCAAAGGTGGCTCAAGTAGCTGAAAGTGTTGCTGGTGAAAAGCTTGAACAATTTGCGCCTCAAGTCCGCTACTCTATTCAAGAGCCATACTCATATACCACTCAAGTTGATGGCAAAATAGTTAAGGTAAATGAGACGCGAGAGATCAATCGCTTCTTAATGCTGGCTGGTTCACAAATTCAAGTCAAGCTTGACCAAAGTGTAGATGTTCCAGGTCGTAGCTCAATTTATCGCGCAGATTATACTGCTGATTATAAAGTAGTTAACCAACTCAAAGATATTAATAATTTTTTCTTTGAAGCACCGCCACCCAACGGCTCCATACTGCTTAAGAGCTACAAAATCGAGCGTGACGGGACTAGGTTACAACCAACTAATCCGGGAGACTATGGTTTTCCTTTTCGGCTGCAACCAGGGGAAGAAACCACCTTTCGAGTCACATATCAGGCTAGAGGCGGGCCTCGCTGGGTTTATAGTGCGGGGGGACAGATGCTATCTAACTTCCGCCTTATAGCAATTGCTAACTTTGCTCCAGCTAATTTTGCCAGTGGTATTGAACCTGATGAAATTAAATCTGACGGACGCAGTACGCAATTTACTTGGAAATTTGACGATAATGTTTCAGTTAAAAATCCATTTGGAGTATTTACCAATACCGAGCCTATTGGTAACACGGGGGTAATTCCGCGTCTTTTATTACTAGCGCCAGCAATATTTTTATGGTGGATATTGTTGTTATATTTATCGCTGCCCATGAGTTTCAAAAATGTAGCGATCGCTGGTAGTATTTTCTTTGCTTGTCTATTGACTTTGACCTATCTAGCTCGCGTTATCAATGCTCAGTTGGCTTGGACTTTAATTTCCATCATCTTACTAATTTTAACATGGGGATTGGGAGGCAGCCGCAGAGCTTCTTTGGCTGCGATCGTCCCTACTATTGCTGGAGCAGTGCTACCTATTTTTGGATTATTAGTACCCTTCAGCGGACTCACCCTCAGCCTAGCGGGTTTGCTTTCAGCGGTTTGGCTAGCAGTTCGTCACTGGTATAGTTGGTACAATTTGCATCCAGAAGATCAAAGATTGTAGGGCTGTAGAAAAACGCTACTTGTTCAGAATTGAGTGAGATATTTTACAAAGAAAGGCAGAAGTACGAAGGCAGAGGGCAGAAGGAAAGAAGTATCAATAAAAACTTTAGTTACGAGTATAAAGCCCACTTCAAAAAAAATAATTATACCGAGACTGCTTGCAGCGAGGTATAAAGCGTCCTTGTTTCAATCCCACTATGAGTAAGGGTGGGTTCCTTCTGCCAACTGAGCCTCCTGCCTTCTGCCTTCTGAACCTCTACCTATGTTTTTCCTATTTAAAAAAGGGCAGGCTTAACGAGCGTGCCCTTTAACTTTAGTGTTCTTGTCCTGTTGGTCGGATAAGGATTTCGTTGACATTAACGTGCGGTGGTTGGGTGAGGGCGTAAACGATCGCAGCAGCGATGTCTTCGCTTTGCAGAGGTTGAATTGACTTGCGTCGTTCTTCGATCCTTTGTTTGGCAACTGGATCGGTAATTTGGTTGTCAATTTCTGTATCCACCAAACCTGGTTCGATAATAGTGACGCGGATATTTTCTTTGTGGACTTCTTGGCGCAATGCTTCCGAGAGGGCATTCACACCCCATTTGGTCGCATTATAAACACCGACGCCCGCCCGCGCTGTCCGGCCAGCTACTGAGGAAATATTGACTATATGTCCCGATTTTTGCGCCTTCAACAGAGGCAAAACAGCATGAGTAGCATATAGCAATCCTAATACGTTGAGGTCAAACGATCGCCGCCAGTCTGAGCTATTTCCCGCTTCAATGGTGCCGAGTAAGGCAATCCCCGCATTGTTGACGAGGATATCAACCCTTCCCAATTCTGCATTTGCCTTTGCCACCAAGTTATTTACCTGGGTTTCATCGGTCACATCGGTGACAATGGGCAATGCCTTGCCACCACTAGCTTCGATGCGTTCTGCTAATGCCTGAATGTGATCGCCACGTCTAGCAGCAAGTACTACTGTTGCTCCAACTGAAGCCAAAGCGATCGCAGTTGCTTCTCCAATTCCCGCTGAAGCACCAGTGATAATTGCTACTTTTCCTTCTAATTTACCTGTCATTTATCTAACTCCTTAGTGATTTGCTAATTGGGGATGGGGCATTGGGCATTGAAAAGAGGCAGAGAGCTGAGGAGAGGAATTTTCACCCTGCTCTCTGCTCCTTACTGATCCTTAAAACAGATGCAACTGCTGCGCCACATAGTATTAGGGCTGCAAAACGAAAAGTTCCTTGGAAGCCTGCAACGATCGCATCAGTAGGAGCAACAGATACATCTGCGCCCGCAGACATGCTAGCGATTAACGCTCCAAATACTGCCCCGATTAGAGAAACTCCTACGGTGTTACCTGAAGTACGTGATAAAGACAGCAGCCCAGAAGCAATCCCTAGCCGCTCCCTCGGCACTGCTCCCATAACAGTGCTATTGTTGGGCGATTGGAATAAACCTAATCCAATGCCGTAAATAAAATAGCGCGATACATAGCCTAGCTCAGTAACTTGAGCATCAAAAGTGCTAATCCCCAAACAGCCGCCAATCATCAACCCCAGTCCAATTGAACTGATCAGTCGCGCACCAAAGCGGTCTGAAAGTATTCCAGCCAGGGGGGCAATTAACCCACTAAGTATAGGCGACACGGCTAGTAGCAGCCCCACTTTTAGCGTCGGATATTGCTTGACCCCTTCTAGAAAGAAAGGGACGATGAGTAACGAACCGCCAATGACAGTGAATGCTAGCCAGCCACTCAGTAAACCCATACTCAATTGAAGATTGCGAAACAGGTGCAGTTCTAGTAATGGCTGTTCTAGGATCGCTTCAACTACCAAAAAAGTTGTAAAACTCACGGCGGCGATCGCTAATAAGACTAATGCATTGATACTGCTAAAGCCAAGGCTTTGCCCCAGTGTCATACCCAGACCAAAACTACCCAGAGTCAATAAAGCCAATATGGCTCCAAAAAAGTCAAATTTTTGTTTGCCCTGAATACCTACAGAAGGTGGCACCACCCTAGCTATTAAGAAACTAGCTATGATCCCCAGCGGTACATTGATGAAGAATATACTATGCCAACCTGACCAGCTTAAGAGCAGTCCGCCAGCAGAAGGGCCAAAAGCAATTCCCAGTGATACTACACTACCGATGACACCAACAGCCCGACCTCGTTCGGAAGTGGGAAAAACTTCTGTGACGATTGCCAAACCAAGCCCAGAGACGAAGACAGCACCTAGTCCTTGAAGTGCCCGAAAGCCGATCAACCATTCAATACTAGGTGCAAAACCACACAACAGCGAACTGAAAGTGAAGAGAACAAGTCCCCCTTGATATAAGGACTTCTTGCCCCACATATCACCCAGGCGCGTTGCTCCCAAAACTAAGCCGGAACTGACCAACTGGTAACTCAACACAGCCCATTGGGTTGTAGGGAAACTGGTGTCAAAGGCTTTCACCAATGTGGGCAAAGCAACATTGATGATTCCCACATCTAAGGTAGACATGAACACCCCAAGTCCGACACCGAGTAATACCCAATTTTTTTGAGAGCTTGACAAAGCCAGAGGTTGTGCTTGGAATTGTGCCAACGTTTAGCCTCCACCTTTGACTTTACGGTTATGAATAGTTTGCATACGTATATTTATTGTAGGATGCTATTCTGATTACCAAGTTTAGAACACTAAATTAGCCGCTTCCATCCAAGACTATCTATGTATTTCATCCCTCCCATCAGTGATGTTCATAGCGATCGCAGCAGGCGCTTCGCTCACAAATAAATACGATATCTTGATAAAGATACTGTACTTAATGCCAATTAGCAAACTATAGAGGTAATGCGGATTAGGAAATATCAATTATTAAAGTCACATCTACAACTGCAACCAAGTATCATAATTGCATAAACAATAACTCAGTAAGCTGTTCGCTCTGCCCAAGCAGAAGAACTCGTCTGAAATCATCAGCGTTTCGCCAGGTTTCAATTATGTGTATATTATTAATTACTTGGGAATAATAGATTAGAAAATAACAATAATATTATTTGCGTTACCCAGAGAATGTTTAAAAAGTAGCAAAATATACTACAATCCCCGCTTCCATTCCCTCATAGGGAAGGTTTGCTCGGTGCTTAAGTTTGTGAGGTATTGCTGTTACCGACAATACTTTTCAAACATCCCTTCAGTGACTAAACATAAAAAGGATTTATCAAAATGGATACTTTCGGTATTTACACCCTTGCGAATGATGTGGTGTTTGACCAACTAGTAGCTTTGCTAAACAGCATTGAGGTGAATGTTAGTGCAGATATTCCTATTTGCATTATTCCTTATGATGAGCAACTAGACTTAGTTAGGCAAGAAGTTAATGCTCGAAAAAATGTAATTCTGTTTGATAATTGGGAGGTAATTCAACGCTGGGAAGAATTTGCTCATCAGGTTTGGGGTGCTCATTCCAGACAACAAGATACAAAATTATCACACTCTAGCTGGTACAAAAGTCATTTACAAAGAAAGTTTGTTGCCTTTGAAGGGATTTTTGATAAATTTGTATTTTATGATGGTGATAGCTTGGCAATGAAGCCACTTAATAATGTAATTGACAAGTTAGAAACATCCGATTTTGTTTTTGATGACTGGGAACATCTTAAAGATAGACCTGTTGCAGCTTTAAATATTTCAGTTATAGAAAAAACTGGACTGTATACAGAAGCAGATATACGTCCTAAACTGCATTGCTCTAGCTTTTTTGGATCTAAACGGGGGTTATTTACTGTTAAAGAAATTGAAATAATGAAGGAGCGATTAATTACCCATAGGGAAGTTGAATGGATTAATGGATATGGCTGGTGGGATGATGCTTTTTTGTTTAATTATATGACTTTGCGCTGCGATCGCCCATTATTTAACTTTACACTTAGCCCTAATGGCGAAGATAGAACAGGTAACTGTGCCAATGCAGATCCCTTCGTTAATATTAATAATGTTCTTTACAATCAAGACGGCTTAAAACCAATTCACCGCATCCATTACATGAGCTATTCTGCTCGTGATTTCGCCCACTTAAGTCAAGGAAAAGATATTAATATCTGTTATGCAAATGAGTTTTTACACTATCGCTTTCTCAAACAGCCAGAACAAAGACCAAAACAGCTAAGACCACTCAGCATAATTGCAAAAACTAATATTTTTTTCAATAAAACAATGAATAAAATTCAAAGAAGTATCCGCTAAATATAGCTTTATTGTCGATGGATTAAATTAGCAATTGATTATGATGTAAAAGTTCTATTTTCTCTATTTTTAAATTATTAGTATACAATATGCCTAAAATTACTGTTTGCATTCCTACTTTTAATCGTGTTCATCTCCTCCCTTATGCCATTGAGAGTGTGCTCAATCAGTCTGAGCAAGATTTTGAGCTAATTATTTGTGATGACGGTTCTAGCGATGGTACACCTGAATTGATGTCACAGTACACAGACCAGCGGATTAAATATATCCGTCATCTGCAAAATATTGGTAAAAGTAATAATATGCGCTCTGGCTTTGATGCAGCCACCGGTAAATATTTTATTAAATTTGATGATGATGATCGGCTAACACCCGATTTTCTCGCAAGTACCGCAGCTATTCTTGCTCAAGACTCTAGCATTGATTTTGTTGGTACAGATCATTGGATAATTGATATTAATAATGTGCGGGATGAGGTAAAAACTCAAGAAAATACTCGACGCTGGGGTAGGAAGAATTTACCAGCAGGTATTGTAAATAATTTGTTGGAAGTTGTATTTATTCAGCAAAGTTTTCAAGTTGGGGCGACATTATTTCGCCGTAAAACATTGCAAGAATTAGGATATATGCAACCAAATCTCCAAAATTGTGAGGATAATGATTTATTTGTGCGTCTCGCTTTAGCTGGGAAAAATGGCTATTACTTACCAGAATTATTGATGGAATATCGCTACCATGCAGAGCAGCAAGGTATTAATCGAGCCATTCCTTACTTATTTGATAAAATCCGGTATTTAGAAAGTTATAAATTTGAGTCTGAAAAAATAGAGACAATCAGGAAAAATCGTCTAACTGAAACGCAATTATTATTAGGTTTGCGTTTAATTGAAAAGGGTGAAACGCAAAAAGGCAGAGAGCTAGTTTTAGCAGGACAGTCTTTTTCTACTCCTAAAGCTTGGACTGGTTTAGGGTTATCGTTGTTACCAGTTGGGTTGCGAGGTAAGGCTTTTAATGCACTGCGACAGGTGCGGGGTTAGGCTATGGGAATGTGTTGGCGCAGCCCGCCGCAGGTATCGTTTTTTATTCCTAGTGGATAATGTCTCACACAAAGGCGCAAAGAAAATTATCTATTTTACGAGTAATGAGTAATGAGTGGATGAGAAATGGGTATTTACTCATTACTTATTACTTATTACTTATTACTCCAGAATTACGCACTGATTTTTGTAATGACTACAGCTTACTATTAGATACACCACAAAAATTATTTGATTTGCGGATGAGCACCTTGTCCATCCCAACAGACTAAGGTAGGTGTAGCTATGCTTTTAGTCTGGTAAGCGTTTTTGACACCAACCCAATTACTAGCAATTGGCATTCGCCAACCAGTTCCAAAGGCGCGATCGGTGATTTTTAAGCCGGGGGGTGCTTGTCGCCGTTTAAATTCAGCCCGCGCTACCATTTGGATTACTCGGTCTACAATCACCGGATCGTGACCGGCTGCAACAATTTGTGTGGCTGATTGGTGATTGTGAATCAGCCTTTGCAAAATATCGTCCAAAATTTCATAGGGCGGTAGAGAGTCTTGATCCACTTGACCTGGTTTGAGTTCGGCGCTGGGTGCTTTAGTCAAGACGTTTTGTGGGATGATTTGATGATCGCGATTTAACCATTGACAAAGTGAATACACACGGGTTTTAGGAACATCTGCAATCACCGCTAACCCGCCATTCATATCGCCGTAGAGAGTACAGTAACCAACTGCCATTTCTGACTTGTTACCGGTAGATAAAAGTAGATAACCAAATTTATTAGCGATCGCCATTAATAAATTACCCCGAATCCGGGATTGTATATTTTCCTCAGCCAGTCCAAACTCAGTACCCGCAAACAAATCACCTAAAGTTTGATCAAAGCCTTGCATTAACTCGCCAATTGCTAAAAGATTAGTCTTAATCCCCAAATTGTCCGCTAATGCCAAAGCATCACTGATGGAATGCTCGGAACTGTAAGGGGAAGGCATGAGAACACCGAGGACATTTTCTTTACCAAGTGCAGCTGTGGCGATCGCAGCTACTATGGCAGAATCAATCCCGCCACTTAAACCCAACACTACTTTAGAAAAGCGACACTTGCGAGCATAATCTCGGACTCCCAAAACCAAAGCTTGCCAAATTTCCTCATCTTCCGATTCATACATCGGTTCTACAGAACCTAGCTGCAAATCCCGCTGTGTTTCATCAAATTCAACTACTAATAAATCGGTGTCAAACCCACGGGCGCGAGACATAATTTCACCTTGCCGATTCAAAGCAAAACTACGTCCATCAAAAATTAGGTCATCATTTCCGCCAACCTGATTAGCATAAATAAACGGTTGTTGAAAACGTACTGCACTATGACTGAGCATCGTTTCGCGAAACTCCTGCTTGCCGACCGTATAGGGGGAAGCAGACAAATTTACAATTAAATCTACACCCAAGATTGCTAAGTCAGCAATCGGATTCACTGTATAACTACGTTTGCCCCAAAATTCCTCATCATTCCATAAATCTTCGCAAATAGTTACGCCAATATGAATATCATCTAGAGTGAAATAATTAGCTTCCAAACCTGGTTCAAAATAGCGACGTTCATCAAATACATCGTAAGTAGGTAAAAGTCGCTTGTGAAAAATTTGCTTTACCTTGCCATTTTCTAACAAAGCTATGCTGTTAAATAAAGTTTTACCACCACTAATATGTGCTTGGAGGTTCTGTTCAACAGTTCCTACCAACACAGCTAAATTTGGTGGTAAATCTTGGGCCAAGTTTTGTAAAGTGATACCCATCGCTTCCACAAAACTAGGATTTAGTAATAAATCCCTTGGTGGATAGCCACATAAAGAAAGTTCCGGTGTTAGCAACAAACGCGCACCACTAGATGCTGCGCGTTGTGCCGCCTCCAAGATTTTTTGGGCATTTAAAAGCAAATCACCGATAGTAGGATTAATTTGAGCGATCGCAATTTTCATATTATTTGTCATTAGTCATTGGTCATTTGTCATTTGTCAAGAGTCATAAGTTACTCTGGACTTTGGACTCTACAAAGTAACGTGAGTTCGACAAGTCTTATTTGACCTCTTCCCCAACCTCTCTCCGACGCCTAGAGGGGAGCAAAAAGCTGAATTAATTTCTCGTTGCTCCTCCCTCTCCGAAACGGAGAGGGAGGCTGGGAGGGAGAGGTTCATCGAACTTACGTTCAAGTGATTGGCTAAATAAACACCAAGGGTTTATCTTTTAAGGGGGCAAAAGCTTCGGCGTCAAACTTATACAAACTAGCTGGACGACCAGCACCCCGTGATACCTTAATTCCGGTATCGCATAAAAAACCTAACTTGAGTAGACGCGCCCGAAAATTAGAATAATCAGAAAAGTTATCGCCTAAAACTGTGGCGTATAACTGATATAAATCATTCAAGGTAAACATTTCTGGCAAGACTTCAAAAGCCACTGGGCTGTACTCTAATTTATTTCGTAATCGCCTGTGGCCATAGGCCAGAATTTCATTATGGTCAAAAGCCAATTGTGGCACTTGTTTTACTGGATACCAAGCGATGCCAGTCATGCGATCGGCAATTAATTCGGCTTCCTCAAATCGCACTAGGGCAAAGTAACTAACTGATAGATAACGCACACCATAACTATCAGTTGCTTCCCGTGGATCGCGATTCGGCCCGCCAAAGGTATACAGTTGTTCTAAGTAGAGATTGTTGACCTTAATTTTCTCCGCCATAATGCGATAAGCGGCATCTTCTAAAGACTCTCCTGGACGCACTAAAGTACCAGGAAGACTCCAATGATTTAAAAATGGTTCTTGCTGTCGCATTACTAGTAGAACTAACAGCCGATTTTGGGCAGTATCTACAGAAAAAATTACATTATCAACACCAACCTTGAAATCGGCCAAAGGTTGTTGGTTTAACGGAGTTGGTATCTTTTTTTGGGAACGTCCTGGCATTCGTACAAATGCTCTTGATTAATATAGGCAACTACAGGGGCTGTGAGGGCTTCAGAATCTCCATGTTCGCGGTACGCTGTTGAGGAAACATTTAGACCGATCAGACTAGCGATCGCAATCTTCCCTCCCAGCTTTTGCACTACCTCTGAACTAGATTCATCTATTGCATATCCGGGTCGCGGTACAATCAGTAGTTGCACTTCCTGTAACAAATCTTCAATGCGATACCAACGTGGTAGCTGACTCAGTAAATCTGAACCAATAATCAACGTCAATTCAGCGTCTTCACCCCAAATAAGCTTCGCTTTTTCCACTGTTTCCAGTGTTCTAAAGCTACTCAATTCTTGTTCCAAAGCAACATTGTGCCGTGGCGCGTCTATATCCGCAATCAACAATCGCAACATTGCCGCCCGATGTTCTAAGGGTGTTTGATGGGACTTAAATGGATTATCCGCTGCCCAAACTGCTACCCAATCATAACGCTCAGACAACCAACTCAGAATTTTTTGATGACCAGCAGTTGGTGGATCGGCACTCGTTCCAAACAAAGCAACTCTCATAGTAATTCGTAATTCGTAGTTCGTAATTAAGACAGACTGAAAGAGTACTTTTACTTATGTGTTCTCTGTGCCTCTGCGGTTCGTTTCTTAGTTTCTTCAGTCAACAGCCGTAACGCCTCAGAAATCTCCACTTCTACAGCCACAGGATGATCCAAAAGCCGTGTTTGTTGTGGCAAACTGGCAACTGAGGCTGCGGTACGTTGACGAATTGTTGCCAAAGACTCTAACGGTTGCACCCGTTGACCTTCCTGCACTACCAATTGCAACAAAGGTTCTTCATCCAGAAGACTTTCACCTAAGAGTCCTAATCTGTCTGCTTTTACCTTACCTCCCGTAAACGAGCGAAAAATCTGCTTGCGCCCTGGATAAGTAACCTTACCACTCGACTCCTTCATCACTGGGATGCCATCAATGTCTACAAGTTTATAAACTCCGTTTACGGGCGAACCTGTAACTAGTCGTGTTCCCAGTCCGTAACCATCAATTTCAGCCCCAGCTGCTTTTAATCTGGCAATTTCCCACTCGTCTAAGTCACCACTGGCAAAAATTGGCACACCGGGAAGGAGCGATCGCACCTGTTTTGATAAGGTAACTAAATCTCCTGAGTCCAATCTCACTCCTGTTAATTGCATTTCCCCGGAATTTACTTTTTCGGACAAGCGCTGGGCAGCAGCAACGGTATTGTAAGTATCAATCAACAATGGCGCACCCGGAAAATATCGATGAAATGCACTAAAAGCCTGTTCTTCAGTGCCTTCTATTGCTGATAACGCCATCACTAAGGCGTGTGCCATAGTACCACTTGGCTGTTGTCCTAGTTGTAGCGCTGCTAACACATTGGAGGTGGAATCTAACCCACCTGCCAAGGCCGCCCGCGCCGCCCACAAGGAAGCCTGCGGACTAAATGCTCGTCTGGTTCCAAATTCTAAAAGTGTTGCTTCTTCCCCTGCTACATCCCGCAACCGTGCTGCTTTTGTCGCAATCAAAGTCTGGTAATTAATCGTATTCAGAAGGTAAGTTTCCACTAGTTGCGCTTGCCAAAGGGGTGCTTCCACCCGCAACAGTGGTTGATTGGCAAAGACGGCTGTCCCTTCTGGTACTGCCCAAACATCACCCGTGAATTTTCCTTCAGCTAAAAGTGACCAAAAGCGATCACCTGCGTGAGCAAAAATTCCCGTTGCTTGTAATGCCGCAATTTGCGAGGAACTAAAGCGGATTTTGGCTAAATATTCCAATGCCTGCGTCAGCCCCATTGCAATTAAATAACCAAAACCCTCTGGCAATCGTCTGACAGACAATTCAAAGCTTGCCCGTCGTTGTTCTATACCTTCACCTGTGTAACAAGCTGCCATTGTCAACTGGTAAAGGTCGGTCAGTAAGCTGTAATCATCCGCAGACAGGTTTAGTTCCTGGTTCTGCTGGCTTTGCTGTTTATATACATAGTCCAAATCTGGCAAAGTTGTCATGCAAGAGCTTCCTTACAAGATGCTTCTTTTATTTATGGTAATATTTACCATAAATAATGTCAACTCCTGGCAAGTATATTTTCAGAGATTGCCGTCTATCAGTAGATTTATCGGCAAATTAATACTAACTTTATAAAATACTTAATGTTTTTTAATAGTAAAAGCTGGCAATAATGTTAATCTGACAGGGCGGCTAATGAAAAGAAACAATATCCTTTAAGAGAAAGTTTGTTTGCCAGCCTATTTTCCAGACTGGGGTTGAAGAAATAACTATGTTACAATTACAATGAGTGAGAAAAGTTTGATTTTTTTACAAGCTAAAGTATTGCGAAGTTATCTGAATAAACATTGCATATATTCTCAATATATTGAGAATTAGAGCCAGCCTTAAATATCAGTATTAGAGTAGAGGTAGCACAATTAAAGCGACTCAAAAATAAGGAGTCCAAATATTATGGCTATTTCCCAAATCATTGCTAACATCACCCAGTATATTTCTGAAGCTGCAATGCGGATTTTTGGCCCTACGGATGATGCTTATCCTGTTATTGGCGTACAACCTTTTACAGGTGAGCCTTATGATAAGCGTACAGCCGATACTTGGTAGGTGCTAATACGGCGTTCAAAAAGAATACAGTAGTCAAAATTCAGAATTCAGACGAGGTTAATTACCGAGGAATTCAGGCAAACCATATAATTGAAAACCACTAAATTGTAGATTGAGCTAGCTACTTAAACCCCTTTATTCAAAAGTAGTGGCGTATTGGAATACGCCACTACTCTAATTCATTCTGCATCCTGGCTACTGATGAATATCTTGCAGTCTCAGTGTATTGTGCAAGTAACCAGTCCAAGACTTTATTTAAATGTTATGTATGCAGGAAAACTGCATTTTTTAGCGATCGCATGACCTCGTGATGACCCGAAGGCGAAAATGGATAAAATCGAGCTTAGGGGAGTGGTCTTTTCTTCGTTTTCAAAACAATACCAAAACCAGCTACCATTAGGGTTCCAAGAATGTTAGCGGGTTCTGGAATAGAGGTTTCATCGATAGGTACTTTGATTCTTAAACTTGCCAAGGTAGCGTTAGTGATGGTCAAGGATGTTACACTGGGCAAACCTGGGATATCAGACTGGAAATCAAAGACTGTGGGAGTTGAACTACCATTGCGATCGCTATATCGCACTCCATATCCGCTGACTTCAAAAGTGCCTTGATACTGCTTTCCGGTGTCTGGGTCGATTACAGTACCAGTATAGAAGGCTTTTGTAAGATTAAATTCATCCTGAACCACTCCTTGAAATGTGGTTCCTGGCAATTGTCCCTGGTAAAGAAAAGCAGTCAACTGACCACCAGAGAGAACCGGCGATGTGAGAACACCATCAAAGGAGACAATTGGAATACCTTTAAAGTCAACAAAGTAATGCAGACTTCCATCAGAGCGTGTTTCTACCTTTAAATAGTCTGACTCGTATACAGGAACATAATCAGGATTATTATTAGTTCCTAAGTTCCGGTAATAAGTTCCAGTGTCATCCGTATCAATCCGAGTAGTACTTTGATTGAAATTGGGATTGTTTCTGGGAAGTTCGATAGTCCCTGATAATGTGCCAGTGCTTTGAATTGTGATGAATTGAGCAGCAATTGCACTTGCTCCACTTAAAGCGATCGTCATTGCTGCTAAACAAGTGCTGCTAACAATTGCACAACCTAGCTTAATCCCTGATGAACTTACTTTCATGAACAATTTACTCCTGGAATTGCCGATGAGAAAACACACCTAATGCGCTGAGATTTATTTAAAAATTTTCTCAGGCACGATTTATTATTCCCAAACTACTAATGAAAGTTTCATCGACAACAAAAAGCCTTATCAATCGCTATTTTTATTCTTGTCTTTGGGGAGTGTATCGGAGACAATGACCTCATTCCCAAATTTTAATTTCGTTTCCTGATGAGAAGATGTTTAAATTGTTCTAAGGTTTAGCCTGAGCCAGTTCGTAAATTAACGTGAGTTCGATGGAACTAAAAAAGTGCAGGAGGTAGCGCAGGCAAGAGTGAGCTTAAAAGTAAGTAAGTCTCCTCTGTTGTTAATAATCAAATGTAGTTTCAAGCCATAATGCCAACCCACGGAATTTTTACCCCATCCAACTAACCCTTCAAAGACTTTATGTGAATGTGCCCGACGGGTAAAGAGGAAAAGTAAATTCAAACCCTTCCCCTTTCCCCCTTAACCGAAAAATATTGGAAACACTATATCATTTTTACTAGTGATAAAATACACCAATAATAAGAGAAACAATTATTGGTATTAGGATTGGAATAGCAACTATAAGTCCCCACTTACCAAACTTAATTTCCTCACCCTCCGATTTTAAAAATGCAATCCAACCTACAACTCCCATCAAAATCCAGATACACCCAAAAGCAAGAAATATAACAAATACTGAATCGTCCATTCTTCCAAAATGTTTATTTTAATTGACACTAATATCTACAACTAACTTTGCTAAATTCGCACGAAAATTGCTATAGTCATAAGACTCAATAGTTTTTTGTTGCAAGTACTCTGGTTGGTAAATTACTGGGTTAGAGCAATCTCCTTGCAGAATTTTAATTAGATTATGGGCAATTTCTTCTACGTTATCAGGATCAACTAAACATCCCAACTTACCTTCAGCCAAAGGGTCTATAGAACCATCTTGATTACCCGCCAACACAGGTTTACCACAAGCTAAAGCTTCTAGATAAACAATACCAAATCCTTCCCCTTTACTAGGCAAAGCAAAAACATCGCAGAGATTGTAATGAGCGCATAATTCTTCATCTGGTACAAACCCTGCAATAGTGACACAATCTTGTAGATTTAAGCTGGAGACTAAAGCATTAATTCGAGGTAAATCATCTCCTTTACCTACAAGAATAAAGTGAACATTAGGGACATAAAAACGGATTTTAACCAAAGCATGAAGTATTTGGTCATAACCCTTGTATTTTGCCATGCGTCCCAATCGCGTTACTGTTAGAATTACAGGCTGCTCATCTTTTAAATTATATCGTTTGAGTAAATAGGTTGGTTTAGGATTTATTTTAAATTGACTGGCATCAAACGTATTAGGTAAAATAACTACTTTATCTGAGTCAATATTATTAGATTGAAGCAAGCGCTGGCGAGTGTAATTACTAACACTAATAATTTTATCTGCTTTTTGTAATGCTAACTTTGTAGCATTATTTTCAATATCCCAAACTTCTAAGCCATGAGCAACTACCCAATAAGGAGTCCCAGTCAAAAGTTTTAGAATATAACAAGCGACGGCATAGTTAACATGAGTTGATATGACTATAGTAGGACGTTTAAAAATAGCCAAAACAATTATGTTTGTGGCAAACATAATTGTTTGTAATAATTTTGGGAAAGCTCCAAAATAATGAAATCTTGTTGAAGGTAAAAATTGCAAGTCTTGTGGCTGTCTTGAATTGTGCTTGTCATACTTGAGAAGCACATCATACTCAGCATCAGGATACACATCTTGTAAAGCTTTCAGCAAAAATGTTGAGTAAACTTGGATACCTCCCTTAAAACCAAATATATTCGGAAATATTAAGTTGAAATGACGTTTATCAATTGCGGGTTTTTTGAACATTGTAAATAGTTTGAGGTTTTGATTCAATAACAAAATCTTTTTGAGAATTGATAGCTGCTGCCAGAAAATAAAATTCAATAGTTGTAAAAGTATAGTCTTCGGCAAAAAAATCTGGCATTTGAGATGCTAAAAACATCATAATTGGAATGATAGTCACAGGATTGGCATATTTAAGATAAGATGCTACTCTTACTAAAAAATTAGTAAATAACAATAATCCGATAATTCCTTGTTCTACCAATACATTTAAAAATATATTATGTGCGTGATAACCTTTAACTCCAAAAACTTTCACTCCTATATGTTCTGCAAAAACTCCTACACCTATACCAGTAATCGGTCTTTTAATAGTTTCAGTAATAGCTGCCTGCCAAAGTGCAAACCTTGATAAAGCTGTTCCTACAGGACTAGGAAGCTCTATTTCGCTGGCATTGTTTACAAATAAATTAATTAAGGGAAATATTTTACTATCTCCCAAACCAATTCTATATGTAGATACTGGTATGGATACGATACATAAAAGCCATAAGCTCATAATAAAAATCATTTTTCTAATACTGATAATTTTATATATCAATAAAAGAAACAACCCAAAAATCAAAACTAACCAAGCATTTCTGCTAGCAGATAAAGCTAGAGAAATGAGAAAAACAAATTCGCTTATGTACAATTCAAGTTTAGATATATTGTTCTGTTTTTCTAAAATTAGGCTCAAACATAATCCAATGGCAACTATTACCCCAAACTGATTAGGATTTTGCATGATTGAACCAATCTGGGGATAATAACTTGGAAATTTTAATAATTCAAAAATCCAGTGATTGGGGAATAAAGCTTCTAAAAAACCAAAAACTGCAATTACTTGTAGTAAGTATAATATACACCGATAGTAAAATGTTAACGATGAGGTTTTTAAATGTCTAAAAGTTAGAACTAAAAAAGCAAAAAACAATATAAAGTAAGTAGAATATTTAATACTATAAAGAATTGCAGTATTGGGAAATTGACTCATGAATGAAGAGAGCCACATCCACAAATACAGTAGACTGATAGATATTAAAATGATTCTATGCTTTCTTAAAACTTCTGGTATATTTTTGGTAGATAAACTGATTATCCCAAAGCTAAATGCAGGAAGTAATAAATAATGAATGCCAATATTTATTCCCGGAAATTTAATCCGCCCTAGAAGCGAAGAAAATAGTATTAGCAAGAAAAATATATTAATCATAACCTTTTAGTTGTGGATATTTTTTGACAACAAAAAACCTATATTCAATCCACACTTGCAGGTAGGTTGAAAAAGGGATTGTGATATTTTTTTAAGCTAAAATCCTGATCACGTAAAAAATATTATCATAAAACAGTCCTCAGTAATATCATCTCTTGAAGCTACGACTTAGCTGAGGTTTTAGCCAAACTAAATATTATGGGATGCAATGCGAAAAAGTGGACACCTATCCCGAATCTTCACTATCAGCACTTTTCAATTAATCATCTGCCAAATCTTGAGAATGTTCTCACCACTACCACCACCAGCAATAGTTTGTCCATCTGGGCTAATGGCAACAGCATAAATATATCCAGAACCCGTCTCTAAAGTACGGATTTCCTTTCCTGTGACTGGATTCCAAAATTTGATTGTCTTGTCACTACTGCCACTGATAAGGGTGACACCATCTGAACTTTTGCTTGGCAAAAAAGCAACAGAATTAACCTTATCATTATGTCCCTTTAAAGTGTGGATTAACTTTCCGGTCTTCACATTCCACAATTTGATTGTCTTATCTCTACTGCCACTGGCAAGGGTGACGCCATCGGGAGCAAAAGCGACTGAAAGAATCGACTCTGCATTGCCTTCTAAGGTGCGGATTAACTTTCCTGTCTCCACATTCCACAATTTAATTGTCTTGTCCCAGCTACCGCTAGCGAGGGTTTTGCCATCAGGACTGAAAACTACAGATGGAACACCATTGATATGTCCTTCTAAGGTGCGAATTAACTTTCCTGTCTCTAGATTCCATAATTTGATTTTCATGTCCTTACTAGCACTGCCACTAGCAAGGGTTTTGCCATCAGGACTAAAAGCGACGGAAGTAATTCCATCGCTATGTCCCTCCAAAGTTCTGATTAACTTTCCTGTCTCCAAATTCCACAGTTTGATTTTCATGTCCGCACTACCACTGGCGAGGGTCTTGCTATCAGGACTGAAGCCTATAGTCCAAATCCAATTGGAATGTCCTTTTAGGGTGCGGATTTCCTGTCCACTTGCCAGATTCCATAGCTTGATTGTCTTATCATCACTGGCACTACCCAGGGTTGTACCATCAGAACTGAAAGCTACGGAATTCACATCGCTGTAATGTCCCTTCAGGGGTTTGGGTAGAAAATAATTTTCCGAGACGCTTTTGCTTTTTTGGGACTGAATCGGCTCAGAAATAGGTTCAGGAATAGGCTCAGAATATTCGCTTATTGTATGGGGGCGATTCTGGAAATACCAAACTCCCCCTAATCCCAACGCTAAAATGCTAGAACCTAGCAGCAGTTGACTTTTCAGCTTGATATTTGTTTTTGATGAAACGGGCCCTTTGTTTGCTGCGGTGGCTGTAAATGTTGGTGTAAGTATAGTTGGGGGAACTGATGACAATGGTGATAGCTGAGATGTCAAGTCTGTTATGACTTCATCAGCCGATTGGTAACGCTTTGGGATTTCTAGTTGCAACAGCTTATCCAAAACTTCACCCAACTCTATAGATACAGAAACCTCATCCTTACCTGGGTTGGTCAAATATTGCCGCCAAGACCCAACCCAACCATAACCTTGCTTTATCCACAGTTGAGATGGGCGAACCCCAGTCAGTAGATGAAAACAAGTCGCCCCCAAACTGAATAAATCACTGGCTGGATAAGCTTTTCCATCTTGCATCTGCTCAAGTGCAGTGTAACCGTGTGAGCCAATAACAGTGCCCATTTTAGTTTGTACTGTTGCCGTCAGGACTTTGGAAGCCCCAAAATCAATTAGCACTAATCGCCCATCACTTTGACGGCGAATAATATTCTGTGGCTTGATATCCCGGTGAATCACTCCCCGCTGATGGATAAATTTCAGTACCGGCAGTAAATCTAGCAAAAGTTGACGAATCTCTGTTTCGTTATAGGTTCCCCGCGTTTCACATTCTTTGAGCAAGTTTTGTCCATCGATAAATTGCTGCACCAAAAATAGATAGCTATTTTGCTCAAAATAAGCCAATAAAGTTGGAATTTGCGGGTGTTCTGCCAGTTCTTGAAGTCGGCTAGCTTCTTGTTTAAATAATTCAACGGCCTTTGTTAGTGGCCCAGTTCCCTGAAGTTTTGGTGCGAATTGCTTAACAACACAGCATTCATTGAGTTTATGTACATCTTTCGCTAGATAGGTTCTACCAAATCCGCCTTCGTCTGACAAAACCTGAGTAGGCCGATAGCGACCTCCCAGTAAGGGTATCAATTCCGCTTTACAACTGTGGCAATAGTTGTTTTTGTCAGGATTTAGGGGTTTTTGGCAATCGGGATTCACACAACAGAGCATACTGGGAATCCATTTCAATTGGAGTATATATTCATTTTAAGTCATGCAGTATAATCTCTCTTGTTAGTAAATATCACTTAGACACCATACAAATCCCCAATTTCCTTACCTCATCAGGTATTGAACAATTTAAATAACTTGGAGAAAGTTGTGCTTGAGCGATGCCTTTTGACGAATTGATTGGCATCTAATCTACTTGTGCTTAAAATTTATTAATCCGGCAGCATCCGGCTCAGTTTTGCACAAATATCTGAGCAAAATTCCGAAAAACAGTAATTTCAGGTTGTAGGTCAGTAGATACGTACAAAATTGAGATTTACTCTAGAAGTTTCAATTGAATATATAGTTTTTCTGGCTTAATGGTGACAAAAATTTGGGCTGCATGGTAGGGTGCACATTAAATTGGTGACGGGCAAAGGCTAAATTTTAGTTTAGTCTTCAAAATAAGTTAGTTTTATTTGCTGGAAAGAAACAGGAAATGAAAAATTAAATAATTCCATCGCTTAAAGATAAAAAATCAGCAAAATTAGGAGCATAATTATGCTATTAGAAAACCACAAGTATGGTCGCAAATTAAGCCGCATTTTTATTTGTTGCTTGAGTAGTAGTTTTTTGGTCACGAGTAATCTGCTACCTATCAATGCTTTGGGAAGACCGCAAAATTATCAAGACTTTCTAATTGCTAAATCACCAGATGAGAGACAACCAGAAGCAGTAACGAAAGGAATTGAGCAAATTCCTCCTTCTCAAGCGTCAATATCTCCAAGACCGAAGACATCTGTTGAGTCACCAGTACAGCAGTCTCCTCGTGTATCGTCTCAGCCAGCAAATTCACAGCCAACATCCAATAGTTCCAGTGCGAACTCAGGGAGACGTCGCCAAGCTAGTTCCAATTCAGGGACACGTCGTCAGGCTAGTTCTAATTCAGGGACACGTCGTCAAGCTAGTTCTAATTCAGGGACACGTCGTCAAGCTAGTTCTAATTCAGGGACACGTCGCCAAGCTAGTGCCAACCGTCCACCAGTTTCTCAACCTGCGACACCTACTTACAAGGAGATTAACTTTGTAGATGTGGCATTGGGTATTTTAAGTAAGGATGACTTTCAATCTCAAGGTAGATATTTTCATTTCTATGAGTTTGAAGGTAGAGAAAATCAATTAGTCCAAATTCGGCTGATTGGTAGTAATGACACACGCAGGACAAATAACTTGAGTTTAAATCCTTTGTTGTTTTTGCACGATCCTGATAATAATATCATCGTCAAAAAAGGCACTTTGGATAAAAATAGTGGTGGTGATGATGCATTCATTTTTGCACGATTACCTGTCAGTGGCACTTATAAGATTGCAGTTACTAGCCGAGATGCCGGTGAGATAGGTCGCTATAGTTTGGCTCTGAGGAATGATAGAGCTAGTTATACTTTGGATGAAACAGGTCAACTAACTGCTAAAAGCTCAACCCTGAAACAAAATGGCGGCGCTTACAATATTTCCAATTTTCAAGGAAGAAAAAATCAGCTTGTTAGTATTCGTGTAGATAGTGTTGATGAAGAGTTTTCTCCTTACGTAGCTTTGCTAAATTCTCAAGGACAGACGATCGCTATCGATAAAGACAAAGACAAAAATGGTGTGTACACTGGTTTAATTGACCGAGCTAGGTTGCCTGAAGATGATACTTACTATATAGTTGTTACTTCTAAGAATCCACAGGAACGCGGTAGATACAGATTGACTATTTTCTAAGCTCGACTTTATCAAATTACGCGGCATAAACGGCAATGTGCCGCAAACGTTCAAACAAAGGGCGAGGTACTTTTACCATTGTTTATCTCGTTTCCATGCAGAGCATGGGAATGAGTTATGAGGGGCTACTGTCTCTACTCAGACATTGAGTCAGAGACTCAATGAATGCATTCCCAGTCGGAGACTGGGAACGAGGAAAGTCTTTAGCGATCGCAGCATTCGTCGCATCATAGAGATTAACAAAAAATGTCTTGTCGGCTTCAAGTAGTTTTCTATCACCTCTGACGCCAAAGCTTTGAAAATGATTGTTCCCATTCTAAAATTGTAATCAGAGTCAGGACTTTCGCAGTGCGATCGCTCGTATTATAATTGACAATCACTAGCTGATAGCTGGGATTGGCAAGGGCAAGATTGACGATCCCCAGTCCACACTCCCTCTTTCATGTTTTCTGGTGTATGCACTTCATGACGATTGTTTTAGCGCTTACAATCGAAACGATCGCTATTTATGCTGATCGTTCATAATTTGATGATGTCTGTAACCAAATGATGAAAAGGTTTATAAAGTGGTGTGTTGAGTTTCTTTCTTGGTGGAATATTCGCCAAAGCAGAAAGTCGGGGTTATTTGTCGTTATGCTTACCTTGAGCGTGGTAGCTACGGTAATGCTATCGTTCCCTTTGAACGCTCAAATTAATTTGCCACAAACGCCCACATCTGAATTAAGGGGGGTGTGGTTAACAAATATTGATAGTGATGTGTTATTTGAGCGCGATCGCCTCAAGGGATCTTTGCAACGCCTTGACGAACTCAATTTTAACACCATATATCCGGCAGTTTGGAATTGGGGGTATACATTGTATCCTAGCAAAGTTGCTCAAAAAGTTATCGGGCGATCGCTCGATCCAACACCCGGACTCCAAGGGCGAGATATCCTCAAAGAAATTGTTGATGTAGGACATCAAAAAGGGTTAACAGTAATTCCCTGGTTTGAATTTGGCTTCATGGCACCAGCGGATTCTCTATTAGCTAAAAATCGTCCCCAATGGCTCACCAGTAAGAGTGACGGGACGCGGATTATCAAAGAAGGCACACATAATCGCGTTTGGCTAAATCCCTTTCGCCCAGAAGTACAACAATTTATTCAAGATTTAATCGTTGAAATTGTCAGAAACTACGATATCGATGGCATTCAATTTGATGACCATTTTGGCTTACCATCAGAATTAGGATACGATGCTTATACGGTGGCGCTTTACAAAAAAGAACACCGTGGTAAAGCTCCCTCCAAAAACTCTAAAGATCCAGAATGGGTGCGCTGGAGAGCGAACAAAATCACCGACTTTATGAAACGGGTATTTACAGCTATTAAAGCTACTAAAAAAAATTGCCTAGTTTCTGTTGCTCCTAATCCTCAACGTTTTTCCTACGAATACTTTTTAGCAGACTGGCAAAAGTGGGAACGCATGGGAATTGTTGAAGATTTGGTTTTGCAAATCTATCGTGATGATTTAAATGTTTTTGTTAAGGAATTAGAATACCCAGAAGTGAAAGCCGCACAGCGTCATATTCCGGTCAGTATTGGCATTTTAGCTGGGTTGAAAAATCGGTCTGTACCGATGCAGCAGATTCAAACACAAGTGCAAAAAGCACGCGATCGCAATTTTGCTGGAGTCTCTTTCTTTTTCTATGAAACCCTCTGGAACATGAGCAAAGAAAAGCCCCAAGAACGTCAACTCGGCTTCCAGAAAATTTTCCCGACACCAACGGCTTACCCGAATTTGCTAGCAGGTTGGAAACCGTAGAAAGGTGGAGAGTTGTAGAGATGCCATTAATCGCGTCCCTACAACTCCTAACTCCTAACTCCTAACTCCTAACTCCCAACTCCTAACTCAGCACTCTCTATCCTATTCCCAAACGCCCAGCCAAACCTGGAGTCAGAGGTAATAGGGTAGTAATCATCAAGAATAAAGCTAAAAGCCCCAAACCGGCTCTAGCGTCATCGGGTTCAGTAATTTCATTCAAGCTGGGGCGTTCTTGATCTCGTTGTAAGAAGAAAATGACGATCGCCCAGTACATGGCAATCATATTACCGAGAGACACTAGCGCCAGTAAAATTAAAGTTGCGATCGTTGCCCGTCCTGCGGTTTTGCGTCCATAAATCGCCTGAACAATCCGGCCACCATCTAGTTGTCCTGCGGGCATTAAGTTTAAAGCCGTGATAATTAACCCCAGCCAACCAATTATCACTAAGGGATGAACACTTACCAGGGATGACTGTAAAGCCGAACCAAGGACAACTCGCGCCAAACTTCCCACCAAAATTGACCCTTGAAAAAACTGATTGGGCAATTGAAATAAACTACCTGGGTGGGAAAGCAGCAAGCCTGTCACCAGCATTAACAAAGAAACGATACCACCTGCGGCTGGCCCTGCTAAGGCGATATCAAATAATACCTTGCGGTTGGGCAACAAAGATTCAAAGCGGGTAATTGCACCAAAAGAGCCAATTTGCACTGCGGGTAGAAAGAAAGGCCAGCTAAGGCGGATTTGGTGACGCCGCGCAAGTAACCAATGACCGATTTCGTGAGCGACTAAAATCGAAAATATCCCAGCACCGATGGGCAAAGCTTCTTGAAACCGCGCTGGATTGCCAAAGAAATCAAAATTCAGCAGTAATCCCGCAGCTTCTAAACTTGTGGCAATGGTCGCTATCAACAGAATACCTGCAAAAGCTTTTTGCGATAACAACATCGGCCGGGGATCATTGCGACTCGGCAGGACAATCACTACTGGTCTACCATCTGTATTTTCCACTAAAAACAGGCGATATTGATCACCAAGGCGTTGCCGTAAACTTGCCGTTAGACGGTTGTGAGTCTCTTCTGGTTCTCCCCGCAAATTGCCTTTGAAAATGGCTCCGTCTTGGTAGGCGATGGTTTCTGTGGCAAAAAACGTATCGATACCGAAAATACCTTTAATTGCATTCAAGTCATCTTCCGGTATTGGCGGAATCTCCGCTTTTTGTTCTGCTGCTGTTGGTTGTGGGGAATTTGCTTCAATTGAGGAAGCAGCAGCAAGCCTTTCTGTTGCGCGTTGCTTAAGGATGTCATCTTGCCCAGCGGCGCGTAACTGTCTGCCCAAGTAGATGTACAATCCAGCGGAAGTCACTATTAAGAACAATATACCCGCTATATTGACGTAAATCCCTGCGGCAAACAATCCAAAAAACAGAAGCCAGGGAGTCATCAACACCACCGACTGTAACCAGGCTAAGATTCCCAGCTTACCAAAAGGTCTGGCGCGATAAAAGCCCCAGCCCAAAATGCCTAAAGCTAACAGTAGGATTGCTGCCAGGATAGAAGTTTCTGATAAAGTAAACATCTCCAAACCTTTGCTATTGAGACTAAGCCAGAACAAGTCCGGTATTGCAGATACACTTATTAATGTATAACGCCGCCTGTCGTCTGCCCAAATTATGCAGCTTTGGGTAGGCATAAGAGACAGTTTATAAAGTAAATCTTAAGTAGGGTGTGTTATGGCTTTAGCCTAACGCACCAGCTTTTGAGCAACCTAAAAAGAGAGCGATCGCATCTTCTATTGATCGCTCTCTTGCCCAATAATTAATTTGCTCAAACTGTATTTGAGCGAAGTGATCTACTAAGTCCAATAAAGAATTTCAGCATTTGGAAAGCGTCTAGTAATCTCACTCTCAAAAAAGCAACGTAACGCCTTCATGGTGTCCTTCTCGTAAACGTACTTCGTCCCACCAAACTTATTACGCTTGACACTGCGTTTTGCCTCATCCATCTCTAATTTGGATTGCGGATACCAAGTTTGTAACACTTCTTTTGACCCAGGCGTGAACCGATGGGAAATTAACTCAAAGGTAAGATCACAGTCAAAATCCAGTGCCTCGTTTATCTGGTCAAATAAATAACTATAGTGCATCTGCCAATCGTCTATCGGCATAATTGGCGCAATCACCAAGCCTACAGGATATCCGCCACCACCACGTTCTTGTGGTAACGCCAACCGTCGCAATGCATTAAGTCTGGATGCTACGGATGCTGTGCCACCTTCAAACTTACCAGAAATCGGTGCAGCATTAACGCTCATCCGACAGCGAGTATTGCCATTGTGTGGTAAGTCGAGTAATCCATCCACAGCATCAAATTTCGATACCCAACGTAGATGTGCATTGGTACGAGTGCCAAAGTAACGGATACATTCAGCAAGACTTCCAGTTAAATGCTCAATACCCAATGGATCTGTGTAACAGCTAACTTCAAAACTTGTGGTTTTCCCCTTCTGCTCGTAATTCGCTAAGTTCTCTAATATCTGCGGTAAGTTGGCAAAAGCGCGGATGACAGGTGGCCCTGACAAGCTACCCGCTAGGTAGCAGTATTGACAATGAGCCGGACAACCTTCGGCAAGGTGAAACTGCCAATCCGCAGAAGGTGGGATCGGACTCAGTTTAAAAGAACTGGGTGGTGCAGTAACCACCGCTAAGGTACGCTTGGCGATGTTGTAAGTATCCCGCTCAGATTCACCGCGCAGACCCTTCAGACGGTTCTGTGATAGTTCTTCTATTGGTAAGTTGAGTGACTGCACACGCGCAAGAATCTGCTGCCCCCAATCCTCATCTAAGGCAGCAGGTGTAAACAGTACCCGTTCAGGTATCCACAACTTTGGCGATCTTGTTTGTGTATCTGATACTGAAACTTGGTCTGTAATGGTATTCAGCAATATCGTTCTCCGTTATGAAAGTTTGCTGACTTCTACAATTAATTTTCAAGGACTTGCTTAAGTCGTCGCTCTAACAAATCAAGATCCAAAGTGCCTTCATCACGGCTAATTCGTCGCACAGTCGAATTAACATTACCTAGATTTACCAATAAATCTTGAAGAATTTCTTGCTGCTGACGGGCTTGAGTAACCTCGCGTGGTTCCTGTACTAAATCACGCACGATGGTATCTTCAGCGCGAGAGGCGATAATTGGATCGCTTTGCCCTTGAATGTGAACAAAGGTTCGTCGCCCTGGGCCTCGCTCCTCTTCTATTGGTATAACTGCTGTTACTTGGTCAGAACGCACATATTTGCCAAATCCCAAATGGACTAGCTCTGATGAGAGTATTTTCATATAATTGAAGCGTTATTTTTATGCCTTACTTATATTGTAGAATCTATAAAAGTGACTTAAAGCCATAGACCATACGGGTTATACCCAATTGAAAGTAGTAGTTTCCTTTACCAGCTTTTGGGCTTGTTCTGGGGTAAGATTTGCTCTTATGCTCTTAGCATTTTCATTTGCCCTGCAAAACTACGCTGTACAGCTATTTGACTTAAAAAGAATTGGCTTTCTACGTATTTTCTACATAAGCTAAAGTTTGGGAATAGGCGTTTGCACCTCATAAAGCGATCGCAATTTCAGGATATCTTGCCATTCGAGATCAGTGAATGGTTGGGTAACTAGTTCTATGTCAAAGTACTGTTTGGCTGTCTCTGTCAGTGTATCCACAATCTTGACAATCCAATCATCCTGTTCCTGTGTGTTGCAAAGCGAGGTATTCCACGGAGCCGGTTGTTCAAAGATTTCTTGAAATAAACCTTTGTCTGTAGACAAAATCATTGAGCCGTGTTGAAGAATGGTATTTCTTCCCTTGCGTTGGGCGCTACCAATGAATTTACTTCCATCGGTAGTAACTAAGTCCGCGGCTGTTGCTGTGTTGAAACAACTGGGATTATGAATGTAACCCCGTCCAGCAGAACCATAATTTAACTCAATACCCAAGGTTTGCCAGCCTTGAATTAAAAAGTTACAGATTTTTTCATAAGTACCCCAGCTTTTTCCACTACTTGCTGAGGTAATTAGGGCGTAGCTTAAATCTCCCTGATGGAGAACAGCTCTACCTCCCGTTGGTCGACGAACTAGATCGAGTCCCTGTCCCTGGTAAATCAGATTATGCCATTCAGCAGGCCATTGTTTTTGCAGATGTCCCAAAGAGAGCGCGTGGGGATACCAGGTATAAAAACGGAGGGTAGGTTGGTGCTGTCCCTTTTCACATTGGTTGAACAACCAAGCATCGATCGCCATTTGCACTGCTCCTGATGTCTGAAGCATCGGGATGAAACGCCAAGTAGATGGTGACTCGGTTGCTAATTGTCTCATCTGTTTCAGACTATGGAAAGGAAAGAAAATCAAATAATTGATGCGCCATTTCTAATTTAGAACAAGGTGCAATTTCTACCTGATTTCCTTGAATATCTAAAAATATCGCTTGATTATTATCGCTACCAAAACCACTATCAGGTTGATCGATGGGATTAGCAACGATCGCATCTAATTTTTTCTTCTGTAACTTTTCTAATGCGGGCTTGACAATATCTCCAGTTTGTGCTGCAAAACCAATTAACATCTGATGCGGCTGTTTGAGTTCTGCTAACTGGGCGACTATATCCGCTACGGGTTCCAAAGGTAAAGCTTGGGGGAGCGATCGCTTGGGCAATTTTTCTGTACTATAATCTTTTGGCTTCACATCTGCCACGGCTGCTGACATCACAATGATATCAGCGTTGGGTAAACATTCCACCATGATGTGCTGCATTTCGTCTGCACTAATGACGGGAATCCCTTGTACTCCCAATGGTACATTCCAATTAACAGGGCCATGTACCAAAGTAACGTTTGCGCCTCGGTGAAGTGCTGCTTGTGCTAAAGCTAATCCCATTTTACCTGTGGAAGGATTGCCAATAAACCTTACTGGGTCAAGATACTCTCGCGTTCCCCCAGCGCTAATTAACACTCGTTTACCGACTAAATCTCGTTTACCTTGAGTGTGTAACAACGATTGGATGTGAGCGAATATTTCTGGAGGTTCTGCTAATCTACCAGCACCGATGCGATCGCACGCTAATAATCCTGATGCTGTATTCATCCCATGATATCGACTATCGATCAATAGCTGTTGCCAATTTCGCTGCACTGATAGCTGTTCCCACATATCCGTATTCATTGCGGGTGCTAACAGCACGGGACAAGTAGAAGCCAGCACGGTATTTGTGAGTAAATTATCCGCCATCCCGTAGGCTAACTTTGCTAATGTATTAGCTGTCAAAGGAGCAATTACCATGACATCTGCCCATTCACCCAACTCAATATGCAACGGACGAGAGTGAATTGGTTTCCAGAAATCATCATCGGTGTAGGCGGGATGACGAGATAGAGTGGCTATTGTCAGAGGCGTGATAAATTCTTGCGCCGAACGGGTGAGGATAACTCGAACCTCCACCCCAGTTTTAAACAGCGTCGAAACCAATTCACAAATTTTGTAGGCGGCGATACCGCCACCTACACCTATTAGAACCCTGTTAAATTTTGGATTAGTCATGGTAAAAAGTTAGGACTAAGTAGTAACTTAGGAGCAAGTAGTTACGAATATTAATTTCTAACTCCTAACTCCTAACTTCTAACTCCTAACTCCTAACTTCTAACTCTCAACTACGCTTCATCGTAGGCTTCCAAGTCTAAGAGGTAGATATAGGGTTCAACTAACTCTGGACGCTGAAATGCGATCGCTCGCAATAGATGCCAATCATTTAAACCCTCAAAAGCATTACTATAATTATCTAGCTCCAGACGTGTAGCCAGTTCTTCTACTTCTGCCGCAGTCATGGCAGCAATTTCTTTCCTGGAAATGCTTAGAGTTGTCATAATGCTCGCCCCTCCCTTATGCAGCACGCGCTTTCAGCATGGGTTAAGTTGCGCTGAACGCAGCCACCCTATATATATTACTCATTAGAGGTGATTCATTTCGTGAAATTTTTAGCATTTATACCAGAATTTATAAAAAATTCGTAATTCTGACTAGCCAATTAGATTTACAACGAAATTCCGTAGCACCTCTAACGTTTGTGGATTTATTTCATGCCCCATGTCAAATTCGTGATATTCTACCGCCACTCCTAGAGACTCTACAGTTTCTCGTGCCTTCAAAGCAGCTTTCAGAGGTACAACTTCATCATATCTCCCGTGGCTGATTAAAATCGGTGAAATTCCACTTTTAGCTGCTGTTAGTGCATCAGGATGTAAATACCCACTCATAACAGCTAAACCTGCTAGAGGTAATTTTGATCCGACATCTAAAGTCATTGCCCCACCTTGAGAAAATCCACATAAAATGGTGCGTGATAAAGGTACGCCAGTGGTACTTTCTAAAGATTCCAAAAAATCTGTTAGCAGTTGCCGACTTTCTACCAACCCTTCATACATATTTTCTACCCGCAGGTCATACCATGCCCTCCCTACAGGGGAATAGGGATAAGGATAAGGTGCATTGGGTAATACAAACTGGTAATCAGGTAAGTTGAGCAAGGGTAACAATGATGCTACATCCTCAGCATTAGCTCCCCAACCATGCAAAGTAACAATTAAACCTGCGGGGGGTTGAGAAGTGGCTCTAGGAACGGTAAGAACTTGTAAAGACAGAGGTTTACTCCTAAAATTTTACTCTTTTAATAAATCCTATCTCTTCAAGCAGACTTAGTATTTAGCTAATTTACTGCTTGCCAAAGGACGAGAATAGAAATGTAATTCTTCTTTATACTTCTGTTTCCAGAGAATACCACGTTCTTTTACAGGTCGCCTACGGCTGCCTTTATTTCCATCATAATGATCATTATAAAAATAAAATTATCCCTATCTTTGGAATTGTAGCAAGGTAGTGATAAAGTATTTTTTACTACCTACTAATTGTTGTAAATTTAATTAATAGTCCATTTTTCCACTTATAATTTTGAACTGTTTATGTCTAACCTGCCGCCACTCAATACAGAAACAATTTGGGCAATTATCGAAGAGAAATTTGATGATGCCACAGTTAATCAGTTGCTATGGCATTATTTAGGCTATCGCTATGACTCCTCAACTGCACAATGGGACGCTAGCCAAGTTGCACCAGAATGGCAGAATGATTACCCACAACCACCAGATTTTATGGAATCTCGCCCCGCAACAGTTAAGTTGACTCGTTCTATTCCTGCTGAAAATAAACAAATGTTAAAAGAAAAACTGGGCTTCAAAGGTTATAAAATTGGCGAATTTGGACCTCGGCAAACTCGTAGAGCAACAGCTGCAAATTGGTTGTTAAGTTATCTGCAACAAACTAACGGCACAATTGAGTAATCTTATCAGCAGATATGTGGCAAAAAATATCCTATTTTTAACGACTATATCAATCCGATTTGATTGGGTGAAAAACTCCAAGTCTATTATTTATGGTTAAGGCTTCTGTAACGCACCACCCGAAGTTTTTGGTGCATAGCCTACGGTTAACACAACGCCATTTGCCACAACGGAAGCGCAGCGTAAAGCCTTCTCTTCTCTTTCAGAGACGCTAACGCATAGCTTGCTTCCACGAAGTGGTATGAGAGGTAATGCCTTCGGTATGGCTTCTCTACGAGACGCTACCGCATAGCTTGTTTCGACCTAGGAAGGAGTACGCTTAGAGCGAGTTATGGAGCGTCGATAACCTCTGCAAAGCACTGGCTCCCCTACATGTATTTAAAAAATCAAACATGAGTCTTATATCTACCATATTAGAGTTTAATAAAAAACTATTGATTTAGGTACTTAATTTTTGCAATTATATGTAATAGGTATTTAAAAATATTAGTTTTATAGGCAAAATATACAATACAGTAAATCTGTATTTTAGTCAATCATTAAGTGTTACAAACAGCCAAAAAGCAAAAAAGCATAGTTAAATTTTATAAAGTTTTTATCAATTATTCCTGAAGATAGAAGCACTGCTGATCTAATTATTTCTCTAGAGCGATTTGCAAATTCAATTTAGCATCAGAGAATACTCCTATCAACCCTTGATATTACAAACACTTCTATGGCAAAGCCAATTGAATTTAATTTATTTGCACCTTACAACAAAGGAGCCGCATTAATTGGTTCTTTTTCTGATTGGCAAGACATTCCAATGGAAAAAGGTGATGATGGTTATTTTCGTACAAGTGTTGAACTAGAAGATGGCGATTATAAATATAAATTTCGCGTTCAATCAAATTCATGGTTTTTTGAACCAGAACAATGGGTTGAGGTTACAGACCCTTATGCAACAGATATAGATGAATTGAGTGGAAAAGATGATGGTGTTATCCACATCAAAGATGGGCAAAGGATTACTGATACCTACGTTTGGCAACATGATGATAAACCTTTACCTGCTGACCACGAATTAGTAATTTATGAATTGCATGTTGGTGACTTTTCTGGTGGCGAGGATGACCCTTATGCACGAGGTAAGTACAAACATGTCATTGAAAAGTTAGATTATTTGTGTGAACTAGGAATCAACGCTATTGAGTTGATGCCACTTAAAGAATATCCTGGTGATTATAGCTGGGGTTATAATCCGCGCCACTTTTTTGCAACAGAATCAAGTTATGGTTCGACTGCTGGGTTGAAAAAATTGATTGACGAGTGTCATGGAAGAGGTATTCGTGTAATTATTGATGGTATTTATAACCACTCAGAAGCATCTGCTCCCTTAACACAAATTGACCACGATTACTGGTATCATCATGAACCTCGTGATCCTGATAATAACTGGGGGCCTGAGTTTAATTATGAACATTATGACGAAAAATTAGAGATTCATCCAGCGCGGAAATTTATTGGCGAAACAATCCGTTTCTGGATTGAGGAATATCATCTTGATGGTATTCGCTATGATGCAGCCAGGCAAATTGCTAACTACGACTTCATGCACTGGATTGTTCAGGAAGCCAAAAAAACTGCTGGTGCAAAGCCTTTTTATAATGTTGCTGAACACATTCCTGAAACTACCAGCATTACCAATGTAGATGGGCCAATGGATGGTTGCTGGCATGACAGTTTTTATCACTGCATTCTAGAACATATCTGCGGTGATACATTTGATTTAGAGCGTCTCAAAGATGTTATTGACTGCAAGCGCCAAGGCTTCTTGGGTGCTACCAATGTAGTAAATTACCTCACCAATCATGACCATAACCATGTGATGGTTGAATTAGGAAACCGTGAGATTTTTAACGAAGAAGCCTTTAGGCGGGCCAAATTAGGAGTAGCCATCCTCATGACTGCTGTTGGCGTACCTTTGATTTGGATGGGAGAAGAATTTGGCGAGTACAAACCTAAACAACCTGAATCATCAAAAATTGATTGGACACTGTTAGGTAATGATCTCAATCGTAGTTTATTTGAATCATACAAAGGTCTAACCAACCTGCGTAAAAGTAATCATGCACTTTACACAGAAAATATTGACTTTATCCACGAAAATGCCGATGCAAAAGTATTAGCTTATACTCGTTGGAATGATGAAGGTTCTCGTGTAGTTGTAATAGCAAATTTCTCAGAAAACTTCCTCGCTGGCTATCATGTTCCTAACTTTCCTAGTGCTGGTACATGGCACGAGTGGACAGGCAATTATGATGTCGAATCTGGTGATGATGGCATCATAACTGACTTAGGACCATACGAAGCTAAAGTATTTGTATGGCAGTAAAAATATACACTACAACTCAATCAGTAGTCTAATAGCAAATAAAAAGGGGGAAAATATTCCCCCTTTTTATTTTATGATCTTAATCATCTACAGTCTAATTAGAAATTTGTCAAGCATAAAAAAGGCTATTTAAAAAAATCATGAGTTTGTGTTACAATTCTGAGTTGAAGTGCGTATATAAAGTTTCAAAATCATCCCATGCACAACACATTATTTAATAGTAATATCGACAACGCGAACATTGAGAACGATCGCATTTTATTAACTCCCAATGAAGTCAAATCAAAATTCCCTTTAACACAATTAGCAGAACAAAGAGTTTTAGCATATAGACAAGAAATAGAACATATCCTAGATTTTCAGGATCGTAGAAAATTTATAGTAGTTGGCCCATGCTCAATCCATGATCCAAAAGCAGCGCTCGAATATTCTGAGAGGTTGAAAATATTGGCCGAGCGAGTCCAGGATAAGCTGCTACTAATTATGAGAGTTTACTTTGAAAAACCAAGAACAACCGTAGGCTGGAAAGGGTTAATTAACGATCCAGATATGGATGATTCTTTCCATGTAGAAAATGGGTTATTAATTGCACGAGAGCTATTATTAAAAATTACAGAGTTGGGATTACCGGCTGGCACAGAAGCACTAGATCCGATCATCCCCCAATATATTAGTGAACTGATTACATGGTCTGCCATTGGAGCACGCACCACCGAATCACAAACTCACCGCGAAATGGCAAGTGGACTTTCGATGCCTGTGGGTTTTAAAAACGGTACTGACGGCAATATTCAAGTAGCTTTGAATGCTCTCCAATCAGCCGGAAATCCGCATAATTTTCTGGGAATTAATCAAAACGGACAGGTGAGCGTATTTCAAACTAAAGGTAATGGTTATGGTCACGTAATTTTAAGAGGTGGTAGTCAACCCAACTTTGATGCAGCAAATGTAAAAGTGGTAGAAGAGAAATTAAAACAGGCAAATTTACCACCGAGAATTGTTATTGACTGTAGCCACGGCAATACTAATAAAGATTACAAATTACAAGGTGCTGTCTTAGAAAATATTATTCAGCAAATAGTGGATGGTAATACATCAATAGTTGGCATGATGCTGGAATCGCATTTGTATGAAGGTAGTCAACCGATTACTGGTAAAGAAGAATTAAAATATGGTGTTTCTGTAACCGATAAATGTATTAGCTGGGAAGAAACCGAAAAAATCATTTTGGCTGCTCACGAAAAACTTAAATAAACACCAAGTGATATTTTGCCCAAGAAGATAGTTTCTGCTTGTGGCGACCCCTTTAAAAAGCAGGGCTATTTTATCCATAAGGGCAAAAAGTTTGTCAATCTAGAGTTTAGAGGTTGTTTGAAAAGTCTAAATTATTACTTGCCTCTGCGACTAGAAGTCGCGGCTACACAGACAAAACCCGCCTAAGCGGGTTATAAAACAATACGGTTTATTTAAGGGCTAATTGTACAAAATTGTGGGTTTTTGAGACGCGATAAATCGCCGTCTCTACAAGTGTTTTGTCTTATCTGAACTGTATTGGGTTATAAAACTCGATTTTCTGCTAGTCCACGCAGGTGGACTTAGCTTGTGTAGTAGCGCATTATATTCGCTCAAAACTTTTCAAACATCCTCTTAGACTAAAGGTAGGCGATCGCTAACAAAAAATGTACGTGTAGTTATGATACATTCAATCCAAAGGAGAATCGCTATAGCTTAAGGAGTTACGCGATCGCACTTCCTTACGTAAATGCATCTTACCACTACAGGCAATATCTATTACTTTTACTTATAACTTGTGAGTTAAATCACACTAGCAATCTAAGCACTGAAATAAAATTATGTTTATGCATAAAATATTACGGACAAAATGATGGAGTTACTTGAACTAATTTTGGTGCTAGCTACAGTAGTTGGTATTGCAGACGGGAACACAATTTTGGTTAAAGATAATGCAGGACAAACAACCACAATAAAGCTAGCGTGTATTAATGCGCCAGAGGCAAATGGTCAGCCATCTGGTTTAGCAGCAACACAAAAACTAAAACAGCTACTACCACCTCAAACTCCTGTCGTAATTAGAAACACAGAACAACTCAAAAACGGTCACGCAGCTGGTGAAGTGTTTGTGAATAATCGGTCAGTAAATCTCCTTTTGGTAGAGTCAGGTAATGCTATAGTTGACCGAGAATCTTTACAAAATTGCTACGAGAGCAAAACCCAATTTTTAATTGCAGAAGCTAATGCTCAAAATAAGCGCTTGGGATTGTGGCAGCAACCAAAAGTGCGGTTGAAGTTTAATACCAAGTAAGCACTTGTATTGCCAGTTATCACTAATTGCATTTACTTAATTTAGAGCAGCTTTAAGATTGCTATACTTATTTCATTATTTTCCATTTTTTATATTTATTTTTTGTCAAGAGTTGCGTTTTTAATATCACCAATCAATTCATCAATCCTTGATTGAGTAGTGTTCCAAGAACACATAAAACGTACTCCTCCTACACCAATAAATGTATAAAACTGCCAGTTCTTGGCTTTTAAGCTGTGAATTACTTGTTCAGGTAATTTAACAAATACGGCGTTGGCTTCTCTAGGAAACATTAAGTCCACGCCTTCTATGTTTAATAGTTGATTTTCCAAGTATTCAGCACATTGATTAGCATGTCTAGCATTTTTTAGCCAAGCACCGGTTTCCAATAAACCCAACCAGGGAGCGGAAATAAACCGCATTTTTGAAGCTAGCTGGCCTGCTTGCTTGCATCGATAGTCAAAATCCTCTGCTAATGCTTTGTTGAAGAAAAGAATCGCTTCACCCAATGCCATGCCATTCTTTGTACCACAAAAGCACAATACATCGATTCCAGTTTTCCAGGTAATTTCAGCAGGGCTTTGATTCATAGCGGCAACTGCATTTGCAAAACGAGCGCCATCCATGTGAATCTTTAAGTTATACTTTTTCGCAACTTCTTTAATACTTAAAAGTTCTTCAATAGAATATAAAGTCCCTAATTCAGTTGATTGTGTAATACTAATAACTTTAGGTTTTGGATAATGAATATCAGTCCGCTTAGTGATAATTGCCTCTATCGACTCTGATGTTAATTTACCATTTTTACCTTGAGCTAGTAACAGTTTAGAACCATTAGATGCAAATTCAGGTGCGCCACATTCATCTGTTTCTATGTGAGATGTCTCATGACAAATAACGCTGTGATATGACTGACAAAGAGCAGCTAAAGATAAAGAATTTGCTGCTGTACCGTTAAAGGTAAAAAATACTTCACAATCAATTTCAAATAGTTCCCGAAAATAATCTGTGGCTTTTTGAGTCCATTCATCATTTCCATAAGCTGGAACACTACCATGATTTGCCCTAATCATATATTCCAGTGCTTCAGGACAAATACCAGAAGAATTATCACTAGCAAACTGTTCTAATTGGCTACTCATAATTTTTACTTTGATTTTTTAACAGTAATTGTTACAATACTAGTAAATATTTTTGGACTTTGCCAACTCCAGGATTGACAGGTAAGACTATTAAACTCTCCAATCATCTAATAACTCTGTTACTTGCAATAACTTTGGATGGCAGGAAAATAAATTTTTCTATAGCTATACTTAATCATTTATGAAAAAAGGTTTTGGACTTATATAAAAAGTTGAAAATCTGAATATTTTGATTTTCAGAAATTAAATTTGATTTTTATATCTGGTATAAACCTATTAATTATATTTTTATTGTCGGAGCTTTTTTCTTAGTAGTTATAATATCAGTTAAGTACATTTATACTAATAGACAATTTTGCTGATGTCTACAGAAAATTAGAGTCTTATTTTACCATCACTGAGACGTTTATTTACTACGGTGTCTTTGCCAGCCTTGCGTTGAGAGTATTTTGGGACGTTAAACATCGCAAATAACTAGATATTATGCTAAAAAAATAAAGTTTGCTAATCAGAATACTAATCATATACTTATACTTATGATGTACTATACAATGCCCTACCAATAACTCTGACATCACTATTGGGCATATTTGTCCTTTGTTAGTTCTCAGTAGTCATTTGTTTATTTTCTACTGACTAATGACCAATGACCAATGACTAATAACTAATGACTGAACCATTGATTGAACTGAAAGGTGTTTCTAAGTCCTTTGGTAGCCATAAAGTTCTAGATAATGTAGACTTGACCATTTACCGGGGAGAAGCACTGGGGATTATTGGCCCATCGGGGACTGGTAAATCAACTATCTTACGAGTAATGGCGGGGTTACTTACTCCCGATGAAGGAGAAATTTATGTGCAAGGAGTGCGGCGAGACGGTTTGATTGAAGATGGTGGCCAACAGGTTGGCATTGGCATGGTGTTTCAACAGGCGGCGCTATTTGATTCGCTGACAGTGGAGGAGAATGTAGGATTTTTACTTTATCAAAATTCAAAGCTGCCGCGATCGCGCATCCGAGATTTGGTAAAAGAAAAATTGGAGATGGTAGGTTTACCAGCAATAGGCCACCTCTACCCAGCCGAACTTTCCGGGGGAATGCGAAAACGGGTGAGTTTTGCCCGTGCGATTATGTCTAACCCCGACAGTCCCAGCGAAGGCGCAGAAGTTCTACTATACGACGAACCAACAGCCGGACTTGATCCCATTGCCTCAACAGTAATCGAAGATTTAATCCGCCATTTACAATGTTTACATGGAGTTTGTAGTACTTATGCTGTTGTTACCCACCAAGACAGCACTATCCGCCGTACAGCTGATAGACTTATATTTCTCTATGAAGGTAGAGTGCAGTGGGAGGGTACAGTTAGTGAAATATACAACACAGAAAATCCCTTGATCAGACAATTTATTAGTGGAAGCGTTCAAGGCCCGATTAAAGTCGCCGGCTAGAAACTCAAAAGTGAGGAATGAGGAATTAAGAGTTAAGAGTTAAAAATGAGAAGTTAGGAGTTAAATTCAACTATTAATTCCTAACTATTCATTCCTAACTATTAACTCCTAACTATTAACTCCTAACTCCTAATTGGTTGTTGGTTGTTGGTGGAGGTAAAAAAATGCGAGGTCTTATGACAAGCCGCTTCGCGTCTGGGCGAACATTTAGAGAAGGTTCTGTGGGGTTATTACTCCTGCTAGGACTAGGGGTATTTGGATTACTTTTTCTGTGGTTAAATAGGTATACTGCTGCTGGTCGTTCATACAAAATTATTGTAGAATTTGCCAACGCTGGCGGAATGCAAAAGGGAGCAGCAGTTCGCTATCGTGGCTTTAAGGTAGGAACTATTTCCCAGGTTCAACCAAGGGCAAATGTTATTGATGTAGAGATTGAAATTGCCCAAACTGACCTAATTATGCCCCGGAATGTAGTGGTGGAAGCTAATCAAAGCGGGTTAATTAGCGAAAGTATTATCGATATCACACCAAGAACAACCTTACCTTCTGGGGTCGTGACTGCTAAACCCCTAGATAAAAGTTGTGATACTAGTCTCATAGTCTGTAATGGCTCTCGGTTAAAAGGTCAGGTTGGTATCAGTGTTGATGCACTCATTCGCAGTTCAACTGAGCTAGCCGCTGTATACAATGACCCAAAATTTTATAGAAATATTAATAGGGTTCTAGAAAGTACCACAGGTGCAGCATCCAGTTTTACTGAGCTAAGTCAGGATTTACAAGGTTTAACCAAAAGTTTACAACAACAACTTACTACCTTTTCAGCCACAGCTAATTCAGTGCAACGGGCGACAAACCAACTTAATACATCCGCCAATCAAACAGTAAATAAATTTGGTGCAACTGCAACTCAAGCAAATCGATTGCTGAACAACCTGGATAATCTGTTGACAACAAATCGTTCGGCGCTAGTTGGTGCTTTGAACAATATCACCGAAACCAGCAACCAATTGCGTGTTACAGTCAGTAGCTTATCACCATCTGTCAATCGATTGACTCAAGGTGAATTACTCAACAATTTAGAAGCTCTTTCAGCAAATGCAGCGCAAGCCTCAGCTAATTTACGCGATGCTTCTCAAACCTTAAATGATCCAAAGAATGCGGTGCTGCTGCAACAAACCTTAGATTCAGCACGAGTAACCTTTGAAAATACCCAAAAAATTACATCTGATTTAGATGAATTGACAGGTGATCCTAATTTTCGCCAAAATCTGCGGCAATTGGTGAATGGTTTAAGTGGTTTAGTCTCTTCTACACAACAGATGCAGCAACAAGTGCAAGTTGCTACCACTCTAGATTCGGTAAAAGCTGCTGTGAGGAAACCAAAGAATCTAATTCCTACCCCAGAACCAACCCAACAGGCGACGTTTAATGAAAAGTCGCTACCCGTTTACGTGATTAATCCCTCACCTACTAATTTTGGAAATATCGATACCAACCTTCAAACAACCCCCAGTCCGTCTATTCCTAACTCGTCCCAAGAAAACCTATTGAAGCAGCTGCGGGAGTATGGCAAGCAACGGGAGCAACTGGAGACAGGAGAAGAGGCAATTCAAGTTGAACCTTCGGCTGCGCTCAGGATTAACAGTGAGCCAAGCGGAACTGTTGACAATTTTAAGTAAGATATTTTAGTGTAACGCAAGTGTGTTGAAGCTCATCGACACAACAGCACAATTAACTCAAGCATTACACGACCTGCAAGAGACACAATACAGTCTCGTGCAAAAAGAAAAAATGTCGGTACTGGGCAATCTTGTTACAGCCATTGCCCATGAGATTAAGGCACAGAATTAGCGATCGCCATTCCAGTAGGCAGTGCTGACTTAGGAGTTAGGAGTTGGGAATAGGAAAAAATAACTAATGCCCATTCCCCATTCCCCATCCCCCATAATTAATTCCAATCCTGTTCGTCTTTCTTACCACGACTTTTGTAAATTCCCCCCAAATCGTGAATTTGACGAGTTTTCTCAAAAAGCTCGGCTTCGCTCAAACCCCACTGCTGCAAGACTTTATCTAGGTCTTTCTGGATGTCTCTCGCCCCTGGAAACCCTTGATAACGCATTCGCAGTCTAGCCAATTCTGCTAAGTTATAGTCTGTCGCCTCTTGAGCGAGTAAAATATCAATAAGGGGGCGATCGCGGTTATAAAGTGGATGTTGTTGATCTTTACCGGCCTTTGCTTCAGTCATTGTCAGTCCTGAGTTTAGAGTGCTAAGTCCTGAGTTTTAAGTTTAGCTGACAGTGAAAAACAGGACAGACAAAAGAAAATTGTCAAATACCGAAAACTTAACTGTCAACTTTGTAACTCTTGACTTCCTACATACTCCACTCAGCACTCACTACTAAGTACTCAGCACTCCTAGTAGACGGCAAGTACACCTGATGTCTTACG
This sequence comes from Nostoc sp. UIC 10890, assembly GCF_054786515.1. NCBI lineage: Bacteria > Bacillati > Cyanobacteriota > Cyanophyceae > Nostocales > Nostocaceae > Nostoc > Nostoc sp. UIC 10890. The sequence goes on from NZ_JBSGKF010000001.1 coordinate 358,400, forward strand.
GCTCTCAACACTGCCACTTAACTTTAAATAAAGTTACATTAGTCCTTAAGAAAATACAAAAAACTTTAGATGAGGGTGAATTTATCTCACCCAAAGTCCAAGCAGCGAGGGAGCAAGAACCCATTATGTTTGAACACTTCACTTCCGAAGCCATTAGAGTAATTATGTTAGCTCAGGAGGAAGCACGTCGCCTGGGACACAATTTCGTAGGAACTGAACAAATTCTCCTGGGTTTGATGGGAGAAGGAACTGGGGTTGCTGCTAAAGTGCTGGCTGAATTAGGCGTTACCCTCAAAGACGCACGTCGCGAGGTAGAAAAAATTATTGGTAGGGGTTCTGGCTTTGTACCACCAGAAATTCCTTTTACTCCTAAGGTGAAAAGCCTCTTCGAGCAATCGTTTAAAGAAGCTCATAGTCTAGGACAGAATTACATTAACACTGAACACTTACTCTTAGGATTAACCGAGGCTGGTGAAGGTGTCGCCGCCAAAGTACTGCAAAATCTAGGGGTTGACTTCAAGGCTGTCCGCAGTGCCATAGTTCGCCGTTTGGGTGAAAATGCACCGGCTTTCGCTGGTAGTGGTAGTCAAAAGCGCACTCAACCGCTAACTATGGAAGAATTTGGCAGAAATTTGACCAAATTAGCCCAAGAAGGCAGACTCGACCCTGTAGTTGGTCGCGAGAAAGAAATTGAGCGGGCAATCCAAATTCTCGGTCGCCGGACTAAGAACAACCCAGTCTTGATTGGAGAACCAGGAGTTGGTAAAACTGCGATCGCAGAAGGTCTAGCTCAACGGATTGTCAACCAGGATGTACCTGAAACCTTACAGGACAAGCAAGTTATCAGCCTCGATATGGGGTCATTGGTAGCTGGAACTCGTTTCCGTGGCGATTTTGAAGAACGCATCAAAAAAGTCGTGGAAGAAGTCCGCACCGTGGGCAATATCATCTTGGTAATTGACGAAATTCATACCTTGGTTGGCGCTGGTGGTACAGAAGGTGGATTGGATGCAGCCAACATCCTCAAACCTGCCTTAGCACGAGGAGAACTCCAGTGCATCGGCGCAACTACCCTTGATGAATATCGGAAGCACATCGAGCGCGATGCTGCCCTAGAGCGTCGTTTCCAACCGATTAAGGTTGGGGAACCCTCAGTAGAGGAAACCGTACAAATTCTCTACGGCTTGCGCGGTGCTTACGAACAACACCACAAAGTCACGATTTTGGATGCGGCACTTGTTGCAGCAGCAGAATTATCAGACCGCTATATTAGCGATCGCTTTTTGCCAGATAAGGCAATTGACTTGATTGATGAAGCTGGTTCTCGCGTTCGTCTGCGGAACTCTCAAAGTTCTCCTAACAAAGAACTCAAGCGTGAACTCGCTGGCGTTACCAAAGAAAAAGAAGCAGCAGTCAGAGTCCAAGATTTTGACAAAGCTACACAACTTCGCGACCAAGAATTAAAACTTGCAGAACAACTGCAAGCAACCTTCACATCAAGCGAGCAACCTGTCAACTCGACTGTAGTTGATGAAGAAGACATCGCCCAAATCGTTGCCTCTTGGACTGGCGTACCAGTCAACAAACTCACTGAATCTGAGTCAGAGTTGCTCCTGCACCTAGAAGACACTCTGCATCAACGGCTCATCGGACAAGAGCAAGCAGTCTCGGCTGTATCTCGCGGTATTCGTCGCGCCCGCGTAGGCTTGAAAAATCCCAATCGTCCCATTGCTAGCTTTATCTTCTCTGGCCCTACTGGAGTCGGTAAAACAGAATTGGCGAAGGCACTAGCTTCCTACTTCTTCGGTGCGGAAGACTCAATGATTCGGCTAGATATGTCCGAATACATGGAAAGTCACACCGTCGCCAAGTTAATTGGTTCGCCTCCTGGTTATGTCGGATACGACGAAGGCGGACAACTTACAGAAGCCGTGCGGCGGAAACCATACTCAGTGCTGCTATTCGACGAAATCGAAAAAGCACACCCCGATGTATTCAATATGTTGCTGCAACTCTTGGATGACGGTCATCTTACCGATGCCAAAGGTCGGAAAGTTGACTTCAAGAACACGCTGATCATTTTGACTTCTAACATCGGTTCCAAGGTGATTGAAAAAGGTGGTAGTGGTTTAGGCTTTGACTTCGACACTCAAGCCGACGCTAGTTATAACCGCATCCGCACCTTGGTAAATGAAGAATTGAAAGCTTACTTCCGTCCAGAGTTCCTTAACCGTCTCGATGAAATTATCGTCTTCACCCAGCTTTCTAGGGATGAAGTGAAGCAAATTGCTGAAATTATGCTTCGTGAAGTTTCTAAGCGCTTGACAGAAAAGGGAATTATCTTAGAAGTTAGCGATCGCTTCAAAGAGCTTGTAGTACAAGAAGGCTACAATCCCAGCTACGGTGCTAGGCCATTACGTCGAGCAATTATGCGCCTTTTAGAAGATTCTCTCGCTGAAGCAATGCTGTCTGGTGAAATTACAGATGGAGACACAGCACTTGTCGATGTTGATGATGACTCTAAGGTGAGAGTGCAAAAATTAGAAAAACGAGAATTGCTCTTGGCAAATGTTGGTTAATTTTATACCCGATCACTTTTTGTTGTAATATTTGAGAAATACTCTAGCCTCTCATCTAATTAGAGGCATAAGCAGGGGCATCTCCGACAAACATCAAGTGAAATGGTATTATATCTTTCTCCCCTGGTATTTCTACCAGGGGCTTTTTTATGCAATTTTTTTGGATACAACAACACACGGGGGCAATACAGTTAGTTCTCAAGACTCCTGCATTAACGTGGTATGAATTTGATCACTTATATACTGTCCGCCTAATTAGCTTAATGAAGTAATCTTTAGCCCTTATTTTAATCTCAAAAAATAAAATAATAGACTATTTAAACTCGCAATTAACCACTAATTTACGAAATCTTTCTTTCTTTTCAAGATTTTAAAATAAATATTTGTTGTTAAAACAAGATAGAATTAAAAGATTCAAACCACTATTGAATAAGCTTTTAGCGTCGTTTACCTATCTTTATTATACTTATGTTTATTCGTGCCTTCTTATTTATTTCGTGATAACTAGCTGCTTAAATGTCTTATCTGTCCTTGCATTTTTACCATAAATTTGAGAATATATTGAAGTTAAGCAAAATCCATCAACATCTATCTATTGAGTAATAACTTCACCCACTTACCAGAGTTGACATAAAGAAAACCTAAACATAGATTTTTTGTTATTAAGTAAAATTTTTAACTAGTGAAAATATGTGTGGTTTTTTGGGAATCAATTTTTACCATCTTGTTACCCTCTGTATGGATTGTCGTTTTACTTAATAGCTAAATTCGCATTTAGTTTAGTCTATTTCGGCAAAATTTATGCGACTATTTTATTCTTTAAAAAGAAAAAATGTGTTTAAAAGCTAGTATAAAATGCTGCAAAAGAGTTATTAAATAGCTCTGTTCTCTGTCTTTAGGCATAACTTTATATACCTCTATTGACAGAAATAACTTACTATACAAATATATGTAACATGGATGAAAACTTGATTGTGCTTACTAATCCATCATCATAAATATCATCAGGTGTAGTCAGAAGTTTTTACAGATTAAGAAGTTTTTGAAACTTCGGAGTGAAAATTCTGGCACTTGGAGAAAACTCAGCAGCTTTTCTTGCTTGCATAAGAGTGTTCGTGCAGCTATTAATGCAAAAGATCATTATTGTCTGATAGTGATCTTATTAAAAGCCCTACAGTTCTCATTATCAATCTCGGCTCTCGGCTAGTGTTCAGTGTGTATATCGATCTCGGCTCTCAGTTCTCGGCTAGTGTTCAGTGGTGTATCGATTTATAACCTAATTGGAAAAACGTAATCATGTAAATTCGGATTGTGAAATGAATTAGGCAAATCAAATAACTGTGCGGTCATGATTTACTATTGTGGCTAAGTTGCCAAATAGTATATATATGTCTTACACAGAATATGCATCACCAAAGAAAGTCGACAAAAGGTTGACGCACACTTTGTTTTCAAAAGAAATCAAAGGTTAAAAGACCTATTTACCTAAAGTCGAAATCATAACCTTTACCTTTACCTCATGCAAAATGGGAGTTCTGGTTAGTGAAACTTAACTTTAAGAAAGTGGTAAGTAAAGGTGTGCGATCGCATCATATTTGAATTGTGGTCATTGTTGCTTCTAATTGTTAGCAGAAGCTACAACTGTCCAATTTTGTGATGCCGCATTATACCAAGTTGCAAAAGATACTTTTTTATAACTTCATTTACAACATTAAATGAAGGCAATGAAATCTCTGGTAATCATTAGGTGAGCCAGGAATATTATTTTGCTTACAAAATAATATCTCTGACAATTTGGTATTACCAAAAATACACAGATGCGAATGATTCACGAATGACATTGTGATTGTTCAAGCAATTCAAAGGATGTGATTTGCAGATGTTTAATCGTGTAGTTATGCAGTGTAAGTTTGATGATCTCTCCCAATATATTCTCATCATTTCTTAATCGCCCCTCTCTCAAACTTGGGAGAGGGGGAAGTGATGAGAATTACAAAAACTAACTTAGTTGTAAACAAGCCAAATACTTTTTTGAAACCCAAAAGCAAGGATTAATGTATGGCAATTAGAAATGGAACACCCGATTCCGATACCCTTCAAGGTACTAGTGCAGCTGACACGATTCGCGGCTTTGCTGGTGATGATCTGTTATTAGGATCAGGTGGTAATGACCTCATTCGAGGTGGGGAAGATAAAGATACTTTGTTTGGTGGAGCCGGTGCTGACAGACTATTTGGGGATGCTGGCGAGGACTCCCTCTTTGGTGAGGGCGGTAATGACACCCTCTATGGTGGACAGAGTGAGGACGATGTTCTTGATGAGAAAAACTTCCTCGATGGCGGCGCTGGTAATGACTTGCTCTTTGGTGGCTTCGAGGATACTCTGTTCGGCGGAGCTGGTAATGACACTCTGACAACTGCTAATAACAGTTTCGGTAAGAGCAATCTCAACGGTGGTGCAGGTGCCGACTCGCTAGTTGGCAGTGACAGCTTTATCGAAGGCGACACTCTTGATGGTGGAGCTGGCAATGATTTCCTCGATGGCTTAGGCGGTGATGATTTCCTTATCGGTGATGACACTTTGGGTGCGGCTGGCGCTGATACCCTTTTTGGTGGAGATGGTAATGACACTCTCCAAGGAGATGCTGATAGCTTAAGTGGTGGTGGCAATGATTTCCTAGATGGCGGAACCGGCGATGACTTCCTCGATGGTTTAGGTGGTGATGACATCCTCTTAGGTGGGGATGGTTTTGACACCCTCGATGGTGGGGATGGCAATGACAGCCTCAATGGTGGTCTTGGTACTAGTACCCTTTTTGGGGGAACTGGCAATGATACTCTCCAAGGCGGCGCTGAAGCTGACTACTTAGAAGGTGGGCCCGAAGAATTTGACGGCGACGACTCCCTCTTAGGTGGGGGTGGTTTTGACACCCTAGTGGGCGGTTCTGGCGATGATACCCTGTTGGGTCAAGGTGGTGATGACAATCTTGATGGTGGAACAGGAGTTGATAGCCTTGTAGGCGGTGCTGGCAATGACACCCTCTTCGGTGGACAAGACGCCGAGGAAGGTCAAACCGCACGCGACACCCTGACTGGCGGTGCGGGTACTGACATATTTGTGTTGGAAGAAGTAGGGTTTGAAGTACCAGATCCCGGTGAGCCAGCTGTACCTGCTCCTGTAGGCGACATTATCACTGACTTCCAGGATGGTGTAGATTTCTTCCAGGTTGACTTACCGTTTGAGGAACTCACAATCAGCCGTGTTGTTATTAATGGTCAAGCTAGTAGTCGGATTTCCATTACTGAAACTGGCGAACTGTTAGCGACTGTAATTAACGTGGCTCCTGCACTGGTCACAGAATTCGATTTTCTATCGTAAGAAATGGGCAACCAGGCGGTGTACTTGGGTACCAGCCAAGTAGCACACACCTGATAGTACCCAGAAAATCAACAGAGCAGCCGCAGCGTCACGATAACGTACTGAGCCACTTTTGGGGTTGATTGTTTCAATTTTATCTCTCCTGCTGTCTTTATAGTTGAAGACGGCAGGAGACTAATAGTCTGCCAACCCAAAAATGCAGGGTGAAGATTGGGGAAAAGGATAAAACACCTTTACCCGAATTGCACTAAGAAAAGCCCAAAGGCTTGTGTAGTCTCGTTCCCAGCCTGGAGGCTGGGAATGTATTTAAAAGAGGCTCTGCCTCTTGTCAAACTACTGCCTCCCAGAATGGATTTCCAGCCTTTACAGAGCAAGGGCTGTATCTTTCTTAGTGCCATTCACCTTTACCCTTTTCTCTTTACCCGCCAAGTTCCCTTGGAGAACTACTAATAATCAAAGAGCAATGCGAATTTTATTTCTGCATCCAAATTTTCCTGCCCAATTTCGCCATGTAGCTGCTGCTTTAGCCAAAGACAAAGATAACCAAGTATTCTTTGGAACTACTCGTCAGGAAGATAATTTACCAGGCGTTAATAAGGTCATCTATAGCCCTACACGAGAAGCTCGTCCCGAAACTCATCACTATGTTAGACCTCTAGAAAATGCTGTCCTTCAGGGTCAAGGTGTCTATAGGCTGGCAGAAAAACTCAAAGCCCAAAACTTTATTCCCGATGTAGTCTATGGTCATTCGGGTTGGGGGCCGACCTTATTCATCAAAGATATTTTTCCCGATGCCAAATTACTATGCTATTTCGAGTGGTTTTATCATGCTCATGGCTCCGATGCCGACTTCGATCGCAGCGAACCCTTAACCGCTGACGATAAAGCCCGGATTCGGATTAAAAATGCTCCGATTCTACAGGATTTATATAGTTGCGATCGCGGTCTTTCTCCCACTTATTGGCAGCGTCAGCAATTTCCCTCGGAATATCACAATAAAATCAATGTCCTTCATGATGGCATTGACACGGAATTCTTTTGCCCCAAACCAGGAGCAAAGTTAATTCTCCCACGCATCAATCTAGACCTTTCTCACGCCAAAGAAATCGTCACTTATGTGGCGCGGGGTATGGAGCCTTATCGGGGATTTCCCCAGTTTATCGAGGCGGTGGCTTTACTCCAACAACAACGCCCGCATTGCCATGTCGTAATTGTGGGAGAAAACCGTGTAGCTTACGGCAAACAACTACCTGATGGCAAAACCTACAAAGAGGTGATGCTGGAAAAATATGATCTTGACCTAAGCAGAGTTCACTTTACAGGTTGGCTACCTTATTCTGAATACCTGCAAGTTCTCCAAGCTTCTTCTGTCCATGTTTATCTCACCCGTCCCTTTGTCTTGTCTTGGTCAATGTTGGAGGCTTTATCTGTAGGTTGTTTGTTGGTAGCTGCCAAAACTGCTCCTGTAACCGAGGTGATCCAAGATGGTGTTAATGGTCTTTTGGTAGACTTTTTTTCACCCCAGGAAATTTGCGATCGCATTACAGAAGCACTCACCCATCCAGACAAAATGGACTCAATCAGGGTCAAAGCCAGGGAAACAATCTTAGAGCGCTATAACTTGTCGCAGTTATTACCCCAACATCTGCAATGGATACAACAGCAAGAAAATCAGAGCAGTAATCTAATTTCTCTACATAAAAAAGCTCAGTTAGAACTGATCACCACGACTCAAGATAATCACTCAAATTCATCAATAACACTCTTACAAGTGCATAACCAGACGGTAACAACTCAAGATATTGTCCCTCTCTTGAATCGATACCAACTGCTATCAAAGCTCCGGGAAGAACTTTTGATTGATGAAGCAATCACACCCTTTAGCTGCACACCAGAAGAAGAAGCCAAGTGTTACCAAGACTTGTGCAAACAGCATCAATTGACATCAGAAGCTGAACGTCAAAATTGGTTGCAGCAGCAGAACATGACTGAAACACAATTTTTAGATTTAGCAACCCGCAACCTGAGAATTGAAAAGTTTAAACAAGCAACTTGGGGTAGTAAATTAGACTCCCACTTTTACAAACTCAAGCCAAAGCTTGATCATGTTATCTACTCTTTAATTCGCCTTCGGGATGCGGCTGTTGCTCAAGAACTTTACTTCCGCCTGGTAGAAGGTGAACAGTCCTTTGCTGAAGTTGCAAGGCAATACTCTCAAGGTGGAGAAGCTCAGGCTGGTGGCTTAGTGGGGCCAGTTGCATTGAGTACACCCCATCCCAAACTAGCGCGAATCCTCGCCATCAGCCAACCAGAGCAGGTATCGCCACCAACCCACATCGGAGATTGGTGGGTAATTGTGCGGCTAGAAAAGCTGATACCAGCACAACTTAACGAACCTATGCAGCAACGGTTGCTCAACGAACTTTTCTCTTCTTGGTTGCAAGAGCAACTGCAACAACAGACTTCTCAACAACAAGTTGAAGTACAAAAACCAGCTTGATTCCTTAACTTTGAAACCGCTTAATTTTTTTTGAGGAGCATAATATGACAGCTTTCAACTTTAGTGAACAAAGCCTAGCCGGAAACAATTTTAACGGTCAAAATTTAAATGGCTCCAATTTTTTCAAAGCTACCCTTACAAATGTTCAATTCGTCAATACAGGGTTGCGAGGCACTAACTTTGAAGAAGCAAAGCTATTTAACGTAAATGCATCTGGTGCAATTTTTGCCCCTAATAATAACTTTTCTCAACCAGCGAATTTGTTCAAGGCGACATTAGAAAATGTCAATTTCAGTGGAGCCAATTTGAGACAGGCTAATCTATCGTTGATTAACACGAAATTCATCAATCTATCAAACGCTAACCTGACTAATGCTAATTTGCGGGAAGCTAATCTCAGTGGTGAACAATCTGAGCGCCCCAACCTGAGAAGTGCTAACTTTACGGGAGCCGATTTATTTAAGGCGAAGCTAAAAGCCGCTGACTTTACAGGTGCAACGCTCGTGAATGCCAGCTTTCTAGAGGCTGAGTTGGATAGTACTATTTTGGTCAACGTCGATGCAACGGGGGCTGACTTTCGTCTGACAAACTTCACGGATTTGACCTTACAAAACTCTATTTTTGACCTGGCTAATTTCAGTGATCTCTCCATCAGTGATGTAGAACTACTAAATCCAACACAGTCAGGTAATGTTAGTTTTCGTGGTGCGAATTTCAGCAACGTTTCCGCAGAAGATTTAATTTTAACTGGTGCTGATTTTAGTTCCTTTATAGATGCCAATGGCAATGTTACAGTAACAAACCTGAGTGGGGCTGATTTTGCTGATACTGATTTGAGTGGAGCTAACTTTACCCAAGCTAACGCAGAAGGTTTTTCTTTTAATGGATTTGCTGTTGGTGCAAATTTCACAGATGCCAACCTGAGAAATGCTGATCTGTCTAAAGCAAATTTCACAGATGCCATTTTTGTGGGAGCGGATCTTACAGGTGCGATCCCAGATGATGCAATTGGTCTAGATATTGGAGATGAATTTAACAACACCCTCACCGGAACCAGCAGCAACGATAATCTCTTTGGCTCTGCTGGGAATGACACCTTAATTGGTAATGCAGGGAATGATTATCTAGACGGCGGTTTAGGCGCTGATTCTCTGTTTGGTGGTGGCGGAAATGACACCTTGTTTGGTGGTGCTGGCGCTGACAATCTCACCGGTGGTGGAGGTAATGACTACCTCAATGGTGGCGCTGGCAATGACACACTTACTGGAGGGAATGGCAGCGGTACCATTCGCTATAACTTGGGTGATGGTCAAGACCGAATCAACGAATTTGTAACGGGAACAGGGGGAGATATCCTTTCTTTTGGTGGTATTGGTGCAATAGATGTGCGTATTGTTAACGGTAATAGTCAGTTTCGATTAGGAGATGGCATCGCTAATAATGCAGGTTTTGGTACTGGACAGTTGTTATTGACCCTCTTTGGCACTACCTTTACCCAAGCTGACATTAGTACAAATATTGATCCAAACAACAGTTCTGTCTTCCAGTTATCGTAAGCTTATGGAAACCTGAGTCAATCTTTTATCGAACAGAATTCAGGAGTCAGGAGTCAAGATTGAAATCACCGTAGCTTTAACCCGGTGAGGATGTCAAAGGACTTTAAATGAGTAATGAGTGGATGAGAAATAGGTATTTACTCATAACTCATAACTCATAACTCATTACTCCAGAATGACTCATGGCGATATTGATTCTTCTGCCAACAATTCTGATGCTGCTTCCCCATCAACAGCATTCTCGGAATCACTAGATTTAGAAAAACCATCTGCTGCATCTTTGATAAAACCAGCTACAGGAACCGCGACTAGTAAACCTAAGACTCCACCAACATTGGTTCCGATAAGCAAAGCAATTAACACCCATATTGGTCGAATGCCAGTAAATTTACCTAAAAGACGTGGTGCGATCGCCTGATCAATTAACTGGTCAATGACAACAGCTACCGCAAAAACCTTTACTGCTAACCAAAAGTTATGTGTGGCTATGATGAAAGTTATTACAACAAGACTGACGACATCACCAAAGGGAATTAAGCTCAAAAGCCCAACTCCCAAACCAAAGAGTAAACCAAACTGGACTTGAAAAGCTAAAAATAATAATGTTATTGAAACACCCATCAGCAAAGCTAAAGTTCCCTGACCAATCAAATAATTTTGGAAGTTTTGCTGAATAGACTGGCTTACCTGTTGAGCTATACTTCCAGGTAACTTCTTAAATATACCCTCCCAAATCCTTGGCCCATCTAACAATAGATAAAAAGTCAGAACTACAATGATTAACGCCTCAGAAATACTATCAATTGTATCTATGATAATGCTTAAAAGCTTGTCTGAAACAAACTCTAATTCATTGGGTAATTGCTCAGTAATTTTTGCTAATAACTGACTTAGATTCACATTTATTCTGTGTCTAAAAAACCATTCATTTACAATCTGAAGTTTTTCTTCGCTAGAATCAATCCATTGGGGAAAGACTTTAACCATCTCATTAAATTGCTCTAAAACAATGGGTAATAAAGTAATGCCCAGAGCAATGATAATTATCAATGCTGATATAAAAACTAACGCTACTGCATAGCCACGTTTAAGTCCTCGCTTTTGAATAATTGAAACAGGATAGTTTAAAACGAATGCCAGCAAGGTAGCCAAGACAAGAATTGTTACGACAGGTTGAAAATTTTTAACCAGTAAAAATACTAGCCAACCATTAAGAAAAGCTAGAGGAAATAGTAGCGTAAAAATTAACCATCTAAGTAGTTGATTCAGTGAAAAATTCATAGTTAATTTTAAAATCAAAATTATTCTAATTTATACATTGAACTTGAGAATTAAATAGACTTAAGGGAAAATAGATAAGAAAAATATTTCCCCATTCCTTGCTCCCTACTATTCCAATTTTTAACTTTCAGAAAAAGCTAAAAATTGCTCCTCATTTATTCGCCCTGCTTGATACAAAGTATTAGTAATTTCTGAAATAGTTAAAACCGCATGACTACGATAACCATTTTGTTGTAATCTATCTTTTACTCCTTGTTCATGGTCGATAAATACCACAATATCATTAACATTTAATCCTGCTGATTCTAACTTTCCTGCCCCTTCCATAACACTTTTGCCACTGATGAGAATATCATCAACTACCACAACTGTTTCACCAGGATGAAAGTTACCTTCAATTACTCTCCGAGTTCCGTGTGCCTTTACCTCTTTACGAGGGAAAATCATTGGACAATGAAGGCGCAAAGCTAAACCAGTCGCAGTAGGCAAAGAACCATAAGGAATACCTGCTAACCTATCAAAATTCAGATTTTTCAAAATATCCTCATAAGCTGTGAGAACTTGATTAAAAACTTGAGGGTTGGAAATAATTTTGCGTAAGTCGATGTAATAAGGAAATATAGCTCCCGATGCTTGGACAAAGCTGCCAAACATAATGCAGTCAATATCATAAAGTTGTAAAATTAAATCCTGGTGGGGATGCTGATTGAGCAAACAAACATCAGGAAACCACACAGAACATGTGGAATTTTCGTGAATAATTTCAGCTTTTATTTGATTAATTTCTGCGCGTAGAGACTGAATTTGCTCAGATAATTGTGTGTTTCCCAACATATCTTGAGGAACAGGAATCAGCAAACCATCACCGTTAGCATTCAAGCCTACTTCTAAAATTTGCTTCAGGTTTTGTCCCTCCGCCCAGATGCTACGCGCCATAATAATTCGTTCCGGCGCGATCGCTCTAATAAGTGCTAAAACTTCAGGATTTGTAGTTCCCACTTCCAAACCCAATTGTTCTGGAGTTCCCCAAGTTTTTGATTCTTTTACCACCTGTAAATAAAGAGGTGATTCGTTTGTAGGATATTGCTGTAAAGCTTCTGCACCTGGATTAGAAGTACAGCATAAAATAAATACCGCTTTATCAGGATAGACCAAAAAAGGTGCTACATGATCTTGTCCTGTGTAGGGACTGAGAGTTATTGCATCTACCTGCCATTCTGTAAACACAGTCCGAGCAAAGATGGTACTAGTATTTAAGTCACTGTGTTTAGCATCTAAAATAACTGGGATGTTGGCTGGAATAGCTGCTAAAGTTTTATACAGCAGTTCTAAACCTGGAATACCTAACGCTTCGTAAAAGCCAAGTGTTGGTTTATAAGCACAAACGAAATCAGCAGTTTCAGCAATAATGAATTGTAACCACTTCTCCAAACCAGCAATGAGTTCTTCAGATTCATAACGCACAGGCATCATCTCTGGATTTGGGTCAAGTCCTACAAATAGTAAGCTTTGATTTTGCAAGATATTTCCATTCAATTTATCAAAAAAGTTCATATTTTTTAAAAAGAGTCATTTGTCATTGGTCATTTGTCATTGGTCATTTGTCATCTGTCATTAGTCATTGGGCGAATGGCACTAAGAAAAGATACAGCCCTTGTATCGTCTCGTTCCCAGCCTGGAGGCTGGGAATCCATTCTGGGAGGCTCCGCCTCCGGTAGCTTGAATTGAGGCAGAAAAAAGAGTCATTAGTCATGTGTTATTGGTCATTTGTCATTGGTTATTAGTACCCGCGTCTATCTATCTCCATGACCAGAGTTTTTTACTAAAACATTGATTCTGTTAATTGATTGCCTCCAGCTTTCTCCCCTAATCGAGAGTGAATCACTGCAAATAAGATAACCAGCGGCACTGAGGCAAAGTGAACGATTCGCAATGCTTGCCAATTACCAAACAAATCCACTATCCAGGGAAACTGAGCAGGTTTATACATTCCTATTCCTGTAAATAATGCCAGCAGCAAAATAGGAATAATTGCTGTATAAGCAATCCGATGCCAAGCATAAATTAGACGCTTAGAATTTTGACTTTTTTGTAATGCTTTGAAGTCATTGACACCGACAAACCGATGTCGCCAACGCCGGGTAATTAAAATGTAAATTCCATACCATAAGAGATTTAGGGAGAATAGCCACATTGCTGCAAAATGCCAGTGTCTACCTCCTGCAAGCCAACCTCCTAAAGTAAATATCGGAGGAATGTGCAAACCTGCACGTCCACCAAAAACAGGGTTGGCGTTGTAAATTTGTAGTCCACTGGTGAGCATGATAAACAGACTAATGATGTTACACCAGTGGAAAATTTTGGCTCCTATTGCTTGGGTAGGTGGCTTTCGAGTTTGAGAAGGAACGGTCGAATTCATAAATTTTGAGTGATAAAATTCGCTGCTTATCTGTCCTAAAAATTGGGTATGGGGCAATGGGAATTGGTCATAGCTAAAGAGACTTTAATTATTTGTTGTGTCTAACCGGACACAAGTATCAGTCTTGGATAAATACCTCTGCAAATTCGAGGGTGGTATTGCTCACCCTTATTTTCCCATTTTATGATTCAGTCTTCTGGTAAAGATATTCACTGCTGTTTTATTTAACTGTCAATTTAAGTGTGGCTAACGTCGTTTACCGATTGCTGTTACAGTAGTCTGCTCGTAACAACACGATAAATTGCATTCCATCACTTCCTAGCTCGAAGGATTGCTGATGCTTGAATCCCAATTTCTGCCATACCCTGATCGCACGCTTGTTGAATGCTGCGATTGTCACCCGAAAAGCTTTTGGCTGAAATAAACTGTCTGCAAATTCCAATACGGCATTGGCATACTCAGTGCCTTTTCCTCGTCCGGTCAAGTCAGGGCGAATCCCCATACCAATATCCAACGCCTGCTCATGGTAATCACCACCAGTGACCTGTCCATCTTGTCCAAAAGAAACGCAATCAACTTTTGGGTTTTCTCGTTGCAGAAAAAGGACTGTTTCGAGATGCAACTGCTTCCCTAACAAACAATTTGGTTGATCCTGCCGAGCAAAAGGTATATGTGATTGGCAAGGATGTTGAGCGGGATGTGCTGACTCCAGACGGCAATGTACTGCTACTACAGGGGCAGGAAGTGACGCTAGTCGATGCAGAAGCGGCCGATCGCATGGGTATCCTTGATGAACTTTATCGAGCTACGGGTGGTAGCCTGACTGTCAATATCAGTCGCAATTTGCAAGCAGCAACAGAATCTACTAGTAATCGAATTGGGAGCCTAACTCACAGTAGCGCCGCTAATCTGCGTCACTCGGTTGATTCGCTGGTAGGACATGTGGCGATCCAGCAGGCAAGAGGGCGTAGAGTCGTACAAACAGTGCGTGCCAACGATGGCTTAATTATTGCGGCATCTGGGCAGATTGTGACGGAATCCCTTCTCGATCGGGCCCAGACTTACGGTAAAGAAGCAGAATTGCTGAATGCAGTCGGTCTGACTCTGGCAACCGCAGTCGGTTCTACCGCAAGTGACAGATGGTTAGAAAACAAAGTTCAACTGCGCGACAGGGCAAGTATTGCTCAAGAGAATCTCAATACTTTTTGGCAAGCCTTGAAAGCGAAGGCAGAAAACTTACAAGGACGCGGCACACGGGCAATGAAGAAGCAACGAATTGAACAAGCTCTGGGTCGTCCAGTTACCCGTGTCATTCTTGACCCAGAAGACAACGTGATTCTGAATGTAGGTGAATTGATTACACATCGCGCTGTTAGTCAAGCTGAAGAAAGTGGAGTTCTGAATATCTTACTGAGTTCGGTCTATACCAAGGAGCCAGAAATCTCTGATCAGGAGTTACGTGCTTCAGAATATGGAATGGCAGCCTTGGCCCATCATGGTAATGGGGTAAAATAAACAACCGATGCTGTTGGCAACGCTTGTGTTTATGGATTTCTTAAATATTACCTAAAAGCTGGCGTGTTTTCTCATAGCGGCATAGTGTCTTGCTGTTGTATTCATTTCAATGACCAACTCTGTACCTTGACCTAATTGAGAATTACACTTCAGTTTACCTTGATGTTTTTCAACTATAATTTGCCGACTAATTGATAACCCTAATCCTTGACCTTTCCCTACTGTTTTGGTCGTAAAAAATGGTTCAAATATATGTCTCTGGATATGGGGAAGTATACCTTTCCCATTGTCAGAAATGCGAATTATAACTTTGTATTTTTTCCCTAGTTGTTTATCATTTGCCCAAGGTTCATTACTATTGACCAATGATAAATGACTGCTAACCACTTCTGTATTAATCAAAATTTTGGGAGTAAAAGAATAATCATGTTTCATCCTCTCTTCTAAGGCATCAATAGCATTAGTTAAGATATTCATAAATACCTGATTTAATTCACCAGGATAACACTCAATCAAGGGTAATTCACCAAAGGTTTTAATTACTTCAATCCCGGCTCTATCAGGCCTTTCTTTCAGACGATGCTGCAAAATTCTCAGAACACTATCAAGTCCTTTATGCAGGTCAACCTTTTTCATTTGACCTTCGTCGGAGCTTGAAAAATTCTGCAAGGCGAAAACGATTTCTTTGACGCGCTCAGAGCCGGCTCGCATTGACCACAACAATTTTAAAAAGTCTGTTTTCACAAAATTAAGGTCGAGGCGTTGCAGATGTAAGGCAATGACTGGGCTGGGTGTGGGATAGTGATGTTGGTAAAGTTCTATGATTCTGATTAAGTCTTCAGCGTATTGACTGGCGGGATGGAGATTGCCGTAGATGAAGCTAACCGGGTTGTTAATTTCATTAGCCATATCCGCCACCAGTTGACCGAGATTAGCCATTTTCTGGTTTTGCAATAACTGCTTTTGGGTATATTTGAGTTCATCAAGGGTAATTTCTAGCTGCTGTGATTTTTCCCGAATTTGGTCTTCGGTAAATTGGCGTTGGGCAATTTCTCTTTGGAGTTGTTCAAATTGTTGGTATTGTTGAGTAGCGTAGGCGCAGCCCGTTGTAGACATCGCCTTATCCTGAGTAATATCCTTGTGCGTCCCCGCCATCCGCACTGGTTTCCCGAATTTATCCCACTGAAATACTTTGCCACAAGTCAGAATCCACTTCCACTCTCCGGATTTGGTCAACATTCTGAATTCGACTTCAAACACTGGTGTGCATCCTTGGAGATAATCGTCCAATACCTGGCGAATTCTGGGTAAATCTTGTGGATGTATAAGTTGCTCAAAGGATTTATAATCGTTGTCGATTTCGTCTACTTCATATCCCAGAATGTGCTTCCACTGAGGATCATAATAGGTTTTGTCAGTTATGAGATTCCAATCCCACAACCCCAAGCCACTGGCGATTAATGCCATTTGTAAGGCGGCTTGTGAGTATTGACAAGCATCTAAATTTTCTTGAGATAAGTCTTCTGGTTCTGGCAAACTCGGCGAATCTTGTACTGACAATGGAACTTCCGGTTCATGGGTAGTGGGTTCTTCGATATGCATAGCTGCTGGTACGATGAGGAAGATATCCTGTAGCTCTCTCTCTACGCTGTCTTAGCACCCTGACGATCCAGTTATGGACAAATCGTCTACTTGGTTTTATTGGGCTGTAACTTAGGTTCAGAGATATATCAGCCCATATCATCAACTGGGATGGAATTGAGAAAAAGGTAAACAGACGAATGTAACCTGTGTTGCGATCGCAATGGTAATTTTTTAGAAAAAAAATAGCTACATTGTGTGCATCTACATTCTAAGATATGTCGAAAAAAAGTAGTTCAAATCACATAAAATTACCTAAAAACTCCGAAATTTTTGTAAAAAAAATTCTATGATTAAGTGACGTCAAATTTTTGAGGATACAAAAAATTGCCAAGGCTTATCTGTAGCTTTTTTGACCAAGACTGGCTGCTATCTATACAAAGCAGGGTAGATTGAGTTGCAAAGTTTAATGGTGTGAGAAAATGTCATGCTGAATTAGAGTTAATGAGTAATGACTATAGATGAAATAGTATTGCTACTAAAAGCCAGTCAAGCAACCGGTTTAACGACACTCCAAGAGTTGATATTGCGTTCTTCGTGGGAAGGAAAAACCTATGCTAATATAGCCTGTGAAGCTGACTACGGCGAAGAACGTGTCAAGAAAATTGCTGCTCATTTATGGCAATTATTGAGCTGTTTATGCAAAGAACCGATAAATAAGTCCAATTTCCGCCAGACTCTAGAAAATCATCGTCTCAGCAAAGCACATCAGCAGTTAGTTAAAGAATTCAACCGAGCAGCTACGGCGATATCCTTAGAATTTCCTAGTGGGCCAGTATCCCTTAATTCCAGATTTTACATCTCTCGCCCGCCAATTGAAGAACTGGCTTACGCAGGAATGGCTGAAGCGGGGAGTGTCATTTGTATCAAAGCGCCCAAGAAGATGGGGAAAAGCTCTCTGATTCTCCGGTTACTTGCACGCGCTAACAAACAAGGCTTTCACACCGTAACTTTGGACTTTCAGCAAGCAGATAAAGCAGTTTTTGCCAGTTTGGATAAATTTTTGCGCTGGTTATGTGCAAACGTCAGTCGGGAGTTACAGCTAGAACCAAAACTCAATGATTATTGGCATGAAGATATGGGTAGCAAAGTCAGCTGCTCTATATATTTTCAACAATATTTACTGCCTGCGCTCTCAAGTCCCCTTGTTTTGGTATTAAATGAAGTGGATTGGGTGTTTGAGTATCAGGAAATTGCTGGAGAATTGCTACCATTAGTGCGATCGTGGCATGAACAAGCCAAAAGGGTAGAAATTTGGCAAAAGCTGCGTCTGGTTCTGGTTTATTCAACGGAAATTCTGATTCCCCCAAAACTTACTCAATCGCCGTTTAATATCGGTTTAACAATTAATTTACCTCCCTTTACGAAAGAGCAGGTGCAGGATTTAGCCCAACGTCACGGCTTAGATTGGACAGATGGTAAAAATGCCGACAGTTTGATGGCAATGGTGGGAGGAAATCCTTATTTAGTGCGATTGGCATTGTATCACTTTGTAGGTAAAGGTGGATTACAACGGGATTTAGGACAGCTATTGCAACAAGCAACCACAGAAGCCGGAATTTATCACGAGTATTTAAAGCAGTATGTGTTAGCACTACGAGATGAGCCAGAATTGGGAAATGCTTTTTATGAAGTGATTAATACTACAAATTATGTGAAATTAGAGCCAGCATTGGCATATAAATTAGAGAGTATAGGGTTAATTAATTTAGAAGGCGATGTCTACGACGGGCTACGCCTACGCAGTACTCCTGCATGTGAATTATATCGTTTATATTTTCGACAATATCTGAAAAAAAGTGAGCATTTCAACAATAGTCATGTTGAACGGTTGAAACAAGAAAATCAACAGTTGTTTGTCCTCTCTAGCTTAGATGAACTAACTCAATTAGTTAATCGCCGCTACTTTCAAACCTACCTACAAATTGAGTGGCAAAGATCCGCTCGTCAAAGCACTCCCATATCACTGATTTTGTGCGATATTGACTATTTTAAAATTTATAATAAAACTTACGGAAATTCGGCAGGAGATGAGTGTTTACGGCAAATCGCTAATACTATCTGTAACTGCATCAACCACTCACCAAATAATAGCAGTTTTTCATACAGTAAGAGCATGATTTCTTCTACTGCTAGTGCTTTTGTGATTTCCCAGAGAGGAGATTTTAGAGAAGAAAGCAGTAGAGTGTTAGTGGCTCGTTACGGTGGTGAAGAATTCGCCATTCTTGCTCAAGTAGAGATTACGGTTGCAATGGACATTGCCGAACATATTCGAGATCAAGTAAAAGCTTTGGGGATTAAGTGTGAGTATCCTAGCATTGGTGGTTTACCTGCTGCTGTTTTAACTGTGAGTTTAGGGGTGGCTAGTGTTATTCCGGCAATAGAAACTGAGCCTGCTACTTTAGTTAATGCTGCCGAGGAAGCACTCTATAAAGCAAAAAGAAAAGGACGCGATCGCGTTGTAGTTTAATGAAAGCGACGGGAAACTCTATCCTCTTATGGGTGGAGAGGGATAGTTGCCCCAATACTGCTTGGGTAAAGCATTTTGAACTCGGAATTGGGTTTTGGGGAAAAGGTTAAAGGGTAAAGGGTAAAGGGTAAAGGGTAAAGGTTAAAGGGTAAAGGGTAAAGGGTAAAGGTTAAAGGGTAAAGGTTAAAGGTTAAAGGTTAAAGGGTAAAGGTTAAAGGTTAAAGGTTTTTTCTTTCCCCTTTCCCTTTACCCTTTACCCCAAAACCCGACAAGTATTGATAGTTGCCCCGTCGCTTGGGGCATTGGGCATTGGGCATTTTTCAATTTAGTGGGGATGCAAAAACGCCGATTATTCAGACGCGACTCGAAAATACTCACATCCCTACTCCCTACTCCCTACTCCCTCGTTAATGCTTGATAGCGCCCTAAAGCTATTAAAGGAAAGTATTGTTGATACAGATGATACTTGAGATAAAAATGGCAAGGGAAGCCAGTACCTGTAAAGTCCGCCTCAAACCAAGTACCATCAGGCTTTTGAGTTGCCATCAGGTAGCTAATTCCCCGTTCAATCACCTCAAGAGCTAATTTTCCAGTAGCTTCACCTGCTGCGATCAACCCAATTAAGGCCCAAGCAGTTTGAGATGCAGTACTATTTCCTTTGCCTTTGAGACTGGGATCATCATAGCTGCGGCAAGTCTCGCCCCAGCCACCGTCTGGGTTTTGACATCCAACTAACCAAGTTGCTCCCCGTTGTATACTGAGTTTATGCTTTTGAGGATCAATTAAGGCTAAGGCTGACAAAACGCCACTAGTGCCGTAGATATAATTTACACCCCAACGACCAAACCAACAGCCTTCAGTTTCTTGTTCGCGCAGAAGATAAGTTAGCGATCGCTCTAAACTATCACTATCAATTGACAAATCACAAGCACCAAGCATTTCTAGTACTCTAGCCGTAACATCTGCGGTGTTTGGATCGATCATGGCTTTCAAGTCGCCATAAGGAATAGAGTTAAGCCAATCTTGATCGTTGTCCAAATCAAAAGCAGCCCACCCGCCTGGTTTACACTGCATAGATGCAATCCAGTTTAAAGCACGAGCGATCGCAGCCTGCTTGATTTTTTCATTGGGGAGTTTCGCCAAATGTAGCGCCATCACCACCACCGCCGAGTCATCGACATCGGGATAAAAGCGATTGTCAAACTCAAACGCCCAAGCCCCTGGTTTTCCCTGGCGATTTTTTACAGCCCAATCACCGTAATCTAAAATTTGTTTTTGTAATAACCATTCTCCAGCCTTTACCACAGCCGGATGATCTGGTGCAAAGCCAGATTCTACTAAGGCACGCATCGCCCAAGCTGTATCCCAAACGGGTGAAACACAAGGCTGGACTCGATAACTATCCTCGGTTTCAATGGCAAAGTTATCAATTGCTTGCAAACCTCGTTCCACAATGGGATCGCTTCGGTCATAATCCAGACACCGCAAAGCTAGCATTGAATTCAGCATCGCCGGAATAATGCCGCCCCAGTCGCCTGTAGCTTCTTGGCGCTCTAAAATCCATTTTTCGGCGGCTTTGATGCCTTCTTCGCGGAAAGGTACTAAATTCAGGCTTTCTGCCAACTTGAATCCCTGATCTAGGGTGAGGAATAAATCTGTCCAGTCGCCACTTTGAGGTAATTCCCACCGGACTCGATCAACACCTTCAGCGTATAGCTCATCTAAGTTGATAGTTGGGTCAGTGATAAAAACAGGTTTGCGATCGCATACAATCAATAATGGTACTGTACTGGAACGTGCCCAGCTAGACATCTCGTAGATATTGACAGGGAAAGCTTTTGGCAACAGCATTATCCAAGGTGGTAGCGAGGGAATACCGCGCCAGTTGTAGCAGCCAATCAAAGCTAGATGTAACTTGGTAAAAATCCGAGTTTTGCTGATACCACCGCGTTGGAGAATAAAACTTTTCGCCCGAATCATCGCCGGATCATTTGCTGGTACACCTAGCAGCCTCAGCGCCATGTAGGCTTCAACTGAGGTGCTAAGTTCTCCGCCATCACCATAATAAAGTTCCCAACCGCCATGCTCTCGTTGCTCTTGACGCAGATATGCTTCAACTTTGTGTAAAGGTCTGGCTTGGTCTGTTCCCCAAATCTTATGTAAAAGGACGACTTCAGCAGTGATGGTGACATTAGATTCCAACTCTGCCCACCAGTAACCTGCCGAATTTTGAATTGAAAGCAGATATTCTTGGCTAGCTGCGATCGCTTCTGCGAGATTGACTTTTACCCTGTCTTGTGTTTGCATCAAATACTATTTAACCTCAACACCCAACACTAGTTTTGAATACGGCAATCCGATAAAAAAATTTTTCCTATATTCAGTAGACATAGTATTCTGTCTGAGTCGCTGAAAATTTGCAATAGGTCATGGATGTAATTGTATTAGGATTGATCCTCTTATCCTTGACAATTTGGTTAGGATTACTGTGTTTTTGGGGACAGTTTTGGCGGACAGACCAGCAATTAGAGATTAGAGAAACTCAGCTACAATCTTTACCTGTGGTTTGTGTCGTCGTTCCTGCGCGTAACGAAGCTGAATTAATACCAACTAGTTTGCGATCGCTCCTTCTCCAAGATTATCCTGGTTCTTTCAACGTTTTTTTGGTAGACGATCGCAGCACAGACCGGACAGCAAATTTTGCCGAAGGAGTTGCACACGCTGTAGGTAAACCCCAGCAATTGCATATTATCACTGGTGAATCACTGCCTCCTGGTTGGTCGGGTAAACTTTGGGCAGTTGAACAAGGTATAAAGAGCGCTAGTAAATTTGCACCCGATTATTTTTTGCTAACTGACGCAGATATCGAACATGATCCTGGGAATCTCCGTCGGCTGGTTGCTAAAGCTGTGCAGGAAGATTTAGACCTGGTTTCGGTAATGGTGCGACTCAGGTGTGAAAGCTTTTGGGAAAAACTTTTGATTCCAGCTTTCGTGTTTTTCTTCCAAAAACTCTATCCCTTCCGCTGGGTTAATAATCCCAAAAATCACACAGCCGCCGCTGCTGGGGGATCTATTCTGATCGCCCGTGAAGCTTTAGAGCGAATTGGGGGTATTCAAGTGATTCGCAAAGCTCTAATTGACGATTGTGCTTTAGCTCAGGCTGTTAAGAAGAGTGGGGGAGCAGGGAAGCAGAGGAGCAGAGGAGACAAGGGGGACAAAGAAGATAACCATGCCCAGCGCCCCATGCCCAATGCCCCATGCTCAATCCCCAGTCAAGGTCGTATCTGGCTAGGATTGAGTAGCTTGACTCGGAGTCTGCGTCCCTATGACTCGCTGGCGACGATTTGGGATATGGTTGCTCGTACTGCCTATACCCAACTGAATTATTCTCCATTACTACTATTGGGAACTTTAGTAGGAATGCCTCTGATTTATCTAGTTCCACCTGTGTGTGTAATTCTAGGTGCAGTTTGGAGCGATTGGGCGATCGCACTTACAGGTTTATTTGGATGGCTGTTAATGACGTTGGCTTACTACCCGACGATCCGCTTTTATAAATGTTCTCCCTGGTTAGCTTTTAGCTTACCTGCGATCGCTTTTCTCTATACCCTGATGACTCTAGACTCAGCACTACGTCACTGGCAAGGGCGCGGCGGTGCTTGGAAAGGAAGAGTTTATCCCAATTCTGATAATTTATAATTTGGGCGTTGCAGAATAGAAATATGAATTAGTGCGATCGTTATGGAATGTTCAACGCACACATTTTCTGGATTTTGTCAATGTTTCTGTTAAGAAAGAAAAGATGTTTATAAAGGAAGAAACTGGAATCAAAGTCCCCCAATTGATCGGGGCATTTAGGGGGATCGAAAATTTTTGATACCAACAAGAGGACTTTTCAAACAACCTCTTAGAGTAAACTCAAGCATGTCAAACAATCCTCAAGCCCTCAATGGAAAAAACGAACTGAATAAGGAAATAAACCAAGTAGAAAAGGTTTTATGGGTAGGAATTGGCTGTAAACTGGGAACTTCATGGCAGTTGATTGATCGGGCAATTGAGGAAGTCTTTCGAGAAAATCAACTTTTTCCAAGTGCGATCGCAGGGATTGCTACCATTGACAATAAAGCCTCGGAAGTTGGCTTAGTAGAATTTTGCCATCTACGCAATCTGCCCCTAAAAACCTTTTCTGCGGAAATCCTTGCCTCTGTCTGTGTCCCCAACCCTGCCACAATTACCAACCTCAAAGTAGGTACACCTAGCGTAGCAGAGGCAGCTGCTATTCTTGCAGCCGCTCAACTCACATCGTTGACTATTTTTCCCTTCACAAGCATAGAGAAATTGTCGGTGAGATTCTTGATTCCTAAACAAATTTTCCAGCTACAAGGGCAACCAGGAGCAGTAACATTAGCTGTTGCCCAAGCTTTAAATATTAGTATTACAGAATCTCACTAATTTTCTAGGTAACAACTCTCAAAAAATAGTTAATTATGCTAGAAACAATTGCGAGCACAATTGAACCTAATAAAGCAGGTAAAAAGCCCTGAATCTCAAAACCAGTACCAGGAGTTAGGGCACTTGCCAGCCAAAGAGTTAAGGCGTTGATCACTAATGTAAATAAACCAAAGGTGAGTAAGGTAATCGGAAACGTCAAAATCCGCAAAATTGGTCTAATAAATGCATTAACCAGACCAATAACAAGGGCAGCGACCAAGGCAGTCACAAAATTCTTGATAAGGAATCCCGGAACGATATTAGCAGTAAGAAATAACGCCACCGCAGTACCGAGCCAAGTTAATAAAAAGTGTTGCATAAGTCTTTTTAGAGTAATTAGCAGTAAGTTTAATTAATTTCACTATTGCCAGTTGTGATCTATAACACTATCAGGTGTCGCTCTACTTGACTCCTAAAGTTGCCATCATCTTTTGTCAGGCTAAAAGCAATGTAATTTTTCAGTGTTGGCAAGAGAGATACTTCTAATCAGTGTATCTTGATCGTATTGCAGGATGTACCGCAGTGAATCCATAAAAAATGGTGTGAATCGCAAAACCCCTACAGAGGTTTCTCAGTTTAGATAAACCTCTGTAATTAAGGATTTCCAAAAAAATAAATTATCCAGTTTTGTCCGATGGGCATCTTGCCCGTATCTTTAGTTACTGATGAGTGAGATGCTACCTGTAGCAAGTTTGAAGAGTAGGGATACGGTCATTGGTGTCAACTTAACGCAAAAACTATGTCCCGCAAGGAACTTCAGTTCCAAGAATCATAGCGAAAATCATCTTCAGATGACTAGATATCCCCAAAAATATTCAGTCTACTTCAGTAGACTTTAGCTATGAGCCAGAGAATTCATTCTCTGGCGGGTTATGAAGCCCGCAGCGAAGCTATTTCTAGCTTAAGTTGACACCAATGGGATACGGTTAACGCCGCAAAAGAACCTCCCAGGTAGAGCCACCAACTACGCCGTCAGCTTCTAAACCATAGCGCTTTTGTGCAGCTTTCACAGCGGTTTCTGTTGTCACGCCAAAGTCTCCATCGGCATCACCTTTCAAGAAACCAAGCTTTTTCAGTTGTTGTTGCAACTTTACAACTTCAGAACCACGTAATCCTATACGCAAAATAGGTAATCCTTCTGAGGTGTATTGAATGCCAGGGGTTCGCTTGGTAGTTGTGTTTGACTGAGTTCGAGTAGTTGATGTAGTACGATTTGGCGTTTTCTGTGTGCTTGAAGTTGTAGCTTTTCTTGGGGTGGCAGGTCTTGGTTCAGGGCTAGTCGCAACTGGTCTTACAGCTTGTCTTGGAGTCGCAGGTTTTGGTTCAGGGCTATTCGCAACTGGTCTTACAGCTTGTCTTGGGGTGGCAGGTCTTGGTTCAGGGCTAGTTGCAACTTGCGTTACAGCTTGCCTGGGGGGGTTGGGGTTAGGATTTGCAACATTAGTGAGGTTGCTAGCTTGGGTTGGGACAGGGAAATTTGTAGCTGAGTTAAATCTTGGCTGGGATGAAGGGACTGTTGATGCTACTACTGGTTCTCTAGGAAAAAGTCGTTGCCAAGTGCTGGCATCAACAATACCATCTGGATTCAAGCCAGCGGCTTGTTTAAATCGGGAAACAGCGCTGGCTGTATTCTCACTATATGTACCATCTACAGCACCAGAGTAAAAACCCAAAAGTTTTAGAGCTGCTTGAAGTTCAGCCACACGTTCGCCTTGGCTACCAACTTTGAGGATAGGGCGGTTGATGCTATTTCCAGGGTTTACTTGGGCAATTTTTTGCGGTGCTGCTATCGATACTACAGCCGTTGAGGCAATGAGCAGAGGCGTAGTGGAGAACAAGAGTATTTCAATGGCTGATAAAGATTTAGACCTCTTTGGCCACCAACCCTTTTGCCGTTTTTCCATTCTACAGCGGTTTACAGTTGGGTCTAGTAATTTTAAGTAACTCAAAATACTTGCTGTCAGGCTGCTTTGCATGGAATTTACTCCCAGAATATTCTCATGCTAATGGTACAGCCGCTTGGTCTAAAAAACAGCTGCTTCATTTTACAATGTCTCCGCTAGGCTACGCGCATAATCCCATAGGCTTGCTCTCTAATCCTTCTCAAAAAGCATTATGATGCGATCGCACGATTAATTGCTTCTTCTTGACCAACTAAAGACAAGTAAGGCTCTTTTAAATACTTACAAGCTGCGGCGATCGCATCCTGGGCACTCACCGCCGCAATCAATTCTTGAAATCTGGTGTCAAAATCAATTCCTAATCCCAAAATTTCATACCAGCCGTATATCTGAGCAATTTGCCCATTCGTTTGTTTACCCAAAGCATACTGTCCCAAAATCTTATTTTTTGCAGCCTGGAGTGCGCTTTCGGATACTTCGGTCGTAGATAATAAATCTACTTCTGTACGCAGTCCTTCTAGGGCAATGCTGGTATTCTCCGGTGCTGTACCGATATAAACCACAAAGGAGGCTGGAAATAGCCTTGTGGAGTAAAAAGCGGATACTTCATAAGCTAAACCTCGTTTTTCCCGCAATTCCACAAACAAGCGACTAGAAAGCCCATTTCCCAAGTAGGTACACAGCAACTTCAGTGGGGCGTAGTCAATAGAACTCACCGATGTTCCCAAATAACCGAGCATCACAATTGATTGTTGTGTCTGTACTGGCTTTACCCTTACCTGCGGTTCCACCTTAATCTCAGGTAAATTCAGTATTGGCAGTGCTTGGGTTGTAGGTTGCCAATTACCAAAAACTTCTTCCACCAATGTCACGGCATCTGTAGGTGTAACCCTGCCAGCAATACTAATTACTACATTATCTGGACGGAAATAAGTTTGGTGATACTCTACTAAATCCTCACGAGTTAAGCGGCTCATGGTGGATTCATCTCCCAGCACTGACATAGAGTATGGGTGATTTTGGTACATTACCTGCCGCATTTGTTCAAAGGCGACGGTGAACGGTTGCTCTTTTTGCGAACGAATATCTTGGAGTGCTAGACGCCGTTCTAATTCCACTTGAGTTTCGGGAAAAGTAGGCGATCGCAAAATTCGCCCTGCTAATGCTAAAATTTCCGCAAAATCGGATGTTACGGTTTTGAAAGATAGCAAAAAATAATCAGTGCCAGCATCCGCACTTAAACTCGCCCCTACAGACTCGACGATTTCTGCAATTTCCAAGCTAGAAAGTCCATCGCATCCCTTTGTCATCACTGCCGATAACAAATGTGCCAACCCTGCTAGCTCCCGGTTTTCGTTACAACTACCGGCACGCACAAAAATTCGCGCTGCAATAATGTCCGCAGCCGGATTTTCTGCCACCAGCACGACAATGCCATTGTTCAATACGGTGCGATGCATAGGCGATTTTTGCAGCAAGGTTGTCATTTATTATTTGTCCTTTGTCATTGGTCATTTGTCTTTTGTCATTGGTCATTTGTCTTTTGCTAATGACTAATGACTAATAACTAATGACTAACACGGTTTAAGTACAGTAACCGCGTAATTCTCCGGCGATAGATACTGTTTAGCTAATTTTTGCAGTTCTTTGGCATCAAAAGACTGAATCTGTTGGGGATATGTCACAGCTAATTCAGCTTGAGCGATGGTATTGTAATATCCATAAAGCCCTGTAAGTTGATTTGGTGTTTCGGTAGAAAACGCATACTCATTACATAGCAGCCTGCGTGTACGAGCAAGTTCTTGTTCACTAATTCCTGTAGTCTGCAAATCATCCAAATGAGCGCAAATCAAGGACTCGACTTCCTCCAGATTTTCTGGTTCTAACCAGGCAGTAATTGTAAATAAACTTGATTCCCGTTGTAGAGAAAAACTACTGCAAATTCCCTGTACCAATTGCAAATCTTCTCGCAAATCGCGCACTAAACGCGAAGTCCGCCCTTCTGCCAATAATACAGACAACAAATCTAAACCATAGCCAGTGCGGATTTCTTCTACTCCTGGTACAAGCCACGCCATCAACAATCGCGCTTGCTCTATGCGTGGTAAACACAGTTCTTGACGGTGAATTCCTGTTATCACTGGCTTTGCCACTTTCTCAAACTGCGGACAATTCGAGCGTTCGGCAAAATCAGCAAAGGAATGATTTACCATTTCCAAAGCCGATTCCTGGCCTATACCCCCTGCAATTACTACCGTCATGTTTTCCGGCTGATAGTGAGTGCGGTGAAAACAGCGCATTGCTTCTGGCGATTGCTGCATCAGTTCTTGCTCAGTACCCAGCACCGAACGTCCATAAGGGTGATGCGGATAGATGCTTTGAATCAGCGCTTGAAATCCTATCCAGTCGGAATCGTCCTGACAAGAGCGAATTTCTTCTAGTACCACATCCCGTTCGCGGCTAAATTCATCTTCTGGAATTGCCGCATTCAGCAGGAGTTCTCCCAAGTAGGGCAGAGTATCTTTTAAATAAGGGGCGGCTGTGGTGAGTGAATAATGAGCATAATCATAGCTTGTCGCCGCATTGCTCACGCCACCCCGGTTTTCAACTTTGGAATCGAACATTCCAGGGGGTAGCGTCGCCGTACCTTTAAAAATCATGTGTTCTAAAAAGTGCGCCATACCGAACCACGGTTTTGGCTCTAGGCTGGCTCCAGCACGCACCCAAACATCCGCAACCACTACAGGAGTGGTGGCAATTTCTTGATGAATAAAAGTTAAACCACTCTCTAGTCGGAAGACCGAGGCTGGAAATACGGTATTAGTTAGTTGTTTTAACAATTTTTGTAGCTTTAACCACAATTTGACGCAATTGTGTAATCTTAACTCTGAACGATACCTAATTTAGAATCAAGTTATACAGATTTGTAGAATTATGCTATTGTTGTTCTCCGCACTACTGAAAAGTTAGAAGTGTTATGCATTGAGAGGAAAATCGCAAGTTAGTTAAAATACTGGAATCTCAATGACAAATTCTGTTCCTTCGCCAAGCACAGAATTGCAACTCAACCGTCCATCATGGGTTTCTTCGACAATTTGACGAGCGATCGCGAGTCCTAATCCTGTTCCTTTCCCAACTTCCTTGGTTGTAAACAGGTGGTCAAATATCCGCGCTCTAATCTCCTCTGGTATTCCCTGACCGTTATCTTTGATGCAAATTTTCACTATCTTTTGGTCACTGGATACTTCGGTGTGAATCAGTATTTGCTGACGTTCGGCTTCCACTTCGGCAAAAGAACGCCCCTCAATTGATGTATCTAAGGCATCAATTGCGTTAGCCAGGATGTTCATAAATACTTGATTTAACTGTCCTAAAAAGCACTTAACTGGTGGTAATTTACCGTATTGAGTGATCACTTCAATTGCTGGACGTTTTTCGTTAGCTTTGAGGCGATATTTCAAAATCAACAGGGTACTCTCAATCCCTTCATGGAGGTTACAAGCAACTTTTTCGGTTGTATCGGCTCTAGAGAAGGTGCGGAGACTGATGCTAATGTCTTTAATCCGATCGCTTGCCACCTTCATTGAGTCTACTAACTTTGGTAAGTCCTCAGTCAGGAATTCTAGGTCAATTTCTTCGCCATGCTCAATGACTGCGATCGCCGGATTGGGATAATGTTCTTGGTAGCATTGGATATGGGCGAGTAAGTCTTGAATATACTCTTCGGCATTGTTGACACTGCCTTTGAGAAACCCAATGGGATTATTAATTTCATGTGCCACTCCAGCAACTAAGTTACCCAAGGTTGCCATTTTTTCATTTTGCACCATTTGTAATTGGGCTTGTTGGAAATTTTGCAGCGCTTCTTCTAAATCCTGAGATTTCTGCCGTAAATCAGCTTCAGACTCTTGTAGTGCGGCTTCAGCAAGTTTGCGTTCGTTAATATCTATGATTACGCCATCCCATATAATCGAGCCATCAGCTTGTCGCTCTGGTTGGGATGCACCTTGAAGCCATTTTACGATTCCTGAAGATGTGATAATTCGCCATTCGTGTCGAAATGGTGTGATGTTTTCAGCAGAGTAGATCATCGCCTGCTGAATACTGGCAAAATCATCTGGATGTTCCATAGAACGAAGATTCTGCGTTCCTGTCATTATTTCCTCTGCTGTCACCTCATAAAGGTTGTAGCAGCCAGAACTGACGTAGGGCATTGAAGCTGAACCGTCAGTATTTAAACATAGTTGGTAAATTGCCCCAGGAATATTATCAGCGAGTTTCTGGAAGCGGGCTTCGGTAGTACGAAGTTGAACGAGCGATCGCTCTAGTTGATGGGCATAATTTTGAGATTCTTGATAAAGACGGGCATTTTCTAGAGAGATGGCGGCTTGAGCGCATAGCAGTTGGATAACTTCAGTGCGATCGCGAGTAAATGCACCAATTGTCAGCGGATTTTCTAAATATAGCAACCCAATGATTTTTCCCTGATTTAATATCGGCGTACACAACACACTCTTGGGTTGTTGCTGCATAAAATATGGGTCAGCGATAAAATCAGTTTGTGCCGTTGCATCATCCAGTACAACTGTTTTTAAGCTGTGTTTGACAAAGTTAACCAGTGTAATGGGAATATCTTTGCTGGTTGACAATGGTGCAGATAATAGGGTGACTCCTTCATCAATAGTGGCTATGGCTTCAACCACTAAATTTTCTTGTTGGAGTACAAGTAATGCAGCTTTTTGTGCCCCAGCATTTTCCATCACTACTTGCAAAAGTGTAGTGAGTAATTGCTCTAATTGAATTTCACTGGAGAGAACTTGTGCGGCTTTAAAGATGGTGGCAAAATCGAGGGCTTCCGAAATACTGCTGCTAGAAAGGTTTGTGTGGATGGTTTGATGTGGAAATGATGATGCATCGACAGTTGGACTTAGTTGAAAGCGATGATGTTGCCCTTGGAAGATGGGAGCCAGGAGTTGAGGATAGCGTTTTTCTAAATCCTCAGTTTTGGCTTTAGCGCCCCAACGAGCATAGCAGTAATAAGCTTCTTGCATATAAACTTGGGCGATTTTTTCTTTGCCCCAGTCGAGATAGAATTTGGCAGCTAGTTCATTGCTCAAGGCTTCTTCTTGGATATATTCGTTTTCTTTCGCAAGAGTTATGGCGCGATCGTATAATTCTATTGCCGCTATTTTTTCGCCCAAAACCCGATGCCGTTCTGCTTCCACCAAATCAAATTTGTGCTGGAAATTCATCGGTGCAAATTTGGCTCGAAACTGCAATTTTTCTTGATTTTCGCCAACCTTTAAGAGTAATTGCTCTTGTTGAGATGGTTCAGCCGTTGGATAGACAGCCAGACGAGACAGAGAATCGTAGTAGTAGAAAACAGGCACAGATAGCATTCCTGCGCCACCGTTGAGGTATTGCTCTCCCTGATTTGCATTTTCAACTGCTGCTGGAAAATTCTCAAACAAATAACTGAGTGTTAATTTACTTAAGAAAAATATATGGAGTGTTAATTCATCCTTTTCTTGGAGGAGCGCAGATAAGAGTTCTTCTTGACAATCTTCACCAATCATGGAGTCTGGATAGTTGCTATATTCGGTGAGATTTTTAATGGTTTGAGAGACGATATTAGACAAATTTAATAAGCGTTTATTTTGGGCATAATTAGACTCGTAGGCTTTGATATCTGCTAAGAGAATTTCCAAAACTTCTGTGCCACTTAAATAGACATAGAATAACTTAAAAATCATCGATGCCAGCACATGAAAAAAATCACCCGTCTCTAATCCAAAAGTATGGGATTCCTGTAATAACCTAATTGAGGTGCGAATATGTTGTTTATTAAATTGATTCAATGCACCCACCTTAAATAGAGTCATGCTTTGAACAGATTTTGCTTGAAGTCTATCCACAAGCATTAAACCTAGCTGGCCAAATTCGTAGCCTGATTCGAGTTGGTTACAAATATTAAGTACAATTCCAAAATCTGCATATCCTGGTGCAGAAAGTGGTGCATTGCCGTATTTAAGAGATAAATTCACCTCTTCGCAAGCAATAATTGGAAACAGATAAGGGGCAGTTTGGTGGATGGCGGGAGCAATGCTAGCCATAATCCGCAAAGCAACCAAAGCTTTGGTATCGTCCATCAATGGCAAATCAACTAAGCCCTCAATACTTCTGGCTGCCAAAGCTGAGAGGGTGTTGACTACATATTGCTGAATGTCTGGAGGTGTCACTGATTCAGGTAATGTTACCCCAAGTTGAGCGAGAAGTTCACGCCCAATTGCGATCGCTTTGAATGATTGATTCCGCACCTGATAAGCTTGGAGTTGCACTTCATAAACGTTCACTCTATCTAGTAAGGTGATTGTTTCTTCGATGACAACCTGGACAAGAGATTCCATCTGCTCAAATTCATTGTTGAGAAAAGCAGCTTCGGCAGCTTCTTCGTATAAACTTCGAGTCAATTCGTAGGCGATTTCCCAACTATTAATCGGTAGCAGCTGCATTCCCGACTTGAGATAATGAATTGCTGCACCATAAGCGGTAGCTTCTTTTGCTTTTCGACCAGCATTCAGATTTAACTGAGCTAATTGTTGACGTTCACTTGGCTGGGTGATTAACGCTATTCCACAATTCAACTGACTAACAATCTCAAAAATTCGCTCCTCTTGCTGAGATTCAGAGGTGTTTTGCAAGAGTAATTGACCAATTTTAAGATGGGTAAATTGTTTCTCTTCATCTGGAATTAGAGAATAAGCCGCTTGCTGCACGCGATCGTGTAAAAATTTGTAGATAGGGATTTGGAAATTAGAATTCAAGGGGTTGGAGTCGGAATTATACCCATTATCTTGAAAAAATTTATAAACTTCACTAGTAGGTAAAACTAACCCTTCTTGCAAAGCTTTCCATAAAGATGCTGCCGTTTCGGTTTCCGATTGTTCAGAAACAATTGCTAAGGTTAGCAAATCAAACTGGTTGCCAATACACGCGGCTAATTTCAACACATTTTGCGTTGCTGCTGGCAACTTCTGCAACTGTAGCGCTACGAACTCTACCACATCATCGGTCAAAGCAAGTGCCTTCACAGCAGAAATATCACATTGCCAGTAACTTTGAGGAAAATTAAAACTAATTAGCCCATCTTCATATAATGCTTTGAGAAATTGGGTAGTAAAAAATGGATTTCCTTGAGTTTTTTGATAGACGAGTTGCGTTAGAGGTTGGGCAATTTCATTTGAACAACTCAAGGTATTAACCACTAATTGAGCTAAACTAGCTTTACTTAACGGAGCTAAAGTAATGCTATGAATTGTGGCATTAGCCTTGCGAATATCTGTTAAAGTCAACATCAACGGATGGGCGCTAGATACTTCATTGTCTCGATAAGCCCCAATTAAAAGTAAAGAGCCACTTCCTGACTCGCTCATCAACAACTGCATCAATTTGAGTGATGCAGAATCAGCCCACTGCAAATCATCGAGGAAAATTACTAATGGATGTTTTTTTGTAGTGAATACCTGAATGAACTTTTGGAAGAGTAAATTGAAGCGATTTTGTGCTGAACTTGGTGAAAGTTCCGTTGCAGGTGGTTGTTGACCAATAATTTGTTCTAGTTCAGGAATTACCTCAAGAATGACTTGTCCTTGATCGCCCAGCACTTGTAAAATTTTATTTTTCCAAGTTGACAATTGGACATTACTTTCACTTAGTAATTGTCCCATTAAGTCTCGAAACGCTTGCACAAAAGCAGAGAAGGGAATATTCCGATTAAATTGGTCAAATTTGCCTTTGATGAAGTAACCCCTTTGCCGGACAATGGGTTTGTGAACCTCGTTAACTAAAGCCGTTTTACCAATACCAGAAAAACCAGCTACCAGCATTAATTCCGTCTGATTGTTGGTAACGCGTTCAAATGCTTTAAGCAGAGTTTCAACTTCATGCTCGCGACCATAGAGTTTTTCTGGGATAATAAAGCGATCGCACACATCCCGTCGGGCAATTGGGAAACTTACAATTTCCCCCGTTTCTTTTAGCTGGTGTAAACAATTTTCTAAATCATATTTCAGCCCAAATGCACTCTGATAGCGGTCTTCGGCATTTTTCGCCATCAGTTTCATCACAATGTCTGACAACACTTGCGGAATCTCTTTCCTATTCCCTAAAACTGGCGCAAGTTTGGCAATATGACAATGCACCAATTCCATCGGATCGTGCGATTTAAATGGTAATTCCCCTGTTAGCAACTCGTAAAAAGTTACACCCAAAGAATAAAAATCACTACGGTAATCAATTCCCCGATTCATCCGTCCAGTTTGCTCTGGAGACAAATAGCCGAGTGTCCCTTCTAATACATTAGGACTCATCAGGACTTGAGTTTCGCGTGGCAGTAGAGATGCAATACTAAAGTCAATTAACTTAACTTCTTTAGTTTCTGGATTAATTAAAATATTGGCGGGTTTAATATCTTTGTGAATGATCCGATGACGAATTAGAATATCTAATGTATTACACAGTGCGATCGCAATTTGTAAAAACTCCATCAGAGATTCTACTCTTCCCCCCACTCCCCATTCCCTACTCCCTACTCCCCATTCTTTAAGAGAAATTCCCCCAAAATCTTCCATCACTAACACATAGCCATTCTGATAGGGTTCCAGACTATAGGTTTGGATGATTCC
Organism: Nostoc sp. UIC 10890; assembly: GCF_054786515.1. Classification (NCBI taxonomy): domain Bacteria; kingdom Bacillati; phylum Cyanobacteriota; class Cyanophyceae; order Nostocales; family Nostocaceae; genus Nostoc; species Nostoc sp. UIC 10890. Next base: position 392,817 of record NZ_JBSGKF010000001.1, read on the forward strand.
AGGTAGATTCAAATTTTTGGCAATGGTGAACTGGTTGCGAAACTGTACCAATTCGCTGAAGCTGGGATAAGCAGTTTTCATCAGCTTAATCACTACAGATTTTTGGTCGGTTTCTCGATTAGCGCGATAAACCAAGGTTCGAGAACCGTTGTAGAGTTCTTTGCTAACTTGATATCCGGGAATGCTGACCATAGGGCTTAATTCTTGAAACCTCACTATCTAGGTTTCCCAAAAACATGGCAATTTTTGCTGTCAGTTCGCTTATTTTAAACTGATTGAAATAATTAAAGCCCCCAAAGTCAATTAGAATTTGGGGGCTAATAATTTTAAGTTCACCGCGACGCCGTTTTACCTAAGTTTATGACCTGGGTTTATCCAGGTGGGAACCTAAATTCCTCGTTTAAAGTTTCCGGGTACATGCCCGGTATACTGCCGCGAGAACAGTTGACTCCCTTGTCATTAAAGGCATAGATCAAAAAACTTGATGGCAGTCACCAACGTCGTAGTGCAACTCACTCATTATAGCTTTTCAAAAGATGTTGTGTGTTCAACATCAAAAGTTTCTGCTCAATTTACCTGGAATACCAGATAGATTCTATGGTGTGGGCGATGTTGTTGGCGTATGCACCTGCCGATTCTGTATCGTGATTATCTAGCAAAACAGTGACATGCCCTAACTTTCGCCCAGGACGTGATTCTGTCTTCCCATACCAGTGAACGTGCGCCTGGGGAATTTCTGCTATTTGTTGACGCTGGCTTTGGTAGTCGCTGTGAGAATTTTCATACCCCAGTAGGTTAACCATTACAGCACCAGCGCACTGCAAAGCCGGATTCCCTAAAGGTAAACCACAAACGGCTCGAAGATGCTGCTCAAACTGAGAAGTTTCGCAAGCGTCAAGAGAAAAATGCCCAGAATTGTGGGTACGGGGTGCAATTTCATTTACCAGTACTTTGCCATCAGCGCTGAGAAATAGCTCAATTCCAAAAATCCCCACTACTTCCAGGCTATTTAATAGAGTATGTGCGATCGCTTGGATTTCTGCTACTTGATTAGGTGTAATCTCGGCTGGCGCAATCACCCGCCGACACACTTGTTGTTCTTGTTGGGTTTCCACTACTGGATAAGTGACAATTTCTCCCTCCACAGAACGAGCTGCAATTATTGCTAGTTCTCTTTCAAAAGGAACAAATTCTTCTAACAAGAATAGTGATTGATTTAAAGTCTTTGTTGTGGTTTCATCACTTAGCTTTTGTTCTAAAGTAGCAAAATCCTGAATTATGAAAGTACCTTGACCATCATAACCATGACGGCGGGATTTCAAAACTACTGGAAAACCTAGATATTCTATTTCGGATTGAAGATTTTCCCCCTCTTCAAGAGCGAAAAATTGAGGAACTGGTAAGCCCAAATCACGTAAATAGCAACGCTGATGATATTTATCTAAAAGAGGAGCTAAAGCTTCTAATTTGGGACGAAAACAAACGCCTTGCTGTGCTAAACCAGATAAAGCTTGCAGATTAACAAATTCGTTTTCAAAGGTGATAACATCGCATTTTTGAGCTAATATTTCCGTAGCACTTGCATCATCAACTGGCGCGAAAACAGTTTCCTGAGCGATTGACACGGCCGGGTCGTGAACGCTTGGAGTTTGTACTACTAATTCTACTCCTAGCTTCTGTGCTGCATCCGCCATCATCCAGGCTAGTTGTCCGCCACCAATTACACCAACACGCTTCATTGACATCCTAAAGAATCACGAGTTTGCACGCCTGTTTTGGAATTCACACCACTGGCTTTTTCGCACAGTTCTTTAATTTGCGCTCTATCCAAAATTGCATCTGTAAAATCTGCACCGTCTATATTTACATCATTAAATATGGCGCGGAGCAAAAGAGCTTCTTTGAAAACTACATCGCTCAAATCCGCCTTAGTCAAGTTTACCTGATCGACCATTGCATTCGTTAAATCCGCTCCGTGGAGATTTGCTTTTGTCATCACCGAAGCACTCATAACTGCTCCCCGTAAGTCAGCGTTTGAAAAGTTAGCCAGTTCCATATTGGCGTTAGAAAACTCCGCAGCTTGCAAACTCTGTCCAGAAAAATCACGTCTTGATAACTCTGCATTACTAAATGACAGTGGATGAGTCCAGTCTACTGCCACTGCTGGATCGGCCACACACCAGATAAAAATTCCGAGAAGGAATGCCAACCCTTGCCGCCAAAATATATTGAGAGCCAATTTAGTGTATAATCGCCGCATTTCATTACCGCACTTGAATATTAGCAAGACTGGATCGTACTAATTGAGACTCGCAGCCTTGCTACTGGACTTGGAGAACGTGTATTTCCGTTGCTTAATATTTTGTAACGCAAAAAGAGCAGAAACTTCTTACCTTAGCGAAATTATCCCTGCTACTTGAGGTAGAGAGTGGCAATCTGCGATCGCACTAAAATTAAATATCAGATAATAAATCGCAATGACTAAGTATAAGTTACCTGTCACATCAAGCAAGTTTTAGCAAAACATAGACCCAGAGCATAATCTATCGCTTTTGATGCAGATAAAACTTGAGATTTCTAACTCTAAAGGAATAGTTTAGCTGGATAAAGCAATCCATATAACGAGCTATGTCTACACTTATTGATTTGTTCACAATTCTTCATTTTTAGATTTGAATTTCAGGATATAAAGAGTTTTATTGAGCAGTAATACTCACCAACTTATTTACGTTTCTTGACTTTCAATTTCTCAAGTAAAGTTTATTGTCTTTTAAATTCAACAGACCCGATCAACTGTTAGTCTTTTAATTAATGAAAGCAAGGTTTGAGCGTAATTATATGCGTCTCAATTGCTTAACAAAGCTTAAAAGTTGGATAATTAGCGTTAATTTTATAGCGATTAGTTAGTTCTTCAGGAATCTCCAAGAGTTTACATTCACCAAGTACACAACTTCCACAAACCAAACTCCGAAACCCGATGATGAATCATTACTCACTTCAATGGATTGAGGCATGGTGCCAAGAAAATGGCTGGACAGATTTATTTGTCGAACGACGTAACAACTTCTGGGCTTTCCCTCCGGGTGGGGTAATGCCAGAACCAATCCCAGTTCATGTTCTTAGATTGATTAAAGCCGAAAAAGGACTGACTATTGAAGAACGACTGTGGTCAATGTCCGCAGTAATCGGCACAATCCTAGCTATTCTTTTTACCTTTTGGTTTCAGTCGCCAATGCCATTAGTTTTAGCTTTCGCTTTGAATGCTGTTACGGTGGCTCAATTTGAACTTGAAGATGCCTAAATTCTTGTTTTGGGCTTTGCGATTAAAAACTGCTCTTGTCTACTTTCAGCAAGAGCAGTTTTTAATTTAATGATTTGTATAACAGCCGTCTAGTACAACACGGCGGAAATAAACCAATCATTCCAAATCAACGAAACCCTTATGCTGGATTCATTTCTAATTTTTAATTTTTAATTTTTAATTCCGCCTTACGGTACTAGTCTATTAGGACATAACAATTAGAAATCACTAATATTTAAGATCAGCTAGCAGGTACAGCTACCTTGGCGTGTTTGTTAACGTAGTCCACAAATAATTCCTTCAATCGGGGACTAACGCCAGCGTGTTCAAAGAATCCAAAGCCGAGATTTCTTGCTTTTGCTAAGGTTTCCTCTGGTGTTAATCCTTCCTGGATAGCGATACTCAATAGCGCAATTCCAGTCGATCGCATCCCGGCGGCACAATGCACAACTGCTGGTTTCGGGATTTGTTCGAGTGTCGTGAGGATTTTGGTAATCACCTCTTCATTCAAATTTTTCAGATCCACCTTGAGTGGAACATTTTGATAATACAGCCCCAATGCTTCCGCGACTTTTTGCTCATCCTGAGAAAATCCTAGTTCATCAGGCGATCGCAAATTGAGAACAGACTTAAAACCTTCTTGGATAGCTTGCTCAAGCTGTTTTGGTATGACTTGTCCTGTAGTTGTCAAGTTTTCGTTAATTTGTATGGCGTTGATCACATTCACTCCTTCTAACTTTCTAATGTCTGCCAGCTTGGTAAATACTCTAAGGGAGCAAGCTTTGAGAAGATATTCAATAAAAACGGCAAAATTAGCCAGATATCAAAAGATATTGCTTGATTACTTCAAAATCTGTCTTTTGAAGTAGGTTATTTTATTGCTTTATCCATAATATACGGTTTGCCGATAGAATTAGTGATGATTAGAGCTTATTATACTTTTTGTCGATATAATTACCGTAGATTATATTTCAGGAGTTATATAATTAGGCAAGTTGGAGAGCAATTGAATTAGAATTTTCATGAATCAGGTATAAATTCATGACTGTTATAGAAGAAACTTCTTCTATATGCATTGGTAATGCCAAGATGGAACTTCATACAAAATTGGTATTAGCTCGTCTTCCGCTTTAGGCTTGCCGCATTCCCGCGCTATCATCTGAGAAAGATAAAACTGTTGTGATCATGGGGAGGTCTTTCTCACTTCAGGAATTCCAACAACGAAATCATCCCGTAGGATAGACAGGCAAGAACCCTGCCTGATAAAAATATGGGAAAATTTTTGGGAAATCCCTCAAGACTCAGGACTCGCTACTTATCTGCTCACTCAGGACTCAGGACTCTTTATGTTAGCAGGCACAATTTTGCAGGATGGAAAATATACCCTAATTCAAGAAATAGGGCGGGGTGGCTTTGGCATTACCTTTAAAGCTACGCATCACTACTTGGGTCAGGAGGTGGTGATGAAAACCATCAATGAACGGCTGCGACAACATCCTGATTTTGCTAAATTCGAGCGCCAATTCCAAGATGAAGCCAGACGATTAGCTACGTGTATACACCCAAATATAGTCAGAGTTAGTGACTTTTTTGTGGAAGCTGGACTGCCTTATATGGTAATGGAATACATTCCTGGGGAAACCTTGGGAGACGCATTTGTATTACCAGGAATACCTTTGCCAGAAGCCACAGCAATTCATTACATCCGGCAAATTGGGGCAGCGTTGCAGGTAGTACATAACAATGGTTTGTTACATCGTGATGTCAAACCAGATAATATCATCCTTCGCCTGGGAACGCAGGAAGTAGTATTAATTGATTTTGGCATTGCCAGGGAATTTAATGGGGGTGTGAGGCAAACTCACACAGGTCTGGTTTCTGAAGGGTATTCCCCCATTGAGCAGTACTTGACGCAAGCGCCACGTACACCCGCCACAGATGTTTATGGTTTAGCTGCAACCTTATATGCACTATTAACAGCCCAAGTTCCCATGCCAGCATTATTGCGCGATCGCGAGCAAATGCCTTCCCCTCGTGAACTGCAACCACATTTAAGCGCTGCTGTCAACCAGGCAGTAATGCGCGGTATGGCGGTAGAGTCTCGTTTTCGGCCAGCGACGGTTGCTGAGTGGCTGCAATTGCTACCTGGAAATGGGGTGAATGGAACACCGCAAGTTTTACCCACTTACGCAGTGCCAACTGTTAATTTATCTGCACAGCAGGCAGCAACTATAATTGGGAAAACCGGCCAAAATCGTATTCATAGACCATCTGCGTTGGCGCAGCCCAACCCAGGCATCGCTAAGGAACCTGCACTGGCTAAAAAGCTGGGATCATCTCAGGTATTTATTGGTATAGGTGTAGCCCTAGTTGCTGCTACAGCAGGTTTTGGGATCACGAGCATATTACCCAAATCTCAGCAGCAGCCAACTGCAAAGCCGCTTTTTGAACAGCCCACTCAACAACCAGACGCGAAAGTACCTGACTTCAATAGTACATCGTCATCTCCGGGTGAAAACACTAACAGCACGTCAAAAACCGAATCAGCACCCGCCTCTAATTCCAAACAGCGTCGGCGTAATCGTCGTTCTTCCCAAGAAGAATCTCCCCGTAGCATCCCTACAGAAGAATCACAAAGCGGCAATTCTGAAGAATCCACACCTTCACCTAGTGTTTCACCCACACCCTCGCTAGTGGAGAAACTACGGGCAATCCGCTCATCTCGGAATGCTTCTCCCGCACCCTTGCCCCAAAATAACTTACCCGCTTCTAATCAAGATTCTGTATCTCCTCAACCCGTGAGTCCGTCCAACCCTGTGGTTATACCACCATTGCCACCAAAGGAATCCAGACAATCAGATCCTTCTGCTGTAGTAGTACCAACACTGGAAAAGCAAAATACACCAACTAATATTCAACCCCAGAATGTTGAAAAGTTTGAGGAAAAGCTACAAAATCAATAACTAGTCAATTTTGGATTTTGATCAAGCAGCGCAGTGAATCCAGCACAGTACTGGCTCCTCTTAACTAATTACGAATTACGAATTATTTTAAAGAGAGTTCGCGAGGAGCAAGCCTATTTTGTACAACAACTTCCCCTTTCTTATTAATCTTCACCGGATTCTTGGGAAAAGCTTGATTATTCAAATAACGCATAAGTTTAACAGTCCGAAAACTCTGATCAATCTGAGGGATTCCCTGTCTATCCATCCGAACAGGAATAATTTTACTTGATACCAAATCTCCTGCCGGGTTGAGTTTAACTTCTAAAATCATTGAGTCACCTGTTTGGGCATTTGTAGATAAAGTCCTATATCCCAAAAAGTTTCCTAAAGAATAGGCAATGATTTTTCCTTTATAAATTTCCATCGCTCTCGGAACGTGAGGCCCATGTCCTAGTACTAAGTCTGCTCCCGCATCAATCATGTTTCGAGCAAACTTGATCGAATTACCTCGGTTTTCTCCATAAAAAAACTCTGTCTGATTCTTAACGTGTAGCGCCCCGGTTCCTTCGGCTCCAGCGTGCATCGAGACTACTACAATATTGGCTTTATTTTTGGCTTCTGCTATGAGTGCTTGGGCTGCTCCTAAATTATGAATGGAATTATACATCTCATAAGGAGAAAACCCAACCATAGCTACAGGGATATTGTTAGCTTCCAAATAAAGAATTTGATTTTTATGACCTAATGTTGCAATGCCCACAGCCTCAAGATTTTTCTTTGTATCTTTGAATCCTACAGGCCCGAAGTCCATTGCATGGTTATTCGACATATTGAACACATTAAAACCAGCCTCAGCAAATAGCTTGGCGTATGCAGGTGGAGAGCGGAAGGCAAAGACTTGGCCTCGACTAATATCTTTGTCAGTATAGGGATGATTAGTTAGACTACTTTCAAAATTACCAAATAAAATATCAGATCCTTGCAAGTGAGTTCTCACTGATTTTGGTAATAGTTGATCTCGAAAACGAGGTAATCTATGGTTTGGGAAATTAGTGCCGGGAATAATATCTCCAACGGCTTTGATGGTAATAGTATTTGGAAAGGTTTTTTGTTCTGTTGTTGATGGCGTCAGTTCAGGGATAACTAATGGAAATTGCACCGGCTCAGTAGGTGTAGTAGCAGCGTTTAATCGCTGTGATTGCCCAAGCCGGATAATGACTCCTATACTAATACCCAGATATAAACAAATGCTGATAAAACTAAATGAGAGTACTCGCCCCAGGCTGCGATCTACCATCGTTCACTCCTCACACGATGGCATTAGTTTATCTCAATTATCCCAAAAAACTGTGTTGGCTGTGTATATTTTAGTGTTTTTCGGGAAATACTTGACTAAGTAAGCACTGAAACATCATCTCATCTCAGTTGCAAATAATGAACCAGTACAACACGGTTTGAATGTTTGAATCCAGATATCATCTCAATTAATTAGACAAGTCTGAATTTTCACGGTATCTGGAAAACCTCTCTCTAAATCTCTCTCCTTTTAGGAGAGAGACTTTGAATTTTCCCCCTTCCCGCATCGGGAAGGGGGTTAGGGGGTTAGGTTAATCCTTACCTTTTCCAAATGCGCTGAAAAGTCAGAGACAAGTAGGGGCAATTCATGAATTGCCCCTACTTGAGCAACTCGTTAAAGATAGGCAAACTTCCGCCACAGTGTACTAGTTTTTCAGTAATTTTTTTAAACGGAGAGGGGGGGATTCGAACCCCCGTTGAGTTTCCCCAAAACGCATTTCGAGTGCGTCACCATGAACCGCTCGGACACCTCTCCAGATATTTATTCACACATTTGAGTGTCTATTTCATATTCAAATGTCATGAATTGAGGGAAATGTTAATGCATTCCCTATAATATCATAGCATTATCGCTTTTTTGCGTAATGCAACGCTTCGGGAATAAAGCCTGATTGGGCAAGTAACATAGTTTCAGGATTAATGTCTGCGATCGCCAGTGCCATAATCTCCATTAGCGATCGCATCTGCCAATCGTTTCAACATTATTGTGTCATAAACTAGCGATCGCTTCGGCAACTAGTTTAGAAACAAAGGGCAAAATCTCCCGACTCTTAGCCTGTGCTTTGCCTTCAGTAAATACCACCAAGAGGTAAGGACGCTGTTCTGGTAACTCAATATACGCAGCATCATGGCGAACTTGACTTGTCCAACCTGCCTTTGACCAAATTTGAGTATTTTCAGGAAGTCCGCCACCTAAAAAACCTGTGATCTGATTTTCCTCAGTGTCGGATGGTAAATCGTTGAGAGTCCGTTTGAGTAAAGCCATCATTGCTTGCGATCGCCCACTTGAAACCGCCACCCCACCTACAATACTATGCAGTAACCTAGCGATCGCATTTGTGGTCAACATATTCCGATTTTCCAGTAACTCACCTACAAACGCCCGTTCCCGTCCATAAGGGCCATCACCCCACGTTTTTTGACAGACGTTAATCGTCTCCAATTCTTCCCAACCCAAAGATTGGTAATAGCGGTTAACAATATTACGCTGATATTTCCAGGTTTCAAAGGGCCCGGTTGGTAATTCTGGCCCTGATGTAGTGCCACTGAGAATATCCACAACCAAGCTGGTAGCATCATTACTAGAATCGACAATCATATCCCGTAAGGCTCGTTCCAACTCCTTGGAAGTTTGACTCATGCCTTTTTCTAGCCATTCGTTTACCGCCACCAGGTAAAATAGCTTGACTACACTAGCGGGATAAATTCGTTCAACACCGCGATAAGTAAAACCACGAACTGGATGATCCCAAAAAGCATTGGGAGTCAGCGCCCCACCAGTATTTACTAGCACAGGGGGATCATAAACAACCCAAGTCATGGCAATTTGATTCCGGGCTAAGGTCGGAAAGGCTGCCCAAGTTGCATCTAAAATGCCATTACCAATATTTTCGAGTTGTTCGTCTCTATTAAAAAAAATCATTCTCTAATAATGTCCTTTAATCTAAAATCCAAAATCCAAAATCCAAAATCAGGGGAGTATCAGTGTTTAGCTGACCTGAATTTATATGATTCTCCTGAATGTACACGCTTGGCAACTCAAGCCGCATCTGGGCGACATTTATGGGTAACATCAAATCAGCAAAATTCAGCGATTGAGGTGTGTTTGTGTGAAGATGACTATCCGGGATGGGTATCCTTTTCCGATTTGGATTCATTACAATCTGCTACTGTACCTTATCAGGCTGCAACATTTTCTGAAGCTGAAATTAAAAAACTCCTAGTAGAGGTCATCGCCTTTACCCAAAAAGCGATGCAACAATCAAATTATTATCTTTGGGGTGGTACGGTTGGGCCAAATTATGACTGTTCTGGGTTAATGCAAGCGGCGTTTGCTTCGGTGGGTATTTGGCTACCTAGAGATGCCTATCAACAGGAAGGATTCACGAAACCAATTACTATTGCAGAATTAGCAGCCGGGGATCTAGTATTTTTTGGAACTAGCCAAAAAGCAACCCATGTCGGACTTTATTTGGCCGATAGTTATTACATCCATAGTTCTGGGAAAGATCAGGGACGCGATGGAATTGGGATTGATATTCTTTCGGAACAGGGAGATGCGGTTAGTCAGTCGTACTATCAGCAGCTGCGAGGTGCTGGTAGAGTTATCAAGAGTTACGAACCACAGAGACGCTGAGGGCGCACAGGTATATGAGGAGTGGGTTGGTTAATCAAGGGTTAAGTGAGGAGAATGGGGCTATTTCAGCAATTGTCCCAGATGTTTCAGTGGTGTTGCCAATACATGACGAGGTGGAAAGTTTGCCGCTTTTACTAGAAGCGATCGCATCTACTTTATCCTCTAGTCAAATAAATTATGAAATTATTTGCGTGGATGATGGTTCTACAGATGGTTCCGGGGAATTTCTCAAGAAAGAGGCGCAAATTCGTACTAATTTAAAAGTGGTAATTTTGCGTCGCAACTACGGACAAACTGCGGCGATGGCTGCTGGATTTTATTATGCAGTCGGGAAAGCGATCGTCACTTTAGATGCTGATCTCCAGAATGACCCAGCTGATATCCCCATGTTATTAGCAAAGCTAGATGAAGGTTACGATTTGGTCAGTGGTTGGCGGCAAAAACGCCAAGATGGTGCCGTAAATCGCTTACTTCCTTCCAAAATTGCCAATTGGTTAATTCGCCGCACCACTAGCGTGAATATTCATGACTATGGCTGTTCGCTGAAAGCCTATCGTGCAGAACTTTTGGCAGATATGAATCTCTACGGGGAATTACACCGATTTTTACCTGCTTTGGCGTACATTGAAGGAGCTAGAATTACTGAAGTACCCGTGCGCCATCACGCCCGTCGCTTTGGTCGCAGTAAATATGGAATTTGGCGGACATTCCGGGTATTGATGGATTTGTTAACCATTCTGTTTATGAAAAAATTCCTCACCCGCCCGATGCACGTTTTTGGACTGTTGGGCTTGATTTCAATGGTTTCGGGAACGGGGATCGGAATTTACTTGACTTTTGTCAAATTGGCTTTAGGTGAAATGATTGGCAATCGCCCGTTGCTAATTTTGGCAGTTCTCCTGCTAGTAACTGGTGTGCAGTTGTTTTGCTTCGGTCTTTTGGCAGAATTGCTCATGCGTACATACCATGAATCCCAAGGAAGGCCTATCTATCGCGTGCGAGAAGTAGTAGCAAAAAATGTTAAGTAAGGTAACAATGGTATTGATTTGTCATTGGTCATTGGTCATTGGTCATTAGTCATTGGTCATTGGTCATTGGTCATTGGTCATTAGTAAATAGTTAGAAGTAAATAATATTTGGTTGACTCTAGACAAATGACAAATGACAAATGACAAATAACAAATAACAAAAAACTCATTCAATAGCATCTACCTTGAAAGCATTTAATACCTTTGATGCCGAACTACGGAGCAACCTGCTGGTTTTATTTACAGCAGGTTTATTATTCTGGTCGAGCTTGTCTTCGCTCTTACCAACCCTACCGCTTTACATCGATCATGTGGGCGCAAACAATCAAGAAATTGGGATTGTGATGGGTAGTTTTGCCATTGGGTTGTTGCTGTCTCGCCCAATGTTGGGACGATTAGCCGATGAACGTGGCCGAAAAATTGTCTTGTTGATTGGTACGATAGTAGCTGCGATCGCACCCTTTGGTTACTTGGCAACTCAATCACTTGGGCTACTCATCCTGGTGCGGATTTTTCACGGCATTAGCGTAGCTGCTTTTACCACTGGCTACAGTGCCTTAATCGCAGATTTAGCTCCGGCTGAAACTCGTGGTGAAATCATAGGTTACATGAGCCTCACAACTCCCCTTGGTTTAGCAATTGGCCCCGCCTTGGGAGGGTATTTAGAAGCTACCAGTGGTTACGGGATATTATTTCTGCTATCTGCTGAATTGGGTTTTTGCGCCCTCTTGGGGATTGTCCAAGTTAATAATCCACCAGTGCAGACACAGGAACAAACTCAGGGAGAAAATCACAATTTTTGGCAAACCTTGAGCAGTCCACAGGTGAGAGTTCCAACTATAGTTATGTTGCTGGTTGGTTTGTCCGTCGGTGCTGTACATACCTTTGTATCGTTGTTTCTCAAATCCACTGAGTTGGACTTCAATGGCGGACTGTTTTTTACAGTTGCGGCAATTTCTAGTTTTAGTATCAGGGTGTTTGCTGGTAAGGCAAGCGATCGCTTAGGTCGTGGTTTGTTTATTACCTTTGGTATTTTTTGCTATGTTTTGGGGTTAATATTGCTGTGGCAAGCTCACAGTGCGATCGTTTTCTTACTGGCTGCGATCGTTGAAGGTGCTGGTGGTGGTACACTGATCTCGATGATCATCACCATGATGGCAGACCGCTCACTGCCGCAAGAACGGGGGAAAATTTTTGCTATATGCATAGCTGGACTTGACCTGGGAATTGCGATCGCTGCTCCTCTTCTGGGTACTATTGCAGAACTTGTAGGCTACCGCAATATGTTTGGCTATGGTGCTGTGATGACTTCTCTAGCACTTGTCATCTTCCTCACCCAGTCGAGCAAAAACCTATCTAACTCCCTGCGCTTTGCACTAGGTTTAGCTCCAGATGCCTACTCATTGAACAACCTAAAAGTTAGGAGTGAAGAAATTTAACTCTTCACTCCTAACTTTTAACTCTTAGCCTTCAAAAACGGGCGAGGAGGGATTCGAACCCCCGACACCGTGGTCCGTAGCCACGTGCTCTAGTCCACTGAGCTACACGCCCTCACCGACAATCTATATTAACACGTTCTAACTAAATGACGCAAGATAATTTTCCATCTAATTTTGCCAGCTTAACCCATCTAGATCACCACGGACAGGCACAGATGGTAGATGTGTCTGATAAAGCACCCACTATCCGCCAAGCAGTAGCCGCTGCTAATGTGCGGATGCTGCCAGCCACCTTCGCTGCCATTCAAGCTGGAAATGTTCCAAAAGGGGATGTTTTGGCAACTGCAAGATTGGCTGGGATTATGGCAGCCAAGCAAACAGCCACTTTAATTCCTCTGTGTCATCCTTTGCCTTTGCAAAAAATCGCAGTCGAGATTATACCCGACCCGCAACTACCTGGTTATCAAATTCAAGCCACAGTTAAAACTAAAGCTGAAACTGGTGTAGAAATGGAAGCCTTAACTGCCGTTTCTGTGGCCGCCCTGACTTTATACGATATGGCAAAAGCTTTAGAAAAGTCGATTCAGATTGAATCAATTCATTTAATCAGTAAAAGTGGCGGGAAATCAGGAGATTATTCCCCGCCAGAGCAAGAACCTAGATTATCTCACCTATAGCTTTATTGAGATCGGCTGGGCTATCAAATTCCTCATCATCTGGCAGTTTCTCTAACAGAGAGAGAATTTCCTTATCTGCTCCTTGCTTTTTAGCGTGCTTAGTCAATTCTTTCTTACTCGCGGGATAGTCAACACCTTTCAAGTGTTTTTGTATTTCAACTGGATTTGCCTTAGCCATTTTTATCCACCTCTAAAGGTTCTTTCCATGTTCACAAGTGGATATATTTGCTCCCTCTATCAAAAAGATGAATCATTTTTAACTGAGAAAGATTAAAAGCTCATCCACTAGGTTGATGAATCATGTATGGGGAATGGGGCATGGGGCATGGGGCATTGAAAAGAGGCAGGGAGCAGGGAGCAGAGGAGAAATAGGTAATTTTTTATTCAAGGATTGAAAGACAGAGGATATAATTCTGGAAATCTTCCTCAAGTTTGGCCTACCCAAATTAATCTTAATTCTCTGATTGGCAAACTCAAAAATCAATGCTCATAACCATAAATAAATTTTATGACTAACGAGATTACGGAAAAACTTAAACAAGCTTCCGATGGTTTGTTAATGATAAGTGAATCAGAGTATCCTTTTGAAGTTTTTTTGTGGTCTAATCAAGCGCAAGAACCAATGACCGCTCAAAAACTTCTCCAGTTAGCAGGACATCCTCAAGAAACATCAGTTGAAGAAGTCGAACTAGATTATTTTTTTCGGAACTGTGCCCAAGAAAAAGAATGGCACGATGAAATACAACAACAAAATGTGCCAAAGTTTAAATCACTTGTCAAAATACTACAAGACACCTTCACTGATATTAAAGTTTATCGCATAGGTACGATAAATATTGATGTCTATATTGTTGGTAAAACTCCATCTGGAGATTTAGCCGGAATTTCGACAAAAGTTGTAGAAACCTAACTAATCAAACATCAGCCTGTCTATAAATTATAGACCAATATAGTTCAGATAATACCAAAACACTTGTAGAGACGGCGATTTATCGCGTCTCGAAAACCCACAAATTTGTACAATTAGCCCTTAACTGAACCGTATTGAATTACAGACAGGCTTTAAGTTTTAAGTGAAGTAAGTATCCTTACAAATTGTCAACTCTAGACTCAATTACACTTTGAACAGACGAAGAAACATTAGAGAGCAAATTGTAACCAGTGTTTATTTCAATGGAATCAACACTAACTCTGTAGTCTCTCCAGCTATTATTTCTAATTCCCTGCGAATTAGGCACATTCACTGCAATTACTCTTGTGTTAGTAGTGACGTTGCTAGCATTAGAATTTAATGAATTGAATACTACAATAACCTTCCATGTTCTGTTCGGAACTGTAACGTTACCATTAGCAATTGTGTTTCTTGTTCCATTCGACCCAGTTCCACCAGTGCCATAGGAACCCGAAATAATATAGAGTTCTTTCCCCTGGTTTACTAAGTCTCTAGAATAGTTTTCTAGTGCAGCCCAAGGCCCCTGATTATTATCAGGTGACTGAGGAATTATATTCGTCATTAAAAAAGTAGCAGAGTTATTGGTAACTGTATTTGTCCTATCTGCTGAAGCAGTCATGTGTCCCCTATCAAAACCGCTACCAGTGTAATCGGAAGAAGTGACTCTGTAGCAGTTTGAAGGTAATGTAGTATCTGCACGAAAATCATCTTGGCGAGGTGCGCTTCCTAGCCATGATGTGTTTAGCTGCCAACTTACCCAATTTGGTGTCCCTCTATAGCAATTGTGAGAAACTGCGTATTGAGATTTGCTCAACAAAAGATTACTGTAACTACTGCCAGCATTACTAGGATTGCCCATTCTTAGATGAACACTTGAGGTTTGGGCTGTTAGTGGCTTTTGTAGATAATTAAGCAGAGTGAAAGATATTGCTGTTGGTACAGCAATAGTTAGAATAGCCCTGAGAAAATTAGACTTCTTCATTTGTTACTATTTATTTGTTTAAACAAACTACAATTGTTTCTGTTAAAGTTACAGAAATTCAGTAAAACTTACCAATCGCAATATAGCTATGGTTGTATAAAGAGAGGTTAAAAAGCTGTAAACATTGCGTTAACATCTAGTAATTATTTAGTTGATTATCTGAAATTAGATAATCAACTAAATAAGATGAAAAACTTATATAAGTAGGTATAGCAATCCTAAATGAGTTGTGAAAATGCGCGATGTCCAGATCCCCGACTTCTCGAAGAAGTCGGGGATCTAATTTTTCACTAATGATTTAGGATTGCTATAGACATAATTAAATATAAAATAAACTCCTAGTTTGTAGTGAGCGATTTATCGCTCAGAGCAAGGATTATCAGGACTAAAGTCCTTACCCTTCGGGTTCGTTAGTCGCTCATGGGGGAAACCCCCAAGACCGCGCTAACTCACTACAAACTTTAAATTTATTTATGCCTAGATACTTACTTAGTATTGGCTTGAATAATTGAGTGATGGCGCGGAGTGCCCGCGCCCAAGCGATCGCTATTTTCGCTCTACTGAGGTCTAGAGGGTATTTTGACTGATTGACAAAATACGCATTATCTTAACCTCTCACAAGAGCTTAGAAAGAGGAAGGAATATTAAAAAATATTCCTTGGTCGAATTGATCTTTCAAAAAGTCTTCCAGTTCAATTTCGTCGTCATTTGGAACTTGAAACCAAGTCTCGAAGTTGTGCTTCAAAAAGTATCTAAAAGATTTCCAGCCAAAAAATTGCTGCCCAATGCTTGTGATTGCGACGTTCATTGTATTTTCCTCAGATTGTTTCAAGTATGTAATTAAGAATTGGTTAAACAAATTGGCGTTCCACAACAAGTTGATGAATTGTAGCAAGCTGTTCTTAGGCAGTTCTTGTACAGGGGAAGCAGACGGAGAAATTTTACAATTTGCTAAATCATTCCGCTTTCTCTGCAACGCCAACAAATTAATCATTGTTCAGCGCTCTCTGCACTAGCAAATGTATTGAGGAATAGAATTATTCTGATTACAAGGATCTAACCTCAACTGATTCAATACCTGCTGTAATTCCACTTCTGATATATACTTCTCCTTAAGCGAACCGAAGTACAACAGTGCAGTTTCATAGCAGGCG
Source organism: Nostoc sp. UIC 10890 (assembly GCF_054786515.1). Lineage (NCBI taxonomy): Bacteria > Bacillati > Cyanobacteriota > Cyanophyceae > Nostocales > Nostocaceae > Nostoc > Nostoc sp. UIC 10890. Next base: position 409,007 of record NZ_JBSGKF010000001.1, read on the forward strand.
ACAGTTATGTTAGTGCGCTCCTCTGAACTTAGTGCTGCCACTATTTGAACTGTCTCATCCACATGCTTTACGTCACTACCTAAACAACTGTGCATTCGCAGGCAGCGAGTAGCATAGGTATTAGGTGGTAGTATCGCTTCCACCTGTTGAATATGCTCTGCTTTGATATTCATTGCTAGACGTTCCATCGTATAGCAATACCCAACGCAACCAATTGGATCTGCTGCTTGTACGCTCTGAGTGAAGTAACTCAGCAAAGCCATAGCACTCGGAGGGAGGAGTGCTTTGACTACAGCTTCCGCCTCATATCCCATCGACTGAATATCAAGCAAGGCGAGGCGATCGTGACCTTGTTCTTCACGAGCTTTCTGTGCCGCCCACTGTGCTAAACTCCAGCGTCCCAATTCAGCAAAGCGCCCAGCTGCTTCTTCCATTAATACCCCAGTAGAGTGAGTTAAATGGTAGGAAGCGGCAAGTTGCCAGATCCAATGGGAGGGAGTTAAGGCCGGTGGCTTGCAGTTGGGTAATGTATCTTTGGCAGCAGATACTATAGCTCTATCTAGAAGCTTACGAGTCTCAGATATAGTGTCCCTGTTAAATATCAGTTGGATAAAGGGATTACTACTCTTTAGACTTAATTGGTTACTTTTGTTAGGTTTGTCGATGTTAGTTGAACGGAATAATAGATTCATGGCAAGTTTCTTTCATTTTCATGGGTTGTTTCTACCCATTCACGAATAAGGTTGTGGAGGATAAAGCGTTGCATAACCTCTCTTTGAGCACAAAGAACTTTAAATTGTATCTTCAGGGAGGAGGGAATGTATGCCTTGATATGCGTGATATCGTCTCGGTCTTCATCTAAGGTGTTAGTCATGAAAGAAGAAGTTGGGCCATCAGCCTTTACCCATTCGCTGATTAATACTTCCAAGACTTCACTCATCTTTAATCCATATTGTGCACAGAGCGCTTTAAACCGAAACTTAAGCGCTTTCGGCATACTACCTTTAATCACCGTATATGACTCTTGCTCCTCCTTATACATCCAGGCTACAAAAACAAAAGTTCAAAAGTCCTTTGTGATCTAGGGTAAGTTTTCTAAAAATTTTCACCAGTAAAGACTAGTGAAGTTAAGAAAAAAGTTATTTAGTAGTGACAACACTGCACGCATTTTAAGAAAATTCCAGAAAATAAAATATACAAACACAATAATGATAATCATTATATAAAAGTGGGAGAGCTTGCCGTTCTTAGCCTCTCCCTTCCCTTTTTGTAGTAAATTTAATGATGATTTTATTTTGGGGTGGATAAAGATGTCAATACAATTAACGGATTCACTGAAAAAGTTGTTGAAGGAAACCGCACAGCAATTAAAAGGTGCGGACAAACGTAAATTTATAGCACAAACAGTTGTGGCATTAGGACAGGGGGGACAGTCTCTAGCGGAGCGAGAGTTAGGATGGAATCGTGTAACTATTAGTAAAGGAATTAAAGAATTAAGCACTAGTATCACTTGCGTGGATAATTATCGAAGTAGAGGGCGTTATAAAGCAGAAGTAAAACTACCAAATCTTTTAGAAAATATCAAAAAAATTGTCGATTCACAAAGCCAAATAGACCCAATTTGTAAAAGCCAAAGACTGTATACACCTCTTTCTGCTGCTGAAGTTAGACAGCAGTTAATTGATAAATTTGGTTATACTTATGAAGAATTACCAACTTCGGAAACAATTCGTGTCAAGTTAAATGATTTAGGGTATTGCCTCAAGCCGATTGCCAAGATTAAACCTCAAAAAAATACCCGAAACTGAATTTTAGAGAATCATTAGAATAAAAAAAATGATGGGATTTAAACAGCATTATATTTTGCTAAAACTATGACTGGGAATGATAAGCATTCAGTTGTTAAGTTAGTCAGTCAAACTTACTTGATGGATACATTTAACTAAAAAAGTCATGTCCTACTGCACTTTCAAGAAATACGGAGAGTAGGGAAAAAAGTGTTTATTTCATTCGTAGTAGGTGGTGCGGCTGCTCCTAAGTTGCTCTTGAGTGCAGATATTTATCTTGCATATTTTTCGCTTTTAAAAATGATTATCATTTCAATTAACTGTATATTTTATTTTCTGGAAGTCTCGATTTTTGAAAAAGCTAAAAAAATAGTACAAATACCAATAATTTACAATAATAGTCTGTCTTCTATCTAAAGACTGAGATATTGATTATGTTTAAGTTAAATATTAGATAAAAATAACTTATTTTTTAGTTAAGTCAAAATAATGTCAAACACTGATTTGAAGTGTGACTGGTTATAGCTATTGAAGTTATCCTATTTTTCTTGTCCAAACTAGGCACTTACGTTTTTAATATTTTCTTTATAATTTTCCTAAAATTCTATATCTTCACTAGTAAAAACCTGACTAAAGTAAAAAGATAGATAGTGAAAGGACTTAGGTAACGCGAAAACCAAAAGTAATTAACGCGAAATGCTAGCTCTTTCCTTCCCAGAATTTTGCTACAGAGCAAACATACTTAATCAATGCAACCTCAAGATGAAAGGTTGAGAAGCAACTTCCAATTTTTCTAGATTCCAAAATTCCTTTTTTGCAAATAACTATTTAGTCACTACGAGGTCAGTTGTCATGGTTCAAATTCTTGAAAATCCAGCAGTCAAGCAACCACCCATTAGTAATAGAGTTGAAAGTTTTTTGCTAGATATGTTCGATAATGTTTGCCAAACTATTGAGGAAATAGATGGAAGTAAACTTGACGAACAACGCTGGACAAGAGATGAAAGAGGCCAATGGGTACAAGGTGAAAACAGCAATGGTGCTATATATATCGACAAGTCGCTGCGGAGCGGGAATGTATTTGAAAAAGTAGGTATCAACTACGTATCGATGCAAGGTGAGTTACCTCCTGGTGTCACCTTCCGAGGATCGGATGTTGTGATGGCTGACCCAACAACTATAACGCCAGATCAAAAAGGTACTTCTTTCTTCGCTACGAGTACCAGTGTTGTTATTAATGGATCTAATCCAATGATACCGACAGCACACGTTAACTATCGCTACTTCCAATTGGGTGATGGCACTGAACCTGGTTCTTGGTGGTTTGGCGGTGGAGGTGATTTAACACCAATTTACTTATTTGAAGAAGATGCAGTTCATTTTCATCAAGTACATAAAGCAGCTTGCGACCAGCACGATGCAGAACTCTATCCACGCTTGAAAAAGTGGTGTGACGAATACTTTTATCTTCCTCATCGCAGTGAGTGTAGAGGTGTAGGTGGAATTTTCTTTGACAATTTACAACATTCCGATGTCGAAACTTTACTTTCCTTCGTAAAAACTTGTTCTGAAGCTTTCATCCCTGCTTATTTTCCGATTGTCAAACAACGTAAGGATATGGAGTTTACAGAACAGGATAAATATTGGCAGCGCATCAGACGCGGACGTTATGCCGAATTTATTCTACTGCATGACAGAGGTGTTCGATTCGGATTGGAAAGCGGCATCGTGAGTACACAAAGTGTTCTTAATTGTATGCCTGGAGAAGCTTTTTGGAACTATAATGACCAACCCACCGCTGATAGCCAAGAAGCAAAGCTTCTAGAGGTACTGAGAAATCCCCAGGAATGGGTGTAAAGACGGTCAAGAGCAGATTTGAAAACAGCAGCTGATAAAAAATGTTGGCTACCCAAATCCTAACCCTGTTTTGTTACTCTCGGAAAACAATAATCGAAGCAAGATTCCGAAACTTTGATCGAGTCAAGCTTTGAGTGTTTATTTTCTAACAGGAACTGAAATTTGGAACCAAAACCTGAAGATTTAAGCTCTGAAAGGCTTTCAGTGATTGGGTTCTCCCAAAGTGATAAAAGAGGGCTAATACCGTTTCACCTGAAGATTGATACAGATGGCAGCCTGTTCTTGAGCCAGGGAAAGTAAGAAAAGTAATTTGTATCAAGAATTGAGTGAAATGGTATAACAAGCGCCCAATTTTTACTCTTTACATTTCTTTAGAGATAGCCTCTAAATAGGAAGTAACAAGGTGTTTATGGAAAAATTGCCGACAAGTATTTTGCTAAAAATTAACCAATTATTTCGCTGGTCTAACTCAACTGAATTCGCCAACTTCAAAACTGAAATTAGCAAGTTTTTCCAAGCTCAATGGTTGAGTTCTCTCTCCATCAAACAACTGCAAGAAGTTGACATTGTATTCTTGTGTATGTTCGCTAGCAGATATCTAACGTTGACGATCATTTTACTATACTTATGGAGTTCAATTCATACTAGCCCTGAATCACCAAGGACATGCTAGCCCTGAAGTCAATCGTAGGATTATAGGAGCAAAAAAGTTTCTGGCGATCGCTGTCTGAAATTTAGCAGTAATTAGCCATCGATTAGCTCGTTTTTTTAGGTCATTTAAATGAGTAACAAACACGGAGAACTGGCAATGGATAACGTTATAGGTATTGGCGACATTACCATGAACGATGTGATGCAAATGGATTCTTCCAAAGCAGTAAGTATGTTTAGGAATCGATTTGCAGCCTACAAGAAACTGTCAGATGAAATTGGAGAAGATGCAGCTTTTGAACAAATGATGTTAGCCTACCCTAGTCATCAAAAAGCGTTCATGGGTGCTTTCATTGACAATACCACCATAGCGAAAGGCTTTACCGATGCAATTCCGATCTTTCGGATCATGGGCTTCAAAATGCAAGTCGTAGATATTTCCCAAGAAGGAAAAGATGCTGCACTAGAAATTCAACGAGTTTGCCCGGTGCTTTCAATTGCCAAAGAATATGGACTTGAAAGCCCTTGCCGAGTTATTTGTGAGATGGAACAAGAAGCAACCAGGAGAGCATTTCCTGGGATGAAAGCTGCAATTATTAGCAAGCAAGCAGATGGTGACTGCGTTTGTATGTTCAAGTATGAAAGACCTGCCAAAGGGTTAGAAGTAAAGCCGCAAAAAACACCGAGCTTATTCTCTCATATTCTCGATTTGATTCGCTTGACTCCTAAAATCTTGCAGATTGGGATGAATCTTTTAAAAACATCTCTTTCTAAAGGATCGTAACTTTTATGAATGGCATTCTTCAAGACCTCAAGCATTTGATTGCAGGTGAAGTCAGCAACGCTTCAGAAATTTTGACAGAAGTTTCCGAAGATTTTGGTGGTATATTCCAAAAGTCTCCTCAAGTTGTTGTCACTCCTCAAAACGCTAACGATATTGCCCAAACTGTTAAATATGCCGCTCAAAAAGGATTAGTAGTTTCTTCACGCGCTGCGGGACATTCGTTAGGCGGTCAGTCTTTAAACCAAGATGGAATCGTTTTAAATATGAGGAATCTCGATAAAATTCGAGAGATCCAAAAAGAGCAACTCTGGTTTAAAGCTGATGCGGGGACTTCTTGGAATCAAGTAATTGATGCTTGTATTCCTGATGGTTTAGTTCCTCCCGTATTAACCAATTATTTTGGTGTTTCTGTAGGAGGAACTCATTCTGCGGGTGGTATAGGTGCAGCCTCTTTTCGTTACGGAAATCAAGCTGATAATTGTCTTGGTTTAGAAGTCGTAACAGCAGAAGGTGATATTCTCTGGTGTTCGCCTGAAGAAAACAGCGAACTTTTTAATCACGTACTTTGTGGTTACGGTCAGTTTGGAATTATTACCCAAGTTCAGCACAAACTCAAAGTTTATCCTTCCCAAACCCGCACGTATTTGTTGTTCTATGACAACCTAGATGCTCTTTTGGATGACAAACGGGTTTTAGTCACCGAACAAAGGGTGGATCATCTCGTATCTTTCCCAGTTCCCTGTTTGCAAGGAGTATCTAGAGCAACAGGAATAATGCAACCTTTGATTCAATGGTTTTACACCTTGCGGATTACTGTTGAAGCAAATTCTATTGAAGCTATTGATGACAAAGAAATCCTTGCTGGCTTAAATTTTTACCGTCATATCCATACTGAAGACTTGGGATTTGCACAATTCATCGAACCGATGATTCAAGTAGATAGTAAGGATATCGCTCACCCTTGGATGGATGTTTTTCTTCCCGCATCATCGGCTAAAAATTACATTGAAACGGCTCTCAAACAGTTGCCTTCTTTTCTCGATATTAGTAAAGCCCAAATGGGCTGCTTTTGCTTGGTAAACCGGAATAATAAGATGCCGATGTTTCGTTTACCGCAAGACGAAGAACTAATTTTTGGGTTTGGAATTTATCCCAGCATTCCGAAATCGCAAGTTCAACCCATCTTAGCTGAATTGAAAAAGCTCAGTAACCTGAGTTTAGAGATGGGCGGAAAAAGATATTTAACTTGCTGGATAGATTTTACGATTCAACAGTGGCAAAGCCAATTTGGCGATTACTGGCCAAAAGTTAATCAAATCAAAAGTAAGTACGATCCCAAAGGAATATTTAACTCTGGCTTTTTTGAGTACGAACAGATCGCGCCACAGGAAAACCAACTTGTTGGGAATGTTGCTACTAAGTCTGCGATCGCAGTATAAGTCACTTCTCAATCATCTTGTTTAGAACCATCCATATTACTTGACCGAGGCTCTAGAAGAAGACAAACTTCAAAAGAGGAAACATGAATATCGCACTTGTAGGTCTTAGTCACAAAACAGCCCCGGTTGAAATTCGGGAAAAACTGAGTATTCCAGAAGAACGAATTGAAAACGCGATCGCTCAGCTGTGTAAATACTCTCACATTGAAGAAGCTGCCATTCTTAGCACTTGTAATCGTTTAGAAATTTACGTAGTTGTAAACCAGATAGATCGGGCGGCTCAAGAGGTTACAGAGTTTCTTTGCGAGTATAGTAAACTGCCTTTTGCAGATTTGCATCAATACTTGTTTACTCTGCTACAGCAAGATGCTGTTAGGCATTTGATGCAAGTTGCTTCCGGTTTAGATAGCTTGGTGTTGGGAGAAGGACAAATTCTAGCTCAAGTCAAACACACCTTCCAACTGGTTCAGCAATACAATCAGGGCGATCGCATCCTCAATCAGTTGTTCAAGCAAGCCGTTACCACTGCAAAGCGGGTGAGAACGCAAACATCAATCGGTACGGGTGCGGTTTCGGTTAGCTCTGCGGCAGTAGAATTAGCCCAAATCAAAGTAGAGAAGTTATCGGCTTGCCGAGTGACAATTGTCGGCGCTGGCAACATGGCTCGGCGACTGGTGCAACATCTAATCTCTAAAGGCGCAACTCAAATTTCGATTGTCAATCGTTCCCTGGAACGAGCTGAGGAATTGGCGAATCAATTTAGTGATGCTGGAGTGCAATATTATCCCCTTGCTGAATTGATGTCATTAGTGGCAACTGCGGATTTGGTCTTTACCAGCACTGCTTCAGTTGAACCCTTACTCGATAAAGCCAAACTCAAAGCTGCATTGCAACCCGAACAGCCTTTGATGCTGGTCGATATTTCAGTGCCTCGTAACGTTGACGCGGACGTTAATGAGTTACCTCACGTGCGAGTGTTTAATGTTGATGATTTAAAAACCGTCGTTGCCCAGAATCAAGAAAGTCGTCGGCAAATGGCAATAGAGGCGCAAGCATTAATCCAAGAGGATTTAGACGCATTTCAAACTTGGTTGCGATCGCGAGAAACCGTTTCCATTATTAGCTGTTTACGGGATAAACTCGAAAAAATTCGTGAACAAGAGTTAGAAAAAGCTTTGTCCCGTATGGGGTCTGATTTTGCTAAAAAACATCAAGAAGCCGTTGAAGCCTTAACTCAAAGGATTATCAACAAAATTCTCCACGAACCGATGGTGCAACTGCGGACGCAGAGGGATGTAGAAGCTCAACGCCTTGTCCTCCAAGTTCTGCAAGAGTTGTTTAACCTAGATACAGGAGAGGTGCAATCTAGTTTTGTTGCCCAAACATCCTCCCTATCAATAAGCACCGTAGAGATAGCAGCAAAAAACATCAATGTTGCTCAACTGAATCGGGAACATTTCAAAGTTGCTCAAATGAGACTTGAAAGTATTGAAGTCCATGCAAAAGTCGAAGAAGTTATTGCTTAAAGCGTAACTTAAGAAAATCCATGATTCTTAATAGCAATAACAAGAAGGAAGTATGTTAAAAAACTTCTGGTACGCTTGTGAGTTTAGCGCCGCCGTTACTAACAAGCCCAAGCAAGTGCGGATATTAAATCAGAAATTAGTCTTTTACCGTAACGCTAAAGGACAACTGATAGCTCTCCAAGATCGGTGTCCCCATCGTGGTGCTGCCTTGTCTCTCGGTTGGGTAAAAGATGATTGTATCCATTGCCCCTATCATGCTTGGAAGTTTCAAGCAGATGGGAAATGTATTAATATTCCTGCTAATCAACCCGGAATTCCTATTCCCAAGAATGCTCGTGTAGATAGCTATCCAATCCAGGAAAAATACGGTTTTATCTGGCTATTTTATGGAGACTTACCAGAAGAAGAACGTCCACCAATCCCACCCTTGCCAGAATTTGAAGACCCAAGCCTACAGAAAATTTTCTTTGAATACGAACTGAATGCTCACTACACCCGCACGCTAGAGAATGATATGGATATGTCTCATGTATCTATTATTCATTCCAAGTCCTTTGGCAATGGGTTTGCATTAGAGCAAAAAATGGAAGATTACGAGCTGAATGTAGGGGAGTGGGAAGGTCACGCTAAAGTTAATGTCCGAGATTATACCAAAGCAAAAGACCTTTTCGCCTTTGTGTTTCGCCCATTGAAAGCCAATGTGAAGGTGACTTTAGGCTTTTATATGCCTAATATTACTCGGTTAGTGGTTGACTTCGGTCGTGGCAAGCTGGTTAATTTTACTGTCCACGTTCCTGTTGACGATCGCACCACAATTACCAAGCGAATTCAGTTTCGCAGTTTTTTAACTTTCCCTTGGGCTGATGGCATCTTTCAACGAGCAGCTTATAAAGTTGTAATGGAAGATAAGGGAGTGGTTGAGTCCGAATATCCGATGGCAGTCCCCGATAAGTTGTCAGACGAAGTTCACGTTCCTTGCGATAACTTATCTCTTGCTTATCGCAAACTTCGGCAAAAATGTTTGGCTATGGGATGGGGTATGAAACCTTATCAGACCGAATCAGATAACTCGAACGGAAATTTAACGCCACCTTCTTCTGAGAAAACAGAATGGTTTGTTTCAGCCATAGTGGGCGATCGCTCATGAACAGCTTTTGTCTTATTGCTTCATGTATAACCATAGATTTTGACCCCTCTCCAAACCTCTCCCCGAAGCGGAGAGAGGCTTTGAAACCCAGTTTTAGTTTTTCTCTCGTTGTATGAAACCACCCTGCCCTCTCCGAAACGGAAAGGGAGGAGCAACGAAAAATTAAGCTTTTTACTCCCCTCTCCGTGTCGGAGAGGGGTTGGGGGAGAGGTCAAATAAGACTTGTCGAACTCACGTTAAATTTAGAGTTCGCATAACTAGGGCGGCGGGCAAGATGCCCACCCCACAAGATTGGATTGTTGCAAATCCCAAATACTTGAAATGACAATTATTAAATCCAGGGAGAAATGTATGGGGAATTATACGTTACTGCAAGCGGCGCGAGGTGAAGTACTCGATCGCCCTCCGGTATGGGTGATGCGCCAAGCAGGTCGCTACATGAAAGTTTATCGAGACTTGCGTCAGAAGTATCCTTCCTTCCGCGATCGCTCCGAGAACCCTGATTTAGCTGTGGAAATCTCGCTGCAACCTTTCCGTGCCTTCCAACCCGATGGGGTGATCATGTTCTCAGATATCCTCACACCGTTGCCTGGTATGGGTATCTCCTTTGACATTATCGAAAGTAAAGGGCCAATATTCGAGCAGCCAATCCGCACGCCAGCCCAAATTGAAGCGCTGACTGACCTCAATCCCGAAGCTTCTTTACCCTTCGTGCAGCAAATTCTGAGGACGCTACGCCAAGAAGTTAACGGTCAAGCTACCGTCTTGGGCTTTGTTGGCGCTCCTTGGACGCTAGCTGCCTATGCAATTGAAGGTAAAAGCTCGAAAGACTACGCCATCATCAAAAGAATGGCTTTCTGTCAACCTGCAATGCTGCATCAATTTTTAGGTAAGCTGGCAGATGCGATCGCAGTTTACGCCCGCTACCAAATTGATGCCGGGGCCCAAATCGTGCAACTGTTTGACTCTTGGGCAGGACAACTCAGCCCTGAAGATTTCCAAACGTTTTCTCTACCTTACCTGCAACGAGTTGTGCAACAGGTGAAAGCAACGCACCCGGACACGCCTCTGATTTTGTATATCAACAACAGTGCTGGAATCCTAGAGTTAATGGCACAATCGGGTGTCGATATCATTAGCGTAGACTGGACTGTAGATATGGCAGTAGCACGGCAGCGACTCGGCGCAAATATTGGAGTGCAAGGAAATATCGATCCCTGCGTGTTATTCGGTACTAAAGAACTAATCCGCGATCGCATTCTGGACACAATCCGCAAAGCGGGGAATCAGAAGCACATCCTTAATCTCGGTCACGGGATTTTACCGAACACTCCAGAAGAGAATGTTGCTTTCTTTTTCGAGACAGTCAAGCAGCTCAACTACGCGTCAAACAATCTCAACTAAAAGCTATGACTTCAGTGCAACCCGCTTCATCTAATATTTCCAGTCCCGTTCGCACCATCCGCATCGGTTCTCGTAAAAGCCAACTCGCACTCGTGCAAACTTACTGGGTTCGAGAACAACTCCAAAAGCATTTTCCCGATATTTCCTTTGAAGTCCACACCATGTCCACCCAAGGCGACAACATCTTGGATGTGGCATTAGCCAAGATTGGCGATAAGGGATTATTCACCAAAGAACTTGAATTGGGAATGCTCAATCAGGAGATTGACTTTGCGGTTCACTCTCTCAAGGATCTGCCAACCTGCTTGCCAGAGGGGTTAGCCTTAGCAGCCGTAACAGAACGGGAAAACCCAGCAGATGCTTTAGTTGTGCATGAAAAGCACAAAGATAAGCAAATCGATACGCTGCCAGAAGGCACAGTTATCGGCACTTCTTCCTTGCGCCGCCTTGCCCAATTGCGTTATCACTTCCCCCATTTTACTTTTAAGGATGTGCGCGGCAACTTAAATACACGCTTGGCAAAGTTAGATGATGGAGAGTACGATGTGCTGATTTTGGCAGCAGCAGGGTTGCAGCGATTGGGAATGAGCGATCGCATTCATCAAATTCTGCCAACCGAACTTTCTCTTTATGCTGTCGGACAGGGAGCGTTAGGGATTGAATGCCGCGCTGATGATTTGCAAGTGCTGTCATTACTCAAAGCAATCGAACACATCCCTACCCGCGATCGCGTTTTAGCCGAACGTGCCTTCTTGCGAGAATTAGAAGGTGGCTGCCAAGTACCAATCGGTGTTGATACGCAACTGGACGGAAATACACTGACATTAACAGGATTAGTCGCCAGCGTCGATGGCAAACGTCTAGTCAAAGATTCTGTTACCGGCACTGTTAGCGAGGCAGAAAATTTAGGTATTCAATTAGCTCATAAATTGCGGCAACAGGGAGCTACAGAGATTTTGGCTGAAATTTTCCAGACAGTCCAGCGTAGTTAGGTAGACACAAGTTGAATTACCCCCCTTAATCCCCCCTTAGAAAGGGGGGAAACAGCAAATCTAGTTCCCTCCCCAATACATACGGGGAGGGTTAGGGTGGGGTAAAACTGACACTAAAACTCAGTGAGTAAACTATTTCAGACTTGTGTGTACCCCTTACCCTTTACCCATATTCTGCAAGAAGTCTATTGGCTAAGTAAAGCCTTTGATCGTTCATTTTAATACTATGTTTCCAATTCATCGCCCGCGCCGGCTGAGAAGCCATCCCCAATTGCGGCGGATGGTGCGCGAAAACGTCCTGACAACTAGCGATTTAATCTACCCGCTTTTTGCCGTACCGGGTGAGGCGATCGCTAACGAAGTCAAATCCATGCCTGGAGTTTACCAGCTTTCTGTAGATAAAATCGTCGAAGAAGCGAAGGAAGTCTACGACCTCGGCATTCCAGCTATTATTTTATTTGGCATTCCTGAAGATAAGGATTCAGATGCAACGGGCGCTTGGCACAATTGCGGGATCGTTCAAAAAGCTGCTACTGCCGTTAAAGAAGCTGTACCCAACTTAATCATTATCGTCGATACTTGCTTGTGCGAATACACTAGTCACGGTCACTGCGGCTATTTAGAAGTAGGAGATTTAACCGGGCGCGTTCTCAACGACCCAACCCTGGAATTGCTGAAAAAAACGGCAGTTTCACAAGTCAAAGCGGGTGCAGATATCATCGCGCCATCTGGAATGATGGATGGTTTCGTCCAAGCCATTCGTTCGGGTTTAGATGAAGCAGGCTACCAAGATACGCCAATATTATCTTACGCCGCCAAGTATGCCTCGGCTTATTACGGGCCTTTCCGCGATGCCGCCGACTCAACACCGCAATTTGGCGATCGCAGAACCTACCAAATGGACTCCGGTAACGGTCGTGAAGCCTTAAGAGAAATCGAACTCGACATTACCGAAGGTGCAGATATGTTAATGGTTAAGCCAGCCTTGGCCTACATGGATATTATCTGGCGCGTTAAGGAAGCAAGCAACTTACCCGTTGCAGCTTACAACGTTTCTGGCGAATACTCGATGGTTAAAGCTGCTGCCCTCAACGGTTGGATTGACGAAGAACGAGTGGTAATAGAAACATTGACTGGCTTTAAACGGGCTGGCGCTGACTTAATTCTCACCTATCATGCCAAAGATGCTGCTCGTTGGTTAGCGAAACTTGGCAATTAAAGTTTCTAGTAGTTCGCTTTCGTGACGCAAGCGGGGTAAGGGGTAAGGGGGAAAGGGTAAAGGGTAAAGGGTAAAGGGTAAAGGGTAAAGGGTAAAGGGGAAGGTGGGACCCCCTTTGGGGATAAGGGGCAGGGGAAAAGGTTTTAAATCCCTTACCCTTTCCCCAGCGCTCACAAGCACATTTTTGGGTTGGCAGACCAATAGTTTTGATTTAATGTCGTTGGCGTAGAAAAGGAAGTCTTGTATGTTCATTCCACTCGGTTTTGTTCAACGCTCTGCTTTAACCACCTTGGGAAAAATGGCCTATTACACTAACCAAGGTGAACTTTGGGCAACCGATGGAATGGGCGATACGCCATCGGACACGCTGCGCGACCGCGAAACTTTGATATTCTTCCACGGTATTGGAGGTGGAGCATCTGCCTACGGGTGGTCGAAGGTGTATCCAGCATTTGCAGGGGAGTATAGAGTGTTAGCACCCGACTTAATTGGCTGGGGGCGATCGGATCATCCCGAACAAAATTATCTCCCAGGCGACTACATCGCGATGCTGATTGAGTTCATCGAGAAGACTTGCGAAGGCCCTGCAACAATAATTGCTGCTTCCCTAACTGGAGCATTTGCAATTCGAGCGGCAATCGAACGTCCCGACCTGTTTAAGTCACTCATTCTCACGGTTCCTTCAGGCGTCAAAGATTTTAGAGAATACTACAGCAATAGCTTTTTCGCTCAAATTGCCAGTATTCCTATTCTCGATCGCGTTCTTTACGCAGGCCAAGTCAGCAGCTTTGGCATTCGTGACTTTTTTGAGCGAGTGTTTGCTCAACCCAATCGTCTTTCTCCCGAAATTGTAGAAGCTTTTGTGCAATCGGCACAGCAGCCAAATGCCGAGTATGCTGCCCTGTCATTTTTACAAGGTAGCTCATGCTTCGATCTATCAGAATACATTCCAAAATTGACAACGCCTACCATCTTTATTTGGGGAAGCCAAGCGAAGTTTACAGGGCCGGAGGTAGGGCGTCGCCTTGCAAATCTAAATCCACAAGCAATCCAAGCATTTATAGAACTAGAAGATGTAGGGTTAAATCCAGAACTGGAAGTGCCGGAAGTAATTATCGGATTAATTCGGAAGTTTTTGCCTGTGTTAGCACAGTAAATTTTTGATATTGCGCTTCTTAGTTGAGTAGGCTACTGCCAAGAACACCAAGAGTTCTTAAAGCCCTATCTTTAATGCATCGACCCGCACCTTTGATGCATCGACCCGCACCTTTGATGCATCGACCTGCACCTTTGATGCATCGACCTGCACCTTTGATGCATCGACCCGCACCTTTGATGCATCGACCCGCACCTTTGATGCATCGACCTGCACCTTTGATGCATCGACCTGCACCTTTGATGCATCGACCTGCACCTTTGATGCATCGACCTGCAAAAATTAACTTTCCCTACGTTACGCAACAACTCTAAAAGATTTGTGTATACACCTACAAACTTTCAAAATTTATCGAATTTCTTCAAATGTTCGTTATTAGGAAAAATAGGTTGATCTTATGAAGACTACTTTAACTCCTCAAGTAACTCAATCCAAATCTCTACCCCCAGTTGATGCCAAGATTAGAGTCAGTCAATTGATGCGACAGTTGCAAGACGAAATCTCTCAGGGTTTGCAACAGCTAGATGGCGGAGGCACGTTTCAGGAAGATGCATGGGAACGACCTGAAGGAGGCGGCGGCAGATCCCGCGTCATCCGCGACGGTGCAGTATTCGAGCAAGGTGGAGTTAACTTTTCTGAAGTCTGGGGTTCTCACCTGCCGCCTTCAATCTTGGCACAACGTCCAGAGGCAGAGGGACATCAGTTTTATGCCACCGGAACTTCAATGGTATTGCATCCGCGCAATCCTTACGTGCCAACTGTTCATCTCAACTACCGCTACTTTGAAGCTGGCCCGGTTTGGTGGTTTGGTGGCGGCATCGATCTAACGCCTTACTATCCGTTTGCTGAAGATGCAGCCCATTTTCATCACACATTAAAGCAGGCTTGTGACGCGCACGATCCCGAATATTATTCAGTCTTTAAACCTTGGTGCGACGAGTATTTTTATCTCAAACATCGTCAAGAAATGCGGGGCATTGGTGGGATCTTTTTTGACTATCAGGACGGTCAAGGTCAGCTTTATCGAGGCCCCGATCCCAAAGGTACAGCAGCAATCACCAGCGATCGCCTTGGCATACCAGCATCCCGCAATTGGGAAGAATTATTTGCATTCGTGCAGGATTGCGGTAAAGCTTTTCTACCTGCTTACACGCCAATTGTCAAGCGGCGGCAGTCAATGGAGTATGGCGATCGCGAACGTAATTTTCAATTATATCGGCGCGGACGCTACGTTGAATTCAATTTAGTTTACGATCGCGGCACAATTTTCGGTCTGCAAACTAACGGGCGCACCGAGTCAATTTTGATGTCTTTACCTCCATTAGTGCGTTGGGAGTATGGCTATCAACCCGAACCAAACACCCCAGAAGCCGAGTTATACCAAGTATTCTTAAAGCCTCAAGATTGGGCAAGCCTGACATCGCTTCTGGTTTAACTTTTGCCGTCAAAACATAAGACTTGTCATTCGTCATTTGTCATTTGTCATTTGTCATTTGTCATTTGTCATTCGTATTTACAAAGGACAAATGACTAATGACCAAGGACGATTTTACTAAAGTCCTCACTGAAATTTGAAGGATTGACATGAATTTACAATTGCTCTCGAAACCTTCAAAGCAATGGACGCTGGCTGTCGTTGTCGGTGGTACCGCCCTTACAGGAATTATCGCTTTCTATGGTATTTCTCAATCAAATTCTCAATCAAAACCAACCAGCAAACCCATTGAAGTTGTGCAAACCAGACCAAAGATTGAGGAAATTACCGCTTTAGGACGGATAGAACCAGCAACGGAAGTCATCAAAGTATCCGTCCCTGCTACGTTAAGCAACGATCGCGTCGCCAAATTGCTTGTACAGCGTGGCAGTGGCGTTAAAGCAGGTCAAGCGATCGCCATTATGGATTCGCGCGATCGTTTGCAAAATGCTCTACTAGAAGCACAAGCACAAGTCAAAGTATCCCAGGCACAGTTAGCCAAGGTACAAGCTGGCGCAAAATCTGGAGAGATTGCCGCCCAAAAAGCTGAAATCGCTCGCCTTGAACAAGAGTTAAAGGGCGAAATAGCTACTAGAGATGCTACTATCTCTCGCTGGCAAGCCGAAGTCAAAACTGCCAATAGTGAGTACAATCGCTATTCCTCGCTTTACCAAAACGGAGCGATTTCTGCGGTGGAAGTAGATCGAAAACAACTTGCTCTGGAAACAACGCAAGCACAGCTTACTGAAGCGAGAGCTAACCAAAATAAGAGTGTAGATACTCTACGGCAGCAGATCAAGCAAGCTAAGGCAACCTTAGATGAGATTGCTGAGGTACGTCCGGTAGATGTGCAAGCAGCTGATGCCGAGGTCAATAAAGCGATCGCCGCAGTCAAAAAGGCTGAAGCTGATCTTGCAGAAGTTTATATTCGCGCCCCCATAGCAGGTCGCATTCTCGATATTAAAGCCAAACCCGGAGAAGTTGTTGGCTCCAAAGGCATTGCCGAACTCGGACAAACTAGCTCCATGCAAGCGATCGCAGAGATATATCAAACTGATATTGGCAAAGTTCGTGAAGGTCAACAGGTAACAATTTCGAGTGAGTCTTTTTCCCCAGAGTTACGCGGAACCGTTCGGCTCATTGGACTACAAGTGATCCAACAAGAAGTAACTAGCGGCGAACCTGGAGAAAACCTCGATCGCAAAGTCATTGAAGTGAGAATTGCACTCGATCCCCAAGATAGCAAACGAGTTGCGAACTTAACTAACTTGCAAGTACAGGTTGCCATTCAGCCAAATAACAATATCAACCAATAAGAGGCAACAGGCAAAATTAATACTAATGCTCAAAAATAATGCGACAAATAGACCATTTTGTAGAGATGCGATTCATCGCGTCTTCACTTCACCCAAAGATGTGTTCCTTGAATTTTGAATTTTGAATTTATAATTTTTAATTGGAGCGAAGCGACTTGACTATCAAAACATTTATATTCGGTAAATTATTCCGCAAAACCCCACTTGCCTGGCGGCAAATGAGCCGTCAAAAGACCCGTTTATTAGTTGCAATAGCAGGAATTGCCTTTGCTGATTTTCTGATGTTTTTTCAATTAGGAGTTAGAGATGCACTCTTTGATTCGCAAGTTACCCCTTATACCACCCTTAAAGGAGATTTATTTTTAGTCAATAAACTGTCTGATAACTTGCAATCTATCAAAAGTTTTTCCAGAAATAAGCTCTATAAAATAGCAGGTGTTAACGGTGTAGAATCCCTAGCGACGCTATATGTGAGTCAAGCATCGTGGCGAAATCCTGAAAATCGAGCTAGCCGTCAAATTTTTGTCTACGGAATCGATCCGAATCAGCCAGCATTTGACTTACCAGAACTCGATGGACAACTGAATAAACTAAAATTATTAAATCGAGCGCTGTTTGACAGAGCCGGATTGGTTCCTCAGCTTGGGGACGTTCCTAGTTTGCTGAAAAAACAGAATCCGCTTTCTGTTCAAGCTAACGATTATCAAATTAAAATAGTTGGATTATTTAAGCTCGGTTCTTCTTTTTCTGCTGACGGTAATCTAATCGTCAGCGATTCTACCTTTTTACGGCTCTTTCCCCAACGCCGATCAAACGAAATCGATCTGGGTATTGTTGACGTAGAAACAAATGCCTCGATTGAGCAGATCCAGGCTGATTTACGAGCCAAGCTACCGGATGATTTACTAGTACTAAACCTTGCTGAATTCACTGCCCGTGAAAGTGCATATTGGTCTACAGGCTCCTCTATTGGCCCGACTTTTAACCTCGGTGTTGCAATTGGTTTTTTAGTCGGAGCAGTTATCGTTTATCAAATTCTCTATACTGATGTCTCCGATCATTTGCCCGAATACGCAACGTTAAAAGCAATGGGTTACAGCGATATATATCTGATTGGAGTTATCGCTCAAGAAGCTTTTACTTTAGCGCTTTTAGGCTTTCTTCCAGGTTTTTTGCTATCGAGTGGATTTTACATCTTTTTTCAGTCTGTGACGTTTTTACCGACTACGATGAAACTAGCTCGTGCGGGAACTGTGCTAATTTTGACTTTCGTCATGTGTATTGGAGCCGGAGCGATCGCTATGCAAAAGTTACGAGCAGCCGATCCGGCTGATATCTTCTAAGTTTTGAGCAATCGAGTGATGAATTTTGAGTTGAAGTTTAGAGGATGTTTTAAAAGTAGTTAGCTGTGACTTTAACCGAATTATTACCCCCCTTAATCCCCCCTTATAAAGGCTACGGTGTACACACAAGTCCTAAAAACCTAGCTTGATAAGACTTTCCTCGTTCCCAGTCTCCGACTGGGAATGCATTCATTGAGTCTCTGACTCAATGCCAGATTGGAGGCAGAGCCTCCACGAGGAGCATTCCCATGTAGAACATGGGAACGAGATAAAAACGAGGTAAACGAGATAAACAAGAGAAGAATGGAAAATCAAGCTTTTTTCGACTTGTGTGTACACCGTAGCCTTATAAAGGTGGGAAACAAGAAAATCCGGTTCCCTCCCCTTTATAAGGGGAGGGTTAGGGTGGGGTAAAGAAATATTTGATACATCAATCATGAGTTTTAAAACATCCTCTTAGAAAAATATCGCATTTTAAAACTCATAGTTTTCTAGAACAAAACCCAAATTTACGGTTTAACTCTCATGTTGCAAGAAATGAGTCAGGGAACTCAAAGTTCAAAACTCAAAATTCAAAACACTTCCCAAAAACCCGTTATTTCAGTTTGCCATCTCGATTACTACTTCGGTCGGGGAGAACTCTGCAAGCAAGTCTTGTTTGATATTAATCTCGACATTTATTCTGGAGAGATTGTGATTATGACTGGGCCATCCGGTTCTGGTAAAACCACTTTACTAACACTAATAGGTGGATTGAGATCCGCGCGGGAAGGCAACCTGAAAGTTTTGGGACAGGAAATATCTGGGGCTAGTAAGCGGCAACTGATGCAAGTGCGGCGACAGATTGGTTATATTTTTCAAGCACACAATTTATTAACTTTCTTAACTGCAAAGCAGAATGTCCGAATGTCTTTGGAATTACACGATGAGTACCTAAAGCAAGATATGGATCGGCTGGCAACGGATACTCTGAAAAGTGTTGGTTTAGGCGATCGCATCGATTATTATGCAGATAGTCTTTCTGGAGGGCAAAAGCAGCGAGTTGCGATCGCTCGTGCCCTAGTCAGTCGTCCTAAAATTGTTCTTGCCGACGAACCTACTGCTGCTCTCGATAAAAAGTCAGGCCGCGATGTTGTAGATATCATGCAGCGTTTAGCTAAAGAGCAGGGTTGCACCATTTTACTCGTCACTCACGATAATCGAATTCTCGATATTGCCGATCGCATTATCCACATGGAAGATGGACGGTTAGTACAAGAAATGGGAAAGTAAGAAACTATCTAATTTGGCTAGTGAGATCGTGATTTTTTATTGGGATTAATTTTAGCTATTTGTGAAAGTCTTATGAGTCAAACCGAAGAACCAAAATATTGCGTATTGCAATCTTATGATGATATTGAAATTCGGCAATACGAGCCAAAAATTGTTGCTGAAACAGTAATTCAAACTGAAAGAGATCGAGCAAACAAGGCTGCATTTTCGATTCTTGCCGCTTACATATTTGGTGAAAACACATCTGTAACCAAAATTGCCATGACTGCGCCTGTCACGCAATCCCAGCCAAGTGAAAAAATCGCCATGACTGCGCCTGTGATTCAACAAGAAGCGGGGGAAAATGATCGGGCTACTTGGGCGGTACAGTTCGTGATGCCCTCAGAATATACGCTAGCAACGCTGCCAAAACCAAAAGACTCTCGCATTACTATCAAAGAAGTTCCCAGCAACAAAGTAGCGGCAATCCGTTTCTCCGGTCTAGCTGAGGATGAACAATTGCAAGAAAACGAAGCCAAATTATCTGCTTTTCTGGCTCGGCAAGGTATCGAGACAAAAGGTAAAGCGATTTATGCTTTTTATGACTCTCCGTTCATCTTGCCCGCATTTAGACGCAATGAAGTCATGCTCGAATTGAAATAATAGACTTCTTGGCATTTGTCGGGGTAAAGGGTGGGGTAAAGGGTAAAGAAACTCAAAATCCTTCCCCTTTCCCCCTTCCCCTTTACCCCTTCCCCCTTCCCCCTTACCCCGCCAAGTTTCCTTGACGAACTACTAGATTCTCGCTTTTTGCGATCGCATCAGATCAAATATCTCAGGAGAAAAATTATGATTGCAACGACTCGCTTAAAAACCACTCAATCGGAAGAAATCTTTGCTGCTGCCCAAAAATTAATGCCAGGAGGAGTTAGTTCCCCCGTGCGGGCTTTCAAATCTGTTGGTGGACAGCCAATCGTATTCGATCGCGTCCTTGGCGCTTACATTTGGGATGTGGATGGCAATCAATATATCGATTATGTTGGCAGTTGGGGGCCGGCTATCTGCGGTCACGCTCATCCTGAAGTCATTGCTGCTCTGCACGATGCCCTAGAAAAAGGAACTAGCTTCGGTGCGCCCTGCTATCTAGAAAATGTACTGGCACAGATGGTAATCGATGCTGTTCCTAGTATCGAGATGGTGCGTTTTGTCAACTCCGGCACGGAAGCTTGTATGGCTGTTCTTCGTCTGATGCGAGCTTTTACGGGGCGGGAGAAAGCAATCAAGTTTGAAGGCTGCTACCACGGACACGCCGATATGTTTCTCGTTAAGGCTGGCTCTGGTATTGCCACTCTCGGCTTGCCCGATTCTCCTGGTGTGCCCAAATCCGTGACTAGCAACACGCTGACCGCTCCTTTCAACGATTTAGAAGCAGTAAAAGTATTGTTCGAGCAAAATCCCGGTGAAATTGCTGGTGTAATTCTTGAACCAGTGGTTGGAAATGCAGGTTTTATTCCACCTGCTGCGGGTTTTCTTGAAGGTTTGCGAAAACTGACGCAAGAACATGGAGCGCTGCTGGTATTTGATGAAGTGATGACAGGCTTTCGGATCGCTTACGGTGGAGTGCAGGAGAAATTTGGTGTCATTCCTGACTTAACTACCTTGGGTAAGGTGATCGGCGGCGGTCTGCCAGTCGGTGCTTATGGTGGTCGCCAAGAAATTATGTCGATGGTTGCTCCAGCCGGAAACGTGTATCAAGCCGGAACGCTTTCGGGCAATCCACTGGCAATGACGGCAGGGATCAAGACGTTAGAGTTGTTGCAACGACCTGGAACTTACGAGCATCTCGATCGCATTACAAAGCGACTCACAGAGGGGATGCTGGAGATTGCCAAAGAAACAGGTCATGCTGCCTGCGGTGGTCAGATTAGCGGGATGTTTGGTTTCTTCTTTAACGAAGGCCCGGTTCGCAATTATGAGGATGCTAAGAAGTCTGACTTAAGTAAATTTGCTCGTTTCCATCGCGGGATGTTAGAACATGGAGTTTATTTAGCTCCATCTCAATTTGAAGCCGGATTTACTTCTTTAGCTCATACCGAAGCAGACATTGATCGCACCCTCGAAGCAGCCCGAACAGTCATGTCTCAGTGAACTTCTTGCAAAAGTCGGGGAAGGGGTAAAGGGGAAGGGGTAAGGGGGAAGGGGGAAGGGGTAAAGGGGAAAAAACTCAAAATCTTTACCCTTTACCCTTTACCCTTTACCCTTTACCCTTTACCCTTTACCCTTTCCCCGCCAAGTGAACTTGGCGAACCACTAGGCTAATGGTTTGAGCTTAGATAACTGCTCCTAAAGAGGTCAACGTGGCAGTTGCCGCTTCAGTTAAACCTTTAACTCCGACAATATTCATTTGCTCATAGGGCTTACTCGCTCTCATGGTTTTTAAGCATTTGCCTGCTCCGATATCCCAAAGTCTAATCGTTTCATCGTCACCGCCACTAACCAAGGTTTGGTTGTCTGGACTAAAGGCAACTGACCAAACCAAGCCTGTATGTCCGTGCAAAACTTTCAGGCATTCACCCGTGCAAACGTCCCACAACTTGATTGTCAGATCGTGACTCGTGCTAGCCAGTATCTTGCCATCAGGGCTAAAGGCGATCGATTGCAACCAGTTTGTGTCTGCTTGCAAAACGTTGAGGCACTCACCCGTGTGCGGATTCCACAGTCTGATTGTTCGATCTGGACTAGCACTTGCTAGTGTATTACCATCAGGGGCGATCGCAATTGCCCAAATCCAACTCGTGTGTCCTGCCAACGTTCTGAGGCAGTTACCCGTGTGAATATCCCATAACTTGATCGTTTGATCCCAGGAGCCACTCGCCAATATCTCTCCTTGAGAGATGAAGGCAACCGACCAAACCGCAGCGTTATGTCCCTGTAAGGTTCTTAAGGTTCGACCTGAACGAACGTCCCATAATTTTATAGTACAGTCCTCACTGCCACTGGCGATCGCCTGGCTATCTGGACTAAAGGCAATCGACAAAACTGCTGCACGATGTCCTTGTAAGGTTCTTAAGGTTTTACCTGAAGGAACATCCCATATTTTTAGTGTTTTATCTACACTACTGCTGACTAGGATATTTCCTTCATGATTAAAGATAACTGAATGAACCGAGTTGGAATGTCCCTTTAACACTTGGAGGCATTCACCAGTTGCGGTATCCCATAACCTCACAGTGCGATCGCGGCTGCTACTAGCAAAAATTTGACCAATGCTTGGTAAGCTAGCACTAACAGGACTAAAGGTAACAGAGAGTATTTGATTGGTATATCCTTGTAGGGTCTTGAGGCATTCACCTGTATCGACACTCCATAGCTTCACGGTTTGATCGTGTCCGCCGCTAGCCAAAAGCTTGCCTTGGGGACTGAAGGCAACTGCAAAAACCCAACTGAAATGTCCTTGAAGCGTTTTGAGGCATTCACCTGTATCAACACTCCATAGTTTCACAGTTTGATCGTGCCCACCGCTAGCCAAAAGGTCGCCTTGCGGGCTGAAGTCCACTGAAAAAACTCGATTTGAATGCCCCAGAAGTGTTTTGAGACATTCACCCGTTTGAGTTTTCCATAGCCTAATAGTTTGATCCTCGCTGCCACTTGCCAGTATCTGACCATCTGGACTGAGGTTTATTGACCGTATTCCACTATTATGATGTTTTTCAAACGTTTGCATACACTGTTCAGTGTTGATATTCCACAATTTAAGAGTGCGATCGTCACTACCACTCAACAGTTGAGTATCTCCCCTAAAGACAACAGAGAGTACCCAACTAAGATGTCCCTGGAGTGTTTTGAAGCATTCTCCAGTGCTGCTATTCCATAGCTTCACGGTGCAGTCATCGCTGCCACTTGCTAACGTGCAATTATCTTGGCTAAATGCAACCGACCAAACCTCATTTGTATGCCCTTCTAAGGTGCGAAGGCACTGACCAGTACTAACATCCCATAGCTTTATTGTGTAATCTGTGCTACCGCTAGCGAGAATCTTACCATCAGGGCTGAACGTCAGTGATGTTACCCAACTTTTATGTCGCGTGCAGATCAAGAGTGGTTGCACATCGCTAACTTGGTACAGATGAATTTCTCCATTACTGTCACCTACCGCCAGAAGTTCTCCATCAGGACTAAAGGCTATCGCATGAATAGCACCAAAGGTTTCAGTAAACGTACACCTCACTAGATGGGCGTAAGCAAAATTCGTATTTTGCAAATTTACATCTCGTAGGTCAGCCTGCCAAATGCTGAGGCCAGAAAAATCATAGCCCGTTAAATTAGTTCCTAGCTGATTGAGTAAGTTAAGAATATTACCTGCTACATATCCCGGCTCCAAGGGTGACTTCTCTCGCTGTTTGAGTAAGATTTGAGTCAGTTCATATTCCAAGTTTTTTTTGCCTTGCAACAGTAGAATTAATCGGTTAATCACGGCACAGAGAATGAGACGAATTTGAGTCTCTCTGATATAGTCTTTGGCAGTAGCTTTGATCAGAGCATGGCTTCTAAAAAGCGAAAACTCCTGCTTAACAATCTCCTCACAAACTTGCTCAATCAAGCGACTTGTCACATACTCCATCACAACTGGTTGTAGGGTGAAGTAGGCTGTATCTCGTTCGATGAGCGATCGCCGTCCCAAAGATTCCAGCGTTTCAATTAAATTGAGTTGGGGAAAAGGTGATACTAAATCTTCTCGTAATTTGGAGAGGGTTACTGGCTCCCGATTAATCGCTAGCCAGTACATTACATCTTTTCCCTCATCAGATAAACGCTCAAATTGCTGCTCTAATAAATCACGAAGATCGCCAAATACGGTGGTTTCCTCTTTTAAAAACTCAGAAATATAACCATCAAATAAATCTTGAATCGTAGTTGCCACAATTTTTAAGGCTAAGGCATTGCCTCCATAGCGTTTGACCAGTGCGTTAAATTGAGTTTCTAGACCTTTGAGCCTCTTACTCTTAAGAATTTCCTCTCCCTCTCCTTCTTTTAGTCCACCCAATCTCAAAGTTCGCACTGGTAAGACTTCTCCTTCTAGAGAGGCAACCTCTTTAGGTTTTTCTCGCGTTGTGAGTAGCAAGCAACTCTGGTGGTCTGATTTACCTACTCGTTTGAGGAGTTCGCCATACTGCTCATATCCAAGGTTATATTGTCCGGCTCGACTTCCACCACGTAACACAGCGTCTACATTATCGAACACGACCAAGCAGCGCATCTCCTTAAAGTAGTTAAGCAGCAGGGAAATCTTATCACTAACGCTTTCCGGCAATTCTGCCTCAGTTTCTTGCTCGTCAGATAGAAACTGAATGATGCTAGCTAAGAATGTATCAATGGGTGGAGCGTCATATAGCGATCGCCAGACAATACAATCAAATTTGTCCTGCATAAGTTCTGCCAATTTGATCGACAGACTAGTTTTCCCGACTCCACCCATTCCGAGAATGGTCACTAATCGACAGCGATCCTTCAGCAACCACTCATCCAGAGTACTGAGTTCTTCTGTACGTCCGTAAAATGCTAAGACAGAAACAGCTTCCCCCCAATCTTGACGGCAATTGGGGTCTGAGGTCGAATAGTAGCCTTCGCATAGGCGGCTATCAAAACCAAGAAAGAGAGCCTCAAGTGTTCGCTTGTCAACTCCCTTTCTACGGTTTAAAACTTTTCTAATTGTTAGAGGGTCTAAGTTAGTGCGGTAGCTTAACTCTTCAAGAGTGAATCTCTTGCCAAAATTATCTCGAAACTCAAACTTGTGCCTTGCTTCTTCGAACTTCTGTAAACCAACAGAAGTGAGTATAACTCCGCGCTTACGTCTTAGCATACCCAAATTCCTCTACAGACAAAGATAGATTTAGCACAGAACTTAAGTACTTTTTCACCCAAGATATAGGAATCCGCTTTGATTTCTGAACTAATTTGCGTAGGCAGGCAATAGGCAATAGGCAATAGGCAACAGGCAACAGTCAAGAAGGCTTCTTAGTTGTACTGAGTTTTTTCAGAAATCAAATATGAGTCCTATATATTTATGACTGAAGTTTAGACTAAATGGTGAGAAAAAGTTGTACAGTGACCATCAGCAAGAGATTAAGATAATTGCACATTTGTCAAGAGGGTGCAGAAAAAGGCAGCAATTCCAAATTCAAAAATTTAAGAGGAATCAGTCGCTGGAGAGAGTTGTGAGTCGTTGAGCATGAAGTCAATTAAATGCTGCCAACTTTCAAACAGGAAATACTATACTTGGTGAGGCTGAGGATATCTTGAAAGAATACAAGTGCGAGTGCCACGCTGCAAGCGGATTTGTTGGTATTGAAAATCATCCTGCCAGCACGGTATCTTTTATGCTGTAGCGAGTTGCATTACTGGCAAGCCTTGGGTCTTTGGTTTAAGCGTTAGCGTTCGCGGAGCGTCTCGTAGAGAAGCTCGCCGTAGGCATCGCTTGTTGGAGAAATCCCAGCATTACTCCAAAACTCAGGTCAAAATTTGAATTTGGAATTGCTGAACAAAATCCCTCAATACTTTAGAGTTAATAATAAACTCAATTCCAAAGCGCGATCGCAATGACTGATAAAGAACTCAAACATCTACTTGAGAGTAACGCTAAAACAGTCCAAGCTATGTTAGATGAAATGGCGGAAGCACGTCAGGAACGCCAAGAACTCCGAGAAGGAATGCTCCAAATCCAGAATGCAGTAGCACAATTAACCACCATACAAGAGAGAATAACCAATTTACTAGTTTCTCTCGATGGCGATCGCCCCACAATTCTCAAAAAACTCTCAGCACTGGAAACTAAACTCGATCAGTTATTGCAGCAAAACCCAACAGACGAGTTAGGGTAAACGTTCATAATAATGCCTAGACGTGTTGAAACAACATTTATTTTCCTTAAACAGTCGATAATGTAAATAAATGTAAAAAATCCTCAGGCAGGATAGAAGCATCTATGCGTGTAATTTTGATGACCGGTAAAGGCGGCGTGGGCAAAACTTCCGTCGCTGCTGCAACTGGACTCCGTTGTGCGGAACTAGGCTATCAGACATTGGTTTTAAGTACAGATCCTGCTCACTCCCTAGCAGACAGTTTTGACATGGAACTGGGACATGCACCCCAAAAAATTCGCCCAAATCTGTGGGGTGCGGAACTGGATGCGCTACAAGAACTGGAGGGAAACTGGGGTGCTGTGAAACGTTATATTACCCAAGTTTTACAGGCAAGGGGTTTAGATGGCGTACAGGCGGAAGAATTGGCTATTCTACCAGGCATGGATGAGATTTTTGGCTTGGTGAGAATGAAACGCCATTACGATGAAGGTGAGTTTGATGTCTTAATTATCGACTCGGCCCCCACCGGCACAGCACTGCGTTTGCTAAGTTTGCCTGAAGTCGGTGGCTGGTATATGCGCCGTTTTTACAAACCATTTCAAAACATCTCGGTGGCACTTCGACCTCTAGTGGAACCTTTGTTTAGACCAATTGCTGGTTTTTCGCTACCTGATAAAGAGGTAATGGATGCACCTTATGAGTTTTACGAACAAATTGAAGCTCTGGAAAAAGTATTAACAGATAATACTCAAACCTCAGTGCGTCTTGTCACTAATCCTGAAAAGATGGTGATTAAAGAGTCTCTCCGTGCCCATGCCTATCTGAGTTTGTATAATGTTGCAACAGATTTAGTAGTGGCTAATCGGATTATTCCAAGTGAAGTCCAAGACCCATTTTTCCAACGTTGGAAGGAAAGTCAGGAACAATATCGCCGAGAAATTCATGATGATTTTCACCCTCTACCTGTAAAAGAAGTTCCTCTATTTTCCGAAGAGATGTGCGGTTTAGCTTCTTTAGAACGCCTGAAGGAAACCCTTTACAAAGATGAAGATCCAACTCAGGTTTATTACAAAGAAACAACTCTAAGAGTTGTACAAGAGGAAAACCAATACAGTTTAGAACTTTACTTACCTGGTATTCCTAAAGACCAAGTTCAATTGAGTAAAACCGGAGACGAATTAAACATTACAATTGGCAACCATCGTCGTAATTTAGTTTTGCCGCAAGCCTTGGCAGCACTACAGCCAGCAGGGGCAAAGATGGAGGACGATTATCTAAAAATCCGCTTTGCTGACAGCGCAAAAATTTAATGTTGGGCGTTTTTCTGTCAACAAAAAATTACAAATAAACAGCAAGAATCATTCCTCGTAAGTTCAACAGACGCAATTTTATTAGCGTCTGTTTTTATAATTTTTGGTGAATCTTTATAAAAAGCAAAAATATTTTTGTTAGTAATTTGCCGTAGTTTTACTGAAGACAAAATGATGAAATAAATTTGAAAATGTCATTAGATTTAATTATCTTTGTTTTGTAAATTATTTATTGAATATATTATAAGCAATGACTTCTAACATTGAACAACATTTGCCCTTATGTCGCCATGAAGAAAGTTTATTACGTCGCATTACAAACCGTATCCGACGTAGCTTAGAGTTGGAAGAAATTATCACAGTGACAACGTCAGAGGTGCGATCGCTATTAAAAACTGACCGCGTGATGATTTACAAATTTCATCCCGATGGTAGTGGTCAAGTGATTGCTGAGTCAATTTACGAAAATCGGTTGCCATCATTACTAGGACTAAATTTTCCTGCTGACGATATTCCCCTCAGCGCCCGTGAACTATTTATCAAATCACGGGTGTGTTCTGTTGTAAATCTTGAGACTCAAGAAATTGGTCAAATTCATCTGCGTGACTTGGAAAATGGAGAAACTATATCAGAGGAAATCTGTTACCGCCCTGTAGATTCCTGCCATATTGAATATTTGACGGCAATGGGGGTAAAGTCTTCTGTAGTAGCGCCTATTCTCTATCAAGATGAACTCTGGGGGCTGCTGGTGTCTCATAATTCCCAAGCGCATTTGATTTCAGAATATGAACTAGAAGCAGTACAGACGGTAGTTGATCAACTGTCAGTGGCGATCGCTCAAAGTACCCTTCTGGCTCAAGTCCGCAAAACAGCCGAACGGGAAGCGATCGTTAACCGCATTGCAACTCTACTGCATTCACTGCCGACGATTGTATTACAACCAGCCTTAGAAGCGGCTGTTGCTGCCTTTAATGGTGTTGGTGGCAGACTTTGTATTAGAAATGCAGCTTTTGATTTCCACAGTGGCAACATCACCAGCTTCACAGAATGCTTAATACCAGGAAATAACTGTATTAAGCTTTATATCTGTGGAGAACAACCTGTGATGCCAGAACAAACTATATATCCACTCATAGAGCAGTATAGTATCTGGCAAGAACACTATAAGTCTAGTAACTACGATGTTTGGGCGATTTCAGATATATATAACACCCCTGACTTGCGAAGTTTGCAAGTTGCTTTTCAACCAACTAAAATTCGCAGCATATTGACAATTCCACTCCAGTATCGCCAGCAGTTACTAGGCTACTTAAGTATTTTCCGCAACGAAGTAGATACAGAAACTTTATGGGCGGGGCAGTATGAGTGCGATCGCAGGCAACTGTATCCCCGGCGATCCTTTGAGGCTTGGCGCGAATCTAAAAAAGCACAAGCTCAAAAATGGACGGTTGAAGACATTGAACTGGCTAGAAACCTCGGTAAACACTTTGCTTCAGCAGTTCAGCAGTATGAACTACACCAACAAGTACAAGTCTTCAATGAAAATTTAGAAAAACAAGTTAAAAGACGCACAATTGAGTTACAACGGACATCTGAACAAGAACAGGCTGTGTTTAAAGTTATTGCCGAAATTCGTGAATCTCTAGACACAGATACTATTTTTCAAACAACCACTAAAGAAGTTTGTCAATTAATTAAAGCCGATCGCGTTTCTGTTTATCGTTTCGATTCTAGTTGGGGTGGTGAATTTGTTGGGGACTTTGAGGCTGCTAGTCCATACTGGTCGAATGAGTCTGAACTAGGTATTAATACAATTTGGAATGACACCTACTTACAAGACACAGAGGGAGGACGTTACCGCAACAATGAAACATTTGCAGTCGATGACATTTATAGTATGGGGTTTACTCAGTGTCATATCGACAATCTAGAGCAGTTTCAAATTCACGCTTTTGTGCTTGCTCCGATTTTTATTGGGCAAAAACTTTGGGGTTTGCTGGCAACTTATCAACACACCGGCCCTCGGCAATGGAAAGGTTCTGAAGTTAACTTTCTCAGTCAGATTGCTGCCCAAATGGGAGTAGCACTTCAGCAAGCTGAATTACTCAATCAGACACGACAACAGACGTTAGATTTGCAACAAGCAGCAGAACAACAACGGGTATTGTTTGAAGTTGTGGCAAAAGTTAGGGAATCCCTTGATCTAGATGCGATTTTTCAGACAACCACCCAAGAAATTTGTAAATCACTACAAGCCGATCGAGTTGCAGTCTACCGCTTCCAGCCTGATTGGAGTGGTGAATATATCGCCGAGTTTGTGGGCGATGGCTGGTTAAAGCTAGTAAGTGACCATACCAAAACAATTTGGCAAGATAGCTATTTGCAAGAAACCCAAGGTGGGCGATATCGTCACAATGAAACTTTTGTAGTTGATGACATCTATGAAGCTGGCCACTCTCAATGCCACATTGCAGTTTTAGAGGAAATTCAGGCAAGGGCTTATGCGATCGCACCTATATTTATTGGGCAACAGCTATGGGGCTTGCTAGCAGCATATCAGAATTCTGCACCCCGCCATTGGGAAGCTTCGGAAATTAAGTTTATTACTCAAATTGCCAATCAGCTTGGGGTTGCGCTCCAACAAGCCCAATTACATAATCAAACCAAAGAGCAGACCCAAAAGTTGGCTCAAGCTTTGCATGATTTACAGCAAACTCAAACCCAACTGATCCAAACTGAGAAAATGTCCTCACTTGGTCAACTGGTAGCTGGTATTGCCCACGAAATTAACAATCCCGTCAACTTCATTTATGGCAACATCAATCATGTCAACGATTACGCCCAAGATTTACTGAGTATACTAGACCTTTATTTGCAAAATGCCCCTAACCCCAGCCCTGAGATTCGCGATCGCGCCTTCGAGATCGACTTAGAATTTCTCATGGAGGATTTACCCAAAACTCTATCTTCCATGAAAGTTGGCATTGATCGTATCCGGCAGATTGTCTTGGGTTTACGGAATTTCTCTCGCCTCGATCAGGCAGAAAAGAAGCCAGTTGATATTCATGAGGGCATTGATAGCACCTTGCTAATTTTGCAGCATCGCTTGAAAGCAAAACCGGAAAGTCCGGCGATTAAATTAGTCAAAGAATACAGTGACCTTCCCTTGGTAGAATGCTATGCCGGGCCACTGAATCAAGTATTTATGAATGTTTTAAGCAATGCGATCGATGCTCTAGAAGATTACAGGGAATCTCAATCACAACCTCATAGCAGTGAAATTACCATCAGTACTGCTCTTGGGGAACTTGAAGGCAATGTCAAGAGTGTAGTAATTCGCATTGCAGACAATGGCTCAGGAATACCCGAAGCCTTGAAGGCAAGAATCTGCGACCCATTTTTTACTACTAAGCCAGTAGGAAAAGGCACTGGCTTGGGGTTGTCAATTAGTTACCAGATTGTCGTAGATAAACACGGTGGTGTGTTTAAATGTGATTCTCAGCCGGGGTTAGGAACAGAATTTTGGATTGAAATTCCGATTAGACAAATCACCAAATCGCACCATCAACTCCCGTAGGTTGCAATACTTTTCGAATAAGCCTAACAATCTCAACTTTTTGTCTGGGAAAAGGTTAAAGGGTAAGGGGAAAGGTGAATTCAAACCTTTTCTTTTACCCTTTAAGGGACTTCCAAATAAAAAAATACTCAACTACTTCTTGTGGGGTGGGCGCCCGCCCGTATGCAAAGGCGGGCGAGACGCCACTGGTGTCAACTTAACGCGAAACCGCACCTCCGCCAGCACGTCCGCCAGGGATTGTAAATCCCTGTCTCATAGCTAAAGTCCTCTGAAGAGGACTAAAGAGAAAGAGCGCAAAAATTTTCAGTCTACTTCAGTAGACTTGAGCAATTAGTCAGGGATTTACAATCCCTGGCGGGTGAACAACACCCAATCAGTACGCTATTTTTGGCTTAGGTTGACACCAGTGGCGAGACGCCCACCCCACAATATTGGGTAATTTATTTTTTGGAAGTCCCTAACCGAAAAGTATTGCCCTAGGTTGGAGAGCTACCGCCGTGTACCGCCGTGGATGGGTTAGGCGATTAAGTTAAAACCTTGACATTAACATTAATGTCAAGGTTTAGCGTGAGAGAGTCCTTGTTAATTTACCTCTCATGCTCTACCCCCAACGTTTCGGCCAATTCACCAGAGAACACGCAGATACCGTAGCAGCCCTTTTGTGTGGCTTACTGCTATTTTTCGGATGGTTCGCCTTGCATCTCGGATGGTTGGGATTGGCGTTTCTACTGCTACCGGCTGCTTATGTAATTGGTGGTTACGAAAGTGCGCGAGAAGGATTAACTACTCTCTTCAAAGAAAAAGAACTCGATGTAGATTTGCTGATGATTGTGGCAGCGATTGGTGCTGCTAGTCTCGGCTTATGGCGAAGAGAATATCATCTAATTATTGATGGAGCAATTTTGATTCTCATCTTTGCCATCAGTGGCGCACTAGAAGGCTATGCAATGGCGCGCACTGAGCGGAGTATCCGCAGTTTGATGAGTCTGACACCAGATACAGCAAGGGTTTTGCATCAGGGCAGAGAAGAGGAAGTTGCTATCAGTCAGTTAAAAGTGGGTGATGAGATTGTCGTCAAACCCGGAGAGCTAATTCCTACTGATGGAATAATTTTATCTGGTTACAGCACCCTCAATCAAGCTGCAATTACAGGTGAGTCTTTACCTGTAGAGAAAACAGTGGGCGAAGAAGTATTTGCCGGCACACTCAACGGCTATGGTGCATTGCAAATTAAGGTGCACAAACCAGCCCAAAGCAGTTTGATTCAGCGTGTAATTCGCCTGGTAGAACAAGCGCAGACAGAAGCACCACCTTCCCAAGAGTTTATCGATCGCTTTGAGAAAGGATATGCCAAAGTCATTGTAGTAGCCGGGATATTACTGGCAACTTTACCGCCATTTCTCTGGGGTTGGGATTGGGAAACCACAATTTATCGCGCCCTTACTTTCCTAGTGGTGGCTTCTCCCTGTGCGCTGATGGCTGCAATTATGCCCACCCTGCTTTCGGGAATCGCCAATGGTGCAAGACAGGGGATTTTGTTTAAAAATGGGGCGCAGTTGGAGAAGATTGGCAAAGTCCGAGCGATCGCATTTGATAAAACTGGTACTCTCACAACAGGGCAGGTGCAGGTATTTCAGGTAATTTCAGTTAGTAAATACACTAAAGATGATGTCCTAAAAGTTGCTGCTAGTGTCGAATCATCTTCCGAACATCCCATCGGTAAGGCAATTGTACAGGCGGCTGGTGATTTAGATTGGGTTGGTGCAATCCAAGCGCAAGCTATACCTGGACAGGGAATTGTGGGAATTGCCCAAGAACAACAGGTAATTGTGGGAAACGCTGTTTTTGTCCAACAGTATGTCACAAATTTACCTGAAGAATTGCGAGAAATAGTTCAATCTTGGGAACAAGAAGGTAAAACTGTGGTTTGGGTAGCACAGGAAGGAAGGGGAGCAGGGGAGCAGGGGGGCAGAGGGGCAGAGGTGATTGGTGTAATTGCGATCGCAGATGAAGTAAGATCGCAAGCAGCTGCAACTATTACCCGGTTAAAGAAACTGGGAGTTGAACAAATTGTCATGTTAACCGGGGATAATCAGGAAACTGCTCACAGTGTCGCCAAAGCAGTAGGAATTGATCAGGTATATGCTCAACTCCTGCCAGAAGATAAGCTCGATGTTATCCGCCGTCTACAGCAACAATATCAAACTGTGGCAATGGTAGGCGATGGAATCAATGATGCACCAGCTTTAGCCCAAGCATCTGTAGGTATAGCGATGGGAGTATCTGGTAGTGATGTGGCATTGGAAACCGCAGATATAGTACTGATGGCAGACAAGTTAGAAAAAATTGCTGTAGCGATACATTTAGGTAGGCGATCGCAACTCATAGTAAAACAAAATGTAGTCGTAGCGTTGGGTTTCATTATGTTGCTTTTAGTAGGCAACTTTCTGGGAAATATTAACCTACCCATCGGCGTTATCGGCCATGAAGGTTCCACAGTGTTAGTTACTCTCAGTGGTCTGAGATTGCTGAGGTAAAATTAATTTTGATGGGCTGCAAGATCCCCGACTTCCTCAATAAGTTGGGAATCTGACCACCGCTAACACCTCAGAACTAATGCGATGAACCAGTAGTAGAGTAGGGTAATGGCTTTTGCTGACTGATAAGTGCGATCGCTGTTTTCAACCAATCAATATAGGTCTGTTCTCTTCGGATTACCAACTCCAG
The DNA here is from genome assembly GCF_054786515.1 of Nostoc sp. UIC 10890. Lineage (NCBI taxonomy): Bacteria > Bacillati > Cyanobacteriota > Cyanophyceae > Nostocales > Nostocaceae > Nostoc > Nostoc sp. UIC 10890. The sequence goes on from NZ_JBSGKF010000001.1 coordinate 442,827, forward strand.
CACGAGCCTTTGCATCACCTGCTCACGGTTGGCAGACTCATCACTGAGTAATGGCAAATCGATGGTTTCACATTCAGCAAGTTTTTTGCTTCGAGCTGCCAATTGTTGCTCCAGTAGGTGAATAATGGTTTCATTTGACAACTGATCTGCAAAATGCAACTGGACAAGCATTGGCTCTCGTAAAGTCGGTAAGGGCTGATGAATCCCAAGCCATTGGGCGAATTCGGCTTTCCCAGGTTCCGTCACACTGTAGACTTTGCGGTTGGGGCGATCGTGCTGAATCTCAATCGTACAGGTAATCCAGCCTTGCTCAACTAGCTTATCGAGAGTTCTGTAAATTTGTGCCTGGTCTGCTGGCCACAAATGGGCAATACATTGATCAAAGCAGCTCGTTTTGAGGTCGTAGCCCGTCATTTCTTGCTGCTGAAGAAGACCTAGAATTACGTATGCTAGCGACATTAAGACGGTTTTCCCATAATTGATATTTTCTCGATAGGTTCTACACTATGTACTTCTTATAAGTTTATGCTAATATATGATTAATCAGATATAAGATATAACGACTATAAAAATATATGTTGATCGTAATGCTTCTTAGCAAGGAAACCAAATATATAAACTGAGGTTGGGCAGATGGCAAATGGTGCTGTTTGCACAAGACGGTGAGAAAGTAGCGATGTATCTTGAGTGCCGCTCTTGTTGGTTCAACCTCTCGTAAAGAAGAGAAAGCAAGCAAAAGTTATGATAAGAGCTGCAAGTCTTCTAGCGAGTGTCTACGCCACTATTGGAGATGCTACTCATCGCTAGCGTATCACTTCACGAAGTAATTGTTCGGTATAGTCTACTCGCGATTAATACTGACGCAGAAATTATTTAAGCCATCAAAGACTATTGTAACGAGAGGATGGGTAACATTGACTTCTAACACACTTTCACAAAGAATACGTCAACATCAATATCTGCGTGATTTACGAAACAAATTACTCTACCTTCACAAGATGTTGCTAGAGACAGAACGTATTGCCTACGAACAGGTTAGTGGACGAGTATCAAACGGAGAACTTCTTCAGCTCGTCATCGCTCATGAACAATTTGCTTGGCTACATCGTATTTCTGAAGTGGTTGTGCAAGTTGATGAAATGCTCGAAGCAGATGAACCGATATCGCTGGACGATTTCCAAAAGTTGATTACTGATGTCCGCACACTGATTGTACCCTTAGAGACGGGCAATACCTTCGAGAGAAAGTATTACAATGCTCTCCAGCGCGAACCTGCGGCTATATTAGCACATGCGGAGATATCCAGATTTCTCACGTCTAAGGTGTGAAGGTAAGGCATTTCCATCAAATTATGACTTAACCTAAAGAGTGCTGAGTAAAAAAGTACAAATTATACTCAGCACTCAGCACTCATGAACCAACTGCCACCAAAGGCTGAGATATTTCAGCTTTGTGCCATACAGATTGCCCTGTCAGCAGTTCTACAACATCCATCCCATTCCCAATTACACCTGGTACACTCGGATACCCAGCACTTGCCCCTACTAAAAACAGGTTAGATAATTCTGTAGTATATCCCAGACGATTTAAACCAACCTGTTTAGGTATTAATTTCGCGCCGTAAATATTACCCTGCGGTTGTCCCAGATAAAATTCGCTGGTGGTAGGTGTGCCGTAAACTTTCATCCGGGCGTAGTTGTCTACATCTGGAATTAACTCTCGTACACTTGTCATGATCTGCTGATAAACTTCCCGCTTTTTGGCTTTATACTCTTTTGGGTCAGTTTTGTGTAGATGTTCAAATGGTTCATAAGAACAGACAGTAGCAATCTCTAAAACGTGATGTCCCTCTGGCCCCACCCCTGGTTCACTAGATTTCATCGTCGGACAAGAGAGGAAAATCCACGGATGACTGAAGTCACCTGCCAATTGTCGTTGATATTCTCTGTTTAGGTCGCCTGTGGGATAATACCAAATATTCCAGTTACCGATGCCGTAGCGTTGGGGATCGAAGCGACTATCTAAACCCAGGTAAATATTGAAAGCACTGGCTGAGTATTCGTAACTAGTGAGACGTTGATGCTCTTTTTGACTCAATGCTTGAGAATCATGCATCAACTCTACTGTTAATTTCGGGTCGAGGTCGCTAATATAAGCTTTGCTGGCGCGATAGCTGATACCATCGGCAAGGATGCTATGAACAGCGTGGTTACTAACTTGAATATGGCTTACTGGCGTTAAGTATTTGATGACACCTCCACCTGCGGTAATTACGTCTGCAATGGTGTTAACAAAGTGTTTAAAGTGATGTTTTGGATAATAAGCACCTTCTGAGTAGTCCCAAACAAGGGAAGTGTGCGTGAGTAGGGCAATTTCTTGGGGTGGTAGTGCATAGTCGCCACTTTGTCCCGCCAGTACTGCTTGCAGTTTAGGCGATAATCCGACATGGTTATACAAATCTTGTAGAGTCCAACTGCGCTTCCAAAATAAATTTAAATATTTTGGTAACTTCAACCAGTCAGACAACTTCTGATCAAACCAGTGTACCTCCTGCACTAGGCTGCGAATTTCTTGGTGGAGTTGCTGAATTTCATTGCAGTAACGGTTAATAGCACTAGCTTCTTCGGGAAATGTGGAGAGTAAACGCGATCGCAAATTCTCCCATCCCAAGGGAATTTTAAAATCTGCCTCTGGTGTGATGACTCGATCAATGCAGTCAGGATCGAGGCTATTAAAGGGTATATCTTGGTGAATATAGTCAAGAAATTGGGCTATAGTCTGACCAGAACCACATTGAGAGATGTAATGCACATCAGCACAAAAACTATATTCCCCATAATCAAAGGTGTGACAACATCCACCAAGTAAATAATGTTGCTCTAAAACTGCTACCCGATAACCTTGTCGAGTTAAACAGGCTGCGGCCGAAAGTCCACCTAGTCCGGCTCCCAGAATTACATAATCGAAGATTTCCATATCAGTCTCCTTTGGCAATCTTGATTTCTCTTGATTTCGGTGTTATGGTTTTATTTCACCATTTTTTTTTATTAGTAAAAAACCCAAATTACTCGGCGGTTCTTTAGCTAGATTTGTAGTTTTCATTAAATGAAAATCAGGTAGAAGAAACATTCATAGAAAGTGTAAGGTTTTTTATAGTTGATAGTAGTCATTGCAACATCACCGAATATTTTGATATTTAGCTGGGGTAAATGTTCGTTAAATAACTAGCTAACATTTAGATACCCTGAAGGATGTTGAACTGTTCACTGATTTAAAGTAACCACAAAATTTAGCTGCAAATAACCGTGAAAACTTGCAGATTAGTAGGCGATAATTTAAGAGTCTGAGCTTTTTTCTTCATCCTTTATGTATTCAGATTATCGAAACTATAAAAAAATGTTTGACAACATTTGCTTTTCTTCATAAAAACTGAATAAATTATGAATTAGCTAAAACTATACAGGAGAGCAGAGAGGCAGGGGAGCAGAGAAAAAATAATAACTCCTAACTCCTAACTCCTAAGTAATTATTAATGACTAATGATCCATTTACACCACTTATAGGACAACAGCAAGGTATAGAATTACTGACTCAGGCTGTTAGACAAAACCGGGTTGCTCCAGCCTACCTATTTGTGGGGCCAGATGGTGTAGGAAGAAGTTTAGCAGCCAGATGCTTTGTGGAATTGCTATTTTCTAGTGAAATGGGAGTCACTGCATCTTTACAAAACCGTTTGCGTCAGGGGAACCATCCAGCTTTGTTGTGGGTGCAACCAACATACCAACACCAGGGACAACGATTAACAGCAGCAGAAGCAGCCGAGAAAGGACTGAAGCGTAAAGCGCCACCTGTAATTCGGCTAGAGCAAATTCGGGAAATTACTGAGTTTTTAGGTCGTCCGCCTTTGGAAGCGCCGAGGAATGTGGTAGTGCTGGAGGAGGCTCAAACAATGGCAGAAGCCGCAGCGAATGCTTTACTCAAAACCTTGGAAGAACCGGGACAGGCGACGTTAATTTTAATTGCACCTACACCTGAGTCTGTGTTGCCGACTTTGGTTTCACGCTGTCAACGCATTCCTTTTTATCGCTTAGATGCACAGTCTTTAGCTGTTGTACTTACGCAAACAGGTCATCAAGAAATTTTGCAAAATCAGGCAGTATTGAGCATAGCATCTGGTAGTGCTGGAACTGCGATCGCATCTTATGAGCAATTACAAACTATTCCCCCGGAATTACTCGAAGATTTGAAAAAAGCGCCTAAATCTTACCGTAACGCCTTGGAGTTAGCCAAGAAAATTGATCAGGATTTAGATACAGAAGCACAATTGTGGTTAGTTGATTATCTTCAGCAGTTTTACTGGCAACAGTGGCATCAGCCTAGTATTATCAATCAGCTAGAACAAGCTCGTAAATACTTACTTGTTTACGCTCAACCAAGGCTAGTTTGGGAATGTCTGCTTTTATCTGTGTATCAAAAATCTGATTCTATTTATACTACTCATCGCTGAGTGCGATGCCTACGCCAAAGACGGCTGGCGGAAAAACTGGAATGGTACGCCGCCGCCGGATGAAGAGATCGCCACGTAAATCAAGAGCAATTAAGAAGCCGATCGCTGCTGGTCAATTTGTAGTGGGATATTTTCCCGCACGAGTTGCCAAAAGTGCTTGATTGGGGGAATTTGCAAACGGTCTTGAGTTGTCACCATAACTACTCGACGAGTCAAACTGGAACTATCTGCTAAACCACTAGTATTATTGCTGGCTAAGGAACGAATCGCCAGGGTAGGGTCAAGACGAGCTTCCAGTAATGCTGATTGAGGTAGCAAAGCTATCAGTTCTCCTTGGCGCACGACTCCCCGGAAGGCATCTAGGGTATTTACCTCTAAAGCCGACTGGAGTGTAGCTTCCATTCGCTCAAATCTATCTTGTATTAAGCGTTGCATCCCATAACCATCTTTAAAAACCACTTGGGGATAACGAATTAGCTCCGACCAAGGGACAAATTCATATTGTGCTAGAGGATGATTGGCTGCGGTTAAAATTTCTATAGGTTCATCATAAAGCACTTCTACTACCATTTCTCTACTGGTGGTTAAAAAGCGATTATTCATCACAATTGCTAAATCCACTAATCCATCTTTGAGGACTTTCAGAGCGCGATCGCTTCCTAATGAAGTCACTCGCAATTGCACATCTGGATAATCGTGACAAAATTTTTGCAACACTGGTGGTAAGTAAGATCCACAAAGCGAGTGAATCACGGCAATGCAAAGTTCTGGTTGCTTTCCGGCGATTAAATCGGCTAATTCTTCTTTAGCTGTTTGCCATTCTTGGCAAATTTTGCGGATACGGGGTAGTAAAAGTTCACCTCCCAACGTCAGCTTGGCATGACTGGTTCTGTGAAATAGTTCTGTCCCCAAATCTGCTTCTAATGCTTGAATTTGGCGACTAATCGTCGATTGGGTAATACCACACGTTCGCGCTGCTTGTTGAAAGCTGCCGGTTTGGGCGATCGCTAAAAAGGCTTGCAACTGCTCTAGGCGCATTTTTATGTAGCCTGAATTACATTTATCGGTTTCATTAAGTTAACGGATTTTTAACCATAATTTAGTAGAGTTTGTTACCAAGAAAGGCAGAGGGCAGGAGGCAGAAGGCAGAAGGGAATTTTGCCTCCGCGCTAAAGCCCACGACTGAAAGGAGTAAGGGTATAAAGCCCCCACTGAACTCTTGTTCAGTGGCTCCAAGTCAGGAGGGGTCTGAATCCTATCGACGACTTGTTCCTTCTGCCCTCTGCCCTCTGCCTTCTGCCTTCTTCAAAGGTCTTTTTCTCTGATTTATATTTAAGTAAATCAGGTTTTACCGCCTTTCTCGTCAATTATCCGCTTTGCACAGATTTTTTCGGAAAATCTCACCAAAAAAGAATTGACTATTTTCTGCTGAAATATGTGAATTTTTAGATAATATTTTTAAATTGTATGGCTACAACTGAGAAAGCAACATGTCATACTCTGCATGTGAACCAACCCAAAACCAAATGACTGTATTGCCTTCTAACTGTCCAACTGCTCGATAACTTTTATTGATCCGAGCAGAATAGATTGGTAATTCTGGATGTACTTTTTTGAAGCGCAGGCTTGGATGTCCAAAATCATGCTTAAATTGGCGATATGCCTCGCGTGTCTGCTTCTGAACTTGCTCAGGTAGATCAGCAAATGCTTTACGGAATTTGGCAGTTGTGCGTGACTTCACAAAGTTTCTGGATCTAACTCTTGTGTTTTCCCTGCGTGATACTCAGCCATTGCTTCGGCTGCAAGTTCAGCAAGGGTATCCTGAGAACCTGCAAATGCTTCATCCCATCGGATTTCGTCTTCAAGTTCTTCCAGAATCATTGCAGCAATCACATCCTGTTGACTGGCGGGTAAGGTTTTCAACCTGGCGATCGCCTTTTGAAGTAACTCTGTCATAGCTACCAAATTTCCACAAACATAGCACTACAATATTATCGTCATCTCATAGCTACAAACCGTTGCGAACCCGTTCAAGAAATTCAGGATAATTCTTGCTCCCCATCATCTTCAAGAGAAATTACCACTCAGCCAAAGCGATCGCTATTCCTTGTTTTAAATCTGGTGTGATTGCGTCATTATTTGCTAACTGCTGCAATTGTTTATATGCGGCTTCCCCATCCAGATTTTTTAGTGCAGCGATCGCATGTAGTCTCACCGATGCATTAGAATCAGCTAGCAGTGAAATCAATGGTTCAATAGCTTGCATTTCGCCTAACTGTCCTAAAGATAAGGCGATCGCACTTTTGATGTTGACAATCTTTGTGGCTGGATGTTGCGTTCGCGGGGCGTCTCGTAGAGAAGCTAGCCGTTCGCGTAGCGTTCCGCAGGAAAGGCATCGTAGTATTTGCAATAAAATTTCTGCGGCTGGTTTAGTTAACTGCGGTTTTTGCACTCGTCCTAAAACTGTGACAATTTCTTGCCAAAGTGTCTCGGAAGTACTTTGATTAAGTATTTGTTGCAAATATTCCAAACTGGATGGTGTCCCCACCCAACTGAAAGCGCGGATGGTTTCTAATTGCAGCTTTATCGGTGTGTGAGGTGAAATAAGCAAATCAAATAAATGTTTTGCAGCCTCATCACAACCCATACGAGAAAGGGAAACTGCGGCTGCACAACAAACATCAAGATTAAAGTCGTAAAGTTTGGGTTGCAATCTCGTCACCAAATCTAATGCTTGGCGTAAGTCGGGGCGAAAACCTAAACCAACCACGGCTATACGCCTAACTATGGCGGCTATATCATCCAAAGCGTTTAACAATACTGGTGGTACACGTTCGTCATGAAAGCTGCTGAGGGCTTCAATTGCAGCGGCGCGGATTGCGGGTTGTGGATCTTGAACTACACTCAACAGCGGTGTGATGGTTTCTGGTTGCGGAATACAGGAAAGCGATCGCACCGCAAAAAGCCTTGTATCTTCATCTAATAGAAGTTCAGAGAGTCCAGCGATCGCAACAGTACCCATTTGCCCTAATGCTGTAGCCGCGATCGCTTTGAGTTCTTCATCATCATCACTTTTCAACAATTCAAGCAAAGGTGCGATCGCTTCTGGGTGCTGAAATTCGCCTAAAGTCCTTGCTGCATACCAGCGTAATTCTTCTTCTGCTTCTTCATCTTCTAATATCTCAATGAGTGGTGGGATGGCAATATTTCCCAAATTAGTCAACACTTTGGTAATTTCCCAGCGCTGTTGAAAATCCCCCATCTCTAACATTGAAATTGCTAACTTCAGAAGATATTCTCGATTTTTAACTATCTCTAGATGTTCCGAATCTGTCCCTAAAATTAATTGTTGTAAATATTGAATGAGTGATGACCAATCAGCCATATCATGTGCTGTTTGGGCTTGCACTAAAAGCTGATTGATATTACTCACCATACCCTGAATTGTGAATTATGTGAATACAATAAAAGTACAAATTCGTAAATAAATCGCTGCTTTTAACTGCCCTTGCTCTGCATTTTAGTACATCATTACACAAATTATTAACAGCGGCTCCATCTCTGATTTAAGCACTAAAGTGCATATTAAAAATTACGAATTACGAATTACGAATTACGAATTATTTTAACTTGGCTTGACTACAACTGAATTGCCCTCAATTTTGGCGGCGTAAGTTTTAAGCGCTTCTGTTGCTGGGCCTCTTTGCACTTTACCGTCAATCCCGAATTCCGAACCGTGACAGGGACAGGCGAATTTTTTGGACTCAGCTTGCCATCCCACCGTACAGCCTGAATGAGGACAGGTAGGGTTGACAGCTGTCAGATTTGCAGCAGATGTGCCGACTACCAACACAGGCCCAGCAGGTGAGTTTTTCGCCAGCAATTGACCTGTTTTATCTAATTCTGCCGAAGTGCCTACTGTTTGCCAATCTCCAGATGTTGAAGTTGTTTGAGAAGAACAGGCTGCGATCGCAACAGGTAGAGAACTCCCAATCAAACCCAAACCTACCCAATTCATAAAATCACGACGTTTCATAGTTGCTGAAATAATATCTAAAGTTTTAGTCAATTCTGGATTATTGCTTCGGTCATTTCAAATACCCTTCACTAAGCACTTTGCCTTACTTGCCGGTGACTTTGATGCAAAAAATGCATTTACTTTATACGGTTTCAGCAATTTTACTAAAAAATCGTAACAATTTATACGATTTTAACAGAAATCTCGCTTTAACTTATGAGTATCGAAATTGTTACATGAACATTATCTAAACCTGCTTGACAAATTTCCCAAATGTAAATGACGACAAGTTTTCTTTAACTAACCACGGATTTGAAGTTTCACGTTGGAATGATTTTGAGTAACAATAATCAGCCGTAATCAAATATTAAGTTTTTATTCCCTAGCCCTTGTAGATACAGCATCTGATGTAGCTACAGATTGATATTGGGCAATTACCACTACAGATCCTCACCATATTAGTAATTTGCATTGAGAGTCAGATCATGACAGACACAGCAACTACCACTACCAGCCTCAATAAGTTCGAGAAATTCAAGGCTCAAAAAGATGGACTCGCCATCAAGAGCGAGATAGAGAAATTTGCTGCCCTCGGCTGGGAAGCAATGGACGAAATCGATCGAGATCATCGGCTCAAGTGGGTGGGCGTGTTTTTCCGTCCAGTTACCCCAGGGAAATTTATGATGCGGTTACGGATGCCTAACGGTATCCTTTCCAGTAGTCAAACGCGTGTTTTGGCTGAAGTGGTGCAGCGTTACGGAGATGATGGCTGCGCTGATATTACTACGAGACAGAACATTCAATTACGGGGGATCAGGATTGAAGATTTACCAGATATCTTTAATAGATTTCACGCAGTTGGTTTAACCACTATCCAGTCAGGGATGGATAACGTCCGCAATATCACAGGCGATCCGGTGGCGGGGTTGGATGCAGATGAGTTGTACGACACACGAGAGTTGGTACAGCAAATTCAAGATATGCTCACCAACAAAGGCGAAGGGAACCCAGAGTTTAGCAATCTACCACGGAAGTTTAATATTGCGATCGCAGGTGGAAGAGACAATTCAGTTCACGCTGAAATTAACGATTTAGCTTTTGTTCCAGCATTTAAGGAAGGGACTGGGGACTGGGTACTTGGTACTGGGGAAAAATCTTCCCAATCCCCAATCCCCAATCCCCAGTCCCCAATATTTGGCTTCAACATCCTTGTGGGTGGCTTTTTCTCAGCTAAACGTTGTGAGGCGGCGATTCCTCTGAATGCTTGGGTGGCTCCAGAAGATGTGGTAGCTGTATGTAGAGCGGTTTTGGAAGTCTTTCGTGATCATGGCCCGCGTGCTAATCGGCAAAAATCTCGCCTGATGTGGCTAATTGATGAATGGGGTTTAGATAAGTTTCGAGCAGAAGTAGAAAGCCGTTTGGGTAAATCATTATTACCCGCAGCCGCAAAAGACGAAATCGATTGGGAAAAACGCGATCACATCGGGGTATATAAACAAAAACAACCAGGATTAAATTATGTAGGCTTGCACATTCCCGTCGGGCGGTTGTATGCCGAAGATATGTTTGAAATTGCGCGTCTAGCGGAAGTTTACGGCAGTGGCGAAATCCGTTTTACAGTTGAGCAAAACATTGTTATCCCCAATATTGCTGAATCGCGTTTAGAAATATTTTCAACAGAACCCTTGCTGGAAAGGTTTTCGATTAATCCTGGTTTACTGGCGCGATCGCTAGTATCTTGCACAGGCGCACAATTTTGCAACTTTGCCCTCATCGAAACTAAAAACCGCGCCCTGGAAATGATTAAAGCCTTAGAAGAAGACTTAACCTTCACCAAGCCAGTGCGAATTCACTGGACAGGATGCCCCAACTCTTGCGGACAACCCCAAGTTGCAGATATTGGTTTGATGGGAACTAAAACTCGTAAAAATGGCAAAACTTTGGAAGGCGTTGATATATATATGGGCGGCAAAGTTGGCAAAGATGCTCATTTAGGAACTTGCGTTATCAAAGGCATACCATGCGAAGACTTACAGCCAGTATTGCAAGAATTACTAATCAAAAACTTTGGGGCAAAGCTCAAGCAAGAAGCTTTAGTAATTAACAGTTAGTAAGTAAGTAGGTAGGGATCATTAAACATGAAATAAAATCCTAGTTCGTAGTGGGTGAGCAATGATTATTAGGACTAAAGTCGTCACTACAAACTTGAATTTATTTACGCCTTGCTACTTAATTGCTAGTGCTTAACAAATGACAAAAAATCAAGGAAAAATGAAAAATATTTCGCGCAGAAAATTTATTTTAACCACCACCACTGCGGCAGCGGCTTCTATCCTGGCTCATGGTTGTTCTTCCAGTAGTAATACAGCGTCAACAGGTGGTAATGCACCCTCTGCGGCTCCGGCTGCCAATGTCTCTACAGTAGCGAATGCGCCAAAGGTAGAAACAAGCAAAGCAAAATTAGGATTCATTGCTCTAACTGATGCTGCTCCCCTAATTATTGCTAAAGAAAAGGGTTTCTTTGCCAAATACGGGATGACTGATGTTGAAGTCATCAAACAAAAATCTTGGCCTGTTACCCGTGATAACTTAAAAATCGGCTCATCTGGCGGTGGTATTGATGGCGCACACATCCTCAGCCCCATGCCTTATTTGATGACCATTAACGATAAAGTGCCAATGTATATTTTGGCAAGATTAAATACTAATGGTCAGGCTATTTCTGTTGCAAATAAATTTAAAAACCTGAATGTAAAATTAGAAAGTAAGGCGCTGAAAGAAGCTGCGAATCTTGCCAAAGCCGAGCAAAAAGCCTTGAAATTTGGTATGACCTTTCCTGGCGGCACTCATGATTTATGGATGCGCTATTGGTTAGCGGCTGGTGGTATCAATCCAGATCAAGATGTGGTTTTATCACCTGTACCACCACCGCAAATGGTGGCAAATATGAAAGTCAGCACCATCGATTCTTTCTGTGTGGGAGAGCCTTGGAATGCTCAATTAGTGAACCAAAAATTAGGTTATTCAGCTTTAGTTACAGGCGAGTTGTGGAAAGATCACCCAGAAAAAGCTTTTGCAATGCGGAAAGATTGGGTTGATCAAAATCCTAATGCTGCACAGGCATTGTTGATGGCAGTTTTGGAAGCTCAACAATGGTGCGATCGCGCCGAAAATAAAGAGGAGATGTGCAAAATATGTTCTGACCGGAAATACTTTAACGTTGCTGTTGCAGATATTTTAGAAAGGTCTAAAGGCAATATTGACTTCGGCGATGGACGGACTGAGCAAAACTTTTCACATCCGATGAAATTCTGGGTAGATAATGCTTCATATCCTTTCAAAAGTCATGATATTTGGTTTTTAACAGAAGAAATCCGCTGGGGCTATTTACCAAAAGATACTAAAGTTCAAGAAATAGTGAATCAAGTGAATAAAGAGGACTTGTGGAAACAAGCAGCTAAAGCTATTGGTGTTGCTGATGCTGAAATTCCTAAGAGTAGTTCTCGTGGAATTGAGACTTTCTTTGATGGTGTAAAATTTGACCCTGAGAAACCAGAAGAATATTTGAAAAGCTTAAAAATCAAGAAGGTTTAATGAAGCTTTTAGGGACAATCAAATATCTAACATAATTCTAGTTATTAGTGAGATGATTCTCGCTAATAGCAAGGTTTGTTAGGACTGAAGTCCTTACTACAAACTTTAATTTTTTACGCTTGGCTACATAAAGGGAACTGGAGAAAAAAGGTAATGGCAGCTATTCTTGGAAATCGCAATTTCAGAAAAAATAACCGAAAAAATCTCAATAAATTAGTTTCGCAAAAAATTGTGCCGCCACTGGTAGCATTAGGTATTTTCCTAGCGATTTGGCAACTAGTTTGTTTAACTCCTAACTTTGGGTTACCGGGCCCAATAGAAACATTTTCAGAAACTTGGAACCCGTTTATAATTGATCCATTTTTCGATAATGGTGAAAGTGATAAAGGTTTGGGCTGGCAGATACTTAGTAGTTTGGGAAGAGTCGCTTTAGGCTTTTCGTTAGCAGCAATCGTTGGCATTGCATTGGGGATTTTTGTTGGTGCTAATAAGTTACTCTATAATGCCGTAGATCCTATTTTCCAAGTGTTGCGGACAGTACCGCCTCTAGCATGGCTACCAATTTCTTTAGCAGCATTTCAACAAGCGAATCCTTCAGCTATTTTCGTGATTTTCATTACATCGATTTGGCCGATTGTGATCAACACCACGGTGGGCGTACAACAAATTCCTCAAGACTATGTAAACGTAGCTAGAGTTTTACGTTTGAAAGGACTAAAGTATTTCCTAAAAGTCGTGTTTCCTGCAACTGTTCCTTATATATTCACAGGATTACGCATTGGTATTGGTTTATCTTGGCTAGCAATCGTTGCAGCAGAAATGTTAGTCGGCGGCGTGGGAATTGGTTCATTTATTTGGGATGCTTACAACACAACCACAGAAACTAACTTAAGTGAAATTATCCTCGCACTAATTTATGTTGGTTTAGTCGGCTTAATTCTAGATAGAATGGTTGGCTTTATAGCTAGCAAAGTTGTACCAGACTAGGGAATAGGGAATAGGAAATAAGTTACTTCCCCAATTACGAATTACGTTAGCGCAGCGTTAGCGAGTCTTCGAGCGTCATTACGAATTACGAATTAAAAATGACTACTTTTGTTGAAGTTGACCATATTGACCGTGTATTTGAACTTCCGAATGGCGGCAAATATATTGCTCTAAAAAATATTGATTTGAAAATCCAAGAAGGGGAATTTGTTTCTCTAATTGGACATTCTGGTTGTGGTAAGTCTACTTTGCTCAACATCATTGCAGGTTTAGATAGGGCAAGTGTTGGAGGTGTGACGTTGGAAGGGCGGGAAGTTAGAGAACCCAGCCCAGATCGGATGGTTGTGTTTCAAAACTACTCTTTGCTGCCTTGGTTAACAGTACGGGAAAATATCGCCCTAGCTGTGGATGAAGTGTACAAGGGTAAATCCAAAGGCGATCGCAGAAGCATTATCGAAGAACATATTGATATGGTGGGGCTGCGTCTGGCGGCGAATAAACGTCCTAGCGAGTTATCTGGGGGAATGAAACAACGGGTAGCGATCGCTCGCGCCTTAGCAACTCGTCCCAAGTTATTACTGCTAGACGAACCCTTTGGGGCGTTGGATGCCCTAACACGGGGTAGTTTGCAAGAACAACTGATGAAAATCTGCAACGAACACAACGTTACTTGTGTGATGGTGACACACGACGTAGATGAGGCGCTTTTGTTGAGCGATCGCGTTGTCATGCTCACTAATGGCCCAGAAGCTCATATTGGGCAAATCCTCGAAGTGCCAATCCCTCGCCCGCGTCAACGCTTGGAAGTCGTCAAACATCCCAGCTACTACAGTCTGCGGAATGAAATGATTTACTTCCTCAACCAACAAAAGCTGGTTAAAAAACGCAAAGCACAGCAGACTTCAGCACCAGTAGCCATATCTCGCAACGGCTTAGAAAAAGTCAATTTAGAAATTGGCTTTATGCCTCTGACTGATGCTGCACCTTTAATCGTTGCTCAAGAAAAAGGCTTCTTTGCCCAGTACGGTTTAGAAAATATCACCCTCACTCGTGCCAATAGCTGGAAGGAAATAGCTCAAGGGGTTGTTACTGGCAAATTAGACGCAGCCCAAATGCTGGCGGGAATGCCCTTAGCCCTAACTTTGGGTGCTGGTGGTAAAAAACCAATTCCTATAATCAATGCCTTAAATATCTCTCGCAATGCGAACGCCATCACCTTAAGCAAAAGATTGTATAACCAAGGTGTCAGAAATCTGGCTGACTTAAAAGTAGCGATTAACGCCGCTCCCGATCAAATTCTGACTTTGGGTGTAGCTCACTCTACTTCAATGGTGAACCTAATCCTGCGTTATTGGCTGGCGGCTGGCGGCATCGATCCCGATAGAGATGTCAGCTTAACGGTGATTCCACCAATGGAAATGGTTTCTCAACTCAAAGCCGGAAATATTGACGGTTACTGTGCTGGAGAACCCTGGAATTATCTTGCTGTTCATCAAGACTTAGGCTTTGTTGCGGCCACAGCTTTAGAAATTTGGTCAGGACAGCCAAAAAAAGTTTTGGGAGTGCGGGAAGATTGGGCGCAGAAATATCCAGAAACTTATCTTGCTCTGGTTAAAGCACTGCTAGAAGCTTGTAAATACTGTGACGATTTCCGCAACCGCGAAGAAATTTTAGAAATCCTCTGCCGTCCTGAGTACTTAGACATAGATCCTGTATATGTTCGTCCTGGTTTCGTCGATCGCTACGATCGCGGCGATGGTACAGAACCCCAAGAATTCAAAGCATACAACCAGTTTTATCTCAATCAAACCAACTATCCCAACCGCACTGAAATTTTATGGATGGCCACTCAGATGGCACGTTGGGGTTTAACACCCTTCCCAAAAAACTGGGTGGAGGTAATTGAAAGAGTCTGTCGCACAGACATATTTGGTGCAGCTGCCCGCGAACTCGGCTTACTCGATATCGGAGAAGATGACCCTGTTCACTTATTTGATGGGAAAGTTTTTAACCCATCAGAGCCGATAGAGTATCTCAAAAGCTTGGAAATTAAACGGCAAATACGTATTGAAGAAGTATTTATTTAGTCATTAACGCCATAACGCCATGTGCGACTTTATCTCAAACCTAACCCCCAACCCCTTCCCTACTAGCGTTGGGGAGCAAAAATCAAAGCCTCTCTCCTTTTAGGAGAGAGGTTTGGAGAGAGGTCAAAATATTAAGTTGCACATCGCGTTCATTAGTCATTTGTGACTGACAAAGAACAAATAACAAACTACTCATAGATAAACTCACGATGCAAATAGTAAACAGCAAAACCCAAACTAATAAACTGCAAACGAAAAAAGCAGAAGATTTTTTGGTGATTGAAGGTGTAAGCAAAATTTATCCAACTTCTGAAGGCCCTTATACCGTACTGGATGGAGTTGACCTGAAAGTACGCGAGGGCGAATTTGTTTGCATAATCGGTCACTCTGGCTGCGGCAAATCAACTCTGCTCAACATGGTTTCTGGGTTTAACACTCCCACCGATGGTATTGTCCTGCTGCAAGACAAACCCATCACCGAACCAGGCCCCGACAGGATGATGGTATTCCAAAATTATTGTCTACTGCCTTGGCTGAGTGTCTTTGATAACGTTTATCTGGCTGTTGATTCGGTGTTTCCGAAAAAACCCCAGGCTGAAAAACGGGCGATCGTCAGAGAACATTTGGCAATGGTGGGACTCACAGAAGCGGCTGACAAGAAACCCAATCAGCTTTCTGGTGGGATGAAACAACGAGTTGCGATCGCTCGTGCCCTTTCCATCCGTCCACAAGTCTTGATTCTCGATGAACCTTTCGGGGCGTTAGATGCCATCACAAAAGAAGAATTACAAGAAGAACTCCTGCAAATCTGGCGTGAACATCAAGTCACCGTACTAATGATTACTCATGACATCGATGAAGCGCTTTTCCTCGCAGACAGAGTTGTGATGATGACCAACGGCCCATCTGCTCACATCGGCGAAATCCTGAATATTCCCTTCTCCCGCCCCCGCAATCGTCGCCGCATCATGGAAGACCCAGAATACTACAACCTGCGAAACTACGCTCTAGACTTCCTCTTCCGCCGATTTGCTCACGCTGACGAGTGACCGCTTCGCGGAGTCATTTGTCATTTGTCATTTGTCAGGAATTATTATTCTCCTCTGCTCCCCTGCCCCCCTGCTCCTCTGCCGTCCTCTTCAATTAGGAAGATTTGAATGCTTAAAGGATTATTTTCATTCAGCGATCGCTACCGCATCTTACATCAAACTTGGTTTGCCTTCTTTCTCACCTTTGTCTGTTGGTTTAACTTTGCTCCCTTCGCTACAACTATTGGCAAAGAACTAAGTTTAGCGCCTGAGCAAATCAAAACTTTGGGCATCTGTAACCTCGCCCTCACAATTCCTGCACGGTTAATTATTGGGATGCTTCTGGATCGTTTTGGCCCCAGAATCACCTATTCAATGCTGCTAATGTTTGCGGTGGTTCCTTGTTTGGCGACGGCGCTAGCGCAAGACTTTAATCAATTAGTCATCAGTCGTTTGCTGATGGGAATTGTCGGATCTGGGTTTGTTGTGGGTATTCGCATGGTGGCGGAATGGTTCCAGCCGAAGGAGATGGGAATTGCTCAAGGCATTTATGGCGGTTGGGGCAACTTTGGGGCTTTTGGCGCAGAGTTTGCTTTGCCGATACTTGCAGTTTCTACTAGCTTTTTTGCTGGTGGTGCTTCTAACTGGCGATTTGCGATCGCACTTACAGGGATCATTACAGCCATCTACGGCATAATTTATTACAACAGCGTTCAAGATACGCCCGCAGGCAAAGTCTACAAGAAACCGAAGAAAAATGGTTCCCTAGAAGTGACTAGTATCAAAAGCTTCTGGGCGTTAATTGTCTCAAATTTTGGTTTGATTTTCGCTCTCGGTTTATTAGCTTGGCGCTTAGAACAAAAGAATATTCACTTCCTGACTTTAAGCCAAATGTATCTGGCTTGGTTGCTATTAGCAGGATTGTTTGCTTACCAAAGTTACCAAGCTTGGCAGGTAAACCGAGAACTTCTAACTGGTAAAAAAACTTACGCTCCATCGGAACGCTTTCAATTTGGTCAAGTAGCTTTACTCGAATTCACTTATATAACTAACTTTGGCAGCGAATTGGCAGTTGTTTCTATGCTCCCAGCATTCTTTGAAAAAACCTTTGCTTTAGAGCATGTTGTCGCTGGAATGATTGCCGCTACCTATCCGTTCTTAAATTTAGTTTCTCGTCCCAGTGGTGGCTTAATTTCTGATAAATTTAGCTCCCGTAAATGGACAATGACAATAATCAGTATCGGCATTGGTTTTAGTTATTTGACGGCACATTTTATTAATAGTAGCTGGCCAATTCCGCTAGCGATCGCAGTTACAATGTTTGCCGCTTACTTTGCCCAAGCTGGCTGCGGTGCAACCTACAGCATCGTACCCATGATTAAGAAAGAAGCCACTGGACAAATTGCCGGTAATGTGGGCGCTTACGGTAATTTTGGCGGCGTAATTTACCTGACAATTTTTAGCTTAACCGACGCTCCAACACTTTTTACCACAATGGGTATAGCCGCTTTAATCTGTGCTTTTATGTGTGCCTTCTTCCTCAAAGAACCAAAAGGCTCCTTTGCTGCTGCTTATGAAGGCGAAGCACCAGAAACCGTAACTAAAAATCCTACCTTTTTAGCCGAAGAATAAACCTGTCATAAATTCTTATAGTTCGTAGCCAATAGACTCAAACAAACTTTGCGCTCCTCTGCGCTCTACTTTGCGCGACGGCAGTCGCTACAACGGGGGGAACCCCCGCAACGCGCTGCCTCCCCTCTGCGTTTAAATTTCATCCCTCAATTCACCACGATTTTACGCAAAGTTGTATTAACTTGCGCTTTTCAAACAGTCGCTACATCTGAGGTTGCACAATCATGAGTGAATTTACCAAAACCCTTTGTCCTTACTGTGGTGTTGGCTGTGGTTTAGAAGTTTCACCCCCAGCCCAACATAACAAAGCAACTAATCGAGATAGCCAAGGTAATCCAATTTGGCGGGTGCGGGGCGATAAAGCTCATCCATCCAGTCAGGGTATGGTTTGCGTCAAAGGTGCAACGATCGCAGAATCTTTAGATAAAAATAGATTACATTACCCAATGATGCGAGACTCCTTAGATCAAGAGTTTCGCCGCGTTAGTTGGGATGAAGCTTTTGATCTCATCACGCAGCGCATTCAAACAATACGCTTCACCCAAGGGCCAGAAGCCTTATGTATGTATGGTTCTGGTCAGTTTCAAACTGAAGATTATTACATAGCCCAGAAACTCATGAAAGGCTGTCTGGGTACTAATAATTTTGATGCCAACTCCCGTTTGTGTATGTCTAGTGCTGTGTCTGGCTATATTCAAAGCTTTGGCTCAGATGGCCCGCCTTGCTGTTACGAAGACTTAGAGTTAACCGACTGTGCATTTTTAATTGGTACCAATACCGCTGAGTGTCACCCCATCGTTTTCAATCGGCTGGCAAAATATCACAAAAAGAACCGCAAAGTCAAAATGATTGTGGTTGATCCCCGTCGCACGCCAACCGCAGAAGCCGCTGACTTGCATTTAGCCATTCGTCCCGGTACAGATATCGACCTGTTGAACGGTATTGCTCATTTGTTGATGCGCTGGGACTACATCGACACCATATTTATGGAGGACTGCACTAGCAACTTTCCGGCTTATGCGGAAGTGATTCGCCACTATCCCCCAGAAATAGTAGCTCATCGATGTGGAATCAGCATTGAAGATTTAGAAACAGCAGCTCGCTATTGGGGTGAATCACAACGGGTACTGTCTTTGTGGTCAATGGGTGTGAATCAATCCTCAGAAGGAACAGCTAAGGTAAGAACGATCATTAACCTGCACCTGATGACTGGACAGATTGGCAAACCTGGCGCTGGCCCTTTTTCCCTCACTGGTCAGCCAAACGCAATGGGAGGAAGAGAAGCCGGAGGTTTAGCGCATTTATTACCAGGTTATCGGGTGGTAAAAAATCCCCAGCACCGCGCAGAAGTTGAGGATTTTTGGGGACTCAAGCCAGGACAGATTTCGCCCAATCCCGGTTTGACTGCTTGGGACATGATTACTGGGTTGGAAAATGATGCTGTAGGCTTACTGTGGATTGCGGCTACTAATCCAGCTGTGAGTATGCCAGATTTAGAGCGGACGAAAAAGGCGTTATTGCGATCGCCTTTCACTATTTACCAAGACGCATATTATCCTACAGAAACCTCTGCCTACGCTCATGTTCTGCTACCAGCAGCCCAGTGGGGTGAAAAAACTGGTGTGATGACAAACTCCGAACGGGTGGTAACTCTGTGTTCAGCATTCCGTCAACCACCAAGAGAAGCGAAAGCCGATTGGGAAATTTTTGCCGAAGTTGGACGGAGATTAGGTTTTGAAAAAGAATTTGCCTTTGCTAACTCTGCTGAAGTTTATGCTGAGTTTGTCAAACTAACTAGCGATCGCCCCTGCGATATGACGGGTATCAGTCACGCGCAATTACAATCAGAAGGGCCGACTCAATGGCCTCATCCAGAAGAGAGCAGGGGGAGCAGAGGAGCAGGGGAGGCAGGGGGAGAAACTTCAGGAAAGCGGTTATATACTGATTTGCGCTTTCACACCTCTGACGGACGCGCTCGATTTGGGGCATATTACTCAAAGGGATTGGCAGAACCACCAGACCCAGATTATCCGTTTGTGCTAACTAATGGGCGACTTTACGGACACTGGCATACCCAGACGCGCACCGGCCGGATTGAAAAAATTTGCAAAATGCATCCCGAACCGTTTATAGAAATTCATCCCCGTGATGCTGCTCGGTTAGGTATTGTAGATAGTATGTATGTGGAAGTGCGATCGCGTCGGGGTAAAGCGAAGTTTCCTGCTAAAGTCACAAAAGCGATCGCACCTGGTACAGTTTTTGTCCCCATGCATTGGGGTTCGCTATGGGCAGATAATGCCGAAGCTAACGCCCTCACCCATCCAGAATCTTGCCCCGATTCGCTGCAACCAGAATTAAAAGCCTGTGCGGTACAGTTGATACCAATTTCTGTGGAAGTTACAATCAAACATCATCAACTCCAATCCTCACAATGGTAAGCTGCTAAGTGTACCTCTAAAGTGGTAATTTATAATCAGAAATAAGCTATTTTGTCAATGAGCAATAATCAATAGTTATTATTATTTTTTATGACTCTCTAATTTTGACTGTTACCAATTAACATATTCAAAGAGGTAAAATATCTAGTAACAAAAGGTTCGACTTGCTTCGATTTTAGCTATGGATAAAGAATAAAAACAGATAGAAAATTTACAAAGTATTAGCAAGTCATCTTTTTTAATCCTTTAGATTAATCTATGGGATTTTCTTTTATTTTAGAATCGGGTGCAGCATTATGAAAAAGCTAGTGAGGCGAATTTTAGGAGCTACCAAAGATGAAAACTTCATGCACTTTATTGAAAACATAGAAGTGCTAGTTTCTAAAGCTCTATCTCTATTCATGGTAGTTGTGATTTTGGTAGCGATCGCAGATTTAGGATTCTTTATTTTTAAAGAGTTATTTACAGCACCTTATGGCAAGTTTAACACAACATTATATAAAATTTTCGGTTTGTTTTTAAATATTTTAATTGCTTTAGAAATCTTAGAAAATATTACGGCATATTTGCGAAAACACGTTTTTCAAGTTGAATTAGTTATTGTTACTTCTTTAATAGCAGTTGCCAGAAAAATTATTATTCTTGACTTAGAAAAAGTTGGAGGTATTGATATAATTGGTTTAGGGATAGCTATTCTTGCCTTATCAATTAGTTATTTAATAATTCGTCTCAGTAATTCCAAAAACGCAAATTAAAATAATTCGTAATTCGTAATTCGTAATTCGTAATTCGTAATGGGGATTTAGACCATTCCCCATTCCCCATTCCCCATTCCCCATTCCCCATTCCCCATCAACTTTAGGTTTGCCGAACAATGACAGATTTCTTTCAATTTGAAGCAGACTTTGTTGATTCCCTGCGTTGCATTCCTATGCAGGTGCGTTGCAAATTAGATACTTGTGGCATCAAGCTAAAATTGCCTGATTGGAATCAAATGACTACAGCCGAGCGTCAAGCTTTAGCCGAATTACCTTGCACTACAGAAACGGAAATTCAGTCTTACCGCGAACATATCGAGGAATTAATTTTACAACGTACAGGTATACCAGCGAAAAAATTGCCTATTGAGCCTCATCCCGCATGGCTAGACTCTGCTAATGTACCACCTAGCGTTCAAGAAAAAGCTCAAGAAATAGATGTAACCCTGACACAGCAAAAGTGGGCAGCTTTAACGCCCTTACAGCGTTTTGCCTTGATTAAACTCAGCCAGCCAGGACATGAAAATAAAAACTTTAAGAGAGCGATCGCAGAATTTCATCTGTTTTAACGTTTTTGTCTGGAAACGTGACTCAATTGCTCTCGTAAGTCTGCCCATGTAATGCCTTCTAGGCTGGGTAAGACAACATGAGCGGCTCCAACTCGTTCAACGGGGCCAAGTCCTACTGCCCACATGCCAGCGGCAAGAGCTGCCTCAATGCCCGCAGCGGCATCTTCTACAACCACAGATTGCTCTGGTTCGATTCCTAGCTGCTTGGCTGCGTATAGAAATAGGTCGGGTGCTGGTTTTGGTTGCTGCACACTATAACCATCAGCGATCGCATCTATTTTGTCAGCAATGCCCAATCGCTCGATCACAGTCTGGGCATTTTTACTAGCTGAACCAATACCGATTTTAATCCCAGCTTGCCGCAGTTCATTTAAGAGAGCGATCGCACCTGGCAACAAATCCTGGGGCGTCATATTTTGAATCAATTCCACATAGTAGCGATTCTTGCGCTCCATCATCTCCTGGATTTGTGCTTCCGAATACGGTCTATCTCCAAGAATTAGCATGAGGGAAGCACGACGGGATACACCCCGTAGCGCCTCATTAGCCTCCCGATTAAACGGTATACCCTCTTCATCTGCGAGCTTTTTCCAACCTAAATAGTGAAGTTCTGCTGTATCTGTTAGCACACCATCTAGGTCAAAAATAAATCCTTGAATGTTGGGGGATTGGAGATTGGGGATTGGGGATTGGGGATTGGGGATTGGGGATTGGAGATTGGGGATTGGTGAAAAATTACCCCTCTGCCCCTCTGCCCCTCTGCTCCTCTGCTCCCCAGCCCCCATTCCCCAGTCCCCAGTCCCCAATCCCTGATGCAGATCAAAATCGTGCCATTTCCCGCGCCAGTGCAGTTTAAACTTTAGGCGCGTCCAGCCTGGGGGCAGATGGGGGTTGGCTACTGGCCCGTTTTCGGTTAGTTGAATGCCGCCGAATCCAAAAATTACAGCTTGCCAAATGCCACCAGCACTAGCGCCGTGAATTCCATCACTGGTGTTACCTCGGTTATCTTCAAGATCCACCATTAACGCCCGTATAAACAGTTCGTAAGCTTCGATTGATTTGCTCAAATCTGAAGCTAAGATGGCGTGAACTGCCGGGCCAAGGGACGAACCATAGGTAATATCGGTGCGGGGTGCATAGTAGTCCCAGTTGGTCTGCAATGCTTTTTCGCTGTAAGGAAAATCTGCTGATTCCCGCATTAAATAAAGCAGCATCAAGATATCTGGCTGCTTGATTACTTGATATTTGTTGATTTTCTCAACACCCAAGATGGCTTGCATAGAGCGATCGCGCCCTTCATAATCTGCTAAATCGATATCTTCCGATTGAAAAAAGCCCTCGTACTGCTCAATTAATCCTGTTGATGGGTCATAGAGAAACAATATTTTGGCGATGATATCTTGCCAGTGCGTTCGCTCTTGGGAGGTGAGTTTTAGTTTCTGTTCTAGTTCAGCCGCTCGTTCGGGGAATTTGTCAGTCAACCAATCATAAACTGCGATCGCTTTCTCTAAATGCCATTGCGCCATCCGGTTTGTAAAGGCGTTGTTGTGGACTAATTCATGGTATTCATCCGCTCCAATTACTCCCCGAATTTCGTATTGTTCGCGCTCAGAATTGAATTCGACTCGGCTACCCCAAAAAATAGCGGCATCCAAAATCACTTCTGCGCCGACCTTTTGCATCCAGTCATCATCACCAGTGGCTTGCCAGTAGTTCCAAATGGCGTAAGGGATATCTGCATTGATATGAATTTCGCGATCGCGGCACCAAATCCGCACGTCTTCACCATAAAAATTACTTTCGAGTGCCCAACGTGGTGTGACTTCATCTCCGGTACCAGCACTTTCCCAGGCAAACATTGCCCCTTTATATCCGTAATGGGCTGCTTTGCGTCTAGCTCCTGGTAAGGTGTGCCAGCGGTAACTGAGTAAATTACGAGCGATCGCTGGTTGGGTAAACACAAACAAGGGCAGCATAAAAATTTCTGTATCCCAAAAAATATGACCGCGATAGCCAAACCCCGAAAGGGTTTTCGCCGGAATGCTCACTCGATCATCATGGAGTGGAGCCGCAATCAGCAGTTGAAATAGATTGTAGCGAACAGCAAAAGTAGCTGTGCTATCCCCCTCAATGAGGATGTCACTTTGCTGCCAAACCTCATCCCACACCTGCTCATGGGCTTTTAATAAGGTTGCGTAGTCTGGCAGGTGCGCGAGTTTTTCTTGAGCGGCTAGGACTGGTGTTTCCACCTCGCGGGAGGTGAAAACTGTCACGAGTTTTTCTACAGTTACAGTCTGTTGCGCTTTACCTAAGAAGGTCGTGCTTAAAGTGGGATAACCAGGTGCGGTACTGACTTGTAAAGATGCTTCAGTGCCCGATATTGTCACCTTAGCTGCCATACAGAGTTCAATTCGGGAACTGCGGGTGCGGCGTTGCAACCAGATTCCTTGGTCGGTCTTGCCTTGATCTAGTCCTTCCCAGTGATTAAAACCCTGATTTTCTGGATAGCCATTGATACTAGCTTGAACTTCAATTAATCCATCAAAATCTACTGGCGTTAAATGGCAGCGTAGCGCCAACACGTGCGGATCTGCAAGACTAGCAAAGCGTTCAAAGCCAATGTCTATAGTGTTTCCACTAGGAGAGCGCCAACGCAAAGAACGGCTGAGAAGTCCCTGACGTAAATCAAGCTGGCGATCGTAGCGCAATATCTCACCTTGATCGAGCCGGAAGCGATCGCCATTCACAATCACTATCAAGGGTAGCCAGTCAGGGCAATTTACCAGTTCAGTGTACACCACCGGCACATCGTCGTAGACACCGTGGATAAAAGTAGCTGGCAATGCATGAGGATAACCTTCCTCAAAACAACCCCTTGTTCCCAGATATCCATTGCCAATTGTAAAGACGGTTTCTTTAGAGTGCAATTCCTCAGGATCAAACTGGGTTTCGATTAATATCCAATCTGTGTAGATAAAATGGCGAGAACGACCTTTTGTGTGCATAAGTTGGGGAGTAGGGAATGGGGAATGGGGACTGGGGACTGGGGACTGGGGAAGGGGGAATGGGGAATGGGGAAGGGGGAATGGGGAATGGGGAAGGGGGAAGGGGGAATGGGGAATGAGTCTTTGAGGTGGATGAATCCAGTCCCCAATCCCTCACCCACCTATATGTTTTTCTAAAATCTTCTCGACTCTGGGCTTATAAATGAGATGAAATAAGGTTTCCATATACCGATCTCTGGCTTCGTTATTTTCGGGAGCAACAAAGTTCCAAAAACTAAACATTTTAGCCAGTAGTAATAATTGATTGCTATGTAAATGCCAATTATATTTGTGATGAATTCGCTGACTCATCCATTCTGAAACTTCGTGCCAGTATTCACCATGAGCATCGCATTTTTCAAGGAAATCTAGAATTTGATTTGCTGTTTCTTCTAAGTTCGTCGGATTAATATTAAATCCGTTTTCTTGGTTCTCGATAATTTCTAAAGAACCGCCAAATTGAGTAGTGAAAGTTGGCAAGCCGGAAATCATTGCTTCCAAAATACTCCGTCCGAAGGATTCAAAGCGGGCAAAATGGACATAAAATCCCTGAGCATCTGCAACTACTCGGTAGGCTTCGCCGAGTTCGCTGCTAGGGATACGCATTCCCACCCAGCGAATCTTGCCATAAAGATTATATTGATCAATAACGTTGTAGAGTTTTTGAATTTCTTCTGCTTCTTCTATATTTATAGCTTCATGTGGATGTAGTTTACTGCTTAAAAGAATCAGGTTACAATGCTCTTGCAACGCCTGACTTTTACCAAAGCATTCAGCTAAACCAGTGAGGTTTTTGATTGAAGTAATAGTATCAACGGCAAAGATTGGTCGCTTGTTAGGGTAATCTAAATGACCAAATATTTGGGGGTCTTCGCGGCTAAAGAGTAAGTCGTGGATTTGCTTACCAAGCTGAGAATCTCGGTTTTCTTTTTGACTATAGGGAAAGAAAATATCTTCATTTACTCCCGGCGGCACTAAGTTAAATTTAGGACTAAACAAATCAATGCCATCAACCACATGATACAACTGCGGCATTGTAAAGCATTTATACGACTCGTATTGACCTACAGTATCAGGTGTGCCGACAATTTCTTGATAAGATGATGTGATGATAAAGTCGGCTGCATTCATGCTAATCAAATCAGCGGTAAATTGCGCCGAGAAATGATATTTTTCTTCTAAGTCTTGCCAATATAAATTGCTAAATAGATATTTAGGTTTTTCTAAAGAATGGGCAATGTTACACTGAGTTACTTTCATCCGACGAGATAGGAGAAAAGCTACTAAATTGCCATCGCTGTAGTTACCAATAATAAGATTAGGTTTGACTTTAAATTGAGCTAGTAATTGTTTTTCTGCATCTACCGCAAATTGTTCTAAATAAGGCCAAATCTCAAATTTAGAAATCCAATTATTCGTGATTTCTGGATTGAATTCACCAAAAGGAACGCGCAATATCCAAGCATTTTCAGTATCGTCAACTTTTTCTAAGTGCAGATTACAAAATGTCCCTTCACAGTTAGGAATTAGCCGGGTGAGAATAATTACATGGGGTTTAATGCCTAGCTGGTCGAGTCCAGCGAGTTTAATTTGTTCACACAGTTCGTTTTCTAAGCTGCGAGCTTGTTCGAGGACGTAGATAACTTGACCGAGTGTTTCATCTCTTCCTAAAACATCTTGCTGTCCAACCCAGCCGTGGATGGAAACGAGGACGACGCGAAAGACGGCGGGGACGCGGGCTACAAATGTTTCTAAAATGCCGGGTTCTGGGGAGTAAATAAGTCGGTCAAGAAGTTCTAAGGTTTCAGAGACTCGCGCCGCAGTGTTACCCCAACCTGGCTCAAAGCCGAGGTCTTGGAGTTCAAAGCGGAAGTTTTCATAAGGTTCATCAGGCGATCGCTCATTCAGCAATTTGAGGGCTGGCTTAATTTGTTTGGCTAACTGAATACCAGAAGGAATGCGATCGCTCAACAACAGGCGAATACCATCGTATTGCAGTCCATGTAACGCTTGAAATAACATTTCTACCCAATATTGGGGGTCAGTCAACAATTGACTGCACAGGTAACGGTTGAGGAATGCTAAACCTTGACCTATATTTCTGGGGTCGTCGATTCTTGGGGAACCTTCATAGAAGGGGCGGAGGTCGATTTCGAGGATGTGGGGTTGGTAGCGGTTGACTGAGCGATCTCTCACATCTAACAGCGCTTGAGGCGTCATTTGCTCAAACCGACTCAAATCGGCTGTCAATTTCCAAACTTCTTGGTTAGCAATTGTGGGTCGAATCACAAACCAAGTACTTTCCTCTTCGAGAATTATTTCGTGGGTGTACTGTATCAGTTTGCCAACAGAAGAAGAGTAGTAAAAATAGGCTGGCTTTTGGGATTGATGACAGTAATCGGCAAAAGATTGCAAAATCTCATTTCTCAGGAAGTAACGCTTACCTGAAACACTCAACGCATAAATTAACTGATGTAGAGCAGTTTTTTCATCACCGTTGAAGACAGCTTGAACTAGTTCATACATGATGACGAATTCCAGAAATTTAGCTAGGTCACGACCTCATTTTCTTTTCAGTCTCCGGTTCTCTGAGGTACATTTCCCCTATAATGCTAAATAACTGTAAGAATCTTTACGTCTAGCTCTGGGATGAAACTCTGTAAGTCTATGGTATTAGAGCATTGGAGATTGGGTGTAGGGTATTGTACTAAAAAGGCAGTTATTGAGCAGAGAGGAAGTGTTAGCAAGTCTTTCCCCAATGCCCAAATTTAAAAAACTGCCAAATTGGCTGAAGTGGCAGCAAAGACAGATTATTCTATGTATATAAGTTAGTTCTCAATCAGGCATAAAACACTATTCCCGATTAAGCAATACAGCAAAATTTGAGCGATACCTTCGGTGGGCTACGCCAACGCCAGTAGAACATCATCCTATAAATATAGGAATTACGCAAAACTATATGCTGTAGGAGCAATTCATGAATTGCCCCTACCTGAAAATCATTCTTTTCGGCTATTGTTTGCGTAAGCCCTGAAATAAATTAAATCCAGCAAGTTGTAGCATAAACAAACCAAATGTAAGCAGATTAAAGGCTAATCAATATAGTCACTGCCAAAATTATCATCCGTCGTCGTTGTATTGCAGATATATTGCTCAAGCCAATTCAGAAAACAGAATATGGTGGAATAAACTGATACACCTCGATTTAGATAACTTACATCAGGGTTAGCTATGAACTACCACATTTCTTCTTCTCAGAAAAATTTTCACAAAGCCATTAGTCCAGAACAATTAGAGCAGGTTATGGAAGCCATTACCGATGGACGATATTCTTGGGCTTGTGTACTGATTTTGCGTTTCGTTGGTTACAATCCACTCCACTTTATTCCCCAACGAACTTACAGCCGTTTAATGAAAGACAATAGCCAGTTATGATGTCTTGCTCGATGCAATCGTCATCACCCACTCACAATCAATCCCCACCTTGTTATACCCATTCAATTAATGATTGCAAGACATCCTTGGGTAAAGACGCGATGAATCGCGTCTCTACAAATGGTCTATTTGTCGCATTCTCTTTTTCAAATTGGTATTAGTACATTGTTCGCGTTAGCTTCTGTCTGCGACACGCTGCGCGAACGCAAACAAGGTGGGAATTTCCGCAATCTGTTAAACTCAAAAATTACGAATTATTTATATTAAACCTAAGCTAATAATTTTTTCTAGTGCTTTTTCAAATGTTATGCCCTGTTTGATGGCGATATACAACAATACTATTGCGGCTGAACGAATTGAATTATCACAATGTATCAGAATTGGCTTGGGTAATTCAATGATGGTCTGATATATTTGGAGCGTATCTTGATTATTAATATCTTCAGATTTAGTTGGGAGATTAACGTAGTACAATCCCAAAAGCTCAGTCTTCTCCTGTTCATCAACC
Organism: Nostoc sp. UIC 10890; assembly: GCF_054786515.1. Taxonomy (NCBI): domain Bacteria; kingdom Bacillati; phylum Cyanobacteriota; class Cyanophyceae; order Nostocales; family Nostocaceae; genus Nostoc; species Nostoc sp. UIC 10890. The sequence goes on from NZ_JBSGKF010000001.1 coordinate 471,432, forward strand.
AGTAAGCCTGTTTCGTCGGGCAAACGTAGATTAAGTACAGATTTATAACCCTCATCAGCTATTTGTTTTAGCTGATCTAGTGTAATTTGCCCTGCGATCGCTAACTCATCATTAATTTTCCTAACAATATTCATCAGCCGGATTAACCCCATTTTGCCGACGTTGCCCACATTCTAATGTTAGGAAAACAATTTGAGGAACTTGTGAGGGATTTGTCATTTGTCATTTGTCATTTGTCATTTGTCATTGGGTAAAACAGTTCCGAGTAAAGAAGGGAGATTTCCCACTCAGCACTGGCTCAACGCCCCGCTACCGCTACCGCTAACAGCACTCAGCACTACCCACTACCCTCTGAATAAGTGGTGTAAACTGCTCAATAATTCTCTGGCGGTATAGGGTTTTGATAAAACTGCTTGCACATTAGCATCAGTGGCTTGAGCAAACACCTCCATTGAGTTCAATCCGCTACAGGCAATAATTTGAACCTGGCTGTTCATTTTTTTCAAGGTGCGAATAGCGGTAATTCCGTCCATCTCCGGCATCATTATATCCATCAATACAGCATTGATTTGATGCTTGTGTTGGGCATAAAGTGCGATCGCTTCTATGCCATTACTGGCTGCCAGTATCTTATAGTTATGGTTTTCTAAGATGATTGTGGCAATCTCCCGAATTTGCGCTTCATCATCTACAACTAAAATCAATTCTCCCTGTCCTGGGAGCAGTTCCATCTCTTCTATCTTGAACTCTTGGATTGCTTCCACAGCTGGTAAGAACAGGTTAAATTTGCTGCCTTTACCAACATTGCTAGACACTTTGATAAAACCATCGTGGCTTCTAATAATACCCAGCACTGTTGAAAGGCCGAGTCCCGTACCTGCATTGACTTCTTTTGTGGTGAAAAATGGCTCAAAAATTCTATCTAATATTGCTGGTGGTATGCCAATTCCGTTATCGGCGACGGTAATCACAATATAATGCCCGACTTTGGCATCGAGATTCATCCCGGCATAAGCTTCATCAATAAACTTATTTTCCGCAGAAATTTTGATTTTACCGCCATCTGGCAAAGCATCGCGGGCATTTACTGCCAGATTCATCAGCACTTGATGCAGTTGTGTAGTGTCCCCAGCGATCGCCCAAATGTCTTCTGGAATAACTGTGGAAAATTCAATCGATTTGGGAAATGTCTGTTGAGCAATTTGGATAATTTCTGAAATCAGGTACTCGATTTGGATAATTGTCCGCTCTCCTTTATATCCTCGCGCAAAAGACAAGACTTGCTTTACTAAAGCTGCTCCGCGTCTGGCATTGCTTTCTACAAGTGCTAGCAGTTGCCCAGAATGCTCCTCGTCTTGGAAAAATTTTCCCTGTACCAATTGAGCCGCTGCCAAAATTGGTGTCAATACATTGTTCAAGTCGTGGGCAATACCACCTGCAAGGATACCAAGGCTTTCCAATCGCTGGGTACGAAAAAACTGTTCTTCGAGTTGTTTCTTTTGGGTGATGTCAGTATCAACAGTCAGGATAGATTTGGGTTCTCCCGCAGCATCGCGCATCAATGTCCAGCGGCTTTCCACAATAATTTTTTGACCGGATTTTGTAATTTTATGTAACTCACCTTGCCACGAGCCACTCTCAATTACGCTTTTTAGCGGTTCTTCTTGTTGCTGCTGAGTTCCTGCTGGATATAAAATCTCCTGGATATCTTTTCCTATAACCTCTGTAGACAGCCAACCGTACATCCGCTCTGCACCTTGATTCCAGAATAAGATTTGAGATTGGAAATCTCGAACTAAGATGGCATCGGTGGCAATATCAATTAGAGCGGCTTGTTCAAAGATTTTTTGTTCCGCTAGCTTGCGCTCTGTGACATCCCGATTTGTGCCGATCATCCGAATCGGCTGACCGAGTTCGTTATAGTAGACTTGACCTTTGCAGTTTAACCAGTGCAAACTGCCGTCGGGCCAGATAACTCGATACTCTGTAGATCCTTTTCCTTGCTCAATCATCCGAGCGATATTCGCAGCCACAGATTCGTGGTCTTCTGGATGGATGAAATTGAAATAGTCTTCAAAGGTTGGACACAAAGTGTCGCTCGGCAGACCATAAAGTGGCCCCATATTGGCAGACCAAATACAAGTATTGGCGATCAGGTTCCGATCCCATATACCCATTTGGGCTGCTTCGGTAGCTAAACTCAATCGCGCTTCACTTTTTTGCAGTGACTCTTCGGACAGTTTGCGCTCAGTGATATCTTCGGCAATGCCACCATAGTACTGAACTTTTCCTTGGTTATCATAGATAGCAAAGCCTCGATCCCAGATCCAGCGCATCGATCCATCAGATCGCAAAATTCGATATTCTATTGAAACCGACTCACTAACAAGCTGTTGCTTTGCTGTAAAGGTTAAGCGATCGCGATCGTCTGGATGAACGGTGTCTATCCATAACTCAGGTTGCTCCAATAGACTTTGGCAAGAGCGACCCCAAATCTTCTCATAGGCAGGACTAACATATAAGGTTTGGAATGAATCTGTGCTGGCAATCCAGATAACTGCGTGGGTATTTTCGGCAAAAGTGCGAAATTTCTCCTCACTCTGGCGCAGTGACTCTTCTGCCAGTTTACGCTCTGTGATATCTTCGGCAATGCCACCATAATAGTTAATTTTTCCTTGGTCATCATAGACAGCAAAGCCCCGATTCCAAATCCAGCGCACTGATCCATCAGGTCGCAAAATCCGATATTCTGCTGAAGTAGTTTGACTACCACTAAGCAGTTGCTCAATTGATTGGGTGGCGCGATCGCGATCGTCTGGATGAACGTTGTCTATCCAGGAGTCTGGCTGCTCAAATAAATGCTGGGAAGAACGACCCCAAATCTTCTCATAAGCAGGACTAATGTACAAAGGATGAAATGAATCTGGGCTACCAATCCAGATCATTGCGTGGGTGTGTTTGGCAAAACTGCGAAATTTCTCCTCACTTTGGCGCAGTGCTGCTTCGGCAAGTTGGCGTTCGTGTAGCGTGGCTTGCTGTTCGGTAATATCTCTACCTACCCCTTGAATTTCAACAACCTCTCCTTTTTCATCACGAATTGCGATCGCATTCCATTGAAACCAGCGGATACCATTGACGGTCAATGCACGTCGCTCAAGATTAGTCAAGGGATGGAATGAAGATTCTAAAATTACCATATCTTCCATCGCTTTAGGCAAGTCATCTGGATAAATAAACTGGAAAAATGACTGTCCACAAAACTCATCTTCTTTCCAGCCGAAGGTTTGACAAGCAGTCACATTGGCAAAGGTAATCTGCCCTTGCAAATTAACGCGGATAATTATGTCAGTTTGACTTTCCACGAGTTGGCGATAGAGGTTTTCGCTGTGTCGTAATGCAACTTCTACGCGTTGGCGTTCGGTAATTTCTTGTTGCAACAGAACGTTGGACATGACAAGTTCTGCTGTCCGTTCCGCCACTCGTTTTTCTAATTCCTCGTAAGCTTGGCGCAGTGCTTTCTTTGCCTGTTGGCGTTCGCTAATATTGCAAATTAACCAGCGCCAACCAACAAGATCCCCGTCTGAATCGTACATGGCAGCGGCTCTAATGCTAGCCAGGAAAATTCTACCTCCCCGTGGTTTTAGGTAAACTTCCCATTCCTGTAGCTGCTGCCAATTATTCAGTCGGGTAGTAAAAGTCTGGTGATCTTGGCGAGCAATAAATAAAATTAATGGTTTATTTACCAAATATTTTTGGCGGACAGCCAGCAACTTTGCTGCTGCTTGGTTAGCTTCTTGGATAATTCCTGCGGCATCAGTTACCAAGTAAGCATCTGGAGCGAACTCAAACAAATCTTGGTAACGCTCTCGTTCCAATTCTACTAGCTCACGGGCAACGGCTAACTCTTCGTTTTGTTCGCGCAGTTCTTCTTCCACTACCTGGAGTTCTTCAAGAGCTTGCTGAAGTTCCTGATTAACTTCCATGATTTCAGCCGATTGAGCCTCAACCCATAGTTTTAAGTTATTTTGAGTTTGGCAGCGGACTTGCTCTATCTCAATTGGCTGATTAACCTGCTGGAATTCATCTGTGGGTTTTTGTAAAAATTGCTGTAAACCGTCAACCACCCCAACCATTTTGATCAGGTCAAAGGCTTGTAGCAAGCTAGTCTGGGTAATAATTCCTAGCACTTGCCCGCGATCGTCCAAAACGGGCAAATAGTGAGTTTGATGCTGACGCAATAACGATAAAGCGGTGAAAATATCTTGAGAATCTGATTCTATAAGGGTAGCTACTGGCTGTGTCATCACTTCAGCCATTGTCATCGTGGATAAGTTTATTCCCGAAGCTATAAGACTAATTACATCTTTTTCAGTAAAAATGCCTAATAATTTCCCTCTCTCCAAAACCAAGACACAACCAGTTAATGTTTGATTTCTGCGGTTTAAATCCAATGAAAAGTTGAAGCTTGTAGGTGCATAATTACTACATCTTTCCTGACTCATCAAGATAATAGCTTCAATTACAAAACTATCAGGGCTAATCGTTAATGGAGAACGATTAATAACATGATTTAAGCTAGGTAAGTTAATCAGTTGATCGTTGAATCGCATGGTTAATTTGTCAATTCTAATGATCTTTTTGATATCAGGACAAACTAGTAGAAGCTAGCGTTCGCTAGAAGAAGTAAATTGTTGAAAATAGGGAACTATTCGGCTCTAATAGAGAATAAATCACTTATATTGATAAATCTGCCCTGTAAATCTTATAAGACTAAATACAGGGTATATAGAACAAGTTAGTAACTAAACCAGGAAGTAGATAGACTTTTAGAGTCGCCAAACTCATTCTATTGTCAAATTAGAGATAGATGATCTGTTATCTAAAGAGATTACCTTAATTCATAGTCTTGTTAGGATGAAATCTTTGAAATTAATCGATGATACGAAAAATAATTTGAGGATCTTGTGAAGAGATAGATCAATAAGCCTGAGAGTATTACTTAAGAAGTGTGTATAAGTTTTGTAGAAATATTAAGTATTTTAACTTTCCTCACAAGTTCCTCATATTCAAAGACTATAGTCAAAATATAGACAGATTGTTTTAGATATCTACGGGCTTCTCAACTGGCTCCCTAATTTGCAATAACACTTTTATTCACAGGATTTGAGAAAAATATGAATTACTGTCCTTGCTGTTCAAGCGTACTTTTAGAACATATACGCGGTGCAGAAACTTACTGGTTTTGTCGCCAATGCTGGCAAGAGATGCCTATTTATAAATGGAATGAATCTAGCTCGTTCGCCGATGCTGTTATGGGAAAACTACCTAAAAAAGCTCAAAAAGAAAAACGTAGAAATACCACTGTTTACGTAAGCCAATGGCAATCTATCACTGAATGGATAGGGCAAGAAGAGTTGTCTACCTAATACCAATTAGCTGGAATAGGTTAGTATAATTATTTTTTCTTGATTTCAGTAATAAATTGCCATAGAATGCGAAGCTGTAGCCCACTAATTAAGTATTAACTGACACAAATATCAGCCGAAAAGAATGATTATAGGACTTATGCACTGTACAAATTAATCATGGTATGTATTTACGAAAATAGGTCGTTTCATGCCTTTATTAATTGTTCTTTGATGATCGGTAAACCCGCGCTGTAGGGGCACAGCATTGCTCATAGGTGTCAACTTAAGCTAAAAGCCTTTTCAAATCTCGTTTCCAGCCTCTGGGCTGGAAATGCTGCTCTTGGCGGCTCTGCCGCCAGCAAGGGAGGCGGAGCCTCTAAGATGGCATTCCCAGCCGGAGACTGGGAACGAGACACGAGACAATATCTAAAAGCTTTTTCTAGACAGGCTTTCGGGTTAAGTTGACACCAATGAGCAATGCTGTGCCCCTACGACAGATATGGTTTTTCAAGCCCTGTATGCTTTCTATTTGGCGTCAATGCGTAAGTCCTAAGATGGTGGTTGTATTTACGCCGTGCTGTACTTGTGAACTGACAAACAAGTAATTTACAAACCCATTGAGTATAAAATTATCCGGTCATGCAGATGATCGGGCAAAATGTGCTTCAGCACAGCTCCAAGTTTGGCATCTTGTCCAACGAGATAGCGTGTTTTGGGTTGTTTTGCAGTGAGCGCGTGAACAACAGCCTGAGCGACAATATCCGCAGAAATTCCTTTAGATGCGAGAATCTGCATTTTCTTACGTACAATATTCATCGCCTGACCATAAAGATTTTGTGCCGATTGTGGTAGATCCTGCTGTGCTATTTCAGATTGACTTAGGGACTTTTCCCAGATTGGAGTAGCGATCGCACCAGGTTCGATAATAGAAACTGAGATTCCCCAAGGTCGTAATTCCATCCGCATCACATCAGTGAGTGCAACGAGGGCAAATTTTGACGCATTATAAGCTCCCATGAACGGCGCAGGACTTCTACCAGCGATGGAACCCATATTGACAATTCGACCCCGACTTTGGCGTAATAGACCAAGAAATCCTTGGGTCACTGCTAATTGTCCGGTGACATTCACGAGCATTTGTTGTTGAAATTCTGCGATCGCTAATAATTCTAAGGGGCCAGGGACGGCAATTCCGGCATTATTAACTAAACCTAAAATCCCCGCACCACCGACTGCATTTGTTACCGTATCAACCGCAGCTGCGATCGATTCAGCGTCGGTAACATCTAAAAAAATCGGAATGAGCCTTTGTGATCCCTTTTGTTTCAGTGTTTGAGCATCAATATCTTGACGCACGCCAGCAAAAACAGAAAAGCCCAACTGGTCTAAAAGCAAAGCACACGCCTGACCAATTCCTGTTGAGGCTCCTGTAACCACTACTGTACGTTGATTTTTTACAACCATTAATTTTCTTTGATAATGGGACTGCCTTCTTTTATCAATCCTTGCAAATGCCAGCACGAAGGCAATCTTCGGTTTGGTCATCTCTAGCCAATATTTGCCACGGCAAAATGTATGACTGAGAATTTGTACTGTAAGCAATTAAAGCAGTTATTATGGGAAACTGGTTTTTGACAATTGGCACGTCACTACGACTTGTAGTACTTAGCTCAACATTGTATAAATAAATAGGCAATGCCATCAGGGCAATGCAAATTGTCCGGTTCATACCCAACCTCAGCTAAAAATTTCCGATTGCGCTATGTATAGATGAGATGCCACCTTGATGAACCGGATTTTCAAAACTGAGTATTATATGTTGATGTTGTGTGAATTTACTCAGCGCTACTAGCCGCAGAGACGTGATTTTTAAATTATCGGTTCCACCCTTTTTTAGGTTAGGCATTGCCTACAAGATGGCTTCCTACTAACTTATGCAGATGCAAGCCCAAAAAACAGGACAAAAAACCCACAGCACCCAAAAACATATCTTAGGTAGCTGCATTCCCCAGATAAAATAATGAAGAGTGCTGAGTTAAAATACTGCTCACAAAAAACAATTACTCCTCACTCAGCAATCACTCAATTATAAATGTTGCCTACTAGCTGACTCATGACTCCTTCACAAGACGTAGATACTGTAAACGTTCCCAATCTCGATTCAGAAGGATATGGCAACTCAGACAACGATCCTCTTGATGAGTTGCCAGGTGAAATCGAAATGTCCCTTTTCGACCACCTAGAAGAGTTGCGACTGCGGATTTTCTATTCGCTGATTGCTGTAGCAGTGGGCATTATCGGCTGTTTCTTTGCCGTTAAGCCAATTGTCCAGCTACTTGAGGTTCCAGCACAAGGAGTAAAGTTTCTCCAACTTGCACCCGGAGAATATTTCTTTGTCTCCCTCAAAGTTGCAGCCTACACTGGCTTGATACTTTCTAGTCCTTTCATTCTTTACCAGATTATCCAGTTTGTAGTTCCAGGGCTGACTCGCCGCGAACGCCGTTTACTAGGGCCTGTGGTTTTGGGTTCAAGTGTGTTATTTGGGGCGGGGTTAATATTTGCCTATTTACTTCTTATCCCCGCAGCTTTGAACTTTTTCATCAGCTACGGAGCAGATGTAGTCGAACAACTTTGGTCAATTGATAAATATTTTGAATTTGTGCTGCTACTGTTATTCAGCACTGGTTTAGCATTTCAAATTCCCATCATCCAACTTTTGCTCGGTAATTTGAACATTGTCTCGTCTGAACGCATGATTTCTGGTTGGCGTTACGTAATTATGGGAGCAGTGGTTTTAGGAGCCGTCCTTACACCTTCTACTGACCCCCTGACTCAAAGTCTTTTAGCTGGAGCAGTTTTAGGGCTTTATTTCGGTGGTGTTGGACTGGTGAAGCTCACAGGTAAATAACAGATGGAATAGGTTACAGGTTACAGGTTACAGGGAATAGCTAAAAAGATGTTCGTGCTTAGTTTTTGACCAAATGTTTAGTAGTTATAGTGACTTTGAAAAAATTGAGATTCATGTTGGCAAAGTCATCAAAGTTGAAGAGTTTCCTAAAGCAAAAAAACCAGCTTATAAATTGTGGATAGATTTTGGTAATTTGGGCATTAAAAAATCTAGTGCCCAAATTACTAAACTTTATGAGCAAGAGGAATTAATCAACAGATTAATATTAGCTGTTACTAACTTTCCACCCCGTCAAATTGCCGATTTTATTTCGGAAGTTTTAGTCTTGGGAGTAGTGCTAGACGATGGAGAAGTTGTATTAATTCAGCCAGATAGAGATGTAGCAGTGGGCAAAAGAATTCTGTAGCATACTATGGTATTTTTGGGATAAAAATACTGTAAATATTCAGAAATTTATTAACATTAATGCAATAGCAGGTCATAATATCCATTCCGAAGTACGTTCACCCAAATCTAGAGGAATGCTAACAGCCTTGCCGAGCCGGGGGCGATCGCGTGTTTGGGCAATAAAAGTTTGTACCTGTGTTGACCCACCCAAGGCATGAAGATAATTGGCAATGCTATCGAGATGTTCTTGGTACTCTGCCTCGCTCAAGGGAAAAGAAGCTTGCTCCAGATATTTCCACATGACTTGCAAAAATATCTTTCCCTGTGCCCGCCGGAACTGGACATCGTAAGAATATCCCCACTTCTCAAGCAACATCTGGCGTAATTCCTGTCCTGTCATAGCTTTTCTCAATCAGATTTTACATTTAGTTATGATGTTAAGTTCCGTGACTCCAGTATGATAAGGATATAAAGAAATGTAATGCTAACAGAAAAGATGCTTTTTATATCTTGGAACAAAGAAGTATGGCATCGTTGTGAGCGCTAGCATTTCGACTTAGACAAGAGTTCCTCAAGTACTAGTACTTTTGTCAAAATGCTTAACAAAATACACAAAGAGCGCGTAGATTATGGCTCAATTTTCTGAATCAGCAGACGTGCCCGATATGGGGCGTCGTCAGTTCATGAATCTGCTCACTTTTGGGACTGTCACTGGAGTAGCTCTGGGTGCATTGTATCCCGTTGTCAACTACTTTATTCCACCCGCAACCGGTGGCGCTGGTGGCGGTACAACGGCAAAAGATGAGCTAGGTAACGATGTTAGCGTCGCTAAATTCCTAGAAAACCGGAATGCAGGCGATCGCAACCTAGTCCAAGGACTAAAGGGAGATCCTACCTATATTGTGGTAGACAGCAAAGAAGCGATCAAAGATTATGGCATTAACGCCATCTGCACCCACTTAGGTTGTGTCGTCCCTTGGAACGTTGCTGAGAACAAATTTAAATGTCCTTGTCATGGTTCCCAGTATGACGAAACTGGTAAGGTGATTCGGGGCCCAGCACCTCTGTCTCTGGCTCTAGCCCATACCAGCGTCAACGACGACAAAATCGTTTTAACCCCTTGGACTGAAACCGACTTCCGCACCGGTGATGCACCTTGGTGGGGTTAATAATTTTGTCCTTAGTCCTTAGTCATTTGTCCTTCGTTCAGGGCTTAATGACTAATGACTAATGACCAATGACTAATGACTAATGACTAATTCAATTGTCGCCCTTATAGAGATGAGAAATGTTTTCCTAACAGCGAGGTTAACTCGCAGTGCTAGAGCGATTGTAAAAACATTGCTCATAGCGATCGCTACTGTGACATTTTACTTCACCAGCGATCTAGCCCTTCCCCAATCAGCTGCCGCCTATCCCTTTTGGGCGCAGCAAACCTATCCCGAAACCCCCCGCGAACCAACAGGGCGAATTGTTTGTGCTAACTGTCACCTAGCCGCCAAGGTTACAGAAGTGGAAGTTCCCCAATCGGTGCTACCTGACACTGTATTCAAAGCTGTGGTGAAAATCCCCTACGATCTAAGCGCCCAGCAAGTTGGTGCCGATGGTTCTAAGGTTGGCTTGAACGTAGGTGCAGTACTGATGCTACCCGAAGGCTTTAAGATTGCTCCTGAAGACCGTCTTTCCGAAGAACTTAAAGAAGAAGTTGGCGACACATTCTACCAACCCTACAGCGAAGGCAAAGATAACGTCGTCATCGTCGGCCCTTTACCTGGCGAACAGTATCAGGAAATCGTCTTCCCAGTTCTTTCTCCTAACCCCGCAACCGACAAAAACATCCACTTCGGTAAATATTCAGTTCACGTAGGTGGTAATCGGGGACGCGGACAAGTTTATCCCACAGGCGAAAAGAGCAATAACGCTGTTTACAACGCTTCCGCTACTGGCACAATTACCAAGATTGCCAAAGAGGAAGATGGAGACGGTAACGTTAAATATTTAGTAAGCATCCAACCTGAATCGGGTGATGTTGTCGTTGATACGATTCCTTTAGGGCCAGACCTACTTGTTTCCGAAGGGCAAGCAGTTAAGACTGGTGATGCTTTGACCAGCAACCCGAACGTCGGTGGATTCGGTCAAATAGATGCAGAAATCGTATTACAAGACGCTTCCAGAGTCAAATGGATGATTGCATTCACCGCTCTTGTAATGTTGGCTCAAGTTATGCTTGTGCTGAAGAAGAAGCAGGTTGAGAAAGTTCAAGCTGCTGAGATGAATTTCTAAATTCTTTGCTAAATCATTATTTGTAGGACAGGCATCTTGCCTGTCTTTTTTATATGTTAGCTTCCAAGTCTATTTCTTAGTTAGATTAGAAACTGATAATGAATGTTAATCTTGATGAAGATGAGGGCATTATAATGAGACTTTTTGATGAATGATGTTATGCAGAAACCTTATAAACTAATTCCTTATACTCAAGAAATGAGCCATGAAATGGATGAGTTACTAGCTGATGTAATTATAGATTAATGGCTTTTTTATCAATTAATTAGATTAGTTAATTTACCAAACGCTAAATAATTAGTAGCTGTATTTGAAAGTTATAAATATGGGGACAGATATACATCTTTACGCAGAGATTCATAGAAATGGAAAGTGGGAACCCATTCCCGATCCTGTAAAAAAAGAATGGTCTAAAGGAAAAACTGTACCTGTAGAATCTACTGAAATTGGACGACCCTATGAATTATTTGCGGCACTTGCTGGCGTTTGTCAAGATAATCTACGCCGAACAATGTACGCTGTCGTAGAGCCGATTTCAGAACCACGAGGTTTTCCTGAAGATATGAATGATTTCTACAAGCAATCTTTTTCAGAAAACCAATGTGGTTTGGATTTTGGACATTCTTGGTTATTGCTTCAAGAGATTATTGATTATGATTGGGAAAATCAGTATGTAACTCAATGGGCATACGTAAAACATCAGTATGCACACTTATTTCAGGATAGTGCTTCGTTTCCGGCTGAGTTTCCAGCAGGAGAAAAGCTCTATTTTGTGCTGCCAAACTGGAAACAAGAACCTGAAACAACTGAAGTATCTTGGGTGACAAGTTATAAAGAATATGTAGGTTGTTCTGAACACTTTATTAAAGAAATTCTCGAATTAGGATCTCCTAATGAGATAAGAATAATTTTCTGGTTTGATGCATAAGTTAAAGTCTGATAATTAAATTGATGTGCAGGTACCTACAACTTAAAACAAGGTTAAATTAAATCTAGCCCTAGTTGAGTTGAGGTATTTGCCCATGACAGCCTCAGTAGAGTATATCCCCGTTACCCCGATTGAGTACCCAGATGAGGATGGTAAGCCAATGGCTGAAGGTGATATCCAATTCAGTTACTTGGCTTATGCAATAAATGCGCTACGGATTTATTTCCAAAATCACCCAGATGTATACGTCGCTGGTAATCTATTTATTTACTACGAAAAAGGTTATCCAGAATCGGTTGTCGCACCAGATGTATTTGTGGTCTTTGGAGTGGAAAACCGTGACAGACGCTCTTACAAAACCTGGGAAGAAAATAATCAAACCCCAGATTTTGTTCTAGAGATTACCTCAAAAACCACCCGCAGCAAAGACCAAGGTGCAAAGAAAGGAATTTATGCCTTTCTGGGAGTGCGTGAATATTTCCAATATGACCCCACAGGCGATTATCTCAATCCCCAACTTCAGGGTTTACACTTGGTCGATGGGAATTATTTCCCAGTGGCAACCAATATCTTGCCGGATGGTACAGTGTCTCTACCGAGTGAAGTTTTGGGGCTAGAGTTACGCTTGGAGGCGGGAAAACTGCGTTTTTACAATCCAGCTACAGGTCAAATACTCCTAACTCATGAAGAGGAAGCAGGCGCACGACAAGCCGCAGAAGAGAAAGCGCAAAGATTAGCCGCTAAACTTCGAGAATTAAATATTGATCCAGATAGCCTTTAGCTAATAATAATATAGGGTGAGCAATGCCCACCCTACTGCTGTTGATTATTTTTATGTGAGACTATAGCGGACGGTAGACGCGATAGTTAATTTCCGGGAAGATATTATCCATTAACTCGACTTTTTCCAGCCAACCACTGTCAATTTTGCCAACTTTAACGTCTTCATAGAGCTTATTAAACCGCATTAGGTGCGATCGCGTCCGTCTAACTGCATAGGGTACCATCGTTCCCGTCCGCATAATAAATGCCCAGTCGGAAGATTGTGCTAATAACAATTCCCGCGCCGCTTGGTTCAATGCTTTTTCCCCCAACTCATCCTCTGGTTCTAGGTGCGAAATTTCAATCATCCGTTCAGCAGCTTTGTGCAAATGCGGATAAATCCACGCATTCGTTTCATTCAACCAATACTCGTGGAAACCCTTAAAACCCCAACTCGACTGGGAAGGACGACAGACTTGTTGCGTCGGCTGCTCACGCAAATAGTCTGCTAAATGGGTCATTTGATATGTTTTTTGGTCATGCCACGACTTGCGGAATAGGTAATCGATAAACCAAGGGCCTTCATACCACCAATGTCCAAATAACTCTGCGTCATAAGGCGAAACGATAATTGGCGGACGCTGCATTATACCATAGAGATGCTCAGATTGCTGCTCTCGATTATACATAAAATTAGCAGCGTGTTCTGCGGCCTTTTCCCTAGCCCAATAAGGATCGTAGAGCGCCTTATCTGAGAGACCTAAGCCCCGCCCAGTAATTTTATGATACTTAATACCCGTATTTTTCCGCTGACCATTGGGCATAATGTAGGGCTTGATGTACTCATATTCTGCTTCCCAGCCCAAATCTTTGTAAAATTCTCGATATTCTGCCGCCCCAGGATAGCCCACCTCAGAAGACCATACCTGTTGGGAAGATTCATGATCTCGACCAAAAACAGCAACACCAGTTTCTGTATAAATTGGGGCATAAGTGCCGAAGCGCGGCCGGGGACGAGCGTAAAGGATGCCATGCCCATCAGTGAGGAAATAGCGTAACCCAGCATCAGCTAGCATCCGCTCTAAACCTTCATAGTAGGCACATTCCGGCAACCAAATACCTCTAGGTGCTTTTCCAAAAGTTTGTTCGTAATGTTCGCAGGCTACCTGAATTTGCGCCCACACTGCTTGTGGATACATTTTCATCAACGGTAAATAGCCGTGAGTAGCGCCGCAAGTGATGATTTCCAGATTGTTGCTGTCTTGGAACTTCTTAAAAGCTGTCACCAAGTCACCGCCGTAGCGTTCCCATAGCTGACGCGCTTCGCTAAACTCAGTCGCGTAATGTTCGGCTAAATAACGAAGATGCCCGTTGTTGACATTATGTTCTGCTTCTAGTGCTATAAGTTCTTCTAGTTGAGCTAAGTGTGCTTCGTAGCGTTCTTGAAGCAAAGGATCGCGGAGCATCGACACTAGAGGTGGTGTCATACTCATCGTGATTTTAAAGTCGATACCGTCTCGCTTTAAGCCTTCAAATACTTTCAATAAGGGGATGTAGGTTTCTGTGATGGCTTCATAGAGCCATTCTTCCTCCAGCACGTAGTCACTTTCCGGGTGACGAACGAAGGGTAGATGTGCGTGGAGTACAAGCGCGACGTAGCCGATAGCCATAGTGATTTTGGGGTGATACTTGTAAGTTGAAGGTCGAGAGGTTTGGCTGAAATTAACAATATTTTAAGACTTTATGGGGATCGTAAGAATAGTTTTCAATTGAGTTAATTACAGTGCTTGTGAGGGCACAACATTTGTTATGCCTCCATCGCCTTTTGTTGTTAACTAGTTGTAATATCTGCCTATTTGTTTATTGTATAATCCTGCACTGAAAATATTTACTCTGGTTCAAGACCTATGGTTCGTAAGCATTCTGTCAATTTTTCACCTAACTCACCTCAACAATTCAAGGTGCATTAGCCTACGGCGTAACACACCCTACTTCAAGTTTATATTTCTTCACATATATTGAATTTTGATCGCCGACTTAACTCAATTGCGGGTTTGGTTTTTCTCCCGGCAATATTCTGGCTTAACGTGCGCTTCTATAGGAGACTCACGTTGGTTTAAAAAAACGTCATTTATAACTGAGTCTTCCGAGAAATCTGGCAGTATTTTTTACTTTCTAACTTGGGTTTGTACTGACTCTGACCTTTGCCTAGCTAGTTGGTGCAGCTGAGTTTAATGAGCGATGCCTACTGCGGGCTACGCCTACGCCAGAATTATACAAAAAAACGCTGAACTCGAACACAGAAACCTGGCAACAGCGGTGATGTAATTTCGTCATCAGCCAGAAAGGTTGCGATCAGTTTTAATTGAGCAGCTTCTCGGCGATAAACTTCTAGCCGCTGTAATTGCCAATTTGCAATCCAATATTCTTGGACTCCTGTGGATGAGTATAGTTTTAGCTTGGCTTCTCGATCTCTACGTTCGTTAGTTGTCCCAGGAGAAAGCACTTCCACAATGAGTTCTGGCGCTCCTCTCAAATGCCCTTGATCATCTAGTAATTGTGCTAAACGCTCATGACTAATCCAAACTACGTCGGGTATAACATTATCGGCATCTGTAAAAATTATACCGGGAGTTTGACGGGTTTCCCCCAGCCCACTAGAGCGAGACCAAATTTGTAATTCTAAGTATATATTGCCCGCAGTCCCTTGATGTCTCCAGTGAGGCGCTCTAGTCACAAATAGCTCTCCATCAACAATTTCATAGCGCTTCCATTCGTCAGTTGTGAGTAATTCTAAGTCTGAGGTTGTCCAACGGACTTGATCGGATATTGTTTGGTTCATAGCATTATTTTCCCATGCCTAGTTTAGAGATAAAATTCTATTTTTCAGAATATTTGCTCAGGATCAATACCTGCGGCTCGCAAGTGTTCTGCCAATATTGCAGCCCGTTGACGTTCTTGTTCTAGTTGTTGATTTGTTTGTTCTAGTTGTTGATTTGTTTGCTCTAACTGTTGGTTTACCTGCTGTAACTGTTGATTTGATTCTTCCTCTGGCAACATCACTAGCTGTCCATCTGGTGTAAAGAAGCGTAATTTGCCCAAATATACTGCCAAATACAGCCCTAACTGCTGACTCCACAACCAACCTGACTCAGTGGGTACAATGTCTTGATATTGCCCATCAACTAAGTGAAATCCCTGTAATTCTAGGTTATTTGGGTCAAACCAAAAGTAATCTGGAGTGCGAAATGTATTTTGGTATATTTGCTTTTTCAAACTTTTATCAACCGAGGCAGTGGAATCAGATAACATCTCAATAATCACATTGGGATATTTGCCGTCTTCTTGCCACACAACCCAGCTTTTGCGGTCTTTTTTCTCTGTATCTAAAACCACAAAGAAATCAGGGCCTCGAAATTCTTCTGACTTTTTCTGATTGGGGCTGAAATAGATCGTCAGGTTGCCGGTAGCATAAAAATCTTCGCGATCGCGCCACCACCATTTAATCAAGCGGATGAGTAAATCGATTTGTTCGCGGTGTAAATCAGATTCCAAGGGGGGTTCGTCACTATAGATATCACCTGGTGGGAAAATTATACTCTCAGTGACATCTTCTAAACTAGGGGTGGCAGCAAGGGGCTGAGACATAGAAGATAGTTTTTATGTTTGTATCTATGCTATCGTGACCAACCTTTGCATAGAAGTGCGCTCACACTCCTTTATTCCTCATCCCGATATAACTCTTGCAAGTCTTGTAACTGAGTCTTCCGAGAAATTCGACGATATTTTTTACTTTCTAGCTTAGGTTCGTATTGACTCTGCCCTTTGCCTTTGCTTTTGCTTTTTAACTTCATGGTGGATTCTGGATCGGCTTGTTGGTGTAGCTGTGTTTGATGAGCGATCGCAGCGTCCAAAAATTCTAAATAATGTTCATATCGTTCCCAGTCTCCCCGGACGACGCACTCAGGCTCGTCTCGATGCAGACAATCACTAAATCGACAGCTAGCAACTGCTAACCGCTTTCTGGCTTCTGGAAAATAGTGGATTAATTCTTCTGGGATACAATCCATGTCCGGCTGATTAAAGCCGGGAGTATCAGCCAGTAAACCACCGCTAGGCAACTCAAATAATTCTATATGGCGAGTGGTATGACGACCACGAGCCAGTTTACCAGAAACTTCTCCGACTCGCAGCTTGGCAGAGTCAATTAGCGTATTAATCAGGCTGGATTTGCCAACGCCGGAAGGCCCAGCGATTACAGTAATTTTATTGCTCAGGTATTTGGCTGCTTGGTCAGTATTAATACCATCTTTAACACTGATAAATATTGGTTCATAGCCCCAATCCAGTAGGCGATCGCTAACTTGCTGCTGTTCCTGGGGTGAAATTAAATCACTTTTATTCAAACATAAAAGCACATCCAAGCCAGTAGACTCAGCTTTAATCAGAAATCGGCTCAACTGATAAGGTTCCAAAGGTGGATCAGCAACAGCAAATACCAATAGAATTTGGTTGACATTGGCGATCGCTGGACGATCTAATTCGCTTTGACGGGGTAAAACATCAGCGATCGCACCCCGTCCCCCAGCCCAATCTGGTTCTTCTACCACAACGCGATCGCCTACCATCACCTGTTGTCCAATTTTTTTCAGACGTGTTCGCCGAGTACAAAGCAGGAGGGGAGGCAAGGGGGCAGAGGGGCAGAGGGGCAGAGGGGGATTTAAATTCAGTTTCTCCTCTGCTCTCCTACTCCTCTGCTCCCCATCCTCTTGATCCATCTGTACTCGGTAAAAATTAGCCTGTACAGCTACCACCGTACCCAATAACTGTCCAGTTGCGGCAAAATTTTCCCCTGTCATTGGCCAGCAAGTGGACGGCGCACTAACAGAGAAAAATAACCAGCACAATCTGTAATTTGTTCCACCTGATAACCTGCCATTGTCAGACTATCGGGAACCTGCTCAATCGGCTCACCAGGGTCTAGCCAGACTTCTAGCAAACCTCCCAATGGCATTTTTTCCAGACGTAATTTTGTCCGCACAAAATTAATTGGGCAAGGAGTGCCGCGTAAATCAAGTTGAGCATCGGGAGTTGAAACAGAAGAGGGCTTGATCACTTAAATAAATTTCCCAAAAATCCTTCTAGACCGCCTTTACCAGTGCGGTCTCCCTTAATTTTAGCCAGCTTCTCCAACAGTTCCCTCTCCTCTGGGGTGACTTTATTGGGAATATCAATTAAGACGTTCAGCATGTGATCCCCACGACTGACGGGATTACCCAAGCGGGGTACGCCGCGATTTTCCAACTTCATCACCGTATTCGGCTGAGTTCCCGCTGGAATAATTAGTTCCACTGGGCCATCTACCGTATCTACCTCTAACCGACAACCTAAAATTGCTTGCAGGTAGCTAACTTTGATTTCCGAGAGAATATTAATCCCATCCCGTTGGAATTCTTCGTCCTCATTGACGAACAAGTAAACATACAAATCCCCAGGTGGGCCGCCGCGCTGACCGGAATCTCCTTCACTAGAAATCCGTAAGCGTGTGCCATTGTCCACCCCAGCGGGAATGGTAATTTTGAGTTTCTTGGTGACTTGATTTGCGCCCTTACCATCACAGGCATCACACTTATCTTCAATCACCATCCCAGTGCCATTACAGGTGGGACAAGTAGAGACTTGGGTGAAACTGCCAAAGGGTGTTCTCGTGACACGGCGGACTTGACCAGAACCGCTACAAGTTGAACAAGTCCGAGGGCGGGTTCCAGGTTTAGCACCAGAACCGCTACAGACTTCACAATTTTCTAAATGTGAAATGCGAATTTCTTTTTCGCCACCAAATACCGCTTCCCGAAAGTCTAACTTCAGGTCTAGCCGCAGGTCATCGCCCCTCGCAGGCCCACTGCGCCGTCTTTGTTGAGTGGGATTACCCATACCGCCAGCAAAGCCACTAAAAATGCTTTCAAAGATATCGGCAAAACCACCCATATCGCCGACATCTTGAAAGCCCGAGCCAGCAGCACCCGACACACCCTCTGGCCCAAAGCGATCGTAACGAGCGCGGGTTTCGGGTTCTGAGAGTACCTCATAAGCGCGGTTAATTTCTTTAAAGCGATCCTCCGCCCCCGGTTCTTTGTTCACATCTGGGTGATACTTCCGGGCTAAACGGCGATAGGCTTGTTTGATTTCTTCTTTGTCGGTGTCACGAGAGACACCCAGGATTTCATAATAGTCGCGGGCCATATAGCAAAGGTAAAAGTTAGAAGGAAGAAAGCAGAAGTCAGTAGAACGTCACTCACGGTCGCTTGCTACTTTACGGGAAGGCGTTTTGCTTTACAGAATATGTAAGAGCAACACAGTATCCTTTAAAGGAAAGCTTGCCGGAGTCCAGGCAGAAGATAAAATTAATTTTTGTTAATAACTGATTTTACCCTTTACCTTTTACAAAAATCACCGACAAATCTTGAGCAACAGGTGCTTTCCTCGTGGGAGACGACAAAAGCTATAGAAGTTAGGAACAGGGGAAGCCTCTGCTCAGACTTCTCACTGCCGAGTCGGCTGTCTCTTTTACAATTGTGCTACTTAGGAGAGGAAAACCCCGCCCATCAACCAGAGGGGCTAGCCGCACCATTAGGTGTGGAAAACCACCCTTATGCAATGGAAGTCTATTTGAACTGGCACACTGCCTAGCTCAAAGTAATTTGCTTCTACAATCTAGCAAACCGCTGGGGTCTTGTGAAACTTCGCTAAATATTTAGATATATTAAAATGTCTTAATGAAAATTTGCAACTTAGTGACTGGGGATTGGGATTGAGGATTTACAAGTGTAGGGGTAGAGAAGAGTTCAGAGAAAAGGAATTTTCGCTCTGCGTCCCTAGTCCCCAGTCCCTAGTCCCCAGTCCCCAGTCCCCAGTCATCAGTCCCCATTCCCAATCCTTAATCTATCGCCTCATAATCAGCCTGTGCAGTACTTTCTTCGTCAAAATCAAAATTGAATTGTGGTATTAGTGTGCCATTCATTGGTGAGTCTACTTCTGGGGTAAAGTGACTACCTGAAGACTCCTCAATCTCATCACTTTGATTGTTAGCTCGGTTGTAGACATCAGCACCAATTGCAAATAGGGTTTGTTGGAAGTCGTCTAAGCGCTGCTTAAATTCCACTGTGGAAATGCTGGAGTCAATCATTGCAGCTTGGAGTTGTGAAACTTTTTCACTAGCCAAGGTTTTCATCTGCTCGCCGATAAAGTTGCTATTGTCCTTGATAGTAGATTCATAGCTGAACAACAAATTATCTGCTTGGTTTTTAAGTTCAACCAGTTCTTTACGTCTTCTATCTTCTTCGGAAAACAGTTCGGCTTCTTGGCGCATCCGTTCGACTTCGTTGCTACTCAAACCACCTGTATTGGTAATCCTAATACTCTGTTCTCTACCAGTACCTTTATCTTGGGCAGAAACCTTCAGGATGCCGTTAACATCGATTTCAAAGGATACTTCAATTTGCGGTACGCCACGGGGCGATGGGGGAATTCCTGCTAGCAGAAATTTGCCGAGACTCTTGTTATCTCGTGACATTGCTCGTTCACCTTGGAGGATGTGAATTTCTACCGAGGTTTGCCCATCAACTGCTGTGGAAAAAACTTGTGATCTACTCGTAGGAATTGTAGTGTTGCGCTCAATAATTTTGGTGAATACTTCACCCAAGGTTTCAATTCCCAAAGATAGAGGGGTGACATCCAATAGTAAGAGATTATCGACTTCGCCACCCAATACACCTGCTTGGATAGCCGCTCCTAATGCTACAGCTTCGTCAGGGTTGATGGAGCGATCGGGAGCTTTGCCATTGAAAAACTTAATCAGGGCGTTTTGGACTGCGGGAATACGCGTAGAACCACCTACCAAAATAATCCGATCTATGGCTGATGGTTTGAGATCCGCATCTTTGAGTGCTTGGATCATCGGTTCGATGGTACCTTCAATTAATTTCCCTGCCAGTTCTTCAAATTTAGAGCGGCTGAGTTCCATTTCCAGATGCTTTGGCCCGCCGTCATCAGCTGTGATAAATGGCAAGTTGATGGAAGTACTTACCATATTGGAGAGTTCAATTTTTGCCTTTTCCGCTGCTTCCCGCAGGCGTTGCAATGCCATCTTGTCTTTGGAAAGGTCGATTTTCTCTTGTTCCTGAAAGCGTTCCATCATCCAAAGAACGATCGCATTATCAAAGTCGTCTCCACCCAAGTGGTTGTTACCACAAGTCGCTTTAACTTCAAAAACGCCATCTCCAAGTTGCAGGATCGATACGTCAAAAGTACCGCCTCCCAAGTCAAATACTAAAATTAGCTGCTCTTGGTCTTGCTTTTCCAATCCGAAAGCTAAAGCCGCAGCTGTTGGTTCATTAATGATTCGTAGGACTTCTAAGCCTGCAATTGTGCCAGCATCTTTAGTTGCTTGTCTTTGAGCATCTGTAAAATATGCTGGTACGGTGATCACTGCTTGAGTGACTTCCTCACCCAAGAAATTTTCTGCATCCTGCTTCAGCTTTTGCAGGATCATGGCGGATAGTTCTTGTGGCGTGTAGTTTTTTGAGCGAATTTGGACATCAACGGTATCATCTCGACCTTTGACACAGTTGTAGGGGACGCGATCGCGTTCTACTTCAGTGTCTTCCCAACGTCGCCCGATAAATCGTTTAATACTGTAAATTGTGTTTTCAGCATTGGTTACGGCTTGGCGCTTTGCCAATTGACCAACCAAGCGATCGCCACTCTTCCCAAATCCCACAATACTTGGAGTAGTTCGTCCACCTTCAGAATTGGAGATCACAAGTGGTTGACCGCCCTCCAAAACTGCGACGCAACTGTTAGTAGTGCCTAAGTCGATCCCAATAACTTTTCCCATATTTGACAGTATTTTTACTCAGTCTTTCTGCTGTAATGTGTCGCGGACTAACTTTTGTGCTACGAACCAAGGCTAGCGGATAACGTCTGTGGAACCCCTGTTACTGGTAGCAAGAGAGAAGGTGAAACACAGAGAGTTATCCAAAGCCTTGTCCTTGTATAGGTACGCGATGCTCGTCCTTGCTAGAACCCAGGCACTTGAGGTCAGCGAGGCGAGCGATTACAGCTTAACTGTTGGCTGAACTCGACTGATCTTCTGATGCTACAGGGCTATCTTCCTTGGGAGCAGCTACTTTGACCATTGCATGGCGTAGCACGCGATCGCCTAAGAAGTATCCGCGCACTAACTCTTCTAACACTGTTCCTTCAGGATGTTCATCCGTAGGTTCCCGCATTACTGCTTCATGCAAGTTAGGATCAAATTCTTGACCTTCAGGACGCATTGGTGATACACCCAAGCGCTTCAGGCTATCTACTAATTGTTTGTAAACGCCTTGGTAACTTTTGTGCATGGTCATTTCGCCATCAGATTGAGGTTTCAGGTGCGATCGCGCCCGCTCAAAATTATCGACCACTGGCAGCAATTCCAAAATCGTATTCCGCTTCACCTGCAACTCTAGGTCTTCTTTTTCTTTACTAGTGCGTTTCCGGTAATTCTCAAAATCAGCGGCAATCCGCATATATTGAGTACTACGCTCCTCTAGTTGCGTTTTAACGGACTCGATTTGTTGAGTTAGTTCTGCCAAAGCTGCTGTTTCCACTTCAGTTTTCTCAGTTGCAGCGACGCTATTTTCAGAATTGAGAGTAGCAGCATCCCCTGACATATTTGTTTGGGCTGCCACTTGCTCTGTCACCTCGCTTCCAGATTCATTGAAATTAATTTGGGCTGGGGGGTCACTCTTCATTGCTTGCTTTACCTCTGTTGGTTCACCCAATTGCTGGCTTGTATTGTTTATCTGTTTATTTTCATCCATCATTATCTACTCATTCCAGATCCTATTTATGGCAGTGTATCTCCACAGCTTGCAACCGTCGTCATCCACGACGTGCCGCTGAGGCTGATTTTATTGCCGACAAGTTCCTGGAACTGATATAACCGTCATCTTATTGTGACAAATGGTGAACACGTTAGCCCAGACGCCACTAAGGCGGGAACCCGAACGAGTAGGACTGGGGACTGGGGAGATTGGTAAATAGATCCGCGCTATAGGGGTTTAGCAATGCTTATTGGAAATCTTTTTTTCTTTTTCCATAGCTCAAGGCATTGGCTTTGGGATTTTTTATGCTGTTAGCTACGCTTGGGTTAAGGGCTAATAGTAGAAAATTGTGGGTTTTGAGACGCGATAAATCGCCCTCTCTACAAGTGTTTTGGTCTTATCTGAACTGTATTGAGTTATGACTCAGGACTTTTTTGGCAAATGAGAATTCTGTCTCACAGCCTGGGAATACTTTAAGCAGAGGTTTCCCTACTCATTCGCTCATTTATGAACTCGTCACCACAACGGCGCAGTACCGCTCTAACTACCAGAACAGAGTTTTCGCCTTTTGGCAACAAGCTAGTGCAATCTGGCTATGTCAATACCGAACAGATGAGGCAGGCATTAATTGAAAGCCGCAAATCTGGCAGACCCTTAACGGAAGTCTTAGAGTCAATCACTGGGCAACAACTATCGCCTGAGTTACTCAGGCAATACAAAAAACAACAGCTATTTGAACTGAAAATACTATACGGAGTTGAATTCCTTGATCCGGAAGTCAACTCCGTTGGCAACACGATGATGGGGAACCTGATTGAAACCCTCATCCCAGTGGATATCTGTCGTCGTCATCGTTTAGTACCACTATCGAAACACGAAGACCAAACCCCACCCTCTGTTTTAGTGGCGATGGTCGCTCCAGATAATCTAGAGGCTTCCGATGACCTGAACCGCATATTGCGCCCCCAAGGTTTGGCGTTGCAGCGCATGGTAATTACACAGGAAGATTACCAACAGCTAATCAACCAATATCTGGATGAAATGGCTGTTAAGCAGAAGCACCTGGAACAAGAAAAGTTTACAGATATTAATCAGGATTTAGAAAACCTCGGAAATCTCGATCTTGCAGATGCTCCTGAAGAAATGGAGGCTGATCTAGGGGCAGCGATGAAGGGTGCAGAGGATGCCCCAGTCATCAACCTAGTTAACAGAATCCTGGCTAAAGCTTTGCATGAGGGCGTTTCTGATATTCATATAGAACCGCAAGAAGAAAACTTACGCATTCGCTTTCGGAAGGATGGCGTATTGCGTGAAGCTTTTGATCCCCTACCGAAAAAAATCATCCCAGCAGTTACAGCCCGATTTAAGATCATTTCCAATCTAGACATTGCTGAACGCCGTCTACCCCAGGATGGACGTATCCGGCGGATGTTTGAGGGACGCAAAGTGGATTTCCGGGTGAATACCTTACCCAGTCGCTACGGGGAAAAGGTGGTGCTGCGGATTTTGGATAACTCCTCCACCCAACTGGGATTAGATAAGTTAATTACCGACCCAGAGACTTTAGATATTGTCAAGGATATGGTCAGCCGTCCCTTTGGGCTAATTTTGGTGACTGGACCAACTGGTTCTGGGAAAACAACCTCGCTATATTCTGCACTCTCAGAAAAGAATGATCCCGGAATTAATATCAGTACCGTAGAAGACCCAATTGAGTACAGTCTTCCAGGGATTACTCAAGTACAGGTAATTCGGGAAAAAGGGCTGGATTTTGCTACCGCATTGCGGGCTTTCTTGCGACAAGATCCAGATGTGCTACTGGTGGGTGAAACGCGGGATAAAGAAACGGCAAAAACAGCAATTGAGGCTGCCTTGACTGGTCACTTAGTATTAACTACCTTACATACCAATGATGCCCCAGGTGCGATCGCTCGTTTGGGAGAAATGGGGATTGAGCCTTTCATGGTTTCTAGTTCCCTAATTGGCGTTCTAGCTCAACGTCTGGTGCGGCGTGTATGTTCTGAATGTCGCATTCCTTACACTCCTACAACCGAGGAACTAGCTCGTTATGGTCTATCAGCTTCCTCTGATGTGGGAATCACCTTCTATAAAGCTAACACCTTGACATTAGATGCGATCGCCGAAGCCAAAACCAAAAATCACCTTTGCTCAAAATGTAATGGTATCGGCTACAAAGGGCGTTGTGGTGTTTATGAAGTTATGCGAGTCACCGAAAACCTGCAAACCCTGATCAACGAAGATGCACCCACGGAACGTATCAAGGAAGTAGCAATAGAAGAGGGCATGAAAACCTTGCTGGCTTACAGTTTGGACTTAGTGCGTGAAGGTTCCACCACTCTAGAAGAAGTAGAACGAGTGACGTTTACCGATACTGGTTTAGAAGCAGAGTTAAAAGCCAAACGCAAGACTGGTCTTACCTGTCGGAGTTGTGATGCCACATTGAAACAAGAATGGCTGGATTGTCCTTACTGTATGACACCTCGGTTTTAAGACTGATAGTCATTAGTCATTGGTCATTAGTCATTGGTCATTAGTCATTAGTCATTAAGTCGATGCTTAGTAAATTTAAACAAATGACAAAGGACAACTGACAAATGACAAAGGACAAATAACAAATAACAAACATTAAGAGGAAGCATAACTATGGAAATGATGATTGAAGATTTGATGGAGCAACTGATTGAATTGGGTGGCTCGGATATGCATTTATCCGCAGGTTTGCCTCCCTATTTCCGTATCAGTGGCAAACTCACCCCCATAGGTGAGGATGTATTGACAGCAGATCAATGTCAAAGGCTGATTTTTAGTATGCTCAACAACACCCAGCGTAAAACTCTAGAGCAAAACTGGGAGTTGGATTGTTCTTATGGTGTTAAGGGTTTAGCTCGCTTCCGGGTCAATGTCTATAAAGAACGTGGTTCTTATGCTGCTTGCTTACGGGCATTAAGTTCTAAGATTCCTAACTTTGAAAAATTAGGGTTGCCAGATATTGTGCGGGAAATGACAGATAAACCCAGAGGGCTAATTCTGGTGACAGGCCCTACAGGTTCCGGTAAGACAACTACCCTAGCGGCAATGATTGACTTGATTAACCGCACCAAGGCAGAGCATATTTTGACGGTGGAAGACCCAATTGAATTTGTCTACGAACCAATAAAAAGCTTGGTTCACCAGCGGCAACTGGGTGAAGATACTAAGAGCTTTGCTAATGCCTTGAAAGCAGCTTTGCGAGAAGATCCAGATATTGTTCTGGTGGGAGAAATGCGCGATTTGGAAACGATTTCTTTGGCAATTTCCGCTGCGGAAACAGGACACTTGGTATTTGGCACGCTACACACCAGTTCTGCCGCACAGACAGTTGACCGGATTATTGACGTTTTCCCTCATGAAAGACAAACCCAAGTGCGGGTGCAGTTATCTAACTCCTTAGTGGCGGTATTTAGCCAAACCTTGGTGTCTAAGAAAAACCCTAAACCCAATGAATATGGTCGGGTGATGGCTCAAGAAATTCTGATTGTCACTCCTGCTATTTCTAACTTGATTCGAGAAGGCAAAACATCTCAAATCTACTCAGCTATTCAAACTGGCGGCAAATTGGGAATGCAAACTCTGGAGAAGGTTTTAGCCGATTTTTACAAAGCAGGAACGATTTCTTTTGAAGCGGCGATGTCTAAAACTTCTAAGCCAGATGAAATCCAACGTCTTATTGGTAATTCTACACCGCAAGCAGCTGCCGCAGGTGCGAAACCTGGTGCGACTGCCAAAGCGCATTAAAGGAACTGGGGAAATGAGGAGGATGAGGGAGTAGAGAGGAAGTTGCAGTAAGTCTTTCCCTTATGCCCCTCAAGAGTTCCCAGTTATGAGTGCTGAGTTGGAAATCTCACTTCTTTACTCAGAACGGGATAAACGCCCCGCAACCGCTAACGGAACTGTTTTGCCACATGCCCAATAAATAACGAGTATTTTGAAAAAATTAATTTATGCCAAACTACGTAGCCCGTGTTCGGGATTCTCAAGGAAAATCCCGAACGGAAAAAATTGTTGCAGAATCCTTGACGCAAGCTCGTACTAATCTCAGAGATCAAGGTTTTGTAGTTCAAGAACTCAAGCAATCTCAAGGATTTCAGCCAGATGTTGCTTTCAAAAAATTCCAGAATTCCTTAGTGAAGGTTTCTGTGAAGGACAAAGCCGTTTTTTCTCGTCAATTTGCCGTTTTGATGAATGCGGGAGTTGCGATCGTTAGAAGTCTGGGGGTGCTTTCTGAACAGTGTAGTAATACTAAATTGAAACAAGCCCTTGTGGAAATTAGTACCGATGTTCAAAGCGGAATGAATCTTTCAGAGTCAATGCGGAAGCATCCTGACTGCTTTGATGGATTATATGTGAGTATGATTCAAGCTGGCGAAGTTGGTGGTGTTCTAGACGAAGTATTAAATCGTTTAGCCAAGTTATTAGAAGATGTTGCTCGCCTACAAAACCAAATTAAATCAGCATTATCTTATCCCACGGTCGTAGGTTTTATCGCAGTTGCGATCTTTCTTGGTATGACCATTTTTCTTATTCCCATTTTTGCCAAGATTTTTACAGAACTCGGAACTGAATTACCAGCTTTAACGCAGTTTTTGATGGATGCTAGTCAATTTTTAAGAAGCCCGAAAGTTTTCGTGCTTATCGCTGTTCTTGTAGGACTGAAAGTTGCCTTTACACAATACGGTAAAACTCCTGTTGGTCGCATCACAATTGATCGTTTTTCCCTCAAAATGCCGTTGTTTGGTGACTTAATTCAAAAATCTTCGGTTGCCCGCTTTAGCCGGACTTTTGGTTCTTTGACTCGTTCAGGTGTACCAATTTTAACTTGTTTGGAAATTGTCCGAGATACATCAGGAAACCAAGTAATTGCCAATGCCATAGATGCAGCCCGCATGGAGATTCAACAAGGAGGTATGATTAGCCTTGCTTTACAAAAAGATGCCGTTTTTCCGGCTATGGCAATTCAGATGATTAGTATCGGAGAAGAAACTGGAGAATTAGATGCAATGTTGATGAAAGTTGCCGATTTCTATGAAGATGAAGTCGAGCAAGCTGTAAAAGCAATGACTAGTATTTTAGAACCAGTGATGATTGTAGTTTTAGGGGGAATGGTTGGAACCATTTTGTTAGCTATGTATCTACCGATGTTTGCGGTATTTGAAAAGCTGGGATAAAGGATTAATAGCGGAGCCGGAGACGCTCCGCCTCCCGTTAAGAGTTAGAAGTGATGAGTTAGGAATTATTTTTTTTATTCCTAACTTTTAACTCTTAACTATTAACTGATTAATTTTATTCTTAACTCCTAACTCCTCACTATTTAATAAACTATGACTGTGCAAAAATCTCAGTACGAAGCGAGTTTGGCAGAGTACAGCAATCATCTAGCTGCGATCGCCTTACTAAAGCAATATCGGCCATACTTGGAGATGATTCCCAGTCTGCGCCGTCCTGATGAAAGTGTCATCACTATCCCCTTGCCAATTGTTCGGCTTCGCAACACTGCTACAACAGCCCCACAAACGATTTGCTTACCCTGTGATGTAGCAATTTTGATGTGCGATCCAGAGTGGAAAATCAAAACTGGAGCTGAAATTTTAGTTTTTATTCATCGTGCTCACGAAGACTTTTCTGATTTGTTGGGACGTTGGCGACAAACCCAAGTTTTCCTCGATAATGATTATGAGTGGCTGATGCCTCTCCGGCACAGTCATATTTTGAGTGAGGGAGCGAATACTATATATCCTTTGTTTGTCGTTTTTAGTGAGACTTTAGAACGCATCCAAAGGGGCCTTGTGGGAGCCGAACTCCCATTTATTATCCAAACACCAGATTTGCTACTTGAGGAAAATTTCACAGATATTTTCTCTCCAGAAATTCCACCAGCTTAGAAAAAGTTAGGAATTATATAGGAATTCGCTTTGATTTCTGAACTAATTTGCGTAGGTAGGCAATAGGCAATAGGCAATAGGAAAGAAGGCTTCTTAGTTGTACTGGGTTTTTTCAGGAATCAAATATGAGTCTTATACCAGTTTTGTATTAAAAGACATATTGGTACTTAAGTACAAAATTGAACTTTGGACACAAATATTGAATCTGCACTCTAGCAGTAAAGTGGCAGACTTCAAGACAGCGACATAAAAGAGTCACAAATACCTTGAATTCAAGGTTTGTAGTGATGGCTGAAGCCATCACTACAAGCAAATATTAATATTTTTATTTATAGCAATACGATTTGATGTTTGAAAAAATTTAAGTATACGTAGAGTGCGTTAGAACAAAGTCCTAACGCACCAAAGTCTTTGGACGGTGTGTTACGCAACTCTTTCACACCCTACGTGTATTTCAATAAAATAACATAGTTTGATTTATCCTTGCCGACTTACTTAGTTATACAAAAATTTATTTTTACTTTTTGAATTTTTAATAGGAGAGTAATGAGGATTTGGCAAAGTTTCAGTAATCTTACTGTTGCCAACAAATAATTGTCGTAGAATTAGAGACATTTCAGAGCAGATATTTTATACTAATGAATCGTTTTTCTCAGAAAATAACGAATTCTCAAGAGAGCATTTCACAACAAACTCAGTTGGGTCAGATGTGTGGTTCTAAACGTCTATTTCGCGATCGCTATGAAATACTGCAAATTTTGGGTAGAGGTGGTTTTGGCATCACGTTTTTAGCCAAAAATGCCGTATTACCAGGGAATCCCCTGTGTGTCATTAAACAACTTTCTCCAAAAGTGACTAGTCCTCAAAGTTGGCA
The DNA here is from genome assembly GCF_054786515.1 of Nostoc sp. UIC 10890. Classification (NCBI taxonomy): domain Bacteria; kingdom Bacillati; phylum Cyanobacteriota; class Cyanophyceae; order Nostocales; family Nostocaceae; genus Nostoc; species Nostoc sp. UIC 10890. The sequence continues at coordinate 500,793 of NZ_JBSGKF010000001.1, forward strand.
AAGAGCATGTACACGCTTTGAAAAAGAAGCAAGAACTTTGGGCCAACTCGGCAGTCATTCGCAAATTCCCATGCTACTAGACTACTTTCAGGCAAATGGGGAGTTTTTTTTAATTCAAGAATATGTGCCGGGTTTGACTTTGGCACGAGAAGTACGACAAAATGGGCCTAAAAGCGAAGCCTCTGTCAAACAGTTTTTGCAAGAATTATTACCTGTATTACAGTATCTTCATAAACATCATGTGATTCATCGCGATATTAAGCCTCAGAATTTATTGCGATGTGAGTATGACGGGCGGGTAGTGCTGATTGATTTTGGTGCAGTGAAACAGCAATTAGTTAATGCTTGTGAAAACTCTATCAATCAAGCTGCAAACACCAACTTTATCGGGACTAGAGGATTTGCACCACCAGAACAGTTTTCTCTACGTCCAGTTTATGCCAGTGATATTTATGCATTGGGTGTAACTTGTATTTATATGTTGACTGCTAAAAGTCCTTTAGAATTTGACTATGACCCAAATACTGGTGAGATATGTTGGCAAAAACAGCTAAATATTAGTGACAGTTTCGCCCAGATTTTAGCAAAAATGGTGAAACTTACCTTAGATGAACGCTTTAAGAGCGCTGAGGAAGTGATGAAAGCTTTAAGTTATGAAAGCTATTTGCCTACTTTGGCTAACTGTCTAACTACCCAAAAATTAAATAATAAAAGTATTACACAGCACGAAATTACACAACACGACAATTATGATGTATACATGCCACCTGTAGCCAGAACTGCAAGTGCCATTCGGAAATGGAGATCAAGGCTTAAGGAAACAAGGTAGCATAGTTTAGTTGAAGCCTTTTTTTACCTAAAGTATCAAATGAATAATTAATCATGAGCAATTTTAAATAGCGAAAACAAATTTAGTAAGCATTTTAACTATATTTGCTTATCAGTAATGATTAATTAATCAGGGTTTATCTTTAATACTTAGTAAGTTATCGCTTGCCAATATACAAGCAAGATTACTAGGTTTAACAGTTCAGAAAAATATTTCTATTCAGATTAATATATAATCGATAGAATAATTAATCTTATGGCTCTCGTAGTTTTCCACAGATGAGGAAGACTGACTACTATTTACAAACGCTAGCTATATAAGTAATTCCCCAATCCCCAGAACAGGGTTTTCTACCACAAGTAAGCGAGAGTCAATATTCTTAAGGGAAAGTTCGGGGCAAACTTAGCCTAAGTTGTCATGCAGTCGCGCCTGTCAGATCATGATCTGCTGCTTAAATCCCGATTGCCCAAATCCCCTGAATCCTAATGGAAAGAAGTTTTGCCAAAGTTGTAGCACCCCATTGGTGTCACTTTTAAGAAATCGCTTCCGTGTCATCCGAGTCCTTTCAGATGAGGGGGGATTTGGGAGAACCTATCTATCAGAAGATGTCGATAAACTCAATGAACGCTGTGTTATCAAGCAATTAGCGCCAAAATTTCAAGGAACTTGGTCGCAAAAAAAGGCGATGGAGTTGTTTGCTGAAGAAGCGCAGCGACTACAAGACCTTGGGGAACATCCCCAAATTCCGACTTTGCTAGCTTACTTTGAACAAGATGGCTGCTTATATTTAGTGCAGCAGTTTGTCAATGGAGAAAATTTGTTAAAGGAGTTGCAACAGCGCAAGGCATATAATTCTAGGGAAATTCAATCTATTTTGTTAGATTTACTGCCCATCCTGAAATTTATCCACGATCGCAAAATCATTCATCGCGATATCAAGCCAGAAAATATTATCCGCAATAAAAATGATGGGCGATTAAACCTGATTGATTTTGGCTCCTCAAAGCAATTTACCGCCAAAGTTCAGCATAAATCTGGCACATCCATTGGTTCACATGGTTATTCTCCCTTAGAACAGATTAGAGATGGTAAAGCTTTCCCCGCCAGTGACTTGTTCGGTTTGGGGGCTACCTGCTTTCATCTGCTTACGGGAAATTCCCCCTTTCAGTTGTGGATGGAATCTGGGTACGCCTGGGTGAGTAATTGGCGGGAATATTTACGGAGTCCATTAAATCCTGAGTTAGATTTTGTCATCGACAAGCTTTTGAAAAAAGATGTCCATGAACGTTACCAGTCAGTCGATGAAGTTCTCAGAGACTTGACTCCAAAACAACTCCTCGCACTACCACCAGCGGGTAAGTCATCTGGGAAAATACCACCAACTAAAGCTCCATATTTACCAAAAAGTTATCCCTTACTGAAAACTTTCATCTTGGTAAGTGCTTTCATTCTGTTGTTCGGATTTCAAGAATCTTGGTATAAACATTTTCGCCGCATCCAAACCAGTTTAGTCTCTAGGCTGAGTCAGCATAATAGTTCTACTAAAGATGAAGCGTTTTTAGGTCAGCCACTAAATATTACTTTGGGAAAGGCTTCCTTAGCTAATACCCTTCAAGGACATGAAAATTCGGTTTTATCCGTCGCCATCAGCCCCGATGGCAAAACCATAACCAGTAGTGGCGACGATCGCAAAATTAAACTTTGGAATCTCGCAACCGGAAGCCCAATCTCTTCATTCAACACCTATTCTCAGCAGGTGAATGCCGTGGTAATTAGCCCAGATGGCAAAACTCTGGTGAGTGGTAATGATGACAACACGATCAAAATCTGGAATTTGGGCACAGGAAAACAAATTCGCACTCTTACAGGGCATTCTGACTCAGTTCATGCCCTAGCCATCAGTGCTGATAGCCAGACCCTACTTAGTGGTAGTGATGATAACACTATCAAAATATGGGATTTAGCAACAGGAGAGCAAATTCGGACACTGGTAGGGCATACATTCTGGGTGCGATCAGTGGCCATCAGCCCTGATAGCGTGATTCTTGCTAGTGGGAGTTTTGACAAGACGATCAAAATCTGGAATCTCACAAAAGGGTACTCAATCCGGACATTAGAAGGAAATTCTCAAACAGTAACAACAGTGGCTATAAGTCCAGATGGTAAAACTTTAGCCAGTGGTAGCCGCGATCGCACCATTAAACTTTGGAATCTAGCTACCGGAAAAGAAATTCGCACACTGGTGGGACATGTAAACACTGTCACAACCCTAGCCTTCAGTGCCGATGGTAAAATGATTGCTAGTGGTAGCCGCGATCGCACCATCAAACTTTGGAATCCAGCCACAGGAGAAGAAATTCTCACATTGGCGGGGCACACTAACACAGTGACATCCGTTACCTTCAGTCCTGATGACAAAACCCTTATCAGCGGTTGTGAGGATAATACTATTAAGATTTGGCGTTTATCTCAGTGATTGGGGACTGGGGATTGGGGATTGGGGACTGGGGACTGGGGATTGGGGACTGGGGATTGGGGATTGGGGATTGGGGAGAAATGATAAATGACAAATGACAAATGACCAATGACAAATGACAAATGACAAATGACCAATGACAAATGACAAATGACAAATGACCAATGACAAATGACCAATGACAAATGACCAATGACAAATCCCCAATTGCGATAGACTGTCTCAAGTGGGGAGGGGTAAAAATGAGCAGCATCACCAGCCATCAACGCGATCGCAGGTTTGGGATTAAAATACCGAAACTGTTTTTAGGTTGGCAGCAAGTATTTGGAGAAGCACGCACCCGAATTTTATTCTGGTACTTGCTGATTTTGGGGATAACATTTCTCATTGCCATTCCCGCCTTTCGCTATAAGCTCGATCAGCGCATTGATGAACGGGTTCGTCGAGATATGGTAGAAGATATGGCGGCTTTTAATGCGTTAATTAAAGGTGAAACCTTTGCTCCAGATGATGCACTCGCTGAGGATGATTCAGAAGACATAGTGATTGGGCCAGAGCAATTGAAATGGTTGCTGGCTGGCAAAAAACAAATCGCTCCTCCAACTTCCAAAGAAGATTTGATCAGACTTTTCAGAGCTTATCTGTTATATCGACTACCAGAGGATGACTCTTATTTCATCACATTTGTTGATGGTGAATTTTATAAATCTAGCCCCAGAGCGCGTCCTAAACCACTTGCCAAAGACTCACCACTCATGGAACGGTGGGCAAAGCAAACTCAACCAGAACAGGGAGAAAAAGAATTTTCCGACCCTGCCCTTAGTAAGATCCTTTACATGGTGGAACCGATTAAAATTAATGGACAAACTCAGGGAGTCTTCGTTGTTGCCCATAGTGCAGTTGGTGAACGCGCAGAAGCTCTAGAAGCAGTTTCCGTAATTATTGAGGTTTCCAGTTTAGTGTTTGTGGTGTCCTTCATTCTGGCATGGTTGGCGGCGGGACGGGTGCTAGCTCCCCTACGAATGATTACCACCACTGCCCATGCAATTAGTGAGTCAGATTTAACCCAACGCTTACCTGCGCGAGGTAAGGGAGAACTGGCAGAATTAGCAAAGACATTCAACGAAATGATGGACAGACTAGAGGCAGCTTTTACTACCCAGCAGGAATTTGTCAACGATGCTGGGCATGAATTGCGGACTCCCATTACCATTGTTCGCGGACATCTGGAACTGATGGGAGATGACCCCCAAGAGCAACAGGAAACCTTGGCGCTGGTCATGGGAGAATTAGACCGGATGAGCCGTCTGGTGGATGACATGATTTTGTTGGCGAAGGCAGAACGCTTAGATTTTTTGCAGTTGGCGACGGTGAATGTAGCAGACTTAACCCAAGAGTTATTTGTCAAAGCCCAAGCACTGGCAGAGCGGGACTGGCAAATAGATGCGATCGCAAGGGGTCAGATTATAGTTGACCGCCAAAGAATTACTGAGGCTGTGATTAATCTGGCGCAGAATGCAACTCAGCATACAGCAAAGAGTGATACTATCTCCATAGGTTGTGCGATCGCTAAAGGCAAGGTGCGTTTCTGGGTACGCGATACAGGCGAAGGCATTCCCCTTGTCGATCAAAAACGGATTTTTGAACGTTTTGCTCGAACTTCTAACAGTCGTCGTCGCTCTGAGGGTGCGGGATTGGGACTGTCAATTGTCCGAGCGATCGCAGAAGCCCACGGTGGACAAGTGTTACTTCGGAGTCAACTAGGAAAAGGTTCGATGTTTACCATCGTTTTACCCCTCGATCCCCCGCAAGAAATGAGTGCTTATGGCCAACATTCTCATCGCTGAAGATGAACCCCGCATTGCCTCATTTATTGAGAAAGGATTGCGATCGCAAGGTTTTACAACAACAACTGTTACCGATGGGTTGTATGTGCTAGACATAGCACATAGTGGAAGCTTTGACTTACTAATTTTGGATTTGGGATTACCTGGAAAAGATGGATTTCAGGTACTCGAAGAACTGCGGGGACAGGGAGAAGATTTACCTGTAATTATCCTCTCGGCTCGGAGTGATATTCACGATAAAGTTGCTGGATTAGAAGGAGGCGCAGATGATTATGTCACCAAACCCTTCCGATTTGAAGAACTTCTGGCGCGGGTAAAGTTGCGTTTGCGAAGTGCTAGACCTGTGAGAGATGCCCAAGAATTTCTCCTCCAAGCGGGTAATGTGGTGCTTGATTTGCGAACTCGGCAGGTAAAAGTAGGCGATCGCTTTGTAGAATTACCTGCTCGTGAATTTACAATGGCAGAAATGTTTTGCCGTCATCCCGGACAAGTTATAAGTCGAGAACAACTGCTAGATTACGTTTGGGGCTACGACTATAATCCAGGTTCTAATATTGTCGATGTATATGTCGGTTATCTCCGCAAGAAACTAGGCAGTAACCTCATTGAAACCGTTAGAGGGATGGGTTATCGCTTGCGAACCTGAAAACTTTCTGGATGATGCGCTGGCAAAACTAACCGCTGGTTTCGTCTCCCATCTCCTAAGAGGATGTTTTAAAAGTCCTCTGGTCGATAGCAAAACGTTTTAGATCCCCCTAAATCCCCCTTAAAAAGGGGGACTTTTAGAGATTTTGCCCGCCTTTTTAAGAGGGGTTGGGGGGATCAACAAGTGCCTAAAATTACTGCCAACCACTTTTAAAACATCCTCTAAGTCGGCTTGTTATAATTCTTCGAGTCATTACTATTAAATTACAAAGAAAGGCAGGAGCTAAGAGACAGGAGACAGAAGGAAAAAATTATTAACAGAAACTACTTTACATCTGTGGAAAACCTGTGGAAAAACTATGGCACTTTTCCACAAGGTAATTATACTTAATTAAGTTTTAATAGCAAAATATCAAGTTTTCCACAGTTTTTTCCACAATCTAAGTTAAATTTAATCAATTTTTATACGTTACTTAATATTCTTGACTAATTATTCAACCATCAAGGCTAATGTTCATGGTGCTGGTTGTGGAAAACTTAAAATAAATCTTCACGATGGTTTTTGGGAACGGCTAGTCATATTGATGCGATCGCTCAGTTGGCGTAGAGTTTGTGCTAAAGTGCGATCGCTCTCCTGGAGTTGAGTAATTTTATCGCAACTGTAAATCACCGTTGTATGGTCTTTACCACCAAACTCCTCCCCAATTCTCGGCAAACTCAAAGCCGTGTGTTGGCGCATGAGATACATTCCCAATTGACGCGCCCAGCTAATCTCTCTTCGCCGCGAGTTACTTTTGAGATCGTCTATTGAAACATCAAAGTTATCAGCCACAACCTTTAAGATTGCTTCTGGGGTAGCTGCCATTTTTTCATTAGGCGGTTCTAAAACTGGTGTGATATTTTCCACCGTCATCGGTAAACCCCAAATAGAAATATAAGCCACAGCCCGAATTAAAGCTCCTTCTAACTCTCTAATATTAGAAGTATAGTTAGAAGCAATATACTCAATTACATCGCGGGGAAGCTGAATATTTTCATCCTCAGCTTTTTTCTGTAGAATTGCCATTCTAGTTTCTAAATCCGGCTTTTGGATATCGGCGATTAGCCCCATAGAAAACCGAGAACAAAGACGTTCTTGTAAACTAGGAATCTGGTTAGGAGGACGGTCAGAAGCAATGACTACTTGTTTGCCAGCTTCATGTAAAGTATTAAAAGTATAAAAGAATTCTTCTTGGGTATATTCCTTCCCTTCAAGGAACTGAATATCATCAACTAATAAAACATCAGCGGCTCGGTAATGCTCTCGAAAACTTTGCATACTATCCTTACGGATTGCTGTAATTAAATCATTAGTAAACTGCTCAGTAGAAACATAAAATATTTTACAATCAGGACAAATTTTCCAGCGATAATGACCAATAGCTTGCATCAGATGAGTTTTACCCAAGCCGACACCACCGCATAAGAATAAAGGATTAAACTCTTTACCTGGATATTCTGCAACCGCCAAAGAAGCAGCGTGAGCCATCCGATTGTTGGCACCAACTACAAATCGCGAAAAGACATATTTAGAGTTTAATTCAGTAGTTTTATGATTGTGATTAGGAACAGCTTCAGAAATACTGCTAGGATTTGGTGATTCCCAAGAAACCTCTCGTTCACTAAAATTAGAAACTTCATCACCTTGAGCAACAGTAATATAAATTCCCACGGGATGACCGAGAATATCTTGTACTACATGAGCAATGGTATTGATGTAATACTTCTGTAACCAATTACGAGCAAATGGGTTAGGAGTGCGGATAACCAAGCAATTATTTTCTAATCGTTCCGCACTAGCAGTTTTTATCCAAGTTTCAAAGGTTGGTCGGGATAGTTCAAGCTGTAGGCGCTCTAGTACCTGACTCCACAGACTTTCTATGGGAATTTCGGGAATTTCCATTATCCACCACCTTTGCTGCTAATTGTCACAATAGAAGAGAAAGCACCAATTTAGCATTGAGACACGCTAGACCTAGAATAAGCTTTTAAGTTGTAATCATTTTGGGACATACCCAGTAGGCAAGATCCTAACACTCACCGACTGACACGGAGAAGCAACAACACATGAAGACAACAAACCATCACTCAGCACCCAAAAATATTGATGGCAGGCGTTTGCCCCACAGGTTATGGATGCTCTTATATGGGGTAGGAGTGGTGTTACTGGGTAGCTGCTCTCTTCTACCTGCTAAGACTTTTGAGACTCGACAAAACCAGACTCAAGCCCAAAATACAGCAGAACCTAATCCGGTAATTGTCCCACCACCAATTTTCTCTTCGTCTGGAGATCCTAATTTTGTGGTGAAAGTAGTGCAAAATGTGGGGCCTGCGGTAGTTCGCATTGATTCTTCCCGAACAATCACTTCTCGTCCTCGCGTACCAGACGAATTCAACGATCCATTTTTCCGGCGATTTTTTGGAGGCGCAGCGCCACAGCCTAGACAAAGAGTAGAGCGGGGTAGCGGCTCTGGATTTATCATTAATTCTTCAGGTCAAATTTTGACTAATGCCCATGTGGTAGATGGTGCTGATAGAGTGACTGTCACACTCAAAGATGGCCGGACTTTTGATGGGAAAGTACTGGGTGAAGATGCAGTAACGGATGTAGCTGTGATCAAAATTGATGCTAATAATCTGCCAACCCTAGCTGTGGGTAATTCCGATGCCTTGCAACCAGGAGAAGCAGTAGTTGCCATCGGTAATCCATTGGGCTTGAATAATACCGTCACTTCTGGGATTATTAGTGCTACAGGTCGTTCTGGTAGCGATATCGGTGCTAGTGACAAGCGGGTTGATTACATTCAAACAGATGCAGCGATTAACCCTGGTAACTCCGGTGGCCCATTGCTAAATGCTCGTGGCCAGGTAATTGCGATGAACACAGCGATTATTCAAGGCGCTCAAGGTTTGGGATTTGCTATCCCGATTAACACTGTGCAAAGAATTTCCCAGCAATTAATTGCTACAGGTAAGGTGGATCATCCTTATTTGGGTGTTCAGATGGTGACACTGACACCAGATATTAAAGAAAAAATAACAAGTAGAGCAGGCGATCGCTTAAATCTTACAGCAGATGAAGGCGTTTTGCTGGTTGAGATTGTGCCGCGATCGCCTGCTTCTGAGGCTGGACTACGAGTTGGTGATGTGATTAAAAGCATTAGTAACCAGCCTGTGACTAAAATTGACCAAGTACAAAAGCTAGTAGAAAATAGCAAAATCGGTACTACCTTACCAATAGAAGTGGAACGCAATGGGCAAATTGTTCAAGTAAGAGTTCAACCTGCTCCTTTGCCAGTAAGACGTGAAGGATGATGTTTGTCATTTGTCATTGGTCATTTGTCATTTGCCCAATGCCCCATTCCCTATTCCCCATTCCCCATTGCTTAATGGAGTTTTATCATGAGTGAGTTAGCGCCAATAATTCAATTAGGCAATCCAACATTACGCCAAAAAGCTGCTTGGGTTGAGAATATTCAAGATGAGCATATCCAAAAATTAATTGAAGACTTAATAGCCACTGTTGCCAAAGCTAACGGTGTGGGAATTGCTGCACCTCAAGTAGCACAATCCTATCGTTTATTTATTGTGGCTTCCCGTCCTAATGCCAGGTATCCCAATGCCCCGGAAATGGAACCCACGGCGATGATTAATCCCAAAATCATTGCTCATTCAACGGAAGTTGTCAAAGATTGGGAAGGTTGTTTAAGTGTTCCAGGAATTCGGGGGTTAGTTCCTCGATATAAATCTATTGAAGTAGAATACACTGATTCTCAAGGCGACTTACAAAAGCAAGAATTAACCGATTTTATCGCTCGGATTTTTCAACATGAGTATGATCATCTCGACGGCATCGTATTTGTTGATCGCCTAGAGAACACTCTCGATATGATTACTGAGCAGGAATATCAACAACGAGTAGTTAAATAAATGGGAATGGGGAATGGGGAATGGGGAATGGGGAATGGGGAATGGGGAATTTTTATAACTCCTGCCTCCTGCTTTCTGCTTTCTGCCTCCTGCCTTCCTTGATAAAATAATATAGAAAAATATGGCAACTTTTGTAGGTTGTGATACGCTATCTGCTTTAGGAGTGTGGAGGAACCGAAAATGACTAAGCTGCGCGTGGGGTTACTGTTTGGCGGTCGTTCGGGAGAACATGAAGTTTCGATCAAATCAGCACGGGCGATCGCTAAAGCTTTGAGTGCAGAGGAAAATGCTAATAAGTACGAAATACTGCCTTTTTACATCCAAAAAGATGGACGCTGGCTGGCGGGAGAAGCACCCCAAAAGGTTTTAGGAACTGGCAGTCCCCTACTGGAATCAGAACAGTCAACATCTGTTGGACATCTGACATCCAACCCTCAAGCTCAAACCCTGAGCAAGTGGCAATCTCCCTCTCAAGTTGCGGAAGTAGATGTTTGGTTTCCCATTCTCCACGGCCCCAACGGTGAAGACGGGACAATTCAAGGGTTACTCACCTTGATGCAAGTCCCCTTTGTTGGTTCTGGGGTGTTAGGTTCGGCGGTGGGGATGGATAAAATTGCCATGAAAATGGCTTTTGAGCAAGCGGGACTAGCACAGGTAAAATACAAGGCCGTAACTAGAGCGCAGGTTTGGTCTAATCCTTGTGTGTTTCCAAAATTGTGTGATGACATTGAGGCAGCGTTAGGTTATCCTGCTTTTGTCAAGCCTGCTAATTTGGGTTCATCAGTGGGTATTGCCAAAGTGCGATCGCGTCAAGAATTAGAAGCCGCCTTAGATAGTGCTGCCAGTTATGACCGTCGGCTAGTTGTAGAAGCTGGTGTTGTAGCCAGAGAAGTCGAGTGCGCCGTTTTGGGTAATGATCAACCCCAAGCCTCTGTCATTGGAGAGATTACTTATGACAGCGATTTTTATGATTATGAAACTAAATATACTGAGGGTCGCGCAGATTTACTGATACCTGCACCACTTCCAGATGCGATCGCCCGTCAAATTCAGGACATGGCTTTGCAAGCTTTTGCAGCTGTTGATGCTGCGGGGTTGGCAAGGGTAGATTTTTTCTATGTGGAAGCGACACAAGAAGTCTTTATTAACGAAATAAATACCTTGCCAGGCTTTACTGCAACGAGTATGTATCCCCAACTCTGGGCCCAGAGTGGAGTCTCTTTTCCAGAATTAGTTGATCGGTTAATTCAACTTGCTCTTGAAAGACATTCTCCTCGCTAAGGGAGAAAATAGACTAACAGACTTTTAGATAATCACAGCAAAAAGTCACAATAAATACAGAATTGTGGCAAAATTTAGCCAGATTTGGTAGCTTATGTTTTACAAAAAAGCTACTAAAATCTGAAATTTTGTTACGGATACCTGATGATTAACTCCTCCAGTACAATTTATTGACTAGAGGGGTACAAATCTGAAAGTAATCATGGAAAAAAGTCAGAGTGTACAGCGCGAGCGAACCCAACTAAGAAGGGCTACTCCAGAGCTGACAAACAGGAAATCGAGATTAAAACAAAGCTCGAATGTTCTGATATATCTGGTCACACATCATCCTTGGCTATTGTTAACTGGGTGTTTAGCCATGTTTCTAGGAGGTGGTGCTTTTGCCCTGTATAGCTTAGGTAATGCTGGCCAGGTAACACAAGAAGAACCAGAAAAAATCCCAGTTATAGTTGAAGAACCAATCAACGTGCCCTCTGAGAGTAGTAATCCTACACCTTTATGGATGGTAGCTGCGATCGTCCTCAGTTGTGGTAGTGGTTGTTTGCTCATTTTCCGAATGCTTAACCGGACAACGCAACCGCAAAAAGTCCAAAAACAGGTTAACCGCCATCAGGCACGCTTGGCACAGAATCATTACCAAAGATTGGAACCACGTCTTCCCAAGAACCAACCAATTTTTGTGCCACAGCCACAACTGATGCCCCTTATGCAGATGCAACCTAAAACAAAGCATCTGGTAACGGTTCTACCAGCAGAACACAAGCACCACCTGGATACGCGCATAGAACCTTTAGCAGACCTAATGGATCTTCGTAAAAATAGTTCATTGTCTGCAATTTTACGCCAGTATTAATACTACCGTAAAGTAAAACCCGGTTAAATTAACACTTTTCGCCAATTAGCTTGGCTCAGATTCCCGACTTCTCTAAGAAGTTGGGAATCTTGTTATAAGTAGGTGGGCGTAAATAAAGTTAACTGGCGAGGATTGTCCTTTGTCATTCATCATTGGTAAATATTTTAGGCATATTTACTTTTAGTAATATAGTTTAGTTTATTCCCGCCTACCTACTTATATGAATGATTGATAAGAGAAGATAGGAGGGCGTTCGCCGAAAATCCTCCTAAACGCCACATAGCTGATTAACTGCTTTTAAAAAGTTAGATATGAGCAATTAGGAAATTTAAAAACATGCCAAAATGGCAACCAGCTTTTGACTAACCAAGTTAAATTGTATGAAGATAAACGACTTCAAGGGTTTTGTTGTCAGGGACTACCACGTAAGCAAATTCCTTTTGTAAAACACTATTTACTAAGTGATTTACAAAAATAAAAAACTATCCCTACCAATTATTTACAGAGTATTTTTCTCAGTAAATAAATATCAATAATCAAGTTTGGCATTTGCTGCGACAGGAATATTAAATGCGTATGGGCGTTGTTGTTGAAATACGCATTAGCCCCCAAATAACGGGCAACGTCTATATACATTCCTGTTCACTTCAGCAGCAAATGGCAGAGTGGGAGTTTGAAGCTAACGGATATGCTTCCTCTCACTCTCTTTTTATCGGAACAGAATTCAAGAGTCAGGAGTCAGGAGTCAGAATTCTGAATTCTGAATTCTGAATTTTCCTTTAGAAGTTAGTTTCTCGTAAAAACTTAATAATCGCTGCATTTAGTACTTCAAAAGCACCAGTTGACGCATCATGACAGCAGTTAGACAAAATCTGCAATTTTGAATTGGGGATATGCCGATGCAATTTTTCACCATGACTAGCAGGAAACCAACTATCTTGTTCACCCCATAAAACTAGTGTAGGACACTCAATTGCACTCAGTTTATTTTGAATTTTGGTGAGCATATTTGGCTTATTTGCTTGCCAATTCTCAATTTCTAGCGCTGCTATTTGTAACTCTTCGGCAACTTTTGCGATCGCACCAGGTAATTCAATAAACGGGTAAGTTATCCAATAGACATCTTCCTTTGTCAAGATTGAGGGATCAAATAGTACTCCACGTCTTTCTATTGCCATAATTTCTCTAAATAGAGGTGCAAACAAATATGCCAGACGTAAAGAGTCAACTGTTTGCATTACTTCCAAGGGCGTTTGGGCAAGTAACCACATAGCCCAATGGGGTAGTTTTTCTGTAAAAACAGGTACATTTACTACTACAAGCCGCCCGATTAACTCCGGGTTTTCTTGAGCAAGGGCAAGGGCAACTAATCCCCCCAGAGATTCAGCCACAATTACCGCTGGTTCATCACATAATGCCTGAATAATTCTTTGAAACTCAATAACTTGATGACCATTATCTTCTCTACGAAATGATGGTTTTTCCGAAAAACCAAAACCTTTGGCATCAAAACAAATTACCCGATAATGTTTAGATAATGGTGCTATGCTGTGGCGCCAATTATAGCTCCAACTACCCATGCCATGTAATAAAATTAGCGGTTTCCCTTTACCTTTTTCGCCATAAGCAATTTGTACAGGATACCCTTTAGCATCAGTAATAATTAGACTTTGCCGACCTTTCGGAAAAGTAGCTTGCCACCAATCTTTCATTCCGTTATCAATAAATGATTTAAGCAATTATGGGTTTTAAGTTGCATAGCAACTAACAAGACGTTCGGCGAACGCTAATTACGAATTACGTTAGCGCAGCGTTAGCGACGCAGGAGCGTCATTACGAATTACGAATTATTCTAACCGCCTGTTAAGGCATTCCACAGGATTCTAATTAGTATCACGGGCAACGCGACTAAAACAATAGAGATTAGCAACAACCCAGCCAAAACGGCAAGGATAAACCACTTGTCTGCACTCTTTTGCTCGCTGGGAAACTTTAAGTACTCTTCTAATAGCTTGATATTATTAGTGTTAGCTCTCCAAGCAAAATCAAAAAAGTCTCCCAAAACTGGGACAGTACCTACCAAGCCATCAATGATAACGTTCACAACCATCTTACCTAAAGTGGCTCTAGATACACCTAGTCGCGCTGCTTCTAGGATGATGTAGCAAGAAAACATCACTCCCAAAAAATCACCACCAATCGGTATGAGTCCTAAAATTGGATCTAGACCAAAACCAATCTTTGTGCCAGGAATAGTAATAACATTATCCAGCAAACGACTTAGCTGACGCAGGCGCTTTAAGGTGGGTGCTTTGGCATCAGGTTCAATCATCGAAAATCGAGGAGGAGAATCAGGCATGAAGGCGATCGCTAACTTTGTATTGAATCGTTAGACATTTTACTCCCCTAATGAGCTTTTGCAAAAATTTTCTCAAGGATTTACTAATTAATATTTTTCGTGAGATTGCGACTGCGCTTTTAAGCGGATATCATCGCCCACAGTCACATTCAACTGATCGCCGATTAGCATAACAGCAGCGCTCATCGACAGCCAGAGCATTAAAACTATCACAGCCCCTACAGCACCATATACTTTATTATAATTGCCAAAATTCGCTACATATAGCCGAAATATGGCAGACAACATCGCCCAAAAAACAGCTGCTAAAATTGCTCCAGGCATCATTGGCGTACCTGGGTTCCACTGACTTGGGCCATAGCGATAGACAAAGCCAAAGGCAACAGCAACAATACTTAAAGCTAAGGGCCAGCGTAACAGTTGCCAAAGATGCAACAAAAACATCAAAGAACTATTTCCGCTTACTACCATTCCCAACAACCAATCGCTGGTAAACACTGACAAAGAAGCCAATACTAAAAGCAACATAGTACCGATTGTTAATCCCAAAGAGACTAGCTTGGCTTTCCAAAAGGGGCGGATCTTTTCTGGAGGAATTTGATGGATTTGGTCGAGGGCTGTCATTGCAGTACTCACCGCTCCAGAAGCAGTCCAAATTGCTAATATAAAGCTCAGAGAAAACAAACCGCTATTTCTAGAATTGGTAATTTCTGTAGTCGCAAAATCACGAATCAGAACCAGGGCTTCTTCAGGTAGGACTTGACTTAGTAGAATTGCCAGTTGTTTAAAGGTGTTTTGTAAAGATTCTGCCAATAAGCCAATAGCTGTGATGATCGCAAGAATTGCTGGAAACAGCGATAGCATGGCATTGAAGGCGATTTCCGAGGCGAGTCCCAAAAGTCGTCTTTCCATTGTCCGGGAAAAAGTTTTTTTGAGCGTGCGCCAATTAAGATGGCGAAAAAAGCGGAAAAAACGAAGCTTTGGCATGATTTAGAGTTAAAACTGATGAGGTTTATTAACTACTTTGCCAAATTTTGCGTAGCGATCGCATCTATCTTTTTACCGCAATAATACCGAGTGGGGGATGGGAGAGAGTTCCTAACTCTTGTACAGACGCGATTAATCGCGTCTCTCTTGACTAATGACCATTGACTAATGACCATTGACTAATGACTATTGACTATTTATTTATGAATCAAGATTTAACACAACAGTGGTTGACAGAAATCCAGACAATTAAAGAGCAGATGGCAGAGTTGCAACACGAGCGCGATGCAGCTTGGGAAAGTGCCCAAAAATGGCGTCAGCTTTATAACACAGAAGCAGAACAACGCCGCACAGATGCCCAATTATCCCAACAGGCGATCGCATCCCTCAAGGCAGATTTGCATAAACTTAAGGGTATTGAAGCAGAGACACTGGCTGCTGGGACATCAGTTACAGCGATCCAAGAAGAAATAGAGCAGCTAAAATCTGTGGAGGACTTGCAAGCTAAACTCATCGCCGTAATCAAAGAACGCGATCGCTTTTTCCAAGCTTTGAAAACCGAGCAAGATAACCACGCCCAAACCCGCAATAGCCTTACTACTGCCTTGGGCGATGCTATTGATAGCTTGACACGTGAGCGATCGCTAGGAGTCGGAGACAAAGAAACACCAATTTCTTAAGTCCGCGCAGGCGGACTTAGTTTGTGTAGCCGCGATTTCTAATCGCCAAGTATATTTGCTTATCGGTTTTAACCCTTTGTACTACAAAAAATAGAAAACCTTCTATTTCCTAGGTATTTCTGCATAACCCCGATTTATTCCAATATCCAAATTTTCTCTCTGCTTTGAATTCACTTTGTCTATACCAATCAATCGATAAATGATATTTACAAATGGTGGATAAATTTGTCCAATTGCAAGCAATAATGGTAAATTTAAACCCTTTCCCTTTGCCCTTTCCCCCTTAACCGAAAAGTATTGGAGTTACCTAACACTAACGCTTCACGTTAATCTTAAAATCCCATTGCCTCAGCAACTGCGCCCAATTCTGCTGCAATACCCTGTTTAAATTGACTGTGATTGTGTTTAATGGCTGTATCTGGGTCTTTAAGACCATTGCCTGTGAGGACACAAACCACTGTCGCCCCTGTGGGAATTTGGTCTTTCACCTGCAATAAACCGGCTACAGAAGCGGCGCTAGCGGGTTCGCAGAAGATGCCTTCTGACGCTGCCAAAAGTCGATAAGCGTCGAGAATTTCTGCATCGGTGACGGCATGGAAATTTCCCTGGCTTGCGGTTTGGGCTGCGATCGCTAAATCCCAACTAGCGGGGTTGCCAATGCGAATTGCTGTCGCTAGGGTTTCGGGATGCGCCACTGGCTGTCCATGTACCAAGGGGGCTGCACCTGCGGCTTGGAATCCCATCATTCGGGGTAAGCGATCGCACTTTTTGGCTTGATGATATTGACAAAATCCCATCCAATATGCTGTTATATTCCCGGCATTGCCCACAGGTATACACAGCCAATCTGGGGCATCACCCAGCGCATCGACGATTTCAAAGGCTGCTGTTTTCTGCCCTTCTAGGCGGTAGGGATTGACCGAATTCACCAAAGTGATTGGATAGGTTTCAGCCATCTCGCGGACAATTTCTAGCGCTTGGTCAAAATTACCTTTAATTGCCAATACTTCTGCCCCGTACAGCAACGCTTGAGCTAATTTGCCCAGTGCCACATAGCCGTCGGGAATCAGTACAAAGGCATTCATGCCCCCACGCCTCGCATAAGCGGCGGCGGCGGCTGAGGTGTTGCCTGTGCTGGCACAAATTACCGCTTTTGCCCCTGCTTCCTTGGCCTTGGAAATTGCCATAGTCATCCCCCGGTCTTTGAAGCTGCCGGTAGGATTCAGACCGTCGTATTTTACAAAAACCCGAACTTGTCTGCCAATACGTTCTGCGATCGCTGGCACTGGTATTAGCGGTGTATTTCCCTCTAATAGAGTGACAACCGGTGTTTTTTCGCTGACAGGCAAATATTCGCGATAGGCTTCTATCAGTCCGGGCCAGGGTTGGCGATAAGATGTAGCAACAGACAGGCTCAAAGTCACGGGATTTAAAATTTCTTAATGTAAGGATTGGATATTTTAGAGAGGGTGGGATAAGGAAGTGCAAAATAGGGAAGAGGAAGAAAGTGAATTTTTCTTTGCTAGTTCCCAGTTAAGAGTCCCTTAATTCCATTAAGAATATTATTTTTTGTGGTGCAGGCGTTTCACTTGCTATTTTTTATTTTATTTAGAACGTCAGTTTATCATAACCGCCACGGTGACATTAGGTTCAACAAATTAGCTTGAGGATGTTCACGGGATGAAAAATGATCGGTAAATATCTGGGAGTTACGTAATAACTCTATAAAACTCTTATTTTTAACCTACGGAAACTTAAAAGAGCGAGGGGCTGCTCTTGCTGAGGGGAAAACTCTTCTCCCATTCCCCATGCCCAAAAACTCCACCGATGGAGTTTTTCATAATTTGGCGTAATTCTTGATAGAGTCTACATATAATTTCTTGCGTAAATTCACTAAAAAGAGCGATAATAATTCGTACAACCATAATTGACAGGCTATCAATTAAGTACTGTTAAGTACCATCTCACTGGATGGAAGCTTTACACAGTTGGGGCGATGTTTTATTTGGAACACAGCCATTATGATCACCGTCTCTTATGATTGAACCTAAAATCCATTAGAGTAATTGATTGAAAATATACAATAATGTAATAAAGCTTAAAAGAGCATTATTATATTATTTCTAATGGTGTGAGTTAAGTTGTGGATTTAATTAGCGATGCCTACTTGTTTATCTAATGTTTCCGATCGCGAGTCCCAGGCTAACTGGGTCAGTAAGTTAACCAAGTCTTACTATCAAGACGATCAGCAAGCTAAATTGATGCATTTACAGGCAGAGGTAGACTCTCTGTTGCAGCAGTTGGAAAACCTAAAACACCAACGTCTAGCCGAAACTAACCAAAAAGAATAAGTTAGACTTCATAGATAGCGATGTCTACGACGGGCTACGCCCACGCTTTTCCCCTCTTTAATTTAAATTTGAGTAAAGGGGAAATTTGAATCAGGGGTGCGTTATTCAAAGCGCTGATTTTTCTCTGACCAGCGCTTCAAACTGTAGTTATGAGCATTTTCTACCAACAAAGCTAAGGATTGCACCCCTGAAAGCTTGGCGATCGCAGAGAGTCTTTGTAAGTAATTTCCTGTAAAATCAGTGTAAATGACTTTATTCCCATCAGACAAAATTATAGTCCGGTCACGGCGTTGCTCTGTGTTCTCCCCCTGAATTCCAGGTGTAGACTGATTTAAGGATGTTATTGCTTCTGCTGAGATAGTCAGTATTATTTCTGGTTGAGCATTATTTGTTAAATCAATCACTTGAACAGGCCAGTCACCCAATTTTTCCTGCATCTGTTCAAAGCTAGGAATAGCACCAGCCGGAACTTCACCAGATTGCTGTAAAGATTGCCACAAACTCGATAGCATTACCTTCAACCCTTGGGGATTTTGTTGATACAGTTCCCGTAGAGTAATGGGAGATGGTTGCACCCATTCTAGTGCTGCATTGGTCAGGGCTAAAGGTTTTGGTTGAAGAACATCGTTTTGATTATCTGGAATTTTTGGACCAGCGGCTAATAGGCGCAAAACTTTACCCCGTAGTTGCACCGCTTTGATAGCGGCTATAGTAATTTGTTGTTCTCCATTTGGTAACCAGACCACAATCTGGATTTCAGGGTCAGAAGTGATTCCCAAAGTTTTCCCCAAAAATTTAGCGGCGTCAGTTTTGGGTGGGTTGAAATTCTCAAAAGGGAAATTTAGCCAGCGTTTTCCGTCATTAAATGCACTCACCTCCACCTGATACCAAACTTGGTTATCTGTGAGTTTCAAATCTGCTGAGGAATTTGTTTGCAGCCAGTCGGTGTTAGTAACTTGAGTGATTGGTTGGACTGTACCAACAATCTGACTAGGGTGAGTAGAGGATATTTGCGATTTTGTACCCTCACCATTGAGTCTTGCTAACAGACCTTGAATATAAGCAAGATTATCTTTTGTAATTTTTGGTTGCGCCTTTAACCAAGAATTAGCATGTCCTTCTCCCCGCTGAACCGCTAAAATCAAAGCGAACCAAGCTTGCACCTCTCGTCTATTTGGGTTCACCCGCAACGCCGCCGCTGTGCGATTCCACAACCGTTTTTCATCAGCTTTGAGTAGGGTGGCAATTTCTTGGGCATTATGTGGCGACGCTTCAAACACCTGTAAAGCCTTCTCCCAGCGACCATCAATCAAATCTGCTAGTGCTTCTTGACTAGGACTTGCCCAATTTTTTTGGGCTTGAGTTTTGGTAAGTTGGGAATGCAAACGAATCAAATCCATTTGCGCTTGCGCCGCCTCTGGTAAAACTCCCTTGCGCTGTTTTTTGATTGACTTCAACCATTCAAAGGCTGGTGTCCACAGTCCACTACGGGCAATTGACAGGGCATTTTGGTATGCAGAATCCTTGAAAGCTGGTGATTTGAGGGTAATTTCCTCCAATTGAATCGGTTTGAGGAATAACTTCAGAGGCTTGACTTGATAAACCTGTAAGTGCGGTTCTAAACCTATAGTTTGATCAACCACTAACTCTTTTGTACCATCACCAGTTACCTGCTGCCATTTGGGCAATTGTCCATTAGGACTAGTCCAAGACAACATTTGTAGTAAATTCGTGCGTTCTGGATTGTAGTATACAACCTGACCGTATGCGATCGCACCAGTTCCTTGTTGGCGTTGACCCTGCAAATCAAACCAAACCCCAGGTGATGGTGTCCCACCTTCAAAACGTTGTACCTTATTTAAAGGTAGGGGAATATTAATATCTTGGGGTTCTAATGTTCCATCAAGTAAGGGAGAAATCACAAAGGATTCATCTGGGCCAGTTATAGGTAATTGAGTTGCTAGATAGTAATAATTTTCTGACTGAGATTTAAACTCTAACTCTTCTGAGCGCTCATAAACCCTGAGTTCCACCAGTTCTTCACAATCAGATTGACAATTAGCACGCTGCTGAAAAACTGGCAGTAAAAATGATTTTTTCACATCTTGATGTAAAGGCAGAGTTTCCCCCAATATTTGGTTTTTTTTACTCAAATCGAGTTTAATTTGTTCGAGAGTTTGGGGGCGTTCGTGATTACCAAGGGGGATTTGTGCCCATGCAGGTAAAATTTTATTTAGCCAGCTTACCTGGTCTGGATTGAAAATGAAGAGAACGCTAATCCAGGCAAAAGCCATAATTAGACTAGCACTACTGAACAGAATTGCGTAGCTTGCCACCGTAGGTATCGCTAGCGTTGACGGCAACCAACTTCCCCGTTTTAGTTTTTTCTGGGGTTTTTTAACAACGCGTTTCATTGCACCTGCATGAGGTTTATTTTGTTTAGAGGCTTTTGGTGTCAGCTTTCGTGAACGATTTGCCATAGATTAGGGACTAGGGATTAGGGATAGGGAATTAGGGATTGGGAATTAGGGATTAGGGATTGAGAAAACTCTTTCCTAGTCCCCAGTCCCCAATCCCCAGTACCTAGTCCCCAGTCCCCAATACCCTGTTATACTCGTCCTTTCAGAAGTTGCCCAGAAGCATTAAGTCTAATTTGGGACAAAATCCGTAAATGTCCCCATGTGAACCCTAGATGATCGCGAATACACTCTTCACTTAAGTATGTGAGCAGAGTGTAAAAAATTGAAAGGTAGACTTATTAGCCGCAGTCATCGCAAAACCTGGATGCTCGCATGGTTACTAATTGCGGGAGTAAATGGAGTTGCACAAAAAGCACTAGCACAAGAGTACATAGATACAATAACTACTCAGGAGTCAGGAGTTAAGAGCGATAATATTATTCCCTCATCTCCCTCCCCAGAAGAACCGATGGCGCAAGTTACATCGGTTTCTCAACTCAAGGATGTACAACCAAACGATTGGGCATTCCAAGCATTACAGTCTTTAGTAGAACGCTATGGTTGTATAGCCGGCTATCCAGATAGTAGCTATCGCGGTAATCGCGCCTTAACTAGGTATGAATTTGCCGCTGGTGTGAATGCTTGTTTAGATAGAGTCAACGAATTAATCACTACAGCCACCAGCGATTTAGTGACTCGCGAAGATTTAGCAATATTACAAAAATTGCAGTCAGAATTTTCCCCTGAATTAGCAACTTTGCGGGGTCGTGTCGATAGTTTAGAAGCCAGAACAGCCGAAATCAAAGCCAACCAATTCTCAGCAACAACCAAACTCAACGGACTACTAATAGTTGGCATTCAAGGACGGACTAGCAATCGTGGTGATGTAAATCCTAGAGATGGACAAAAAGATACAGATGATGCGGGGACAAACACTAATGTTATCTCCCTCGCGCAACTATATTTAACTAGCCAAATCACTCCCAGCAGTTACTTGTTTACAGGTCTTATAGATGGTGAAGGAAGAACTACGCCTAGATTTACCAATAGTGTTTCCCGAAATGACGTTTTACTTGGCTACGAATTTCCTACAGATAGCTTGATTGTAAGTGACCTAAATTTGCATTGGCTGGTGACAAATAAATTAGCAGTAATGGTAGGAACAGAAGGCGTAAGTATGCCAGCTGCTTTCCGAGGCCCCAATCGGGTAGAAAGTGCTGCAACAGGGCCGCTGTCTTATTTTGCCCAAAGAAACCCAATTTTAAATATGGGATACGGTCACGGCGGTATAGCTATTGATTGGCAATTTACTAAACGCGCTAGTTTGCAGGCAATTTATACTAGTTATCAACCAGGAAATTCTGGGACAGCTAGTGGTTTATTTGATGGAACCACCACTACAGGTGTGCAATTACTGCTGACACCAACTGATACTCTCGATTTAAGTTTGTATTACGTTAACAATTACTCTTCTGATGGTTGTTTACTAACCTTTGTTGGCGATGAATGCTTAACTACAGTTAATACCACTACCGGAAAATCAGCACCGCTGCAAACTAACGCCGTGGGTGCGACTGTAACTTGGCAAATTTCTCCCCGCATTAGTGCAGGTGCGTGGGGTGGTTATACTAAATCTTATATTCCTGGGCAATCAGGAAATGTAGAAACTACGAATTATATGGTGTTTATGAATTTCCCTGATTTATTTGCTAAAGGGAATTTGGGGGGGATTTATGTTGGTCAACCTCCTAAAATTACCAGTAGCAACTTACCTGTAGGGAATAATGTCCCTGATTTTGTAAATACTGGTTTAGGACGTGCAGGTGGACAACCAGGAACGACCACTCAAATCGAGGCATTTTATCGTTTTCAGCTAACAAATAATATCAGTATTACACCAGGAATAATTCATATCTTAGAACCTGGCCACACACCAGATAGTGACTCAGTTACCATTGGTATTCTGCGAAGTACTTTTAGTTTTTAATTTTTCGTAGATAAATATTATAGAACTGAAAGCAGAATTCAGGACTCAGAATGGGCTAACAGGAGTAAAACAGTCTTGATGCCAGGGTTTGAGACTTAGATTGTGTACTTCAAAAACTTAAAATTTGCTGTAAGTATTGACAAATGCTTATACCCAATTTATTTTTAAATACCCCATATTCAATTCTCTATGACTCATAGCTAATTTTCAATAGATATAAAAAAGGTTTGGCGGTGAGCCAAACCTATATATAAATCCAGTGCATAACAACATCCCGAATTAATTTACTCATTATTCTATTCATAGGGCATCTTCCTATAGGATGTGTGCAAATATCCTGAAACCTGATAAGACATTACTCCAGTATTATTGAATACCTAAAATATAAAATTAATCTGCCATAGGTTAGAGGCTATGGCAGATTAATTTAGATGTTAAAGTTAGCAAAAAAACTAGAAGTATTTTTATATCCAGAACTTACATTCAAGCGATTTTTCCAACTAGCAAGCAAAATAAAAGACGGGATAAACCATCCCGTCTAAATAGCTTGAAAGTGGAAATACACCTTGAACTGTGGAAAAATAGCACAAATAAAACTCAATAGATTGTAAGGCTAGCAAATAATCTTAACAAAAAAAATAGTTGAGCTTACTTTTAATATTTTAATTATTTGCATTTTAGCAAAAATATCATATTTTTATTTGAATGTAATGCCAAAATGCCAAATAATCAGCAATAAAAAAGACGGGCTTTAGCCCGTCTTATGTATAATAAGTAAAAACATCTTGGTAATTTCTGCAATATATCAAAATACTCTAATTACAATGTGCCAAATTGCCAAATACTTACCAATAGAAGATGAATATTAATTTATCTGTAATTGGATATTTTTATCAGCTATAAATTTTACTATCAACACAAATGAATAGTTACCTAGATTACCTCATATTCGGTGTAAACCATCACAGTAAGGTAAGTAAATCTCTTGCAAAAGTGCTTTTTGCACTCTTATGGGAAAAGGTTAAAGGGGAAGGGTTAAATACAAAACCTTTACCGATCGCCATCAATTGGTGAGCGAATCCTTAAAGTTGGCATTACAGCGCTGGCAGGAAAATTACAAAGGAATTGATGCAACTTGGTTACGTTGGGAGACTTTAGACGGAGAATTACTAGCAACGCAGAACAAGAATACGATCTGAACAAGAACGCCATGAACGTCCGTAATATAATTTACACTAATTTTCTAAGTATAGATTTGGGCTTTGACTACAGTAGGATCTTCTGTGCGTTCGATATGAAAACCAAGTTTTTCACAAACTTTTTGCATACCATAATTATCAATCAAAATATCAGCAGTAATAGTGCTGAGTTGCTCATCTCGACTAACTTGCAGTAACCTTTGTAGTAACTCGGTTCCTATACCTTGGCATTGACAGCGATCGCTCACCACAATAGCAAATTCTGCTTCATTCGTACCATGTATTTTACTTAATCGACCAACTGCCAATATTTCCCGTGTCTGCGTTTCGGGATTTTGATATTCGACAACTAGGGCTATTTCGCGATCGTAATCAATAAAGCATATACGTGTTAGCCGTTCATGGGCTACTCTCGACTGGAGCTTAATTAAGTGAAAATAACGAAAATAAACACTTTGCTCTGAGAGTGTCTTGTGAAATTGCACCATCAACGGCTCATCTTCTGGACGGATGGGACGAATGGTAACTGGAGTGCCATCTCTCATCGTCCACTTGCTAACATATTTTGTAGGATAAGGTCGAATTGCTAACTTTGGTAGTTGGTCTTCTTCAACATTTGTTTCGTGGAGGATAATCCGCGCATCGAGGGCAATTAATTGCTCAGATGAAGCTAGCAACGGGTTAATATCGATTTCCTTAATCCAAGGCTGTTCCACAACTAATTGACTAAATACTACCATTAATTGTTCAAGGGCAGCAATATCAACACTTTTGCGTTCCCGAACTCCTTTAAGCGCTTTATAAATCTGCGTTTGCTCCATCATGCGCCGCGCTAAAGTGGTATTGAGGGGTGGAAGTGCGATCGCGCGATCGTGAAAAACTTCGACTAGTTGTCCCCCTGTACCAAACAGCAACACCGGGCCAAACTGTGGATCGAGACTACTACCGATAATTAGTTCATAACCAGCCATTTTTACCATAGGCTGCACGGTTACACCTAAAAAATGCTCAACACCTACTTTCTCACTCACAGATTCGGCAATAGCGTTGTAAGCATGTCGTACAGCTTCAGCATTTCTCAGATTTAATTGCACACCGCCAACATCTGTTTTATGAGTAATTGTGTGGGAAAAGAGCTTTAAAACAACTGGATAGCCAATTGTTTCAGCACATTGAACTGCTTCATCCTCGCTTTTTGAAACGCAAGTTGCAACCACCGGAATACCATAAGCAGCTAAAATCTGCTTCGATTCAAACTCTGTGAGAATAGTTCGCCCAGCCTGACGGGCTGTTTGGATAATTTTTTCCACACAGTTACGGTCTGGTATCCCTGAAGCGGAATCAAATACAGGCATTACAGGAGTTTCGTAGATACCGCGCAGATTATAACTAGACTGCCACATATAACTAAATATCCGAGCAGCAGTATCAGGGTAAGGATATGTGGGGATATGGTTACGATTGAGAATCATCTCACCTGCTGCAATATCTGCTCCTCCCATCCAACTAGCAAGGATAGGTTTACCAGCTATCTGTGCGTAGGGTTTCAATTGCTCGGCTGTTTGGGTGGGATCTGTCATTGCTTGAGGAGTGAGAATCACCAATAAACCATCACTATTGGGATCTTTCGCAGCAATTTCCAACGCTTTGGTATATCTCTGTGGGTCAGCATCTCCTAGAATATCAATCGGGTTGCCGTGACTCCAATGTGCTGGTAATAGTTGATTCAGGGATGCGCTAGTTTCTTCAGAAATTGGTGCAACTTCTCCACCAGCAGCAATCAAAGCATCAGTGGCAAGTACTCCAGGCCCACCTGCGTTAGTTAAAATTGTCAGCCGTGGCCCTTTTGGACGGGGTTGTTTTGCCAGCACCTCTGCCATATCGAACAAATCAGAGATACTGTTGACGCGCAACACTCCACAACGTCGGAAAGCTGCATCAAGAACCTCATCAATTCCTGTCAGTGCGCCAGTATGGGAAGCTGCTGCTTTAGCTGCGGCTTCAGTCCGACCTGCTTTTATGACAATAATCGGTTTAGTTAGAGCAACTTCCCGCGCTGCTGACAAAAACGATCGCGCATTCCCAATTGATTCCATGTAAATTACAATACTTTTGGTATGCAGGTCATCACTCAAATAGTAAATCAAATCTCCCCAACCCACATCCAGCATTGAGCCAAGGGAAATAAAGGCGCTAAAACCAACGTTTTCCCGAAAACTCCAATCCAGGATAGCAGTGCAAAGTGCTCCACTTTGACTAATAAAGCCCACATTCCCAGGACGGGCCATTGCACTGGCAAAAGTTGCATTTAAACCTGTGCGTGGACTCATTACACCCAAGCAATTAGGGCCAATAATCCGCATTTTGCCACGATGTGCTTGCTGAAGTATTTGTTGTTCTAAAGCGATACCCTCTGCACCAGCTTCTTTAAAACCAGCACTAAGAATAATTGCACCTTTGACACCTGCATCTACACACTCAGCAATAATACCTGGGACTGTTGGTGCTGGGGTGGCAATCACTGCTAAATCCACTAGTTCTGGTACATCAGAAATAGTCGGGTATGCTTTGATTCCCAATATGCTGTGCCGTTTGGGATTGACAGGGAAAACAGTTCCACCAAAAGGATTGCTAATCAAGTTCCATAGTAGAGTGCGTCCAACACTACCAGCTTTTTCGCTAGCACCAATTACAGCCACACTTTTTGGTGCAAAGATCGCATCAAGGGGATTCGCTTTCTCAGTTTGCAAAATATCATAGACGCGTTGCCTTTGGCGAGCGTAGCTATCAACGGATGACTGGATAGGCTTTTGCATAATTCGCTGTTACCTGCGGTGGAAAGTAACCTTTGAGGAAAATTTTAAATAAGTAAGCTGAAATTTTCGTCTATAATTTGAGTAATTTTTTGTAAAGCGATCGCCACTCCAATTTCAGCAAATGGTGATAAATAGCAACCTAATTCAAAGTTTACGCCTGGTACTTTGATCCACCAAGCTGGTGGACAACGACCGTATATAGCTTGAGTGAGAGCTAAGAGCGATCGCGGATCGGTTGTATGTCCGGCAATCATGTTGAAAGATTCAAGTGAGAGCAATTGTACCTGCACCTGAGAACTTTCAGAGGTGAAACAAGCATCGATAAAGATTGCCAAATTAGCATGGGCTAAAGCTTCAGCCAATTCGGGTGTGAGTTGGTGGACAGCCAGAGATTTCACGTTTGATAGATGCAACGCCTTAGCTACTCGTTGCCCAATGCCATCATCACTACGCAACTCATTACCATAACCAATTGCGATCGCCTCTGGCGGGGCGTAGCCCATCGCATTAAAATTCATACTTTTTGCTGTCCAACACTATTCTGAAATTAGAGACAAAACTTGAGGAACTTGTGAGGATATAGAGAAGCTTGGAAGAAATGCTCACAATTTGCTCAGATTGTTGACATATAAATAAACCTGTGAGTCAACATTAAAACTAATCAGTATTCTGTAGCAGAAATTATGACTACAGGCGATCGCACATAGTCAAATTCTCTCCAGTCAAGACAAGAATTGTGATTTTTATCAACAACCAAGCACCTCTATAGTCTGGTAAATCTTTTGTTTGGAGGATGATGATGAGCAGAAGTGATGGAAAGAACTCATAAAATCCCCTGGAGAGGTTCATTGGAAGCTCACGTTAGCCTGAGATTTTTGACGCAACATCCCCCAGTTCCATGATAATTCCTGCTTTTTTGCGGGTATGTGAATCTGAGTCCTGACAAAATTTAAGTTGTAATAAGCACTGTATTTCCTCACAAGTTCCTCAAATTCTTTTTCTACCTTCAAGATAAAGATGCCCAACTATTGCATTCATTAGCTTGAAAATTTGTGAGCCAAAAAAGATAGGTCAAGCAGAATAAAAGGGAAAAGGGAAAAGGTTAAAGGGATGAACAGGTCGCGCCACTTGCGGGCGAGGTTTTTACCTTTCCCCCTTCCCCCTTCCCCTTCTTATAAATAGGCATCTACCAAAAGTGGTGAAAATTTTTTGAACTTGGAGTTACTTAGGAGATACACACCATGAGTACCATTGTTCAACCTCAAAGAGAATTTAATTTTTTTGATTTCTGGGATAGTTTTTGTCGCTGGATTACTAGTACAGAAAATCGGATTTACATCGGCTGGTTTGGTGTGTTGGCGATTCCCACCTTGTTAGCTGCTACCATCTGTTTTATTTTGGCTTTTATTGCCGCTCCCAGCGTAGATATGGATGGCATCCGTGAGCCAATCATGGGGTCATTGATGGATGGTAATAACTTAATTACAGCCGCAGTTGTACCGACCTCTGCTGCTATTGGTTTGCACTTTTATCCTATCTGGGACGCGGCATCAATGGATGAATGGCTCTACAATGGTGGCCCATATCAATTGATTGTGCTGCATTTTCTCATTGGTATTTGGTGCTATCTAGGGCGATTTTGGGAACTAAGCTATCGTTTGGGAATGCGCCCCTGGATAGCAATTGCCTATTCTGCACCCGTTATTGCCGCTACTTCCGTTTTGCTAGTTTATCCCATTGGTCAAGGTAGTTTTTCTGATGGTTTACCTTTGGGAATAACTGGAACTTTCCACTTTATGTTGGCTTTCCAAGGTGATCACAATATCCTTATGCATCCGTTTCACATGTTGGGTGTAGCAGGTATATTCAGTGGTGCACTATTTAGTTCTTTACATGGTTCTTTGGTGACTTCAACACTCATTCGGAAGACCGATGAAAATGAATCAATTAATGCCGGATATAAGTTGGGTCAGAAGCAATTTACTTACAAGTACCTAGCAGGACACTCTAGCTTTTTGGGACGGTTGTTGATTCCTATCTTTGCTAGTAAAAATCATCGTGCTTTCCATTTATTATTAGCAGCATTCCCAACGATAGGTATTTGGTTCGCAGCGATGGGTGTATGTTCGATGGCATTTAATATCAATGGGTTAAACTTTAATCATTCCATTTTAGATAGTCGGGGTGAAGTAATTAGAACCAACGCTGATATGCTGAACCGTGCCAATCTTGGTATAAATGCAATGCACGCTCCTAATGTCCATAATTTTCCTTTGGTTCTGTCTAGTGGTCAACCTATTCCAGTTAGTTAAAGATTGCATCCATCCATTTTTATAGTGGTTTTAAACCTGCCTGTAACTCTAGTATTAGTCAATATTGCAGGCAGGTTTTTCTTAGAGCCGGAAATAGTTGTTGTGGTCGATACCCCGGCTGGACATTCGCTAACTAACTATCTGAAGCTGACATGACTCTACTATCAATGGGTAATGATAAGTCACGTGACCATTCATTCCAAGAGCCAAAATAATTTCTAGCAGAAATTCCTGCTTCTTCAAGGGCTATTAATGTATTCGCAGCCCTTGAACCCTTAAAGCAGTAAATATACACAATGGACTCTGAAGTAATACCTACTGACTGACAAATTTCTCGGATTTCATCTGGCGATCGGAATGTGGGGATTTCCGATTCAGAATTCATTAGATGATGCCATTCTAACCATACTGCGTTAGGGATTCTGCCTTTGCGGGGACAAAAATCAGGATGGTAGGGAGAAGAATTCAACCCAAGCCATTCGTTGCGATCGCGCACATCTAATTTAATAATTGCTGGATTGTCAATTGCTTGCAACATCTCGGCGGTAGTCACCATCATGTCAGTGTTAGGATGCAATCTAAATATGCTGCTTTCACGTAATGGTACTTCATTGGTAGTAGGTAATCCTTCTGTCAGCCATGCTCTATATCCTCCGTGTAAAATAGATACCTGAGTGCAACCTAAATACTTCAGTAAGAAAGCTGCTCGACAAGATTGACCATAACCTCTATTTAAGGCATCTTCGTACACAATTAACCGTTCTGCACCCGATATTCCCAGCTTGCTCATGATTTCTCCAAAATACTCTTGTAATTCCTTTAATCCTGCTGGAGAAGAATTCTCTAAAAGATAGGTGAAAAAATCTCTAATATTTAGGGATTGAGGAATATGAGAAATAGCATAATCTTCGGGGCTTCGCGTATCGATAATGACAGCCTGTGACGACTTTTCTGCTGACAGCGACGTGAGTTCTTGAGGAGAAATGAGGAGTTTTGTATTCACGCTTTCATGCTTCTGTTATCCTACCATTAGGCATTATCGCGCCCGGTAGATTTGCGTTTTGGAATGCAAATCACAGAAGAAGAAATATTGAATGTTACGAGAGAACTTTTGTGGCTGTGTTGTTTTCAAGCAAGAATTCAGAATCCAGAATTTTGAATAGATTAATCTCGCCAAACTTCATTTACAATATTCCCATCTTTCCCAACTAATTGAATATGCAAAGGCATTTGTCCGGCTGCATGAGTTGAACAACTCAAACAAGGGTCAAAAGCTCTGATTCCCGCTTCAACACGGTTTAACATCCCCTCAGCAATTTCTGAACCGTGAATAAAATGTCGGGCAATTTGCGCGACTGTACGATTCATTGCTAGATTGTTCTGACCTGTGGCAATTACTAAATTTACTTTTTGAAGTAAACCATTCTCATCAACTTGATAATGGTGAAATAATGTCCCACGTGGTGCTTCACTTACACCCACTCCTTCTAATTGATTAATGCCAGCATCAGCACGCAATTTTTTAGACATTAAATCTGGGTCATCTATCATAATTTCTATGCGTTCAATGCAAGCCATAATTTCAATTAATCGAGCATAGTGATAGAAAAATGATGAGGTGACAGTGCCTTTACCTCTATCTCTAAATTCTCTCAATTCTGCATCAGCTAAAGGTGTACCAATATGACTGCAAATATTCAGACGTGCTAGCGGCCCCACCCGATAAATACCACTATCTAAACGACAATGGTCGCTCTGGTCAGGATAACCTAAAGGACGATAATAAGGGGATTTTAAATAAGAATCTGGTTGAACTGCTTCACCAATAAATTCTTGATAATGAGTTGGATCAAGTTTATCAGCAATAATATTTCCAGCGCTATCTACAAAACGAATATGTCCGTCGTAGTTCTCCCACAAACCATCAGAAGTAACTAAACCCATAAATAAGCTAGGAAAATTCCCAAAGGTTTGCACTTCTTTTTGATAATTATTGAGTAAGCCTTTAAATCTACCCAGTGCATCTAATATTGTGGTGCGTGCTTCCGGGATGCGGTTCTGAATATGGATGCGTCCTTCTGGCGATAAGGGTTCACGGACACCACCAGGAACCGCCCATGATGGATGTATCTTTCGCCCACCTAATTGTTCAATAATTTCTTGTCCAAATTGACGTAAGCGGATTCCGCCACGCGCTAGTTCTGGTTCAGCTGCAATTAATCCAAATACATTGCGTTTTTGGGGGTCGCTATCCATCCCTAATAATAAATCTGGGGCGCTGAGGTGGAAGAAACTCAGGGCGTGGGATTGGATAATTTGTCCCAAGTTCATCAAACGGCGCAATTTTTCCGCAGCTTTGGGAATTGTAACAGCAAGGATGCGATCGCCTGCCTTTGCTGATGCTAACAAATGACTCACCGGACAAATCCCACAAATACGCGCCGTAATTCCTGGCATTTCCCAAAGCGGACGACCTTCACAAAACTTTTCAAAACCACGAAATTCTGTGACATGAAAACGAGCATCGCTCACTTGTCCTGTATCGTCCAGATAAATACTGATTTTGGCATGTCCTTCAATTCGTGTAACCGGGTCGATGATTACTTTTTTCATAATGATTTTGCTAACTAGTTGAAGTAGCTTTAAATCTAGGTAATATCAGGTATTTATCTCAAAATCACTAGCTAAAATACGCATCAGTGGCTCTTCTAGCCAAGGCGACCAAAAACCATAGCACACAAGCTTTTCAGTATGTTTTTCTGATAGTTTTCTAGCTCGTTCGATGAAAGGATCGTTTAAGCTAACTGTCCATTTACTCAGTTCAGCATTCTGGATATTGAACATCTCAACTCCAGCTACGTCTGTAAACACAAGCGTCAATTGTTTTTCATCATCAGTCTGAAAATGAACATATAGTGTTCCATTAACTAAAGATATTTCACTAATTTTTCCATCTACTAACTCTAGACTTGCAAATTTTTCAGATAAAATTCTTGGCTCTTTTGAATCTCTTAAATCTTTTGTCATAATTATAGGAATCCGCTTTGATTTATAAACGAATTTGCGTAGACAGGCAATAGGCAATAGGCAACAGTCAAGAAGGCTTCTTAGTTGTACTGAGTTTTTTCAGAAATCAAATATGAATCCTATATATTTTTTCCTCCAATTGCTCTCTATTTAAACAAGCAACTTAATATATTGAGCCGCTTACCCACTACACCAATTGTCATAATTTTTTTTGGCTTCTGGATATTCATCGCAATATTCTTCAAGGGCTGTTTTCACGACTTTCTCTGCTCGTTGATGTGCTATGTCGGCTTGTAATTCCTCAATCGCATCCCAAGCAGCAGCACATTCTTCTGAATGGATGCCTTTCTGATCGCAAATGTCACGAGCTTTTTTAATTTCTTCCTGAAGTTGTTGTTCTAGTAAAATAGTGTGGGGTTGCTGAAGAAAGTTACTATTAGCGAGAATGTCAACGAGGGAAATGATACCCAGTAGTTCGCCCTGAATAACAGGCGCTCTTTGCAAATTATGGTCAGCAAATAATCGCGCTATGTATTCTAAGCCAAGGTCAGGATTGACGACGATACAAGGCTTAGTCATCACTTCATGAACACGCACGCTACAAGGATCTTTACCATAAGCAATCACTTTATAGACAATATCCTTTTCAGTAATCATGCCGTAGGCGTCTTGTTCATGGCGACGATCTACAACCAGCGCTTTCCAGTCCCTTGTTCTTAAGAGTTTGACTGCTTCGGCCACTGTTGCGGAACTACGAATAGTGGCAACATCTTTAGTCATAATGTCAGATGCTTTCAACATAATGCTCTCCAAATTTCTAATAAAGCTAATGCTATACGGGTTTCTTGAAGAATAATTCAGAAATCAGAATCAATCAGTTGTACAAAATAACTTCTGACTCCTGAATTCTGTTTCGATAAAAGCTAAAAATGTGATCTTTCTAGTTGTTGTTGTGATTTATTAGCCATATTTGGCAACCGCATCCATTTAAAAGCAGTAATGTTTAATAATAAACCCACAAAGAATAACAAGACCATCAAGGCTATCTGATACCAAAGAAGTGGCTGGACAAATAAATCTAAAATCACGTGCAGTAAGTTCATAATGCTGTAAAAGACAGTTAAGCCAAAATGCACGATTCGATAACGCTTTGAATCAGTAAAAGCAGTGGCAATAATTGCCAGCATTGGAAGCACAAAAAAGCCCAACATCAACCACATAATTCCAGAAATATCATTGATAGTTGTAGCTTTTTGAGATTCGACAACAGGTAACCCGTGAAAAAGCGGTATTAAATTTAGTTGTGTATGGAACAATGTTCCTAGTAGAAATACTGTCCAAATAGCAATGATTCTTTCCCGATAATTAACTGCCATAACCATAATTGCTTCTAAAATTGTTTTGTAATTCAATACCTTCAACTTAGATAAAGAATTTGAGTAACTTGTGAAGTTAACCAAACTTGATAAATTCACGTCCTTCTAGTTGTGGTTTTTCTCC
The DNA here is from genome assembly GCF_054786515.1 of Nostoc sp. UIC 10890. Taxonomy (NCBI): domain Bacteria; kingdom Bacillati; phylum Cyanobacteriota; class Cyanophyceae; order Nostocales; family Nostocaceae; genus Nostoc; species Nostoc sp. UIC 10890. Next base: position 534,370 of record NZ_JBSGKF010000001.1, read on the forward strand.
CTTTAAAAGTGGTTCTAACACTGCTTTAATCCGAGTTGCATCAGGTGGACAACCTGGTAAATAAATATCAACTGGGACTACTGTATGCACTGGTATCACCCGATCTAGTAGGGTTGGTACAATACCAGGCTCATGGGGAATTGTGGCGTGAATATCTGCGGCTTCGATGTAACAACGCTGAAGAACAGGTTCGGCACTACCTAAAGGGTTGCGTAAAGCAGTAACATTACCAGTGACAGCACAATCGCCAAAAGAGACAAGGATGTGCGATCGCTCTCTCACCTTCCGAATGGTTTCCAAGTGCTCCTCATTGGCTACTGCACCTTCAACTAACACCACATCCACCCCTTGAGGATATTCTTTGGTATCAGCGAAGGGACTATAAACTAAATCTACCTGTCCTGCTAAATCAATTAGCCATTCATCCAAATCGAGAAAAGACATGTGACAACCAGAGCAGCCGCCTAGCCAAACCGTTGCTAATTTTAAACGAGCCATTTTCTTTTTTTTTTGAGGGTGATAGGGATGAACTTTGACCTTATAACTCAAGACTTTAGTGCAACTTCTTGCCATTCCTGCACGATATATTGAGGTATTGAAAGATTAATGAAGTGTTGTCTATCTACAGGTATACCAATCAACAAATCTTCAGTTGGTAATTGAGGCAAAACATTCTTGAAGTCATACTGACCGATGGTTGGTGCTGGTGCTTCATCTAGGAAAATATCGGGAGCAGTCAATACTTTACCTGTATCACTAGTAATCTTTAGAGGGAAAGGATGGGCTAGTTCCTGAGAACCAGGAAATCCCACCAACCGGAGACTTATTGAAGATATTTTATTGCTATTAGAATGAACTCGCTTAAACAAGACAACCTGCCAATAATTTCCTAATTCATCATTTAATTTTTGCTGTGAGCGATAAACGATTTCTCCTGGCGCATCTTCTAATTGAATAACAGTAGCAATCACCTGTTGAGATGTGAAAGTTGCTAAACCCAGGTATATATATATTGTTAATATTGCTAGCAATAGGAGCCACCAAAAGATTTTTAAGATGTGGCGTAACATGAGGTTTACCTCGTTGTGCTAATTCATGAACAGTAGCTAAACAAGCCATTGTTGTTTTTCCCGTGCTGTGACTAGGAAATCAAGTTTGGCGCGATTGTGTTTCATTTCTCCGACGCTTGATCCTTTGTCAAAAAGCGCACCTGTAGGGCAAGCATTAATGCATTTCCCACAGGAAGTACAAGTATCTGAGGTTCCCCAAGGCTGATTCAAATCAGTGATTACATGAGAATTTGTCCCCCTACCCGCCATATCCCAAGTGTGCGCTCCTTCAATTTCGTCACAAACACGCACGCAACGAGTGCAAAGAATACAACGGTTGTGGTCAACACCGAAGCGATGGTGAGAAACATCGACTTTGCGATCGGGGAAATGGTAATGCAACCGCACATGATCCATACCCATCTCAATGGCCAAGTCTTGCAATTCGCAATTATCATTAGCTACGCAAACTGAGCAAATGTGATTGCCTTCAGCAAATAGCATTTCTATGATTGTGCGACGATATTTTTGCAAGCGATCGCTATTTGTCTCAACTTCCATACCCTCAGTAACTTTTGTCACACAAGCAGGTTGAAGTTTATTACTACCAGCAATTTCTACTAAACAAAGCCGACAAGCCCCTACATCTTCAACTCCTTCTAGGTGACACAAAGTCGGAATATGAATTCCCGCATCCTGCGCCGCTTGGAGAATAGTCTCCTCCTCACGAGCGCTAATTAATTGTTCATTAATTGTTAAAGTTTTTACAACCATCTCTTATTGATTCCTGGTAACGCTAATGTACTTTCAAATTGCACATTTTTTCCAGTTATTGGTCTTTTATAAATACAAACGAAAAATCACAAATGACCAATGACAAATGACCAATGACTAATGACTAATCAAAGCCAAATACTCATCACGGAAGTAACGTAAGGTACTAAGTACCGGGTTGGGTGCAGACTGACCAAGACCGCACAAGCTAGTATGTTTCACCATGTCACATAGTTCTTCCAACAATTCCAAATCAGCAAAAGATGCCTTACCTTCACTAATCTTTGTCAACAATTTATACAACTGCACCGTCCCCACCCGACAAGGAATGCATTTACCACACGATTCATCCATGCAAAACTCCATGAAGAAGCGGGCGACATCCACCATGTTGGTAGTTTCATCCATGACAATCATCCCACCGGAACCCATCATCGAACCCAGTTGAGTGAGTGATTCATAATCTACTGGACTATCAAAAGCTGCTGCTGGAATACATCCCCCAGAAGGGCCACCAGTTTGGACTGCTTTTACCACACCGCCATCTGGTACGCCACCGCCCATTGCTTCCACAATTTGCCGCAGTGAAGTTCCCATCGGTACTTCTATTAAACCTGTGTTACGGATTTTGCCAGCTAGAGCGAAAACCTTTGTGCCTTTGCTCTTTTGAGTGCCGATATTAGCAAACCATTCAGCACCTTTGCGAATAATGGGTGCAATATTGGCGTAAGTTTCAACGTTATTAATTAAGGTTGGATAGCCCCATAAACCAGACTCAGCAGGATAAGGCGGACGGGGATGAGGAGTACCGCGTTTACCTTCAATAGAAGCCATTAAAGCGGTTTCTTCACCACAGACATAAGCACCAGCACCGATACGAATATCAATTTTAAAATCAAAGTGAGAGTCGAAAATTTGTGTGCCCAAGATACCAAGGCGTTGTGCTTGACGAATGGCAATTTGCAGACGATTAATGGCAATGGGATATTCTGCCCGAATGTAAATGTAGCCTTGGTTTGCGCCGATAGAGTATGCTGCGATCGCCATTCCTTCCAAAACGCGATGAGGATCACTTTCTAGTACACTGCGATCCATGAACGCCCCTGGATCTCCCTCATCAGCATTGCAGATTACAAATTTGCGATCGCTCCGGTCATGGTAGGCATCACTTTTTGCTTTAGCAACTGTTGCCCATTTTAAACCTGTAGGATAACCAGCACCACCACGTCCCCGTAAACCGCTGCGGCTAATAGCATCTACTACTTCACTAGGAGTCATCTCCCGCAAAACATGGTAAAGCGCTTGATAACCGTTGGCAGCAATATAAGATTGAATGCGTTCTGGATCGACTTTGCCACTGTTTTCTAAAACAATCGGCATTTGGGATGTAAAAAATGGATGTGTTAAATCACCCTGTTGGACTGTTGTCTCTCCTCCATTGATAGCGGTGATAATTGATGGTGCATCATCAGGTGTAACTTTCTCATACAATTTGCTATGTGGAGATTGCTTAGAGTCCTCCCCAGTCCCCAGTACCCAATCTCCAGTCCCCAGTTTCTCCACCTGTACTAATGGCCCTTGACAGCACAAACGCATACAGCCAACGCCACGAACTTCTACTTTTTCTGTCAAATTCTCTGCTGTTACAGCCTCTTCTAGACGCTGTTTGACAACTTGGGAATTCGCAGACAGACAACCAGCAGCAACACAACAGCGAATTTGCACAAGTTTCTCTGAAGCACGTTCTTTTTGGGCAATTTCAATTAATTCAGGTAGATCCATCTTGCAACCATCCTTTGATGCGATCAAGGACTGATTCAGCAGTTTGATTGCCTAAAACAGTGCCATCAAATACTACAGCAGGCGCAATTCCACAAGCACCTAAACATCTTGCTGTTAGCAGTGAAATTTGACCATCCGCTGAAGTTTCACCAGCGTGAATATGGACAGACTTTTCTAAATTTGCCAGGATAGCTGGAGCGCCTTTGACGTAACAAGCTGTACCTGTACACACCACACAGGTATGTACACCACTAGGAGCAAGTGAAAACAAATGGTAGAACGTGGCAACACCATAAACTCGACTAGGTGGCAGCTTGAGATTGTGAGCAACGTAAATTAATACCTCGTTTTCTAAATAGCCAAAAATTTCTTGCGCTTTATGCAATATCTCAATGAGTGCATCCTGTTGATACTGATAGCGTTTTATAGTTGCATCCAGCATCTTAAAGCGCTGATCACCGCGAGTTGCTGAGGGTGCTTTTGCCGTGTTGTTAATTTTAACAGCAGATGCTGAATTCATGGTTTGAGCCTCTTGTCTCTTCAGGATATTGCGAGTCTCACAGTTAAGATAATAAAAAAACAATTTGAGAAACTTGTGAGGACAGTTAAGTGAATTTTCGGCGTTGCTGGATGAACGTACAATTAATCACACTCCAGACACAGAGGGAAGATTATATTTCGGGAGTAATATCTAAATTTCCGCTTAGTTATCAATAGTAATAGCTGATAACTAACGATGCATAATACCTAAGTTAGATCCTCACAACTTCCTCAGTTTTTTGAATTAACCTCAACATATAGCCGAAACAGGGTTAGAAAGTGAGGCAGAGGACAGTATTATTTATACTTTCTGCCCTCTGCCTCTTCCTTTGTTTCTTGTTGAGGAGTTATGACCATGCAAAAACGACTTGGAATTCTTACCAGTGGTGGCGACTGTCCTGGACTCAATGCTGTAATTCGGGCAGTTGTAAACCACGCTACTCTTACATATAACTGGGAGGTAGTGGGTATTCCTTATGCGACTAGAGGGCTTTTAGAGAAAAAGGCAATTCCTCTGAGCATACATGGTCTAGACCTACGTGGTATTGACCCCTTGTTAAATATGGGAGGCACAATTCTGGGTAGCATTAACAAAGGAGATACTCTGGCTCATGTTGACGAGATTGTTGCAGGCTATCATGCTTTAGAACTAGCTGCCTTGATTGGTATTGGTGGAGATGGCAGTTTAGCAATTCTCAACGAACTGCAAAGCAAAGGTAACTGGCAGTTCATTGCCATTCCGAAAACAATTGATAATGATGTAGGCAAGACAGAAAGAGTAGTTGGGTTTGATACTGCGGTCAACACAATTGTTGATGCTCTAAATCGTTTGACATTTACAGCAGCTAGTCACGATCGCGTGATGATTGTCGAAGTTATGGGACGGAAAGCAGGTCACTTAGCACTGCACTCTGGCATTGCAGGTGGTGCAGATGTGATTTTGATTCCCGAAATTCCCTACACAATTAAAGGTGTGTGCGAGCATTTGGCAGAATTACGCGATCGCTGGGGACGCAGATTTGCAATTGTAGTCGTGGCGGAAGGTGCTCAAATAGCAGCCGATTCATCTAGCCATCCATCCTGTGAAAAGCCATCCTGTGGTATGGGTCAATATATTGCCGATGAAATTCGCCATTGCAGTAATCATCAAATTGATATTCGGGTTTCTGTTTTAGGACATATCCAACGAGGTGGTATTCCTTCAGCCTTAGACCGTTTGATCGCAACCGCTTTTGGCAAAGCTGCCGTAGATTTATTAGCTAATGGGCAATCTGCACAGATGGTAGCTTGGCAAAATGGACAAGTTGTAGCAGTTCCTTTAGAGGCAGTTTTGGCTTGCAGTCCATGTCTGGTAGATCCCAATAATTTCTTAGTGCAAACTGCGCGATCGCTCAGTACTTATATTGGTAACATTACTCCAGCGATCGTCAAAACATGAAGGTTTTGAAATCCAGGATCGGTAGCTTTTGTTTGTGTATACGAGCCAGTGCGTTGGGCGGCTCCGCCGACTTGAAGCACCTGGCGTGCGGTTTCTAACCGCCCATTTCGCATGAAGTTGACACCTATGTTCTAAGAGTTGCCCCGTCATTCCAGGACGCTTGGCAAAGTACAAGAGACTTCTTGCATAAGTCGGGAAAAGGGGAAAGGTTCTGTATTGTCCCCTTTCCCTTTAACCTTTACCCTTTTCCCCTCTTGCAAAAAGCACTTTTGCAAGAGGTCTAAGCTCCGTCTCAGTCTCTCCCCCTGTCTCGAATGGCACTAAGAAAAGGGAAAATCGTTGAGGCAGCTCTTGTGCAGAGGAGCAAAGGAGCAGGGGAGAAAGAAGAAGGAAGAAGCATACGGACAGAAGCAAGAGAAATTCTCCTCTGTCCCTCTGCACCCCTGCTCCCCTGCAATCCTTACGCCGCCTACCCTTCAGCTTAACTTAGTGCCATTCCCCCCTGTCTCTTTTTCTTTTGACCTCCACCCTCACAAGTTCCTCAAATAATCTTCCTATAACCATAAGTATGAGACGACTATAAACCTCGTGATTAGCTCGACAAAAGGAAGTTTTCCATGCCAGAAGCACTAGTTAATCAACAAACTACTCATCAACTTTCCCAAGATAAAGCTTTAATATTACCTTTAAGCAAAGTTGGAATTGCAGATATACCTCTAGTAGGTGGCAAGAACGCTTCTTTGGGAGAAATGATTCAGCAGCTTGTACCCAAAGGCATTAAAGTTCCTACAGGTTTTGCTACTACAGCTTATGCTTATCACTACTTTATCTCTTCAGCAGGTTTGGAAGTTAAATTGCGGCAATTATTTGCAGATTTAAATGTAGAAGATGTGAACAATCTCCATTTTGTTGGCAAGCAAGTACGGGCTTTAATGCTGCAAACTCCATTTCCATTAGAATTGCAACAAGCAATTACCCAAGCTTATCAAGACCTTGAAGCACAATATGGCACTAATACGGATGTTGCAGTCCGTTCTAGTGCCACATCTGAAGACTTACCTGATGCTAGCTTTGCTGGGCAGCAAGAAACCTACCTCAATGTCCACGGGTTGCAAGCTGTATTAGAAGCCTGCCACAAATGCTTTGCCTCAATCTATACTGACCGCGCTATTTCCTACCGTGAAATTAAAGGCTTTGACCACTTCAACATCGCCCTTTCAGTAGGTGTACAAAAAATGGTGCGTTCTGATTTGGCAACATCTGGAGTGATGTTTTCAATTGATACTGAAACAGGTTTTCAAGATGCCGCACTAATTACCGCTGCCTATGGTTTGGGAGAAAATGTAGTACAAGGTGCAGTCAATCCTGATGAGTATTTAGTATTTAAACCTACCCTAAAGCAGGGATATCGCCCAATTTTAGAAAAGCGCTTGGGTACAAAAGAAATCAAGATGATCTACGACCCTGGCGGATCGAAATTGACCAAAAATATTTCTGTCGCGTCGTGCGATCGCCTAAAATATGCCCTTAGTGATAAAGAAATTTTACAATTAGCCCAAGCTTGCTGCCTTATTGAAGAACATTACTCACAAGTCCGTGGTATCTACACACCAATGGATATTGAATGGGCAAAAGACGGGATTACCAATGAACTTTTTATCGTACAGGCGCGTCCCGAAACAGTACAGTCTCAAAAATCTAAAAATGTTCTCCGCACTTATCAATTACACCAAAAAGGTGAAGTGTTAAGTACAGGGCGGAGTGTGGGTGAGATGATTGGCCAAGGTAAAGCCAAAGTTATTTTGGATGTGCATCAAATTAACCAGTTTCAACCTGGAGAAGTGCTAGTCACAAATCGCACGGATCCCGACTGGGAACCAATTATGAAACGTGCTAGTGCAATTGTCACTAACCAAGGTGGACGTACTTGCCATAGTGCAATTATTGCTAGAGAAATAGGGATTCCGGCAATAGTTGGTTGTGGTAATGCCACTACCGCATTGAAAACAGGACAAGAAATTACCGTTTCTTGTGCAGAAGGTGAAACTGGGAAGGTTTACCAAGGTTTATTGCCCTATAAAGTCACAGAATTAGCATTGGAAAATTTGCCCCATACTCGCACCAAAATTATGATGAATGTGGGCAATCCAGAAGAAGCATTAAGTTATGCCGCTATCCCAAATGATGGAGTGGGATTGGCGCGGATGGAATTTATTATTGCTAATCATATTAAGACACATCCGCTGGCATTAATTCACTTTCATGAATTAGAAGATCAGTTGGCTAAATCCCAGATTGCCGAATTAACTGCCCAATACGAAGATAAAACCGCGTACTTTATCGATAAACTAGCTCAAGGTATTGGCACGATCGCAGCGGCTTTTTATCCAAAACCTGTGATTGTCCGCCTGTCAGACTTCAAGAGTAATGAATATGCTAATCTTTTGGGTGGCAAGCAGTTTGAACCACAAGAAGAAAACCCGATGCTGGGGTGGCGTGGTGCTTCTCGCTACTACGATGAACGCTACCGTGAAGGCTTCGCTTTGGAATGTCTAGCGATGAAAAATGTGCGCGATCGCATGGGTTTAACTAATGTAATTTTAATGGTGCCATTTTGTCGTACTCCCGAAGAAGGTCGGCGCGTGCTATCCGAGATGGCGAAGCATGGTTTGGTGCGGGGAGAAAACAGTTTGCAAGTCTATGTGATGTGTGAGTTACCTAGTAATGTGCAATTGGCAGATGAGTTTTGTGAAATTTTTGATGGGTTCTCAATTGGCTCGAATGACTTGACACAATTGATATTAGGAGTAGATAGAGATTCTGAATTAGTCGCACATTTATTTGATGAGCGCAATGAAGCTGTGAAGCGGATGATTGCCAAAGCCATAGCCACAGTTAAAAAGCACGGACGCAAAATAGGGATTTGTGGACAAGCACCCAGTGACTATCCAGAATTTGCTCAATTTTTGGTTGAACAAGGTATTGATTCTATCAGTCTTAACCCTGACTCTGTACTGAAAACTCTTTTAGAAATAGCAAGTACGGAAAGTCAAGAAGGCAATAAGCATTGAAGACAATACTTGTCGGGTTTTGGGGGAAAGGGAAATTAAAAACCTTTAACCCAAACCCAGTAACCCTTTCCCAAAACCAAACTTTGGGTTCAAAATGCAAAACCCGAGTAGTATTGGCATTGAAGAAGGTAGATGGCTTTTATCAAGAAAGGCAGAAGGCAGAAGGAATAGTGCTTTCCCTCTGCCCGTGACCGGAGCGAACTTGGGTTTAAACCCCCACCACATTGAAAATTTGGTGGCTCCTTTTCAGGAGGGGTTTGAATCCTATAAGTGAAAATAACCTTCTGCTCTCTGCCTCCAGCATAAGTGCCTTCTTCAAGGATCAACCACTTCCTCACAAGTTTTTCACATTTTCTTTTTAGCCTAAAGATAGTGGCAAAAGCATTCTTATTTGCAAAAGGGTTTTATCGCCATTTCTTCAGTAACTTGCTATATCCAGCCCACATTGAAGTGAAAGCTTCAAGGGTAATAATCAAGTTGCAATATCAAGTTTTAAATCACGAATATTCGAGGCAAAGGAATGAAATTACTCTCTATTGCGGAACTCGAAACACTAGCAAAACAACCTAGAGAAGTCTGCGTATCTATTTTTTTACCAACTTATCACGCAGGGGCAGATACACAACAGAATCCCATCCGGTTTAGAAATTTAATTCGAGAAGCTGAAGAATATCTGATTAAACAACATAGTTGGCGCTCTGAAGATGCGAAAAACTTACTTGAACCAGTCAAAGAACTGGATGAGTATGAATTTTGGCAACATCAGAGTGATGGTTTAGCAATCTTCCGCTCCCAGGACTTGTTGCGGTATTACTCTCTACCCATAGATTTTGAAGAATTAGCAATTGTTAGTAACCGTTTTTACCTTAAACCTCTATTCCCTCTCTTTAATAGCGATGGACACTTCTATATTCTTGCTCTCAGCCATAATCTGATTCGGCTATTAGAAGGTACGCACCATCACATTGAAGAAATTGATCTGACTGGTGTATTACCAAGTTTGGAAGAAGTATTGCGGTTTGAGGAGCCAGAACGGCAAACCCCTTCCCATACAGGTACTCCAGGAGCAGTAGGTGGACGACGCGCCGCTCCTGGTGGAGTTACTGTATTTCATGGTCATGGTGCTGGTGATGAGGATGAGAAGGAAAATCTCAGCCTATATTTCCATCGGGTAAATGAGGTATTGCAGGAGTTACTCAAAGAAGAACATGCTCCTTTGGTGCTGGCTGGAGTCGAATATCTCTTGCCAATTTATCGAGAAGCAAATACTTATCCTTATCTCATGGATACTGGTATAATCGGCAATCCAGAACTCCTCTCAGCAGAGGAATTGCACACCCAAGCCTGGGAAATAGTGGAACCTTACTTTTTACAAGCACAACAAGAGGCGATCGCTCAATACAGGGAACTGTTGGGAACTGGAAAAGCCTCCAGCCAAATTACCGAAACTATTCCAGCAGCTTCTCAGGGACGCGTTGACAAGTTAATTGTCGCTCTCAATCAACAGCAGTGGGGTACTTTTGACCCAGACACGCAAACGGTTCAGGTGCATCCCAATGCAGAACCTAACGATGAAGAATTATTAGATTTCGCAGCAACTCAGACTATTTTGAATGGCGGTATTGTCTATGCGGTTGAGTCGGCAGATATGCCAGATAATACACCATTAGCTGCGGTATTTCGCTATTGATGGTTACAAATGTGCTTTGCACTCTTGTGGGAAAAGGGTAAAGGTTAAACCCGGATTCCGCTGGTGCGATCGCAAAAACTCAACGGACATCATTATTTGCCCGTGAGTAAGGTAAGCGAAGCCTCTTAATAAGCATTCCCAGTCTGCGACGACTGGGAACGAGGTCATGCTTCTACTTTATTGAGTGTTCTCTGTATTAACCACCTGCAACAGCTGGGACAATACTTACTTCATCGCCATCTTTAAGAGTTGTGTTTATACCATCTAAATGGCGGATATCTTCGCTATCGACATAAAAATTTACAAACCGACGTAGTTTACCTTGTTCATCGCATAAGCGCGATTTAATCCCAGGAAAGCTTTTTTCTAAGGATTCCAACAATTCCGCAATGGTGCTACCACTGGATTCTAGAGTAGCTTGATTATTGGTAAAACTTTGAAGAGTCGTAGGAACTAAAACTTTTACAGCCATAGAAGTAAAAAGTGAAGAATCAAGAATGAGGAGTCAGGAGCTAGGAATAAGTTAAGAGTAAAGAGTTATGAATAAAAAAACTCATAACTCATAACTCCTAACTAAACGAGGACTTGTTGCCATTCCAAGCGATCAAGAGTACGCGATCGCTCTAGGGCACGTTCAAAACTATCGAGTTTGGCGTCAATAGTCAAGGGTTCACCAACGTAGCCTTGGATTGCTTCTTGGGTTTTCAGACCATTGCCAGTGATGTAAATCACGGTAGTTTCATCTGGATCAATCTTGCCAGCTTCTACCAGTTTTTTCAGCACGGCCACAGTTGTACCACCAGCCGTTTCTGTGAAGATGCCTTCGGTTTCTGCCAGCAGCTTGATGCCATCAATAATTTCGGCATCATTGACTGATTCAATATTACCACCAGTCTTCTGAGCTAACTCCACAGCATAAATGCCATCTGCTGGGTTGCCGATCGCCAGCGATTTAGCAATTGTATTCGGTTTAACTGGCTTAATAAAGTCGCGTCCTTCTTTGAAGGCTTGGGCGATGGGTGAACAACCTTCAGCTTGAGCACCGCTGAAACGAACACTCTTGTTTTCTACCAAACCAACTTCTACAAATTCTTGGAAACCTTTATAAATTTTTGTAAATAATGAACCAGATGCCAAAGGAGCAACAACATGATCCGGTAGTTCCCAACCTAGTTGTTCCGCAACTTCAAAACCTAACGTCTTAGACCCTTCAGAGTAGTAAGGACGCAGATTGATATTGACAAAACCCCAGCCATGTGTATTAGCAACTTCCGAACAGAGACGATTTACTTGATCGTAGTTGCCCTTGACGGCCATGAGGGTGGGACTGTAGATTAGGCTACCTAGAATTTTACCGGCTTCTAAATCTGCGGGGATGAACACACAGCAGTCTAAACCGGCGTGAGCTGCGATCGCAGCTGTAGAATTTGCCAAGTTACCAGTGCTAGCGCAAGAAACAGTAGTGAAACCCAATTCTCGCGCTCTCGATAGAGCAACTGACACCACCCGATCCTTAAAGCTCAGGGTGGGCATATTCACGGCATCATTTTTTATATAAAGCTTATTTAGACCCAGGCGACGGGCAAGACGATGGGAACGAACCAAGGGAGTCATACCCGTTCCCACATCTATAACATTGTCAGTTGCGACAGGCAAAAAGGGACGATAGCGCCAAATGGAGTTGGGTCCAGCTTGAATTGTTTCACGAGTGACAGTCAGACGTAGGGCGTTGTAGTCATACTTGACTTCTAACGGGCCAAAACATAACTCACAAACATTACTGGCTTTGAGTTCGTATTCCGCACCACATTCTTTACACTTTAAGGCTTGAAAGTAGGCAGTGCTGCTTTGGGTTTGGGTTTGGGTTTTGATTGCCTGAGTCATAAACTAGCTTTCCCTGTTTGTCTGTCGACTGTCGCCTGATAGTAACACGAGTAAAAATACCAGTCAAACATACCCGACAAAAATTGTCGGGTATGTTTGGTATTGAAAGGAATAATTATTGTAAAACTTTAACATCAGTAATCCCTACATTTAGTATTTACACTTATACATCTAATGTTATAAAAAAAGAAAACAGCTTCAACTACTCAGCATTAACACGGCTAAATAATATGACTAAATTGCATTCCAGTCATGCTTAATTTGCATTTATTTAAATTACTATCTCATTTAAGTAATTTAGATTACTTAGTTAACTTTCAATTTTTTTATCTAAACGACTCTATTGAGCAGTATGTCTTTCTGATGGGAAAGACGCAAAAGTATTTTCAGATATAAGTTTTAGTGTTTTTAGCACCTGAGTTAAACCAGTCAAATTTTTATGTGTGTTGCCAAAATAAAGTTACTTTTTCAACTTTGATGCACTCATTCATAGCTAGATAAGTTACTTATTTATACGGAAGATTTTTTTTGCTGTAAAAGCTACATTGCTATTTACATCAACAACTTAGCAAAATACAGTAATAAATTACACATATTTGCGATTGCCAGCCTTGAGTTTCAAGGGTAAGCGTAAAACAAGTAGACAAGTTATTTCTGGTTATTGCCTCAATATAATTTTCAAGGAGTGTCAATCATTTCACTCCTTAAATATGCATTCCCGAAACGTTGAAGTTTTGGGCAGCTATAGTCGGCAATTCTTTAAGGAATTGCCGAACTTTATCCTGTCTCAAAATCCAAGATACAAGTTCAGCAAACAAACAAACTACTTTTATGGTAAACCGAAATAAATCTGTCAACAAGCAGCGTAAACTTTACCAATCTCTAGTAGCAACAGCATTATTAACTGGTAGCTTTTTCCAATTCATCGCACCTGTATTAGCTGACGGAACGACTGCGGGTACATCTATAAGTAACACCGCAACAGCAACCTACGAAGATCCCAACAGTCCAGGGACAACAATTAATTCCACTTCTAACACTGTCATTGTCACCGTAGCAGAGGTTGCTGGTATTACCGTCACTGCGTCTGGTGTCACAGATGCCACTTCTAGTCCTACCAATACCACAGTCCAGGTTGGTGACTTACTCATTTACACTTACACCCTAACCAACGTAGGTAACGACCCAACCAGATTCCGCATTCCTAACCAAGCCACAACAACTGGGCCGGGTACTGTTTCTGGAACATTACCAGATGGTGGTACAGTTAATAGCCTGCAATATAGTACTGACGGTGGTCAAACTTGGATAAATATTCCCCAAGGTGGCGTAGATACACCCTCAGTTCCGGTTGGTGGTACTGTGTTGGTGCGCGTACCAGTTACCGTACAAGCTGGCGCTCAAACTAACGACATCATTACTGTTACTCTTGGTAATACTCCTGGTGATGCTCAAAACCAACTGCGGAGTCCTGATGGTGGTGACGTCTTCACCGTAGATAACGCCGATGGTGGTGCTGTTGGTGAGGTAATTGGCGCACCAGTTAACGGTACACGGGAGGCTAGCGCCACCGAGCAAATTCAGGTTGGTTTAACGGTGAAGACCTACACTTTAGCCACCGTTCTCAAGATTCGTAGTGGCTATAACAATGCTGGTACTACTGCAATTACAGATGACAAGCTGACTTACGATTTGAGTTTGCGAGTTGAGTCCAACGATCCCACAGGACAGGGAATTACACCAGCAGCTTTGACCGGCACAAGCATCAATGTTGATGGTACTGTTGGTACTTATATCTTGGTTTCTGATGCGATTCCTGCGGGTACAGATTTGGCAGTAGCGCCAACTCCGCCACCTGGTTGGCAAGCTGTTTATACTACTGACCCAGTTACAGCTGATGCGAATACAGCTAATTGGAAAACCTTTCCTTTGAAAGGTGCTGACACTCTCCCTGGTATTACTCGCGTTGGTTTTATCAATAATCCAGCGACTATTACTTCCATTGCTCCTGGTACAACGGTGAATGGCTTCTCGATTCAGCTAGGCGTTGAATCAACTGCAACTTCACCCTTAACCGTCGCTAACATTGCCCAATTATTTGGTCAAACACCCAGCAGCAATCTCCCAGTCTACGACGACTCCGGCGACCAAAATCCCAGCAACTACAGTGGCCCACCAGGGAATATGACACCTCATGGGGTTACAGATACCAATGGTGATGGTGTTCCCGATACTCTATTGGCTAGCGACGTTGATGATGGCTATATTATTACTCCAGCAGCTCCAGAAACTGGAACTGATACAGGTAACAACAACACTGGTGATGGTACACCAGGAGGTGAAGCAAACGTTTTCACACTGCAAGCACCTGTTGCTTCAGCGATATTCAACGGGCCGCAGAATGCGCCGGATGCAACTGGGCCATCGGGTGGAACCGACGATGACTTCACGAACAAATCTTCTCTGGTTCCTGCTGGTACGGCCCCTGGTAGTTTACTCGATCCTCAGTCAGTTGGCTTCACCAACACAGTTAAAAACAGTGGTACTGATCCAGGCGTTTTGAAGCTAGAACCAACACCACCAACAGTTCCAGGAGATTTACCGAATGGTACGAAAGTGACTATTACCTATAATAGTCAGTCTGCTATTTATACCTACAATAATGGAGTGTTTACAGGACCAGTTACACCAATAACCATTCCCAACTTTGCTCCTAATGCAACTCTCAACTATGGTGTAGAAGTCGATTTACCTGCTGGTACGCAGTTATCCACTGATATTGACAGAGGCTTTCCAGTCCCCATCATTGCTTCTATTGACAACTACACAACGGATAGTAACGCTGATGGAATTAAGGATACTGGCAACGATAATATCTTTGATTCAACCAACAAGACTATCGATCGCGTGTACACTGGCTTCTTGAAACTGCGAAAAGTGTCACGAGTCTTACAAGGAACTGGGCCTGTAGTTCAGGGGAATGATGGCACATTGAGTGCCGATGCGAAGAAGCCCGCACCAGGAAACATTATTGAGTACCAAATTCAGTACAGCAATATTTCTGAGCCTCAATCTGGAACTGGGAATGTGATTTTGAATGCTGACAAAGTTGTGATTGTTGAAGATGGTACGCAAAGCCCCAATAACTGGGCGCTAGACAATGATAACAACACTCAAATTGATACTAGCAATATTGTTGGTTCAGGCAAGGATTCTGGGGCTGCAACCATCCAATTCTTCAGTGGTAATCCAGCTAATAGCTCTGGCATCGACCAAACTGGAACTACGGTAAATACTGATGTAACTAAGTATGTAGATACTGTAACTGGCGTGATCGCACCGGGTATTCAAAGAACATTTACCTTCCAACGTAAGGTGAACTAATTCGTTGGGAATTGGGGACTCCAAGGTTTGCAAACTAACCAGTTTTCCTCATTCCCAACCCCGAAACAGGAAGTAAAGAAGAGAGTGACTCTTTCTGAGTAAAAGCAGGGAAAGATAAGTCAACAATCAACATTCTGGAAGTTTTTTGAGGTTATTTATATGAGGCGTGTTTCTCTTGCAGGTTTAGGAGCGATCGCACTGATTGTTACAGTTCCATTTCTCAGTCAAATTCCGGGATGGCATTCAGGAAGTGCCGTTGCTCAGAATATCAAAACTCAAGGGCAAATTCAATTGCGCTTAGAAGCAGAAAAGCAAGTGGTGGCACAGGATCAGCAGGGTAAGCAAAGCCAAAAATGGGAACCTTTAAAAGGTCAAGCGGTGGTACGACCGGGAGATGTGTTGCGATATACCTTGAGTAGCGAAAATAAAAGCGATCGCTTAGTGAAGAATTTGACTCTGAATCAACCTATTCCCAAGGGAATGATATACGTACTGAAATCTGCAAATGTGGCTAATAATGGAAAAATTACTTACAGCATTGATGGTGGGCGCAGCTTTGGAGAAAATCCCACTGTTAAAGTTATTCTTCCTGACGGCAAAGTGGAAACTAAACCAGCACCGGCCATTGCTTACACCCACATCCGTTTACAGGTTCCGTCAGTTCCAGCAAAAACGACAGTCAAGGCGACTTATCAAACCCAAGTGCGTTGATTGAAATTGGGGTCTTCCTTGGTTTTTTCTACTAAGGACAACCCTCACGCAACATTTAATAAATCAAATCGGATTAATAATTTCGGATTTTTACAAATAAATAAGTGTTTTTCTTAACAAAAAATTTGGTATCCCAGAGGAGATATGTTCAGTGAGCCGTCCTCAAAACCAAAAGCAAATTACTTATAGCAGTAGATGGTGGCGACGGTTAACAGCTACTCTTCTTCTGGGAAGTTTTTTGCATACTACTATACCTATACCAGCGATCGCGCAACAGAATAACAATCTGGTTGCGTCTTTGCCATTAATAAACCAAGCTACTTATACTTATACAGATTCCGGCAGTAATTATCAATATCAAGGCAGTTCTAGTCAGATCAATGTTAGTCCTAGCCCATTAGTTGATCCATTAGGGCGAATTTTAGGTTGTGCTGGCACAATCTTACCTGACTATACAGGTTTTTCAGTTGGGGTATACGAACCTAACTCTAGTGATCCAACGGGGACAGAGTTGGGCAGTTTGGTTTCTCTGACTCGAACAGAGTTACCAGATATTCCTAATAACAACATTCCTGGTGGTAAATCGCCAAATATCGAGAATAGTAACCCTTACTTCGTGACGAATAACCCTGCGGGTGTCTACAATTTTTTACTTGATCCGAATAAGGGTCAAACTGATCCAGGTAGAACCTACATTTTTGTAGTTAATCCACCACCAAATTCTATCTACAAACAGCGGCGGGTCAAAATTGAAATCCTTGCTAGTAGTGGTACACAAGGTAATGGTGTCGTGCGATATGTCGCTACTTCTCTAGATGGTCAACCAATTAGTCTTACAGGCGAAACCAGGGTAGAGCAAACAGTTGTTTTAGTTCCCAATGCAGAAACAGTGGGACTGGATTTATTAGCCTTTGAATTCACCACAAATTTGTGTCAAGCCAATCAGTTACAGATTATCAAAACAGGCGATCGCGCTGCTGCTGAACCTGGAGATACGGTAATCTACCGCCTGTCGGTGAAAAATCTCGCTGATGCTGGTTTAAATAATATATTTATCACCGACAACCTACCTTTAGGATTCAATTTCTTGCCGAAATCTGTGCGGGGAGAGTTGGATGGTCAACCAGTCACTATCACCTCAGAACGCAATGGAAACACAGTCACATTCCGCACAGACGTAACGATTCCCACAGAGAAAGTTCTGAATATTGCCTACGCTGCTCAACTCACAGCCGACTCACTGCGTGGGAATGGTCGTAATAGTGCGATCGTGAATGGCCAACGAGCTGATAACAGTTTTAGCACCAAGGATGGTCCAGCAACCCACCAGTTGAAAATTCGTCCAGGAATCGTTTCTGATTGTGGCACGATTATCGGTCGAGTGTTTGTTGATAAAAACTTTGATGGTGAACAACAGCGTGGTGAGCCAGGAGTACCAAATGCGGTGATTTTTCTAGAAGACGGGAACCGCATCACTACAGATCCGAATGGTTTGTTCTCCTTAGCTAATGCTTTACCTGGATACCACACAGGTGTTCTAGACCTCAGCAGTGTACCCGGTTACGCCCTAGCTCGTAACGAAAAATTCCGCGAACGAAATAGCCAATCTCGCTTGGTGCATTTAGAACCTGGTGGCTTGGTACGTATGAACTTCGCTGTCACCCCCACATTTCAGGAGTCAGTGAAGAAATGAAACCCAGACTGCACTGTACAACTACATTTAACCTGAGATTGATGGGGGCGATGCCAGTAGTAGCTCTCAGCCTTGTTTTGTATCCTGCGATCGCCAAAGCTGAAATCACTAGCGAAAACCTACTTTTCCCCGATTCTCTTTCACAAGCAAATAAGAGTGTAGAAGATCCTGACTTTTCAAGTTCTAAAAAGGGAGAGACTTTGAATTCTCCCCATGTTTTGGGAAGTTCTGACAAGCAACTTTCACCCCTCGAACTTCCCTCAACTTCTTCAGCACCAGTTATTGATACTTCAATTCCAGATATCCAGCCAAGTGAAACGGAAATACAACCATTTCAACCAGCAACTTCTGTTGATTTGCCCAGAGGCTTACGTAAAATAGCAGCATACAAAGACACTGAGACACAGTTTGAAGCTTCTCCAACAGAAATACAACCATTTCAACCAGCAACTTCTGTTGATTTACCTAGAGGCTTACGCAAAATAGCAGGAGTAGAGGACGCGGGGACAACGGAAGGGGTGAAGGAAAATATTCCCGTGTCCCCCACTATCCCTATTTCTACAGCAATCAAAATTTTGACTCCAACGGCTGACAGTGTTGTAGATGTACAAGCTAGCACGGTAATTGTACAGTTTCCCGCTGGTAGTCAAGTGGAATTGCGGGTAAATGGGGCGTTGGTAGACCCTTCTTTGGTGGGACGGACGGAAACTGATGCCACCACAAACTTGGTAACGCAGACATGGTATGGTGTCTCGTTAAAAGAAGGTGCAAACACCATCTCTGCACAAGTTGTTGGCGGGACAGAACCTCCTGTAACAGTGCAAGTTGCTGTTCGGGGAGCGCCACAAAAACTAACTTTAGAAACAGTTGAGTCCCGTATCCCAGCAGATGGACGTTCTACGGCGACAATTCGGGGTCAACTCATCGATGCAAGTGGTAATCGCTCTAACCGTGATGCTGTTGTCACTTTGATCCCTACTGCTGGCGAGTTGGTTGGGAAAGACTTCAAACCCGATGAACCGGGATTTCAAGTGGAGGCGAAAGCTGGGCAATTTACAGTGATGTTGCGATCGCAGCTAAAAGCGCAAACTGTGACAATTCGCGCGATCGCTAATGATTTAGAAGCCTTTACTCAACTGCAATTTGAAACGTCACTACGTCCGAGTTTGGTGACAGGGGTCATAGATTTACGCTTGGGTGCTAGAGGTACAAATTATTACGGCAGTTTCCGTGATTTCCTCCCTCCAGATAAAGACAACAGAACGCAATTAGATTTCAATTCCGCGATATTTGCCACTGGTGCGATCGGGGAATGGTTATTTACAGGTGCATACAACAGTTCTCGTAGCCTGAATGAAGATTGTAACTGCGATAATCGCCTGTTTAGAACTTACCAATTCAGTGAGCAAAATTATCCTGTCTACGGCGATAGCTCGAAAGTTGATGTAGTTGCGCCTTCCATTGACAGTGTATTTCTGCGTTTCGAGCGTTCAGCTCGCATCCCCGGCTCCGATCCAGATTATGGTATGTGGGGTGACTACAACACAGAAGAATTTGCGCGGCGATCGCAGCAATTTACTTCTATCACTCGTCAACTCCACGGTTTTAAAGCTAACTACAACTTAGGAAACCTACAAATTACAGGTTTCTATGGGAATAACTTAGAAGGGTTTCAAAGAGATACCATTGCTCCCGATGGTACTAGTGGTTATTACTTCCTCTCTCGCAGACTACTACAACCAGGTAGTGAAAATGTCTTTATCGAGTTAGAAGAACTCAATCGTCCTGGGACTGTATTAGAACGGAAACAGCTTAACCGAGGCCCAGACTATGAAATCGACTACGATCGCGGTACATTAATATTCCGCGAACCGATTCTTCGCACCGATATTGATCAAACTGGACAAGTGTTGGTACGTCGGATTATTGTTAGCTACCAATATGACGACCAAAACTCTGACGGCAATATCTATGCTGGTCGTTTGCAATATAACCTTTCCCGCAAACTTAACCAAGAAAGTTGGATAGGAGCAACTTATGTTCAAGAAAATCATGGAGTGCGTGACTTTCAACTCTACGGTGCAGATGCGCTGATTGCTTTGGGTGACAAAGGGAAGTTAATCGCAGAATATGCCCATTCCACTAATGACTCTGATGTTGTGGGAAAAGTTAGTGGTGATGCCTACCGCTTGGAGGCTGAGGGAGAAATTGCCAGTGGGATTCAAGGTCGTGCCTATTATCGTTTTGCTGATACGGGTTTTGCCAATAATGCCACTATCAGCTTTGTACCGGGGCAAACCCGTTATGGAGCGCAGGTTACAGCTAAACTAACTTCAAGTACCAACGTTAGGGTGCAATACGACCACGAAGACAATTTTGGGATTGCTCCCCAACCTCTAGACACCTTTGAAGAACTGTTTGCACCTCGTTATGAGGCCATACCTGGGAGCAAAGTTGATAATTCACTGACGACGATTTCCGCTGGGATTCAACAACGTTTGGGTAAAGCTATTCTGGATGTAGATTGGATTCATCGTAATCGGGAAGACCGTATCCCCGACAGCGCTCTGAATAGTAATTCTAATCAATTGCGATCGCGTTTTACAGTTCCCATTGCGAAAAACCTGACTTTCCAAGCCCAAAATGAACTCAGCTTATCTTCCCAAAAAGATACTGTTTACCCAGACCGGACTATTTTAGGGTTGAATTGGGCAGTACTTCCTGGTGTCAGCGTCAGTTTAGCTCAACAGTTTTATACTGGCGGTCAATTTTCGGGTAATTCTATCACCAGCTTAAGTGTCAATGGTGAACACAAACTCGGTACTGATACTACCTTGACTGGTCGTTACTCAATTTTGGGTGGTGCAAATGAACTGACTACTCAAGGTGCAATTGGTCTAAATAACCGCTGGACTATTGCTCCGGGATTGCGGCTGAATTTAGCTTACGAACACGTATTTGGCAACTTCTTAGGACGAACTGCGGCGGGTCAACAATATGCCCAACCCTACGCCTTTGGTCAAGCAGCATCAGCGATCGGATTTGAGGGTGGCGATAGTTACAGCGTTGGGTTGGAATACAGTGATAATCCCCAGTTTCAAGCCAGCGCTCGTTACGAACATCGCTCCTCTTCTGGTGGTAGTAATACAGTAATTACCGCAGGTGCAGCGGGTAAAATTTCTCCGGCTCTGACGGCTTTGGTACGTTATCAACAAGCAAACTCTTCCAATCAGAAGCTTTCAGGATTGGGAGATACCGCTAATTTGAAGCTGGGTTTAGCCTACCGCGACCCCAATAGCGATAAATTTAATGCTTTGTTGCGTTATGAATATCGCCAAAATCCGACAATTATTCCTGAAACTATTCTGTTAGGTAGTGGTACGGGTTCCCAAGACCATACCTTTGCTTTAGAGGCTATTTATGCCCCTAACTGGCAATGGGAATTCTACGGTAAGTATGCTTTGCGTAACAGCACTTCTTATTTAGCCAACGATTTAGTTGGTACAAGTATGGTTAATCTGGGACAATTGCGAGCTACTTATCGTTTGGGATATAGCTGGGATTTAGTTGGTGAGGCTCGTTGGATTGGTCAATCTAACTACAGCGAAACAGGCTTTGTTCTGGAAACAGGTTATTACCTTACTCCTAATCTACGCCTTTCTGCTGGATATGTTTTTGGTAAAGTTGATGACCGGGATTTTTCTGGGACACGTTCCGCAGGTGGGGCGTATTTGGGCTTCACGGTCAAGCTTGACGAATTGTTTGATGGTTTCGGACAGCAAAAACCTGTAGCACGTCAGCAACCAGAATCTACGGTGCAAACTCTGTTAAGGAGGCAGGAGGCAGGAGGCAGAAGGCAGAAGGAATCCCCATAAATGAATGGCACGCTTGTTAAGCTGAAGAGTATGCAGCGTAAGGATTGCAGAGGGGCAGGGGGCAAGGGTGCAGAGGGGAATTTCTAAACTGTCCGTTCGCAATATCTAAAACTTCTTCTTTCTCCCCTGCTCCTCTACACCCCTGCTGCCTCAACGATTTTCCCTTTTCTTAGTGCCATTCTCCCCATAAATATCTTTACTGAAAACTGGGAACTAGGAAGAGTTTTCTTCTCTACGAGACGCTGCGCGAACAAAACTTGATTGGGGTCTAAATTCCCTTCCAAGTTTTCCCAGTCCCCAGTTCCTAATCCCCAATCACTTCTTCAAGTTTCCTCTGTCAGCATCCAAGCAGAGTAAGCATCCTCAAAAAATCTGCTTTGATGACGAGTTCCCTTATCCTTGCTGACTCTTACTTTCAGGGTAGTTGTGTAAACTCCATCCATTACCTGATGTCCATAACCACAAACTTGACCAACTTGCCCTGTTCTTTGATGCAAAGCATAATCTCCAATATTCAGCATAATTCTGATTCCCTAATTAACTAGGCTGAGTAGTTTGTTTTTGACTGTTTGGGCGCGATAAAATCACTTTGAGGATATTACCGCGCTCAAAACTGTAAAATTAAGCTGCAATCCGGGGTCGGTTATTGGGTGCAGTTGGAGCCAGCAAACGACTGTATAGCTGAGTCAGTCGGAATGCCACACTATACCAACTAAAAGCAATTTCTGTCCGTTGCCTTGCTGCTTCACCTAACTGGTCTCGCCAAGCTGGGTTGATCAGAATGCGGTCTATGGCAGCAGCAAAAGCCACTTCATCTTTGGCGGGCGCTAGTAACCCTGTGACCTCTGGTACAACAGTAAACTGCAACCCACCGACATTACTAGCTACGACTGGAGTTTTACTCGCCATCGCCTCAATGGCAACTAAACCAAAAGGTTCGTAGTGACTGGGAACTACGCAGACATCAGCAGCAGCGTAGTAGAAGGGGAGGACAGTTTCATCTAGGCGACCGGTAAAGGTTGTACAATCTTCTAATCCGAGTTCATTGACAATTCTGGCGATGCGATCGCGTTCAATTCCATCACTCTGACCTGGACGACTACCACCCCCAATCACTAGTTGGAGGTTAGCCTCACCCCTTAAACTCGACTTGCCAATGGCTCGTACTAAAGTTTCAATACCTTTGCGTCGGTCAAAGCGACCAACATAGAGAACCATCTTGGCATCTGGTGCAATTCCCAACTTTTCCCGTGCAGCAGACCGCGGAATTTCCCCAAATTTGTCAGTATCAGTACCACAGGGAATCATTTCAATGTTCCCTTTGCTGGAAACGAGTATCCGCATGTGTTTCTGTTCTTGTGGACTGGTCGCAACCACGCAGTCTACAGTTTCTAGACAGGCTTTTTCTATAGCTAGTCGCTGGGCTGCAATTACGGGAACATCGCCAATACTTCTGTATTTAACCGCTCCTAAAGAGTGGTAAGTATGCACCTGAATCAGTGGTTGTTGCTTTTTCAATTCCATGCCAACCCAAGAAGACAACCAGTAATTGGTATGGATTAGGGAGTAATGGAACCCTTGGCGTCGCTGGAATCGCTGGAATTCTTCGATAAATTCAGGTAAATGGTTAAACAAGTTATCTCGCCCAATAAACTCAGCTGGGCCAGCGTTTAATCGAATAGTACGACAATTCAGACTATGTTGAGCGATCGCAGCTTGGTCAGGACTACTACGACGAGTGAACATATCCACTTGCCAACCTTGCTGTGCTAGGGCATAACCTACTTGACGCACATAGACATTTTGACCCCCAGCTTCTTCTTGACCGATTTCAACAGCCGGGTCACCATCGACAGAAATTAGAGCAATGCGATGTTTCTTATTCTGGAACATAGCTGATTTTCACCTCAAGGCAAATAATCCTACCTCAGACGCCAGAAATCAAGATATTATTATCCTCTCTCAAGGCCGAGGGCAGGCACAACGAACCACAAAGTTACCAGCCAAAGGACACTGACGAGAACAAGGCATTACTTGTAAGAATGCTTCTCGTTCAGTCTCTTCTCAATGCCGACGAAGTTAGCTGACGGGCTAGGACTGAGAGATGTCCTTCTTGAAAAAGTTATAAGTTCTGAGTTATGAATTATGAGTTATCTATTTAGTAACTTTTAACTCCTCACTCTTAACTCCTCACTCTTAACTCTAACTTTCTTCAAAATACGCCCCAAACTTGGTTCCTCCGCTCCGGTTTACCCTTACTCACAAAACTTTTCAGGGAATATAGTGGATTAGGCAGACTGATTTATTTTTCTTCACAGTTTATAACGTGTCATCATCAACTATGTCAACAGTATGAACAAAAAAAGTGTGCTGGGGGTCACTTTAAAGCTTGTTGTGCCTAGCGTTGGAGAATCAGAGTATAGAGGAAACTTGGAGTTTTTAAGATGCTATCAACGAGAAGCTTACTGATATTCACTGCTACATTTTATTGATTTTTTGGGAATGAAATAGTCTTGAGAATTTTAGTGCAAAAAAATCTGTGAGAGGATATTTGGAAAGTCAACAAATATACTCGAAACCTCTTTCCTGCAAAGAAAGAGGTTTGGAAACCCCCATTTCCTCATAGGGAAGGAGAACTTAAGTCTCCCCACATTAAATGATCTCATCAATTATATGTCTCTTCTTACACCTGTTTAACAACTCGTATTTTCTCCTGGTCTTGTTCAAAAATCAGGAGTCTTATAGAAAGTTAGACATGGTTTATTACGGTATGAATTAAGCTAACAAAGGGATAGAATGGTATTTAAATCTGCATAAGGTAAAAATCTACTCTTCCTGTTTTCCTAGATATACTTCAATAACACGAGAGTCATTTTGAACTTCTTCAAAATTCCCTTCGCACAGCACCGAACCTTCATGTAAAACCGTTACTTTCTTGGCAATTTGGCGCACAAATTCCATGTCATGTTCAATTACTAAAATTGAATGACTTTGCGCTAATGCTAAAAGTAATTCACCAATGTTATAAGTTTCTTCATCTGTTAAACCCGCAACAGGTTCATCAACGAGTAATAAGTCTGGTGACTGTGCCACTAACATTCCAATTTCTAACCGTTGCTTTTCACCGTGAGAAAGTAAACCTGCTCTAATATCTGCTTTTGGCGTTAAACCGATGGTTTCTAACAATCCTTTAATATTATTCTTTTCAACAGCATTAGAATGTTCAAACAAAGTAGAAAAGACATTTTTCTTCTTGTTAATAGTAATTTCTAGATTTTCGCGGGGCGTTAAATTCAGGTAAATTCGGGGTGTTTGGAACTTGCGCCCAATTCCCAATCGTGCAATTCGATATTCAGGTAAAGAACGTAGGTTTCTTCCTTTGAATAAAACTCGTCCTACGGTTGGTTGCACTTTCCCGGTAATCACATCCAGAAACGTTGTCTTTCCCGCTCCATTTGGGCCAATTACTACCCGTAATTCACCTACATCCATGCTAAAGTTAAGCTGGTTTAGCGCCCTAAATCCGTCAAAATTAACAGTTACATTTTCAGTTTCCAATATTTTCGCGTTCATGTTGCACTTCCGGGTCTTCTTCCAAGGTGGGATATGTAGCAATTTCTTGACGGCGGTTGAAAAAGGAAATATTCTGACTACGCAACCATCCCACTATGCCATCAGGAAGGACTGTGACGACTATCAAAAATAGTGCGCCTTGGAAAAATAGCCAGATTTCGGCAAATTGTTCGCTTAAAAAAGTGCGGGCATAATTTACTAATAAAGTTCCGACAATCGCGCCAATTAAAGTAGCGCGTCCGCCTACAGCTACCCAAATCACCATTTCAATCGAAAAGGCAATATCCATTGCTCTGGGTGATACAGAACCACTTTGAATGGTGTAAAATGCTCCTGCTATCCCTGCGATCGCACCGGAAACTGCAAACACCAACACCTTAAAATCTGTAGGGTCGTAGCCAGAAAATCTTACCCGACTTTCATCATCACGAATCGCTATCAACAACCTCCCAAAGCGTCCGCTTGTCAACCAGCGACAAACGCCGTAGGTGGCTGCGAGAAACACTACCGTCAGCGTGTAGAAAATCAATTGCGTCTTGGCATCGCTGACCGTTGCCCCAAAGAAAGTTGTAAAATCTATCAGTCCGTTCGTACCGTTGAAAAATTGTTGTTGACCGTTAAAGAAGTTGAAAAATACAATAGTTCCGGCTTGGGTCAAAATAGAAAAATAAACTCCCTTGAGACGATTCCGAAATACTAAATATCCTAATATTCCCGCCAATAACCCTGGAATTAGTACCACAGCAGCTATTGTCAAAGGAAAGGAATAAAAAGGTTGCCAAAACGCAGGAAGTTCCGTAACCCCATAAAGTCCCATGAAATCAGGTAATTCTCCAGTCGGGATTTGCAGTTTCAGGTACATTGCGATCGCATATCCACCCAAACCAAAGAAAATACCATGTCCCAAACTTAGTAAACCAGTATAACCCCAAATCAGATCGATACCCAAAGCCACGATCGCCAGCGACAAAAATCGCCCCAACAAATTTAGGCGAAACTCCGAAAGCACCAGTGGCATGATAATTATAAGGAAGAGTGCGATCGCAATCACTACCCCAACCTCAATTAAAATTAACCTTCCCCCCTTCTTTATCATTCTCTGTATCCTCTGCATCTCTGCGGTTTAAACATCAACAGTACGTCCCTTCTGTGGAAAAATCCCCCCAGGCTTCCACTGTAAAAACACAATAATCAGCGCAAATACCATCACCTTGGCCATACTCGTCGTGGCAAAAAAAGTAAAGAAATCAGCTAAAGGTTTAACAGGAGTCAACAACAAAGCCAAAGTCCCAGAACCAATTAAAAAATTAGCCGTACCAATACCCAAAGCAGCCAAAATAGTACCGGCTAAATTGCCCACACCCCCAACGACAACAACCATAAAAGTATCAATAATATAGTTTTGTCCCGTATTTGGCCCTACAGAACCAAGCAAACTAATCGCACATCCCGCCACACCAGCTAAACCAGAACCCAGTGCAAAAGTAATCGCATCAACCTTTTGAGTTGGGATACCCAAACAAGCACTCATACTCCGGTTTTGCGTCACAGCCCGAATTCTTAAACCCCAGCTAGAACGTTGTAAAAATAAGTAAATTCCTGATACACAGATTATTGTTAAAGCAATAATAAATAATCTGGCAAAGGGTAATTGGACACCACCTAAAGATACTCCTGCTTGTAACCAAGTCGGTGCTGTAACATCCACATTTTGAGCGCCAAACCAAGGTTGAGTTACTGCTAACTGATAAGTTTGACTCAATAAATTGCCTGTTGTGATTGTCACCCCCAGCGATAATAAAAATATCACCGCCACAATCCAGTTACGAACTCTTCCCAAATCTGTGCGGGAATTTAAAATCCATAAACCTCCAAAAAACAACAGAGAAAATATGGCGATACCAATTATTAATACCCAATTCACACTGCGGACAAACTGCTGAAAAATCAAACTTACTCCCCAAGTTGCCAATAGAGTTTCTAACGGGCGTCCATAGAGATAACGAATCACGCCTTTTTCTAGAATTAATCCCACGGTAGCCGTGAAAAGAAAAGCGATAATCAAAGCCAAAAATATATAAACTTCAAACCATACTCCGCCCAATTGCTTACATACATTTTGTACAACATAAGTTGTATAAGCACCGAACATCATCAATTCACCATGCGCCATATTAATGACGCCCATCAATCCAAATATAATGGCTAGTCCCAACGCGGCAATCAATAATACAGCGCCAATACTAATGCCATTAAATACAGCTTCTAAAAATCCTGCTAACACTTATTTCTCCATAACAGCTATCAGCGATTAGTTAGTGTCTCGTGTGCCTCGTTGCCTCGTTCCCAGTCTCAGACTGGGAATGCCTATTAGGAGGCTCCGCCTCCTATAGAAGCGGAAGAACCTGGAAACGAGAAAAAATTTTACTAATTCGTAATTTGTAATTAATTACGAATTACGAATTACGAATTATTTAGGCTTTCTTGAACTTACCACCCTTAGCCGGGTCAGTCCAATCGCAAGCAAATCCTTTAGTTTCTTTTACAAATTGATTCCAAGGAACTGGCTCAACTGGTGTTGGAGTAGCATAGACAATATCAAACAATCCATCTTGTCTAACTTGACCAATCCGCACAATTTTAGATATGTGATGATTGGCATCCATTGTCACTTTACCTTCAGGCGCATCTAGAGTTTGACCATAAGCCGCCGCCCGCACTTTCTCTAAATCAGTAGTCCCAGCTTTTTGTACTGCTTGCTTCCACAAATAAACTGCAATATATGCTGCTTCCATTGGGTCATTTGTCACCCGATTTTCACCGTACTCTTTCTTGAAAGCTGCCACAAACTTTTTATTTGCAGGTGTATCTACTGTTTGAAAATAGTTCCAAGCTGCATAGTGACCTTGGAGATACTCTACACCAATTGCTTTAACTTCTTCTTCAGCAATACTTACAGACATAGAGGGATATTTATCTGGTGTCAATCCAGCCCCTTTCAATTGTTTGAAGAAAGCAACATTACTATCACCATTCAAAGTGTTATAAATTACGCCGCCATTGGGCAAATTTTGTTTGATTTTAGTGATAATTGGTGTAACTTCTGTGTTACCAAGAGGTAAATAATCTTCACCAACTGTTTTTCCGCCTAAAGCTTCTAGTTGAGCTTTAATGATGGTATTAGCTGTCCGGGGAAAAACGTAGTCAGAGCCAACTAAAAAGAATTCCTTGCCCTTATTTTTTAACAACCAATCAACAGATGGTTCGATTTGTTGATTTGGCGCAGCGCCAGTGTAGAAAATGTTTTTAGAACACTCTTGACCTTCATATTGCACAGGATACCAGAGCATGTGATTTTTGCTCTCGAATACTGGCTTTACGTTCTTGCGGCTAGCAGAAGTCCAACAACCAAAAACTACAGCAACTTTATCTTGATCGATTAGCTTGGTTGCCTTTTCTCTAAAAGTATCCCAGTTAGAAGCACCATCTTCAGTAATTGCTTCAATTTGTTTACCTAAGACACCACCAGCAGCGTTAATTTCTTTGATTGCTAATTTTTCAGCATCGACAACGCTTTTTTCACTAATAGACATGGTACCACTCAAAGAGTGCAAAATACCTATCTTGATGGTGTCACCAGCAGTCGCCGCCGCTGGTGAAGCAGCAGGAGGCGCGGCTGGAGTCTCTGTTGCAGTTGGAGAATTATTCGCGCAAGCTTTCAAAAAAAAGCTGCTTCCAAAAGTTGCAGAACCGTAGATTAAAAACTTGCGTCGGTTAAATTGTCTTCTCATATCTTTATGAATTTTCCTCTTGATGAATCAGCCAACTTATAGAAAGCTGACAATATCAATCTTCAAAGTGTGATATTAGTGCGATAGTTTACTAGTAAAAAGTGACGTGTTATACAAAAAAGTTCATTTTTGTAATAAAAAACAAACTTTTTAATATTAAGCTTTGTTAACTTCATAAATATTTTCATATCTATGCAATTATGTTGTGGAGGAAGAAAAATCTTTCTCTTCCACGAATGTCTGAGATTCTAGACAGTCTTTGAAGACGCGATTTATCGCGTCTCTACATCAGGGTTTTGTTGCTCTATCTGAACTGTATTGAGTTGAAAACATCTGTCTTTTTTCAAAATGCTAGTCGCTACTGAACAGATAGCTGCTTGACACAGCAATATCAGTAATATTTTGTGTTTTTCACTGCGGGGCTTTTAGATTAGCATTTTTGTAATTATTTCATCTTCGTTGCCAGTTGCAAAATTAGCAAAGCGTTTTGCCAAAGGTGGTATAAGTACTAGGGGATTGCTAAACCCAGAAAAAACATGAACGCTTTCAAATCCTGGGATAGCACCAATTAAGGGTAGTTGATTGCCACTAAATGCCACTAAGCAATGATACCAAGTTCCTGGTAAATTCTCCAATGTTGGTAAAATTTGACCAACACTTCTTCGCAACCATTTTTCGCTTACCTCTGAGTTTACCTTGGCATGAGGATCTGCGATCGCACGGCTAATTTGACCAATGCGGATACTACCGTCTGGAAACTGAATTGCACCCGCATCTAAAATTGGCGGTACTAAATCATTACCAAGTTCATCCCACAATTCATCAACTTGAGTAGATTCAGCTTCTAGTTGAAACCGTTGTAGATTAGCCGGCATAACTAAAGTGCGTAGCTTGATATCAACAGGTGGGGTTTCAATGATTTCTGCATGGGTAAAATACAGCTTGATGGAAACACCAGCAGATTTTAGAAGCTGGCGGCTGATTCCACCCGCACAAATGACAACATTCGCGCTGTGGAAAGTTGCAGTGGAGGTTTTGACACCATCTTGCAAGACTTGCAAAACTTGGGTAATCTGCATTTCACCCCCAGCACGTTCAAAGGCTTGGATGTAAGCAAGTGATGTTTTTTCTGGGTGAATATGACCGTGTTTGACAGTTAAAGCACCAGATATTGCCTCTCGATTTAGCTGCGGTTCCAACTCACAAGCTTCTTGGACACTGAGTAAACGAGGTGGAATGGCAAAATGATTATATGATGCCGCAGTTGCGTCTGGGTCATTAGCGGCTGAAATAGTCAGTAATAAATCTAATTCCCGAAATTGGATATCAGCGTCTAACTCTTGAGATAGGATATGGTAACGTGCGATCGCTTCTTCGCACAATAGCCGAGTTAGTGGCGTATTGCCAGACCAATAAGCAAGTCCACCATAACTATAGCGAGTTGCATTCTGTGGTGTGCTGTATTGCTCCAACAAAAGTACAGCAAAACCTGTTTTTACTAATTCATAAGCGAGTGCAGCACCCGTAATTCCACCACCAACCACAATCCAGTCGTAGGTTTTCATATTAAATATCTTTCTTAACTACGAATTACGAATTACGAATTACGAATTACGAATTACCATAACTTGCTTGTAAACGACTTAAAAGATATTCTCCCGCCAGGATAGGGGGATAAATAGGCGATTGTTCTTTCTGGCAACTTTCTAAACAAGTAATTTCGCTATCATCATTAGGATGACAGAAAAAAGCGATAGAATACCGGGACTGCTTCACCCTATCATCACTAGGAATCATCACTCGATGCTTAGTTGAGCAAAATAAATGATTTGTCCAGCGTTGCATTAAATCGCCAGTATTGACTATTACAGTATCAGGAATTGCAGGCGCGGCAATCCACTCTCCAGATGTTATCTGTACTTCCAACCCGCCAATGTCATCTTGGAAAAGTAAGGTAATACTGCCATAATCGGAATGTTCACCAGCACGTACTTGTCCGGGTTTGGATGGTGTTTGCAATGGGGGATAGTGTAATAATCGCAAGGTATGATTTTGTTGATTATGTCTTGTTGTAAAATAATTTTCTGGCAATTCCAACGCCAATGCATAAGCTTGTAATATCGTGTTGGTAAGTTCTATGCAACTATCATAAAAAGTGACAATAGAAGCATCTATTCCTACAGCCGCTTGTTTGTTTAC
This sequence comes from Nostoc sp. UIC 10890, assembly GCF_054786515.1. NCBI lineage: Bacteria > Bacillati > Cyanobacteriota > Cyanophyceae > Nostocales > Nostocaceae > Nostoc > Nostoc sp. UIC 10890. Next base: position 565,824 of record NZ_JBSGKF010000001.1, read on the forward strand.
ATTCAACGCCTCTTTCAAGTCGCCTGGGTTATTGGGATTAAGACGTTCTCTTTCAATCCCAACGTAACCCGTGTTACTAAATTCATCACTCCAAGCTTGCTTTTGCTTGACTTCTAAAGATAAATTGAAGAAAGATTTGCTGTGAGTGAATACTTGATTTATGAGTTCTTTTGATATTCCCGAATTTTGCAAGTACATGAAACCAATCTCATGACAAGCTTGATAAATTTGTTTCACAAGAGCTTGCCGAGTTGCTGCGTTGCCATTGAGAAACATAGTTAAATCAATTACTGGAATGATGACCATTGATATTTGGAGATTTTTGATTTTGTTTAATTATTTAGCGGGGAAATAAACTTTGCTTAAAATTATTCAGATAGAGACTGACGAACATAAATCTCATATACAGGAAATATTTTGGGAATATTTTAACGAGACTAAGTTAATATTCAGCGATCAATTCGGCATTAATTTAGATGTTAATACATTCCTTGAGCAATATATGACTCAACTTCATGAATTTCTACCCCCTTCAGGACGCTTGCTTCTAGGACAATCCGAGTCAAAAATAGTCGGCTGTGTTTGCTTGCGAAAGATTGGTGAAGATGTTGGGGAAATTAAAAGGATGTATGTAAGACCAGAATTTCGCCGAAAAGGAATCGGTCGGGCATTGTTACAAGATATCATCAATGAAGCTGTCTACATTGGTTACTCAAGGATACGTTTAGACAGCGCCCCTTTTGTAAAGAAAGCACAGGCACTTTATCGTGCATTTGGCTTTCAGGATATCAAACCATATTTGAAAAAAACAGAAATTCCTTTAGAACATCGTGCAAACTGGATTTTTATGGAATTGATTTTAAAATCATGAATATTCGTTGTGAAACTTTAACAGACTACCCAGCAATAGCTGAGGTGAATACATTAGCCTTTGGACAGGAGAATGAGGCTAAACTTGTAGAGGTAATTCGCCATTCTGACCGCTATATTCCAGAACTTTCGTTAGTTGCAGAAATTGAAAATGTTGTAGTCGGTCATATTTTATTTAGCTATATTGACCTGGTGGGTGAAGAAACATTGCAGGTACTTGGTTTAGCACCTTTGGCAGTTCGTCCACAGTTTCAAAGACAAGGAATTGGTAGTGCATTAATCAAAGCCGGGTTAGAGATAGCAGAGGCAAATAAAGAAGCCGTAGTAATTGTACTAGGTCATCCCCAATTTTATACTCGTTTTGGCTTTAAAACTTCTGTTGTTTATGAAATCGAGTCTCCCTTTCCAATACCAGAGGAATTCTTCATGGTTAAACTACTGCAAAGCTATCAGGAAAGTTATAAGGGAAAGGTTGTTTATCCATCTACTTTTGATGGAGTATAAATCGCGCACAGATTCAAAGATGAGAGGTTGTTTTAAAAGTGGTTGACTGTAATTTGATTACTGACTTTATTGAAGAAGTTGGCAATCTCGCTAATTTTTTATTAGTAATTAAAAATGATTGGTGCTGAAATTCTACCTGGAAGATTTATCTCTAAATAGATATTTTATCAACAAAAATTTGATGTTCTGGTGTAGATAATCCCTGCTGCAAAATGGCTAAAGCTTTAGCTAAGTCTCCTGATAATAATGCGGAATTCGCTAACCATAACCCTGGAAAAACTTGAGAGTAAACTATATCATCTGTATTCGGTTCAAGTTTAATATACTCGCCTTCTTGTAACCTAAACCAATCAAATTGACGGTCATAAACTCGCCAGACTAAATATTCTTGTACTTGATTACGACGATACACTTTCAGCTTTTTATGCAAATCATAGGAAGCACTAGAAGCGGCAATTTCTACAATTAATTCTGGCGCACCTTCTACATAATCGTCCTTGTTAATGCGCGACTGTCCACCTTGTTCTATTCTTAATATGGCATCTGGTTGGGGTTCATTATCAGCATCCAGGAGAACAGTAGTGTTATCCAGTGCTTCTACTCCTGGTGTAGCTGCTTCGTAAGTCCCTAACCAAGTCATAATGTGACTATGGGGTTTACCATGTTGTTTTGCTCGTACAGGCGATGCCATGTAAACAACTCCTTCAATCAATTCTGCTTTCTTCAGATTAGGCATGGCATGGTAGCGTCGCTCAAATTCATGACGGGTGAGCTTGTCGCCATTTTCTAAAGGCGGAATTGCCAAAATTTGAGAAGTTGTGTCAGCAGTTATCATAATTTTCTCATCATGCTGGAATACTGACATTACTAAACTAATTTTATCATCTCGCTAATATTTCCAGTTATGTTAAGGAATTTTAAGGTAGGGTGTGTTGTCGCAGAGCGCAACGCACCGTCAACAATCTCAGGTGCGTTAGCCTACGGCATAATACACCCTACAGCTAATTTATATTATTGAATTCTTTTCACTGACTTACTTAAATCAAATTAACTTTTTATTGTGCAACAGCACCAAGATTATACCAATTCAATTAATGATTGCAACACATCCTTGGATAAAGACGCGATTCATCGCGTCTCTACAAATGGTCTATTTGTCGCATTCTTTTTTTAAATTGGTATTAGATGGGATGACAACAAATCATCGATTATTCATTAAAAATCACTGGTGCTGAAACTATACCTTTTGCCTCTAACGCAGCCGCAACCCTTAAAATCAACGCTTCATTATATGGTGCTGCTATTAATTGCACACCCAATGGTAATGCATTTTGGCGATGAATTGGCACTGATAAAACGGGTAAACCAATGAAAGATAATGGTTGAGTAAATAACCCTAAATGAGGACGGACAAGAATTTCTTCGCCATCCAAAATCATCGTTTGTTGACCAATTAACGGTGCGGAAATTGGTGTAGTTGGGGCAAGAATTACATCGACATTTTGAAATACTTCCTGCACGCGATCGCGATACCATCTTCTAAACCGTTGTGCTTGGAGATACCAACTACTTGGGATTAGCGCCCCAGCCAAAAAGCGATCGCGTGTAGCCGCATCAAAATCTTGAGGATGCGATCGCAATTTTTCCAAATGCAGATTTGCCCCTTCGCTAGCTGTAATCACAAAGGCTGCTGCACGGGCGCGGTGTGCCTCTGGTATGATTACGTATTCAGTGACTTCTATTGCATCAGCTACCTTTTGGACTGCTGCTAAAGCTTCCGGTTCTGCGCCTTTGGTGAAATAATCACCAGCGATGCCTTCGGCGGACTTCGTCAACGCAATTCTGATATCAGAAATATCCTGTTTAAGTTGTGGTAAAACCAATTCAGGCGGACGCTTTGTACAAATTGGATCGCGATCGTCTTCTCCCTGAAGCACATCAAACACCGTCGCGATATCCTGCACCGATCGCGCAAAAGGGCCAATGTGGTCAAAACTGCTAGAAAATAAAGCTACCCCAGCACGAGATAACCTCCCGTAAGTCGGCTTGAAACCAAAAACGCCGCACAACGCCGCCGGAACGCGAATTGAACCATTAGTATCAGAACCCAGCGTCAGCGGTACTAATCCAGCAGCCACAGCCGCCGCTGAACCACCTGATGAACCACCAGCAACTCGCCGTAAATCATGGGGGTTATGAGTAGCGCCGTAATGAGAATTTTCCGTTACGAACCCATAAGCGTACTCATCCATATTCAAAGCGCCAACCAGCACAGCACCCGCTTGTTTCAGCTTCGCTACTGCTGTCGCATCAAGGCTTGCTGCTGGATTTTCTGCATTGATTTTCGATCCCGCCAAAGTCGTTAAACCAGCAATATCGAAAAGATTTTTCACCGCAAAAGGCACACCAGCCAGCACTCCCGGATGATTACCTTGAGCAATTTCCCTGTCAATGCGGGCTGCATCTGTTAAAGCTGTTTCAGCAGTGACAGCCGTAAAACAATTGAGTTGATCATCCCGCGTTGCTATTCGTGCTAATGCAGTTTTAGTAACTTCCACTGCGCTAACTTTACCTTCGCGGACAGCAGTTGATATTGTGATGGCATCGGCTGAATTAAAATTCATGCTGAAATATTAAGAGATAGCGCGTTTAGCTTTTTGAGTAATAGCAGTCCGCATAGTTTTTGTTAGTTGTAGTAAAGTAGCACTAAAACCTAAATCTAGAATACAAGATAATAAAAACCAAAAGGGCAAAAATTGGTTTTCAGGATTTTTAAAACTTTCTGTAAGAGCCATACGAGTCATAAGGTTTGACCCGATCATAAAACCATATAGCGGCCCTATTAACAATCGCACTTGTTCACTTAAACGTGTTAAATCATCACCTTCCCCTTTAAATCGATCGGCAAAAGTGGACAACGTGTTAGCTATTCCCCAAATGCTATATATGGGAATTAGAAATCGCGCGATCGCACCTCCTGGCGTAATCGGATATTCCTTAAATAGATTCTTTAAATCGGCATGGAGACGATATAGCCAAACCAAAAAAACAATGATTGAAATTAAGCTGATAAATAACGAAATGATTGATACAAGTGCATCAAGAGAAGCAAGTAGCTGGTAAAGTGGCTTTGCTATGACTTCCAACAAAGATAATAGCGTAGAAGCAATACCAAATCCTAACAGCATCCAAAGCAACCGCATCAACAATCTACCGACACCCGCAGATTTCAATGAACTAGAAGCATTGAAATTATTCATCTGATTTTCCAAGATATAGTCGGCTAATATCTTAGTATCGTTAGTTATACTGCAAGCTCAGTAATTTTACTAAAACATCAACATAGCTATTGTTGAAGTCATTATGGTTCAAACACTGGTGCAACTTCAATTTTCTCTGGTAGAGGGAAAGAATTTACAAGACTAGCGATCGCACTAATTCTCTCAAAATTTGCCACCACACCATCACGATACTCATCTCTTAGCTGCAAATCCAACAACAACGCCATTTGATCAACATACTCACCCACATCAAACTCTTCTCTTTTCATCTCTCCTCCTTCGCGGTTCGTTATTCTAAACTTATAACTTCCTGACTTTTTACGGCATCTGGAAAACCTCTCTCTAAATCTCTCTCCTAAAAGGAGAGAGACTTTGAATTTTCCCCCTTCCCGCGTCGGGAAGGGGGTTAGGGGGTTAGGTTTTTGACGGATTTTTCCAAATAAAGTTAAATAAGTTCTTAACGCCAACTCAAATAAACAATGCGATTAATTTTATACAGTAAACCCGGCTGTCATTTATGTGAAGGCTTGCAAGAAAAGCTAGAACAAATCCAAAATCTCAGTTTCGAGTTGGAAATTAGGGATATTACGACTCGTGAAGATTGGTTTGCTGCGTATGAGTATGAAGTGCCGGTACTTTATTTATCAAACCACAGAGGCGAGGAGGAAAAAGAGGCGAGTGAGAAACCATTGCCGCGTCCTTCTCCTCGTGCTAGTGTGCAGCAGTTGGAGCAAATGTTGCGGAAGTATTTAGCCAATTAGAAAAAAATAATGCAGAATAAGCGCAAGATTAAGAATGTGACGAGGTTCACAAAATGAAATTGCGGGAATTACTAACAGCGGTAGACAGTGTTGAACAATTACCTAGCCATCCGACTTTGGAGGATGTGGAAGTTAGGGGTTTGAAGACGAATTCCCATGCTTGTCGTGTGGGAGATTTGTTTATTGGGATGCCAGGAACGCGGGTTGATGGTGGGGAATTTTGGCAAAGTGCGATCGCATCGGGGGCTGTGGCTGCGATCGTTTCTCCCGAAGCTGCACAAAAAAATCCTCCCACAAATCAGGCTGTGGTCATCAGTGCAAGCAACATAACTCAAGCTTGTGCCCAAATAGCCAGTGCTTTTTACGGTTATCCGGGGAAAAAACTCAAGCTGGTGGGTGTGACTGGTACAAATGGCAAAACTACAACTACTCATCTAATTGAATTTCTCCTCAACAAAGCTAATCTAGCTACAGCTTTGATGGGAACTCTCTACACTCGTTGGGCAGGTTTTGAGCAAACTGCTGCCCACACTACCCCCTTTGCTGTAGAACTGCAACAGCAGCTAGCTGAGGCGGTAAAGGCTGGTAGTGAGTTCGGGGTGATGGAAGTAAGTTCTCACGCTTTGGCCCAAGGTAGAGTATTGGGTTGTGAATTTGAGGTAGCGGTATTCAGTAATCTTACTCAAGACCATCTCGACTATCACAGCGACATGGAAGATTACTTTGCTGCCAAAGCGTTGTTATTTAGCCCTGATTATCTCAAGGGACAGGCAATAATTAATGCTGATGATTCCTACGGGAAGCGGTTAATTGCCTCCTTAGATTCCCAACGCGTTTGGAGTTACAGCGTCAACGACAACAGCGCTGATTTATGGATGAGTGATTTAAATTACCAGCCGAATGGTGTCAGTGGGACATTACATACACCAAAAGGTGACGTAGCTTTTCGATCGCCCCTAGTCGGACAATATAATTTAGAAAATCTTCTCGCAGCCGTAGGAGCAGTTTTACACTTAGGTCTAGATTTGCAGTTAGTGGCATCTGTGATACCTGAGTTCCCAGGAGTTCCCGGACGGATGGAGCGGGTACAGATTAATCCTGACCAAGATATTAGCGTGATTGTAGATTATGCCCACACACCCGATAGTTTAGAAAATTTACTGAAAGCTGCACGTCCGTTTATACCGGGTAAAGTGATTTGTGTATTTGGTTGTGGAGGCGATCGCGATCGCACCAAGCGTCCAAAAATGGGTAAAATCGCTGCTGAGTTAGCTGATGTGGCAGTAGTGACATCAGATAATCCCCGGACTGAAGATCCAGAGAGGATTTTGCAAGATATTTTGACGGGAATCGCTGACACAGTGCAGCCAACTGTAATTTGCGATCGTGCGATCGCAATTCGTACCGCTATTTTACAAGCAGAACCCGGTGATGGAGTGTTACTTGCTGGTAAAGGCCACGAAGACTACCAAATTCTCGGCACCGAAAAAATCCATTTTGACGACCGAGAACACGCACGCGACGCCTTACAGCAAAGACTTAACGTACAAGCTTAATTTGGGCATGGGGCATGGGGCATGGGGCATGGGGCATGGGGCATGGGGAAAGGGAAAGGGGTAAGGGGAAAGGTTAAATTTATCCCTTTACCCTTTCCCCTTTAACCTTTTCCCCTTTAACCTTTTCCCCTGTCCCTCATCTCCCCCTGCTCCCCTGCTCCCTCGTGGGTAGAGTTTTTTATAGTTAATATTTCTTTCCGTGGGGATTTTGTAAAAAATGCACACATAAAGGTGAAAATCGAAGACAGAATTATTTCTTGCTTCATCCTTTTTGTGCTTGACTCATGAATGTTTCTCTGGCTAAGGATCTGTCTGTTTATCAACTGGTTATGGGAGTGCAAGTGCCTCCTAAACCATTGTCCCTCAGTCCTGCGACTCTGCTATCACTGGTGAGAGCACAAATTGACTTACTAATTGAGCAGCAAATTGCAGCCACTTTATGGGTAAAGCTACCACCAGAAAAAATTTGGCAATCAGAATTAGCGCGTTATCAATCCTCGGTAGGTGCGTCTAGTCTCATTTATACTTGCCAGATTGACGAAAATGGAAAAGGGGGAGATGAGGGAGAAGGAAAATTAAATACCTTCTCATCCCCCTCATCTTCCCATCATGTCCTCGTTCACCTACCACCAGATAGCCAACTGCGACGGGAAAACTTTTTGATGGTGTTATCGCCCCAGTTTTGCAGTTTAATTTTGGCTCATCGACCACTTAAAAAACGCAAAACTCAGACATTGGGGAAGGTAAATACTAATAAAAACCAGCCGTTGCTGATTATAACTACTGTTGAGGGGAGAGTAATTCAGCAAGTATTAGATGGTATCAAACAAGCGATTGCGCCAGAATCATCCCCAATTTTACCTGCTGATTTTATTTGTCCAAGCGTACCTCAAGCCGGATTGATGAATCAATTATTGGCAAAACAACTCCTGCGACAAGATGAAATTAATCGTCAAATAATCACAGTACGCACCACCAAGTTTCAGCAGCAAAATCAAGAACTGCACAATAAAGAGCAACTCAAAGATGAATATCTAAAAAATGTATGTCAGGAATTGCGTATACCCCTAACGCACATGAAGACAGCACTTTCATTATTAAATTCCCCTAATCTTAAACCCCCCCAGCGACAACGTTATTTACAGATGTTAAATACCCAGTGCGATCATCAAAATTCCCTGATTACTGGTTTATTGGAACTGGTACAACTGGAACGTAATTGGGAAGGAATGGCTTTGGAGTCAGTGCGGCTCTCAGATATTGTGCCTGGAGTAGTCAGTACCTACCAACCTGTAGCTCAAGAAAAAGGGATTATGCTAGCCTACACCATACCGACTGAACTCCCATCTGTTTGGTGCGTGAGTGGTGGTCTGAGGCAAATTGTGATTAATCTGCTGCACAATAGCATTAAGTTTACCTCTAATGGGGGTGAAGTATGGGTGCGTGCCCGTCTTCAAGGTGATCATGTCCAATTAGAATTCCGCGACACAGGTATCGGTATTGCCGAAAACGAAATTCCCAAAATCTTTGACCGTTTTTATCGTGTGCGTACAGCAGCAACAGAAGATTATGGTGGTGCTGGGTTGGGGTTAACAATCGTACAGCAATTGCTACTGCGTTGTGGTGGATCTATTTCTGTAAAAAGTAAATTATATGAAGGTTCTACTTTTACAGTGCAACTGGCAACTGTTGGCAATATTCCAAGAGCGATTACAGAAAATGAGTTATAAATTATGAGTTATAAGTGATGAGTTATGAATTTTTAATTCATAACTTATAACTCCTATTTATACAGTTATCAGTTAGAAGTTGGGAGCCATAGTCCCCCACTTCTAATAGGTATTTGGTACTTTCGTGCTTTTCACAATACACTGTATTATGTTTTACTTATAAAGCGCTCAACTTGGACGGATACATCAGGAAAGGCTAGGGGTGAAATAGTACCTGTAGTTAGTGTCAGTTCAGTTTTGTATTCCCCATTTTTTAGGTCACGAAATACTTTTAACTGCGGAGTTTTCAGGTTGACAACCCAGTATTCAACAATACCAGCCTCAGCGTAGATGTCTTTTTTGTCACCTAAATCTTTGCTCAGGGTGGCTTTGGAGAATTCAATAACCCAGAATATATCTTCTGGATAAGGATGGTGTTCTAGGTAGACCTCACCTAATGGTTTGACAATCGCAACATCGGGAGCCGGTTCTGAATCGTTGGGTAAGGTAATGGGTTTGGCATCGCGGATTTTTACCCGTTCACCGAGGAGTGTGCGAAGATAATCAGCTGCTTCTGTGTTGTAGTAGGCGTGAGGTTCTCGTTCTGGGGGCATAACAATGAGGTCGCCGCGCAATAGTTCAATGGGCTGGTCGTCAAAGATGCCTGCCTCTATTGCTTGGTGATAACGTTGAATTGTCCATTTATAGGTAGTTACGGTCATAATCCTTATTTAGCCTTTTTTCTACCAATTAGACAAGAAGTTTAATTTGATTTTAGGTTGGAAAAACATGAGATGAGTGCCTAATGCACTCTACTTCTAAGTCAATTACAAGCTAGATATTGCTAATTGGTTTGCTAAAGCAAGCGCTGCCGCATCGTATTTCCAATAAGGAGAAAATTTCATTAGGTCTTGTAACATAAAAAAAGCTGGTTTATCAACTATGTCATCTATAGTTAAAGAATCTATTTTTTTCTCAATGACAGTTAAAATGAATTCTCTCTGATAACTGCCGACTGCCCAGACACTAGCATCCCCACCTCCTCCAATACTAACTTTGATAAACTCTTCAAAGAAGAAATCAACATTTTCTCTAAAAACTGGCATAATACTTATCCGCTTTTTTATGAAATTAACAAAGGAAAACTTTGGGTTCTATATAAAGTCATTTTCCAATACAGAAACGGCTAAAAATCCTCTCTAAAACTGATTCTGTTACTTCCTCTCCAGTGATTTCTCCTAAAGCTTGAATTGCACCTCGTAAGTCAATTGTCCAAAAATCAAGAGGTAACTGCTGAACAATTGTTGCTTGCACTTGTTCTAAAGATATTTTAGCTTGAGTTAAGGCTGCTGCCTGCCTTTGATTAATGGCTAAATCCATATCAGCAGCTTGTACTTTTCCAGATTGAACTATTTCTAAAATTGCTGTTTCTAAAGCGTCAATACCTTGATTTTGGGCTGCGGCTGTGAAAATTTTAGAGTTTGGACTTCGGCTACGCTCAGTCGAACGATTTGGGATTTTGGATTGCAGAGTTGTTCTTTTGCTTTCTTCTACTAAATCGATTTTGTTAATCACTATAATCAACGGACGGTGTTGTACTTTTTCATAAATTTCTTGATCGCCTTCTGTCCAACCGGCGGAAGCATCAATGGTAAGCAAGACTAAATCAGCTGCATTGGCGGCAAGATGCGATCGCTCGACGCCAATTTTTTCCACTTGGTCTGTTGTTTCCCGAATCCCCGCTGTATCTAGTACTTGTACGGGAATTCCCCCGACAACTAACTGGGATTCCACCACATCGCGGGTTGTACCAGGTAAATCAGTCACAATGGCGCGATCGCTCCGGCTCCAAGCGTTCAATAAACTCGACTTACCCACATTCGGACGCCCAACAATTGCCACTTTTAAACCAGTGCGTAGCAATTCACCTTGATCTTTGGTTTCCAATAACTTAGTTATTTCTGCGGCAATTTTATCGATTTCTGATATTATTGCTTTATCATCCAGCGGCGGAAGGTCTTCCTCAAAATCAATCCGAGCTTCAATTTCTGCCAAAATATCCAAACAGTTAGCGCGTAACTGCCGAATCGGATGAGCTAATTTTCCTTGTAAACCAGCTAAAGCACTTTGAGCCGCTTGGGGTGATTTAGCTCCCACTAAATCGGCAATACCTTCGGCTTGAGTTAAATCCAATCGTCCATTCAAAAAAGCACGGAGAGTAAATTCTCCCGGTTGCGCTAGTCTAGCCCCATTTTCCAAACACAGTTGTAGTACTTGCTGCACTGCCATAATTCCCCCGTGGCAATGGAATTCTACAACATCTTCACGGGTGTAAGAACGGGGTGCTTTCATAATCAGCAACAAGGCTTCATCCACTATTTTGTGCGTCTGGGGATGGCGAATGTAACCGTAGAGAATCCGGTGACTTTCCCAAACTTGTCGCCCTGGTGCATGAAAAAGACTTTGGGCAATCGCTATTGCTTGAGAACCTGACACCCGCACAATCCCAACACTACCCTGTTGGGGGACAACAGCAGTAGCGATCGCGGCTATAGTTCCAGTAGTAGCAAAGATTTCCGACATGAGCGCCCTTTATCAAAGTGAGGAGTTAGGAGTTAGGAGTAAAAATCATAACTCATAACTCATAACTTTCTAAATGGTAAGTATTTAGGTAGGGTCGAGGGGTAACTGGCAAGGTAAAATTTACCTGGAGGGTTATGCCTGATAGTCAAGAGTTAAGAGTGAAGAGTTAGGGGTGAAAATCATAACTCACAACTCATACCTCATAGCTTTTAGAAAGAGGAATTTACTGTGGAGCAAAAGATTGACTGCGCCCAAGCCTGCGTTAACGGGTGTGTTTTAGGGGATAAATGTCCCAATATCGAGTTTAGAGAAGCAGCCGCAAAATTTATTGAAGAAACTCCTTTAGAAAAAATGCTGGAGTTGGCACAAGAACGTCTGCGACAAAAAATGACGGAACCGCCAAAATGGGTTTTTCCTGAAGATCCATAATATTCCGGGCGACAGGCACAAGCAAGACAGCGTAGAAGTTAAATAGTATCTGGATAAAGGATCTATATTTTATTCTCGCAGTTTTGCCGCCAAGCGATCGCAGTGTTCCTTCTCCTTCAGGAGTGGTTGAAGCATTCTAGAGAACCTAATTCTTCATCACCGCATCCAAAAGAATATTGGCATCAAAGCGGACTACATCGGTGCAAGGTAGCCCCGTTTCTGCTATTGTTTGAGCGATGCTTTCCTGTGCCGCATCTTCATCTAAGTGGGCTGTGTTCAGTGCTATACCCACTACAGGAACACTTCCAAAAGCACCACCGGCACTAGCAACAGTTTCATAAAGCCGAATCACCTCTGGTAAGGGTGGAATTATGACATGGGGATGATTACGTACATGAACTTGTCCTGCGCGATGTCCTAACACCAGTTGAGTTGGTTGGGAACCACGAATTAGGGGTAGGGTTGCCGTTGAACCAGGATGTAAAAGTGAACCTTGTCCTTCAATGTGCAAAATGTCGTAGTTTTTGCCATAGCGCATGACTATCTGTTCCACAGCACCAGCGGCAAAATCTACCCGCACGGCATCTAAAGCTACGCCGTCCCCTTCTAACATCACCCCAGTTTGCCCTGTGGCGAGGAACTTAGAACGCCAACCCCGCAGTTTTGACGCCCAATGTAACTCTAGGCTAGTTGACATTTTACCAATGGCCATATCGGTTCCCACTGTCAACACCCGCCGACAAGGGAGAGTGCGTGCCATTCCACTCGCAACACCGATATTAGATGGCTCTTTCCGCACATCCCAAATTAGTTGCCCTGGTTTGAGCAGTGCATTTAATTCTGGGATGCTTGCCATTGGTGTATGTAAACCATTCACCAGCGACATTCCCGCTTCTAAAGCGTCTTTAATTTCCAGCCAGTAATCATCTGGTACAGCACCACCTCCTGGGGCAATGCCAATTACTAAAACTTCCGGCTTGTACTCAAGGGCTGCGGCTACAGACGCCACAATTGGCACATCACGCTTGATACCTGTTAATTCTGGTAGGGATTTGCCAGCACAATCGCGATCAATTACAGCTACGATTGGGGATTCACTGTAACGTAAAATCGCTAGCCCTGTTTTGCCGTGAGTCCCAATAGTTCCCTCATGAAGTAAAATAGCTACTCGTTGATTAAGTGGTAGACGCACTGTGTTGTACTCCCAAACCTGGTAAATCGTTTGGCAAAACTCTTCCTGCTTTTAGTAATGCACCCGTAAAAGGGTCATCAATTAAATTCAGGTGACTATCTAAATCTAAATAATCAGCTAGTGGCGCTAGCTGTAATGCTGCTGTATTAGCTAGCGAACTGTCAGAATAGCAACCAAACATTACTTGCAACCGATATGCTCGTGCTGTATGTACCATTCGCATTGCCTCTGTTAGTCCCCCTGATTTCATCAGTTTGATATTAATACCATCCACGTAATTTGCCAAATCGGGAATATCAGCGCTTGTAAAACAACTTTCATCGACAAAGATGGGGAGGGGAGAATGTTCTTTGAGTTTTGCTAAACTTGGTTCCTGCCCCCGTGGCAATGGCTGCTCTACATACTTTATACCTAAATCTGCCAACCAATTGCACATTGCGATCGCATCTTCTAAATTCCAACCCCCGTTGGCATCAACAAATAATTCTATTTCAGGCGCTTCTTCTCGCACCGCCAATAGCATTTTTTTATCTGCACCTATGCCATCTGGACTACCTAGCTTCACCTTGAAAAGGCGGACATCGGTAAATTTTAACCAGTCTTGCGCTCTAGCGATCGCACCTTCAGGCGAATTAATCCCAATTGTGACAGAGGTCGGGACTATTTGATTGCGATCGAGTCCCCAAATTTGCCACAACGGTAATCCTACACGCTTACCCAACCAGTCGTGCATTGCCATATCCAAGGCAGCTCTCGCAGCAGAAGGAACTTGGTTTTGTGTTAAAACTTGCTCAATTTCCTGACGTTGTAAGGGGCTGAATGTTTGTAACAGTGGCACAACTTGCTCTAGATTATTTTTGATTGCATCAGTTGATTGCCGATGATTACCCACACCAAATGGCGATGCTTCCCCCCAGCCTTCGATATCATCCTGTGAAATTCTCACCCATACATTCGTTGTCTGTGCCGTTGTACCTCGACTAATAGTCAACGGAAATCTCTTATTTACAGTAAATAAATGTACATTTATTTGCATATTTTTTATACATAATTATGATATTGCCAAAGTCAGTGTAAGTTCAAAGTTTAGATTATCGGATGTATCTGTTATACTTTTTTACATTAATTACAAAGTTTTTATACATACATTTTATTTTATGAATAACTTAAAGAAATGGAAGATTTTAAAATCAAAAATGGTTTTAGATAATCCTTGGTGTCAGGTGAGACAAGATGAAATAGAATTACCAAATGGTAAAATTGTAGATGATTATTTTGTCAGTATTAAGCCTGACGTGGCGATGGTTTTACCCATCACCAATAATAGAGAAATTATTTTTGTCCGGCAATATAGACACGCTGTAGGTGAATTTTTCTTAGAACTGCCGGCAGGAAATTTTGATCCTACAAAAGAGAGCGCAGAAGTAGCAGCCATTAGAGAACTGACAGAAGAAACTGGTTATATTGCTCAAGAATTTAGAAAAATTGTAACTCTATACGATAAGCCGAGTAAAGATACCAATCAAATACATTTATTTTTAGCAGAAAATGTGAGTAAAGTTGGAGAACAACAACTAGATATTACAGAAGAGATTGAAGTTGTATTGATTCCTCTAGAATCAGTTTTAGATAAAATTATGCAAGGAGAAATTTCTGTTTCCGGAACTGTTGCGGCTCTCTTCTTAGGTTTAAAGTTTATCTGTTATTGAAGGAGGCTTTTCAAACATCCTCTTAAATCCATGTTCCTGAAGATGCTACTTTCAGACATTCTTGAAGAAACTGTTGGGGAATTTCTCTACTTTCTCCCCAATGCAGATGAACATAAGAAGCATGAACATTTGCAGGTAAACCCCATCCCTCGCATCCCATATTTTCTTCACAATCGTAGCGAGAAGTTTCAAAGAGGGGCTGAGTGGGAGTTAAGGTTAAATGGGAACGATGAAACTCATGTCCGTAAACAGTTGTATTTGCTTTAACTAACAGATTATCTTGCAAAGCTACTGCGCGACGATACCCTAAAGTTAAACGCCCACCCATCACAGCAGATGTCGGTAAAACTCCCGCCATTGGCCAAGATTTACCCTCAAAATCGATAATTTGCTCACATAAATACATCAATCCTCCGCATTCGGCAATTGTAGGCATTCCTTTAATTATTACCGTTTTCACTGCATCACGAACCCTGGTATTTTCTGCTAATTGCTGGGCAAAAACTTCCGGGAAACCACCGCCAAAATACATTCCCTGCACATCTTTTGGTATTGCAGCATCTTCTAAAGGACTCCAGAAAACCAGTTCTGCACCAAGCTGTTGCAGCAAATCGAGATTGTCTTGGTAATAGAAATTAAAAGCGCGATCGCGAGCAATAGCAATTCTAACTGGGGATGAGGGGGGATGAGGGGGATGATGGGGCTGAGGGAGAGGTTCTGATTTTAACAGGGGTAATAAGTGTTGCCAATTGAAGCAAGTATCTCCTAAATCGGCGAGACGATCGATTAAAGCGTTGAGTTCGGGAAGTTCTGCTGTAGGTACTAAACCTAAATGGCGATCAGGAATTGTGATGTTATCTTGACGCCGCAGTACGCCGAGAATGGGTAATTGTAGGGGTTCTAGAGAATCTTTGAGGAGAGAGAGATGGCGATCGCTACCCACGCGATTTAATATTACCCCAGCTATTTTAATTCGGGGATCAAAAGATCGATAGCCGTGAGCGATCGCAGCGACAGAACCAGATAAACGACTGCAATCAATCACCAACACCACAGGTAAATCTAAAAGCCGCGCAATGTGCGCCGTACTCGCAAAGTCAGTCATTTGTCTTTTGTCCTTTGTCATTTGTCCTTGGTCAGTTGCAAATGACAAATGACTATTGACCAATGACGAAACACCATCAAACAACCCCATCACCCCTTCTACTAGGGCATATTCACTCAACTGGCTATGACGGGCAAAACATTGCTGAACGTAGGCTTCAGAAGTCAGTACAGGGTCTAAATTCCGACAAGGACGACCAGTTACGTGTCGATGAAACATTGGATCAATGTAGTCTGGGCCTACCTTGAAAGATTGCACCAAGCGATCGCGACGACGTAAAGATGCTAAAAGGGTGAGCGTGACTGTTGTCTTACCCACCCCACTACGTTCTCCGGCAATGATTAAAGCCATAAATGAAACAAATGTGGTTTTTATACCAATTAAAAAGCAGAAAACTAGCCAATTAGGGGAGTTAATCTGAAAAAGTTTGTCTAATAATGACTAATAGCTAGAGATTATACCAATTTGAAAAAAGAATGCGACAAATAGACCATTTGTAGAGACGCGATTCATCGCGTCTTTACCCAAGGATGTGTTGTAATCATTAATTGAATTGGTATTAGCTCAGATTGGATAGTAATCAGCCACCAGAAAAGGAACCTTTTTATGATCATTGTTCATCATCTTAACAACTCGCGATCGCAACGGGTGCTGTGGCTGCTTGAGGAATTAGGTATCGAATATGAGATTAAATTCTACGAACGCGATTCAAAGACGATGATGGCGCCGGAGTCGCTGCGCCAAGTTCATCCCCTCGGTAAGTCACCAGTAATCACAGATGCAGACCTCACCATTGCTGAGTCGGGTGCTATCATCGAATACCTCGTTAATCGCTACGGCAATGGTCGCCTAGTTCCCGCATCCGATACACCGGAGCATCTACGCTATACATATTGGCTGCATTACGCCGAAGGCTCTGCAATGCCACCGTTGGTAATGAAGCTGGTCTTAAACAATTTCGGGGAAGGAGACAGCAACGTAGTTAGGGGATTTGTTGCGCCCCAGATTAAACTTCACTTTGACTATATAGAAGGTGAACTTCGTAAAAATACGTGGTTTACAGGAGAGGAATTCACCGCCGCCGATATCCAAATGAGCTTTCCCCTGGAAGTAGTCGCTATGCAAAAAGAAGAGATCGAGAACCGGCCAAAGCTAAAAGAATTTGTCGATCGCATTCATGCGCGACCTGCTTACAAACGCGCCCTTGAGCGTGGAGGCGAGTATGACTATATCACAGAGACGCGATAAATCGCGTCTCTTGCTCTTGGTGTAGAGCGATCGCACATTGTACAATGCGTTAATTTTTCCTAGCTCATGAAGCGACTAACTTTTTGCGGCTAGGACGCTTATGGTCTGATTTTTTCTTCAGTCCTACAGCTTGGGCTTGATCGCTATCCGAACCATATTGTCCGCGCACAACTTCTTTCATCGCTAATACCGCATTGTGAAATTCCCATTCTGCTAATCGCGCAGCATCAGCAGCAGCACGGTATAAAGTTAGTTTCTCAGTTTCGGCTTGTTGCTGGGCTAACATAGCTTGATAAGTTTGCTGTAAGTTAGTAGCAGAGGCATCAGCACGGGTTGTTTCATAAGTAGCGATCGTTTGCAAACCGTGCCATGAAGTCACATCTTCACTAATTACTTGAGGGCGCAAACGACGTGTTTTATCTTGGATAGGCATATCAGTATACTGTTGTAATCTACATATTTAATGTGCCCATTGCAACCCTAAAGCTAACAGTAAGATGAGATTTTTAGATAAAACAAAGTTAAACAAAGGGTAAGCTCGTTCTTGCAAGGCGATGCATCAAAGGTGCAAGGCGATGCATCAAAGGTGCAAGGCGATGCATCAAAGGTGCAGGGCGATGCATCAAAGGTGCAGGGCGATGCATCAAAGGTGCAAGGCGATGCATCAAAGGTGCAGGGCGATGCATCAAAGGTGCAGGGCGATGCATCAAAGGTGCAGGGCAATGCATCAAAGGTGCAGGGCGATGCATCAAAGGTGCAGGGCGATGCATCAAAGGTGCAGGGCGATGCATCAAAGGTGCATTTGGGTGGGCAAACATTTGCCCACCCAAAAGACTTAAATCAGGCGTTGCTGAATCAAGGGATGATTCTTGTAGGGTGGGCCAAAAAGCCACTGGTGTCAACTTCAGCCAAAAATAGCGTACTGATTGGGTGTTGTTCACCCGCCAGGGATTGTAAATCCCTGACTAATTGCTCAAGTCTACTGAAGTAGACTGAAAATTTTTGCGCTCTTTCTCTTTAGTCCTCTTCAGAGGACTTTAGCTATGAGACAGGGATTTACAATCCCTGGCGGACGTGCTGGCGGAGGTGCGGTTTTGCGTTAAGTTGACACCAGTGGCGTCTCGCCCACCCTGAAATATAAGGGACGGGCAAAGATGCCCATTCCACAAAACTAGCAAAATCATCCCGCAAATATGCAACGCCTTAAATCAAAGTAAAATTGCCTTGCGTCAGCGTCGTCGTATCAAACGCAGTGAGTATCGCTAGAGTTTGATTACCTATACGAATCTCATTACCAGAGAAAGACAACTGATTGAAACTCAAACCAGCCAAGCCGATTTTATCGCCCTGACCTAAACTAAAATCGGTAATTGTTTCCCGACCTGCGGCTTTCTCCAACACAAAGATGTCGCTACCAGTACCGCCAGTCAAGTTATCATCTCCCTTGTCACCGTCGAGGAAATCGTTACCCCCACCACCAACAAGTAAATCTTGACCGTTACCTCCGATAAGACTGTCGTTACCGTCACCGCCATAGAGTTTGTCATCACCGTTATCACCTTCGAGACGGTCATTACCAGTATCACCAGAGAGTGTGTCTTGGCCGTTACCGCCTAAAAGAGTATCGTTGCCAGTACCGCCAGTGAGTGAATCGTCACCATTGTCACCCACAAGGTTATCATTGCCGGCATTGCCGGAAATCGTATCTTGAGCGTTGAGTCCGTTAATGATGTCGTTGCCGGATGTGCCATTGAGGTTATCGTTATTATTAGTGCCGTTGAGGTTGACCCCAACTGCGACTGTTACCATCGCTACATCTGTGCCACCATTGCCATCGCTGACGGTATAGTTAAAGCTGCCATTACCAGTGAAATTGGCTGTGGGAGTAAAGACGACATTGCCGCTGCCATTTAAGCTGACACTTCCGTTAACACCGTTACTGACAGCAGAGATGCTTAAAGTAGAACTGTCTACATCGGTATCGTTAGCCAATAAGTCGGCACTCAGCAAAGTCAAAGGTGTATTTTGATTGGCGCTAGCAGAGTCATCACCAGCTACAGGTGCATCGTTGACGGGAGTTACCGTTAGGTTAAAGGTATCGTTAGCACTGGCATTGCTGGTATCAGTTGCGGTAACTTTAATGCTAATTGTGCCGTTATTTGGGTCATCGGGTGTGCCGCTAAAGTTGCGAGTATTGGCATTGAAGCTTAACCAGGTAGGTAAGAGGTTGCCGTTAGCGAGAGTGGCATTATAAGTTAAACTGTCACCAGCATCGACATCAGCAAAGGTATTGTCTGGAACGGTAAAGCTGAAGAAACCATCTTCTAGGGTTGTTTGATCTGCGATCGCATTTGCTAAAGTTGGGGCATCGTTAACACCGTTGATGGTCAGGTTCACTGTTGCTGTGCTAGTACCACCATTACCATCGGAGATGGTGTAATTAAAATTGTCGCTGGCAGTAGCACCCGCAGCTAAGGATTCAAATTGACTGTTGGGGTTGTAGCCAAAAGTGCCATTGGCATTGAGCGTTAATAGCGCACCTGAGAGTAAGGTAATTTGATTGCTTACATCAGCAGCATTGCCGTTTACGGCACTGACGGTGAGGATATCACCTGTATCGGGGTCAGTATCGTTGGTGAGGAGATTACCGTTAACAGCATTATCTTCATTAGTGGTTACGCTGTCGTTTGTAGCTGTTGGGTTGTTATTTTGTACTTCGTAAGCTCCGATATCGACTGTGCCGCCGCTAATGCGGTTAAAACCTGTTCCGCGTTGGTCAGTGGCGACACCGGAGGGAACAAGGGCGTTATTGCCAGCGTTGATAGCGGCTGAACCTGTAACTAAAGCGTGGGTTTGGGTACCACCACCGTTATTAGCAAGGGCGGCGATGACTTGGTTAATATTGGTGATGCCAGCCGAGGCAAAGGTGATGTCGCTGCCTGTGCCGATAGTGCCAGATGCTCCAGTAAGGCTACCGATGAGGTTGTTGGCATTGCCTGTGACTGCGCCGGAAATATCAGGGGCTTGATTACTAAGATCGAAGTTACCCGCAATGATGGTATTTTGAACAGTTGGATTGTCATTACTAAAAATTCCTCCGCCACCTGCTACATCGTTTTGGATATTTTTGGCAGTGTTATTAGTAATGGTGCTACTGATGATGGTAGTACTGCCATTAAAAGAGCCTATGCCACCTCCAATGCGATCTGCTGTGTTACCACTGATGGTGCTATTAATTATAGTCAGAGTGCCACTACTATTAACAATTCCGCCTCCAGAGTTGCCCACAGCACTATTGCCACTGATGGTGCTGTTAATTATAGTCAGAGTGCCGGTATTTCCGATACCACCACCGTTAAATGCCTGACTGTTGCTAATGGTGCTGTTAGTAATGGTGAGATTACTATCATTTCGGATCGCTCCACCAAAACCAAATGAACCAGGATTACCATTACCTCCGGTAATTGTCAAAGCGTCAATTGTAGCATCTGTTCCGATATTTAAAATGCTGAACACGTTGGAGGCATTGTTGCCACTCACTGTCAGTTGATTTGCCCCAGTTCCCTGAATGGTGACATCATCAGTAATTAACATTGCCCCAGATGTCAAAGTAATAGTGTCAGGGGTGGCATCGGTAAACACGCTACCTGCAAAAGTAATCGTATTTGCCCCAGCAATGGCATTAGCATTGAGAATCGCTTGCCGCAAAGAACCTTCACCAGAATCGTTGGTGTTGGTGACGATGGTATCATTGTCAGCAATGGTGACAGTAGCTGTATTATTCGTGCTGTTGATAGTGTAACCAGTACCACTGTCCAAGTTAAGTTTTAAGGTTTCGTTTGCTTCGGTTGCAATGTCGTCAATGGCAGCAAGGTTAAGATCCACAAAACTTTGTCCAGCAGCAATGGTCACAGTTAAGGTATTGCCGGAAACGTTGACGCTACCACCACTGAGGGTATAGTCAGCCGTCGAAGCCGTACTAATACCATCAATAGTTAGGTTAATGGTTAAATCCCCTGTGGTGTCGGTGCGAGTTAGGCGATAAACACCGTTGCTACCGCCTTCATTGGCTGTTGGTGTTTGTGCCGTGATGCCGACAGTGGGAGTGGCTGAGGTAACGTTAATTGTGCCGTAGACATCATTGTTATTTGTGGGTGTCCCTGCGTCGTTAGCTGCACTGTTGCTGCTGAAGGTAGGATTACCTAGAGAATCAACAGTAGGCAGAACGGTGGGCATTCCCTGGTTATTGCCGTTGGTGTTAGTGGTGGACTGCATGATGAAAATTGCCCCACCTAAGCCTTGACCGGAGTTAGCACCCGTGCCGCCTGTAGCTGTGTTGTTAGTAAAGCTGGTGTTGCTGAGGCTTAAAGAACCACTGCGGACGAAGATACCACCGCCGAGTCCAGCACCGCCACCACCTTGGCTACTAGAATTACCGTTGCCAGCAGCAAATCCACCTGAGCCTCCAGAGCTGAAACCACCAGCGCCGTTGGAACCACCACCGCCAGCACCGTAGCCACCATTGCCGCCAAAGACAGGAGAGAAACTTGAGCTGAATCTATTACTGAAGCCGCCACCACCACCGAATCCCCCTGCAAAACCCTGATTACCGCTGATGAAACCGGCACCGCCGCCGAAGGTCCACCAACAACAAACAAGCACTGTGTTCGCTATAAAACGCTTCTTTGAGGGCGTTATAAGCAAACCCGACTAACCTTCCCCCACCACTCAAAGCTTCGGTGCGGGTGTAAACTGTGGAACGTTCGCCAGAATTGTTAAACATCCGCGACACATCAAAGGCGTTTTTTCTAATCAGCCGTTCGATACTGTCCATAATCCAAGCCACATTCCGCACGCAGCAAATTACCTTGGAGCCAGGAAATAGCTCCTGAATTAAGGACAATTTGCTACACCACAAGCGGTTAGTATCAAAGATGACTTCTTTATCAGCTTGGGGCTGGTAGAATGTGGAAAATATTGTTAAGGTTAACGCCCGTTTTTGCTCTGGGGTGATGAAGACAGAATACTCGTTGTCTTCGCTCATCGCTTCTAGCATTCGGTTCACCAGACTACCGACGGGGCTAGTCATGCTGGCATGAAACCGGGGATTTTGCCGCAGTAAGGCTCCGAGTAAGGTGGAACCGGAACGAGGTAAGCCGGAGATAAAGTGGATTTTGGCAGTCATCACGATGAATTGGCTTTGATATAAAAGCTTTTGCACCTATGGGTTGTGATTCGACAGGCTAAGCAGTTGTGACAATTTTGCTGCGGTGAAGTGGATTATAGAGCGATGTTTTACGACAAGCCGAAGCAACGCGTCTACGCCTCAGTGACCGCATCGGACAAAGATCCAAGTTTTGACTAAAATCTTTGTCCGATATAATCAGTGCTTATACTTGTTGGCAGTGTTAAACTTTTGCTGTGGCAAAATCGATGATGTAGCGATCGCCTTTTACGTTTAACCTAGCGATCGCTAATCAACTACTACGGTTTTAGTACATTATCAGCAAACTGTCCTTTCACGTTACCTGCGGGAGCATACTGGCAAACTACATAGACGCCATCGTACTTAGTACCCTCAATTGTTGCAGGGCCAGGTGCTGCACCACAGCCTACTTTGGTACTGCCCTTCCAGACTACTTGAGTAAAATGCCCAGTGTCGCCAGAAAATACAGGGTTGTTGTAGTCATAGTCTTTAACTTCGCTGTACCAGCTGTCAACTGCTTCGCTACCTAAGTTTGGTGACTCTCCACCCCAGTATATGTTCTCTCCGACATTGTTTCGATTGGTACTGTGTTCTAAGTCACCTTTAGCTGCTATGGTTTGTGCCCAAGCTTGGGCGCTCTCGTTGAGAGTATTATCAATGGTGACGTTAGGACTTTTATGCTTGGCTCGATGAGTATTGTGTGCAGATACAGCATCGCTACGTAACTTGGCTAAGTCAATAGATGTCTGTCCTAAAACAAGGTGATTACCGATTGCTGCTCCAGTGAGTGCAATAGCTACAGTTGTAGCTGTTGTTAAGGTTAGAGTCGAAAAGAATTTATTCATGATTGTGTGTCTGTTAAGTTAACTTTCCAAGTCAATGCAACTAAAGCGCAACTGGGGAAAAAAAGCGTAAGATTCATCGCCTCATCAATTGAGGCATCATTTTTTAGTTAGGTAATTACCTAAATTTGCTGTAGCGAAATAGATTATATAGCGATCGCCTTTGTGAGCGCATCGTACAAAGATCCAAGTTTTGACTAGGATCTTTGTCCTATATAATTGATACTTATATGAAAGGTGAGAGGAGCGTAGGCGTAAGCCTTGTCGTAGACATCGCCAGCACTCACTCAAGATTGAGGTAAGTTAATTTTTGCAACTTTCATGCATTAAAGGTGCAAGCCAATGCAACAAACTTGCTGGTCGATGCAACAAAGGTGCAAGCCAATACCACTTTGTTGTCCGTCGATACAATTAACGTGCAAGTCGATGCAATAAAGTTGTCGGTCGATGCAATTAAGGTGCAAGTCGATGCAACAAAGATGCAGGGGGAGTGGGCAAACAGTCACCCACCCAAAAGACTTAAACAGAGACAAAGTTGCTTTGTGTCAGCGTCGTGGTATTAAAACCAGTCAGCACTGCTAAAGTTTGATTGCCTAAGCTAATCTGATTACCAGAGAAAGACAACTGACTAAAACTCAAACCAGATAAACCTATCTTGTCGCCCTCACCTAAACTAAAATCAGTAATCGTTTCCCGACCTGCGGCTTTCTCCAACACAAAAATATCGCTACCAGTACCGCCAGTTAAGTTATCATCTCCCTTGTCACCGTCGAGGAAATCGTTACCCGCACCGCCAACAAGAAAATCTTGACCGTTACCACCAATTAGACTATCGTTACCGTCACCGCCATAAAGTTTGTCATCACCGTTATCACCTTCGAGACGGTCATTACCAGCATCACCATACAATGTGTCTTGACCGTTACCACCATAGAGTTTATCGTTCCCAGTACCGCCATAAAGTTTGTCGTCACCATTGTCACCCACAAGGCAGTCATCGCCAGCATTGCCAGAAATGGTATCTTGAGCGTTGAGTCCGTTAATGATGTCGTTACCAGATGTGCCATTGAGGTTATCGTTATTATTAGTGCCGTTGAGGTTGACCCCAACTGCTACCGTCACCATTGCCACATCTGTGCCACCATTGCCATCACTGAGGGTATAGTTAAAGCTGCCATTGCCAGTGAAACCTGCGGTGGGAGTAAAGACGACATTGCCACTGTTATTTAAGGTGACACTACCATTAACAGCGTTACTCACAGCCGTGATGCTTAAAGTAGAACTGTCTACATCTGTATCGTTAGCTAACAAGTCAGCAGCCAACAGGGTTAATGGGGTATTTTGATTGGCGCTAGCAGAGTCATCACCAGCTACAGGTGCATCGTTGACAGGAGTTACTGTCAAGTTAAAGGTATCGTCAACACTGGCATTGCTGCTGTCTTTTGCAGTGACTTTGATGCTAATTGTACCGTTATCTGGGTCATTGGGTGTGCCGCTAAAGGTACGCGTATTGGCATCGAAGCTTAACCAAGTGGGTAGGGCGTTGCCGTTAGCAAGGCTGGCATTGTAGGTTAAGCTGTCATCTGCATCAACATCGGTAAAGGTGTTGGCGGGAACAGCAAAGCTGAAGAAGCCATCTTCTAGGGTTGTTTGGTTAGCAATGGCATTTGCTAGTGTGGGTGCGTCGTTGGCACCGTTGATGGTAACGTTAACGGTAGCCGTATCAGTTCCGCCGTTGCCATCAGAGATAGTGTAATTGAAACTATCGGCAGCAGTTGTTCCCACAGCCAAAGATTCAAATTGACCGTTGGGGTTGTAAGCAAATGTGCCATTAGCATTAAGTGTTAACAGCGCACCAGAAGTTAAAGTAATTTGATTACCGACATTAGCCGAATTGCCGTTGACGGCACTGACAGTAAGGATATCACCTGTATCGGGGTCAGTATCATTAGTTAAGACATTACCGTTAACAGCAGTATCTTCATTTGTGGTTACGCTGTCGTCTGTAGCTGTTGGGTTGTTATTTTGTACTTCGTAAGCTCCGATATCGACTGTGCCGCCGCTAATGCGGTTAAAACCTGTTCCGCGTTGGTCGGTGGTGACACCACCAGGGACAAGGGCGTTATTGCCGGCGTTGATAGCGGCTGAACCTGTAACTAAAGCGTGGGTTTGGGTAGCACCACCGTTATTAGCAAGGGCGGCGATGACTTGGTTAATATTGGTGATGCCAGCCGAGGCAAAGGTGATGTCGCTGCCTGTGCCGATAGTGCCCGATGCGCCAGCTAGGCTACCGATAAGGTTGTTGCCATCTCCATTGACTGCGCCGGAAATATCGGGGGCTTCGTTACCAAAATCGAAGTTACCTGCAATGATTGTGTTTTGGGCGGTGACATTACCAAAATTTAGTAGACCGCCACCATTGCCAGTACCATTGTTATCGGAGTCAGTAGTGTTATTGGTGACGGTACTATTAATCAGATTTAGCGTGCCAGAGTTTGAGATGCCACCAGCGCCATTTTTTGTCGTATTTCCAGAAATAGTGCTATTGGTCAGGTTGGCAATACTTATACTTAAAATGCCAGCAGCATTTACTACTCCCGTATTACCAGAGACGGTACTGTTAATTAGATTGAACGTGCCGTTAAAGTGGGCAATGCCGCCAGCCCCCCCTGCACTGGTAGCCGTATTATTAGAGATAGTGCTTCCCGTTATGTTCAGGAGAGTACCTTGGTTTTGAATACCACCGTAGGTTGTACCTATATTGTCAGAGACGCTACTGTTAGTTAGACTCAAAGAACCAAAGTTAAGAATGCCGCCGATAGATCCATTATTTCCTAAGACGGTGCTGTTAGCTATACTGAGTGTACCGCCATTATAGATGCCGCCATAGTTCCCGGTATTTTCAGAAACACTGCTGTTGAATAGAGTCAGGTTTTCTTGATTAAAAATGCCACCAGCTAAACTATTATCTGTTCCACCCGTAACAGTTAGATCATTAATTACTACACTAATTTGATTGCTATTATTGCCATCATTTACTCGAAAAACAGCAGAGGAATTATTCCCACTAATACTGAGGTTGTTTGCCCCCAGCCCATTGATGGTTAGTGCATCGGTAATATTTAATTGCCCAGAAGTTAAGGTAATGGTATCGGGCGTGGCATCGGTAAAAACACTACCCGCAAAGGTAATTGTATCTGCACCTGCAAAGGCGTTAGCATTGAGAATCGCTTGCCGCAATGAACCTTCACCAGAATCGTTGGTGTTGGTGACGACGGTATCGTTGGCGGCAATGGTAACTGTAGCTGTATTATTTGTGCCGTCAACGGTGTAGCCAGTACCAGTGTCTAAGTTGAGTTTGAGGGTTTCGTCGGCTTCTGCTTGGATGTCATCAATGGCGGCTAGGTTAAGGTCAACAAAGCTTTGTCCAGCAGCAATGGTGACAGTTAAAGTATTGCCGGAAACGTTGACGCTGCCACCACTAAGGGTATAGTCAACTGTCGAAGCTGTACTAACACCATCAATAGTTAGGTTAATGGTTAAATCCCCTGTGGTATCGGTGCGAGTTAAGCGATAAACACCGTTGCTACCGCCTTCATTAGCTATGGCTGTTTGTGCTGTAATGCTGACAGTAGGAGCAGTGACAGGTATTTGTGTACCGTAGACATCATCATTATTGGTGAGAGTTCCCGCATCGTTAGCTGCACTGTTGCCGCTGAAGGTAGACGAACCGACAAAATCGATAGTGCCAAGGACGCTGGGCATTCCCTGGTTGTTGCTGTTGGTGTTGGTGGTGGACTGCATGATGAAGATTGCCCCACCTAAGCCTTGACCTGAAAACGCTGAACCACCTACAGCCGTGTTGTTAGTAAAACTGGTGTCGTTGAGGGTTAAAGAGCCACTGCGAACGAAGATCCCACCCCCCAAGCCAGCACCGCTGCCACCATCAAGAGACAAACCTTTATTACCACCGCCAAAGCCACCCAAGCCACCACCGAAGCCACCGAAGCCACCGCCGCCGCCGTAGCCACCATTTCCACCAGTACTGGGGAAGCCACCACTGCCACCGCCACCACCAAAGCCACCGTTACCATTAAATCCGCCACCACCGAAGCCGCCTTCGGGAAGAGCTTTAGGGTCTCCACCGCCACCGAAGCTGGTGCTACCGCTGTAGCCGCTATTGGAACCACCATCGTAGTTTCCGTTGCCACCGTAGCCACCGCCGCCGCCGCTGGCGTTGCCAAATAGTCCACCGCCGCCGCCGCCGCCATTGCCAAACATACCACCACCGCCGCCACCCAAGCCGGTCGAGCCATTACCGCCTTGTGCCGTATTATTACTAAAAGCGACATTAGTTAGGGAGACATTGCCATCATAAATAAACAAGCCACCTCCCAAGCCAGCACCACCGCCGCCGCCACCGCTACCGTTACCGCCTTTAGCTCGTCCGTTGGTGATGGTTAAGTCAGAAATTCCTACAGTTCCCGACAAGATGAATAAAGGGCGCACGTCGCCATCATCATTAATGCCGTTATTGTTGGCATCGCCACTGATGCTATGGTTGTTACCCACAATGCTGATGTTGCTGTTCACCAGGGTTTTCATTACCCCGGTGACACGGACATCGCTATTAATGGTAATGGTGTCATCCCCTGCTAGTTGGTTCGCTTGGAGGATTGCCCAACTGAGAGTACCTTCAGTATTTCCAAGACCGTTATCTGTAGATTCAGTAACGATGAAATTATTTGATTCTGCTGGCATGGTTTTTTCCTATTGTGTGAATTGAATGAGTAGAGACTTTCACCCGAAAAAAAGGGGAATCAAGATTTAACCGTTGTGTCTGTTGGTTGGGCAACAATCAAATTCGCCAAACTATTGCTAGGATTTGTCCAAAAAGACAACTGATTAAATTGGGTAAATAAATCCGGTGGCAAGATGGTTTGCCTCTCTTGCAACTCGACTTTAGAACGAACTGTGTGCAGTCCTTTCAGGTTGAGTCGGTTGTCAAATTCTGGTGCGTCATATTGGACATTTTCAAAGTCATGGTCGAATGGTTCTGCCTCTAAAAATTGATAAATTAAATGCAAGACTTTATCCGGCTTTTGCGCTAATAAGTCATAATCGACTAACAATAACCGCGAGCTATATTCGCTATAAAAAGCTTCTTTAAGGGCGTTATAGGCAAACCCCACTAACCGTCCCCCTTGACTCAAGGCTTCGGTACGGGTGTAAACGGTGGCGCGTTCGGTGGAGTTGTTAAATAAGCGAGAAACATCAAAGGAGTTTTTTCTGACTAGCCTTTCGATGCTGTCCATAATCCAAGCCACATTCCGCACGCAGCAAATTACCTTTGAGCCGGGAAATAGCTCATGAATTAAGGACAATTTGCTACACCACAAGCGGTTAGTGTCAAAGATGACTTGTTTATCGGCTTGGGATTGGTAGAATGTGGAAAAAATATTTAAAGTTAATGCCCGTTTTTGCTCAGGGGTGATAAAGACAGAAAATTCATTGTCTTCGCTCATAGCTTCGAGCATTCGATTTACTAGACTACCCACAGGGCTAGACATACTGGCGTGAAATCGGGGATTTTGCCGCAGTAAGGCTCCAAGTAAGGTAGAACCGGAACGAGGTAAGCCGGAGATAAAGTGGATTTTGGCACTCATAATGGTTAATTAGCTTGTATTTGTCGCTTGGAGAAATTGAATGTTTCTCTAGGTGGGACATGATTTAATAACGAATTAGCATTGAGGCTAAAAAAAAGCGCAGCGCGATCGTCCCCTATGCTGTCTGCATTGGGGGATGAAAGCTAGCGCTTGATAGTCTGCTGACTAGGCAGTTGTCTAAATTTTTGATGGCGAGATGAATTATATAGCGATCGCCTCAACGACCGCATCGGACAAAGATCCAAGTTTTGACTAGGATCTTTGTCCTATATAATTAATACTTATGTGAATCGTGAGAGTAGCGATACCTACGGTGGGCTACTCCAACGCCTCCATTCTCACAAGACAGAGCAAAGCTAATTTTTGCAACGCTCATGCATTAAAGGTGCAAGTCGATGCAACAAAGGTGCAAGCCAATGCAACAAAGGTGCAAGTCGATGCAACAAAGGTGCAAGCCGATGCAATAAAGGTGCAAGCCGATGCAATAAAGGTGCAAGCCGATGCAACAAAGGTGCAAGTCGATGCAACAAAGGTGCAAGCCGATGCAACAAAGGTGCAAGTCGATGCAACAAAGGTGCAGGGGAAGTGGGCAAACATTTGCCCACCCAAAAGACTTAAACAGAAGTAAAGTTGTTTTGCGTTAGCGTCGTAGTATCAAAACCAGTCAATATGCCCAAAGTTTGATTACCCAAACGAATCTCATCACCAACGAAAGACAACTGACTGAAATTCAAACCAGACAAACCAATCTTGTCGCCTTCACCTAAACTAAAATCAGTAATTGTATCTCGACCTGCGGCTTTCTCCAACACAAAAATATCACTACCAATACCGCCAGTTAAGTTATCATCTCCCTTGTCACCGTCGAGGAAATCGTTACCCGCACCGCCAACAAGAAAATCTTGACCGTTACCACCAATTAGACTATCGTTACCGTCACCGCCATAAAGTTTGTCATCACCGTTATCACCTTCGAGACGGTCATTACCAGCATCACCATACAATGTGTCTTGACCGTTACCACCATAGAGTTTATCGTTCCCAGTACCGCCATAAAGTTTGTCGTCACCATTGTCACCCACAAGGCAGTCATCGCCAGCATTGCCAGAAATGGTATCTTGAGCGTTGAGTCCGTTAATGATGTCGTTACCAGATGTGCCATTGAGGTTATCGTTATTATTAGTGCCGTTGAGGTTGACCCCAACTGCTACCGTCACCATTGCCACATCTGTGCCACCATTGCCATCACTGAGGGTATAGTTAAAGCTGCCATTGCCAGTGAAACCTGCGGTGGGAGTAAAGACGACATTGCCACTGTTATTTAAGGTGACACTACCATTAACAGCGTTACTCACAGCCGTGATGCTTAAAGTAGAACTGTCTACATCTGTATCGTTAGCTAACAAGTCAGCAGCCAACAGGGTTAATGGGGTATTTTGATTGGCGCTAGCAGAGTCATCACCAGCTACAGGTGCATCGTTGACAGGAGTTACTGTCAAGTTAAAGGTATCGTCAACACTGGCATTGCTGCTGTCTTTTGCAGTGACTTTGATGCTAATTGTACCGTTATCTGGGTCATTGGGTGTGCCGCTAAAGGTACGCGTATTGGCATCGAAGCTTAACCAACTAGGTAGGGCGTTGTCGTTAGCGAGGCTGGCAGTATAAGTTAAGCTATCACCAGCATCAACATCAGCAAAGGTGTTGGTTGGAACGGTGAAGCTGAAGAAGCCATCTTCTAAGGTGGTTTGGTTGGCGATGGCATTGGCGACTGTGGGTGCATCGTTAACACCGTTGATGGTGAGGTTAACGGTGGCACTATCGCTGCCGCTGCCATCGCTGATGGTATAGGTGAAGCTATCACTAGCCGTCTGTCCCGTTCCTAGAGATTCAAATTGACTGTTGGGGTTGTAGGTGTAAGAGCCATTGCTGTTGACGGTTAGCAAAGCACCGGAAGCCAGGGTAATTTGATTGCCCACATAGCTAGCATTACCGTTGACCGCCGTGACCGTTAGCGGGTCGTTATTGGCATCGGTGTCATTACTCAGGACATTTCCACTCAGGGGGGTGTTTTCGTTGGTACTGGCATTGTCGTCAACGGCATCAGGGGGAGTGTTATTGCGGAAACCGAAGATGACATAGCTTTCCCCAGCGTTACTGTTGCCGTTGGGGTCGGCATTGGGTGCCCCGATAATCAAGTCATCGATGCCATCGCCGTTGATGTCTCCCGCCTTGCTCACCGAGTTGCCTGAGATGTCTCCTGCATCGATGCCATTGATGACGAAGCCGTTGCTGCCATTGAGACTGGAGAGGTTGAGGCTGCCAGTGGAGCCGACACTGCTGCCGCCAAAGACGACATAACTTTCGCCAGCATTATTATTGCCGTTGGGGGAGGCAAATCTTGCCCCGATAATCAAGTCGTCGATGCCATCGCCGTTGATATCTCCGGCATTGCTCACCGAGAAGCCTGATCTGTCATAAGCATCGATGCCATTGATGACGAAGCCGTTGCTACCATTGAGACTGGAGAGGTTGAGGCTGCCACTGGAGCCGACACTGCTGCCGCCAAACACGACATAACTTTCCCCAGCCAAACTGTTGCCGTTGGGGTCGGCATTGGCTGCCCCGATAATCAGGTCATCAATGCCATCGCCGTTGATGTCTCCCGCATTGCTCACCGAGAAGCCTGAGATGTCAGAAGCATCGATGCCATTGATGACGAAGCCGTTGCTACCATTGAGACTGGAGAGGTTGAGGCTGCCCGTGGAGCCGACACTGCTGCCGCCAAACACGACATAACTTTTCCCAGCAGTTCTGTTGCCGTTGGAGTCGGCATTTTGTGCCCCGATAATCAAGTCGTCGATGCCATCGCCGTTGATGTCTCCCGCATTGCTCACCGAGACGCCTGAGTAGTCAAGAACATCAATGCCATTGATGACGAAGCCGTTGCTGCCATTGAGACTGGAGAGGTTGAGGCTGCCAGTGGAGCCGACACTGCTGCCGCCAAACACGACATAACTTTCCCCAGCATCTCTGGTGCCGTTGGGGTCGGCATTTATTGCCCCGATAATCAAGTCATCAATGCCATCGCCGTTGATGTCTCCCGCATTGCTCACCGAGAAGCCTGAGTTGTCATAAGCATCGATGCCATTGATGACGAAGCCGTTGCTGCCATTGAGACTGGAGAGGTTGAGGCTGCCCGTGGAGCCGACACTGCTGCCGCCAAACACGACATAACTTTCCCCAGCATCTCTGTTGCCGTTGGGGTCGGCATTTCTTGCCCCGATAATCAAGTCATCGATGCCATCGCCGTTAATGTCTCCCGCATTGCTCACCGATCTGCCTGAGCCGTCTCTTGCATCGATGCCATTGATGACGAAGCCGTTGCTGCCATTGAGACTGGAGAGGTTGAGGCTGCCCGTGGAGCCAACACTGCTGCCGCCAAACACGACATAACTTTCCCCAGCATAAATGTTGCCGTTGGGGTCGGCACCGTCTGCCCCGATAATCAAGTCATCGATGCCATCGCCGTTGATGTCTCCCGCATTGCTTACCGACCAGCCTGAGAAGTCACCTGCATCGATGCCATTGATGACGAAGCCGTTGCTGCCATTGAGGTCTGAGAGGTTTAATGATGAATTAGGCATGATTTTTTCCTGTTTTAGTTGTTTTTAGCAATTGAAAACCTTGAGAAATTAGCCGATCGTAATTAGGCGGCGAATTTCATCACTTTTGAGGCCGATGGCCATCGGTCGCCGTACCCCTGGCAAGGCCACCACGTCATACAATTCGGTGACTACGCCCTCTATCCTCAAGCTATGGACGATATCCCCTGTGGTTAAATTAATCACCAGCAATCCACAACGGGGTACGGCATTTTTCACCCGCAAGTTCTCATCCAAAGCCAAACCCGAAAATGTCTTATTATGCCTGGGTAAAGATAGCCCGACAATGGCAAACTCCCCAGCAAAGGTTAGGCCGCGTAGGTAACCCGGACAGAAAGTGACTGGCTCAAATGCTCCCCTTTCCAGGTCAACATAGCCGAATTCTCCGGTTCCCGAATTGAGTAACCACAGCTTGTCTCTGTACCATCGCGGTGAATGGGGCATCGATAGACCACTGACAATTACTTGATTGCTGGTTGTATCGATGACACAACCGCCGTTGGCTCGGTGGTCGCGCCACCCATCGGCCACATCACTCATGCTGGTGGCACTGACGTAGCGCGGCTGTCCGTTGACCATTGCCAAACCGTTGAGGTGACATCTGTCTTCTGCTGCTAGTTTGGAAATAAATGGCGGTTGCCATAGCGGGACGAAACTATGGGTATTGCTGACTGTGGCTAGACAGCTAAATAATGTATTGACAAAGACGATTTGTTCTCCCGAATAAGCCACATCATGCACGTCCAAGTCTCCGGTGACATACCCGACTTGCGGGACGTACAATACGTCATAGCCATTGTGATTTTTGCCAGGCTCTAGGGCATTTTCAAACCGCCACAGTTGATAGAGCGAACTCATGTACAGGCTGTTGCCTTCTGCCCATAAACCCATGCACCGCTCGAAGGTGCGCTCGAAAACTGACAATTTCCCCGACGATTGCAAGCCGATGAAAAATAGCTTGCCAGCTTGATAGGTGCTGATGGACAGACTGAGATTCTGTTCAAATAGCCAGCTAGTAAACTGGCGAGAACCACTGATTTCTAACTCTGGGCGACTGGTTGCTTCTGGCGCTGTTCTAGCTAGGTTGTCATCAGTTGGCTCTTGTTGATGGCTGGAAACTCCAAAGGTGATCATGTCATTGTCGCTGGCGCTGTTAGCTTGAGCGATCGCATTGTGCAATGAGCCAGAGTCGTCGTTATTAGGGTATGTGTTGGTGAATTTCGTCATAAAGTTGAATTTACTAAAACTTGATGGAAGATTTCGCCCTTTTTCTAGCTCTAGTTTGTTCAAAGCTAAGAGTTAAAAAGAATTTATTCATGGTTTTGGTTTCTTGGGTTATCGCCTTTGCGATCGCCCCTACAGCGTATTGCATCCAAACGAGAATGCTATATCTAAGTGGCTCAATACCGTTTTGGCAAAGGAAATAATTTATACCTTTAACTCTCTCTGCCTTTCTTTGTTCAATAATTAATTAGGTTTGATTTTTTGCCCAGAGAAGTTGAATGTTCCTAAAGGTGGGACATTATTTAACAACGGATTAGCATTGAGGTTGAAAAGGCGCAGTGTGATAGTCCCTTGTACTGTTTGCGTTTGGGGATTAAAGGTAGCTTGGTAGTCGGCGCGGCCAATGCTACCTGCTCCTGCACTCCCAGGAAAAGCAAAGGTGATAGACCTAGCACTCACCTTAGTTTTGCCATTACACTTCCAAGCGCCTTGTCCGCTAGTAAAGGGATTGAAAACGTTGGCGACACCACCTTAATTGGAGTCAGTGACAAAAAAGTTACTATCCGCGGTTAGTGTAATGACTCCACGAGAGGAGACGCTTTTATCTGCGTTGAAGATTGTTGTTAGATAAGCACCAGTGACATTAAGGCGACAAGGTGCTGTATTTGCTAGAGTTTCGGGTACGGTGAAGTCGTTACTCCTAGCAACATTAGGACTAGCAAGTAAGGTACTTGCCAAAACTGAACTAAACAATAAAGTATTGCCAAACCAGATTTTATTCATTGTCGGCTGAGGTAATTACTTAAATTTTGCTGTAGCGAGATGGATTATATAGCGATCGCCTCAATCACCGCATCAGACAAAGATCCAAGTTTTGACTAGGATCTTTGTCCTATATAACTGTTACTTATACTAGATTTCTTGCTTTCATTGGTTTTTGCACTCTTGGGGGAAAAGGGTAAAGGTTAAAGGTTAAAGGGGAAGGGGATAATACAGAACCTTTTCCCCTTTTCCCCAAAACCCGACAAGTATTGACAAGTGATAGAGAGTTTTGCAGGATTCTCATCTATGAAAAAAGCGATCGCACAAGTAATGTCAAATGCGATCGCTCTGTTAAAATGTCTTAATTTTACTTAGCTCATGATGTGACTGACTTTTTGCGGCTAGGACGCTTGTAGTCCGATTTTTTCTTCAATCCTACTGCTTGAGCTTGATCGCTATCTAATCCATATTGTCCGCGCACAACTTGTTTCATTGCTAATACTGTATTGTGAAATTCCCATTCTGCTAATCGTGCAGCATCAGCCGCAGCACGGTATAAAGCTTGTTTTTCGGTTTCGGCTTGTTGCTGGGCTAACATAGCTTGATAAGCTTGCTGTAATTTGACAGCAGAGGCATCAGCACGGTTAGTTTCATAGGTACTGACGGTTTGTAAACCGTACCATGAACTTACATCTTCACTAATTAATTGAGGGCGCAAACGGCGTGTTGTATTTTGGGTAGCCATATTAGCATACTGTTATCAGTTATGTATTTAATGTACCCATTGACACTATAAAACTATCAGTAAAGTAGAAGATTTACAGCACTTTTCATTTATATGAAGTTTTTAGGCAGGAGGCACGAGGTAGAAGACAGGAGTGAGAAGAATAACCTAGACATCTCCAAAAAATAATGTAGAGACGTAGCAATGCTACGTCTCTACAGGATTTTCGGTTAACGCAGAATTAATTTCTGGAGATGTCTAATGAAAGCTGCTGTAATACAACAAAGGTGCAACCCGATGCAACAAAGGTGCAAGTCGATGCAACAAAGGTGCAACCCGATGCAACAAAGGTGCAACCCGATGCAACAAAGGTGCAACCCGATGCAACAAAGGTGCAAGTCGATGCAACAAAGGTGCAACCCGATGCAACAAAGGTGCAACCCGATGCAACAAAGGTGCAAGTCGATGCAACAAAGGTGCAACCCGATGCATTTAGCTAATTTAAGAATAGAGAATCTATATAGAAAAAGCGAAACGTTTCTATTTAAGTGATATTACTTATTTGGTACTAGATATAAATTTTTAAGGCAATAAGTAATGACTTTGATTCTAACCGTTCTAAATATAGTTGCTGGTATTAGCCTATATGTTGGTCTTTTACACTTGATAATTGCCTCTGCGCGATTAAAACCTGCACTAAACTTCTGCTTTGGGTTAAGCTGCTTGGCCGTTGCTGGTTCTATTTTGGCTCTTATAGCTGAATATAAAGCCATGAATGTAGACGATTACATAAATGCCAGAAAACTACTAACTTCTGTCGGATATGCTTACGGCATAAGTACTGCTTGGTTTGTGGCTCTCTATACGAATTTCAGACCAGTGCGTTTAATTTTAGTAATCAATATCCTGTACTTTATCAGCCTGTTAATCAACGAAATTTCTCCTACAGGGATTCTCTACTCTCATATCAGCCACCTATCAAGTATTTCTTTGCCTTGGGGCGAATCGATTCCTCACCCAGAAGGTACGCTCAATCCCCTATTCAGTTTGCAATTATTAGCTTTGATCGGTAATACTGTTTTCCTTTTTTTTGCCTGTTACTTTCAATATCGGCGCGGTGAGAAGCAAGCGGCACTCACTCTCGGACTAAGTTTGGCAATTTTAATCGCAACTGTTCAACACGATCGCCTGGTAGATTTGGGAAAGATCAAATTTATATACATGGCTGAGTTTGGATTTATGTCCTTCGTGATAATTATGAGTCTACGCTTATCCAAAGATTTAATCCAAGCGGTGAAACTACAAGAACAATTGTTAGAAAGCGAACGGCTACGAAAAATTGCCGTGGAAGTCGAGCGAAATCGGCTCGCCCGCGACTTACACGATTCAGTCTCGCAGACATTGTTTACTGTAGCGACCATTGCTGAAGCTTTACCTAGAGTTTGGAAACGCAACCCAGGCATAGCCCAACAAGGATTAGAGGAACTCGCCCAACTCACACAAGGGGCGTTAGCAGAGATGCGAAATTTACTAATCGAGTTACGTCCCGATGGTTTAGCAGAGAAACCATTAGGTGAATTAATACAGCAGTTAACCAAGGCAATTTCTGGACGAGCAAGTTTACAGATAACAACAACGGTAGAAGGCGATTTTCCTTTATCTAATGAGGTAAAACTTGTCTTCTACCGGATTACTCAAGAAGCACTGAATAATATTATTAAACATGCCCAAGCAACGCTTGTGTCAGTCAGCCTTGAGTACGATTCACAAAAGATAGTCTTGCGTATCAGCGATAATGGCTGTGGTTTTGACTCCAGACAGATACCGATACCATCTAGCCATTTGGGAATAGCAATTATGAAAGAACGAGCTGAGTGCATTGGCGCTAATTTCCATTTGTCAAGCCATTTAGGAAGGGGGACTGAGATTTCCCTAAGTTGGTCACTCCCTATCTTGAAAATAGGGAATCAAGAATAGAAAATTGATAATTGGGAATCAGGCATTAGGCTGGGTACAAATAAACTTAACTAGATACAATCGACATTTTTGCTTTTTTATAGCTCAATAGTAAGGTTTGTAGACGCATTTACTTTTCGTAATATAATTCACTTCAATTCATATAAGTTTGTTTTTTCGCTTTTGTTCTCCGTTTCCTATTCCCTATTCCCTTACTTTTACAGAAGAATATTCCTAACTGGCCTGATTGCAATATAGTTATATTTATTTATCTTGACTTATTTGGAAAATACACATTATGATTCATGATTGTGAATTTTTATATTATTCATTGCTGACAAATAAAAATTAAAGATTAAGAATTTTATCTAAAAAACGAATGATGGAATAATAGAAAATAATATCAATATATTAAAAAAAGACTCTTAAAAGCCCGGATTTAAATATGGAAACAGATAAATTGGTCAAACCAATTCGGGTCATAACTGTTGACGATCATCAAATCTTGCGGGGAGGTATTAAATTTCTCTTGCTAGCCTTTGATGACATTGAGTTAGTAGGGGAAGCCGGTAATGGAGATGAAGCAGTACGTCTTTGCGAAAACTTGCAACCAGATGTAGTGCTGATGGATTTGATGATGATGGGGATGAATGGAGCAGAAGTAACAAAAGTTATCCGCAAAAAATACCCAGAAATTCAGGTTTTAATTTTGACCAGTTTTCTAGACAAGGGCTTAGTACAGAAAGCAATGCAAGCGGGAGCCATCGGCTACTTGCTCAAGGGTGTCTCGATTGATGAGTTAGCGGATGCCATACGTTCTGCTGCCATTGGTAGATCTATTTTGGCAGCAGAGGTGATTCAGGCGTTGCTGCAACCGATTCAACCATCATCCCCTCCTGTATATGAACTGAGCAGGCGACAGGCAGAGGTGTTAACACTTTTGGCTTTAGGATTGAGTAATGATGCGATCGCTCAACGGATGAAATTGAGTCCTTCTACCATTAGGCATCATGTCAGTCAGGTACTAAATAAGTTAGGAGCAACCAACCGCACGGAAGCTGCTACTAGGGCGGTGCGAGTTGGATGTGTTTAGTATTGGTGAATCAACTTAGTTACTTTTGAATATTTTATATTGCAAAGTTTTAAGATAATTGATTTTATAGCAGGAGGCAGGAGGCAGTTCTTGCTGGAGGCAGGAGGTAAAAGTATTACTATTCCTAGCTTTGGGGTTTTCAAAATGTCCTAACCTATGTGGCTACGGCTATAACAAGAGTAGTAGCGATACCTACGGTGGGCTACGCCAACGCTACTACTCTTGTCACGCCAATAGGCTAATTAATTTTTGCAGGTCAATGCATCAAACGTTGCACTTGTAGAGACGGCGATTTATCGCGTCTCAAAAACTCAAAAACCAAGGAAAATAAAAAACCCTCCAGATTATTGAAATATCCAAAAATCTGAAGAGTTTGTGTTTGATTTTCGCATTTGGTAACTCGTAGCCCAAAGTGAGAGGCTGACGCCAACGCGGAGCGTCTCGTAGAGAAGGGGGTTTCCCTCATGAGTGACTAACGATAGTGCAGCGTTAGCGAGTCTTCTCTACAACAGGCTACGCCAGCGTCTCCGTTAGGATAGGGGCCAGGATTTTAGTCCTTGACTTGAGCGTTTTAGCGCTCACTACAAAGCAAGCATTGTTTTCTTGTCAGAATACTAGTAGTCTATGTCATTAATTTTGCAAGGTTTGTAGTAAGCACTTAAGTGCTTAAAAATACAGGACTAAAGTCCTTACTACAAACTTTTATAACCTTCAGAACTAATGGGACAGACTACTAGTTTGTTTCCAATTTGAAAATACTCGCTGTCACTCCCAGGCTTTCTTCAAAAAGTGATTCGCGTCCCCAACGTTGTACCTGCTGACTCAGCAATGCTTCCGCCTTTTGTTCCGAAAGTGAAGTCACCTGTTGAAACAGACCGGCAGATTGGGCGCCACCGTGGGTTTCCATCCGCATACAGCCACCAGTTTCCGAGCAAATTACGGTACCAGAGTCTGCCTTGGGATTTGTCGAACTGAGGCGCAAGGCAATCAAGTCGCCAGCAATCTCACCCACATCAGCAAGGGGAACACCCGCTAATTCGGTTTCCACTTGCCGTTGGTCTTGGGCAATAAAACGAATGCGAGTGATGTCATAATCTCCCGTTTCCTTTTGATATGAAACTGGCTGCCATTCTAGACGACTTGCCAGCCAACCCAAAAACAGCAAAGCTTGGGCGGGGTTGCCTTTTTCGTAATCAATAGTTACTCGGTCAACTTCTCTGAGGGCCGCCCGACGGTGAGGTGAGTCGTAGGCTTCAGCTGTCAATTCCTGCCATGCTGAGAGGCGACGCCAGTTTAGGTCAGCCAGAGGAACACCACTTTCCACCAATTCTTGGAGGCGGAGTAAATCACTTTCTGGCTCGTTAAAGCGGCAAGAATCCACAATTACATTGTTACAAACTGCTGCCAGGCGCTTGAATAGAGTGTTGTTGGGGACTGGAGTTGCTTTCCACCAAAGAAACTTTGGTAAGCCGCCAATTAACAATGCTGGAATCATCCCACCTATGCGTTCCAAGGCAGCAGCAGTTCCACTAAGAGTTATATATTCGCAGCAAATTAGTGTACTTGACGATTGCTTTTGGATGGGGCAATAAGCAGAAACTTGAGCCTTGACTCCTTCATCTTCGCCAGCAATGGGAAACAGCGCAATAATCCGGCAAGGGTTGCGGAGGGCGATTTCATCGGCAATTCTGGGACTTGGGGCATTTAAGCTGGGAAGATCAATAGAACCATTATCCCCACCAGCCCCGTTTCCTTGACGCTTGGTGAATTCTTCTCTCAAGATAGCCAAAGTTTCAGGTGTTGCTGTGCCAGTATCCGGCAGTCCATATTTTGTCTGCACTTGCCGCAAAGCAGCTACCATCTGAGGCCCTAAAATTCCGTCAAGCGGGCCGTTGTAAAATCCCAAAGTGGCCAAAAGATATTGGGTTTCTTCTGGTTCGTAAACCACTAAGCTAAATGTCGTGGCCCGAGTCGCAGCAGGAAGCCCACCGTCCTCGCCGGTAATGCCGTAGCTTTGCCAAATTTGATTAAGTTCCGCTTCTATTTCGTTAAGCGAAATATCTTTTGGCGCCTGAAGTGAAAAAATTGTAGAAGCTTGGGGAGCCATAGGAAGTTTTGGATTTTGGATTTTGGGTTTTGGATTTTGTCATTAGTCATTTGTCATTTGTGTTTTTACTAGTGACTAATGACTAGTTACTAATGACAAATGACTAATGACTAATATTTAAAGTCTGCGCCAGCGACGGCCATCTTGGTTAATTAACAATTCTGCTTCCGCTGGTTCCCAGGTACCGGCTTCGTACTGGGGAATAGTATTTGCGTCGGCGGGTGCATCCCAAACGGAAAGGGCTGGTGTTACTACCTGCCAAGCTGCTTCTACTTCGTCTGCGCGGGTGAACAATGTTTGATCGCCCATCATACAATCAAGGAATAAGCGATCGTAGGCATCAGATGTTGCTTGGATGCCAAAGGAACCATAACTAAAGTCCATATCAACGGAACGGGTGCGGAATTCTGCCCCCGGCATTTTCACATCAAAACGCAGGGAAATACCTTCATTTGGCTGAATCCGCATCGTCAAAATATTGGCGTTTGTCTGTTGGGCAGCCGATTGGAACATCCGAGATGGAACTTCGCGGAAGTGAATGGCAATCTCACTGACTTTTTTCGGCATCCGCTTTCCGGTACGCAAGTAGAAAGGAACACCTTTCCAGCGCCAGTTGTCTACCAAAAACTTCATAGCGACGTAGGTGGGTGTGGTGGAGTTGGGATCAACACCTGGTTCTACTCGATATCCTGGCACTGCTTGACCCTTCATCCAGCCAGCACTATATTGACCACGGACTGCTGACCGCGACAGATTGTGAACATCAGCTAAACGAGTAGCTTGGAGTACCTTCACTTTTTCTGTGCGGATGCTGTCGGCATCCATTGCGTTGGGTGCTTCCATTGCCGTTAGGCAGTAAAGTTGCATGAGGTGATTTTGCAACATATCCCGTAGTGCGCCGGCGCTTTCATAGTAACCAGCCCGGTCTTCCACTCCCACGGTTTCTGCCACGGTAATTTGCACGTGGTCAACAAATTGGCGATTCCACAACGGCTCAAAAATCGCATTGGCAAAGCGAAACACCAGCAAATTCTGGACTGTTTCTTTACCCAAGTAGTGATCAATCCGGTATACTTGGTTTTCTTTACAATATTTCTGTACCACTTGGTTAAGACTCTGGGCAGAAGCCAAGTCTCGACCAAAGGGTTTTTCAACTACTAGACGATGTTTGTAGGGATCTTCTAGCATCCCGGCGCTTCCTAGCTGCTTAATCGCTTCAGGAAAGAATGAGGGAGCAACTGAGAGGTAGAACATGCGATTTCCTCGCGTGCCCCGTTTTTCGTCTAATTCACTCAATAAGTTTTTTAGTTTCTGGTAGCCTTCGGGGTTGTCTATATCCCCAGGACTGTAGAACAGACCTTGAGAGAAGTCTTGCCAGAGTTCCCCTAAATCGACATCAGGATGCGCCTCTTCCATGCCCTTTTGCATTTGTTCACGGAAGTACTCGTGGCTCCATTCTCGACGTGCCACACCGACAATGGTCGTTTCTGGGGGAATCCGCCGTTCTCGCCGCAATTTGTAAAGCGCTGGCACTAGTTTGCGCCAGGTGAGATCACCAGAAGCGCCAAAAATGACTATAATCTGGGGTTCAGGCATCCCTTGTTGTTGCAGACCAACGCGCAAGGGATTTTCTAGCAGACTAACCATAACAATTTTGGATTTTGGATTTTGGATTTTGGATTGGGGAAAGGGAAAGGGGGAAAGGGGAAGGTGGGGCCCCCTCTGGGGATAAGGGGCGGGGGGAAAGGGGAAGAACTATACCTTTACCCTTTACCCTTTAACCTTTTCCCCTCTTCTGTTCCCTACACTGGTGACAATACCTTGATCTTGTCTTCTAAAGAGTTCATCAAGGACTGGAAGGGCTGGATAAACTTGTCAATGCCTTCGACTAACAGTTCATCCATGACGTTATCGAGATCGATGTTGATGTCGGGATCTTTGAGGTTTTCGATCAGCGTGTAAGCTTTGTCTAAATCTGTTTCTAAGCGA
Organism: Nostoc sp. UIC 10890; assembly: GCF_054786515.1. Taxonomy (NCBI): domain Bacteria; kingdom Bacillati; phylum Cyanobacteriota; class Cyanophyceae; order Nostocales; family Nostocaceae; genus Nostoc; species Nostoc sp. UIC 10890. The sequence continues at coordinate 608,002 of NZ_JBSGKF010000001.1, forward strand.
TCGCTTACGTTACAATGATCGGCACAAGCTTTAATGGTCGCTGGTGGTACGGTGTTGACAGTATCATGACCAATCAACTCTTCGATATACATCACGTCTCTGTAGTTGGGGTCTTTGGTACTGGTGCTAGCCCAAAGTAGCCGTTGTACTGTGGCTCCTTTTGCTGCCAAATCTTGCCAACGCTCGCTTCTAATGATTTTCTTGTATTCTTGATACGCAATCTTAGCGTTAGCGATCGCTACTTTTCCTTTAACAGCTTTTAGCTTTGCTTCCACGGCAATATCATCAACACCTTTTTTCAACTTAGCATCAATCTTGGCGTCGATGTTGCTATCAATCCGGCTGAGGAAGAAGCTAGCGACTGAAGCAATTCTACTAATGTCCTTACCCTCAGCTACCCGTTTTTCTAAGCCACGAATATAAGCCAAAGCTGTGTTGATATAGCTTTCTACAGAAAACAGCAGCGTAATATTGACATTCATACCATCTGCGATCGCTTGTTCCACTGCTGGCAAACCAGGTTCTGTACCGGGAATTTTAATCATCAAATTTTCCCGATCAATTTCTTGGAAATAGCGTCTAGCTTCGGCTATTGTTGCTTCAGTATCATGGGCGATGGTTGGCGGGACTTCAATACTCACATAACCATCGAGTCTATCCGAGGCTTCATAAACAGGGCGTAAAATATCACAGGCATTACGGATATCTTTAAAAACTAGGGATTCGTAAATTTTGTATGTCGGTAAGCCAGCCCGAACTCCAGCTTCGATATCGGCATCATAAATAACGTTACCAGCGATCGCTTTTTCAAAGATAGCTGGGTTAGAAGTTATCCCAGATATACCTTGATTTTCCACCAGGTCTTTGAGTTCGCCTGATTGAATAATGTCACGGGTCAAATTATCCATCCAGATACTTTGACCGTATTGCTTAATTTCTAGTAGATGATTGGTAGACATAGCTAGTTTATTTCACTCCTGTATTGTGATGCTTCTAAGTAAAGTTGGCAAAACGCATCAAATTATTGATGGTTACTTTTGAATTGTGGCGTTGCCAATCACTTATTACATCGGCCAGCTGAGATAATCCTTAATTGATCTTCAAAAAGCGCTATTTTGCATCCCCAATCCTAAATCACCATGATTAACGTTTAATTAATGGCAGATGAGAGTACAGCATACAGAAAATGAGTCACCCTTATAAAACGTCTAAGACCCTTACGTAACAGTAATTACGAATTACGAATTACGAATTACGAATAGTCTTCTAGTGTCCGTTTTGAATAAAAGATTCCACCTTTGCGACATCCTCTTTGCTACCAATAATTAAAGGCGTGCGTTGATGCAGTTTTTTTGGCACCACATCCAAGATATTTACCAGTCCTGTAGTAGCACGACCACCTGCTTGCTCAATCAAAAAGGCGAGAGGAGCGGTTTCATAAAGCAAGCGTAATTTCCCTTCTGGGTTTTGAATTGTGCCTGGGTAAAGAAACACACCGCCTTGAACCAAAATTCTATGGATGTCGCTAACCATTGCGCCGCTATAACGAGCGCTGTAGCCTTCTGTGCGATGAACGTAGCGGATGTATTCTCGAATCGATTCTTCCCACTGCCAGAAGTTACCTTCGTTGACGCTGTAAACAGAACCGTGCTTAGGAATCTGAATATTCTCTTCTGTGAGAATAAACTCTCCTAAACTGGGATCGAGGACAAAGGAATGAACGCCCTTACCTATAGTATAAACCAGCATCGTGCAGGGCCCATACAGGATATATCCGGCAGCAAGCTGCTTACGTCCGTTGGTGAGGAGGTCAGTTGCTTTACCATCGCTATCAGTTCCTTCTTGCTGGCGAATGGCGAAAATGGAACCTAAGCTGAGATTGTTATCAGTGTTAGATGAGCCATCAATTGGGTCATACAGCAGGGTATAGCGACCAATGGGGCAATTTTCGGGGATATAATAGGGATTTTCCATTTCCTCAGAAGCGAGGCGACAGACTAAGCCGCTTTGCTTAAACACTGAGATAAATACATCATTGGCGTAGACATCCATCTTTTTGACGGATTCCCCTTGGACATTAACTTCTCCAGTAAATCCGAGAACGCCTTCCATTAAACCAGCGCGACTCATGCGCCGAGCAACCAGTTTGCCGGCCAAGGCGATGCGATTCATCAGCGCACTTAAATCTTGTGCATCTGGCGAAAAACTCTGAAGTTGTTGGAGGACGTGACGGGATAAGGTTGTACAATCACGATCTAAGGCTCTGTCTGTAATTTCATTGATAGGCGATTCTAGGGATTCTGGCGTTTTAGCCATTTTTATGTTCTCCGCAGCCACTAGCTGTTAGTTGGGTTTTAGTCGTGTATGGCAACTTATAGTTGCTGCTTCTATCTTAGAAAGGTAATTTGATAACTTAGACGCGACTTTAGATAAACTAAAGAAATGAATCTTTATTTTTAGAGAGCGATTCTCCTAAAACGTTACTCATCTCTAGAAAGTTCAACCCACGACTTTGCTCATCAGGATTTCTCCTCTTTAGCCAAGACGAGGTTTTTCTATGAATCCCCACTTTTAGTTTTCGCTAGCTATAGGTAGACGGATAGTGAATGTACTACCCTGCCCTGGTTCAGATATGACATCGATTGTGCCTTGATGTGCTTCGATAATGTAGCGAGATAGATATAGTCCCAAACCACTACCAGAACGTTGGTGTTTCCCTTGACGAAATCGCTCGAATAATCTTGCCTGGTCTGGTTTAGAAATTCCTGGCCCCGTATCTTGGATATCAATAGTCACATCTGCCAAAGTGAGATAGCAGTGAATATCTACAGAGCCTTTGTCTGTAAATTTGATAGCATTGCCGATGAGATTTGTCAATACTCGTCGCAGTTCTACGCGATCGCCCATGATGGTGATTGCAGTTTCATCTCGATCAATATTTACAGCTAATCCTTTTTCTTCAGCTAAGGGAGTTAATTCTAGGGAAACTTCACTAACTAATTCCTGAATATTGCAGGGAGAAATTTTTAAGGTTTTACAGCCCGCTTCATGACGATAAACTTCTAGCAAGGTATTTACCATTTCCAGCAGGTCTTGATTGCTGCCAATCATGGTATCAATTATTTCTTGCAACTGTGGCGAAACTTCGCAAAATCTGCCTTCTAGCAATAATTTTAATACGCGGTTGGAGGCTACCAGTGGTATACGTAAATCGTGAGTAAAACGCGAGACAAAATCTGCTCGGAGGTTAGCCATCTGATCTCGTTCGTCGATACTATGCTTGAGACGCAGGAGCGATCGCACTCGTGCATGTAGTTCGTCAGGATCAAATGGTTTACGAATGAAGTCATCGGCACCAGCATCAAGTCCTTCCACAACGCTAGACTCATAGTGAGCCGTGAGCAGCAGAATGGGGATAAATGGCAACGCCTGATTCTGTCGAACGCGGCGAGTAAATTCATAGCCATCGATCTCCGGCATCATCACATCTAAGAGAATTATGTCTGGGAGTAACTCCTCAACCATAGCCAGAGCAATTTTGCTATCTTCCACCAAGCTAATTTCATAGTCCTCATCTTCTAGGACTGCTTCTAACACCAGTAGATTGTCAAAAACATCATCGACAACGAGAATTTTATCTTTTTTGACAGTTTTAGTTAAAGACATGGCTAAATAAAAAAAAGAAGTGCTTGGCTATCCCTAGCAAATCTAGTAATAGCTTACTTCACCAGCGCTGAGATGATTAAGGATTCATATTTTCCTTTAAAGTTTTCCGAATCTAATCTCTTTTTAAGTAATTAAACGTATACATTATTGCAATATGCAGCACATAGTGATGTTAATTCTCTTTGGAGACATCGACCTCTGCGTGGCTGGATAAATTCCTCCAAGTAAGTCGAGTCATGGAAAGAGAAAACCCAAGAAGTAATTCTTGGAATCCTATCGGCTATATTCCGTGGGAGGATGTCAGGGGATAAGGTTATGGCGTTAATTACATGAGGTATATCATAGTCTTCTCCTCTTGCTAAGGTGAAGGGGTTGGGGGTGGGGTTTTTGTACCTCACTCAAGCAAGAACTGCCATATTTATGCCTAATGGTAGATGAAGTTCAGGGAACAATACCAAAGAGATTGCTTTTTGTATAAGATACCGAATAGAAGAACGAGATTATTTTAATCTGTACTTTGAGATAAATAACAGTAAAGTTAAGCAACTATGAGTGAAATCAAGATCCTTGTGATTGAAGATCACAACCTGACAAGAATCGGTTTACGGTCTGCCTTACAAACCCAGCCAGACTTTAACATTGTTGGTGAAGCAGCCAATGCAACTGATGGCATCAAGCTTCTGAAAAGTCTCAAGCCGGATGTTGCTACTATTGACATTGGTTTGCCTGACATGGATGGTATTGAGCTAACACGCACATTTAGGCAATATCAAGCAGAAAATGAAGACTATACAACCAAGCTGCTCATTTTAACGATGCAGAATAGTGAACAGGCAGTTTTAGCAGCGTTTGCAGCAGGTGCAGATTCTTATTGCATGAAGGATATCGAAACTGAGAAACTAGTGGAGGCTGTACAAACCACATACTCAGGTAGCTCATGGATTGATCCAGCGATCGCAGACCTTGTACTACAACAAATACGTCAAGATTTTCCCGATGGCAGCAGAGGTGCATCTGGCAAAAGAGTCTTGATTGAAGGTATTGACCCAGATACAGAGAAAAGTATAGTCAGCTATCCTTTAACTCACAGAGAGATGGATGTTTTAGAGTTGATTGTCGCTGGCTGTGACAATGCAGAAATTGCGAAAAGGCTCTATTTAACAGTCGGTACTGTAAAAACTCATGTTCGAGGTATTCTCAATAAACTCTGTGTTGCTGACCGGACACAGGCTGCCGTCCGTGCCTTGCGGGCTGGATTAGTACCGTGAGCAACTAAAAATCTTTCTTCCCCAGGCCCCAGTCGCCATTTTCAAGTCAATTGTCTTTGAGTCAAAGCGGTTAACTGGGACAAATATTTATGGTTAACTGGGACAAATACTTATGAAGAAATTGTTACAAAGTTTAGTACAATGACATCATCCCAAATAAGTATTTTTTCTCATATACATGATAGCGGATCAATTTCCCTGGCTTACCGCAATTGTCTTGCTGCCACTAGTTGCTTCCCTGCTCATCCCTGTGCTGCCTGATAAAGATGGCAAGCGCGTGCGGTGGTATGCACTGGGTGTAGGTATTGCAGACTTTGCCTTGATGTGCTACGCCTTTTGGAAGCATTACGATGCCAGCAATGCTAGTTTTCAAATGGTGGAAAGTTATGCCTGGATGCCTCAGTTGGGTCTGAACTGGGCGGTATCAGTCGATGGACTATCAGTACCACTTGTGCTGCTAGCAGGATTTGTCACCACACTCTCGATGTTTTCGGCTTGGCAAGTTGATCACCGCCCTCGCCTCTTCTATTTTTTGATGCTGGTGCTGTATTCTGCACAAGTAGGGGTTTTCGTTGCCAAAGACTTGCTGCTATTTTTCATCATGTGGGAAGTAGAGCTAATCCCCGTCTACCTACTAGTCTGCATTTGGGGTGGGCAAAGGCGGCGTTATGCGGCTATGAAATTTTTGTTGTATACCGCAGCAGCTTCTATATTTATCTTAGTGGCAGCCTTAGCAATGGGGCTACACGGCGGCGGTGATATGACATTTGATATAACCGCCCTCGCCAAGAAGGAATATCCCATTGGTTTACAACTGCTACTTTATGCAGGGTTGTTGATTGCATTTGGTGTCAAGCTTGCTGTTTTCCCGATGCATACTTGGTTGCCTGATGCCCACGGCGAAGCATCCTCTCCTGTATCAATGATTTTGGCTGGTGTATTGCTGAAGATGGGCGGATATGGACTAATTCGCCTGAATCTTGAACTACTTCCCGATGCACACATTTACTTTGCGCCAGTTCTAGCTATTCTGGGTGTTGTCAACATTATCTATGGTGCATTGAACTCCTTTGCTCAGACCAATATGAAGCGGCGTTTAGCTTATTCATCGATTTCTCACATGGGGTTTGTACTGCTGGGGATTGCCTCATTCACTGATTTGGGAATCAACGGCGCGATGTTGCAGATGATTTCGCATGGTTTGATTGCATCGGTGCTGTTTTTCTTAGCGGGCGTTACTTACGATCGCACCCACACAATGGTAATGAAAGATATGGGCGGTATTGGTCAAGCCATGCCCAAAGTCTTTGCCCTGTTTACAATCGGAGCAATGGCATCTCTAGCGCTTCCCGGTATGAGCGGCTTTGCTGGCGAACTCTCGGTATTTGTTGGAATGACAAGCAGTGACGTTTACAGTTCGACTTTCTGCACCGTCACAGTTTTTCTCGCCGCAGTTGGAGTTATTCTCACACCGATTTATCTACTTTCCATGCTGCGAGAAGTGTTTTATGGTAAAGACGCAGCACTGCTATGCGACATTAATAATGCAGGCTTAGAAAATCAAGAAGATGACGGAACAGTTTGTTTTGGTACAGACTGTCTCGTGCCAGAAGATGCAGTATACGAGGATGCTAGACCCCGTGAGGTGTTTATCGCTGCCTGTTTTCTGCTGATGATTATTGGCATTGGTTTCTATCCCAAGATGGCGATGCAGATGTACGACGTGAAGACTGTCGCAGTCAATGCTAATCTTCGCCAGTCTTATGCCATAGTCTCGCAAACAAATCCCCAGATTTATGCTAAGGGATTCTTGGCTCCGCAAATTTCCGAGGTTGAGGCAGCGCCCGTTTTGGGAACTTTGAAGTAGGTTTTTTGTTTCTGTGGAAAAGAGCGATCGCTAACTTCGAGAACTTCTAGGTATATTTCCGAAGCAGAACAGATTATTGATAGCTGATCATCAAGAAAGGCAGAGGGCAGGAGGCTCAGGAATTCTGACTCGTGTCCTCTGCTCCTCCTAACTTGAGTAACTTTCTTTTCTCAGGTCGAATAGTACCAGAGTTTGGCGATGATACTATTAGGGAAAAGTTTGTATATAGCTATCGAATCATCTATCAAATTCAGGGTGACACTTTAACTGTTGCAGCAGTGATTCATGGAAAAAGACTATTCGATAAACTAGATGTAGATTGAGGGTAAGTCAAAGTAATTCGTCATTCCAATCTAGTATTATAAAACTTCTAATACCAAATCTATGTGAGCCTGCATAGAATAATTACCTTGTCTAGCATGGAGCTTCAAATGTGTTATTCTGTGCATCTTCATAGAGAATTGGTATTACAGACAATTACCATAACTCATGAACAAATCAACCCTTTACATGGGATGCTAGTTGATGATTAGTGAGTTTTACCAATGTCTCTTGTTTCTGCCATCACTGTTACTGTTCCTGCCACAACTGCGAATTTGGGGCCTGGTTTTGATTGCATCGGTGCAGCATTAAAGCTGTACAACGAGTTCAAGTTCACTCGCCTAGAAGAAGGTGGGTTAACTATTCATGTCACGGGTTCGGAAGCTGAACGAGTCCAAACTGATGAGAGTAATCTCCTTTACCAAGCCTTTGTCAAGTTCTATCAGCATATAGAGCAGACGCCGCCGACTGTGAAAATAGAGATTAAATTAGGTGTGCCATTGGCGAGGGGTTTGGGTAGTTCGGCAACAGCAATTGTTGGTGGGTTAGTTGCTGCGAATCAACTGGAGGGTGCGCCGATGAGTCAGTCGCAGGTGATGGAGTTAGCGATCGCAATGGAAGGACATCCTGATAATGTAGTTCCAGCTTTGTTGGGAGGATGTCGTCTTGCTGCTACCAGTGGTACAGCTTGGGAAATTTGTGATGTCCCCTGGCATAAAGATGTTGTACCAGTTGTGGCTATTCCTAATTTTGAACTTTCTACTTCAGAGGCGCGGGGTGTTCTCCCCACTGAAGTGAGTCGCGCCGATGCGATTTTCAATACAGCACATTTGGGATTATTGTTACGCGGCTTGGAAACTGGTAACGGACAATGGTTAAAGACGGCTTTGCAAGATAGATTGCATCAGCCCTATCGCAAAGCTTTGATTCCTGGTTATGATGCTCTCAACATCGCAGCTGTTAGTGCTGGTGCTTATGGTATGGTAATTAGTGGTGCGGGGCCAACACTGTTAGCTTTGGCGGATAAATTACACTCGGAGGCTGTGGAAGCGGCGATGTTAGCTGCTTGGCAAGAAGAAGGAATTACAGCCGAGGTGCGATCGCTTTCTCTCGATACCCAAGGCGCAAAAAGCTTTTAATATTTTACTCAGCACTTAAAACTCGATTTATGGAGCAAATTCAGGCTGAAATGGCGGCGCTTAAATCTCAAATTCAGATTCTCCTAGAAGAACGCGCTGCACTCACTATTAATAATGTCATCTCTGGCGAGAATGAATCACCCCAGGCAATGGTGGAAGCTTACCGCCGTCAAGCCAGGGAAAATGCCCAATTATCAGTTGAACTCCAGGGCATAGATGCAGCGATCGCCGCTTTGGAAGGCCAGATAAAACAAAAACAAGGTAAGTTAGTGCGATCGCAAGGTGAATCAAAACAACTTCTCATCCAGCAGCAGTTAGAGGAAGCTAAAGAAGTCGCACAGGTTCATGCTCAACGCATCAATCAACTAGCAGGTGAATTGGCGGCAGAAGTCCGTTTTCTTAAGGCTTGTGCCAATCAACTGAGTCCAATGTATTGGCAGATTTATTACAAACCCTTCATCACTGGATTCAAAACAATCTCTGTTCCCTATGTCCGCTCTGATGGGGAAGTTTGGACAATTGTCAACAGAATCATTTAATGCTTTAGATTCAGGAGGGAGGAGGTCGAACGCAAGAGTGTTTCGTAGACAACACCACCCTCTCCCCGCAAGCGAGGTCGGTGAGAGGCTTTAGCTTGGGGTTGTAATTTGGGGTCATTTGCGATCTTGGTGGTTAGCCAATACTGCTTGGGTAAAGCATTTTGAACTCGGAATTGGGTTTTGGGAAAAGGTTAAAGGGTAAAGGTTTTCTCTTTCCCCTTTCCCCTTTCCCCAAAACCCGACAAGTATTGGGTGGTTAACTAATTAATATTTCATGTATTATCCCCAGCGATCGCGCTCTCCCAACTCCTCAAACTCTGGCATAATCAGACATGGTTGCACCTTTAAAACTGATGTAAATCCTGCAAGATAATTAAAAGGTTTACGCCGAATGGATATTTTAATAGAATAATCTCATTAAAAGATTCGCAGAAATATAAATGGACTGGATTACACTACTGCGATCGCTACAGTCTGATTTTATTAAAAGGTTAACATCTGGTTCTCTGCTTCATTGTGAAACAGAAGGTCAATATAGTGAATTAACTATTATCTCTGGAGAAAGGTTAAGAGCATTACGGGAATTTTGCTGGCTGATGGCTGAGAAATATAAGCGTGTTTTACCAGTCCGTGATGTTTTTATTAGCTATCTCAAAGGGAAGTTGGGTGAGGAAGTTGTCAAAGAACGTTTAGCCGATTTTATTACCGAAGTCGATTATGAAAAGCGATTCGGGGGTGATGGCAATATAGATTTCACCTTGACTTCCGACCCATCTATTGGTATTGAGGTTAAATCTCGTCATGGTCGAATTGACAGAGTAAGATGGTCAATTAGTTCTGAAGAGGTCGAAAAAAATGCAGTTGTAGTTTGCATTTTGATTCAAGAGGATGTGAGTGAAGCACAATCTGAGTATCACCTTTTTTTGGCTGGTTTTCTCCCAACCCGGATGATTAAGTTGAAAACTGGTAAAATTTCCTTTGGAATAGAGCAATTACTATATGGTGGTGGTTTATGGTGCTATTTAGAACAGTTACAATCTTCTATAAATAATTCTTCTAGGCAACAACCACCAATTTATAAATATCTTCCGAAACAGGAAATTCTATCTAAGCCAACTAATAATCATTTAATAAAATCTTCTTTTCAACCTGAATATCGTGATGAAGATTTAAATATACTTTATGCAAAATTAGGTGATGAATGTTTTGAAAAAGGAGAATATACAAATGCAATTACCAACTATGATCAAGCTTTAAAAGCTAATTATAATGATTTTGATTTATATTACAAAAGAGGTTTGTCTCATTATCAAATAGGAGATTACGAAGCTGCGATCGCAGATTATTCTCAGGCAATCCAGATAAATATTCATGATGCAAAATCTTACAACAAAAGAGGTTTAGCCCTATATCAGCTGGGTCGATTAGAAGAAGCAATTAATGATTATACCCAAGCTATTAGAATTAATCCTAATGTTGCCGTAGCCTATAAAAATCGGGCTGAAGCTCGTTCTCATGTAGGAGATAACCAAGGAGCAATTGAGGATTATACCCAAGCCATTAAAATTAACCCCCATTATGCTGATGCGTATAAAAACCGTGGAATTGCTCGTTATTTATTAGGATCTCAACCGGGATTTCCCCAAGCGATCAAGATTAATCCTCAAGATGCCATAGCTTATAAAAAACGTGGTAATGCTCGTTCAGATTTAGGAGATTTTGAGGGAGCAATTGAAGATTATACTCAAGCAATTCAGATGAATCCTAATTATGCCGATGCTTTTTATAACCGTGGTAATGCTCGTTCAGATTTAGGAGATTTTGAGGGAGCAATTGAAGATTATACTCAAGCTATACAGATTCATTCAAATTATGCTGATGCTTATTACAATCGTGGCAATATTCGTTTAGAAATCGCAGATAAACAGGGAGCAATTGCAGACTTTCAAAAAGCGGCAGATATATATCGTAAAGATGGTAAGCTAGAAGCACTCAAAGACACACGAGAAAGAATCGTAGATTTAGAAATAGAAGAATCTTTAGATATTTTAAACTTCTAGACAATTGCCTAAGAGGATGTTTGAAAAGTCCTCTTGTTGGTATTAAAAGTTTTATATCCCTCTAAATCTCCCGATAAATTGGGAGACTTTGATTCCAGTTCCCACTTTTTTAAGCTACCGTGTATACAACAAGTCTGAAATAGCTGATTAACCAGGGTTTTACCCCACCCTAACCCTCCCCTTGCAAAGGGGAGGGAACAAGATTTCTTTTTCCCCCCTTGACAAGGGGGGATTAAGGGGGGTAATTCGACTTGTATGTACACCGTAGCCTTTTTAAGGGGGGTTAGGGGGGATCTAAAAGTGCCTAAAGTCACAGCGTAAACACTTTTCAAACAGCCTCTTATATCCCGCCGCTATAGTTGATACTGCAATTTAGCAGCGAGAGATGTTACACCTTCTCATCTAAGATAGTTCCTTCTGTATTGGCTCCCTCCAAATTTGCTCCGTTCAAATTTGTCTGGTTCAAATCTGCTTGAGTGAGATTGGCCTGAGATAAATCGGCTACAGTTAAGTCTGCACCACTCAAATCTGCTCCATCTAGATTCGCCGCTATCAAGCTTGCTTCCTGCAAATCTGCCTCACTCAAGTTAGTGTCAATCAGTTTAGCAACCGTTAAATCAGCCTGACTCAAATTAGCTCCTTCCATTGCTGCTCCATCCAAGATAGCTCCATCCAAGATGGCTCCGCTCAAGTTGCTACCACTGAGGTCAGCATTACTCAAATCTGCTCCATTTAAGTCTGCCTCAATCAAACTGGCGTGGGCTAAATTAGCGTGACTCAGATTAGCTCCATCTAAAATTGCTCTATCTAAAATTATGCCACTGAGATTAGCTTCCCTTAAGTTTGCCTCGCTCAAGTTGACACCAGTAAAATCTCTGACACCTGCGGCATAGTTTTTCAGGAGTTGATCTGCATTCATATCTGTCGCTGTGCTAAGGAACGTTTGATTAAGGCTATTCAGACAGGCACTAAATCCACAGTACGCGCCACGGAGGATTGGTGTAGTGATATCAAGCCAGAGTGAATGTCGAATACCTAATATTTAGGTTAGCCATCTTCAACTACTCGCGCTACTACCTAGAGTTGTGAGTTTTTTTCATACTTGGGAGGGATGTTGAGGGATATTAATTTTGATGGTTTGTAGTAAGGACTTAAATTCTTACTACAAACTTAGTTATTCTCTGCGAGATGGGGCGTGTTCTCGCTCTTTGGTTTACGTTTCCCCACCAACTACTACATCTCGAATTCGCAGACTAGGGCCACCACAGCCCACTGACAAACCGTTTTGCCCTCCCTTGCCACAACCGCCGGATTCATCCCAGTAAAAATCATTACCAAGTGCCTCAATATCCGCTAATGTTTGGAATACATTTCCTGAAAGCGTCACATCCCGCACAGGTTCAGCAATTTTGCCGTTCCTAATCATCCACGCTTCCCCAGCACTAAAGGTGAACATTTCTCCATTTGTCATCCCACCCAACCAATTACGAGCATAAACTCCTTCTTTGATATCGGTGAATAAGTCTTCGACTGGGGTTTTACCCCGTTCAATCCAAGTATTTGTCATCCGCACAATGGGAGTAAAGTGATAGTTGAGACAGCGAGCGTTCCCCGTGGGTGCTTCCTCCAATTTGCCAGCGGTTTCACGAGAATGTAAACGTCCAACTAAAACTCCATCTTTAATTAGTTGAGTTGTAGTAGCAGGTGTACCTTCATCGTCATAAAAATAGCTGCCGCGATGTCCCTCTGGGGCCGCACCATCAAAAATTTGGAGTTCGTCAGGGCCAAACCGCCGTCCAATGGTCATAACTTCCAGGAGATCGGGGTTTTCGTAAGCCATATCAGCTTCAGAAAGATGTCCGAAGGCTTCGTGGACAAATAAACCCGTGAGAATCGGGTCAATGACTACGGTGTAAGTATTGCCTTTCACCGATGGTAGAGATAAAGCGGCGATCGCTCTTTGAGCTGCACTTTTTACCTGTTCATCCAAATCAGTTAAATCTTCGTAAGCTTTGCGAGAGCCAGTAGTTTCCCGTCCAGTTTGTACGGTTTCGCCATTTCTGGCGGTGGCGGCAAAGCGCATTTCCATATCCACCCAAGATTGCTCGATCAAAGTGCCTTCTGAGGTAGCTATGATCACTTTTTGGGCGCTGTCACCGTAACGCACCGAGGTAGTGGTAATCCGGTGATCAACGCTTTTGAGCAATTGGGCATAGCGATCGCACAATTGTTTTTTCTTCGAGAGGGAGATTTTGCGGGGATCAGTACCTTGTAGGGGGAGAATGCATACTGCTTGCACCGGGTCAATGGGTGCAAGTAAAGTTTCTTCATCACCAACCATCCGCGCAGCTGCGATCGCTTCTTCAATACGATCCTTAATTGTCGCCAGTTGGTTAAAGCAGCTCAAACCCCATCCACCTTTATAACAAGCGCGAATATGTCCACCAATAGAGATGCCTTCACTGAGAGTTTCTACCTTGTCGCCACGCAACAAGATATCAGTCCCTTCTGCTTCTTCAAGGCGAATCATCAGATAATCTACACGCTGTGAATAGCGGGCGATCAGGTCAGAAAGTAAATTTTGGGTGTCAGCAAGTGTAGTCGGCATTTCCAGGTAGTAACAATGACGAACTGCATTTATTTTGCAATTATTTGGGGAATTTCTGCTAATTATATTGAGGGGATTAGGGACTGGGGATTGGAGACTGGGGACTGGGGAGCAGAGAAGCAGAGGGGTAATTTTTCACCAATGCCCAATACCCCATGCCCCATTCCCAATGCACCATGCCCCATGCCCAATACCGCCCGTAGCCCTCTGAACTCTTAGTAGTTCCTTTTTTACGGTGGGTAAGAACTGAATGATGTGCTAAGGTAATCAAGTGAGAATAAAATTCGGTTACAGTGTTTGTTTTTAGTATTGACAGGCTTTTCCCTTTTGGTCTTAACAAGCTTGTCTCCGAAATCTAAATCTCTACACACCTATGATTTTGGAGATAATGCATGTCAATTTATGTAGGTAATCTATCCTACGAGGTCACACAAGAAGACCTCAATTCTGTTTTTGCCGAACACGGTACTGTAAAACGGGTTCAGTTGCCTACTGACCGTGAAACAGGACGTCCACGCGGCTTTGCTTTTGTAGAGATGGGCACAGAAGCTGAAGAAACAGCTGCCATTGATGCTCTTGATGGTGCTGAGTGGATGGGACGTGACCTTAAAGTGAATAAGGCTAAACCAAAAGAAGATAGAGGCGGTTCCTTTGGTGGTGGAAACCGAGGCAACAGTGGTGGTGGCGGCGGATATAACAGAAATCGCTACTAAACTTTAAGATCAAAAATTAAGTTTTAACGTCTTAAGGGCAGAATTATTATCTGCCCTTTTTGCGCTCCGGTCTACTGGATGGCGTGAAGGAGGCAGAAGGCAGATCGCTTTTAGCGTCTCCCCTTGGGAGAAGTCAGGAGGTAGGAGGTAGGAGGAAAAGTGCCTTTCCTGTTAAAAGTGCCTAGTATCAATTAAGTAGGAGATAAAAATGACCCAAGTATTTGTGGGCGAAAATGAAGGAATTGAGTCAGCCTTGCGTCGATTTAAGAGGGAAGTTTCCAAAGCTGGTATTTTTCCAGATATGAGAAAGAATCGTCACTTTGAAACGCCTTTGGAAAAACACAAGCGCAAGGAAGTCGCAAGGCACAAACAACGCAAGAGAAATTTTCGTCGGAATTGAGAATTAGCCATACCTACACTGACGCACTTCTCATTTAGATTCTTAAATGTCCCAGAGGCGATCGCTATACTCCAGATAAGAATCTAAAGAGTATTTTTCTGTTTCGGTCACATGGGCAGAGTAATAATGAACTTTGTCCCCTCACCGGGGATTGACAAGCAGTTGACTTGTCCATTGTGTTTCTCAACAATAATTTGGTGGCTAATAGCTAATCCCAGCCCGGTTCCCTTACCCACAGCCTTGGTTGTGAAAGATTGCTCAAAAATTCTAGCTTGCACCTCAGCAAGCATACCGGGGCCGTTATCTTGGATGCAAATTGTGACGGTTTGTTGCTGAGAATCAACTGATGTGGTAATGGTGATGGTGTTCGGATAAGCATTAATATTTTGATCGGAGTGATTTTGATCGAGTTCATCAAATGCATCAATAGCATTGGCGATGATATTCATGAACACCTGGTTCAGTTGTCCTGGATAGCAACTAATTGCAGGTAATTCACCGTATTGTGTTAAAACTTGGATTTTAGGGCGATCGCCATTGCCTTTGAGTCGATGTTTCAACAGCATTAAGGTGCTATCAATTCCTTCGTGAATCTGAAACTCCACCTGAGATGAAATATCTGTGCGAGTAAAAGTTCTCAGAGAAAGACTGATATCTTTAAGACGGGTAATTCCCTGACGCATTGATCCCAGTAGCTTTGGCAGATCCTCTGCTAGATATTCCAAGTCAATTTCTTCAACAAGCTCTTGAATTTCCGGATCTGGCTGCGCTAGCTTCTGCTGTTGGAGGCTCACCAGACGAAGCAAATTGTTTACATATTCCTCAATATAAGATATATTCCCGCCAATAAAACCAACCGGATTATTAATCTCATGACCAATACCTGCAACCATCTGTCCGAGAGTGGACATTTTCTCACTCTGGATCATTTGTAGTTGGGTTTGTTGTAACTGCTCTAGAGATTGAGTTAATTCTGCGGTGCGGTTTTGCACACGTTCTTCTAATGTCCGGGTGAGATGGGAAATTTTCAGGTGTAACTTTAAACGGGCAATAACTTCTTCCTGCTGAAAGGGTTTGGTAATGTAGTCAACTGCACCAATTTCCAATCCTGTCACCTTATCTGTAGAATCGGCCAGGGCAGTCATGAAAATCACCGGAATATTCTGAGTGATGGGATTGGTTTTCAGCCTGCGACAAGTTTCAAATCCATCAATACCAGCCATCATCACATCCAAGAGAATGAGATCGGGACGGGCATATTCTGTTTGTTCGATCGCTGACTCTCCATCTGTTGCCATGAGCGCTTTCCAGCCACACCCCTGAATCGCTTCAGATAGAACCTTGAGATTGTTGGGATTGTCATCCACCAACAAAATATGTATGGGTTTCGAGACAGAAACAGCGATCATGGATGTAACTCCGTTGTGACAAATGATTTGAGGAACTTACGAATTTTTCCAGTTTGGAAATTGGCAGTGAGTTTGTTTAACTCTGCCGCGAAGGGAGCTAGCTGACTGTTTTGCTCAACTATCTCTCCTAACATTCCCTCGATCGCTGAGATATCTCCCATCATTGCCAGATGATAGAGTTGTTGCAAAACATCCTGGGATGGTAGAACCCATTCAGCTTTGGGAGACGACTGTTGAGATGAAGATTTGGCATACATCCACTCCACTCCCAACAGCGATCGCAGTCTATTAAGTAGTTCGTCAATCTGCAGGGGTTTGGGCAGGAATGCTTTTGCCCCTGCCTCTAAACTCCGCTGGCGATTTTCTTCAAAGACACTGGCACTAGAGACAATAATGGGAATAGAGCGGGTTTGCGGATTTCCTTGCAAGTGAACCATTAGCTCAAAACCATCCATATTGGGCATGGCTAAATCGAGCAGAATCACATCTGGATTGTGTTCAGTTGCCATCTGTAGCCCATTTTTGCCATCGCTCGCTTCTAAGGTTCGACAACCAATTTCTTGCAACAAACTGGTCAACATAGAACAGTGGTTGCGATCGTCATCAACAATGAGAATCTGAGGCGCACTACCCCGAATTCCGGCAATTTTCTGGGTAGTTGGGGCGATTGCTCCTCCGTGCCAGTCATGAGCGAGTGGTACTGGTACTGTCAAATCTAGCCAAAAACAACTTCCTTCACCCAGGTGACTCTGCACCTGAATTCCGCTCCCCATCAATGCCGCAATTCTTTGGCTAATCGCCAATCCCAAGCCAGTACCTTCAGATCGCTGCCCTGCTTTACCCGCTTGCTCAAAGGGCAAAAATATTTTTTCCAGTTGGTCTGGTGACATCCCAATACCCGTGTCTTCAATCTGAAAACGAATCTTGATTGTTGGGGATTGGGGATTGGTGATTGGGGATTGGGCATTGGGCATTGGTGAAAAATTACCCCTCTGCCCCTCTGCCCCTCTGCCCCTCTGCCCCTCTGCTCCCCAGTCCCCAGTCCCCAGCACCTCTACTTTGAACGTTACGCCACCGCTATCTGTAAATTTGATCGCGTTGCCCAGCAAGTTAATCAACACTTGCCGCAGCCGTTTTTCATCGACTTCAATGGCAAGTGGTAAGCGATCGCTAATTAATACGTTAAATCCAATCCCTTTCTGTTCAGCTCGGATACCACAAATCTCAGTCACACCATGTAAGAAATTGGGCAGATGCACACTGGTGACAACCAAATCCAATTTCCTCGCTTCTATCTTCGAGAGATCGAGAATGTCATTAATCAGCATTAGGAGGTGCGATCCGCATTGGTAGATGATGCTGACTCCTTCGAGGTTTTTAGCTGTCATATTTGGCGATCCTTCTAGTACTTGGGCAAAACCAAGGATGCCATTGAGAGGTGTACGTAGTTCGTGGCTCATGTTGGCGAGAAATTCACTTTTTGCCTGATTGGCAGCATCGGCAGCTTGCTTTGCCTCAACCAATTCATGAGTGCGTTCTTCGACTTTTGTCTCCAGGGTTTTGGAATAATCCAAGAGTTGACTGTTGGCAATTTCTAGTTGGCGATTTGTTTCTTCTAACTT
This sequence comes from Nostoc sp. UIC 10890, assembly GCF_054786515.1. Taxonomy (NCBI): domain Bacteria; kingdom Bacillati; phylum Cyanobacteriota; class Cyanophyceae; order Nostocales; family Nostocaceae; genus Nostoc; species Nostoc sp. UIC 10890. Next base: position 625,614 of record NZ_JBSGKF010000001.1, read on the forward strand.
CCGTTGTTTATAGGCATTTGTTGTGGCAATCACACTACCGATAAACGCAGCTAAGGCGGGTGTTACCGGAATTAAAACACCATGCAAAAACATCCCATAGCTACCCCATACACAGGTTCCACTGATGCCTAGAGTTGCCCAAAGAATTTTGCCGCCGGGAATCCGCAGCTTGCTATTGGATAACAACCAACTACCAGTAGAACCAGCAAAAGACCACAAAACAATCCACAGCGACAGGAAAGTGCCAGAAACGCCATGTAGGCTGGCTTTTCCTGTTTTTGCCCCTCGTACTAGTTGATGAGCAATATTGGCATGAATAACGACACCTGGAGTCGGTTTTTGAGCAGATATCCAGGAAGAGAAGGGTGTGCTGAAGAAATCATTGGTACTGGAGGCAACTGATCCGATAAATACCATGCGATCGCGCATCAAATCTGCCGGAATTTTCCCTGCTAACACATCGCGCATAGCAACTTTACGAAATGCTGATTCCGAACCATACCAATTGAGTAGAATTTGATAGCCTCCTAAATCGGCATCAGTATAACCTGCTTCTTGATTTTGCAGTGGCAGGTAAATTTCCTTGCCCAACTGGAACTTTTGCTTTTGGGGGTCAATGCTTTCTAAGCTAATTCCTTCAGCTTCGAGGTACTTGAGGGCGACAAGGGTTGCCAGTCCGGCTTTAATGGTGTTTTGCTCTTTGGCATCTTCAGCTGTCAGCAGGGCACGACGCACAAAGCGATCGCCATCCAAGACTAAATCTGCTAATCCTACCTGATCCTTTTTTTTCAATTCCGGTGGCGGATTGACTCGTTCACCAGTAATTTTCTCAACTCCGATTAAATTGGGAGTAGTGCGGAAGACTTGAACAAGTTGGTCATGTCCACTTCCTTCCGGTAAATCTCGATAGAGATCCAGTCCAATGGCGCGGGGTTGTTGCGCCCGAATTTTTTCTAGTAATCGTGCTAGTGCCCAGTCTGGAACTGGCCATTTACGTACCGATTGGATATCGCGCTCATCAATTGTAACAATCACAATTTCATCTGCGTAGGCGTAGCCCGCCATAGGCATCGCCTGTGAAGATCGCTGACGAACCCATTCGTCGCGGATTTTCCATTCCGGTAAATTGAAAAGTCCCAACGATTGCCCAACCATAACCGTTAAAGCAACGCTGGGAGTAATAATCAAAACGCTACGAGTGCGTTGGATTAAAGCCTGGAATCTGCGCCACATATTTGTGCCATACAAGGGGGATGGGGATTGGGGACTGGGGACTGGGGACTGAGGAGCTGAGGAGCAGAGGAGCAGAGGAGCAGAGGGGTAATTTTTCACCAATTCCCAATGCCCAATGCCCAATGCCCCATGCCCAAATTGGCATTAGTTGGTAGATGCCAATAAGTTCGCTGTTACAATCTCCTTCAAACTCACTGAAGACAGAAGTTCTTCCCATTGTTTGCGGAGAGTTGCATTGTTAGGTTGGGCTGTGTATGTCGCTGCAAGTGTTGCTACACAGTCATACCAAACACCATTTTTACCCAAAGCTGTAGCTTGTTTCACAGCATCTTTTTCTTGCATTGCTGTTACCAACTCAGCATTGGGCTGGATACGCTGAACCCAACCATCGACATAAGGTGTACTGGGGCTGAGTTGTCCATCTACTTTGAGCGCTAGGAACCATTGATAGTTTTTACCAACAGCTAAAGCGGGCGCATTGTCCGGTAATTTGATCGCGATTACCCCAGTTTTTCCCGCAACTGGAATGCTCATCTGATGTTGCATATTGCCAGCTTCATCCTTGAGGCTGAACAAGGCTTCTTGGGCATTGGAAGACGGGAGATACACCAGAATTGTGGGACGTTCAGACACAGTTGTGCCATAAAAGCTTTGGGGCAAGAGGGCGATTAGTGCTGCTGGTTGTGTTGTGCTTACAGTTGATGGATTCAAGTAGTAAGTACCAACGCGAGAAGCACCTCCACTTGCTTGTTGGGGAGCGCCTTTTCCGGCGGCAGGTGTAAATAGTTTACCGCGAGAAGCTCCTCCGGTTGCTTGTCTAGGAGCACCTTTGCCGGCACTAGGAGTAAAGAGTTTACCGCGAGAAGCTCCTCCGGTTGCTTGTCTGGGCGCACCTCTGCCGGCACTAGGAGTAAAGAGACTACCGCGAGAAGCACCTCCGGTTGCTTGTCTAGGCGCACCATTGTTGGTGGGCGGGGTAAATGTAACAGCATGGGCAGTAGTCCATGCACTGCTAGTGATCAGAGCGATAACGCTCAATGTACTAGCTAAATATCGACGTTTCATAATGTTTGACCTCATTTAATTGCAATGTGATGCAAAATATGTTTCCTTCGACTATGGACAGAAGCTTAGAGAATAAGTCTAAGTAACAGTCAAGTTAGGTAACTTCTACTATCAGTATAAGCGATTAGCACTAAAAAAATGTAAAAAAACAGCATAATTATCTTACATTTTAACCAGTGTTATTACGTAGCTAAATCCAGTTGCCGATCAAAACAAAGCCAGACCAAAAGAAGGGATCGTGGAAATCAGTTTGGCGAATTAAGTTAATTTGTGCTTGTCTTAGTGCTTCGGCTTTAGTTATTTTAGGTTGTCGCAGTTGGTCATAAAAGCGAGTCATCAGCATTGCAGCTGCCCGATCTTTGACGGGCCATAGGGTGGCAATAGTTGAGCGAGCGCCGGATTTGACAGCCAATCCCGCCAATCCCAGGACGGCGCGATCGTCTCCGGCTGCTGTATCACAGGCACTTAATACCAGCAACTCTATGGCTTTCGATGGATCGCTACCCCGATTTTTCAAGAGTTCAGATAACTCCTTAACGTTGACTTGTCCATCCCAAGTGAGCAAGAAGGTATCTTCGAGACGAGAACTAAACTGTCCGTGGGTTGCTAGGTGGACAATACCTGCGCTACTAGATTTCACTCGTTCAGCAAGGGCTTGACTGGTGAATTCCTGGTTCAGCAACAGAGAGGAGGACATCGCCTTGGAGATTTGTTTCACTTCTGATTCCACAGCGGGTAAAGCACTAAAACCAGCGCGGGATTGGCTGATACCACCTACGATCGCACTGATGTGGTTTGATCGCGTAGCCATTAATTGCAATCCTGGTGAGAGCGCCACAGCATACTTCTCAATCAGATATTGTTTACCGTCAAAAAGAGCTGCTATAGGAATATTTCGCAACCGACCATCCAAAACAAACACCAATGTTTTAGTATCAATGAATGCTTGATCCACCTCTGCTGGGCGAATCAACCAATCATAAATCTGTTGGGATAATCGATCCCGATCTTTGGAATCCGAAACAGGGTTAAGAGTAACCAAAAAGCTTTCCAGAGTTTGCTCAATTTCAGTTTGAGATTTGTGAATGAAATATGAACGGAGTGGTTGCCCTGCTTTTGAGAGGATTACTGTTAAACGATCTGGCAGAATAATCGGATAAACGACAGTTGCAGTGGGATCAACTTGATCAATCTGTTGAGTTCTATCTAAACAGGCTTCCCGAAAAAAGTTATCGAGTTCGGCAATTTGGAGTGCCTCAATCAATTCACGAGCTTGCATCAGTGCTGCTTGACTGGGTTGATCAGAGGCAGGGGGGCGGAGTGCAGAGGCGAATGCCTTGGGTTTGTACCCTTGCCCCAATTCCTCTTTATTCTCCCTGTTCCCTGGTTTTTCACTCTGTAGAAGTAAATCAACCAGTTCCCGGTAGACAGGCTCCACACTGGTGCGAAAAGAGAACTGAACATCAGGGTTGATAGCCACCAAATCCCCCCGCAGTGCCTTTAAAGCATTGACTGCTTCTGTATAGGCAGTAATTGCTTGATCGCGATCGCCTTGTTGTTTATATAACTGTCCTACCTGCCAAGCCGATTGAGCAATGATATCGTTAGCTTGGAGTTGACGGGCAATGTTGAGGGATTTCTGAGTTAACTCCTGTGCTTGTGATAACTGCTGTGTACGACGATAGAGTTTTCCCCACTGATGCAATGCATAAGCTTCTGCTTGAGTATCTTGGATTTGCTGTGCAGACTTGACTGTGACTGCCATTAGTTGCGCCAAATCTTTGAGTGGTAGGATTTCGTCAGAATTTGACTGGTGATGATTGACGGTGGCAACAAAATTGATTGCTGCGTAGAGAGATGTATGACTGGGGGGGAGTTCTCGGAGTTGTTGGAGTAGTTGAGGTGCGAGTGGGTTAGCAAACTTCGGTTTGTCGTAATTGAGGAAAAGCTTAAACTGAGCTAAACGCGCTTGCAACTGATCGCTTGGGTTGGTGGCTAAGAGTTGAGCCTGCTCAAAGTAATCTAGTCCTGTTTCTGGATCTTGCAAGTCAACAGCAGTTTGTCCCAGGCTGATCAGAATAGAACTTAACTGGGGTTGGGCTGAAATTTGGCGAGCGATCGCTAAACTTTGCTCTAAAACCTGTTGACTTTTACTAGAGTCGCCAATTATTTGCAAGGCCAAACCAAGCGATCGCAATCCGCTAACTTTGATTTCATTATCTGGCATCCCTTGGAGTTTTTCAGTCAGCGCCTCCAACTGTTGTTTAGAACGCCGATAAAATCCTAAACTTTGTAAAGCTTGTGCCTGGTTGATTTGACTACCCAGGCTTCCCATTGTGTCACCTGCTTGGTCATAATATTTTTGAGCTTGTTGCCAACTGGCGATCGCAATTTCGGCTTTGCCAGTATGTAATTGCAAGTTTGCTTGGGTATTGAGTGCTTGTGCCCAAAGAATTGCATCAGCAGAGGGAATAGAGGTTTGCAATAGTTTCAGACTTTGCTCAATAGACTGTTGGGCTGCTTCCCATTGATTAAGTTCCTGTTGTGCTAGTGAGAGGTAACTTAAACTTAGAGCTTCGTTTAGGCGATCGCCTTGGGTATGATACTGTTGTGCTGCCGTTTGCCAAACTGTAACAGCTTCCGCAAAGCGTCCTGAATGGTAGAGATTTCGTCCCTGTTCTAGCCAATTGATCGGCTGGGAAGTGGATGCAGACACATTCAGGGTAGAAGTTGTTGGTACTTGCAGAGATGCTCTAGCAGGTGTAATGGTCACTGCTAAACACAAGCTCAAAATACTGAGACTGATATATAGCCAGCGACGTTGTTTAATTTGGAAAAGCATAAATAATTACTGATAGTTTAAAGATTCAGTCACAACGCTCACTTACATATTGCCCAACGGATCGGGGGATCTATCAATTGCAACTTTCATCGATTAGTCTTTAGGGAGCGATCGCACAGCGACTCCACAGGATTATCGCCGATGGCATTATTCCTAGAGTGAATAACCCAGTTGTGACTATAAATAGAAAAGTGTCAAGCCGGAAGCTGATCTTTCTGCCCATTATTCTCATACCAGAAATAATTCTATGACCTTCTGGTATTAAGATTCCCAAAATTGTCGTCTAGTTAAGACTTATTTCCTGAAATCAAAACAATTAGCAATTATTACACTTACCAAAACTGTACCTCAAAAAATGCTCTAAAAAGCACCATGAAAAATCTGATTAGCAGTCAGGTTTAAACCTGGAAAAGTAGCAGATATAATACGTTCAGAATTCCTAAATTGAGCTACTTGATATTCTTCATCAACTAGATTATAAATAGAAATAGTTGGTTGTTTCGGATTACCAATAAATTTTCTTGCTCCCAAAGCTGCATAATCAACGATCCAATATTCGGGAATCTTCATTGATTCGTAATTACCTAACTTGGTGTAATAATCATCTTCCCAATTTGTACTGACAACCTCAATAACTAAAGGGATGGATTCACCTTGAGTTACAGTAGATTCTTTTGACCATAATTCTTCATTGTGTAGATTCGCATCATTGATTAATATGACATCTGGCAAGTAACCCGACGATTTTCTCGGTGGTTTTACTAATGCTGTTTTGGGGATAAAGTAGGGTAACTTTAATCGCTTATATTCAACAGTAATTTCCCCAGCTAAAAATCCCGTAACTTTTTCATGTTTTCCACTGGGTTGAGACATTTCTACAATTATCCCATCGTGTAATTCATAACGCTTCCCGGTGTTTTCTGGCAGCCATGCAATAAATTCTTCAAAATTCAAGATTTTGGGTAAAACTTGAGCCATATCAAAACCTCCGATTGTTTTGACTTTACCATTTCCAAGGTTGGGACTAATTAGTTCGACACCGCAGCACAGGTTAAAGATGGTTGTATATAGTCTTGTTGAGCAGCAATGAACTCAATTTTACCGTCAGCATTGCGTCTCCAACCAGTAGCTTGAATAAGAGTTCTTGATGATGGTGATATTTGTGTTGTTACATTGCCAGTTTTGTGGTGTGTAGAGAGATCGCGGAGATCAGACCAAGTGCGATTGCTCCTCACTTCCTGATTAGGATTTTGCGGCACACCACCCCGCCCCGTTGCCACAAACCGACTGCCTTCATTGCCCGCGCAGCCTGTAGCAATTTGCTGGGATGGATCGGTGACATTTGCTGGTAGTTCAACTAAGCCGGAATTTGGATCAACACCAATAGTATTAACTTGAACAGTGCCACTCACTCCAAATTGAGAACTGGCGGTGATGTCACTATCTGGTGTGAGTTGGTCGCGAAATTGCAATCCGAAGATACCTTGAGTGGTAATTTGGATGCTGCCACCTTGTCCGAGTACAGCATTAGCCGAAATATCGCTGTTTTCTTTTGGGACAGCAACAATAGACCCCGCACTGATTTCAATGTTGCCTCCTGTAGAAGCACCACGGGCATTGGTGATGATGTTACTGCCGCGTCGCAACAAGAGCAAATCACTTGCTTGAAGACGGATGTTACCACGGCTACCTCCATTCACTTCGGCCCGCAGGTTTGCTCCATTATCCAAGAAGATATTACGGGCGTTGATATTGAGATTACCCGCATCCCCTGTTCCAGAATTGCTGACGGTAATTTCTGCCCCATCACGGACACGCAAGCTATCAGTCGTGATATTCACTGACCGAGCAGTAAAGGCATTCGCTGAGGATGCGGTGATAGTACTGGGTAGTATTCGACCATCGGGTAAAGCCTGAGAGATGCCCTGCACATCTATATCATTAACTCGCAGATTGACACTGCCAGCAGATCCTTGACCCAAACTGGATGAGGTGATCTGTCCACCGTTGAAAACACGCAGGCGTTCAGCTTGCAGGTTAATATTTCCACCCTGGCCAACTGCATCCTTAGCTACTGCAACAGTGATACCACTCACTGTATTGCTAAAACTATCGATCATAGGGTCGCTAACTTCTACATCTTTTGCATGAATCTCGATATTTCCAGCTTTGCCAGTACCTGATAACGCACTAGATATAGCCCCACCATCTGCTACTTGCAAATGTCCAGTGTCGATAGTGATATTGCCGCCTGAACCTTCTGCAAAAGGTTGAATTCCACTGATGACAGCACCAGTCAATCCAGAAGGTGTGACCCCCTTAATTTTGAGACTCTCAGCACGGATCGAGATGTCCCCTGCATTGCCAGTAGTAATGAACTCAAAACCAGGGAAGTTAAAGCCAATGATATTTGTACTGATGCGACCTCCGTTGAGCAGATGAACTCGATCTGCATCAATGGTGATACTGCCACTATTATTATTGTTACCACCATTTACCAAAGTAGTAATAGCGCTAGGTCGGAAATTAGCAATACCAGTAAAAGGAGAGGGAAATGGATTGTATCCGTTCACTTCCACATCTTTAGCACGAACAGTAATATTTCCAGTACTAGCATCTTTGATTGGGGTTGACTGAAAAGTCGAAAAGTTAAAGGCAAAGCCATTATTAATGGACTGCAACCAAGCTCCATTCAGAATCCGTAAACGTTCAGTTTCAATGATAATGTCTCCTGCTTTTGCCCCAGTTCCCGATACATTAGTGAATAATCCAGGGGTGTCATAATTCGCTGGGGCAGAGAGTCCCAACAAATCTACAAATTCTGTGGTTTTGACAGTGATACCCTGCCCTTGGCCAAAATTACCAGTAGCAGAAGAAATTCCTGAACCTTCAGCAAGTGTCAGACCCCGCCCCCGAATGTTGATTGCTCCGCCATTAATCCCACTAGTATCAATGAGCGAGGATTGGCGTAGTGCAATTGTTCCCCAATCAGCAGAAATGGGGCTAGTTAGTTGCAATCCGGTTTGATTATTCAACCCAACTTCAGCATTCCGCAATGCCCATAATTCAAATCTTCCGTCTGGATTAGCAATACTGGTCTGATTGATGTCGATTTCACCACCCACCAAAGCCACAGTTTGAGCCTTGAATATTTGCGAGGGGCGAAAAAGGAAATTGAGTGCTGGCGTTCCTTGGGTGCGAATTGTTCCAGCATTAGCTCCGAGTTGCAGTCCGATGGGCACGCTCATAGTTAATAAGGGAGGTGGTGTAGCATCGTTTGCATTAAACTTAAATCCGTCCGCAAATACTATGCTCTCGGCAGTTGTACCAACGAATGAACCGCCAATATTTAGCCTGGAATTGCGCCCAAATACAATTCCACTGGGATTGAGCAGAAACAGACTAACAGGGTTGCTGCTATTAAGAGTCCGAATTAAGCCATCAATATTGGAAACACTTCCACCCGTAACTCGACTAAATATAGTTGTAATATTTGGTGTATTGACTAAATCAAAGCTAGCGGAACCACCAGTTGGCACCGAAAAATTACTGAAACTATGAAATAAATTATCACCTTTTTCAATACCATTAAGAACAGTAAAATTATTACCGTTTGGATTGACAAGGCTGTTGGTAGTACTATCAGATATCACTTGAGCATTTGCGTCGCCACTCCAAAGGAGTATTGCAGGTAATACCATCCCGGAAGCCAAAAATCCTGTTGTGAGTGCAGATAGAAAAGCGTAGACGCTTTGCGGCTTGTCGTTAGGCATCGCTCTCATGGCATAAATACTTACTTTTAACTGATACTCTTAAGATTCCCGAAATAGTCGTGTTGAGAACAACTATTGCCTAGAATCAAAATAATTTGAATTGACCATTTCCAGCATCGGGACTGATTAGTTTGACATCGCAGCACAGGTTAAAGATGGTTGTATGTTGACTGGTTGAGCTGCAATTAACTCAACTTTGCCCTTTGTGTTGCGATGCCAAGTTGTGGCTTCGGTGAGAACCTTCGGTGATGCTGGAATTTGGGCATTTAAATCACCCGTTTTACGGTATGCAGAGATATTGCGGATGTCAGACCAAGTGCGATTGCTCCTCGCTTCCTGACTGGGATTTTGCGGCACACCACCCCGCCCCGTTGCCACAAACCGACTGCCTTCACTGTCAGTACAACCTGTAGCAATTTGCTGCGATGTGTCAGTGACATTTACTGGTAGTTGGAATAAACCCGAATTTGGATCAACACCGATAGTATTAACTTGAACAGTGCCACTTACGCCAAATTGCGAACTGGCGGTGATGTCATTTTCGGGAGTAAGTTCGGGACGGAACTTTAGTCCGATAATCCCCTGAGTTGCAATTTGAATATTGCCACCCCTTCCTTGAAATGCATTGGCAATAATGTCACTGTTTTCTAAACCCACAATGATCGGAGCATTGATCGTAATATTGCCGCCATTACCGCTGCCACCAGCTTCTGCATTAATGAAACTGCCATGACGCATCAGTAGTAGATCCCGCAGTTGGAAATTAATATTACCACCTTCGCCTGCTTTTGTGGATGCTGAAATGCTTGCCCCATTGTCGAGTCGTAGGGTGTTGGCATTAATCTTCAGGGTGCTAGCGTTACCGGAGCCAAGATTCTGGACAAAAACCGTTGCACCATTACTGATGTTAAGAACTGGGGTGTTAATCGTGGTACTACCGGAATTAGCCCTAGAAACTCGAAAAACAGGACGAACCGCCGTACCAATATAGCTGGGATTTTGGGCATCTTTTACACCATTGACATCAATCGATTCAGACGCATTGATAGTCAGTGAACCCGCATTTCCTAAAACTATGCTAGAAGCAGACACTCTGCCGCCAGCTTGAATCGACAGTGTACGGGTATCGATTTTCAAATCCCCTGCGTTACCAGACCCGAATGTGGCAGTAGACAAGAGACTAAAATAAAGACCGTTTGGCGCTCCTTCATTTGTCACCTGAATCGTATCTGCCTTCACGGTGACATCGCCGCCATTGCCTGAAGCGTAGGGTCTTGCTGCTATATTGCCGCCAGCTAAAATAGACAGGTTTTGAGTGGAGATGGCAACATTTCCACCTTTCCCAGTCCCATAGGAAGCGGCTAATATCTGGCTGACTGCTCGAAAAGGAGAAGGGTCGCCAAATGCAAAACCGTTGACCCGCATTTCACCAGTATTGAGTGCAATATTGCCACCCAGCCCTGTGTTAAAAGTACGGTTGAAGATATACCCACCTTGATCAATATTCAATTGTGGGGTGGTGACGATAATATTCCCTGCCGCGCCGGAGGATATAGTTTCATTAACTAAACTGCTGGAACTCTTAAAATCAGGAGACTTGCCGATGATCTGGACGGACTGGGTAGCATTGATTGCAATATTACCAGCAGTTTGGTTGCTGCGATTTTGCACTAATATCAGCGAACCATCTCGGATACTGACCTGTTTCCCCTGAATTTGGATTGCTCCTCCACTTTCATTACTGAGATCGCGTGTAGATGCTAAAGCTCGTTGGTTGATCTGAATATCGCCAAAACTCGAAGCATTGGGATAACTTAGCGCAAATCCTTGAGGGATGGAATTGAGGGCGACGCTTCCGTTAGTGATGCTACCCAGTTCTATTAGTCCTCCTGGTGCAGAGAGCAACCCTCCATCCAAGGCAACATTCCCACCCAGCAATGCTAGCGTTTTTCCAGGTTGCAACTGTAATCCTCTTGTGCCGATGTTCAGTCCAGAAACCTGAAGTGAGTCGCCTAATTGGGCATTGTGCCCTGACCCTTGGACTGTAATAGCTCCCGGATTGCTGCCAAATTGTAAGCCAACAGGCACGCTCATAGTTAATAAGGGCGGTGTGGCATCGATGGCATTAAACTTCAACCCGTCCGCAAATATTATACTGTCGGCAGTTGTACCAACAAATGATCCCCCAATATTTAGGCTGGAATTGGGCCCAAATACAATGCCACTGGGATTGAGCAGAAACAGACTAACGGGGTTGCTGCTATTAAGAGTCCGAATTAAGCCATCAATATTGGAAACACTTCCACCCGTAACTCGACTAAATATAGTTGTAATATTTGGTGTATTGATTAAATCAAAGCTAGCGGAACCACCAGTTGGTACTGAAAAATTACTGAAACTATGAAATAAATTATCACCTTTTTCAATACCATTAAGAATAGTAAAATTATTACCGTTTGGATTGACAAGGCTGTTGGTAGTACTATCAGATATCACTTGAGCATTTGCGTAGCTACTGCAAATGAGTATCACAGGTAACACCATCCCGGAAGCCAAAAATCCTGTTGTGAGTGCAGATAGAAAAGCGTAGACGCTTCGCGGCTTGTCGTTAGGCATTGCTCTCATGGCATAAATACTTACTTTTAACTGATACTCTTAAGATTCCCGAAATGGTCGTGTTGAGAACAACTATTGCCTAGAATTTCCAGCATCGGGACTGATTAGTGGTCTGTCCCATTAATTTTGCAGGGTTTGTAGTAAGCACTTAAGTGCTTAAAAATCCAGGACTAAAGTCCTTACTACAAACTTTTATAACCCTTCAGAACTAATAGGACAGACCATTAGTTTGACACCACAGCACAGGTTAAAGATGGCTGTATGTTGACTGGTTGAGCTGCAATTAACTCAACTTTGCCCTTTGCGTTGCGATGCCAAGTTGTGGCTTCGGTGAGAACCTTCGGTGATGCTGGAATTTGGGCATTTAAATCACCCGTTTTGCGGTATGCAGAGATATTGCGGATGTCAGACCAAGTGCGATTGCTCCTCACTTCCTGACTGGGATTTTGCGGCACACCACCCCGCCCCGTTGCCACAAACCGACTGCCTTCACTGCCGGCACAACCTGTAGTAATTTGCTGCGATGGGTCAGTGATATTTTCTGGTAGTTTAACTAAGCCGGAATTTGGGTCAACACCGATAGTATTAACTTGAACAGTGCCACTTACGCCAAATTGCGAACTGGCGGTGATGTCGTTTTCTGGGCTGAGTTGAGGACGGAATTGTAAGCCAAATATGCCTTGGGTGGTGATTTGGATGTTACCACCATTACCTACAACTGCATTGGCGACAATATCACTATTTTCTAATCCGGCGATGATGGGTGCATTGATACTGATATTACCCCCATTCCCTGAGCCGCCAGCTGTTGAGGTAATCAGGCTATTATTCCGCAGAAGTAACAGGTTTCTGCCGGACAATGCAATATTACCACCATTCCCGGATTCTGTTTGTGCCTGGATAAACCCTTGATTCTTTAATTGGATGGTGTCTGCACTGATGTTTATATTGCCACCATTTCCACTGCCTTGACTGGTGACACTGACTGTCCCGCTATCTGTCAGCGTTAGGTTCGGTGTGGTAATGCTGACAGTGCCGGCATTCGCTGTTAATCTATCCGGCAGACCAAATCGTTTCCGCAATAACGGATCGGGTCGGATGGTGGAGGCGTTAATGCTGCTATTAGTTGCCCGACCTTGACCGCTGATTGTGATTGATTCGGTAGCGTTGATGCTCAAATCTCCCCCATTACCTGCAAAAAATGCGGTGGTGGCAACTGCTCCTCCATCCAAAATTTGCAATTTGGCAATATCTAGGGTCAAGGTTTTGGCACTTCCGGTTGCAAATGTAGTTGAGCTAATGTTGCTGTAAAGTCCAGATGGGCTTTCTCCGATCACCGTGGTATTGGTATTACGAATTGTCACTTTACCGCTAGAACCACTACCAAAGGTAGTCGAAGATAGTGAGGCCCCGCTTGATACTAGTAGACTATTACCATTGACGAAAACATCACCAGCATTTCCAGTGCCTAGTGTAGTAGTGTTTAACGTGGTGACGTTAGCAGGATTAGTGGGTAAAAAGCCAGACAGTTCAATGGCGATCGCATCAATGTAAATATTGCCACTGGGAGCTGCTCCAAGAGTTGTGCTATTCAACCCCGCTCCCGACTTGATAGTGAGATTGGGAGTAATAACGCTGATATTCCCACTAGCTCCCATACCCAAAGCATCACTACGCACTCCGCTCTGAATTGTGCCATCAGCTGTTTTGGCAATCAGATTAATAGACTCTGTAGCCTGAAGTTGAATGTCACCACCGGGGAGATTGCCAAAATTTTGTGCCAGCACCAGAGAGCCATCAGTGAATTGAATTTGCCTACCCTGAATTTGAACGGAACCTGCATTCACACCGCTGATATCTAATAGCGATCGCTGTGCCAGCTGAATATCACCAAAGCTTTGTACATTCCCATATCCCAGTGTATAGCCCTGTGCGCTTGGTATCAGATTTACCAATCCTGCACTGCTTAAACTACCCAATTCAACTCGCCCTTTTTCAGCGCTCAGGTTTGCCCCATTTAAATCTAGGTCGCCACCTACCAAAGCTAGGGTGTTTCCCGGCTGTATCTGCAGTTTTGTAGAACCGGGAATCTGAATCGGGGGAACCAAAGTCAGTCCACTACGATTAATTAAAGAGTGTCCTGTGCCTTTAACGTTGATGGGTGCGGGATTGCTGCCCAGTTGCAACCCAATAGGAACATTGATGCTCAACAACGGGGTAGATTGAGAATTGATTGTGCTAAACTCAGCGCCATCAGCAAATTTAATACTGTTGGCAGTTGTACCAATAAACGAACCCCCGATGTTTAGTTGGGCATTGGCTCCAAAGATTATCCCACTAGGGTTGATCAAGAACAGACTAACGGAGTTGTTGCTGTTAATTGTCTGAATCAAGCCATCGATGTTAGAGATATTACCGCCAGTAACACGGCTGAAGATGGTAGAAATATTGGGCGTGTTCACTAAATCAAAGGTAGCTGAACCGCCAGTGGGAACCGAAAACTGCTGGAAACTGTGAAATAGGTTACTGTTGGCGGCACTACCGTTAGTAATGGTAAAGTTATTACCGCTTTGGGAGACAGTAGTATTGAGGGTGCCATCAGGAGTTACCTGGGCACTCACAGAGCCACACCAAAGGAACATCCCACCTGTCAGCATTACATTGATCAAACCCCGGCAAACAGAGGGTGCTTTCATCGCTCGGTTCCCATTAATACTTATATAAATAGAATTCCCTAAATGGCATTGCCTTTGAACAGCATCAACAGTTTTAGTAGTTATCTTGATGAAAACTGAACTTGTTGTAGACATGCCAATGGCTCGGACTTCAGTTGGGAACCGCAGTACAGGTTAAGGATGTTTGCATTTGGGTGGTGGATTTATCTGCAATTAACTCAATTTTTCCTTGAGCGTTGTGATGCCAAGAAGTAGCTTGAATAAGAGTTTCTGGGGAGGTTGTTATTTGGGCAGTTATATTACCTGTTTTGCGGTATGCAGAGATATCGCGGATGTCAGACCAAGTGCGATTGCTTGTCACTTGCTGCGTTGGATTTTGCGGCACACCACCTCTTCCAGTCGCTACAAAACTGCTGCCTTTATTATCAGAACAACCTGCGGTAATTTGCTGAGATGGGTCTGTTATATTTGCTGCTAGTTCTACTAAACCAGAATTGGGATCAACACCGAAATTATTAATATCTACCATACCGTTGATACCCAATTGGGAACTAGCAGTGATGTCACTTTCTGGGGTGAGGCGATCGCGGAATTTTAAGCCAAAGATGCCTTGAGTACTAATCTGAATATTGCCACCATTACCATTCAAAGCATTGGCAATAATATCGCTGTTTTCTAACCCAATAATCACCGGAGCATTGATGTTGATATTGCCACCATCACCATTACCACGTGCTTCGACATTAATTTGACTCCCATTACGAGCCAAAAGTGTATTGGTTAATGCTAGATTGATGTTACCGCCTTTTCCAGATGCCGTAGTCGCAGTAATTGTCCCAGCGTCTAGAGAAACTCGATCAGCTTGGATATTTAACTCTCCTGCATCACCCATACCTTGATGAGTGACGCTGATAATACCTTGATTACGGAGGGTTAATTGCTGAGTACTGATGTTGATAACACCTGTGTTACCGGTGGGAGAGTCTGGAAGCTTAAACAAACTACGATTAGTGGCATCCAAAAGGGGGGCATTAGCAACGATTAGTGCGAAATTATTTTCACCATCGATCAGAATATCATTGGCTTGAATTGTCAAAGTCCCAGCATCACCAGTTCCCACAGTTGTGTTGCTGATGATGCCACCATTAAGAACGAGCAATTGATTGGTTGTGATTGTGACATCTCCAGGTTTGGCACTGCTATAGTTGGCGCTATTGACAACACTACTGCCGCCAGTTATGGGACTGATACCGCTAACAGTTAAGCGATCGGCTACATTTAAAGTAACAGAGCCATTGCTCCCCAGATTAGTTACCTGGTTGGGGTCTCCAAGTCCACCAACCACTGGCACAGTAATCACTCCCAAGGTAGCACCATCTTGGATAGATAGTATCGGTGTCGTTATTAACACATCGCCAGTATTACCAGAGCCAGTACTGAGACTGCCAATAAAGCTATTTTGGGAGGGAGAAATGGGTGATACTCCGACTAAATTGCTTGCTTCACGTACAACTAAGGTAACATCTCCAGCGTTACCAATTCCCGTACCAGGTATTCCTGACAAGCGAGAAGTAATGGTGCTAATTGTTCCTCCATCAATGAGATTTAATTTATCTGAAGAAACATAGATGTTTCCACTATTACCAATTCCAAATGTGGAAGCAGTAATACCACTGGACTGAAACCCAATGGAATTCACTCGTAAGGCATAAATCTCATCTGCGACATCAACCGAAATATTTCCACCCCGTCCAGTTGTCCCCGGAAAGACGGTTGTTGTGACTGAAGCACCATCTTCTAGTATGAGTTTTCGAGCCACCAAAGAAACATCTCCCCCATTTCCGGCTCCATAGACTTGACTGGCGATCCGGCTATTAGTAGTACCAGATATAAATAAGGGAGATTGCAGAGTGACGACACCACTAGCAGCAATGGTATCTGCTACCACTTCCACCGTACCTGCGGCTCCTGCACCTAAACTCAGGGTTTCAATGGCTGCACCATCTCGTAAAGTCAAATCGCCTGCTTGAAGTTTCACTGCTCCCCCGTTCCCAGTTGCTCCTGGAGCCACCTGATTGACAATCCAGGCGCTCGGAGCTTGAGCTTGAGGATTTACACCACCCAAAAAGAGCGATCGCTCTGCACTCACCGTAATATTACCACCCTGCCTAGTTCCGGCTGTGGCGGCGGCAATTTGGGATTGATCCAGGGTAATATCTCGCCCTACGACTTGAATACCCCCAAAAGGATTGCCGACAGGATCGGGATTCCACAGAGAAGAACGCCCCGTAAATTTTATATCTCGAAAATTTTCAACTTGTGTATAACCTAATTGCCATCCTGTGGGTGTGGGAGTCAGATTTACAGTCCCACTAGCCACTGCACCCACTTCAATTCGACCTG
Source organism: Nostoc sp. UIC 10890 (assembly GCF_054786515.1). NCBI lineage: Bacteria > Bacillati > Cyanobacteriota > Cyanophyceae > Nostocales > Nostocaceae > Nostoc > Nostoc sp. UIC 10890. The sequence goes on from NZ_JBSGKF010000001.1 coordinate 642,221, forward strand.
CAAGAGCAGTAATTACACCACCTGTAAACGTAACATCTCCTCCAACTAAGGCAATGGTTTTTCCTGGAGAAGCTACTATTCCCAAATTACTGGTAGGTACAATGCCATCATTACCATTACTCTGCACCTGAATCTGACCAGCAGAAATACCCAGTTGCAAACCAATGGGTACACTCATAGTTAATAATGGTGCTGTCGCTGAATTTACTGCACTAAACTGAGTCCCATCGGCAAAATTAATACTACTCGCCGTTGTCCCCACAAATGAACCACCAATATTCAATTGAGCATAAGTGCCGAAAATAATCCCACTAGGATTGAGCAAAAACAGATTGGCGCTACCATTGGCTTTAATTAAACCATCAATTTGGGAAACACTCCCCCCAGTGACACGACTGAAGATATTTTGAATATCTGAGGGGTTGTTGAAGAATGCCGAGCCGTTGCTGGGAATTGAGAATTGGCTGAAGCTGTGGAAAAGGTTATTGCCAGCACGATTTCCATTTGTAATAGTGAAATTATTACCATTTGCGGAAACAGTGGTGTTGAGGGTTCCGTCGGGAATAATTTGGGCATTGCTCAAGTCACACCACATCGCACCGATCAATATTCCACCAATTAAACCCAACCAAGCAGAATTCACACTCATGGCCAAGTTTCCTTTTATACTCTGTATTTAGAGTTCCCATAAATGGTATTATTGCTAGCATTGTTAAGACTTGTAAGTAGATCAGCGCAAGTTAATACTTGTTGGGTCTGAGCAGGGTATTTATCTGCAATTAACTCGATTTTGCCCTGGGGGTTGCGATGCCAGAAAGTTGCTTGCACAAAAGATTTTTGAGTTTCTGGTATTTTGGCTATAATTGGGCTATTTTGACGATATGCGTTCAAATTGCGAATATCAGACCAAGTGCGTAGGCGTAGCCCGTCGTAGACATCGCTCCTTGCTTCCTGATTAGGATTTTGGGGCATACCACCCCGCCCCGTTGCCACAAACCGACTGCCTTCACTGCCAGCACAACCTGTAGCAATTTGCTGGGATGAATCGGTGACATTTGCTGGTAGTTCGACTAAGCCGGAATTTGGATCAACACCGATAGTATTAACTTGAACAGTGCCACTTACGCCAAATTGCGAACTGGCGGTGATGTCGTTTTCTGGGCTGAGTTGAGGACGGAATTGTAAACCAAATATGCCTTGGGTGGTGATTTGAATATTGCCACCCCTTCCTTGAACTGCATTGGCAAAAATATCACTATTTTCTAATCCAGCGATGATGGGTGCATTAATGTTTATATTACCTCCATCGCCATTACCACCTGCTGTTGCTGCGATCGCACTATTGTCACGCAGCAGCAACAACTTCCCAACTTGTAAGGCGATATTACCTCCATCACCTGATTCTGTTTGTGCCTGGATGCTTCCTTGACGGTCTAATCGGATGGTATTGGCTGTAATGTTGAGACTGCCACCATTTCCACTACCTTGACTGGTGACACTGACTGTTCCGCCATCTGTCACCGTCAGGTTCGGCGTGGTAATGCTCACACTGCCGGCATTCGCTGTGAGTATATCTGGCAAACCGAATCTCTGCCGCAGTATTGGAATTAGTCGAGTGGTAGATGAGTTGATACTGCTGTTATTGTTCCGACTGCGACCACTGATTTCGATGGATTCCGTAGCGTTAATGCTTATATCTCCCCCATTACCTGCAAAAAATGTCGTTGTCGCAACTGCTCCCCCATCCAGAATTTGCAACTTGGCGGTATCTAGGGTCAAAGTTTTGGCGTTTCCGGTTGCAAATGTAGTTGAGCTAATGTTGCTATATTGCCCGGCGGGGCTTTGTCCCATCACAGTGGTGTGATTAGTGCGAATTGCTACTTTACCACTGGAGCCTCTACCAAATGTAGCTGAAATCAGTGATGCACCATTTGACACCAGTAAACTATTGGCTTTGATGGAGATATCGCCAGCGTTTCCAGAACCATAAACAGAAGTAGAAAGGGTACTAACGCTATTTGGATTGATTGGTGAGAAGCCAGACATTTCAATTGCTGTTGCATCAATGTGGATATTGCCACTGGGGGCCACTCCAACTGAATTGCTATTCAACCCCCCTCCCTGCTGAAGGGTAAGACGGGGAGTAATTACACTGATGTTCCCACTAGCTGCGACACCCACAGCTTCGGTACGTACCCCACTCGGAATTGCGCCATCAGCTGTTCTGCCAATCAAATCAATCGCTTCTGTAGCCTGAAGGCGAATGTCGCCGCCGGGGAGATTGCCGAAATTTCGTGCCAGCACCAGAGAGCCATCGGTGAATTGAATGTGTCGCCCCCGAATTTGAACGGAACCTGCATTCACCCCACTGATATCTAATAGCGATCGCTCTGCTAGCTGAATATCACCAAAGTTTTGCCCATCTTCATATCCCAAAGTATACCCCTGTAAAGTTGGGAGCAAACTAACCAATCCTGCACCACTCACACTGCCTAATTCTACTTGCCCTTGCTTGGCGGTGAGCGTTGCCCCTTTCAACTCCAGATTGCCACCCACTAAAGCTAGGGTTTTTCCCGGCTGTATCCGCAATTCTGTAAGACTTGGATTTTGAGTCACAAGAGGCAGTCCACCAGGATTACTCAAGGAGTGTCCTGTGCCTTGAACGGTTATAGATGCGGGATTGCTACCCATTTGCAAACCAACGGGAACGTTGATGCTCAACAGTGGAGTCGCTGGGGAATTAATCGCGCTAAACTCAACACCATCGGCAAATTTAATACTGTTGGCAGTTGTACCGATAAACGAACCACCGATATTCAATTGAGCATTGGCGCCGAAAATAATCCCACTAGGATTAAGCAAAAACAGATTAGCGCTACCGTTCGCCTGAATTAAACCATCAATGTATGAAACATTGCCTCCAGTGGCGCGACTGAAAATATTTTGCACATCTGAGGCGTTGTTGAAGAATGCCGAGCCGTTTGTAGGAACTGAGAATTGGCTAAAGCTATGGAAAAGGTTATTACCAACTCGATCGCCGTTGGTGATGGTGAAGTTATTACCGCTTTGGGAGACAGTAGTATTCAATGTGCCATCGGGAGTTATCTGGGCATTGGCAAAGCTGCACCAGGTTGGCATTACCATCAATGGCACTATTCCACCACACAGAAACAACCAAGTAGAGGTCGCAATACTGCTCGCTTTGTGCATTTTTAACTCGGAATAGGGTTTGGGAAAAGGTTAAAGGTTAAAGGTTAAAGGTTTTTTCTTTCCCCTTTTCCCCTTAACCGACAAGTATTGGTAGAGGTCGCATTCATCGCCAAGCCTTTATTTATATTTTGTATTTAGGATGCCCAAAACGGTATAGTATTTAACCGATCTCAAAACGGTGAATAGCGTATCGAGAAGTATAGCCCATTTTCTTGGAGTGATCGCCTTTCACCATCCACTGAGATCAGAGGAATCCCCCAATCTAGGCGGGCTAAGAAGTCATCGCCCTGTTTCCACAATAGCCCGAACCCAGTACTAAGAAGTGTACTTGGTGATGGATTTTCGCCCTTAACATTCCAGCCTTTGCCAACTTCAATGAAGGGTGTCAGTTGTAGCACCCCGCCAATCTTCTTAGCGCGGACAATAGGGAATCGAAATTCTGCGGATAATAACAGACCATTATCTGTGAGTAATGCATCTTGGCGATAGCCTCGTACACTTAGCTGTCCACCAAGACCAAATTGCTCTAAAGGTACTAGGGAATTTGCTGCCAATTGGAAATCGCCCCTAGCTAAAAATAGAGTGTCTGGCGCTAATTGCCGCACCCACTGCGCCTGTCCCCGCCATGCGAAAAAGCGGCTATCTGGTTCATTATCACTGACATTAGCATCGAACCAATCTACGCCAAAGCTCAATTGCGATCGCGCCGCAAATACATACTGGTTACTTCGTTGGGTATATTCTTGAAAAAAGCGCAGAGCCGAAATATTAGTTTTTCCATTCGCATCTGCACCAGGGGAGAGTTTAAACGGGCCAATGTTATCAATACCCAACTCAGTTTGGCTTTCCTGGCGCGAAAATGACAGCCCGATTGCTAGCTCTTGGGTTGTTTTTTGTAGCAGTGGTTGCCGATAGCCCAATTCGTAAGAACGGCTATTTGACTGGATATCAAGAACGTTGAATGGCTTTTCAATGACGCGATTCCATCCCTGGCTAAAACCGAAGGATACGGTGCCATTACGGGGATTAATCGGCAGCGCGTAATTGACATTGATGGTATTACTGCCATCGGTGTTGGCGTATCCTACACTCAGAGTATCGCCCAAGCCCAATAAATTGGCTTCTTGCAGATCCACTCCCCGACGAAAACTGCCGACACTTGGCGATCGCCCATTATCCAGATTTGCTGTCAGTTTAAAAGTTTCTGCTTCTTCAACCTCAACCTGCAATACGTTGGTTCCCACTTGCAGTCCTGTTTGCAACTCGGCTGACAGGTTTTGAATCCGCGGATCGAGACGGAGTAGTTGTAGTTTTTCTAGTAAGCGCGGTATATTTAGCGGTTTGCCAGTACCAAGTTGGATGCGATCGCGAATGTATTGACTATGCAATCGTCTATTACCGATAATCTTGATTTCTTGCACAGTGCCTTCGATCACCTGAATTTTGATCACCCCAGCTTCTACTGTCTGCGGTGTAATCAACGCCCCCGTGGTTACATAGCCATTATCAGTGTATAGCTTTGTGATGGCATCTCTAACTTGCAACAACTCAGCAAAGGTCAGTTCCCTTCCCACAAAGGGATCTGTGATAGCGGTAAACTGTTCTGCTTTGAAAACTGTACTGCCCAAAACTTCAATGCGATCAACCCGAAATCTGGTATTAGGGTCACCCTGTTCCCAAATTGGCTGATTCGGTAGTTGTGGGGATGGAAGCAATTGATTATTGTCTGGTGGCTTGGGTAGTACATCCAATGGTAACGGAGTTTCAGGAATATCCTCTAATCGACCTGGGGGTAATGTCTGAGGATTGGGAGTCTGGGCAATCGCATTTTGATAGTTGCATAATACTGCTGCGATCGCAAAACTGAGTGTTAGACATCCAGGAAAAATCCTCAGTTTGCCCACGAACTTGCCTACCTCTGGCTGATTTATAACCAAGGTTCTTCTAATCATTATTTGTAATTAAATAAATTAAATTACAGATCGAATCCTTAATACTTCTAAAGTATAAGTAAATACATGGCAGCCACTATATCTAACTTAAATTTTTCTAAAAAAAATCAGTAATATTACTATTTATCAAGGAAGGCATCAGGCAGTTATTGCTGGAGGAAAACTGCTTGATGCTCTCTGTTTCCTGCCGCGACCAGAGGGAAGCTCACGGTTTAAGACTCCCACTGTTGCGTCAGCTTCCCGCTTTCTTACGCAAGTGTATCAAGATGATTGCACAATATCCCAAAAAAAAGTCAGAGTGGAGGAAGTCTCCACTCTGTTAGCGGCATCGGAGCGTCACCTTGTAAGAAAGTGTTCTTATTGAAATCCCCTAACTTTAATGCGGATTAACCGTTAGCTGATAACTGTTAAGGACTATATTTCACTCACAAATTGAAATGTACTTACCCTGGGTTTCTTTTTTTACAGTGTGATTTCCTAGTTTTCAGAGGCTTTTTCCTCTTTAGAAGAAAGAGAGCGAATTAACTCTCTAATTACATCAGTTGCGGGTCTTCCCGTTATTGAACAGTATTGTTCAAGTCTCTGTGCCTCACTTGATGTGAGGTTGATTGTAAGTCGTTTAGCAGCCCATTTTTTATTCATGTATATGTATTAGACAAGCTATGTTTTAAACTACTTCTCTAATATCAATCATGTAAACTGCTACTACAATGGTATAAGTAATGACATTTAATTCAAGTAATCATGAAGTTGGATAGGATATTTTTCTAAACAATAGTGAAGAGGTAAAGTATATCCTAGAGTATAAAGTTTAGCTACTTTCCGGGCAGCAATTGTAAATAAAATGTAAAAATAAGATCAAAATATGTAGGAGAAATAAGTGTTATTACGCAGCACATAAGGAAAGAGGATGTTCAGATATTGAGTCAGAGACTCAATGAATGCATTTCCATACAGAGTATGGGAACGAGGAAAACGAGGAAAGGTTCATCAAGATAGGTTTTTAGGACTTGTGTGTAACCGTAGCCCCAAAACGGAGAGAGGTTTTTTAGTACACTTTAAAACTTTCCAAATATCTTCTCAGAGTGATTATTTTTGCTTTTCACTTGTTAACAAGTCATGTGTTAATAATGTATCAGCAGCATATTTAATCGCATCAAATGGTATTCCCGACCTTTCTGCAATATCTAGGAGAGTATGGTGACCATCAGATAAATTTAAAACCCACAATATTGCCATTTCATTTAGTTCGCTATTTTTGTGACCACCAGCTGCCCGATATATTCCTCTTTTACCTAACTGTGGTTCACATTTGGAATTTTTGTTGTAGTAGATTTCGTTATTATTGAGGATATCCAGTATCGAATTACATTGGAAGAATGACTCGGCAAGATATTGGGGTTGAACAAAATTTAAATCATCTGCTGAGGTGTGGTATTCAGGAAAAGTACCATGAGGCGATCGCATCAAGCAACCTACAGCTAAATTAAATCCAGGTGAGCAATATTGTCGCTCATCATAGCCATAGGGTAAAAAATCTATAATTTCGCAATTTTGTTTTGAGTTTTTGAGTACATAAGCAGCAACTTTATCAATTTCCGCGTCACCTCTACGGCTTTTTTTGTAAGTAAAATTTCCTGAATCTCCTAAACAAGATAATACCAAGCCATGTTTGATATTATTTACTTTAGCCTCGTTGAGAGCTAACCATGTAATTGAGCCAATGGTTCCTGGAATCCAGAGAAATCGATAGGAATATCTTGGTGTAGTTTGACTTAAATATTTAGCGATAAAAGTAGCGATCGCAATTCCCGAAAGATTATCATTACACAGTGAAGGATGACAGGCATGGCAAGAAATTAAGACTTCATCAGTACTGTCTCCTGGAATATAATACTCACCATAGCTCAGATGACCTGGTTCAAGGGAGGAATCAATAAAAACTTCATACTCTTCATCCTTTAGTTCTAAATATTGATTGTGACTCAGACAAAAGCCCCAAGTTTCTTGATAGTAGGAAGTCCGATAGGGAATCCAATTAGGATAATCGACAAGTGTAAATAAATGTGCTTTGAGTTCTTGAAGAGATAGCTTTTGATGTACTGGAATACTATAATTAACAATGTGTAGATTCGAGTTAGCAAAATCTACAATTTTCTTACCTTGAGAGTTTTTAATGTAGGCCTCTTTAATATTCCATTCTTTCGGAACTATCCAATCAAATACCTCAGTCCCCGTCGGTACTTGCTGGATTGATAAAGGAATATATTGCTGGATAATTTTCAGTGTTTCTCTAAAGCCATTACCTGTAATACTACGACAGATAGGATATAGTTTAGTTATCAGTTGATAGATATCTTCAGCAATATCACTTGTTGTGAAAGTAGTTTGCATCTTGTAATCAATTACAGATTGATTATTGTTTAGCATTATATTTCCCTCGTTTATATATATTTAAGAATGTAAGAAAGACTTATATAGAACTAATGCTTAATTTTTTAAAGATAGGTAGGGTGTGTTAACGATAGCGTAACGCACTCTACAAAACTCATAAAATTTTTGCAAAAGCATCTTATTAAGATTAAGTATTTTCATCAACAATATTTCCTAAATACAGGTTTTACTGAACGACCAATCAAATACTTTTCAATTCCAGATTCTAGAGCTTTGCGATAAACCTTTAAAGATTCACTGATAGCATCAATTGTGAGATCAATATCCTGATTACTATGAGAAAAGCTGACAACTAAAGAAGGCAGGAGCAATCCTCGTTTGATGGTTTCTTGCAGGAATAGAGTTCTAAATGCCTGGGATGATTGTTTTTTTTCGTCAAGAGTTACGTAAATTAAATTGCAAGCTTTGCCAACAACTTGGAAGTAATCTTGGAGTTCATTAGCTGCGATCGCCTGATTAATTCCCTGGCGTAATCTTTCTCCTTGCTGATATAGATACTCAATTACTCCTTGTTGTCGGAAAATTTTCATCGTCGCGATCGCAGCAGCTAGTCCATGATTTTCTGCTCCATGAGTAGTCGAGAGTAAAAATACTCGCTCTTGATCGTGATAAATTCCACCTAACTCCATAATCTCTCGTTTACCAACTAATGCCGAAACAGCAAAACCGTTTCCCATACTTTTCCCAAATGTTGATAAGTCAGGAACAACACCGTAGTAAGTTTGGGCATTACCACTAGACCAACGGAATCCAGTAATCATCTCATCAAAGATAAAAATTGCTCCATTTTCTTGGCAGAGTTTTTGTATCTTATGAAGAAAATTATGGGATGGGTCTTCATATTTAGCTGGTTCTAAAATGACACAAGCAATCTTCCCTGGATGATCAGCAAAAACCTTTTTTAAACTTTCAACATCATTAAAATTAAATTTCACCGTTAAATCTTGAATCACTTGGGGAATACCAGCAGACATAGGAGTACTGCCAATAAACCAGTCATTGTATGAAAAGAAAGGATGATCAGCGCAAATGGCAACCATATCTCTTCCCGTATAAGCTCTTGCAAGGGTAATGGCTGCGGTAGTTACCGTTGAGCCGTCTTTGGCAAATTTCACCATGTCTGCACCAGGAATCCAACTGAGTAGTTCCTCAGCACATTCCACTTCAATAGTTGCCGGTCGGGTGAAATTATTGCCAAGGAGCATTTGCCGATAAGCAGCTTCTACGACGGGTGGGTAAGCGTGTCCTAAAGTTACAGCACGTAGCCCCATTCCGTATTCAATAAATTCATTGCCATCTAAATCCCACGCATGACAACCTTCACCTCTGACAATAAAGCCTGGTGCTGTTTCGGGAAATTGGTCATCACCCTTAGCATAAGTATGGGAACCACCAGGAATCAGAGAATGACTTTTTTGTTGTAACGCCTGCGATTCTTCAAAAGACTGTTTCTTTAAAGCGTTAAAGCTAATCAAAGACATGAGTTTTCTCCTTGACTAAGATTTCATGTCAAACACAGAATGGCCGATCGTCAAAGATTTAGAAGCGATCGCTTCTGTTGGTACTTGGCTGTCATAGAGAGTCACCAAATATTCAGGTATACGGCAAAAGTCTGTACCCCGTAAGAAGTCGCCTAAAGAAGTTCCTGTGCAGGCTGAATCAATATTTGGTGCGCCCTGTTGAGCAATCACGTCATCTAGATGCACAGTTCTAAAGTCGATACTGAAGCGTGTATAGCCTGAAGTGTTGGGTACTGTTGAGTGCATCTGCGCCCCTGAGAAGAGAACCATACCACCAACTTTTGTAACCAATCGCAATTGTGGCTCTAATTCTAAAGTTTCTTCTGGAAAAGGTTGCTGGCGCGTATCTGTTTTAATGTGTTTGGCAGCAGTTTTGCGACTTTCTTTGTTCCATTGAGTGTAGTTATAACCACTTGAGCTATTCTTAACTGGCTGACTCCAATAGCGAGGATGAAACGCCATGACATTTTCTGACGTAATATCGTAGATGGGAAGCCACCAGTTGATTTGACAGGGAGGAGCCGAGTACCAGGTATCACGATGAGGATGAAAAGCGTAAGCAATACCGGATGTCAGATAGCCATCACTAGTTGCAGTTCTCAGGCGAGGTACATCGAAGTAAGTTTTCCTTAAGTCACATCCAGTTTCCTTCAAGATATCTTGAATGAATTGTTTAGATTCAGGGTGGTGAATAAAGACTGGCTTGAGTTCCGCTAAAATTTCAACGTATGCTTCTATAGGCAAATTATGCTGTGCTGTTCTAGGATCTAGCGGTGCAAAGGCCTCCTCGACCATTTGACGAGCAAATTCGCAAAATGCGATCGCGCTGGGACAGGGAGAAAAAACAAATAGCTGTCCCTTGTAAAGATAATCTCTTCTCACATCGTCATTGACAGTGGCATCGAAATAGATTGTATTCACTGTTTTTATACTCCCCGATGTGTCTCGATCTTTTTCTGTTCAAATAAAGTCCAAGCCCTATCTTTCTCAGATATTTCACTTATTGGTAACGGCCATTCAATTCCAAAAGCTGGATCATCATAACGATAACCAGAGGCATATTCTGGGGCGTAGAAGTCACCCATTTGATAAGTTACTTCAGTTTCGTCGATCAGCGTTTGGAACCCATGAGCACACCTATCGGGAATATAGAGAGCCAGACGATTTTCAGCGGTCAACTCTATACCAATATGGGATAAATAGCTAGGAGATTCTAGACGTAAATCAATAATTACATCATAAATAGCCCCTTGGATGCAACGTACCAATTTTGTTTCTTGAGAAGGAGGCTTTTGATAATGCATACCCCGCAACGTTCCTTTTTTATAGTTAAAAGATAAATTGCATTGGGCAATAGTTGGTTTTAAACCATGATCCCTAAATTCCTGAATACAGAAAGTCCGAGCAAAAAAGCCCCGAATATCTCGTTGCAACTCTAAATCAATAATAAATGCCCCTTTGATTTTAGTTTCGGTGAATATCATGAATTTACAAATTTGAGAGAAAAATTAAACATCTAATTTTTTAGAAAAATATTTTTCGACAGTAAAATGCCTCAGCATATTTACTGGGCGAATTTGATTCAATTCCACGAATTCTGAGAATTGAGCGAAAAGTATCTTCCGTAAACCATTGCTTATTATTTTGGGTAGGAAATACCTCTAAAATATATTGTATTTTTCGACGGCAAAGTGACTCATCTAAATGGACAAAGAAATTAGGAATACCCAAATCACCATCATATTTAGGTATCTCATATTCCAAAATTAAATGATTTCTAAAAGTATTCCAAGTCATATCGGAAATTAAGCGGTGATCTTGATGGCGATCGTCTCGATGGTGAGTAAAGATTATATCTGGTGCAAATTCCTGCTTCAACTGCTCAAAGCATTCCTTCACCTCTATCCCTTGAAAAGGTAGAAAACCATCTCGAAAATTTTTAATGATAATTTTCTTGACCGGAATTTCTTTTAAAAAAAGATTGGCACTTGTCGTTGCTTCCTGTGCTCTTTGTTCGTTGGAACTAAAGACAACCCAATAGACAACAACATACTGATAATTCTCTATCAGCTTTAAGATTGTGCCTCCACAACCAATCTCAATATCATCGCAATGAGAACCTAGACAAAGGATTTTGTACTCAGATTCTTCTGGCTTGTTGAAGCTAAGTTGGATCATACATGGGTTACTTCTAGTTGTTTATCTCTCCATACTTCCCAAGGTCTTTCGCCTTGACCATACATATCATCCAACTGTTGCTTTTCTTTAAACGTATCCATAACCCCAAAAAAGCCAGTGTATTTATATGCAATCAGTTCTTCTTTGGCAATCAGTCTTTGAAAAGGTTCAAGGACAAGTTCTTCCCCTTTCTCAATGTAGTTAAAAATTTCTTTTTTAAAGATAAAATACCCTCCATTAATCCAAATATCACGTTGTTTGACATCTTTGAGATCCCTGACTAAGCCATCCTGATCCATGTCAACTAGGTGAAAACTTTGGCTTGGTCTGACACACAAAAAACTACCGATTTTATCACGTTGATAAAAATGCTTAATGTGCGTTGGTAGATGTAAGTCTGTCAAACCATCGCTGTAGTTAGCTAAAAATACTTCTTCTCCTTCTAGATACTTTTCTACTGCCTTGAATCTTTGACCAATATTGGCAGTCAAACCTGTATCTACAAATGTAATATTCCAATCTTGAATATCACGGTTAAACAACTGAATTTGGCTACCCTGTGAAAGGCTAAAATTATTAGATAACCATTCATTGTAATTTAAAAAGTAGCTTTTAATTAGGTCAGCCTTGTAACCAAGACATAAGATAAAATCTTTGTGCCCATAATGAGCGTAGTATTTCATTACATGCCATAATATTGGTCTATAACCAATATTCACCATTGGCTTAGGAATACTTTCTGAATACTCTCTCATTCTAGTTCCTAAACCACCACAAAATAAAACTACTTTCATGTCACTTCCTCCTTTTTGATGATGAAAAAAATATTAAAATAATTAAGAGTAGACATTAACTTCAGGAATTGGCACAACAAATTGACCTCCCCAATCCCGGATGTAAGCTATTTGTGCCATAATTTCATTTTTCAAATTCCAGGGCAAAATTAGTACATAGTCAGGCTTGGTTTCTGCAATTTTGTCTGGATGGAAAATTGGAATATGAGTTCCTGGTAAAAATTGACCCTGTTTGTAAGGGTTACGGTCTACTGTGTAGTCAAGAAAATCTGTGCGGATACCACAGTAGTTTAAGAGAGTATTTCCCTTACCTGGAGCACCATAACCAACAATCGATTTTCCCTCTCGTTTGACTTTGATCAAGAAATCTAATAACTTGCGTTTAGTTTCTTTGACTTGTTCACCAAAGGAAAAATAGTATTCTAATTGTGTAAACCCAGCCGCTTCTTCTCTATATTTAAGTTCTGATACTTGATGGCTAATTGCTTTAGAAGAATCTTCACTATGGCGAGCATAAATTCTCAAAGAACCGCCATGAGTAGTTAATTCTTCTACATCAAAAATTGTCAACCCGTGAGTAGCAAAAATCTTTTCGACGGTGAGGAAAGAAAAATAAGAGAAATGCTCATGGTAAATAGTATCAAACTGATTTTGCTCAATTAACCGCATCAGGTGGGGAAATTCCATAGTAATTACACCATGCGGTTTGAGGATAATTTTCATCCCTTTAACAAAATCATTGAGATAAGGTGTGTGAGCAAGGACATTATTTCCCAATAATAAATCTGCCTGTTTGCCTTTTGCAACCTGTTCTTTGGCTGTCTCCTGTCCAAAGAATTTGACAACTGTAGGAATGCCTTTTTGAATTGCTACCTCAGCAACATTTGCTGCTGGCTCTATTCCCAGGGCTGGGATGTCTTTACCAACAAAGTATTGCAGCAAGTAGCCATCATTACTAGCAATTTCTATTACCTGACTTTTCTGATTTAATTGAAAACGTTCTACTACCAAATCAACGTATTTATTGGCGTGTTGCAACCAACTATCAGAGTAAGAGGAGAAATAAGCGTAGTCGCTAAAAATATTTTCTGGGCTAATGTATTCTTGGAGTTGAACTAAAAAACACTCTTCGCAAACATAGACATGGAGAGGATAAAAAGGCTCAACTTCATTAAGTTGTTTGAGACTGCGATAACTTTCACAAGGAGGAGACATACCTAAATCGACAAAGGTATGGTGCAACCCTGTTCCACAAAACATACAATTACCAGTTATTGGTTTGGGTAAATTCATAATTTATATTTTTTTGCCAAAATCAGATTTTGAATTTAAACAGTCCGCCAAAAGAAATCTTGATCGATTTGCTGAGTGCGAATGAGATACTCCAGTTGTTTCAGGCGAGTAAAGCCTCTAGACTCAAATGTTTCTCTATCCATGTCAATTTGCTGGAAGATATTATAGAGTTGTTGAGCACCGCATTGGGCATCCCACTCACATTTGAATCCTGGTAAATTTTGGTTGATTTTATCAAACGAAACTCGATAGCTACGGTTGTCAGGATCGTGTTTACCAAAGCTCAATTGACAACCTGTAAATATATCTGCAACTATCTGAGCAATTTGTTTGACTTGATAGTTACTATTTGTATCACCAACATTAAAAATTTGGTTGTGAATTACATCACGCGGAGCTTCTAAGGTACAGATAATTGCTTTGCAGATATCCAACAGATGCACTAGGGGTCGCCAAGGTGTACCGTCACTGTTCATCTTGATTTCTTTAATTGTCCATGCCCAACCTGCTAGATTGTTCAAAACAATATCAAAGCGCATCCTGGGAGAGGCTCCATAGGCTGTGGCATTTCGGAGAAAGGTGGGTGAAAAACCATCATCAGCAAGGAGTTTCACATCCTGTTCGACAAGCGCTTTGCATTTAGCATAAGCTGTTTGGGGATTGATGGTAGACTCTTCGTGAACATAATCTTCAGTAGCAAAACCATAGACACTGCATGAAGAGGTGTAGATAAAGCGGCGGATTCCAGCCGCTTTCGCCAACTTGGCCAAATGTACTGAGCCTTTATGATTAATATCGTAGGTGATATTAGGGGCTAACTGACCTAGGGGATCGTTGGAGAGTTCTGCCATGTGAACTACTGCTTCTACCCCTTGCAGGTCTTCTGTTGTGATGTGACGGATATCTTTGTTGAGGGTTTTGGCAGTTACCTTGGTGCCATTATATAGCCAACCTATTTTATAAAAGCCAGTATCTAAACCAATAACTTCATGACCTTGTTGAATTAAGAGGGGAGCTAATAACGAGCCGATATAACCTTCGGTTCCAGTTACAAGTATTTTCATATCCTATGGTGCGATCGCAGTTTGTAAGGGTTTTAATTGAGTAGGGATACTATCTGAAATATTTTCTCCAGAAATAGCAAATAATTTAGTAGCAATCTCATCCCGGAGGGGAGCTGCTTCATCTTGAGTCAACCAAGTGAATAACTTTGCTATCGCTTGTGGAGAACTATCAATTTTGAGGGTCTCTTGCAGTAGACAAAAAGCACCGACAAGATTACCAGACTTTAAGGGAATTATTACTTCTGTCAAACAATAATCAAAATGATGATTACGAGCTTTTGCAGTAATTTGAGAACAGAGATTTTTCGGCAGATAACTCTCGGAAAACTCAATTGCCTGGCGGATAAATTTCCCTTGTATTCCAGTCAATAAATGTTCGCTGGTTATATTGTTGGAGTGTTGACGGTAGCAAGCTAATATCTCTGGTTCATACCACCAATCATAAGCAGCGGCAATGCGTTTATAGAGTTCCCAGTCGCTAGTATATTTCAACTCAGGATGATAGCCTCCTAACCTTTCATGGGTTTCTCGACGAATTACCACTGCAACCATATTCAATGGGTTTGATACTCCAATCTTCCATAGCCAATCTTGATGAGCTACACCTCTGTAATCTCCATATATATTTTGGGAGAAAACTACTTTCCCTTGTTCATTGATATTTTGATAACCTGTAAAAGCTGCTCCTACAGAATCTGGACATACTTTTAGACCCTGCTGTAATTGGGAATAGAATCCAGGTAGTACATAGTCATCATCATTGAGTAGATGAATCCACTGACCACGGCTGAGGGCAATTCCAGTATTGAAATTTTGTAATGGGCCAAGATTCTGTGGATTGCGGTAGTAGCGGACTATTCCTTTAGCGATCGCATTTACTAGCTCATACATCGGTGGTGTGCTAGCATTATCCACAACAATAATTTCCATCTCCTCTTCTCCTGGCCATTGCCGTAGCACGCTCACCAGGCATTCGAGAACATATTCAGTGCGGTTAAATACTGGTATCACCACACTCCAGAAAGGCCGCTTGTCTATACTATCCGCTACTCTCGGAATGGCGGGAAAACTATAGTTGCCTACAATTACTTCCCCTTGAGGAATTTGAGGTGTTACTGGTGCTTGTTGAGGGATTTTAGCTTCTTCCCCAGCTTTTACAGCTTTGGCATAGTGAGGATTAATCAGAGTTAAGCCTTGCCGAAAAGCTGCTGCTGCCTCTTGGAGTTTATTTTGTGTTTGGTAAATCTCTCCTAAACTTAGACAAACTTCGTCATAGTTGGGATTTAGTTCTAGAGCTGTTTGCCAGTAAGTCTCGGCAGTCTTCAAATCGCCTGCATCCTTACGAGCAAAACCCAATTTATAATTTAATTGTGCATAATAGGCTTGTTGATCTGGTGAGAGTTTCCCTTGAATGTGGAGGGCATTGCCCAAATTTACATCAGCTTCAGTAAATTCAGGTTTTAGTTCTAAAGCTTTTTTATAACAAGCGATCGCTTCATCCCATTCACCTTGTTGATAAAAAGTATAACCCAGGTTGTTGTATATTGGCGCTGAATTTGGACGCAGTTTCAATGTTTGATGATATGCATCTACAGCCGCGGTAAATTTTCCTTGTGATTGCCGTAAATTAGCCAAACTAAACCAGATTTTTACCGAATTTTGCTGGACTTCTAACGCCCTACTCAAAAACTCCTCAGCCTTTTGAGGATTACCCATTTGTTCAGTTAGGATACCTAATCTGTACAATGCTTCCGGGTGTTTGGGCTGAATATCTAAAACTTGACGGTAAGCCTGTTCAGCTTGAGTAAAGCGATTAGCTTGGTAATGTTGAATAGCTTGTTGCAATATTTCAATTACACTGTCAACACCTACAACCTCAGGCAAAGAGCCAAAATCAAAATAAAGCGGAAAATGTTTTACAGAAATACATTGAAAATCTTTGTTTATTTGCTTTAATTGTGGAGATAAGGGACGCAGTTTTTCTTCTCTGATTTTACTCTCTAATAATAATTGGTTTATCTTTTGCGAATACGTGCCATAGTTCCCTAGTCCATAGTCTTTTTTTAAATAACGTGTATGCCAAAAAAGAAAACCTAGATAATGGTATTCCAGACCAGGAAATCTTACTATAGTAAAAACAGGATTTTTTGTATGTTTTACAAAAATATGTTGCGGTGAAACAGTCCAATATGCTAAGTCTCCGTTCCCAATGGCAATATCTTTTAAATTTATGTAGTACCGACTATCATTGGGGTGTTTCCAAAGATTAATTCCGGAGAAAAATAAGGCAGTATTTTGCAACGAATTTGTCTTCAGAAAATGATAAATTCTCTTCAGGTATTCAGGAATACCAACATGATCTCCACTAATCTCGACACATATTTTGTATCGCGTTTGACTGAGGTTAAAATTAGAATAAAAAGTAAAAGAGTTAATATTGTTTACATCTAATTCTAATTGCTCCTTTGTATTGGGTGAATATACCCGTGGTAAGTAATGAAAAGCTCGGATTTTAGGATAATACCTCCTCTCATATTCTTCGATGATTTGAGGAGAACTATCTGTGCAGTCATTAAAAACAATAACTAATTCATCTACGGCATCAATCCAACTGTCAATTACCTGTGCCAGAAATTCTTCTTCATTATGAATTAGCATCACACCACTGATACCGTCTAGTCGGTTTTGTGGCTCAAAGGAAGATTCATTAATGACTGGATGCTCAACTTGGATAATTGCCATAGCTTTTATACCTTTACATTGAAGTTAAAATTAGTGTGATGCTTGTTTGCGTCATTTCAAATAAATTATTACTCCGTAATTTTCATTGAAATGGGAATCGGCTAATTAGCTAAAAAATCTGGCTTATTTCCATTTAAATTACAGCAATTAGGCGAGTAAGTTTTGCTTTTGAATCAACATTTTTGTGATGATTTTAATGTTGTATTTGGAACTGTTTTTACAACTCATAAATGAATTTGCATGTTAAATTGGCATCTTTTAGGCCAGCTTAGAAATTTTTATGTAGGGCAAATGCACCTAAATAATTGATAAAACACTTCCTAGACAAGAATTGTCTTTAAACAATAGCCGAAATTATCAAATACTAAAACCCTCGTAGGGGAAATATCTATATAATTCAGATGGAGATGCACTTGTTTTACAATCAGCACTAAATAAATGTTATTGAGTCAGAGGTAATCAGGTTAGAAGTCACATTTGAAATCAGTAATTTTCCTTGAGTTATTCCAGTACTAAAATCGAAGAGAACACCATCAGCAGTATCGGTTATCTGACCTTGAGAAAACATCTGATCTAACCATTGTTCACTATTAAGCTTACCCCAACCATCAAATACAATCTTATCGATACCAACCTCGAAATCTTGAATGATATCAAACTCACCTTTGAACAAGCTATCGCCACGGTTGAAAACAAATTTGTCATTACCTTCGCCACCAACCAAAATATCATTACCACAACCACCAATCAAAACATCATTATCCCAGCCGCCATGAAGTTTATCATTACCCTCATCACCATATAGCCAATCATTACCTTGACCGCCTTCAAGAATATCATTACCTTTCTTTCCATCCAGCCAATCATTACCTAGACTGCCATAAATTTTGTCTGCACGTTTCCCTCCTTTCAGCTTATCATTCTTAATCGTGCCATAAATAACGTCTTGTCCCAAGTTGTCAATTAAAGTGTCTCCCAAAAATTTAACTTCACTGACGTTAATTTCTACTATCGTTATGTTGGTACTTTTCTTAAACCTATTGTGATAACGACCAATAGCATTTCCTGTTAGCGAGTCTTGTCCATTGTCACCATCAATATCAGAAGTTTTATCACGATCGATTAGAGTAACATTCCGACTACCAGCAAGCCTCAAATTGGCAATTTCTTTAGAGGAAACTAAGTTACCCTCAATACCAAAATAATCTAAGACTTTTGGCTTATTGGGATTTGTGGTATCTAGTACCAAGAAAGAGGTTTTTGACCTAGCTTGGTTATATTCAGCATCACGATTTTCAATTTCTTTAGCTGACAGTGATAAATCTGCGGAAAAATCGAAAGAGAAAGTTTGGTTGGCGCCAACGGCAAAATTAGCGACCACCTTTGTTTTGCTATTGGCACTTCCCGAAAAAGAACCATCTAACCCAATGCCATTACTATCAGTAAATAGTGTTGAAAAAGCTGGATCATTGTCAAAAAAAGTTGCTCCAGCTTCAGCAATAGCTAAAGTCACACCACCTTTAACTAATGTGTCAGTCTGAGCTTGAGTTAAAGTTCCTGAAGGACTTTGACTATAGTTGAAGAAAACAGCAGATCCTTGAGCGTTAGCAAAATTAGGGTTTGGGCTTGGATTTGTAGCAGTTGATTGTAAAAATATAGTTTCTGATGGCATAAAACCTCTGCTTATCCTATTATGTGGGTTTTCTGTAATAGGCTACTACATTCCCGTATTACAAATAGTTGACTTCATCAAAGTTTCACAGTGATCTTCGGTATTACTTAGCTTTCCAGACTTGAAAATTAATAATTTATATTTGCTTTATATAGCTAGATTTATAACTTAACAAAATTTAGTAGCAACTAAATTTTAGTTAAAGAGACTATTGACTAGGAACTAAGTAAGGATTTGGTGACTTAGTTTTCACTCCTCAAGATTTTGGAAGAGGCTTTGAATAAAGAACATATTTATCACAATTTACTATTATCTAGTAAAGAGTACTACCAATAATTTTATTAAGGAGTGCGATCGCCGCGACTAGTTGACTGATAAGCTTGTAAATCAGAACCTTTTAGCAAAAGAAACAGCCCTACTTTATTAAGAGGGAATCATCCAGGATAGAAGTAGTTTTCCTAGAGAGTAATTAGCTTTAAGTAAATGTTATTGATTGAGAGTTAATCTGACTAGCACTCACACCTGAGATTAGTATTGTTTCTTGATTCAAGAGAAAATTTAATTTGAGAACAGCACCATTTTCAGTATCTATTATGTTACCTAGTTTTAACCATAGGCTAGTATTAATGTAACCCCAATCATTGAATACAATCTTATCAATACCAACCTGGAAATCTTTAATAACATCAAAGTCATTTCTAAGCAAGGTATCATCACGTTTGAAAGTAAATGTGTCATTACCATCACCACCAACTAAGACATCATTACCACTACCACCAATCAGGATATCATTGCCAAAACCGCCATAGAGTGAATCATTGCCATCGCCGCCATCTAGCCAATCATTACCTTGACCGGCATCGAGGTTATCATTACCATTTTTTCCATATAGCTTATCATTCCCCAAGCTGGCATAAATTTTGTCCGCACCGCTGGTTCCTGTTAGATTATCGTTCCAAATCGTTCCATAGATAACATCTTTACCTAGATTGCCGATTAAAGTATCTCCTGCCAATTCAACGGCACTGATATTAATTTCGACTACAGTTATATTGGTATTGCTAGTAAAATTCCGCCTATAAGTCCCAATAGCAGTACCATTCAGGAAGTCAGTACCATTGTTGCCATTAATATCAGAACTTTTATCACGACTGTTAATCGTAATATTGCGACTATTACCAAGGATGAGATCGCCGGTTTGATTAGAGGATATTAAGCTACCCTGGATGCCAAAATAATCTAAAAGTTTGGGCTTATTAATATCTGTGGTGTCTAACACCAAAAAAGTACTTTTAGACTGAGCTTTGTTATATTCAACTTTGGAATTTTCAATTTCTTTAGCCGTTAGTGCTAAATCTGCTGAAAAATCAAAATAAAAGCTTTGATTAGCACCAACTGTAAAACTAGCAAGTACCTTTGTTTCACTGTCGGCACTACCTGTAAACTGACCACTTAATCCAGTAATACTAGTATCAGTAAAGAGGGCTGAAAAAGTTAGATCATTGCTCAAAAAAATCGCTTGAGCTTCAGCAATAGCTAAAGCAACGCCACCTTGAACTAATGTGTCTGTCTGGGCAGTAGTCAAAATCGCTGAAGGACTCTGACTGTAATTGGAAAAAATAGTCCCCCCTTGAGCGGTAACAAAATTAGGACTGGGATTAGGATCGGGATTTCGATAGGAATTGAGGGTGAGAGTGGAATCGACATCGAGATTGAGACTGGGAGTCAATAAGTCCGAAAGTGTAGCTATTGTTGACATATAATTCTCTGTTTATCTTATTAATAAAGAATTTAAAGTGTAAATATTTAGGGAGCAATTATTTTGGAGTTTTCGAGACGCGATAAATCGCCGTCTCTACAAGTGTTTTGGTCTTATCTAAACTGTATTGATTTATCGAGGACTTGCTTCGCTTTTAACAGCAGCTTTAAATAAGTTAATTGACTATTCCAAGCTGAACGTGGAAGCAGGGGTATTTTCTCTAAGTCTTCAGATGATGATAAATCTAGGTCTGTTGTTTGTTCTGGATTTTCTGCCATGATTTATTGCCTCGCTAGCGAGTAAGAAACTTCGGGTTGTTGCTGCCAACTTTCAGGCCACTGAATGCTGTCAGCGCTAAATCGTAATGGGTCGTTTGCTGGCAAAGGAGTGTTTATAGGCTCGACAATTAGCTCAAACTCACCATTATCAAAAGGTAGACCTTTAGCTTTCACATGGGGAATTACACGCTCCCGCAGGTCTTGTGCCTCATGAACAAGGGCGCGATGATGGCAGTAAGGATTATTACCTCTCTTGTCAAAGAAAACATGGGCAGTCCAACTGCAACCCCCACGACAAAGCTCGGCATATTCGCAGGTTTTACAAAAGCCCCACAGGTGTTTTGTACCTTCAGGTGTTCCTGCTCCCAGATTCAAGCGCAATTCGGCTGTATTTTCAATAATGTCATGCAGCGATCGCTCTCGAATATTACCACCTGTATAAGCGGTAGTTGGCAACGAAGGACAACCTTTAATCGCTCCGTCAGCTTCTATTCCCAAAGTGGAGAGTCCTGCACCGCAACCTTGCCAAAATGAAAATTCATGCTCCTTACCCCGTCCCCGCAACAGCCGTTCATAAGGGCCGTAATAACCAATATTATTTCCCGCCTGGAGTTGTACACCTTCTTGGTAAGCACGTCCCGCGAC
The DNA here is from genome assembly GCF_054786515.1 of Nostoc sp. UIC 10890. Lineage (NCBI taxonomy): Bacteria > Bacillati > Cyanobacteriota > Cyanophyceae > Nostocales > Nostocaceae > Nostoc > Nostoc sp. UIC 10890. The sequence continues at coordinate 663,782 of NZ_JBSGKF010000001.1, forward strand.
ACGGGCGATCATCGGATAAATATCCAACAGTTCATAGGGTTGGAGAAGGATGTCTGCGTTGTCGGCTGCATTCCCCATTGGCACGGTCAGCTGAATTTGCCAAGCACGAGCACCTGCATCACGAATGCACTCATAGATGCGCGGAAACTCTGGTGCTGACAAGCGGTTAATTTGAGTATTGCAACCGAAAGAAATACCTACTTCTCGTAGATGACTCATGGTTTTAAATGCATATTTCCAAGAGCCTTTTTTTCCCCGCAGACGATCATGAGTTGTTTCCAAGCCATCAATAGAAACAGAGACAGTCCGAATCCCTGCTTCTTTCATTTTCTGTGCAGTTTCTAACGAAATGCCATAACCGCCGGTAGTCATACCACATAGCATCCCTGCATCATTGATAGCTTTGGCAATCTCTAGCCAATCTGGACGCAGAAATGCCTCACCACCGATGAGAGTAACTTCTTTAATTCCAACTTCGGCCATCTGTTTCACAAGATCCAAAGCTTCCTCTGTGGAGAGTTCCTTGGTGCGTTCATGTCCGGCGCGGGAACCACAGTGACTACAAGCTAGATTGCATTTTAAGGTAATTTCCCAAACTGCGTAGCTTTTGCGATGATATGTCATAAGTTAACTCTCAATCTCGGTTTTAGAAGTTGACTTGAACCGACGGAAAATCAGGACTTAGAAAATTCTCAAAATAAATTTTTCCACAAGTCGTAAAAAGTCAGCTTGGAGGGCAAACTAATCACGGCTACAAAACCACTTTCAACAGCAGTATTTTGCAACAAGTTAGAGGATGTTTTCTCAATCACCGGATCACCATCAACTGCGACTGTTACAGTAGCTATAGCATTATCGCCAAATGCTCCAGCTACTCCTGTAGCATTTTCTGTAAAATCACCGTCTGAAGCAGATGTAGCACTACTATTTGCACTAACAAAAAGGTAACTTGTTGAACCAAAAGCGAATGCCTCAGATGTGACGCTCACTCCAGCAGAACCTAGAATCAAATCGTCTTTGGGAACACTCTCTAAATAGGGTAAATCAACTATTTGCATACTTAGACAATGAACTTTTTTGACATTACTTTAAACTTTGCACCCTGAAATTTCATTCTTTGATTAGGCTATGCTAGTTCTTCTGGAATAACTACTCCATACATTGGTTGTAGAGGCGGATCAAGCGGGTCAATTACTATGCCATACATTGGCTGCGGGTCAATTGGCTTTGGTTTCGGCCATGGTTGTGGATGATCGTCTTCGGGAGGCCAGTATATTACCCCATATAGTGGCTGGACAATTCTATCACTGATTCTTGTCAAGCCACCAAAAGCTCCTAACAATTCCTCTTCGCTGAGATCGTGAAATTCGCCTAGCTCTTTTAATTCTAATATTTGGATAGCGGCTGTTTCAAATTCTTTTTGAGAAAAATTATAGCCACCATTTTCTAAAGCTTTTTTCACTTCTTCAGCTTTCTCGCTCATTAGTTGACTGCGGAAAGCTTCGTCTTTGACTATTCTGACAAGGAACTCTTTAACTTTCTCAAAAATTGCTAAGGACATATTTTTGCTGTCTCCTTTGATATCAGTTTGGGGGTGTAAAAGTCAGCTAGTATTTCCAGTAATCATCAAGTCTGCAAATATATAGAAGGATCTGCTGCTTGACGTAACTGCTCAGATGAAGAATAGTTATCTGTGATGATTTGCGGACATCGCATACAGGCTGCTTTACCTTCTTGCTGCCACCAGCGACAATCTCGGCGGATAGAACAAGGTGGTAGTTGCTCTACTACTGCGGGCAATTTCTCAACAATTCGCATTGCGAGACGACAGTCTTTGCCGTCAAAATGCTGACAACCCGATTCCGCGCAGGATGCGGCCGTGCGAAAAATTTCGGCGGGTGTAACTGGGCTAGCTTTTGCCATCACTTCATCTGTGATGGGTAGAGGCTGTTTGAGATAAGCTACACGAGGTGCTGCGATCGCTCCAGCAATTACGCCAAAGACAACACCATCCACAGATTCGGGTCTAGCACTTGGGCAAAGGGTAGTCTGAACAGTAGTAATGTCTTCCATAAATTGTCCCTCCACCGAAAGAGTATTTTTAAAATTTGAAGGCTAAGAGTTAGGAAAGTTGATAGTTTTCGTCATCGGGTAATGCAATCAGCCCAACTACAATAGGAGGACAAATCCCCTTCACTGGAAGTTTAGTTGTTGGATAAACAACTGGTTCATCATCAGGCAACGCAATCAGCCCAACTACAGTTGGTGGACACAATAGATCAATTTTCTTCAAATCTGTATCTGTAATTTGCGAGGTTAAGCCACCCATAATCCCTGCGGATTCTTCTTCAGATAAACCTAACAAAGCCTCTTCTGTTTCTAATAACTCTCTTCGTGTCACTGCATTAGTAACGGCATCAGCAATTAGGTCATTTATTTCCATTTGTTGGTTGGCTTTTTTGCTTGTTTCCATTTTTTCCTCTTAATTTATGACTAAATGTTGTCTAAATCTTATTGCAGATCCTTAATCTAGTTGAACCATTGGATAACTGGAACACCTCCACTAGTAGCTTGATTAAGAAATGTGAGATTAGCGTTAGTCTGATCTCGTAAAGTACCTGCGACTTCATTGATGGAGGTTCCAACTACAACTCCTATTAAATCAAGGAAAGATGGCGATGTACTAACAGCATTAGTCCCGAAAATATAAGTGTCGGTAATTGAAGTAGTGGGGTTAAATACGTTCTGGATTCTGTAAATTAAGCCTTTTTGCACTTGAATCAAATCACCTGCATTAAAGTCTCTTGCAAAGATTCCAGCTGTACTCGTTTCCTGACCGATAATGGCAATGTCGGCACCAGTTGTACCACTGCCCAAGTAGTAAAATTCATTACTACCTCCCAGAATAAATCGATCATTATCGGTTCCGCCAGTTAAGACATCAACCTCTTGGAATCCTCGATTACCAAAACTACCGATAGTAATTGCAGAAGCATTTCTGCTACTAGCTCCGACACCAATGAGGACATCATTGCCAGCACCGCCAACTAGGGTGTCATTGCCACCATTTCCAATTAAGAGGTTATTGCTAGCGTCGCCAGTTATCCTATCTGCGAAGGCAGAGCCAGTCACATTTTCAACGTTGGCGAGTGTATCCGTACCACTAAGTCCGTCGCTAGCAGTTCCGGTTCCCAAATCAACGATAATACCTGCTGTGCTGGATGAATAATCTACCTGATCGATACCAAGTCCGCCATCAATAATGTCATTACCAGCACCTCCATCAATGAAGTCATTGCCATCGCCGCCGTCAATAATGTCATCGCCAGCACCTCCAAGCAAGAGGTTGTTACCTGCATTGCCAGTGAGGGTGTCGTTGAAACTTGAACCTGCAACTTCTTCAATGCTAGTTAGTGTGTCAGTACCACCGAGTCCATCATTAGCTGTACCAGTTGCTAAGTCAACAATCACTCCCCCTAAACTGGAAGAATAATCTGCTCGGTCACTTCCAATACCACCATTTAGGGTATCGTTACCAGCGCCTCCCACAACGGTGTCATTACCAGCACCCCCATCCAGGCTGTCATTACCAGACCCGCCACTGAGGAAGTTATTGGCTGTATTCCCGGTGAGGGTGTCGTTGAAACTTGAACCGGAAGCTTCTTCTATTTCGATTAGGGTATCAGTGCCGCCTAGTCCATCACTGGCTGTACCTACTGTGAGGTCAACGTTGACTGCTGAGGTACTAGAGGCATAATCGGCGCGATCGCTACCAGCACCACCAGTCAGCGTATCATTACCAGCACCACCATTCAGCGTATCATTGCCAGTGCCACCATTGAGCAAGTTAGCAGCAGCATTTCCAGTCAAATTGTCGTTGAAATTGGAACCAACTATGTTTTCCAGGTTGGACAACGTATCAGTATCATCGAATCCATCACTAGCGGTACCTGAACTCAAGTTAACGGTGACACCTGCAAAGCTGGAAGAATAATCAATTTGGTCAGTACCAGCACCGCCATCAATGGTGTCATTACCAACCCCTCCCACAAAGAGGTTATTTGCAGTATTTCCGATCAGACTATCATTAAAGCCAGAACCAACGACTTCTTCAATATTGGTCAGGCTATCCGTTCCCCCAAACCCATCGCTAGCAGTACCAGTTGCCAAGTTAACGGTGACTCCTGCAATGCTGGAGGAATAATCAACCCGGTCAGTACCATCGCCACCATCAATGGTGTCATTACCAGGCCCGCCTACGAAAATGTTATTTGCAGTATTTCCAGTCAGGTTATCGTTGAATGTGGAGCCGATGACATCTTCAATATTAATTAGGGTATCAGTACCAACACTTGACCCTCCGGTAGCGATGCCAGTCGTCAGATTAACAACAACTGCCCCTGCACTGCCGGAATAATCCACACGGTCAGTACCAGCACCACCATCAATGGAGTCATTGCCAGCCCCTCCAACAAAGACGTTATTCCCTGCATTGCCAATTAAGGTGTCGTTGAAACTGGAACCAGTGACATCTTCAATGTTGAGTAGCGTATCGGTGCCACCCAAGCCATCAGTGGCGATGCCAGTCGTCAGATTAACAACAACTGCCCCTGTACTAGAAGAATAATTTACCCGGTCAGTACCAGCACCGCCATCAATGCTGTCATTGCCAGTCCCACCGATAAAGAAGTTATTGCCCGTATTGCCAATTAAGATATCGTTGAAAGCAGAACCGACAACTTCTTCTATGTTAAGTAGCCTATCACTGCCACCCAGCCCATCACTGGCGATACCAGTGGCAAGGTTAACGTTGACAGCTGCCGTACTGGAGGAATAATCTACCCGATCAAAACCGGCACCTCCATTGAGGGTGTCATTACCCGCTCCACCAATTAGAATATCGTTACCAGAACCTCCATCCAGACTGTCATTACCAGCGTTTCCGATGAGACGGTTATTGCCCGTATTGCCAATTAAGATATCGTTGAAAGCAGAACCAGCAGCATCTTCAATGTTGATCAATGTATCAGTAGTGCCAAATCCATCGCTAGCGCTACCAGTCGCTAAGTTGACATTGACTGCGGCTGTACTGGATAAATAATCAACCAAATCAGTACCACTGTTACCATTCAGGTTGTCAGCGCCAGCCCCACCAGCCAGAGTGTCATTACCAATATTGCCATCAAGGGAATCATCACCGCTGCCGCCATCAAGGAGGTCATTATCTCCACCGCCATCGAGGAAGTCATTACCATCGTCGCCGTAGAGCTGGTCACTCTGTCCATTACCCAAGATGGTATCTTCTCCTGCACCGCCTCGCAGTATATCTACGCCACCGCCATTAATATCGCTACCACTAGCCCCTTGGATAAAGTCATTACCGTCACCGCCATCGATGAAATTATTGCCACTGACTCCTGAGAGGACATCATTGCCTGTCCCACCGCGAATCGTATCATTACCTTGGCCACCCTGAATGGTGTCATCGTCATCGCCACCATCTAGACTGTCGTTGCCACTTCCTCCATCCAGGAAGTCATTACCCGTGCCGCCCAATAAGGTGTCACTACCACTATCAAGACCACCAAAGAGGAGATCATTACCAGCGCCACCATCTAAGGAATCGTTTCCTTGGTCGCCCTGAAGTAAATCATTTCCTCCTAACCCTAATAAAGTATCGTTCCCAAAACTTCCATAGAGCTGATCGTCTTCAGCAGTTCCTTCAAGTAAGTTATTGCTACTATTTCCTCGTCTGAAAACCATAATTTTTATCTCCTTAATTTTTCACTTTAAATTTTTCGAGTTTTCCGATTAAGTTGAAGTAATTGTCTTATCCAAATTTATGGTGACTTAGATTGGATAAGTTCTTGGTGCTGAGTTTGGTAAATCTGTTCTAAATTCATGTTTGCTTCCCCATGTTGAGGATTGAACTTTAAAGCTTTTTGAGGGTTACGCCTACGCTGCTTTTATCTCTCCTTGTTTTTGCAGTACCACCCCTAAGTTATAATGAGCTTCTACCAAATCTGGCTGTAGTGCGATCGCAGCTCGATAGTAAAGAGCAGCAGTTTTCCAATCAGCTGCTTGTTGGCGAGCAATGCCAAACTTATAGTTGAGTTGACCATAGTAAGTTTGTTTCTCGATTGAAAGCTTTCCTTGGGCAAAAAGCGCATTACCTAAATTGACATCTGCTTCTGTGCAGTTGGGTTGAAATTCCAGAGCTTTTTGATAAGATGCGATCGCTTCTTCCCATTTACCTTGTTGTTGCAAGGTATAGCCCAAATTATTGTAAATTGTCCCTGCATCTGGTCGGAGAGCAATAGCTTTTTTGTAAGCTACTTCAGCTTCTGGCAATTGCCCTTGAGTTTGACGAATATTGCCTAAACTAAACCAAATTTTTACAGAGTTAGGCTGAACTTGAGAAGCTACACTCAAGAATTTCTCTGCTTCCTCGAATGCACCTTTCTGTTGTCCCAGCATTCCTAACCCATATAGTGCTTCTGCATAATCTGGCTGTTTGTCGATAATCTGACGATATAAATGTTCTGCTTCATCCAGGCGATTGGCTCGATGATGTTGAACTGCAAGTTTAAAAGCTTCAGTAACATCTTTGGTGTCAAATTTTCTGGATTTATTAACCAGCTGCAAAAGAAAATCTTCCAGCGCTCTGACTGGTTTTAAATCGCCATATAGTTTATGTTTGTTTTCTGCGACTTGCTGGGAGATATATTGACGATATTCAGCATCTTTCCCCAGCCGGATAGCGATTTTTACGTATTCTTCTTTATTGGAGGCGATCGTTTCTTCTATACCCATCATCTTCAAGATGGCCAGAGTATGTCGTCCCCGCATCAGTTCTCCGGGTAAAGTAACAACCGGAATATTGTGGGCAATAGATTCCAAAGTAGAGTTACATCCAGACCAACCAATACTATCCAAAAAGACATCAGCTAAGGCTGTAGTACCAGCAAAAGTCTGACTCTTCATCTGAGGCAAAAATAAACAGTGATTTTGGTAATTCAGCCCTAATTCTTCAAAAGCACGGTTTAAACGCTGGCGAAATACTGCTGTAACTTCTTCACTCTCATGTTTAATAAATACAAACTTAGAATTCCCTAATTCCTTCGCAATTAGGGGAAATACATCATCATGATTGGGCAAGTATTTATACAAAGATTGGCAACACCAGAAGAGAATTTCATCTTCTTTTAAACCTATATCTGCCTTCGTAATTGCTTGCGGTTTAATTGCTAAAGGTGTATAATGAATAGATAAATTTGGTAGTTTAACTAGTTTTTCTGTATAGTGTTCTTGAGCATTTTCTGATTCCATTAAATCACTGCTCAAGTAATAATCAATAGTTGGTAGTCCACTAGTATCAGGATGCCCCCAAGATGTCATTTGAATTGGTGCTAGTCTTAAGCAACCCATTTGTACAGTCATTGGGTCCATTCCAAATTCTGGAAAAATCAGGATGTGTAATTTATCTTCAGTTACCGCATCACACCATTGTTCAATTGAGCGAACGCCTTGAACAAATTTATCCAAAACTTGGGCGGCTTTGATTGTTGAATCATCTTTGGTTGTTCCAGTGTGATAACCAAATAATTCAAATTCACTTCTATCGAGATTTTCTACCCAACCCTTAATAGGGATTTTCCAATTAGAATGATTACAGAAAAATCTAGAGACAATACCAACCCGAACCTTTTCATTTTTATCTAAGTTCGGGAGAACAAGCGGTTTGCTCCATTGGGTATAGCGACTTGACATAATCTGACAAATCATTTGTCCATAAGTTCGCTGTAAATCTCGATCATTTAAGCCTTGATATGCGAGATAAAAAGGCTGTAATGTGCCCACAGCTTCAGATGAATTTGCTCGTTCTTCCTGTTGAGTTAATTTATAGCTTTCAGCTAAATTTTGCAAATGCTGTTGATACTGATTGCGGCTGAATTCAATTTCATCAACACTAGAATATATAATTGGTAGCTGGCTGATACAAATACCCAATTTAGCAGGAGCATAATTTGGGGCAATTTTTAAAGCTTGCTCAAATGCTCTGATTGCTGACTCTAATTTACCGTTTTGTCTGAAAACAGTTCCTAAGTTGTAATGGATGATATTTATATCAGGCTGAAGTTTGATTGCTTCTTGATAAGATTCAATAGCAGCATCAAATTTGTTGAGTTTCTTCCAAATATTTCCCAAATTATTATGGGTTAATGCCAAATCTGGTTTAATATTTAACGCTTTTTTATAAGTTGCTATTGCTTGCTTCAGCTTACCTTTTTGCTGCAAAGTATGCCCTAAGTTGTGATAGGCATAAAAAGAGTCTGGTTGAATTTTTATTGCTTGTTGGTAAGACTTGATGGCATCATCTAACCGTGCTTGTTTTTGAAGCACATCTCCTAAATTATTATGAGCTGATACTAAATCTGGCTGCAATGCAATAGCCTGCCGATAGTATAACTCTGCAATCCTCAAATCACCCGTGTTTTGTCTACCTAAAGCAAATTGCTGATTTAAGTCTGCATAGTAAATTTTTTCCTGCGATGACAGCTTTCCTTGGAGGTGGAGAGCATTACCGAGATTTGCTTGCACTTCTATGCAGTCGGGTAGAAATTCCAGTGCTTTTTGATAGCAAGCGATCGCATCCTCTAGTTTACCTTGCTGTTGTAAACTATACCCTAAGCTGTTGTGTACTGCCGCTACCTCTGGCTGTAATTGTAAGGTTGCTTGAAAAAATGATTCTGCATTTTGATATTCTTTTTGCTGTTGCGCCAGCATACCTAAGCTGTATAGTGCCTCTGCTTGTCTGGGATTTACCTCTATAATTTGACGATAAACCTGTTCGGCTTGGGTGAAGCGCTTGGCTTGGTAATGTTGAACAGCGAGTTCTAGAGACTCAGGAAGTGTAGTCATAACTTATACATCTGATATGTCTTTCTATTGCTACACCCACCAGGAACTTGAGTTTCTGTAACCTATAGCTGAAGTCGGTTTTAACCGATTAAAATTCTGATTTTTAGTATACTAAAATGAATCATCCTCATCTAACCTTCAGGGGTTTACGATCAGGACGCTGTTATAGGGAAGCATCGCACACATAGCTACTACCCTAGAGTTTTAACTCAGGGCGGTCGAACTTTACATACACTATAGGTTGGGTTGAAGACTAAGTTTTGTAAAAATTTGTTGCTGAAACTATTATTTGAAATTAAACAGTGTAATTTAAATGAATACCGAAAGCTCAAATGAGCAGAGAGCTTTCGGTAATTTATGAATCTAGTAGGCTTTCGAGCCGACTCTACTTGCAAGAGTTTATACTCATTGTAAGTGGAGTTTAATTTTTAGTTAGTACCAGATACGCTGAGTGCGTTAGCAGAAGCAACACCATCATTTGTGAAGGTGAAAGCGAAGGTTTCAGCAAAGCTGTTGTTACCCAATGCGGTAGCGCCTGATTCAGAAGTAGCTAGGTTGCCGCTGACGTTAACATCAACATCTACGTTCTTGTCGATATCGATGTTTTCATTGAAATCTACATCGATGTCTACGTCTTTGTCGATGTCGAAATCGCCATAACCGAAACCAAAGCCACCGATAACTTCTTCAGAGGTGATTTCTAAGTAGTTCAAGTCTGCAATAATCATTGATTTTCTCCTGAAATGATGTAAATCTTTTTAGTTTTTTTCGGCTAGCCAAGTTCTTTTTGGCTATGTAATAACTATAGTTGATTTACAGTGAAAGTCAATAGGTTTTTGAAAGTTTTTTAATTAGATTTACTTATAGAAGAAAGATAGATTTAGCCAATAATCATCATATTTAATAATTTGTTTTCTGCTCTAAAAAAGAACAGCAAAATATGGCATTGATCCATTTAATCAATACCAGCAAAAGCTTCTAGAAATTATTCTAATTTCTAGATACATGAATTTTGTAATGCAAAATTTTATTTTTTAAATGACGAAGCTAAAAAACAAGTTAGCTTTTTAGCGCAGCAAATAGGCATTTCAAATATTTTATATTTCTAAGAATTAACCCTAAAAAAGGGAGATTTTCAGCCATAAAAATATTTGACACTTAATTAGCTATTGGGTGTTGGTCAATGACAGACTTAAACTTGCTCTAGTAATTCCTCCTGCGATCGCATATTTGCGTCCGAGTCTAGCCGAGTGACTATTTTCATAGCGTTGATTTGTTGCTTTAACCAACCAGCAAAGGATTCTGTAATGATTTTTTGGCGCAACTGTTCATCTAATTTGGGTTGAATGACTTCTTCCACCCAAATTAAATGCACTCCTTTGGGAGTTGTAATCGGTTTGAGAGCTTCTGGTGGTGCAGCAGCAAATACGGCGGCTGCAATCTCTGGACGAAAATCTTTTCGGTATCGGATTCCCTGATATCCATAAGCACGGCGGACTTCTGGATCTGAGATATATAGACGAGCAATTTCTGGAAAATTGACTTCGCCTTCTTCTAGAGCATAAAAAAGCTCTAAAGCCAAATCTCGATCCTCTAAGACGACTTCATAAGTAACAGCACTGACATAATCTAGTTGACGTTCATAAAAGTGCTTTTCGAGTTGAGCAGAAAATAAATGATTTGCTAACTTCCGCGAAAGGACGTTGTTGTAGGCTAATTCTTCAAACTCATTCACAGACAGGTGGTGTTTTTCTAGCCATGTCCAGGTTTCTTTAGCTCTAACAAGCTTCTTAGCGAACCGTAAGTCATCTCCTTCTTGCTGTAGTTCTTCTGGTGTGACTGTAATTCCTAACTCTTGGGCGGTTTCGGCAATAATGCTTTGCGATGCTATTGCTTCCACTAGATCAGGTATCTGACAAGAGAGTTTGAGACTGTGAATGATATCTGAACTGGAAATGTTTAGATTATGGGGCATAACATGATATCTCCAATAATTAAGGGGATTGGGAATTAGAGAAACTCTTCCTCAGTCCCGATCACTCTGAACTAAATCTCTAAACCGCCTTTTTGCAGTTTCTTGAACGGATCTAGAACAAAGTCAATCACGCGCCGTTGACGAATGATGACATCAGCATTTGCTGTCTGACCGGCACCTAATGGGATACGTTTGTTGCCATTTTCGACATACTGCTGATCTAAGGTGATTTCTAGCTCATAGATTTCGACATTCCCTTGAGGTGTTTGGCTTACTTTTGAGTCAGGAGAAATCCAAGTAACTTTCCCTGCAACAATGCCATATTCTTGGAAGGGATAGGCATCAAACTTGACCTTAACTGGCATTCCTAGCTTCAAGAAACCACTATCTTGATTAGGCATACTTGCTCTGAGTACGAAGTCTGCATTTTGGGGTGCGACTTGGGCAATCCGTTGACCGGGTTGGACTACTGCTCCCGGTTTAGTGGTGGGTAATTCAAAAATCACCCCATCAACCGGCGATCGCACCACTCGTTGCTGCATTTGGAGTCTGATAGATAGAATCTGGCTCTTAGTCTGAGCAACTTCTGATTGCACTGCTGTTATTTGTGTTTGTAGGTCTTTTAGCTGTTCTTGATTTTTCATGACAGCCAGTTTGCCTGCTTGCATCACGCTTTTATAGCTACTTTGTTCCCCTTGCAGCCGGAGTTTTGCTTGTTCGATCTCAGACTCCAATGTATTGATAGTGACTTGATAACGATTTAGTTCTCCTGTTAACTGCAACTGTGCTTGTTTTATATCTGATAAAGACTTGTTGTAGAGTCGTTTGCTTTCTTGTTCTTCTTTTTTGAGTTGATCAATTTGGGTGGCAGAAACTGCACCATCCTGAACGAGCTTACTAAAGCGTTCAACTTGCTTAGAATCTATACTCAAACGAGTTTTAGCCGATTGCTGATCGTTGCGAGTGGTATAAATCTGCTGCTCTGCTTGCTTAACTAATGCTTGTTTTTCTAACTTTTGGAGGTTATAGCTATTTAGTTTGGCGTCAAGGTCTTGCTGTGCCTGGTTCACTTGAGCCATTTTTTCTAATTCTTGGGATTTACTTTGTTGCTCCAAAAGGCTAGTTGACATCAGGAGTTGATTTTTGAGCAGTTCCAGTTGCGATTGCCGATTTTGTAGCCCTTGCAATTTGCTCTGGATTTGTTGCAACTCCGTTTCCAGGACATCAGAATCGAGTTCCAGTAGAACCTGACCGGCTCTGACTGTATCTCCTTCTTTGACCCGAACCGCTTTGACACTCCCACCAGTTTGAGAGTCTAATTTTTGAGTTGCACCTTTAGGTTCTATCCGCCCTCTGGCAGTACCAGTTTCATCTACTCGCGATAGAGTTGCCCAAGGCAAAAATAGACCAGCAAATACTATGAGTAGATACAACAAACCACGAGTCCAAATTCGAGGTAAGGCATCTAGCAATTCTTCAGTACCGTAGTACAAGTCTTGACTGTTACTTTCTGCCTCTGTCTCCTCGTTAACTTCTACAGGTTTTTCTTGCTGTGTGTAACTTTGATACTCATCCCGCTCATCTTGGGGAAGTGGGGATGATCTATTGGGATATGGCATAGTTTTATTTCCAATAAAGGTAGATGGAGTGAAAAAACAAAGTAGTCCCAAGTCCTCAGTTCCTAGACTCAACCGGTTTGAGCAAGTTGTTGGTGATTCAGGTAGTAGTAATGACCTTTTTTGGCGATTAATTCGTCGTGAGTACCGCTTTCTACCAAAACGCCCTGGTCTAAAACTAAGATTAAGTCAGCGTTGCGGACTGTAGAGAGACGATGGGCAATGATTACACTTGTGCGTCCTTGAAGAATTGTTTTCAGGTTGTTTTGAATAATTCGTTCTGATTCGGAATCTAGGTGGCTTGTGGCTTCATCAAACAGCAATAAACGAGGATTTCCGAGCAACGCACGGGCGATCGCTACACGTTGGCGCTGTCCCCCAGAGAGCATACCGCCGCCTTCACCAATTTGGGATTCATAACCCATTGGTAGTTTTTGAATAAATTCATCGGCTCCGGCATATTTTGCTGCTTGGATAATTTCTTCTAAAGAGGCATCTGGATGAGCGATCGCAATGTTTTCACGAATAGTCCCACCAAAGAGAAAAGTATCTTGGTCTACAACGCCGATTTGAGAACGGAGCGATCGCAAGGCAACAGCAGTGATGTCATGATCATCAATCAATACTTTGCCGTCTGTTGGTGGATATAAACCCAAAATCAATTTACTAAGGGTTGTTTTTCCAGAACCACTGCGCCCCACCACTGCAACCATCTGTTCTGGCTGAATCTCAAAGTTGAGATTTTCTAGTACGTTAATCTCACTTTCTGGGTGATAGCGAAAGGTGACATTCTGAAAGCGAATATTACCGTTGAGCTTACCCAAAGTCTTCCGGGGCTTAGTTTCTAAGTCTTCTTCTGGTTCCGCCTCCAACACGTCATTAATGCGTTCAGTGGAAATCACAATTTCCTGTAATTGATTCCACAACATAGACAGCCGTTGAAAAGGACTTAAGACGTTACCCACCAACATATTGAAAGCAACTAATTGTCCAATAGTCAGGTCGCCATTAATTACCTGGGTTGCTCCATACCATAGCAATGCAGTATTGACAAAAGTTTGAATGACGCCACTGATAATTTGCAGGCGATTACCAATTATCTGAGCATTAAAGCCTTTTTTGACCAAATCATTCAGCAGTTCCTCCCAACGCCAGCGCACGGTCTGTTCGATTGCCAGTGAACGGACGGTACGAATTCCGCTGAGGGATTCAATGAGATAGCTTTTTTCTTGAGTACCAGCAGTAAAAATCTCTCTAGACATCCGGCGCAAAATACTTGTGCTAGCCAGCGCCAAGATAAAAAATGGCGGTACTGTACACAATACAAATAATGACATTCGCCAGCTATAGGAAAACATCAAGCTCAGATAAACTACCAATGTCAGCATATCCAGCAAGATGGAGAGTGTCTGACCAGTCAGAAAGCGCTGAATTTTTTGGTTTTCTTGGATGCGCGAGATGATATCTCCAACAAAACGCGACTCGAAATAGGAAAGGGGCAAGCGGTAGGTATGTTTGATAAAACCTACGAGTAAGGAGACACTAATGCGGTTAGCAGTATGAAATAGAAGATATTGCCGTAGGGCGTTGACAGCAACACCAAACAACCCAAAAATAATCATCCCTAAACCAATGGCGTTTAAGGTTGTAACGCTACGCTGCACAAGTACTCGATCGAGCAAAAGCTGGGTGAATACTGGCGTTACCAACCCAAATAATTGGATTAATATCGAAGCTATAAAGATTTCTAGTAGTGCCCGATGGTGAGGTTTAATTAAGTCAAAAAACTTCCAAAAACTTATAGTTTCGTCTTTAGCATCTTTTAAGAGAGCTGTAGGTTGCAGTAACAATGCATAACCACTCCAACCTGCTTGAAATTCAGCTTTTGTCAGGCTGCGTTGACCAAGAGCAGGGTCACATACAATCACCCGCTTTTTGGTGATTTCATAGACAACAATAAAGTGTTTGCCTTCCCAGTGAGCAATTGCAGGTAAAGGTTGTTCTGCCAATTTATCAAGAGTCGCTTTCACCGGACGGGTAGAAAAACCCAGGTTTTCTGCTGTTGCTGCCATGGCCTTTAGGGATGCACCACTGCGGCTAACGTTGGTCATATCCCGGAGGCGATTGATACTAAAATGCTTGCCCCAATACTTACCAACCATCACCAAGCAAGCAGAGCCGCAATCGGCTGCGCTTTGTTGGGCATAAAAGGGATAGCTCTTAGTGAGGCGTTTCCACCAATGCCCCACTTGCACCTTTGGACTGGGAAAATAAAAATTGGATTTTTTTGGCTGTTGTTGTGACTGCTTCTCTCTTTGGGGAAAAGGAATAATTTTGGCTTTTGGAGATTGGTAAGTTTTTTCCCTAGCTCCCAGTCCCAAGTCTCCAGTCCCCAGTCCCCAGTCCCCAGTCCCCAGTCCCCAGTTTCCTAACTCTGGGAGGTATTCTAGTGCTGTTTGCCGCTGGTCGTTTTTCAGAATGTAAGTAATTGTTGGTTGCGTTGTTTGCCAATCACCTTGTTCTGGTTGTGCAAAGATAGTGCCTGGTGTCAAAGAATGGCCTTGAGAATGCCGTAGTTGACCTCTGTACAATAGCCACAACTGGGAATCTTGGGATATTTGTGGACTTATAGAGCCAGGATCTAACTGGTGTCGCTCGAAGAGAGATAAGGCTTTGAGCATCCCTGGAACTTGTGATGTATGACCCGGAAATTGTGAGGTTTGGCGACATAACAATAGCAAATCCCAAAGTTCTGCACGGGCAAATAGGCGATCGCGAATGCTGGGATACTTGTCTATTAATATTTGCAATGCCTCTTGTCTGAAATAGCCAAGTTTTAAGCCTGTCGAAGCTCTGACTACATAAGGACTAAAGTTAGCTTCGGGAAACAGAGTCAGTTCGCCGAAACAAGACCATGCACCAAAGGTAGTGATTAAATTCTCAGAGCTATCTAACAGTCGAACTTTCCCTGTCAGGATAATGTAGATACCAGGATTAGTCTGTGCAGATTGCCAAAACTGCTTTGCTACTGGTGGCTCCACAATCTCCATTTCTGCTAAGAAGTTTTGTAATTCTTTTTCTGAAAGCTTTACACCCAAAGTGTGCAAAAGCTTTTCATCCAGATTTTGCTCAGAAAGCACTGGTGGCATTTTCTCATCTCCACAACAGAATTTAGTTATCAGCCTGAATCAGATACAAAAGTTAATTAAAAATATTTTGGAATGCCGTATTTTCACCGAGGAAACTCCAAACCTCCCTAAAGTAATGTTGGGAGGAAAGAGCAAGGTAAAAACCTTCTCTTAAATACAAGGTATTTTTGTTTGGTGGACAGCCTTTATCGTTGCACCAAGCCAAGTATTAATGTGATCAATGTTGATGTGACAATCACTAATGTGAATGCTCAAGAATTGAGCTAAAGCTTTGTTTAGCTAGACTTAGGCAAACATCAACTAATTGCATCAACATACTCGACACCCTTATAGTTCGCTCATTTCGACAATCAGCGGCGTCTGTAATTGATGATTAAGAGGATTTATCTTCAGAACAAAATTTGGTATATGCAGCGATAGCTATGGAAATTCTTCCAGTTATCAATCACTAACTGTCAAAAATTTTTCCAGATATTGACTGTCAAGAGTTTGTCCTGGCTGAAGATTATTTTTCAGGCTCTTAAACAAGACCTAACTCGGAAATAGCCTTAAAAGACCGATTTCAGGCATTCCTAATTTTTTAACAGCCTTGTCTTGACTAAAATGGTGTGACATAATTGTATAAATTGCATTGAGTCGTAAATTATGGGCAAAGTTAATCCATTGCAGTTGTGTGACCAAAGCCTGACAGCAAAAATACCACAACTACATATCTGATTAACCTTGTAGGGTTAATCAGAGATTTACACAATGTGCAATTAGTGCCCGGTGCTATTCCCCTAGGGTTTTGCGAGTCTAGGGGAGAGCCTCCGGGATAGCCTCAGTTTCAAGGGTGCAGCCTCAATCACTCACTGAAAAGCTAGCTTTGGGTAGGCTACAGGAATTAGAGGACTATAAAAATTCTAAAGCACATCATAATTTTTAGAGATTTTACTAATCAGGAAAAATCTCACTTAAACAAGTATTGTCTAAGTTGGCTTGCAAGATTCTACAGCGAATCTTTTGGCAGCTATGTTTATTATCTTTAAGGGGAACATCTAGCAAAGTCATTTAAGTTTATATCATACCTCCGGTAGTGTCATAAATGCAAGTGATTAAAAAAGATTTGCAAACATCATATTTACATCATGAGACACCATTAGTCTACACCGATCAACTTGGAATTGGAAGAATTTAGTACTTTCTTAATGTATTTTTTTTTTTAAATCACCTAATAGATGATTTCTAGCAGAAAAAATATATTTACAACCATTTATATATGAAAACTTTAAGCAGATAGGCCGTGTAGCATGACGGAAGTGATGGTGGCAGATGTTGTCTGCTTAAGGCATATAGTAAGTTGCTTGAATTAGCAGTGAGGTTAAACACGTTAATACTGTGATCAAGCACACACACTAGTAAATTACCACAACCATAGCACTTTCACCATGTGAGGATATAGCAGAAATGCGTATTGCAGCTTGATATAAGTTGAACAAAATCCCTCATGTTGAAATGAGCCTATAGTTAAAAAAATGAGAAGAAGTCGCAAGTTCGTTTTTTAAAACTCTAGGAATGCGATGCAATCAAGTAAATTACTAAATGCGTAGGAATACGATTTGATTTGGAAAACTTACTTGCGTAGAGAGGGAACTCTTAACAGGAAATAAGGAAATAAGTAAGTCGGCACGATAAAACGTATATATATTGAGTTTTGTTAAAAGTGTGGAATGACCAATTTTTAAACTGTTTTTTGATTTTACATCTCGTCACAATTGTATGCAATTTGGCGATTCGTTAAGTGGGGCGATCGCTGAATCTTCTGGTTTGTCTTGCTCTGTGAAAGCAGTTTGTGTCATACTTACAGAAATTGCTTAATTACTAAATGCCGATTGACTTTTCGTAGTATAAGCTACTTACATAAGGGACTTCCAAATAGAAAAACATCCCAAATTTTCTTGTGGGATGGGTGTCCCCACCATTGGTGTCAACTTAACGCGAAACCGCACGTCCGCCAGCACGTCCGCCAGGGATTGTAAATCCCTGGCGGGTGAACAACACCCAATCAGTACGCTATTTTTGGCAAAAGTAGACACCAGTGGCTTTTCGACCCACCCCACAAAATGGATAATTTATTTCTTGGAAGTCCCTAATGACTGATATCGAGGTCAAAAACTTACGAACAAAAGAAAGCAGGATTTAGGCTACAAGTAGTTGCGATCGCTTAACTCCGATAGAAGCATTTATAAGTTTGCAGGAACATCAATATTTTCGCAGGATGGGATTCAGTAGTAGTAAAGTGAGTTTTGCAGGAGCAAGCAGTGTCAGACACCTTTGTAGCCAAAGGCTTAGAAACAATCTATAGGAATCAGCTTTAATTTTTGAACTTACTTGCTTAAGCAGGCAATAGTCAATAGGCAAGAGGCGATGGGAAAGAAGCATCTTTGAGTTGTACTGAGTTTTTTCAAAAACAAAATATAAGTTTTATAGTACAGAACGACGTAAATCAACCATCCATTTTAAATTACTAAAATAGCAGTTTACATATTTCTTAGATTGATATATTTATATTTGCTGCTTACATAGCTGACTCCGGCTATATTTTTCCCAATAAATGTATCAATTATGATTAACCTTTCATTAACTAAAATTTAACTCATGCATTAACTACTCATGTCATCTTCTTGACTATGGACATTCCGTTTATTCACTAAACTTTTAACTTGAAAAAGTAGTTATTTATTGAGGTGAATTAGCGGAAATTCAATGTCCAACAAACTAGGAATTTTGTTATGAACAAGATGAACTTTAAGCTTAACAGCCTGACAGTATTAGGTCTAGTCTCAATAGTAACCGCCACATTTGGTCTATCAATATCTGCGGTTCATTCCCAAAGCGTCAGCACAGTTACAGTTGATGGTTCTAGCACCGTTTTCCCAATTACGGAAGCAGCAGCAGAAGACTTCCAAAAAGCGCAAAGCGGTAGAGTGAGAGTTACAGTAGGCGTTTCTGGTACTGGCGGCGGCTTCAAAAAGTTCTGTCGTGGCGAGACAGACATCTCTGGTGCATCTCGGCCCATCCTACAAAAAGAAATCGATGCTTGCAAAGCTGCGGGCATTCGTTATGTTGAACTACCAGTAGCTTATGATGCTTTAACAGTGGTGGTTCACCCCCAAAATTCCTGGGCAAAAAATCTTACAGTCGCCGAATTGAAGAAAATTTGGGAACCTGGGGCACAGGGCAAGGTCAACAACTGGAATCAGATTCGTAACGGATTCCCCAATGCACCTCTGAAATTGTTTGGCCCTGGTGCAAACTCTGGAACTTTTGACTACTTTACCGAAGCTGTTGTTGGCAAATCGAAGTCTAGCCGGGGTGACTTTACTGCTAGCGAAGATGACAACGTACTTGTACAAGGTGTTAGCCGTGATAAGAACGCCCTTGGTTACTTCGGTTATGCTTATTACGCAGAAAACAAAAATAAACTGAAGGCAGTGCCAGTTAACGGCATATTACCCTCGGAAACAACAGTTAAAAATGGCACTTATAGTCCGCTATCTCGTCCCATTTTTATCTATGTTAGTTCCAAGTCTATTGACAAGCCACAAGTCAAGCAGTTTGTGCAATTTTACTTGCAAAATGCAGCTAAGTTTTCTCAAGAAGTAAAATACGTTCCCCTGCCAGCGTCAGCATACACTACCGCCCAGAATCACTTCAATAAGAAGAGATATGGCACTATTTTTGGTGGTCAAGAATCAGTTGGGTTGAAAATTGAAGAACTATTAAGTCGTGAAGCTAAAGAATAAGCCTGATTGTGAATTTTGAATTAGTTCAAAATCTGCAATTCATCAAAGGGAGGTGTAGTACCTCTCTTTGTCTATTTAAATTTATCATCCAAAGAGCGATCGCATCCCAGCATGAGTAGTGTAAAACAAACTCAACTTTCTCGAAAGCTAGTGCGTGATTTACAAGAACGGGCAATAGAGTCTGTCTTGTTTCTAGCGGCACTTTCCTCTGTGGCAACAACACTAGCCATTATCGGTATCTTATTTTACGAATCTATTCTATTTTTTCAAAAAGTATCTTTATGGAAATTCCTTACAGATACTCAATGGACACCGTTATTTGATGATAAGCATTACGGTATTTTGCCCCTGGTGACAGGAACATTAGTCACTACATTTGTTGCTTTATTAGTGGCAGTACCACTAGGTACAATTATTGCTATTTACTTGAGTGAATTTGCTTCACCCATCATTCGGGAAATTGTCAAGCCAGCTTTAGAATTGTTGGCGGGTATTCCTACAGTAGTTTACGGTTATTTTGCGCTCTTATTTCTCACACCATTGTTGCAGGTAATTTTGCCAGATTTACCTGGTTTTAGTATGTTAAGTGCGGGACTCGTCATCGGTATTATGATTATTCCTTATGTCAGTTCCCTGAGTGAAGATGCCATGCGTACAGTACCCGCACATATACGCGAGGCTTCTTATGCAATGGGGGCTACCCGTTTCCAGACAGCTTTGCGAGTCGTATTACCAGCTTCTATTTCTGGCATCTCTGCGGCTTACATTTTGGGGATTTCTCGTGCGATCGGTGAAACGATGATAGTGGCTATTGCTGCGGGTGGACAACCCAACTTGACCCTTAACCCGATGGAACCAGCCGCTACAATGACAGCCTACATTGTATCAGTGAGTCTCGGCGACCTACCTCATGGCAGCCTGGAATATCAGACCATCTTTGCAGTTGGACTGACGTTAGTGCTAATGACTTTAGTCTTCAACATCATTGGTCATTTTCTCACCAAGCGCTATCGAGAAATTTATTGATATGACAACTCTTAATATTCAAGAAGTCCGTAAGACTATTAGCCGGAATAAGCGATCGCAATATATTTTCAACATTATTGGCATCTTGTCAATGCTGTTTGGTATTGTCACATTACTGGCATTATTGTTTGATTTAATTACCGATGGTTTCCCACGTCTTTCATCGCAATTTTTAACTTCGTTTCCTAGTCGCAGGGCGGAAGAAGCAGGCATTCTCTCAGCTTGGATGGGAACGCTCTTAGTAATGTTTGTAACGTCTTTAGTAGCCATACCCATTGGTATAGCATCAGGTATTTACTTAGAAGAGTATGCCCGAAAAAATTGGTTGTCTGATGTAATTGAAATTAATGTCACCAACTTAGCTGGTGTTCCGTCGATTATTTACGGACTTTTGGCTTTGGGCGTATTTGTTTATGGGTTCAATTTCGGTCGAAGTATTATTACCGCTGGGTTTACCTTGGCGTTATTGGTTTTGCCAGTGGTAATCGTTTCTACCCGTGAAGCTCTGCGTGCTATACCGAATAGTATCCGCGAAGCTGCTTATGCAACAGGGGCTTCTAAGTGGCAAATGATTTGGGATCATATTTTGCCTTACTCAACAGGCACAATTCTCACTGGGATTATTGTTGCCTTGGCACGAGCTATTGGTGAAACTGCACCCTTAATTACTATTGGTGCGCTGACATTTATAGCCTTCTTGCCAGAACCACCAATTACTGGGCAGTTTCCTTACATCTCATTCTCTTGGTTACTCGCTCCGTTTACAGTTATGCCCATTCAAATGTTCGATTGGGTATCTCGTCCCCAAGCTGAGTTTCAGGTGAATGCAGCAGCAGCAGGTATTGTTCTAATTGCCATTACTTTGGCTATGAACGCTGTAGCAATTTATATCCGCTATCGTTTACGCAAAAAAATCAAATGGTAGAAATTGCATCATCAACCTTAGAAAAATCCATCAAAGCTTCGGTCAATTATCTAAATTTCTACTACGGTGGAACAGTCCACGCTCTCAAAGACATTAATATGTCAGTGGGTGAAAAACAAGTAACGGCACTGATTGGGCCTTCTGGATGTGGTAAAACCACCCTGTTACGTTGTTTTAATCGAATGCACGACCTTTACCCTGGAAATAGCTATAAGGGGGAAATCACTCTTGAGCCAGATGGGATTAACCTGCTCAGTAATAAAGTTGACCCAATTGAGGTACGGATGCGGATTAGTATGGTGTTTCAAAGACCTAATCCCTTTCCTAAGTCCATTTATGAAAATGTAGCTTACGGTTTGAAGGTGCGGGGTGAATCGAAACGTGCAATCCTTGATGAAAAAGTAGAGAAAGCTTTGCATGAAGCAGCTTTGTGGAATGAAGTCAAGGATCGCTTGAATGATTTAGCTTTTAACCTTTCTGGTGGTCAACAGCAGCGGTTGTGTATCGCCCGCGCTTTGGCGACTGACCCTGAGATTGTTCTATTTGATGAGCCGACATCAGCCTTAGACCCCATAGCTACCGCCAGCATTGAAGAGTTGATCGATCAATTGAAAGAAACGGTGACGATTTTGATTGTCACTCACAATATGCAGCAGGCCGCTCGTGTTTCTGATTACACTGCGTTTATGTATTTAGGTGAGTTGGTGGAATTTGATCGGACAGAAAAGATTTTTAATCACCCCTTGAAGCAACAAACGGCAGACTATGTGAATGGTCGTTTTGGATAAGAATATTTTATAGAAAACTCAAAGCTTGCTATATCTGGTTTCTCGCCCCTTCAAGCGATGTATGGGTTGGACAGAGCGATCGCACTTTGCGAAAATAGAACAAGTTCAGCTAAGAATGATAATCACTTAAAAGTTGCGATAAAGCGCTTGGCATCAACAGGCGCTTTATTTTTTTATTTTCGTAGTAAATTTAATGATGATTAAAGTTTTTAGGTATAGCAATTGCCAGCTAGGTTCGGAGCTAAACTTATGCTAAAACCTCGACACAAAGAGATTTTCAAGCCTATTGCCTGTCCCCTGCTATTTTTAGTGAGTCTGTGGGGCTGAAGATATAACAAAAAATCTTAAAACATAGACTATACAAGCATTTTCAACCCACATTCAGTACTTTGAACTTTCACAGTTCCTACGATGGTAGTAAACTAGTACACTGTAGCGGAATTCTATCTTAGCTTTATTCAACAAGGGAATTTTGCCAATTCCGAGATTTAGTTTAACCCAGACATAGCTTCCAAAAACCGAAAATAGTTGTTGAATTTGACATATTTTTCTATATCATCTTGAATAAAAAGCACCTAAAAATTAATTGATCAAGTTATTTTATCTAAACCAAATCGGCAAATTATAGCAGTTAAGCCACTATTTTTAATTAGAAGAAAATACGCTCTCTAAATATTGTCAAAACTTTTCAACTTGAACTATAACAGCAGAAAAATATAATTTAAAATATCATGATTGTTGAGGCATTTTTTAGCGACTAATCTTTTTAATGATGAGGTACTAATCTAATGATTCAATTAAGTAGGATTACAAAGAGCAAAAATTATAAAAATGAAATACAATTTTGCTTTTTAAAATACCCTTTGCTTTTTACTGATCATATTTTTATCAATTTGTCAGAAAGGTTAAGTCATGAAGATATGACGAGTCAGGGCAAGCAATCTTTCTACTTTCCCCCTTAACTAAGAGGTATTAGTAAATGTGTAGAAAGTGGTAGAAAATGTCTGTAAAAAATCAATTTTGGGACGCAGCCTTATATAAATATCTACTAACCACTTATCTGCTGGATGACTACTGTATAGCTACGTAATTTCCATGAATATCTCATTTTGGGAGTAACATAGTGAAACAGCATTGCTGATTTGTACTGTTTTACTGAATCAAGTTTTGTTTCACACGTTTTGGGAATATGAGTAAACTAATTCCAGCCATCAGAGTCAAAAACTTCAGCTTCTATTACGACACTCAAAAGATAGTTGAAGGCGTGTCAATGGATATTTACCAAAACCAAGTCACGGCAATTATTGGTTCTAGTGGTTGTGGCAAGTCTACTTTTCTTAAATCGTTAAATCGCATGACTGAATTAGAAGGAGATGTGAAGGTTGAAGGAAGAGTAGAATTTTACGGACAAAGTATTTATGAGCGTCGTGTCAACATCAA
Source organism: Nostoc sp. UIC 10890 (assembly GCF_054786515.1). NCBI lineage: Bacteria > Bacillati > Cyanobacteriota > Cyanophyceae > Nostocales > Nostocaceae > Nostoc > Nostoc sp. UIC 10890. The sequence goes on from NZ_JBSGKF010000001.1 coordinate 687,408, forward strand.
TCGCTTACGTCGCCAAGTGAGTATGGTTTTTCCCAAGCCAAATCTTTTTCCCATGAGCGTTTACGATAATGTAGCTTATGGCGTGAAATTAGTTGGATGGCATCCGAAAGTAGAATTAGATGGGATTGTTGAATCTGCCATCAAAGCTGCCGAACTTTGGGATGAAGTGAAAAATAAGCTGCATAAATCTGCTTTAGAGCTTTCAGGTGGTCAACAACAAAGATTATGTATTGCCCGTGCTTTAGCAGTCAAACCGAATGTTTTATTGATGGATGAACCTTGTTCAGGTCTTGATCCTGCTGGTAGTACAAAAATTGAGCATTTGATCCATAACTTACGCTCTGAGTTGACAATTGTGATTGTTACTCACAATTTGCAGCAAGTTACTCGTCTATCTGATTTTACGGCTTTCTTTTATAACAATGAAAATCGTATTACTCAAATGGTTGAATTTGGTACTACACATAAAATCTTTACTAACCCTGTGGATTGTCGCACTCGTGACTATGTTTTCGCCCGCGTTAGTTGAAGTATTTCTTAAATTCTAGCTATTCAGAGAGCTATGAAATAGTACAAGCAAGCAAAAATGAGGATTAAATTTAATTTCCGCTTGCTTTGAGTTTTTCTTGTGTTGAGCAATATGAACTGACGTTGACAGTCTTTTTTTATACTATATACTTAAAGACAGGTATCTTTTTTAGACCACCTGAATCACAAAATGAAATGTCCTCTGTGCGAATCTACTTCATATTATAAAAATGGTCGTCACAATGACAAGCAGAGTTACCTCTGCAAAAATTGTGGTAAACAATTCCTTGAGCCTGCATTTCCTCATTCCTTGGAAAGTGACTTGCTTGCTAACAGCAATGGTCATACTAAAGTATCTATGGCTAAAGAGACAGAACTTTCTTTAGTAAAAAACCTGCCAGAAGAAAAAACTACAGAGAAAGGTCTTGGTTCTTTTAATTTTATATTAGCTGAAGAACTGCTGCAAACTATATTATCGTCTAATTGGCTAGAATCTGCTGTGTTCAGCCAATTGATCCTGAAAAATCAGCAAAAGGATGAAATTAAACAGAAGTTACAAACAGGAATCTCTCTTCTACTTTTGGATGCAGAAAACTTAAAATTAGATATTAATTCTGAATTATTTTTAGCTAGTATTTGTGAGTATCCTCTCCAAGTTAAAATTGCATTTGCTAACTGGAGAAATCCCAGTATTGGGAAGCAAGATATTGAACTATATAACCGTGGTTATCAACTTGTCCATGTACCTGAAGGTAAAAATAGTGCTGATGCAAAAATGATTGCATTCGGTGCTTGTATTTTACGCTCTTATCCAACAGTTAAAGAAATATTAGTCTGTTCTAGCGATGGAATTTTAATTCACCTCTGTAACGAACTCCAAAACCAAGGATTGATTGTCTATTGGGTACGTAGGCAAGGGCAAAGTTTGCACATAGACAACCGAAATAGTGGCAAGATTACTGATTATTCACTATCAATGGCAACAGAAGTTCCATCCTTGGAAAAAGTAAAAGTTGTTGAGACAATTCAAGATGTAATTAAAAGTGAACAGGAATTAATCAATGCCCAATTAAACAGGCTAGTAGATGTTGCGACGTTATTTCAAGAAAAATGTGATATCAATATTCAAAATAATTCGAGTCAACCAGAAAATGATAAATTAATTTCTGTCTTAGATAACTCTTTTACAGAATCTATTGAAGAAGTAAAAAAAGAAGCTTTTGCGACAGTTACTAATGAAAAAGCATTAGATAAATTACTATTAAAAGTTATTCAAGATACACAAAGAAAATCTCCTAAAACTAAATTATCTGTGTCTAGGCTAGGCTCAGAGTTACGAAAAATCACCGGAAAATCACCCAATTCAATTATTCAAGAATTAAACTTAGGTTCTAGTTTTCTTAAATATCTAAAATCGTCTCCCACATTTACATTAAAAGCAAATGGCAAGGAATACGAGGTAACAGCAGTACTCTGCGAGTAAATACTTTCTGGATGTCTACGTACAATCTGAGCCTGTAATTCAGTATTATGTAAAAAGATGTAAAGAAATGTAAATAATACGATGCAAGATAAAGTCGTTGTTATTGTCGGTGCTACTGGTGGTATTGGTTCAGCTTTAACACACAAACTTGCGCCTACGGGAGTCCGGTTAGTACTGGCTGCGAGAGATGCGGTTCGTTTAACAACACTGGCAAATGATTTACCAGGGCAAGTTTTGACCATTCCTACTGATATTACTGATCCCCAACAGGTAGATACTTTGATAGAAAAGACCATCGCTGAGTTTGGTCAAATCGATATTTTAGTTAATGCAGCTGGTGCTGGTATACTCAAGCCCTACAACAGCCTGGAACCCGCTGATTTAGACAAGATGTTAGATGTCAACTTAAAAGGCAGCTTTTACACCACTCAGGCGGCTGCTGAAGAGATGCAAAAGCGCAAGTCTGGTCACATTTGTAATGTGGTGGGAATTTTAGGCAAGCATTCGATGGGAATGGCAGCGGCTTATTCTGCTTCTAAGTTTGGTGTTGTCGGTTTTAGCAAGTGCATGGCAGAGGAACTCAAACGTTTTGGTATCAAGTTCACGCTATTCTACTTTGGTGGGGTAGATTCTCCTTTTTGGGATAACGTCAACCTAAAAGTAGACCGAAAAAAAATGCTCAGTGCTGAAACTGCTGCCAATGCTATTTTCTTTGCCCTTTCTGCCGAACCGCAAGCTGTGCCAATGGAAATTAACATTCAACCTGATAGTCATCTGTTCTTTTAAAGGAGGAGTGCGCCTACATATTTCTTGCTTAGGAAAGACGTGAAAATCTAGCAAAAAAGGCAAAATTTACAGATATATAAACTTTTATGCTGGATTTTCAGTATCTATGAAAATTGATCACGTTCATTTCTATGTAGAAGATGCCAAAGTATGGCGGGATTGGTTTGTACACCATCTTGGTTTTCAACCAGTAGCCGATCGCATCAGTTCATTTCACACTTCTACAGAAGTGGTGCAAAGTGGTGCTGTCTGCTTTTTTCTATCTTCACCACTGTTACCCACAAGTCCGGTAGCTGAGTTTCTGCGTCAATATCCACCTGGTGTGGCAGATGTCGCTTTTGCTGTGGAAGATGTAGAAACTGCGATCGCACTAGCTCAAAAACACGGTGCTACAATCCTACAACCCGTCCAGGAACGCCAGGTGGGTACGGCATTCCTCAAATGTGGCAAAATTGCCGCCTGGGGTGGACTTACTCATACGTTGATAGAAAGGTCATTAGTTTTTGACAAAGGACAAAAGACAAATGACAACACTTTTACCGCCATAGATCACGTAGTGCTGAATGTGGCAGTTGGTGAATTAGAGCGTGCTGTGGCTTGGTACGAAAACATCCTAGATTTTCAACCCCAGCAAGCATTTAAAATTAAAACCAATCGTTCAGCTTTACACAGCCAGGTGATGATTTCGCGTAACGGTAGCGTCCAATTGCCAATTAATGAGCCGGCTTCCAGAAATTCTCAAATTCAGGAATTTCTAGATGTCAACCAGGGCGCAGGAATTCAGCATATTGCCTTACGGACGACTAATCTTGTAAGTGCGATCGCTAAATTTCGTGCCAGTGGTTTATCCTTACTCTCAGTTCCCCAAACCTACTATTCACAGCTAAAACAGCGTCCAGGACTGACACTATCACCTCTAGAACTAGAAGCGATCGCCCAACAAGAAATTCTCGTGGACTGGCAAGAATATACTCCTTTAGAGGGAGGAAATTCCGCACCCTTGTTACTGCAAATTTTTACCCAGCCAATTTTTGAGCAGCCAACATTTTTCTTTGAATTTATTGAGCGCCGTTTCCAAGCTCAAGGCTTTGGGGAAGGAAACTTTCGCGCTTTATTTGAAGCCATTGAAAGCGAACAAATCAAACGCGGTACTTTGCAATAACTACTTCTAAGCTAAAATAACCGAATTAAACATAACTCTAGTGGGGTGTGCATCTTACCCGCTCTAATTATGCAAGTTATACCAATTTTAAAAAAGAACGCGACAACATAGACCATTTTGTAGAGACGCGATGAATCGCGTCTTCACCCAAGGATATATTACTCCGTTATGGCTATATTTGAAAATCCGAAATATTTTCAAGACGAATATTAATATCGTCTATGTTACTAAATTGATTTCCTGTAATTGTTACCTCTACTGAATTAGTGCTATCGTTGCCATTATTAGTTGCATCGATACCACTTCCATCAATTACTGAGAGAACATTGTTGGAGATGGTAGCACTACTGCTAACATTATCATCAAAGAATTTTAGGTTAATAGCATCATTTAAACTTGAATCTCCTGGATTAAAATCTCGCACATTGGTAATTGTGTTCCCAGATATTGTAAAGATGGTCTGAGAATTATTCCTGACTTGAAAACTCATCCCATCTTTATTAGTTAAGGTGTTAATAGTATTACCGGAAACAATAATATTGTTAGCAACAACATCATCAGCAGCTTGGAAATTTATACCATTTGAGGCAGTACTTGTATCTACTCCAGTGATTTGATTATTATTAATAGTTATACTGCTCAAATTAGCACTATCTGTTAATTGAACATCCACACCACTGCCATTATTAGAGATGGTATTATTATTGACCTGTGCTGTACCGGATGCCGTACCAGATAAACTGACGCTAATATCATTTAAGTTTTCTGATAAACTATTATCGTCAATTGTTAAATCCACACTACCCGTAGAATTTTGGGTAAAAATACCAGAACTGTTATTCAAACCGTTAATAATATTCTGATTAACGGTAACTGTACCTGTAACTTCAGATAAGGTAATACTTTCTTGATTAGCATCGGTAATTGTATTCCTATCTATATTGATAGTACCGTTAGAATTTGCTACCTGAATACCTTGCATACCTGCATTGGTAATAGTATTATCAGTAATTTTTGCTATCTCACCACCAGTTAGTTTAATTCCTATAGCCTGGGTATTTTGAATACTATTATTTACTACCTCTAAATTGCCTTGCAAATCATCTAATCCAATACCTTCAGCAGTGGTATTTGAAATTTGATTGTCTGTAATCTGCACATCCAAAGTAGTTGTATTGCTGAAGTTACCCGCACTAATACCTCGTCCAGCTATGTCTGAGATGTTATTACTAGTAACATTGACTGTAGAATTTGCATTATCAAAAAATTCTAGATTGATGCCATCAACAAAATTAAAATCTCCAGTAACGGTATCTCTAATATTGCTAATTATGTTACTAGAAATGGTAAATGCAGCACTACTATTTCCATTGAGTTGAAGATTAATTCCATCTCCATTGGTTATGGTGTTGATAGTATTGCCTGAGACACTAACATTATTAGCAACGACATTGTTAAAAGCTTGGAGATTAATACCATTGGATGTGATATCTGCATCGACTCCATTAATTTGGTTGTTGTTGATAGTTACACTACTAAAATTAGCACTATCTGATAATTGTACATCTACAGCAGTACCATTATTAGTGATGATATTTTCGTTAATTTGTAAGGTTCCCGAAGCGGTATCAGCTAAACTGACGCGAATATCATTAAAGTTTTCTGTCAAATTATTGCTATTTACTGTTAAAGCTGTTGCACCTGTAGTATTGCTGATGACAATGCCATTGTTGCTATTAATTCCATTAACAGTATTTTGGTTAACATTAACTGTACCTATGACTTCAGATAAGCTAATACTTTCTTGTTGAGCATCTGTAATTGTATTGTTACTAACATTAGTAGTAACGCTTGCGTTTTCTACCTGTATACCTTGCTCACCTGCATTATTAATGTTGTTGTTGATAACTTGAGGATTAGTTACCTTTTGTAGTTGTATCCCATCTCCAGAAGTATCAGTAATGATGTTAGCATCAACTGTAATATTAACAGTATTATCTAAAGTTTCGTTGAAGACGTTAATACCAGTTCCTTGAATTTCAGAGATATTATTTCTGGCAAGATTCACCGTTGTATTAATGTTAGAAACATCAAAATTATCCAAGAATTGCAGGTCAATACCATTACCTTCTGTAGTAATTTGGGAAATAGTATTGTCAGTAATTACAATTTGTTGAGCATTATCACCACCAGCCAACTGCATATAAATACCATTACCTGCTGTGATTTGGGAAATGTTGTTATTGGAGAGGGTGACATTGGCGTTAGCATTGTCTAATAATTCTATGTTTATGCCATCACTAAAGTTAAAGTCTCCTGAATTTGTATCTTGGATATTGCTGATTGTGTTACTAGAAATTGTCAATTTACCAGTATTAGTACCATTGAGTTGGAAGCTGATTCCATCACCATTAGTTATGGCATCGATAGTATTATCGGAAACGGTGACATCACCCGCAGCGGCATTTTCAAATGCTTGGAAGTTGATACCACTTGATGTGGTACTTGTATCTGTTCCTGTGATTTGGTTGTTTTGAATATCTACAGTGCTTAAATTGGTATTTTCCCCTAATTGAAGATCCACAGCAGTACCATTATTAGCAATGGTATTGTTATTAATTTGTACTGTACCAGTTGTACTAGATAAACTGACACGAACATCATTAAAGTTTTCCGTCAACTGGTTATTGGCAATTGTTAAATTGACATCACCTATGGTATTGGTAAAGTCAATACCAGTATTATTGTTGCTACCATTGATGTTGTTCTGACTAATAGTTACCGTACCTGTGATTTCCGATAACTTAATGCTTTCTTGGTTGGTATCGGTTAAGGTATTCTCGCTAATATTTGTAGTGCCGCTAGCAGTTTCTACTACAATACCTCGCTCGCCTATATTAGTAATGGTGTTGGTAGTAATTGTGGGAGAAAGAACTTGAGCTAGTTGTATACCATCTCCAGAAATATTGTTGATAGTATTACTACTAATTGTAGAACGAACGATCGCATTATCTATTGCTTGTAATTGAATAGCGCGATCGCTACTATCACCATTGCCAATATTTTGGATAATATTATTAGCAATAGTCAAAGTTACATCTGCTTTATCTGCCACTTCAAAGTCAATACCATTATTAGCAGCCGTATCTAAAGTATTACCTGTAATTGTGAAGTTAGTAATACTATTGTTAAACAAGTTTACAGCCGGAATTCCAGCTTCAGGTTTGAACAAATCAACCTTAATACTACTATTGCCAACATCGGTAATAATGTTATTGGTAATAGTAAAATTACCCTTAGAATTAGCAACGGCATTTATTGAAATTCCTTCATCAACAATCTTAGTCAGGGTGTTACCACTAACTACAAACGTGCCTTGACCTAAATTGCCAAAATTCAAATCGATACCATCTGCACCAGAACCACCATTAACTTGACCATTGTAAGTAATCTGGTTATTGAGGATATTAGCTGTAATGCTAGCGTTGCTAGTACAAGTTTTATCTACAAAGAGCGCATTAAAATCGCGGCAGAGATTAACTTCAATGCCATCTACTCTGTAATTAGTATCAACATCAAAGTTGGTGATGATGCGGTTATCGGTAATTGTTAAATCTGTAATACCTTGGTAATTCCAAACAAAAATACCACTTTCTAAACTAGAATCAATTACTGGACTGCGTGTATCAGTGATAGCATTTCTGGCAATTTCTACCGTACCTGTCACATTTTCTAAATAAATAGCTTCGCTAAAAGCATTGGTGATTTTATTATCTAAAATTCTCACATTACTAATATTAGTTCCCTTAACGCCTCTGGCATCATCAGTACCAGGAATTTGAATATTAAATCCAGAAATAACAGTATTGTTACCCAGTGTGATTAATCCATTTCCAGTGGGAACCATACCAGTAATTATTGGATGTATCCCACTACCCGATAAAGGTAGGGTGACGACTCCCAAATCTTTGACATTAACTACTTGTAGAGGCCCACTAGAGAATACTCGAACGCCATCGGGAATAGTAAATGGTGAAAAAGCAGTATCTTGATTAGAACGAACATAAATCACATTGTCTGCTTTAGCTACCGCCAAAGCATCGGCAATTGTGCCAAAGGGAGACTCAAATGTACCATTACCAGTACCACCAGGGGCTACGTGGATAATGATGGAGCGGTTATTATTGGTAGGAGTATCAGTATTATTTGTCGGAGTATCAGTATTATTTGCAGAACCTTGGCTTTCTGATTCAACCGTTGCAGCAAAAGCATCAGTTCTTTTTTCAACAGCAACTAGAATAGCAGCTTGGTTCTCTACTGTTGTTGCCATCCGCGCTAAAGCGCTATCTTTCTTCGGCTTGCTTCTCCTAGCGCCACTACCAGGGAAATTTGCACCAATACTAAAAGCCAGCCTAGTATCAAATAGGTCATCATTTTGTAGAGAAAGACTCAAACCCAAAAAATCATTAGGACGAGCTTCGATTCTCGTTTTCCAACCAAAAGCTTCCTTAGATTGACCTCCAGAGTAGTAGTATACACCTGCATAGCCACGCAAGTCGCCACTACCAATGCTTGCCAAGCGCGTACCAACTTCTGCATCTACACCAGACATCGCCACTTCTAAAAAGCGCGATCGCTGTATCATTAATGAATCGCCTTGAAAGTATGGCAGATTCGTTTGATCAACTTGGTTTTCTGAAGAATTCAAGGGAAGATAAGCATTAAAGCGAAAATCCCAACTACCTAAAGCTTCAAAACCTAGCCCTAACTGATCAAAATTACTCTTACCTGTGTCACGGGTGGAATAAGAAATATAGCCACCAATAATCCGATTAGCTTTTTCGCTAAACAATCGATGTCCTAACAATATATTGCCAGCTAAATTCGAGTCATTGTCTAATAAAACCTTCCCTTGTAAGAAAGTCAAAGTATTGCCAGGAGTTTGTAAAACAGGCAAAAATCCCTCAAAACTGCTAAATGATTCATATCCTGCTCCCTCTGTGGTGTAGCGTACTCCAAAGCGGGGGGTAAATATCGGTGCTGTTTCTGGTATTGTTTGAGCAATAGCCGTTGACGCAGAAGCTAAAATTCCAAACAAAGTAATGCAACCCAAATATTTAAAATTATTCATTGGTAGACCTGATATATAAACAAGAAGGGAAAAGGTTAAAGGGAAAAGGGGAAAGGGATGAACAGGTCGCGCCACTTGCAGGCGAGGTTTTTACTTTTTCCCCTTTCCCTTCTTCATAAATAGAAACCCAAATTAATGTAGAGACACTACACTGCAATGTCTCCAAAAATTAGATGAACCTGTTGGTAGGATTTTTGCGGCGAATACCAATTACACAAGAACGAGGAACACTCGTAGATAGTCTTTAACTTTGATAGCTGCTAGTCAACCACTCATTCTTTATATCTATGTATTGTATTTAGTCAATATCAGTTAGCTGATACAGCCAGATATCTGACGCTTACATCTTAGTTGTATTTTTTCAAACTGTCACTATAGTTAAAGATGCTTAAAGGTAGATGATTTTTCTCTACGTCATCGTCGATACTTTTTACAAAAGCCTTTACGAAAAAATACTTAGTTAAATTCAATAGTGGAGATTATTGATCTAAAAATAGCCAGATATCTGAGATAATTTTGATAAAAATTAACATTTTGCAGCGATGCTAAGACTGATTACTGACTTCGACGGCCCAATTATTGATGTTTCCGAACGGTACTACCGTGTTTATCAATTTTGCTTGGAAAAAACCCGTCGCTCAGACCAAGCAGTGCAAGAACTTCCGAAAGCGGAATTTTGGCAGTTAAAGCGATCGCGTGTTCCCGAAAAACAAATCGCCTTAAATTCAGGGTTAGACGAAGCCCAAGCACAAGAATTCGCCCAATTACGGCGGCAAACTGTTCATACAGAAGCTTATTTTAACTATGACACTCTCGCACCAGGTGCCGTGGATGCACTGTTAAAAATTCAACAAGCTGGAATTGATTTAGCAGTTATGACCATGCGCCGAGTTCGGGAACTAGATTATGCCTTTAAAAAATACGATTTAGGTAGATTTTTCCCAGAAAACCGTTGTTATTGCCTGAGTAACGACTACGTTAAAACTCGTGATATTGAAGATAAGCCTTTGTTGATGGCTAGGGCTTTAAAAGAATTGCCCGCAGCTGCTGATACCTGGATGGTGGGAGATACGGAAGCCGACATCACCGCTGCAAAAAATTATGGTATTAAGGTGATGGCTGTGGAATCTGGTATCCGCGATCGCACCCAATTGGAACTTTACTACCCCGATTTAATTGTTAAGGATTTTAGCACTGCTGTAGATTTAGTCCTAGAACCTAAACACCTTGTCTAAAAAGGCTCTTTAGGATACAACCAGAAGTGTTGAATGTTAGCAAAAATCTGATAAAAATAGCCAAAAATATGTGAGACGCTGGACAAAAGATTAAAATATTTTAGTTGAGCAGTTACTATAAATTCATTTCCGAAAATTGTCAAAGGTATCTTGAGAGAACTGCCAAAAAACGATTATCTAGTAAGTATTGAACACTTGTTTGTTCATTGAGTGCTGGCTATCTTATAGCCTGGATAATAGCTTAACAAGTATGCGAGATTTATTTATTTCAAAGATTAAATAACACAGGTTTTAAAATAGATATTTCTACATTTTTTTGGCAAGTTAATAAATTACAAAGAAAGGTAGGGAGCAGAAGGCTTAGTCGTAAGAAAACTTCGCCCTAGCTTGTCTCAGCTTAATACATCTTCCAGTTTCTCACAGAGAAGATCGCGAATATCACGCACAACCTGATAAGTTGAGTTTTAACTCAAATAACTTGAGTGGTTTGACAGGAACCCAGTGTTGAAGAATAAGAACACCTAACTGCAAACCCTCGAATGACTAATCAGACTATTATCAACCCATTGAAGGAAGAATAATCTCATGAGCACGATTGTTACTCACGATTATGACTAAAGATGGCATCCAAATATACCAGAAAGGCTATTTATGTTCATGACATTGATTTCTGCATTTGTCCTTGGGTTAGTTGCGGGACTGCGAGCGTTGACAGCCCCTGCTGCTTTATTTCTGGCACGTGGCGGCATTATAGGGATCGTTCTGGCTGTACTGGCAGTGGCTGAGTTGATTGGCGACATGCTGCCGCAAATTCCCTCTCGTACCAGTCCCCCTGCGTTGATTGCTCGGATTCTCAGTGGTGGCATTGTGGGATGGCTAGTCACCGGAGCAAACAGCAGTTTTGCAATAATTGGAGCGCTCTTTGGTATTGTGGGTGCACTGGTCGGTGCGTATGGGGGTCGGGCGGTGCGGATAGCCGCCATTGAAAGGATTGGTGCAGTTCCTGCTGCCCTTGCTGAGGATGTTGTAGCGATCGCTCTGGCTGCCTTTATCGTTACCCGTTGATCTTACAAAGTGTGTAAGCCCTAACTTAACTGGTATCTTAAATTAAAGAACTTGAGTGGTCTCAGTTGAACCAAAATTGAATAATAAAGACAACTGATTGAAAGGTAGATAAGCCACCTGAGCGAGCAATCAGGTCATCAAAATCAGACTGCTGAAATCAGTTATGTATCAACTGATCAAGTAGCAATTTGCTTATATGTATTGACAAATCAAGAAGATCGCTGACTGAAATCAGTTATGTATCAACTGATCGATTCAGTTACTGATCGCGGATGCAGTTATCTTTACGGTTCAAACCATATACAGATTGGGAAATCACAATTTACATAGGAGCCAGATGAGTACAATCACGACTAAGGATAGTACGCAAATCTATTACAAAGACTGGGGCACAGGACAGCCCATTGTCTTCAGCCACGGCTGGCCACTGAGCGCGGATGCTTGGGAATCGCAGATGTTTTTTCTCGCCTCACATGGCTATCGTTGCATCGCGCACGATCGTCGCGGTCATGGCCGGTCAAGCCAACCGTGGAACGGCAATGATATGGATACCTACGCCGACGATCTGGCAGAGCTTTTGGAGGCGCTGGATATTAAGGATGCAGTGATGATCGGACACTCTACCGGCGGTGGTGAACTGGCACGCTTTATCGGCCGCCACGGCACCAAGCGCGTTTCCAAGGCAGTGCTGATGGGCGCAGTGCCGCCGCTCATGCTCAAGACGGAGGCAAATCCGGGTGGGCTACCCATTGAGGTCTTTGACGGCTTTCGTGCGGCATTTTTGGCCGATCGCTCGCAGTTCTTCCTAGATGTAGCCAGTGGCCCGTTCTTTGGCTTCAATCGACCCGGTGCTAAAGTCTCCCAAGGGCTAATCTATTCGTGGTGGATGCAGGGGATGATGGCTGGCCATAAGAACTCCTATGACTGCATTAAGGCGTTTTCGGAAACAGATTTCACCGAGGATTTGAAGAAATTCGATGTGCCGACGTTAATCATTCATGGTGATGACGATCAGATCGTGCCGATTGGTGCTTCTGCCCTCCTGTCTGCGAAGCTCATCAAGAATTCGACTTTGAAGATATATCCCGGCGGATCGCATAGTCTGGGCGACACAAGCAAGGAACAGCTCAACGCTGACCTGCTGGAATTCGTTAAATCCTGATGCAGATGCACGGATGTGAGACATCGTTAAAAATCTAAATTGGTGCATTCTTGTAGGTTCGCACCTGTTTAGGACAGATATTTTAAACCCAACAACCACAGGAATAAAAGGCATGACAAAACTAGATGGAAAAATCGCAGTCGTTACAGGTGCGTCTAAAGGCATCGGTGCATCGATCGCTAAACATCTCGCAGCCGAAGGTGCAAGCGTTGTTGTCAACTATGCATCTAGCAAAGAAGGAGCCAATCACGTGGTTGATGAGATTGTCAGCACGGGTGGTAAGGCGATCGCAGTTCAGGCAAATGTTGCCAAAAAGGCAGAGATCGAACATCTGTTTGCAGAGACACAGCAAGCATTTGGCAAGCTTGATATTTTGGTCAACAATGCGGGAATTTATGAATTTTCCCCACTTGAAGACATCACGGAAGAACACTTCCACAAGCAATTCGATCTGAATGTGCTGGGATTAATCCTTACTTCACAACAAGCCGTCAAGCACTTCGGCTCGGCGGGCGGCAGCATTATCAATATCAGTTCCATCGTTAGCACCCTCGCGCCCGCGAATGCCTCAATCTATAGCGCTACCAAAGCGGCTGTTGATGCCGTCACGAAGTCGCTAGCCAAAGAGTTAGGTTCACGTAACATCCGTGTTAACTCCATCAATCCTGGTATGGTGGAAACGGAGGGTACGCACACAGCAGGAATTACCGAGAGCGAAGGTCGCCAACAGACTGAAGCGCAAACACCATTAGGTCGCATTGGACAGCCACAGGACATCGCCCCTGCCGTTGTCTTTCTTGCTTCCTCCGATTCGGGCTGGATCACTGGCGAAACGCTGTACATCACGGGTGGGCTTCGCTAGCTTTAGATGTCATAACTCAATCCAAACCCTACCTCAATGGCAGAGAATTTTTGACTTTGAGTGTGAGAGTTTTATGCAAGCAAACTATCCCCAAGGAGTTTAGCACTGATGGAAACAGCAGATGTCATTGTCATCGGCAGTGGTCAAGGTGGCATTCCACTGGCGGCTGATTTTGCCAATGAGGGACGTAAGGTTGTCTTGTTTGAGCGGGATGCTTTAGGCGGCAGTTGCATCAACTATGGCTGTACTCCATCCAAAGCTTTCTTAGCAGCGGCTCATACAGCAGGGCGATCGCGCCAGGGCAAGAAGTTAGGCATCCACACAGAGGTTGAAGTGGATTTTCCCACAGTCATGGAGCGAGTTCGGGGAATCCGCAGCAGCTTTAATCAGGGGATTCGCAAGCGATTGGAAAGTGCGGGTGTCAAAGTCATTTGTGCCGAAGCTTCTTTTGTCGGTGAACGGACGGTCAAAGGTGGGGATGTTACCCTTCAGGCTCCTCTGGTAATCATTAACACGGGCACATCATCGCTGATTCCTGACATTTCCGGACTTGCAGGAACTCCTTACCTGACCAACCGCAATTTCTTTGACTTAAACACCTTACCAGCCCGTTTATTGGTGATTGGAGGTGGCTATATTGGCTTGGAATTGGGACAAGGACTGGCGCGTTTGGGTAGTCAGACCCACTTAATTGTCCGGGGCGATCGCGTCCTCGGACAGGAAGAGTCTGATGTCAGCGCGGTCTTAGCAGAAGCATTAAAGCAGGATGGGATTAAGCTCCACTTTGGAGTCAATGTGAATCACGTCACCCACGATAATAATGTGTTTAATTTAACCCTGAGCAATGGCGAACAACTCCAGGGAGAAGCGTTGCTGATTGTGATTGGACGGAAACCTAATACAAGTGCATTAAATGCAGCGAACAGTGGAATTGAGCTAGATGATAAAGGGTTTGTCAAAATTGATGACCAGTTTCATACCACCTGTTCTGGAGTGTATGCGATCGGGGATGCTGCCAAACAGCCGGCCTTTACCCATGTATCGTGGGAGGACTATCGCCGCTTAAAAGCAATTTTATGTGGAGAAAACCGGACACGGAGCGATCGCGTCCTTGGGTATGCAGTCTACACAGAACCCCAGGTTGGGCGAGTGGGTATGACCTTAGAACAGGCTCAGAAACAAGGGATCAACGCGCTTGCTGTCACCTTATCCATGAGCCAAATTGCGCGTGCGATTGAGTGGGGGCATGACCTCGGATTTTATCGTATGGTAATCGACAGAGACACAGACAAAATCCTGGGAGCAACCCTGGTCGGGTACGAAACTGCTGAACTGGTGCATGTATTTTTATCCCTGATGGAAGCAGGAGCAACCTGGCAGTTGTTAGAGCGATCGGTTCACATCCATCCCACCTATGGTGAAGCTTTACCCAGTCTGGCACGGTTGCTGCTTGGAGATAACATGCCAGGGTGTCCGAATATGTGAATATGTTATGCACTGAAATGTTTCTCTCGGCATCGCTTTGTATTGCTATAGCAGGAGGCAGAAGGCAGTTCTTGCTGGAGGCAGGAGGTAAAAGTATTACTATTCCTAGCCTTGGGGTTTTCAAAATGTCCTAACCTATGTGGCTACGGCTATAATTGAAGACGCAGGGTGTCAGTTAGTTTACCTACCGCCTTATTCACCTGATCTCAATCGGATTGAAAAGTGTTGGGCAACTTTGAAAAGCAGGGTTCGTAAGCTTTTATCCACATCGGATAATTTACGTGATCCAATGGAAATCGTTCTCAAACAAGCAGCGTCCTAATTAATCTGGCTACGGCTATAAGTCGCACATCGCGTTATATACGTAGTAAGGGCACATACCTATGTGCCCTTACTACGTATCACATCCAAATAAACAATACACATCAATCACATCTTCTCTTTAGAAGCTTACTTACGTATATAGATTTAGCGTAGAAAGCTACTAACCAACCACAAGAATATAAACGTCAGTACACTAGAGAACTGATTCGATGACAGATTGAGAAATGGTATTTGTGGTAAGAGCCACATAGCAAAGAGTCCCCCAGCGATTAAGCCAATGATTAAACTGACCAGGGTGAACAAAACTGCTCGGCCAAACTTACCTTCCTTGCGATTGAGAAAATAAATACTCGTACCTACCCCAACCACCAATGCCAACTGCAAAACCTGATCGCCTCCCTCTGGATAAAACAGGCTAATAGAACTCAAACCAAGAAACCAAGCCCCTGGTAAGAATATATCCGCAGGCGTTGGCTGATCCAGCATCCGTTGCAGCCATGCAGGTGACTGCTCACGAGGCGTTGGACTTTCTTTAGGAGGCGATTGCACTCGCAACTCTGGGAACCGAATGCGTTCAGGGACTTTAATTTTACCTTCCTGGCGCATCCGTAAGCGATCCATTAAAATCGCATCGTAAGCCGCTTCAATTACTTCTAAATGCTTGGCATCGCCACTATGTTGCTCGAATAGGCGATTACGAGCATCCTGAATCTCATCGAAGCTAGCCTCTTCTGATACCCCAAGTTTTTCGTAGGGATTTTGATCGCTCATGGGAGTTTGTTACTTCAGCCTCAGTCAGGGGCAGTTTTTTGTCGAAGAAAAAACAGCTTTAGGTTTTATTTTGATCGAAATTAAAATCTCAACCTATTTTATTCCCTACCAGGATAGTAGCACGGGTTAGTTTGATCGACTTTGTAATTTCAACCATAGTCACTTTAACATATCGCTATAACTCCGTGTATACCCTCATGTCGTTGCCTAGTTCTGGCTCTAATCTAGAATTTGAACGGAGAGTAGCTAAAAATGCAGAGTTTTTATGAAAAAATCAACTTTACTGTTTCAAATTTGGCAACTTACTGTGCCTTAATCGAATTTTTTTAATTATACTGAATAATCGCTTGTGGTATATATCCGCATATCGATTTAAAATTGAAACGTTTTAAGTTACCACCTAACTCAGATCAAGAAGGTGTCTTGGTATTAAGAACTGTTGCGGCTAAAGTCAGAGCGCTCATACACTGTGGCTAACAGAAGTTTCGCGTTCTCATTGCCCACAATCCTGATTAGAGTATTTATTTTTAAATAGTCAGGATTCTTATACCGGAGCCATGTAGATTCTTAGTTAGTCCCAAAGTGGCAACTGCGTTTTTACGCAACCCTCTTGTTAATCTTACGAATTTTTGTGCAAAGTAATGGTCATGGCTCCTGCCAAGATTCTTGTAGTTGACGACGACCCTGCGGTTCGGAATTTAATCCAACGCTTTTTGATTAAACAGAACTATCAGGTGGAGGCTGCCGAAGATGGAAAGACAGCCTTAACTCTATTTGAGCAATTTAACCCAGATTTGGTGATTCTAGATGTGAATCTACCAGATGTAACTGGGTTTAACCTCTGCCAAGAGATGCAAAGTCGTAATGGTGTTTTTGTTCTAATGTTGACTAGCCGTGCTGACGAAGCTGACAAAATTCGCGGCTTTGCTAAAGGTGCTGACGACTATCTCACCAAGCCTTTTGGGCTAGGAGAGCTAGAAGTCAGAGTCGGAGCTATTTTGAGGCGTCAGCGAGTGATAACTACGGCCGAGCAAAAACGCTTGGTATTTGAAAAACTGATGATTGATCCAGTGCGAAGGGAGGTAGCACTTAATAACCAAGCAGTACCCTTAACTGCTCTGGAATTTGACTTGTTGCATTTTTTAGCCAGTCATCCAGGTCGAGTTTGGCGGCGGGCAGAACTAATCCAAGAGGTATGGGATTATGAGTATGTCGGCGACCAGCGGGTTGTAGATGTCCATATCGGTCAAATTCGCAAAAAGATTGAAATTGATGCGAGTCAGCCAGCATTAATTCAAACTGTACGTGGCGTAGGGTATAAGTTTGAATCTCCTGCTCATTCCCAGCACTTGGAAGCGAAGTCTTGATTTAACAGTCTAGAGTTTTTTTAACTCTTGACTGTTGACTCTTGAGGAAACTGTTATTGAATTTCTTTAGCTTTAGTAAAAAGATAAATTTAGACAATCAATCAAAATAGGTAGTTATTTAACTCATCCCCCGGCTTGAAGCCGGGGGATTTCGAGTCATTGGTCATTAGTCATTGGTCATTAGTCATTAGCACCAATGACTAATGACTAAATCGGCGGGCGGTTATCCCTCCCACCCTCGTTCGCGCAGCGTCTCTAAGAGTTGGTATGGGATTCACGCCGATTTTCGTTGAAGTATTACTCCCCAGATGGGCGATCGCTTTGGCTTAAAATCCGATGAATGGAGCAAGTGTACGCTGTGCCCCATTAACAACATGAGCTAGAATGACGACCTTCATAACCAGTACTTATGGAGTGTCTAGTAAATTAGCTGTTGCTGGTGAATCGATACAGGGCATTTCTACTGAGGAGTGGTGAAACAAAGTTTCTAGGTAAACTCGCGCAGCACGGCGATCGCTATCTCCATTTTGGAGTAAAAACAATGATAGCGCCGCCGTCAATACTCTGTTTTCATCCCAATCAGGATGGGTTTCTAAGTAGTTTTTTAAGGATTCGTGGAGTGTTTCGGGAATTTCTGTAAAGATGCTAACCGTTGATTTCATGAGATTTTCCTCCTATGAGGATAATCAAGAGGGACAAGTTGCTTGCGGTGAAACGGCAATTAGTCCACCTCACACGCTCTTTTGCTAGCCGACAATCTACGCTTACATCTAATTGTAATATATTTTACATATTTGATGCTGACGGTTGAACGGATTACAAAAGCAAGCCGAATCATTGTGCGCCAAGAGGGGGTGGGTTTGTCAATGCTGCGAAATGTTAAAAACGATTGTATAAAAAATAAATGCGAACGAAAGAATAAGGCTTTAAGCCTATTTTTCGTTACTTTACTTTACAAAAACTCAGTCCTTGAAGTTCCTTGCTGCTGTTAATTAACAATCCCCAGTCAGGCGGCAAGAAGCTTATTGGCTCGTATAGCACCTGTGGAAAACTGTTAAAATCCCTGTGGAAACCCTGTGGAATCAGTGAGGAAAATTGTAGCCAATGATAAGAATTACAAAAATGTCACCAAACTATGACTTTTAGGCTCATGAAATTAGCTTCTCAGTCTCAGTTGTCATCGTGGCTGCCTTCGATACATCCCCAGGTATGGATTTTCGCAATTGGTAGATTTCTTTCAGAAGTTGGCACCGGCTGTACCCTGTTTTATGCCCCCATCTTTTTTGTCAATCAACTTGGTTTATCTGCAACCAGTGTGGGGGTAGCCTTGGGTAGCGCCTCGATTTCCGGCGTTGTAGGGCGGATTGCGGGTGGTTTTTTGGCTGATTCTGGACACTGGGGACGTCGCCGCACTTTGTTGCTAGCGACGGCGATTTCAGCAATTGCTTCTCTGGTTTTAGCTGCAACCAATAATTTCACTTCTTTGGTAATCGGTAGCTTGATTAGCGGTTTAGGGATAGGTTTCTATTGGCCGGCGGCTGAAGCTGTGGTGGCTGACGCCAGCCAAATTGACAATCGTCGGGAAACTTTTGCGATCGCCAGACTAGCTGATAATCTGGGGTTAGCGATCGGAATTGTACTTGCTGGGTTATTGATCGCGATCATTGGGAGTTATCGCTGGCTATTTGTGATTGATGCCATCTCTTTTCTGGTATTTTTTGGAGTTGTCTATGTAGGAATTATTGAAACAGAACAACAGCAGATAGAGGAATCTGAAAAAACAGAACATTTTGCTTCTTGGATGGCAGTATTAAGCGTAGATGCAAAGCAGCTTGTCGTTAGACATCGCCGTTTCTTAGTCTACATAGCAGTTAATATATTCTTTACAATCTATATTTCTCAAATCCACAGCACCCTGCCGCTTTACTTCAAAAACTTTGTCCTTGTAGAAAGTACTGCCACGGGATTTACTGAAACTACCATTAGCGGGCTATTTGCTTGGCATCTGGTGTTCGCCATCATTTGTCAGTTACCTGTCACCAGTATTTTAAAACGCTGCTCTCACACATTCGCACTTACTGTTTCTGCCATTTTCTGGGCAATTGGTTTTGGACTGATTTGGGTAAGCGGTACAGCCACATCTCATCATCTGGTTTGGGTAATTTTGGCATTAGGAGTTTTTGCTGTGGCGATTGTCTCCTATACTCCATCTTCTGCTTCTTTAGTGACTGAGTTAGCCCCGGAAAATCAACGCGGTATCTATTTCTCCATCAATGCTTTGTGCTGGGCTGTTGGCTCTTTTATTGGTCATCCCTTGGGTGGATGGGCATTAGATCAACCACAAATTATTACCAATAGTTACTGGCTAGGCTTCATCTTGAGTGTAGCGATCGCTCTCGCAATTTTACAGTACCTCAATCGAATTCTGGCTGATTAATCACCAATTGGTTTAGCCAGAGAGGTTCAACCTGTAGGCACACGGTTAAGTTAACCTGTTATAGCCCAATACAGTTCAGAATGAGCAACAAAATACTTGTAGAGACGGCGATTCATCGCGTCTTCAAAGACAAATTATCTACACCAGTAACCTTAACTGAACCGTATTGTGTTATGGCCAATCATAAAGGGAACGCCTGTTTAAACATGACAAACTTGGGGAATCAAGTTTTTAATCTACTTTCCCTGCTTGCTTATTTTATTACCATTTGCTTGTATTCTTTATTGACGACGTTCTTGCAACTTGCGATACACCGATTTCAAATCAACTTGATGGTGAGCTAAGGCAACCAAAGTATGATACAGCAAATCAGCCACTTCACCTGCGATCGCATCTGCTTCATCATCTTTAAAAGCCATTACCACCTCAGCGGTTTCCTCACCAATCTTTTTCAAAATTTTGTTATCACCACCTGCAAATAGTTTACAGGTATAAGAACTTTCAGTCGGATGATCGCGGCGATCGCATATTATTTGAAACAATTGCGACAATGTATCCCCTGGTGGTGCAGCAATTTTCCCTTCTATTTGGTGAAAACAACTGCGCTCTCCAGTATGACAGGCAACATCTCCTAATTGCTCTACCCCAATGAGCAACGCATCACTATCACAGTCATAACGGATACTCTGCACCTTTTGAAGATGCCCCGAAGTCGCCCCCTTGTGCCATAATTCTTGGCGCGAACGGCTCCAAAACCAAGTTTCTTCAGTTTCCAAAGTCTTTTGTAACGACTCCTGATTCATCCACGCCATCATCAGGACAGTACCATCCAGATAGTCTTGGACAATTGCAGGCACTAGACCCCGTTCGTCATAGCGAATTTTTTCAACAGGGATGGTGTAATGCAGCGATCGCAAATCGTTAGAAGACATACCAGCTAGTTTGTTCTAATGAGAATAACTTATGGATTCACGATACCATTCAGAATAGGGCAACTGGTAAGTTTTTTTAATTGAACTATATGATCTAGCTGTGACACACTCTTAGACTGATGCAATCATAAAGTTTGCCAAAAATCCTGATTATGCCTTAAATCATCAAGTTTGAATATCTCAAGTCAAGTCTTCATTGGACTTGCATAACATATTGTTATTTCTATGGTTCAGCTAATTTTATAGGATAGAAATTCTAAGCACTGTTTGACCCTATCCTAAGATAGAGCTTTTTATTGCCCACTGTTAGGAGAGAACTTTGGTAAATACCACAATTAAAACAACCAAATCACAAGAAGTCTTCGCCGCTGCTCAAAACCTGATGCCAGGAGGAGTTAGTTCTCCTGTTCGTGCCTTTAAATCTGTGGGTGGACAACCCATTGTATTTGATCATGTTAAAGGCGCATATATTTGGGATGTAGATGGCAACCAATACATAGACTATGTAGGCACTTGGGGACCAGCTATTTGCGGTCATGCTCATCCAGAAGTAATTACAGCGTTGCATGAAGCTTTAGAAAAAGGCACCAGTTTCGGCGCTCCCTCAGTCCTCGAAAATGTTTTGGCAGAAATGGTCATCGATGCCGTTCCTAGCATCGAAATGGTTAGATTTGTCAATTCGGGAACTGAAGCCTGTATGGGAGTTTTGCGGTTGATGCGGGCTTTCACTAAACGAGACAAAATCATCAAGTTTGAAGGCTGCTATCACGGACATGCCGATACATTTCTAGTGAAGGCGGGTTCTGGTGTTGCCACACTTGGCTTGCCAGACTCACCGGGAGTACCTAAAGCAGCAACTAGCACTACTCTAACCGCGCCTTTCAACGACCTAGAATCCGTCAAAGCCTTGTTTGAAGAAAACCGCGACGAGATTGCTGGTGTCATTCTTGAGCCAGTCGTAGGCAATGCTGGGTTTATTGCGCCTGATGCTGGGTTCCTAGAAGGATTACGGGAACTAACTCACGAGTATGGAGCATTATTAGTATTTGACGAAGTGATGACTGGGTTCCGCATTGCTTACGGTGGCGCTCAGGAAAAATTTGGCGTCACTCCCGATTTAACCACCTTGGGTAAGGTGATTGGTGGTGGTTTGCCAGTGGGAGCTTATGGCGGTCGTCGAGATATTATGTCAATGGTTGCCCCCGCAGGCCCCGTATATCAAGCTGGGACACTTTCTGGTAATCCTTTGGCGATGACTGCTGGTATTAAGACTTTAGAATTGCTGCAAAAGCCAGGTACTTACGAGTATCTTGACCGGATTACTAAAAAGCTAGCAGATGGTTTGTTGCAAATTGCTAAAGAGACTGGTCATGCAGTTTGCGGTGGTCAAATCAGCGCGATGTTTGGCTTATTCTTTACCTCTGGCCCAGTTCATAACTACGAAGATGCGAAAAAGTCTGATACAGCAAAATTTGGACGCTTTCATCGGGGTATGTTAGAGCATGGTATTTACTTAGCACCTTCTCAATTTGAAGCTGGGTTTACATCTTTTGCTCACACCGAAGAAGATATTGATCAGACTTTAGCAGTAGCAAGGGATGTAATGTCTAGCCTGTGATGTGAATCAATAGCAGTTCTCGTTTGGATGCAACCCACTTACTAAGCACAGCAATACTCATTGGTGTCAACTTAACGTCAAAGGGACTGGGGATTAGGGATTGGGGATTGGGTCATCAAACGAAATAATGATGTTCGGGGCTTTAACCCCTCCCAAATTTTAGAATGTTTTCCCAGTCCCCAGTCCCGGAGGGGCGAACATCGCGCCACTAACATAAAGGTATAGTGGGGGACTCTTCGCCACGACCAGGTGAAAGTTAGTAAACGAGAATGCTTTGAAACATTACCTCGTTCCCAGTCGGATACTGGGAACGCCCCTTGTTGGGGTTGCCGCCTCCCTGACTCGCAGCAGAGATTTACAAAAAAAACCGTCCAAAATTACCATCTGAACGGGATTTTTTCCTATTAAGATTTGATGCCAACCTAATCTACTAAAGGTTGCACTATGATTTCAAAACTACAAGTCAGGAGGCAAAATCACCTGATCAATTGCGTGAATTACACCGTTGCTGCCTGTGATATCTGCCTGTGTCACTCTAGCATCATTGACAGTCACACCAGTAGCAGGATCAACTTTAACATTGATTGCACCACCTTCCAGGCTTTTAACTTCGCCAGACTTCAAATCAGTGGACAATACCTTACCAGATACTACATGGTAAGTTAAAATCTTGAGCAACACTTCTTTGTTATCTGGTTTTAACAATTCTTGCAAAGCATCTGGTGGCAACTTAGCAAAAGCTGCATCAGTGGGTGCAAAAATAGTTAAGTTATCTGTGCCTTGCAAAGCTCCGGTTAATCCTGCTGCTTTCAAAGCCTTGGTTAAAGTTGTAAAAGAAGCATTTGACTCTGCCAACGCTAACAAATTTTTGCCTTGATTATCGCTTGCCCCTGGTACTGGTGGAGTAGTCGGTGTAGTCGGTTGAGTTCCAGGGCGTGGGGTGCGGGGTGTAGGTTCACTAGGCGTAGCACCACCACGGTTATAAGGAGGCTCGTTAAAAATACTTGGTCTGGGATTTAGCGTTCCACCACTCTTCTGTGCTATTTGTTGGCGTTTGGTATTACCCTTTTGTACTTCGGAAACAGCCTCAGTAGGTGTGTATTGAGCGTTTGCTTGAAGGCGTTGTCCCTGGTTATAAGGGGCTTCGTTGAAAATACTAGGATTAGGATTTAGTGCCGATTTTGCATCAGATGGTAAAGTAGTGAGGACGCTGAAACTAGTAAATCCCGCTATGCCTGCTAACATAGTTAGCAATTTGCTGTAATTTGTCTTCATAAATTTTGTTTGTCTTTTTGTCCACACATTACATAAAGATTTATAACATTTTGCTACGCACAAAATCTAACTTAAGAGGGAAGTAAGATTTTTCACCAGAATAATTTGTGCTGGTGAGGTAAAATATCTAACTCCGGCTCACGCTGACATGTATGAAACATATCTAGCATACATTTTATGTAAATTGAGCAAATTTTCTCAATGACACCAAATAAATAGTTAAAAAGCCCCATTTGGTGTAGCGTCAGATATAAGAAAGTGTGAAAATCTTACATCTACAAGTTATGAATTACAATAGGCTTGGAGAAAGATTCTACTTAAAAGCCAATTTATATACAAATCTGTACGTAAAATAGTAGTTTCACAAATCCTACATCCCAGATGCAAGAAGGCTATATCTCTGAATTAATTATTGATTATTCAACAAAAGTACAGAAATTAATTATCTAAATAGGCTGACGGTGACAGAAATTCAACTAACGACTGAAGACTTGCGACTGAGCGGTTAGGTTTATTTATGTATGCCGAATTAAATTATTTAATTATTTGATATTTGAATCAATTAGAAAATAATATTTTTTAATCGATAATTTTGCCAAAAATCAGGCATCCCTTCAACGCTGATGTCAATTAAATAGACAACTAAGCAACTAACGCCAATACAAATTACTTTAACTAAAGATACAATTGTTAAAGTTAACGAAGTTGAGCAGTTACAAGGTATACAATATGCTGGAATTATACCAATGGGAACTCTCTCAATACTCAGAGAAAGTGCGCCTAATTCTAGATTTTAAAGGACTAGATTACCGCAAAATAGAAGTAACGCCTGGGATTGGACAGGTAGAACTGTTCCGGCTGACTGGTCAGAAACAAGTACCAGTATTAAAGGATCGTAATAGATACATTGCGGATTCTACGGAAATAGCTAAGTATTTAGACTTAGAGTACCCCGATCGCCCAATAATACCGCAAGATCCTAAAAAACGGGGTTTAACTTTATTAATAGAAGAATGGGCCGATGAGTCCATAGGCGTTAAAGGTCGCAAAGCACTATTTGCAGCCATAAGTCAAGATCAAAATTTCCGTAAGTCTTTATTACCCACCTCAACACCAGATATATTTAAAAGTCTGATTGGAGGAGTACCTAGCGACTTACTAACAGTGTTGGGTTTTGGCGTAGGTTATAGCCCAGATTTGATTCAGTCAGCGATCGCATCTTTAAAACAAGACTTGGAAGCCTTAACATTATTATTGGCAGATAGTCCTTATTTAACAGGAGATGAGCCGACTTTAGCTGACTTGGCAGTAGCCGGGTTATCGATATTGCTAAAGTTTCCCTCTGGCCCCTATCTGGATTTACCAGCTTCTATCAGAGGTAAAGGATTGCCAATATTTTCAGAGAATATAGATTATGAACCATTCTTTACCTGGCGCGATCGCCTTTATGCCCAATTCCGCAGGCCGTTAATCACTACCACTTCAGCAACAGGGAGTGCGCCAACTTCGATTCAAATTGATTAGATAATGGGGATTGGGGATTGGGGATTGGGGATTGGGGATTGGGAGAGGATAACCAATGACAAATGACCAATGACAAATGACCAATGACCAATGACAAATGACCAATGACAAATGACAAATGACTAATCAGATGAATTCGGGACAGCCATTAGGTTCGGTCATTCAAGGTTCTCTAACTGAAGGTTTAGAAGTACGATTGCATCCTGACATTTCTGTGGAAGATATGCGAGTAGGTAAGTTTCTCGTTGTCCAAGGGATGCGATCGCGTTTTTTTTGTATGCTGACAGATGTAGCATTGGGAGCCGCTAATGCACGAATTATTGCTAATCCTCCCAGTTGGGAAGACACTTTTTTACGAGATGTTTTAGCCGGAAGTGGGACTTATGGTACTATCAACCTCGCGCCGATGTTGATGTTTACTCCCGAATCTGAAGAATCTTTCTCTCCAACAAATGGCAAATCGGCAAATCCCTTTCTCCCATCAGTGAAGGGTTTGGCTTCATTTGTGCCACAAACTAGCACGACGATGGAATTGTTACCTGTTAAAACTATTCCTAGCCACTTTAGTCAAGTTTACGAAGCCAGTGTTGACGATTTTCGCCGGGTATTTGGTTGGGAAGATGACCCCCAAAGGCGCAATTTTTCCATCGGCAAACCTTTGGATATGGATGTGCCCGTTTGCATTGATTTAAACCGCTTTGTGGAACGGAGTAATGGGGTTTTTGGAAAATCTGGTACTGGTAAATCCTTTCTGACGCGGTTACTTTTAGCTGGCGTTATCCGTAAAAACGCGGCAGTCAACTTAATTTTTGATATGCACTCTGAGTATGGCTGGGAAGCCGTTGCAGAAGGTAAGAACGTCAATACTGTTAAGGGACTAAAGCAATTATTTCCTAGTAAGGTGGAAGTCTACACCCTCGACCCAGAATCTACAAAGCGCCGGGGTGTACGTGATGCTCAAGAACTTTATTTAAGTTATGAGCAAATAGAAGTTGAAGATATAAAGTTATGTAGTCGAGATTTAGGACTCTCTGACGCAGCCTTAGATAACGCCAACATTCTATACAGCGAGTTTGGCAAGTCTTGGATTGTCCAGTTGCTAAATATGACTAACGAAGAAATCGAGATGTTCTGCGACGAGAAGCGGGGACACAAAGGCTCGATTATGGCATTGCAACGCAAACTCTTGCGGATGGATAGTTTGAAGTATATGCGAGCAGTTTGCCCCCAGAATTACATTAGTAAAATTGTCCAATGTCTGGAATCTGGGAAGAATGTTGTGATAGAATTTGGTTCCCAGTCTAATATGCTCTCTTATATGTTGGTGACAAATATGATCACCAGGCGGATTCATGAGCATTACGTCAAGAAAGCAGATAAATTTTTGCAAAGCAAAAATCCTAGCGATCGCCCTACACCATTGATGATTACCATTGAAGAGGCGCACCGTTTTCTTGATCCAGCGATCGTACAAAGTACAATCTTTGGGACTATTGCCCGTGAACTGCGGAAATATTTCGTCACTCTTTTGGTAGTTGATCAACGTCCGTCGGGCATAGATAATGAAGTTATGTCCCAGATCGGGACTCGCATTACCGCTTTGCTGAATGATGAAAAAGACATTGACGCAATTTTTACGGGTGTATCTGGTGGTAGCGGACTGCGATCGGTGTTGGCAAAGTTAGACTCGAAGCAACAAGCTTTAATATTGGGTCACGCTGTTCCTATGCCGGTAGTAGTGCGTACCCGGCCTTATGACGCAACTTTTTACGAAGAAATTGGTGAGCCAGCCTGGGAAGAAAAACCTGACGCAGAAGTATTCGCAGCGGCTGAACTAGCCAAAGCTGACCTTGGTTTCTAGATTGTCATTTGTCAGTTGTCATTTGTCATTTGCAAACAACCAATGACCAATGACCAATGACTAATTCGTAACATCCCTCCATCCTCACAGCAAATTAAGTTCGGTTATCCGGCTAGTTTTTGGCAACAGAAGAGGGGTTTTTGGCGTCACTATAGATATAGTCAGTAATTTCAAGGAAGTTTATTTTTTTGCAAACGGGCAATTTTGAATTATAATTAGCGGCTTTATCTTAAGATACTTTACTATCTGCCTGATTTATCGTACTATAAAGCTAAGTAGAACTCATACCGACTTCGGATTTGCCAGTTATCATAACTGCCCAAAAGAAGAATTCTCCAAAACAACCAGCGTGCTTATAAAAGATTAGATTGAAAATTTAGGAAAGGTAGGGGAACCTATCATTGGGAGCTTACCGTCTTAAAGACGGCTGTATCAATTGATTAATTGCTTTTGGTAGCTCCCGATATTTCGTGATAGATGTACTACTTTTTCCAACCCATTTTAGTAAGAAAACATACATTTTATTTACGGAGTAGAGGACATCGCACCAATGCCTACTGTCAATACCCAAACGGAAAACCTCAACACCAAATTCACGGCTGATATGGTGCGAACCTATCTGCGAGAAATTGGTCGTGTAGCACTACTAACCCGTGAGCAAGAAATTGTCTTCGGGAAGCAGGTGCAACAAATGATGACGCTCATTGACGCCAAGGAAGCTTTGGCGAAGAAGTTGCAACGGGAACCGAGTTCACAAGAGTGGGCTGACCACGTTCAAAAATCGGAAACCGAGATACAACAAACGGTGGCCCAAGGTAAGCGGGCAAAGCAAAAAATGATCGAAGCGAATTTGCGCTTGGTTGTTGCTATTGCCAAAAAGTATCAAAAGCGGAATATGGAGTTTCTGGATTTAATCCAGGAAGGAACACTAGGATTAGAGCGGGGTGTGGAGAAATTTGATCCAATGAGGGGTTATAAATTCTCGACTTATGCTTACTGGTGGATTCGCCAAGCAATTACCCGTGCGATCGCTCAACAAGGTCGTACTATCCGCTTACCGATCCATATTACCGAGAAACTGAACAAAATCAAAAAAGTGCAACGCGAGTTGGCTCAAACCTTGGGGCGATCGCCGACTCCAGCGGAAATTGCCAAAGAACTGGAACTAGAACCTGCTCAGATTCGGGAGTACCTGAATATGGCGCGTCAACCAGTGTCTTTAGATGTGCGAGTTGGTGATAACCAGGATACTGAGTTGCAAGAAATGCTCGAAGATGACGGGCCATCACCAGAGTATTACACCAACCAGGAATTCTTACGCCAAGACTTGAACAACCTGCTAGCAGAACTAACACCACAACAGCGAGAAGTTGTAGCTTTACGCTTTGGTTTAGAAGATGGTAACGAAATGTCATTGGCGAAAGTGGGTGAGAGATTAAATCTCAGCCGTGAACGCGTCCGCCAGTTAGAGCATCAGGCTTTGGCTCATCTGCGTCGCCGTCGTGCCAATGTCAAAGAATACGTTGCTAGCTAAAACGAAAGACGCGAAATCCCGCGTCTCTACACCACCTTGGTGATGCGCCTCCTGAATTCAGGGGGCGATTTTTTTGCGCTGAAAACTAGAAAAAACTGGCGGGCGATAATCAGCCAGCGTTCCTCGAAGAAGTTGGGGATCTGAATGATGTGTAGCACTTGTCCACTAGTCCAAGAGCTTCAACCGCTCTATATATCTAGACAAAGACGCAATAGCAAATGCGATCGCTCCATCAACTCTTTAACCTGGTAAAAATGTCGCAATAAACTTTTCAACTCCTTTGGGGTCTTGCATCAGTTGCTCATTGAGTTGCTTGGCCTGTTCACCTGGGTAAACTTCTTCTATGCCATCAACCACAGCTTGCAGTGCATCGTGAACCACTTCTTCTGGAGGTACTTTTGGATCGGGGAAAGACTTACCCATACCAATATCGATCGCTCCTGGTAACACTGCTACCACCAGCGTTTTTTGAGCCGCCAACTCTGCCCGAACCGCCTGAGTCAATGACAAAACTGCTGCTTTAGAAGCGCCATAGCTACCATTCAAAGGAAGATTTACCCGCGCCACCATTGACACCATATTAGCGATCGCTCCACCTCCATTTTGTTTCAAGATGGGAGCAAAAGCACGGCACATAATCAACGTCCCAAAATAATTAACTTCCATTTCTGCCCTAGCGGAAGACAAATCAGGTGCAGCAATCAATCCTTGGTTCAAGCCCACACCAGCATTGTTAATCAACAAGTTGACATCTTGACATTTTAGTGCAGCTTGGCAAACAGATTCTTCATCAGTAATTTCTAACTGAATCGGGATAATTCGCTGCGGATCAGTTGCAACCAGTTCAGCTAAAGCATCCACCTTGCGAGCGCCAGCATAAATTTTGGCTACACCTTGCGCTCTCAATCCCTCTACGAAGTACTTACCTAGACCTCCATTTGCGCCAGTTACCAGGGCAATTGCACCTAAAATTTCCATGCTTTTCCTTATATACCGTCGAAATAGGAATTACTCTAATCCAAAAATATACTTATACTTACTTTTTGGGAAGTACTTACTTTTTTGTAAGTTCGCATAATATATGTCAGAAAAGCAAACTGAAGGCACATCATTTGTGCAAGCAACACTAAAAGTTTTAGGTGGCAAATGGAAAATTTTGATTCTCTGGCATTTGAAGGATGAAGCCAAACGATACAGCCAATTGAAACAATTGATTCCTGAGATTACTGAAAAAATGTTGATTCAACAACTTCGTGAACTAGAAAATGATGGAATTGTTAACCGAAAAGTGTACTCAGATGTACCTTTAAAAGTGCAATATTCTTTTACAGATTATGGCAGAACTCTTATACCTGTATTAAAAGCTCTTTGCGACTGGGGACAAGAACATCTAAAGCGAGTTATTAGGGAATAGAAATTAGGAAGTGGAGCAGAGATTTTCTAATGCCCTATTCCCAATGCCCTATTCCCAATGCCTTATATTCAAAACTCGTAGCGTAACACACTAAAACTTATAGAAACAGTGCGTTAGGCTTGCCTTAATGCATTTGCATAAAACAGCAATTTACACGGTAAGCTTGTGTCTGATTTAGCGCTACATAATTATCTCCCTCGCGTTCCCGATGCAGCATTGCAAGAATACATAGAATGGTGTGTTTTAGAGCAGGCTCAAGCCGCAGAATGTAACTTTACTCCTGATAGAAGTAAGTTAGATAATTTGCCACCAGAAGACTATGTTCCTAAACTGGTTGAGCAGTTTATGAAAGTTAAACCAGACCCAATTAAAGCTGGTTTGGTAGCTGCGATCGCAGGCAAAGAAGCTGACAAACATGGTTTATCTGGTTTAGCGATCGCTGCTGATTTTGTATCTCTTTATGTCAAGTATTTAATTCCTAAAGAGGGAAGTACTAAAGAACAGGCTGAAGAGATATTAACTCAAGCATCACAACATCAGTATGAAAAACTAACTGAAGTTGCTAAGAAACATGGTGTAGAGTTCTAGTTTCCTGCTGATCAATTATTTTTCAGAGGCTTTGTCTATATTATTTAGTCAGAGCCTCTGATGTAAATGCGTATTTTGCAAATTACGGTAACAACTCAAAGTAATTACAGTGTCTCGGACGAACAAAACCAAAGTCATGATGCTAAATATCTAAAAATTTGGCAAATTTATCAAAACATTGTTTATTGCGGTATCATATTTAACGGAAATTTCACTTTATTATCAAGTACTTTAATCACTTTTTCTAAATCATTGCATTAAAATATCTAAAGATTTGACAAAATTATCAAAATATTTTTTATTGTCTTGAGAACCTAAATCAAATAAATTGTAGATGTAATTAGCATAGATTACAAACTAAGAACTAATAACTATTTGGCTAAAAAAACAAGAAATTCATGAAGCAGACTTAACTTTGTCTGTTCAAATAGCTATAGGAATCCCATACTTTTTTTGAAAAGTCAATCTGCTTTAAAGCTTGCCGGATAAAGTTTTGGTTCTTACAAGACCTCGCAAGACTCAAGTTGGATTCCTATATGCGAGCAAGATTTTCATGCTAAAAATAGGAGGATTAGTTCTAATGGCAGATTTGATTAATAGTGATAGCGGTAACTCTTCTACTGGTGGGAACAATCCGTTGATAAATTCACCCTTCGGTAGCCTGAGTGAAGTTCTGAGTGATGAAGACCTCTCCAACATATTTAGCGGTGTTGGTAATGGACAAGGTAGCGGTAGTCCATTTGGTGGTAGTGGCAATAATGGAACTGATTTCCCTTATGGCGGTAATCCTTTCGCTGATGATAACTTCTGGAATATCTTTGCAGGCGGTGTAAATCCATCGGCAGGTGGCGGCCGTGACCCTTTGACTGGTGCTGGCAACCAAATCAGCACAACTGAAATACCAGATGGGTTTGGTTTGAGAGTTACTATTAACGACCAGATTAATTCAAGGCTTAACGAGGAACTGGGTGATAACGTAATCCCCTCACTTGCGGGTGGTTCAAATCCATTTGCGGGTGGTTCAAATCCATTTGCGGGTGGTTCAAATCCATTCGCTGGTGGTTCAAATCCATTTGCGGGTGGTCAAAATCCATTTGCTGGTGGTTCAAATCCATTCGCTGGTGGTTCAAATCCATTTGCTGGTGGTTCAAATCCATTCGCTGGTGGTTCAAATCCATTCGCTGGTGGTTCAAATCCATTCGCTGGTGGTTCAAATCCATTTGCTGGTGGTTCAAATCCATTTGCTGGTGGTTCAAATCCATTTGCTGGTGGTTCAAATCCATTTGCTGGCGGTCAAAATCCATTCGCTTAGTACCCATAGTAATTAGAGTCTTTGGGTAAATCGGTAAACAAACACAGGCAAAGAATAATTATTTTTTCAGTACATATTATGCTATTAAGCTATAATATGCACTGAAACTTTTTACTAATAAGAACTTTAGTCAAAATTTACTGTTATGTAGACAGTGAATATGATTAAAACCTTTGTTTATAATAATTTTGAATTCAGGGAATTGATTCTTGGCATAACAAGTACTTAAGACCCACCCATTTTAAATGTCTGAAAACTTTGCAAACAATTAATTACGAATTACGCCTTGCGGTACTAGGTTGATGGAAGAGGGTTATAGCGTTTCCTAAGCAACTGAGGAACACCCAAATCTTTGTTAACGTGAGTTCGACAAGTCTTATTTGACCTCTCCCCCAACCCCTCTCCGACACGGAGAGGGGAGCAAAAGGCTGAATTGTTGCTCCTCCCTTTCCGTTTCCCAGAGGGAGGCTGGGAGGGAGAGGTTCATCGAACTCACGTTTTGTTACCAAGCTTAGTAAGCTACGGTGTACATACAACTTCCAAGTCCCATTTTTAAGGGGAATTTAGGAGGATCTACAACGATTTTGGTTTTGTACAAATATGTGTGTACACCGTAGCTTTTTGAGGGGAGTATCTTAAGCGAACCGGATTGAGGAAGATGGTTAACCCAACGCGGACTTTAAATCACTTTCTGCTTGTCCCAACGCATCTGGTAATTTACTCGCATCGCGTCCGCCAGCTTGGGCTAAGTTCGGTCTTCCTCCGCCGCCGCCGCCGCAGATTTTAGCGATCGCACCTACAAATTTACCAGCTTGCAGTCCTTTTTTGTTCACTTCTGGACTAAAAGCTGCAACTATACTAACTTTCCCCTCTTCGGGAACTGAACCCAGCACCACCGCACCGTTACCGATTTTTTGCAATAAGCGTTCGGCTGCGGTTTTCAATGATTCTGGATCAACATCTTCTAATTGGGCGACAATAATTTTATGTTCGCCTACGATTTCTGCTGTTTGTAGCAAGCTGTCTGATTTAGCGATCGCTAATTGTACCTTCAAGGTTTCTAATTCTTTCTGGCTATTTCTCAGTTCGCTTTGCAGACTTGTGATTCTATCTGGTAATTCTTCGGGTTTAACTTTAAAGCGATCGCTCAAATCTTTAACTACTTTATCCCGCAGGTTGAGATAATCTAATATTGCTGGTCCCGAAACAGCTTCAATCCGCCGCACCCCAGAAGCCACACCAGCTTCCGAGATAATCTTGAACACGCCAATTTCAGCAGTGTTACTCACATGAGTTCCACCGCATAATTCCATTGATACGCTAGGGAAGTCAATCACGCGCACTTCGTCGCCGTATTTTTCCCCGAACATAGCAACAGCACCCCTAGCTTTTGCCTCGGCTATTGGTAATACTTCCACCTTTGCAGCATGTGCTTGGGCAATCCAACTGTTTACCTGTTCCTCAATTTGTTGAACTTCCTCTGCTGTCAACGCACGGGGACAGTTGAAGTCAAAGCGCAATCTGTCAAAGGAAACCAGGGAACCTGCTTGCGAGATGCTATCATCAACAATTTTCTTCAACGCCGCTTGCAACAGGTGCGTTGCGGTATGGTTGGCTTGGGCGCGACGGCGACAAGCTGGATCAATTTGGGCTGTAACATTATCGCCTACGCGCAGTGTACCGCGTTCGATGCGTCCGAAGTGAACAAAGAAATCAGATTCTTTTTTAACGTCATCAACCCGAACTACGATACCATCACCAGAGATATAACCGCGATCGCCAATTTGTCCCCCAGATTCAGCATAAAATGGCGTTTTGTCAAGGATAATTTGTACCTGTGTCCCCACTTCTGCTTCCTCTTGGGAAACACCTTCTACCAAAATCGCTTCGACTTTCGCTGTCGTCGCAGGTTGGGTATAACCCAAAAACTCAGTGACTTGGATGTGTTCTGCTAATTTGTCGAGGGAACCTTGCACAGTTAAATCGATGGTTTCATGTGCTGCTTTGGCACGTTCTACCTGCTTTTGCATTTCGGTATTGAATCCCGCTTCATCGACTGTGAGATTATTTTCCTCGGCAACTTCTTGAGTAAGTTCGAGAGGAAATCCGTAGGTGTCATAGAGGGTAAATGCACTTTCACCGCTAATTTGAGTTTCCCCTCGCTGTTTCACCTCTTGGATAATTTCTTCTAGGAGTTTTTCGCCTCTATCCAGAGTTCTAAGAAAATTCGATTCTTCCCGTTGCAACTCAGCTTTAATTGCTGCTTCTCGTTGGCGCACATTGGGGTAAGCTGATTCGGAAAGTGCGATCGCAGTTTCAGCAACTTGGGTAGTAAATTCGCCAGAAATCCCAATTAATCGCCCATGACGCACCACCCGCCGAATTAACCGCCGCAACACATAACCCCGTCCCACATTGGAAGCGCGGATTTCATCAGCAATCATGTGGACAACAGAACGAACATGATCACCAATAACTTTTAGAGAGATTTTGGTTTTCTCATCACTGCTTTGGTAATCAATGCCAGCAATTTGGGCTGCTGCTTGGATAATTGGGAAAATCAGGTCAGTTTCGTAATTATTAGGCACTTTTTGGAGGATTTGCGCCATTCTCTCCAAACCCATGCCGGTGTCGATATTCTTGTTTTGCAGCGGCGTTAAATTCCCGGAAGCATCCCGGTTATATTGCATGAACACGAGGTTGTAAAACTCAATGAACCGGGTATCGTCTTCTAAATCTATATTTTCGTCACCGCGTTCTGGGTGAAAGTCATAATAAATTTCGGAACAAGGGCCACAAGGGCCAGTGGGGCCAGATACCCAAAAGTTATCATCTTCGCCCAAGCGTTTAATTCTCGCTATCGGTACACCGATTTGATCGCGCCAAATTCCAAAAGCTTCATCATCATCTTTAAAAACGCTGACAACCAGATTTTGGGGGGAAAAGCCAAAGACTTGTGTAGAGATTTCCCAACCCCAAGCGATCGCTTGTTCTTTAAAATAATCACCAAAGCTGAAATTACCCAGCATCTCAAAAAACGTGTGATGCCGTTTGGTGCGTCCGACATTTTCGATATCGTTGGTGCGGATACACTTTTGCGAAGTCGTGGCCCGTTTAAATTCTGGTGTCCGTTGCCCCAAGAATATTGGCTTAAATGGTAGCATCCCCGCGATCGTCAGCAGCACGGTTGGGTCTTCTGGCACGAGGGAGGCACTTGGGAGAATTTGGTGTTCCCGTTTGGCAAAGAAGTCGAGGAATATGTTGCGAATTTCGTTACCGCTTAGGTACTGGGGATTTGAAGACATAGGTGTTTTTAACTTTAAACTTGGGCGTGGCGGCACTAAATAAGTGTATTTTCATAAATAACTTTATATATTCTTGCATTTTGTTTCATATTACTGCCAGCAAATTGTGCCAGTCGGTGAGCAAGATGCAGTGATTAGGACGCTTGTATACCATTATCTGACTCTGGCGGGATGCACAATCTGGCTTCGATTGTTAAGATTAATCCTTAAGAAATAATTTAAAAAACCCATACTGAGGTAACAAATGGCACTAAAACTGAAAGTATCAAATATTGCTTGTGAGGGATGTGCAAATACAATTACTGAGTCTATCCACGTTATGGAACCTGATGCCAAGGTGGATATTGATGTTAACGCTAAAACCGTCATGGTGGAATCCGCAGCTTCTGAGGAGTCAATCAAACAGGTGATTGTTGCTGCTGGTTACACTGTTGAAGGTTACTGATCGGTTCTAACTTGTCACAGAAATTTAGATTTTAATATCCCAGACGAGGCTAACAAAATTTTTTATATTTTTTCTGCCCTTCGACGGGCGGAATCTAACTAATTTCCCCGCATTAGGGGCAGGTTTTGACATCAAGTTTTTTATTTAGCTTTTTTTCTGGATTTATGATGTTGCAGCAAACAAAAAAGATGTGAATTAACTAAATAAACAAACAGTTATTAAAGCGTAGGTAGAAACATTTTCTTTTGCCTGCAAAAACGTTGTTAACCAAAGTTTCATAACTCACTTAAATTATGAATCTTTCACCCTATAACTTTGCTCTGCAAATGTAGGGAATATTGGTGACAAAAAGCTACTAACCATAGTAGTAAGGAGTTTTCCTGTCTATTTGATTTGCATGATTTTTTGAAATTCCACTCCTACCCTGATACTTGATCAAAGCCTGATTTCCAAAGAAAAAGACTGAGGTTTTCTATGGGAAATAACATTTTTAATTCAACGATACAATTTGGGCTTTTATAATTGGATGAAAAAACTTTATATTTTCTTTATTTTTCTACTTGAAAAGAAATTTAACTGCCTAACAAGACGGTTATTACAAGCTATTTATTTTGGTAATTTTATCAGGGAAATAGCACTTAAGAAACTACAACAATCATTTTTATACATCCATATAATATTCAGTATTTTTACTGTTTGAAAAACAAAGTGTAAAGAAGACATTAGTTGTCAGAAGGAGATATTTCAGAAATTGTAGTAGTAAATTTAAAGCCAAAAAAGGAGATTGAACTTGGAATAATAGTGTGGATTTGTTGTTTTAAAAATATATATCAAAAAATTAACTCAGCCTAAAACATCATATTTAGTATTAGGCAAAAGCATTAAGTTACTCAATCTAATTCTTTAAAATTTAAATAGGATAAAAAATAAAGCAATGAATATTTCTATTCTGGTCTTTGGAAAAAATAACTTTATCGCCACACTTCCAGATCAGATCCGTTATGCGACCGCTTTTAGTGTAGAAGTTATGGACAATTTGAATCAGGCAGTATCGCGGATTCAAACAACAGCCCCCGATATAATACTTGTACAGGCTAGCCTAGATGGCAGCATGGAACTGTGCGCTTGGTTGAAAGACCAGACAAAACTATCGTGGATATACTGTATTCTCTTCGAGGATCGTTCCCAACAGCTAGCTGATAGAAATAAGGGTTGGCATAGGGAATTAGAGATGAGTGCTGCGGCCCTAAAGCAAGGAGCAGATGCTTATATTTGGCATCTTATTGAAGAAAAAACAGACCATAGTTTGGCAGAATTGACTGCTAATCATGGCTTAATACTTGCTCAATTGACTGTTGGCTTGCGGAAAGCGCAAAAATACCGAGATTTGATTCGGACAAATGATATGTTATCTGCGATCGCCTTAGCCGATTCCTTGACAGAATTAAATAATCGTCGTGCTTTAGAATGGGACTTGCCCAGGCAAATTCAAAGAGCTAGGACTCAAAAAACTTCTCTGAGTTTGATTATTCTGGATGTAGATCATTTTAAGAAAGTTAACGATACTCACGGACATTTAGCAGGCGATCGCATTTTGCAAATACTATGTCAGCGTTTGCGCCACAATCTGCGCTGTCAAGACACAGCATTCCGCTATGGTGGCGAAGAATTTGTAATTCTTCTGGCTAACACTAGCGATGACGAAGCACTATTAGTCGCCCGTCGTCTCAATCGCATAGTCAGCGATGAACCATTTGCACTCAACAATAAACTGACAATTAATATCACCATTAGTTTGGGTACAGCTTCTCTGCGATCTGAGGATGATGAGCAAGGAGAAAGTCTGCTGCACCGTGCCGATCAATGTTTGTTACAGGCTAAAACTTCTGGGCGTAATCGGGTGATTGACTCGAACTACTTATCTCACGCCTCACATTTGAAAGCTGTTTCTTCGTGAAAGTGGGGAGCATCTAATTAGAGATTGAGTCATGAAAGGCTCAGATTCCTAACTTCTCTAAATCATACCATTTCACGAAAAATTCGATGCAGATGTAAACCCTGAAAGCGTTGCTACATCTAAGTTTTTTAATTGCGTTAGCGGAGCGAGGCGTTAGCCTATTGTGAATTGGTATCACGCTTCACCAGCGATTCACATGCCTGGAAGGCATGGTGTCGGTAGTTTAATTTTTTGTTGCTTGTCCGTAAATCTTGACCATTTTCAAAAATCTATGCAAATCTTATAGTCAGTACTACTATTAATCTATTGACTTATCGTAGTATATAAATAAATTATCGAACTAGAAGGATTAAAAGTCGCCCAAACCTTGAAATATTTACCAAAATCAGAGTTGGAAGTGGAGGTTCATTGATGCAAGGGTAAGAATTGGTGCAAAGTTTATGGTTGGCTACTGGTGAGACTTTTTACATGGAGAGTCTTGAGCCAGAATTGCTCAACTCTTGAATCTTCTATTTTCTCTCTGCGTCCTCCGCGTCTGAAGCGCTTCGTTTAAGTTTAACCAAGAATATTGCTTATGAACATACAACATCGACAAATTAAAAACTTGCAAATCAAGGACGTAAAAGGAGTCCAAGTCGTTCGAGCTATTAGGGTCGAATAATACCTCTATTTTAAATAATACGAAAGAATTAAGGATGACATTTTTTTTACTTCGTCTTTCCTCAAGTCTTGATCGAGATTCAAGTACGTCACAGCGTCAATAAACTTCAACAAGTATTTAAGCTACTATTCTATATTTTGGTGCATCATAATGAGTTCTAAAGAGCACACTGCTCTGTCTACTGATGGTAATTCGCTGACGCAGTGCAGTACCGTTTTAACTTTAGCGATCGCTTGTGGTTTAGCAGTGGCCAATGTCTACTACAATCAGCCGCTACTGGCTGATATGGTGTAAACCCAATCCCCAATCCCCAATTTCTTTTATCTAGCAAGAGAAGGAATCAATATCAATGGCACATTTGTTTGAACCATTCAAGATTCGTGAAGTTACCTTTCGCAACCGCATCGCCGTTTCACCCATGTGTCAATATTCCAGTACAAATGGATATGCTAATGATTGGCACGTTATTCATCTGGCTACTCGCGCAGTTGGCGGTGCAGGTATAGTGATCACAGAGGCAGCAGCTGTGGAACCGCGTGGACGCATTAGCCCGCAAGATTTGGGAATCTGGTCAGATGCACATATAGAAACTTTAGCCAAAGCTGTGGCATTGATTCATAACTTTGGCGCTGTTGCAGGTATTCAACTTGCTCATGCAGGCAGAAAAGCCAGTACTGCCAAACCGAGTAAGGGAGGAAAAGCACTAGATGAATCTCAGGAAGGTTGGCGTCCCTTGGTTTCGAGTAGTGCGATCGCCTTTAGCAAAGATAGCCCAGTTCCAGAAGCCCTAAGTCTTGAGGGAATTCAACAAGTTATTAATGCCTTTGTCGAAGCTGCCAAACGTTCTTTGCAAGCCGGTTTCAAGGTAGTTGAAATCCATGCTGCCCACGGTTATTTACTGCACCAGTTTCTCTCACCTCTTTCTAACCACCGTCAAGATGATTATGGTGGTAGCTTTGAAAACCGGACTCGTCTTCTCAGAGAAGTAGTTCAAGCAGTCCGAGAGGTTTGGCCCCAGACACATCCCCTCTGGGTACGCATCTCCGCCACCGATTGGGCAGATAATGGCTGGGACATTGAGCAAAGTATTGCTTTAAGCAACAAACTCAAGTCTTTAGGAGTTGATCTAATCGATACTTCATCAGGCGGTATTATACCTGGCGTTAATATACCAATTAAACCTGGTTATCAAACTGAGTTTGCCGAACGCATCCGCCGCGAAGCTAATATTCCGACAGGAGCCGTGGGCTTAATTACATCTCCTGAACAAGCTGACGAGATTATTCGTACAGAAGTAGCTGATATAGTGCTGTTGGGACGTGAACTACTCCGCAATCCTTACTGGCCACATCTAGCAGCCAAACAACTGGGATACGATAAACTCTGGCCTGTTCAATACGACCGAGCTTGGCTGTAATTTCACCTGTGCTTAATTGAGCATCAATAACCTCAAAGCCTTGCTGCTTCACAGTAAGAGCGCAAAATGACACGCGAGTGGTCTGTCCCAATACTGCTTGGGTAAAGCATTTTGAACTCGGAATTGGGTTTGGGGAAAAGGTTAAAGGGTAAAGGTTAAAGGTTTTTTCTTTCCCCTTTCCCCAAACCCAATTCCCCAAAACCCGACAAGTATTGGAGTCTGTCCCATTAATTTTGCTGGGTTTGTAGTAAGCACTTAAGTGCTTAAAAATTCAGGACTAAAGTCCTTACTACAAACGTTTATAAGCCTTCAGAACTAATGCGACAGACTACTAACTTTTTACACTGTACAACTCAACTCGCCGGCTTTTTGGCTAAAGCGGTGATTTTCACGATAATCTACGGGACAATCTATCACCGCAGGTACATCTTGAGCGAGGGCTTCTTTCAGAGTGGGAATCAAATCTAAAGCCGATTCAACTCGGTAGCCTTTTAAACCCATGCTTTCGGCTAATTTCACAAAATCAGGATTGCTAAAATGCACAAAAGCTGAGTTTCCTTTGCCAAATTGATTTTCTTGCTTCCACTCAATTAACCCGTAGCCACCATCATTAAAGATGATGGTGACAAAGGGCGTACCGACACGCAAGGCTGTTTCTAATTCCTGAGAATTCATCATAAAGCCACCATCCCCTGTGACAGCAACTACTTTCCGGTTGGGATGAACCAGTTTTGCTGCTAAAGCACCAGGAATGGCAATACCCATAGCCGCGAAGCCGTTGGAAATTATGCAAGTATTGGGGCTATGGCAATGATAATGACGAGCCATCCACATTTTATGTGCGCCAACATCAGAGATGACAATATCATCTGGGCCCATCACTTGCCGTAAGTCATAAATTAACTTTTGCGGCTTAATAGGAAATCCATCATCATGGGCATACTGTTCGTAATCAGCCCGAATATCTGACCTTAAACTGATAGCAAAGGGATCGGGTTTACCTTGTCGATCTGCTAATTTTAAAATTTCATAAAGGGAATCTGAAATATCTCCCACAACTTCAGCGTTGGGAATATAACTACTATCAATCTCCGCCGGACTTACCCCAATATGCACAATGGGAATTTCACCACTACGATTCCATTTCTTCGGGGAAAACTCAATCAAATCATAGCCGATCGCAATTACTAAATCTGTGTTATCAAAGCCACAGGTAATGAAGTCTCTTTGCTGTAATCCTACTGACCACAAAGCTAATTGATGTGTGTAAGGAATCACGCCTTTACCCATGAAGGTATTGGCAACAGGTATATTCAGCAAGGTGGCAAATTGTGTGACTGCATCACTTGCATGAGCGCGAATTGCCCCATTTCCTACTAAGATTAACGGGTTAACTGCTTGGGAAATTGCGGCGGCGGCTGCCCGAATGCTAGCAAAAGATGCATAGGTTTTTTCGCTATTATCTTTACGCAAAGGTTTGCCTTCGACGGGCATAGCAGCAATATTTTCTGGCAAATCGATGTGAACTGCACCAGGTTTTTCCGATTGCGATCGCTTAAATGCTTTCCGCACTACTTCTGGTGTAATACTCGGTCGCACAATCTGCTTATTCCACTTGGTAACAGGTGCAAACATTGCCACCAAATCTAAATATTGATGGGATTCAATATGCATTCTATCTGTTCCAACTTGACCGGTAATCGCCACTAAAGGCGCACCATCGAGGTTAGCATCTGCTACCCCAGTCATCAAGTTAGTTGCTCCAGGCCCAAGAGTAGAAAGACACACTCCGGCTTTTCCAGTTAAGCGTCCGTAGACATCGGCCATGAATGCTGCACCCTGTTCATGACGAGTCGTAATAAATTTTATGGAAGAATGTTTCAACGCTTCCAAAACGTGCAGGTTTTCTTCGCCAGGGAGTCCAAAAATATATTGCACTCCTTCATTTTCTAGGCACTGCACCAATAATTCTGCTGTATTCATTTTATTTCCTAACTATTTATTTAGTCATTTGTCCTTTGTCATTTGTCCTTCGTCATTAGTCCTTTGTCGTTTGTCATTTGTCATTTGTACTCAGCCACTTGTACCGAGCGAAATCGAGGTAAAGCCTAAGTATTTGTCCTTCGTCCTTTGTCACTTGTGATTTTTTTGGCTAATGACTAATGACCAATGACCAATGACCAATGACTAATGACTAATGACCAATGACTAATGACTGATTATTTCACCCACACGGTTTTGACATTTACAAACTCATGTATACCTTGGATACTCAATTCTCTGCCATATCCAGAACGCTTAATACCACCAAAGGGCAATCGGGGATCGGATTTGACCATACTGTTGATAAATACGGCACCTGCTTCGATTTCCTCAACCAAGCGATCGCTCTCTTGGTTATTGGTTGTCCAAGCACTCGCACCTAGTCCAAAGGGTGAGTCATTAGCGAGTTTAATGGCAGCATCGATATCTGGAACCCGGAATAGCAAAGCTACTGGGCCAAAAAATTCTTCTTTTGCAATTGGTGTGTCAGACGGGATATCTATGATAATCGTTGGCGGATAAAAGTTCCCTGGACGATCTGATAAAGGATATCCACCGGTGAGGACTTTACCACCGCTGCTGATGGCACTTTGCACTTGTTGGTCTAAATCCTGGAGAATGCCAGGTGTAGCCAGTGGGCCTAAATCGGTATCTGGTTGCATGGGATCGCCTACTTTCAGCGTCTCAAATTTTTCTAAAAGCAATTTTTCAAATTTGTCTGCGATCGCATCTGCGACAATAAAACGTTTTGCTGCAATACATGATTGCCCGTTATTCAACATCCGCGCTGTAGTTGCTGTGACAACTGCTGTCTCCAAGTCAGCACTTTCTAACACAATAAACGGGTCACTTCCTCCTAATTCCAAAACTGTTTTTTTGATTTGTTTGCCGGCGGCGACGGCGAGGGATATGCCTGCGGGTTCGCTTCCTGTCAAGGTGGCAGCTTTTACTCGTTCATCAGCCATTAAATCGGCAACTTTAGCAGCACCGATTAATAGAGTTTGAAAAACACCTTCAGGAAAACCTGCTCGTCGGATAATATCTTCAATTGCCAAGGCGCACTGCGGCACATTGGAAGCGTGTTTGAGTAAGCCGACATTCCCCGCCATTAGTGCTGGTGCGGCAAAACGAAAAACTTGCCAAAAGGGGAAATTCCACGGCATCACCGCGAGGATTGCACCCATTGGTTGGTAGCGAACAAAACTCTGGCTAGCATCTGTTTTTACAGAAACATCAGCCAAAAAGCCAGCGGCGTGTTCGGCATAGTAGCGA
The DNA here is from genome assembly GCF_054786515.1 of Nostoc sp. UIC 10890. NCBI lineage: Bacteria > Bacillati > Cyanobacteriota > Cyanophyceae > Nostocales > Nostocaceae > Nostoc > Nostoc sp. UIC 10890. The sequence goes on from NZ_JBSGKF010000001.1 coordinate 730,364, forward strand.
CAGACGACGGCGCATTTTTCAACTTCCGCGATCGCAGCTTTGAAAGGCTTACCCATTTCCAGAGTCATTAACTTAGCAAATTCTGCTTTGTCTTGCTCTAAAATATCAGCAGCCTTTTGTAGCCAGTGCGATCGTTGAGAGAAACTAGTCTGACGATACTGTTCAAAAGCCTGATTAGCCAAATCGAGTTTAGCGGCAATTTCTGCATCATTGAGCGCATCAAAGGTTTTGAGCGTCTCCCCAGTGGCGGGATTAATAGTGGCGATCGCCATTACCTGACCTCCCGTTAAAAAATAGCTTGACTGTTGGCTTCCTAGTGTTACACAGATCAATTCTGGAAGCTACACCCAAATTTTAGTCTTTTAAACAAAAATTAGTTGCTGAATATTACAATCTCGCAATTATTTTGGAAATAAAATATACAACTTGACTATGTATTTATCTTGATAAATTTGTCATTAGTTATTAGTTCTTTGTTAGGGCGCCAGCGGCAAAACTCAGTAAAAGCGCCCAATGACAAATGACTAATGACTAATGACAAATGACAAATGACAAATGACAAATGACTAATGACTAATGACTAATGACCAATCATTGTTGGTACTGGCTGCAAATTTGTCTGATAAACCTTTACTAATCGATCAATACCCTTGAAACGATAATCTCCCATTTCCTGGAAGTCTGAGGGTTGTGAAAGCATTTTATGGGTGGCTTCACTAATCACGCATTCACTAGGGGGACAAACTGCTTCCATACGAGCCGCAAGATTAATTGTCGCGCCTAATGCCGTATAGTCTACCCTTTGGGAACTACCGACATCTCCCACAACAGCCTTACCGCTATTAATCGCAATACGTAATTGCAGGGGTTCGTGCCAAAAACCATTGGCATTAAGATGTTCGAGACGAGTGAGCATTCCCTTAGCAGCAGTAACAGCGCGATCGGCGTGATCTAGTTGTGGTTCGGGAGCGCCAAAAAATGCCATGATACAATCGCCAATATACTTATCTAAAGTGCCGCCGCAAGTAAAAACTTCTTTTAGCATTTCTTCAAATAAATTATTTAATAATTTAGCGATCGCAGTTGGTGTTAATCGTTCAGAAATTGCCGTAAAGCCAACCAAATCTGCAAACAAAATACTGATTTCACTCTCGGCGGGAGCTAAACGACCACCCGGTAATCCGCCTACAGATATCAACTGCTGTACAACTGCTGGAGAATGATAGCGTTCTAGTCGGTGACGAATCATCTCTTCAGTTTTGAGTTTCTCTACCAGTAGCCAACGCTGCACGCTCGAAGCTACAAGGTTTGCTAAAGCTGAAAAAAAGCTGAGTTCTTCTTCACCTTCATTTGCCCAATGGTAAGAAGAAAGATTGGCGTCGGCATACAGTACGCCCACAACTTTATTTTCATCCCATAAAGGCACTGCCATCGCGCTGCGAATGCCTTTGACCAAAATACTCTGTTCACTAGCAAACCGTTCATCCTGATGAGTATCACCGGTTTGAATGACTACTTTTTCGTCAAATACCTTTTGACAGATACTCCGACTAATCCAACTACCATCAGAGGCGAGATGTTTTTGTTGGGAAACGTTTCTAGTGGCAGCATTTACTAATTCCAACTGGCCGGAACCATTGACATCAATTAATAATGCCAAGCGATCGATACTATCAAGATAACGAAAAACTACTTGCTGCACCTGAGAAAAAATTTCTTCTATAGACGCCGCCGCACAGAGATTTTTCGCTATGTCCACTAAGTCTTTGAGACGGGCAATAGTTTTGTCTTTATTGTTGATGTTGCCATCTTTGCTATCAGCGGCGATCCATTGCTGTTGTAATTGTTCAACATTGTGAAGAATTGTTCTTTGCTCATTATTGTCCGAAGTTCCGAGATATTCAGGCGTCGGTTGAAAAACAGGGCTTGTGAGCAGCACTACCAGGCTAACATTGCCCAGCCAAATGATATCGCCGTGATGTAACTCTTGGGGAAAGTTAACAAGATATTTATTGACTTGCGTCCCGTTTTTGCTGCCCAGATCCTCAATAGTCCACACACCGTCAGCCGTTTTCACCAGGCGAGCATGGTTGCGGGATACTCCAGCAAAAGGTAAGTACAAGTTACATTCCGGCAAACGACCAATTGTAAATACATCTTGGTCAACTGCGATCGTTGTCTCGGTATCTCCCTCTTGTAGGCGTAGCGTGAGTTCAGTCATGAGTGTGATAGATCCATCGAGGCTAGAGGTGCAAAGCTGTGAGGTAAGTTATACCCTACAGGTTAACCTTCACCTTTTCTTTATGACACTGTTAACTGCATTCCGACAACTGTATGTTACAAATATTACATTGAATGAGGCAATTTTGCTGGAGGTTCAGTTCAGAGTGTTTGATCCCTTGGTGAAGAGGAGCCACCAAATTTGCAATTTTGTCAGCCAGACCAGCACGGTGAGTTCTCCTGCCTTTCTTGATAAAACCCTCAGAAAGGGAGCACATCTATCATTGGTATCAACTTAAGCCAAAACCCAGCTATTATCTAAGATTGATTGTGATTTGAGCAGAAAGGCTGTATAAGTTTTACCCTATCTATTTTAAAGCTTGATGCGAGAAAACTGCGATAACGCATTAGGCGCGAGAGGAGTGACTGGTCGATAATCTTTACTCACAAGAAAATCTGGTCGGGGATTTTGAACTGGTAAGGGAATATTTTCAATACTATTATAAGTAATAATCACAGTAGAACGCCCAAACGGAGAGATATTATTTGATGAAGCATGTACAATATTGCTATCAAAAAATAATACGGAGCCAGCTACAGCTTTTATCAAAGTAATTCCATACTTTGATACTAAATCAACCACTAATTCCTGGCTCAGAGAATACTTCAAATTAGCACTAAAACTTGATACCCATGCAGGGTTATCACCAGAACTATTAGTATTTGTATTTTTCATTCTAGGATTATCAGCCGTAATATCAATCATCTCTTCTTTGTGGGAACCAGGGATAACAAATAGCGGGCCATTAAACTCATTCATATCATCTAGCAGACACATGGCATTGACTACTTGTGGTTTTGGCATTCCGTCCTCCTTACGCCAGTATATATAGTCTTGATGCCATTTCCAAATATCACCAGTAAATGCTGCCTTAAGATTTACTTTGAATTGATATATATATACTTGATTGCCAACTATTTGCATAGCAGGCTCAACAATGAATGGATGTCGCGTTAGGCAATTGAAAACATCATTGTTACTATGTGAACCGTGAAGTGAACGTATAGTTTTACCATCTTTCTCAAGAATCTTCTTTGGTGAGTTTTCTGTAGATAAAGCAGATAATTCTGCTTTCATAATTTCGACTTCAGTACGAGAAAAGTATTCTGACAACAAAAGAAATCCTTGATTTTTGTAGATTGATAATTGTTCTTCTGTTAAGTACATACTAAACCCTTTGATATATGAACAATTAAAATTTAACTCTTTTAAAATTTAGGGACATTGCGAGGAACACTTAAATGGCTTTAATTATTTTTGATGGGTTAAATTACTCAAATGTTTTCAAATTGTTCATAAATGTTTTAAGCATTAATTAATAATACTTATAAAGCTTGTATTTAATTTTTGAAATATACGTATCAGTATGGCAAGGCTAAAATATTGCAATTGCAAAAAAATGTAGGTTGGGTTAAAGAATGTAGCAAGATTCCCCAAGGTAAACCAACATCGATCTAATTTCTCGATTTGACAGGCCAGTAGGGTGAGTTATACTTTGCTAACACACCCTACATGTATTTAAAAAATCAAATATTATTTCTAAATAGCTAAATTCCTCAAAAAATTTGTCTACTATACAAATTCTGTATTTAAAAATCCGCTATTTTGGAAATAAGCTAAATATTTACTGATTAATTCAGTATCCATTGATGGATTGTAGATGGAAGTATCAGCAATTGCTTCAAGGGTATTGCGACAGTCTAAATCAGGAGTGTTTTGATATAGTTGCCATGCAGTCACCCCTTCATGAACTTTTTCAGTTAACATGGGGATGAGAGGAAATAACGAATTTTCTTGAGAGTATCGAGCTTGATTAATTAAATCGTTTGTCCATTCTTCATAAGATACTTTTTTCAGATGGTATCCACAAGTTGATATCAGTTCAAATAATCTAGCTAAATCAATATTTTGCGATGCCAAAGGCACTATATGAAATGCCTTTCCTAAAGATTCTTTCATTGTAGATATTTGAACAATAGCTTTACTGGCATAATCAACAGTAATTAAATCTTGTTTTTGATTGACTAAATCGGGAAAACTCCCTAATTGAATACAACCTTTGATCAATCTAGATATGTAGTCATCTGTATTAGTTACACCAGTATGCGGATGACCCATTAAAAATCCCGATCTAATAACTGTTATGGGGATACCTCTAGATTTCGCAATCCAAACAAGCTTTTCGGCTACCCATTTACTTTGTATATAACCAATATCTTGATAAAGACAAGTTTCACTACGATCAATATCATCATCTTCATAAAGGACATTCAATCGATTAAAACAAGCAATTGTGCTAAAAATAGCAATTGTTGAGATGTAGTGTAGTGGCTTAAGTTGACCATGACATGCCAATCTCAGAACTTCTTGAGTGCCAAGAACATTTGCCGCCTTCATTAGAGAATATGGTTTAGCAAAGCCGACTTCAGCACCACTGTGATAAATAACATCAATCTGCTCTGCTAGCCTCTCAAATTGCTCTGAAGAAAGTCCTAAACGAGGTTCATCTAAATTTCCTGGTATCGCAATAATTCTTGAGCTTTGGTTTACGTCCCATATTAAATATTTTTCTAGGTTTTTCTGCAATCTTCTAAAACCTTCACTTTCATTATCAGCACGCACAAGGCAATATATTTTCGCCTCTGTTTGCTGCAACAATTCATGTAGTAAGAAAGCACCGAGAAAGCCGGTAGCACCTGTTAAGAAAATATGTTTTGGCTGACTGATATCTTTAGCAAGCACTCCTTGGGGATAAATGTTTGAATCGAGTACGGCTTCAGCTTTGAAACTAATAACATTATTGAGAGCAGCATTTCCTTCGTGATGTAATTTCTCAACTATTTGGCACAGTCCTTCTATAGTCTGCTGCTCAAAAATACATCTTACAGGCATCTGTATTTGAAAAGTTTCTCGCACATATATCATTAACTGCGCTGCTAATAGGGAATTACCGCCAAGTTCAAAGAAGTTATCTTGAATACCCAGATTATCAATGCCAAGTATCTTAGTCCAGATACCGACCATTTTTTCTTGAGTAGGAGTACGAGGTGTAATTAATGCTACTTCTAGAATGGGTCTGGATTGATCGGGAGTAGGTAATGTTCGACGATCTAACTTCCCACTGGGTGTTAGTGGTAACTTCTCTAAGCATACAAAAGCTGTAGGTAACATATATTCTGGTAGCTTTTGTTTGAGAAAGTGGCGGAGTTCTGATGTAAGTTGGCTGTTATTCTCAGATTGTTGATTTGGCACTACATAAGCTACCAAACGCTTTTGTCCAGGTACATCTTCCCGATCTATAACAACACTTGTTTTGACAGAGGGATGTTGTGCTAGTAAAATTTCAATCTCTCCTAGCTCGATTCGGAAGCCGCGAATTTTCACCTGATGATCGATACGACTGAGATATTCGATATTGCCATCTGGTAGATAACGTGCTAAGTCACCTGTTTTATAAAGGCGATCGCATTTTGAATTCTCAAAGGGGTTGGGAATAAACCGAGCATCTGTAAGATCCAAGCGGTTGAGATAGCCACGTGCTATACCAATACCACCAATATAGAGTTCTCCAGGCACACCTATAGGAACAGGTTGTAATTGAGAATCCAATAGATACATTTGACTGTTAGCAATCGGTCGTCCAATGGGGGGCAAAATTGACCAATCTGTAGGTGAATTTGTGAGGGTAAAGGCAGTCACTACATGAGTTTCAGAAGGGCCATAGTGGTTGTGGAGAGTACAGTTAGGTAATTGGTGAAATAAATGTGCGATCGCATCTGTAATGCGTAACTGTTCTCCAGCCGTAATCACTTCGCGTAAACTACGGGGTACTATGCCTTCTATCCTTGCCATTTCGGCTAATTGTTGCAAAGCGACATACGGTAGGAACAAGCGCTCAATCCCTTCTCGGTTCAGAAATTGCAGCAGTTGTGTGGGTTCACGCCGCATTGATTCCGAAATCAATACCAATGTCCCGCCTGTAGTTAAGGTGGCAAAGATTTCTTGGAAGGAAACATCAAAGCTAATCGGTGTATATTGCAGTGTTTTGCTGCCAAAGCCAACTGTGGAAGTTTGCGATTGCCAAGTAATTAAGTTGACTAAGGGACGGTGCGGCATCGCTACACCTTTTGGTTTGCCAGTAGAACCGGAAGTGTAGATAACATAAGCTAAATTGTCAGGATGGATATTAATATCCAGATTATCTTGGGCTTGAGTAGCAATATCCTCCCAATCTCTATCCAGACAGACAATACTAGCTTGATGTTCGGGAAGCTGCTCCAATAAACTTTGTTGGGTTAATAGCACTGTTACTTGAGAGTCTGCCAACATTAAGGATAAACGCTGCTGTGGATAGGCGGTATCTAGAGGTACATAAGCTCCACCGACTTTGAGAATCGCTAATAGAGCTACAATCATTTCTAGCGATCGCTCCACATAAATCCCTACTAATACATCCGGCCCGACACCTAAAGTTTGTAAATGACGGGCTAATTGATTGGCTCTGGCATTCAAGTCGTGATAAGTTATTTGCTGTTCTGCAAAAATTGCTGCTACAGAGTCAGGCTCACACTCTACTTGCGCTTCAAATAGTTGGTGAATGCAACTTTGCTCAGGGTAATCTGCTTGAGTTTGATTCCATCCCACTAATAATTGTTGGCGCTCAGTAGTTGTTAATAGGGGTAAATCTGCAACTTTCTGGTCAGGATTAGCAACGATACCTGCAACTAAAGTCTGAAAATTTTCCCCGATGCGAGAGATGGTAGCAGCATCAAATAAATCGGTACTGTACTCAAACCAACCACTAATCCCATCTGGTGTTTCAAATAGTTCTAAGAACAGATCGAACTTGGCTGTGCCATTGTGTTCTAAGCGATGGTTAATGGTCATACCAGAAAGTTCTATCGCTGGTATGGGTACATTTTGCAGAGCAAAGCCGATTTGGAACAGGGGATGACGGCTCAAATCTCGTTGTGGTTCTAGTTCCTCTACCAGTTTTTCAAAGGGTAGGTCTTGATGAGCATAAGCTTCTAAAGTCACTTCTCGCACTTGCTTGAGCAACTGGCGAAAAGTAGGAGAGTCAGAAAAATTACTGCGTAGTATTAAGGTGTTAACAAAAAATCCAATTAAACTCTCAATTTCCTGATAGTGACGGTTAGCAATTACCGAACCTACTAGGATATCTGCGCTACTCGTATAATGGAATAACAATGTTTGGAACGCTGCTAAGAGCGTCATAAATAAAGTAACTCCCTCCTGCTGACTGAAGCGAGTTAGTGTCTCGCTGAGAGATTTGGAAAGGGCTAAAGGTTGACGCGTCCCGCGATAAGTTTGGATTGCTGGTCTGGGGCGATCGCTTGGTAACTGTAAAATGGGTAAATCTGCTAACTGCTGCTTCCAATAGTCTAGTTGCTCTGATAATACTTTTCCTTGCAACCATTGCCGTTGCCAAAGAGCAAAGTCTGCATACTGAATCGGAAGTTCAGCAAGGGGAGAAGGTTGACCATTAACGAAGGCTTGATATAGCAGTCTCAGTTCTCGGAAAAATGTACCGACAGACCAACCATCAAAAACAATATGGTGAATATTCAAAAGCAGTATATATTCTTCTGCACCTAACTGTAAAAGGGTGGTTCGTACTAGCGGCCCGTCATTGAGGTTAAAGGGTCGTTGGCACTCCTCAATTGTTAATCGCTGGATTTCTGTGTCTTTTTGCGAGTCAGACAGCAATCTCAAATCTATTAAATGCAGAGATACAGTTAGGGTAGGAGCAATAATTTGTACTGGCTGCCCATCTAAGAAAGTAAAAGTGGTGCGTAAAACTTCATGGCGGCGAATAATTTCGTTGATGCTCTGTTCTAAGGCACTTAAATTTACTTGACCAACAAGGTGAAAAGTCTGCGGTAAGTTGTATAAAGGATTGCCGGGTAAGAACTGCTCAAGAAACCATAATCGCTGCTGGGCAAAGGAAAGAGGCAAGTTTTGGTTGCGTGTTACAGGTACAATCGCTTGAGTGTGCCATTCCAGATTTTGCTTGAGTTGTGTCTCGATACTTTCCGCCAAGCTGGCAATAGTAGGTGCATCAAATAAACCCCGCAATTGTAAATCTAATTGATAGGTATCTCGTATTCGAGAGATTACCTGAGTTGCTAGCAGTGAGTGTCCCCCAATCTCAAAAAAGTTATCGTAGACACTAATCTGCTCCAATCGCAAAACTTCCACCCAAATTTTTGCTAGTACTTCCTCAATGGTGGTACGAGGTGAGACAAAATCTTGCTCTAAATTCCGTCCAGTGCGATCGGGTGCTGGTAAGGAACGACGATCTACTTTCCCGTTAGCTGTTAGTGGTAATGCATCTAAAATCACAAAACTGGAAGGCATCATATAATCTGGTAACTTCTGTTTGAGAAATTTACGCAGATTACTACTTACTGTGCGTACTTGCTCTGGAATCAAGCCACAGACAACATAACCGACTAAATATTTATTTCCAGGCACATCCTCACGCGCTATGACTACGGCTTCACGCACATCAGGATGCTGCAACAGCATTGCTTCAATTTCCCCCAACTCAATGCGGAAGCCGCGAATCTTCACCTGCTGGTCTATCCGACCCAGGTATTCAATATTCCCATCTGGTAAGTAGCAAGCTAAGTCACCTGTTTTATATAAGCGGTGCGATTTCGCATCAGGATTGAGAATAAAGCGTTCACTAGTCAGATCAGGTCGATTGAGATAACCCCTAGCTAAACTATCGCCACCAATATAAAGCTCTCCTGGAACACCGATAGGAACTGGCTTTAACTCTGCATCAAGGATGTAGATTTGGGTGTTAGCTATGGGACGACCGATAGACGGATAAGTTGGCCAGGAATCAGGATTTTTATCTAACGTCAAAGCTGTGACTACATGGGTTTCTGATGGCCCGTAGTGATTATGAAATGAGCAGTGTGGTAGCGATTTGAATAATTTGACAATGGCTGGGGTGATTTGCAGTTGCTCACCTGTGGTAGTAACTTCTTTTAAACTAGTAAATAATTCCAAGTGAGATACAGCCATTTCTGCCATTTGCTGTAATACGACAACAGGCAGGATAACTTTTTCAATCTCTTGACTCTGAATAAAGCGAGCTAAAGCTGTGGTGTCCCGACGCAAGTTTTCTGAGATGAGAAACAAAGTTCCTCCTGAAGACCAAGTAGCAAACATCTCATGAAAACTAGCATCAAAGCTCAAAGAGGCAAATTGCAGGGTACGAGCACCTGTTAATAGCGAGTTTAGATGCCATTGCAGTAAATTCACTAAAGGACGGTGAGCTAAACAGATGCCTTTCGGTCTGCCTGTAGAACCAGAAGTGTAGATGATATAGGCTAAATTCTCTGGTGTTACTTCACTAGAGGGATTTTCCTGACTGTATTGGCCTATCTTGTCCCAGTCGGTATCTAAACAGATAATCTGCGCTTTGGTTTTGGGAAGTTCTGTTAATAGTTGTTGTTGAGTTAGTAGTATTGATACTTGAGTATCCTCAAGGATAAAGGCTAGGCGTTCCTTGGGATACGCTGAATCCATTGGTACATAAGCCCCACCAGTTTTGAGAACTGCCAAAACTGCGATCGCCATTTCCAGGGTTCTCTCTACACAGATTCCTATGGGCATATCTGGTTTGACACCTAGCGAACGTAGGTAGTGTGCTAACTGGTTCGCGTGCTGATTTAACTCTCGGTAAGTGAGTGAAGACTGTTCATGCTTCTGTGTCTCTTTCAATACTACTGCGATAGCATCTGGCGATCGCTCCACCTGCGCTTCAAACAGTTGATGAACGCATTTATCTAATGCATAATCTCTACTAGTATCATTCCAAGTTTCTCCTAATTCTTTCTGCTCAGTTTCTAGCAATATATTCAGTTGATGAAAATATTCACATCCTTGACTAACTTGATTTGCGATAAAAAGCAATCTCTCCAAAGAATTTATATCTGTAAAATATTTTTGATTATAAAATATTTCTATATCTAAACTATTATTGAAGTCATTAACGACAAGATGAACTTCATTGTCGGCAAAAGAATTGTGGATAGTTAATTTAGAATCGGCTTCAGCAAAAGGAATATTCAGAATACTGAAATTATAAAAATTATAGAAAAATTTTGTTTGTTCATCTTTTAAATAGTTTCTTTGCAAGAGAACCGAAATATTTTGTAAATTATCTAGATTTTTACGATAGTTTTTTATATATAAAATATAATCGATTAGACTTGATTTATTTCCAATATTTCCTTGAGGTATAACAATAGGAACTACTTGGTAAACACAACCTAAAACATTAAGCAATTTTTCGTTTCTTTTGCCAAAAATATCGTAAAGCACAAAATCTGCTGGTGCTTGTAAATATCTACTTAAATAAATGCCATAAACAGCCCTAAAAAATGTAGGCACACTACATTTGTTTAATTGGCAATATTTTCTAATTTGTGCTAGTTCTTTCCCAGTAATTTGGACTTTCCTTGATTTAGCCTTGTTTTCTGTTTCAGTTTTGATATAAGGCGTAACAGGAATAACCTTACCTAAAGTTTCTAGCCAATACTGCTCAATCTCTGAAGTATCAAATCGAGCCACATCATCGTCAATAAAATCATGAAAAGAATAACCCTCAAATTTTTGAGGGTTATTGCCTATTTTTAAATCTTGGTAGATTTTTGCAACTCTTTCAAAGAAAACTTTCCCAGAATAGCCATCAAAAAGGATATGAGGCGCACCTAAAATAGCTGTATAGTTACCCTGTTTATCTTTGACTAAAACATTTTTAAATAGATCACTTTTTTGCAATTCTAACTTTATTTTAATTTTGTTTTCGATAACTTGTTGCAAACTATTGAAAGAACTCTGACTAATTGCTAAATCAATAAATTCAAAATTAACATCAGTATTATGATCTACAAACTGAAAAGGTTCTCCTTTATAAAAAACAAACCTAGTTTTAGTAGCATCATCTTTTTGGCATACTATTTTGATTGCTTGTTCCCAAATAAATCTGTCTAGATTATGTGGCAAATTTACGGAAATTACTAAAGTAAAAATAGTGCTATCTGGATGGAGCAGATTATCCAGATATAAATCTCTTTGTGTCGTTGTCAACCGTGATATTTTCCCAATCCTGGTAGATTCAAAAGACTCATCTAATATGGTTCCTTTTACCAAAGCCATGAATATTTCATCAATTGATATATTCGCAACATTTGGAACTTGATAATTGTTAATCATCATAATTGTTTTGGATTTTTTTACTTGACTAATTTAGAGCTTTTACGATTGACTGAAAGTTCTATTATGAACTCAGTTCCTTTTCCTGGGAATGAGTTACAACTGATTTTACCTCCATGCTTTTCTACAATAATTGTGTAGCTAATAGATAATCCTAAACCAGTACCTTTGCCAATAGGTTTAGTAGTAAAGAAAGGATTAAAAATCTGAGAAAGTATATCTGAACTCATACCGGAAGCATTATCAGCAATGCGAACAGCTATCAGATTTGGCTCTAATAACTCAGTAGTTATTTTGATATAACCTGGATTAAGTTCATCTTTCTCCAATGAACGGTGAGAGTTATACTCTTCCAAAGCATCAATAGCATTAGCTAATAAATTTATAAATACTTGGTTAAGCTGACTTGGATAACAATCTACTAATGGTAAAGAAGCATAATTTTTGATAATTTGAATATTACCATTGACTGACTCAGTTTTGAGTCGATGTTGCAAGATTAGTAAAGTACTATCAATACCTTCATGAATATTTACTGGCTTCATTTCTGCTTCATCCAAACGGGAGAAGTTACGTAAGCTCAGAACTATCTGGCGAATCCGATCAGCTCCAACCTTCATTGAAGACAGCAATTTTGGTAAGTCTTCAAGCAAAAATGGTAAATCTATATCCTCTTGTTCTGCCAGCATTTCAGGAGTCAGATTGGGTGATATTTTTTGATAAGTCTTAATTAGATACAATATATCTTTAATGTATTCACTAGCATGAGAAATGTTGCCATAAATAAAATTAATGGGGTTATTAATCTCATGAGCTATACCAGCAACTAATTGACCTAATCCAGACATTTTTTCTTTTTGAATCATCTGTAATTGTGTCGTTTGTAGCTGTTTTAGTGTAAGTTCTAATTGTTGTGCTTGCTCTTCCAAACACACATTTTTCTCATTTAATTCCTGTGTTCGTTCTTCAACTTTTAGTTCTAGGTTTTTGCTATGATTCTCTAATTCTTGGTTAGCTTGTTGCAGATTATCATTTAGTTTAGATAGATTAGTATACAGCTTGGCATTCTCAATAGAAATAGCTGCTTGAGAGGCCAGAATTTTCAAAACTTCTAAACGTTCAGTAGTAAATGCATTAGTTGTTAAGTTATTTTGCAGATACAAAATTCCGATAAGTTTACTTTGATGAATTATCGGCGTACATAAAACTGACTTACATCGATTCTGAATAATATAAGGATCACTCGTAAATTTTCCTTCAGAGCTAGCATCACCAATAACGACACTTTCTTTAGTTCTCATCACATAGTTGAGTATAGATATTGGTACATATAGACTATTGTCTAAAGACATAGAAGTTTCCAAAAACATCTCATTGTTGTTAACTCCCACAAATGCTTCAATTACCATTTGACCATTTTTCTCTAAAAGGAAACAGCTAGTTTGTGCACCAGCATTTTCCATAACAATTTTCATTAACTTAGCTAGCAATTCATCTAGCATGATTTCACTAGAAATAGCTTGCGAAGCTTTAAAAACTGTAGACAAATCAAAAGATGCCAAATTATTGATCTTACTTGAAGTGGTTCGCAAGCTAGCCTTCAAACTAGATGATTCTTGATTTATCCTCAATGGGCAATAATCGGGGTATTTTGACTCTAAATCACTGACTTTTGCGATCGCTCCCCAACGGATATAAGCATGATAAGATTCTCTCAGATAGAAGATCGCCTGCTGATCTCTACCACGGGAAAAGTAAAATTCTGCTGCTAACTCGCTGGCTAGTGCTTCTTCTTGAAGATATCCCTGTTCTTTGGCCCCTTGAATAGCTAGCTCATAATACTCCATAGCTACAAAGGGTTGTTCTAAAACTCGCGCTTTTTCTGCCGCTACTAAATCATATTTATGCTGATAGTTAGCAGGAGCGTGACCAGCCCATATCTGCATTTTTTCCTGATTGGCATTGATAGCAGCCATATATTCTTGTTGAGTTTTAGCTTCAACATTGGGATATAACTTAATCATGGCTAAAGAATAATAAAAGTTGTGGATGCTAATTGTAATCATCCCCATCACACTGCTGATATATTCTGAAGCTAATTTGGCATTATCAAGTGCCTTAGTATAATCTTTAAACAAGTAAAGAAGAATCATTTTCGCAACATAAGCAGCAAACAAAGAAGTAACATTATTAGTAGCTTGGAGATATGGCAACATTGCTACTTCATTAAAACTATCGCCAACCAAATGACATTTATCTTGTGACATCCCCTGTAAGTTTAATGTCAATTGATGCCAAACTTTAATGTAGTTTATTGGGAAATCTAGTTTAAACTTTTGTAGTAAACTAATATATGATGCTTGCTGCTGAACTACTGATTCGAGTTGTTCTCCTCTAAAAAATATATGGCCGCAATAGTGGATAGAGCAATAACCAGCGTATTCTAAATCTCCAATTTCTAACGCGTTCTGAATTCCTTCCTGTAAAGGAGCAATACTTTTGCTAACATGCTCTTTCCAATGAAAAGTAAAACCATAAAATGGCGCGTATACTTTACTTTTAAGTTCCTTGGCTTGAAACTGTTCTAATATCTGCCAAGCTATTTGACCAGAGCGATATCCAGCATCAATATTTTCTATATGGCTACACAACACCATGCCATAACAAGAATATCCAGCAGCAGCCAAAGGCGAATGACCGTGTTCAATACAGAGATTAACTACAGTCAAGATGATCTGAGGAAAAGTTTTCCCTGTTGGGTCAGTAATGAAAGCAGCACCACCCACAGTAACAAGGATTTTTAAAGCCGCAAGTATGTAAGGATCTTTGACAACTGGAAAATTTTCTAAATCTTGAAGCTGAGGTAAGTTAGCTATAGTACTTTGCTTATTTGGCGTTGCTGAGAGAGAAATACCCAACTTTGCGATCGCTTCTAGTCCAGTATCAATGGCTTTAAGCATCTGATTTTGAGCCATATAAAACTGGATTTGTAATTGATAAGCCTTGACTTGATCGAGCAGATTATTAGCTTTTTCTAGAATAATTTCAGTTAGGATAGCTGCTCGTGTAAAATTAGTATTTAAGTACTCTAATTCTACGCTTTCTAGATGAAGTGTTAGTATCAAGTCATAGTTGTTTTCCCAACTCGATGGTGTCAGTAATTCTAGTCCACCTGTTGAATAGCTAAGAGCAGCTTCATAAGCTGATGATGCTTTTGCTTTTTGGCTAGCTATCAGATTTAATTTAGCTATCTGGTCTTTTTGAGATTGATCGCAAATAAATTCAGTACCAAAATTTAAGTGGTTAACAATATTAAAAATATTTTCTTCAATTTCCTCAATTTGGCAAGATTCTAGTATTAATTGCCCAATTTTGAGGTGAGTTTGTTTTCTGTGCGATTCTGGAATCAGGGAATAAGCTGCTTGCTGGATGCGGTCGTGGAAAAACTTATATGAAACTTTTAATTCTTGAGATTCTAAAGATATAGATATGTCTTTGTCAAAAAACAATGGAGCTTTATAGTTATCGCTCAAGGGCAGAATTAGGCTGGCTTGAAGTGCTTCCCATAATTCAGAAGCGGTTTCTGACTGAGATTTTTCATTTACAATTGCTAGAATATCTATGTTAAACCGATTGCCAACACAAGCAGCTAATTTTAATACCTGTTGTGTCTCTTGGGGCAATTTTTTAATATTTCTGACAATTAATTCTAAGGCATCATAATCTGTAATCCCAATGGTCTGAATTTGATTTATTTCCCACTGCCATGTTCCACTATTAAAGTCAAAATTTAATAGCTTTTCTTGGTGCATAGTTTGGAACAACTGAGTTAAGAAAAAAGGATTTCCTTGAGTTTGATTAAAAAGAAGTTCAGCTAGTAGTTTTGTTTTTTCTGTTGCAGTATGAAGTGTATCGACTATTAATTCATGCACATCACTAATATTTAAAGGCTTGAGTGTAATATTATTTACAATCGCTCCTGATTTTTGGATTTCATTCAAGGTTTGATTCAAATGATGAGTTGATATGACTTCGTTATCTCGATAAGCCCCAATCATCAAAAAATATTGGCTATCATCAAGCATCAACATCTGAATCAATTTTAGAGATGCTAAATCTGCCCATTGTAAATCATCGAAAAATAGAACAAGTGGGCGTTCTTTTTGAGTAAATACTTGAATAAACTTTTGAAACGCTCGATTAAAACGGTTTTGGGATTCAATTGCTCCTAATTGTGGCACAGGTGGCTGTTGACCTACAATTTTTTCAATCTCAGGAATAACATCAATAATAACTTGACCAATTTCACCGAATGCTTCTAAAAGTCGCTGTTTCAAAACAATTATTTTTTCAGAGCTTTCTGTTAATAACTGTTGGGTCAATTCTTGAAATGATTCAATTAGAGCCGTATAAGGAATATTTCGCTTAAGTTGATCAAATTTACCAGAAATAAAATATCCCTGTTGTTGAAGAATAGGCTTATGAATTTCATTAACTAAGCAAGATTTACCAATTCCTGCATAACCTGAAACTAAGATCATCTCACTTCTACCAACACTTACTCGCTCAAAAGCTGACATAAGAGATTCTACTTCTGGCTCACGTCCATAAAGCTTTTGAGGAATTGCAAATTGGCTAAATTTATCTAACTTTCCAGGAATAAAGTTTTCGATTTTACCATTATTTAACAACTGCGTGAAACAAATCTCTAAATCTGCTTTTAACCCTAAGCCACTTTGATATCTTTCTTCAGCAGTTTTAAATAATAGTTTCATTATGATATTAGATACAGCCTCCGGAATTTTTCGATTTATCTCATGAGGAGGTATCGGCTGTTTGGCAATATGAGAGTGAATTATTTCTAAGGGATCAGTGCAATTAAATGGCAATTTGCCAGTCAGTATCTCATAAAAAGTTACGCCTAAAGAGTAAAAGTCTGTGCGGTAATCAATCGACCTATTCATGCGACCTGTTTGCTCTGGAGACATATAAGCAAGTGTTCCTTTAAGCAAATTAGGATTGCCAATCATTGCATTTTCTTTTGACAAGCGTGAGGCAATACTAAAATCACTAATTTTCACCTGCATTGATTTAGGGTTAATAATTATATTCTGTGGTTTAATATCTTTATGAATAATATGTTGTTCATGCAAATCTATAATAATATCCGTAAGCTGAATAGCTAGTTTTAAGCAATCTATGATATTAATTTTATTATTAGTAACAAATTGTTTGAGGTTTTGTCCTCCAATATCTTCCAGAACTAAAGCAATACTATCTTGATAATTTTCTAGCCTATAAGCTTTAATAACCCCTGGTAAATCTAATGATTTAGCAATTTCATATTCATGTTTAAAATCTGTTACACATTCAAGATTAGCGTAGTCACTTTTAAGTATTTTAAGGATAACCATTCTTTCATTAGTAAGCTCCTGTGCCCGATAAACAACAGTATCTAGACCATCCGAAATTTTTTCTATAATTTTATATTCTGAATTAGCAATCATTTTTTGTCTCCAACTACTTTTTACAAAGCTATTAATTTTGCTGGCATGTTACATATTTAAGCTAAGAAATTGTCTATTTAAATTAAATAGGTAAATAAAATTGCTAGATTATTTTAGATACAAGTCTTTTAAATTAACAAGTTTTTATAATATCAATATAAATCTAGGATATTTTTTTACTTTAAAATTTCTTTGGTAAATATGTTGCTAATAACTCTTCTCTCTGTGTACCTATCTTTGCTAACATCTCTTCAATTCTGTGCATAGCTAGGCGCGATGGCTTGGAATGTCCATTTTCCCAACGATTAACTGTGGAATAAGTAACACCTAATGATGTTGCAAACTCTTCTTGTGTCAAACCAACGATTGTGCGAAGTTTAAAAATTAGCTTGCCAACTTCTGGTTGTTGGATTATTACTAAAGAGTTTTTAATCATCATCTAACTTAAAACACCATTTAATGTAGCAAGTGATATATGTTTTGTTATATGCTACTGGTGCTAAGGGTTAGTTGTAACCCGCTAATATACTATTTCTTTTGAAAGATAATCCACAAGCTTCTATGTAATTACTACAATAGGTATTAAGGTAATTTCTAGTGTTGCTGTCTCAAAAAAGGGCCAATAGTAATCTGCTTTTTACTACGCCGATTCATTAAGTCTCGTCGAGTTGACTCTATTCCTTAACCTTCTTTTACATTAGGAATATTAGCTCTAGGTGTCTTGCGTACAAGCAAAACAATTTTACGCAAATACGAACAGAAATCGACACGAAAGTAGAAATGTCTGTTTGATTGTGACTAGGCTGTTATTGGAGTGTGTAGGTGCAGCCTGTTGTAGACATGATATTACCCTGATAATTGCTAACTTCTTCTGAGCCAACAGCAGATGAGGGTTCCTTTAGTAAAGACTATTTTTATTTTCGTACTGACTTTGGCGGCGTGGGCGAGTGCGCCAAAGTATTCCTCACTTTTTGTAACGCAACCACACCCGTAAAATTTGCAGAATTCGCTGTTTTTCTTTTTTGCTCAGGGTGTTGTAAAGACGATAGGTTCGCTCACGTTCACCCCATGTGTGAGAGGTTTAGTAAAACGCTTCAAAAACGGGCTGAAAATGCTTGTAACCTAACCTAATTGGGTGGTACTTCCAAACTAATTTCACCCAACAACCCCTTGCGAAAATCTGTTAAAAGTTGCCTTGCAGCTCGCTCTATATCACCTTTGTAACGATGCTCTGCTAAGGCGTGCAAATAGATATCTCCGGTGTCTGATATCGCCGAATCGAGTTGGTAACGGGACTGTAATGGTTTTTTTGGTAATAAATCTGCGGCTACAGCTTCCAAATAGTTTAGTAAATCCACTAGGGCTGCTGCTACTAGCTGATTATCGTAGGATGCTTCACCGATATCATCACAAATAGCTAATTTTAATGCTGCATCTTGATTTTCTAATCTTACAGGAATGACACCAGGAGCATCTAGCAATTCCAAATGTTCGGAAATTCGCACCCAGCGGAGTTGGCGGGTTACCCCAGGACGAGCTGCACTTTCCACAACTCGCTTTCCCAACAGACGGTTAATCAAAGCTGATTTACCAACATTGGGAAAACCAATCACTACAGCCCGCACTGGACGGGGTAACATTCCGCGATCGCTTCTTCTTTGATTTAGCTCTACCCCAGCGGCTTGCGCTGCCCGCGCTACTTCTGCTATACCTTTACCATGTTGAGCGTTGGTAAAATAAGGGACTTCCCCCTGACGTTTAAACCAATCTATCCACAGCGATCGCATTTGCGGCGTAATCATATCTACTCGGTTCAGTATCAATACCCGTGTCTTACCCTCCACCCACTCAGCCATTTGGGGATGGTGAGTCGCTAACGGAATCCGGGCGTCTCGTACCTCAAACACCACATCTACGCGCTTCAGCTGTTCTTTGAGTTTCTTTTCAGCTTTAGCAATGTGACCTGGATACCATTGAATCAGGTTTAATCTATAGTTTTGAGTTATAGCCATTTGTCCTTTGTCCTTTGTTATTTGTTATTTGTTATTTGTCCTTTGTCCTTTGTCCTTTGTCCTTTGCAAATGACCAATGACAAATGACTAATGACTCCCTCTAGCAGCTTGATGTAAAATCAGACGATTGCCATCAGGGTCATAGGCATAAATTTCTCTGCCGTGGGAAGCAATGGAAATGTCTCCTGGTGGAGGATAGCCCAAAGCAGTTAGGTGAGCGATCGCATCTTCTAAATTACTTACCTCTAAACACAAACTTATCTTACTTTTGGCATTAGACATCGTTTCAAATTCAGATTCGTTTGTGTTCTTTGGTTTAAAAATACCTAATCGCATACTAACCAAATTAAATTCAGCATAGACATTCGGAATCAAAGGAACTGGCTTTTGCTCTAGCAATTTAGTATAGAAATTTACTAAGTTATCGCAATTAACCGATGCTATGGCGATAAATGCGTTAGTGTACTGAAAAACCATATAAGCCTTAAGTTATTTGATTTTTTTGAGACTCTCACTTTTCTAAAGTTCTTACACTCAGCACTTGCGGTGGTGTCGAATCTGGTGGATAAATCACATCTACCTGTACTATTCGCTGAGTCGAAGGTGGAAGTACAAGCTGCACTAATGGTTCTAACACCTGACCAGTTCTGTGCCATAGATGTATGTAGCGCGTCTTTTGTTGACCTTGGTCATCAAAGTAGCGTAGCCGGACTGTACCACGGAAGAAAGGAAAATCTAGCGATGGTTTGCGGAAACGCAGACCCCCTTGGGATAATTTATCTTCCTTTAAAGGTGTTTCTAAAGTAACAGTCACGGTCTGGTTTTGGTTGGTATCGTTGCTTAAGGGTAAGGTGAGTTTATATTCCACCCCATAATTACCATGTGCTTCATAAGCCGTATCTGGATAACGTACCAGCATTTTGGCCGTTTGGATTTGTTGAGTGCCCAATCGTCCACTGAGCAATGTGTCTAAAGCATAAGAAATAGCTTTGCCACGCTGGGGAATAGTCAGATTTTTGCTTTGGGGATTATCCACCAACTTTGCTTTCCACTGAGAACCACTAGATACACCAGCTACACGCCCATAAATCAGTGCGCCACTGGTAGCATTTAGAGGAGTAGGGGTTTTATCTCTTGGCCCAGCAAAGTTCCCAGTATTTAGTAAAGCTTGCCATTCTGCAAGAGTGGGTGGGCGGTCTGTATTATCAGAATTTTTCTTAGCGAACATTGCTAAACTTGCCCCATAAACTTGATCGCTACTACGCAACCGCATAAAGCTAGAGCGACCATTCACTGGCTTTTCTAGATTGCGTACAGGAATCGGATGATTTAATAACATCCGGCTTTGCCCTGGGGGAATTATCAGCTTTGCGGGAAAATCTGTTTGTCGAACACCTCGGAGTACATCACTAACAGCACGAGCGCCTGGGCCTGAGTAAGTCTTACCATCGTTATTTTCTATGTAGGGGGGTAAGGTGACAAAGGGTGCATCCTGCATTAAATAACTTGCGGCTTGCAATACATCTACTGTTACAGGTTTTTTACCAGGGTTATTTACGATTACGCCCAAATATAGCGTTTGTAAATCCTTGGGAGTGTGGGTGTAATGGTGGGCAAATAAGTCAAAGCGTCCCTGAAAGGGAAAATTGAGGTGCGCTGCTGGAACTTTTTTACCGTTTGGAGGAAAGGTAGAAAGTAAAATACCCTCAGTTTTAATCCATTCTGGGCTATTGCTGTTAAAAACGGGTATTGTATCTAACTTGCCTGGTAAAGGTCGAACTTCTCCTGGTTGCACAATTATTTGGGGTGCTGGCTTCGGTGAAGTTTGAGCGATCGCTGAATTATCTTTTTGAGTTGTGCATCCAAAGGTTTGAGTTATGGCAAGTCCTAATAGAAGTGTAAATACAGGTGATGGGAATTTAACCAGCATAAATTTGAGCGTCAAGAAAGCTGTGGTATCAAAGATCAGAAGTTATTACTACAAGTTCCTGGACGGGGATTTCTGAGAATGCGTAGGCATCGCTATTAAATTGTAAGTATAGTTCCAGTAGCCCACATTAACAGGGCTTTTGATGTTTAAAGGGAGTGTCGATGGTTTAAGCGAATTTTAGTAGAAATAAAATCAAGATAATCAGTCATCTATGCAAAAATCTGCTGTAAATTTAAAACAAAACCAGGAAGAACATCTTCACCCGATAAAGTTGTGGGAGATTGTAAAACTTCTGGTGCAAGATTTGGGCGATAAATTATTACTTGTTTATCTTTAGGATTAATTAACCAACCCAGTTGCAAGCCATTTGCTAAATATTCCTCCATTTTAGATTTAGTATCTTCCACATCATCAGTTTCAGAAACCAATTCCACTGCAAAATCAGGACACAAAGGGAGAAATTTCTTTCTTTGTTCTGGGGTAAGAGCATCCCATCTTTCTATCCTTATCCAAGAAGCATCAGGGGAACGAGTTGCCCCATTTGGCAATTTAAACCCAGTAGAAGAATCAAAAGCTTTTCCGAGCTTATTTTGTCTGTTCCAAACTCCTAAATCAAGATACAGTTCAAAATTACGGTTTCCCGTTTCTCCCCCAGTCGGTGACATGATAATTAATTCCCCTTCAGCAGTTAACTCTAGTCGTAATTCTTTATTCACAGCGACAATCTGTGCAAATTCCTCATCAGTAAATTGCAGATTAGAAGGTAATTGCAAGGTTAAAGCAGTCATAATTAATTGCGCTCCACAAAAATCCTAGTTGCATCAAACCCATGTCCTGCTAATAGGGAAGATTTAGCCTCTACCTCTACTTTAGGAATTCCCCCCAACAAATGCCCCATTGTTTTATTTTTTAAAAAAGCTTGGGGTAGTTATAGGGGTGAGAGACTGAATGAGAAAAGAAGATATGTAGTGTTATATCACTCACCACATAGACACACTAATTTTTGTGTTCCAGACTATCGGTTAGCATTCTGTCTCATAGGGTAAATTGGTTTTATCCTATGAGAGAAAATGACCTCTCGATTTTGTGCTTAGTCTTCTAAAGGTAACGAGCGCGGAGGGATTTGAACCCCCGACCCACAGAACCGGAATCTGTTGCTCTATCCACTGAGCTACGCGCCCTTAATCTTCCATATTATAGCACGTCTGTGATAGGATTTGCAGCTTTAAAGATAATTAGTCGGGTCTACAGGTGTACCATTGCGACGCACTTCAAAGTGGAGGTGGGGGCCAGTCGATAAACCTGTGGAACCAACAGCTGCGATCGCTTGTCCGCGTTCAACTGCTTGTCCGTCAGCAACATATAATTCACTGCTATGTCCGTACAGTGTTGTAATGCCATTGCCGTGATCGATAATTACCGCTTTGCCATAACCACCATACCACCCAGCAAAAATTACTGTTCCCGAATCGGCTGCTCGAATTGTACTGCCATAGCTAGCGGCAAAATCTAAGCCGGCGTGAAAACGACGATAGCCGAGAACAGGGTGCATCCGCCAGCCAAAGGGACTGCTAGTAGAAGCATTGCTAGGATATGCCATGACACCAGTTCCGCGAATGATCACACTTGTCCGGCTGTTGGTTTTTGCTTGGGCTTCTGCTACTTTTTGTTGAATCAAGACTTCCAGATTTTTGGATTCCCTCTCTAGCTGATTTTGTGCGGCTTCCAAGGCTAGGCGATCGCTATTGAGGCGTTGAATCAATTCTGATTGCGATTGCGCCTGGGTTTGATAATCGGATTTTTGTGCTAAAAGTTGCTCACGAATTAAAGCAATTTCGTTTTTTTGCTGTTCTACGTCTGTTTTTTGTTGATTGATCAGGTTTGCTTGGGTGTTGAGTTTTACCAAAATTTTCTGATCTGCCTGAAACACTAACTTCAACTGATGACGACGGCTGATAAAGTCGCTGATATTTTGACTTTGCAACAAAACCGCCCATCCAGCAGATGCAGGCGATCGCTGGAGATAACGCAATCGTGCTACTGTTGCTATTTGCTGCTCCTGATAGGAACGTTCCGCCACAGCTAAATCAGTTTCCAATTGCTGGAGGCGTTGGGTAGCGAGTTGTAATCGTGATTCACTCTCTTGAAGATAGCTATCTGTAGTTTGCAGATTTTGCTTTAAACCAGTGAGGTGTTTTTGGGCCTCTTGTTGGAGATTAGTTAAGCGATCGCGCTCGTTAACCACACTCTGCTGCTGCTGGTTCATTTGTTGCTGCTGTTGTCGCAGAGTATCAATAGACCCTGTAGACGTTGCGTGGGCTGGAATTAGTGCCAAACAAATCCACAAAATGCAGCAAAATGCAATAGAAAAACAACAATAAATCTGCTTTTTTCCTAGAAATCGCCCTCTCATAGTGCGAACCTAATCAAAACGATACTTTCAAACACTATGAGGATTATTCCCAAAATCTAATTCACCCACGCCAACACATTATTAAATTGGTCTGCCAAGTTGTAACACAAGGGTTCCAGCTATGTCAGCATTAAGCAGGTATGTCAAACCAATTAAAAATTAAAAATATAAAATTAAAAATTGCAAGACGCTTGCGGACTCGCTAACGCTGCGCTATCAGTAGGGGCTTGTACTCAGAATTAATTAATTAAAAATTATTATTTCTTTCAATTTTTAATTTTTAATCTTTAATTTTTAATTAAAACTGGTCAGCGGGTGAGGTGTATGAACGCACGTATAGCAATTCTCTTAATTACCTTGGTTTTTCCAGGTTTGGCGGTGGTGGGAGTATCGTTGTATTGGTTTAATCTCGATTATGCAGCACTGATCAAAGCTGAAAATAATGTGGAAAACCTGGTAGAGGTCGGAAAAGTCAATGATAGACAGTTAGAGTATGCCTATCATCGCACTTACATTCATCGCATCAACGTATTTGCCGATGGTACCTGGGGATTACTGGGAGGTGTAATTACGGCGCTAGGTATACATGGATTAGTCACTATTAAAAAATAGATAGAGGTGGGGAAATGGGGGCAGCGGGAGCAGGGGAAAAGGTTAAAGGTTAAAGGGAAAAGGAATAAATTTAATCTTTCCCCTTACCCCATGCCCAATGCCCATTAATTACAATTAGCTTTCCAGGTTGCCAAATCAGCTAAAGAGCGATCGCGGTAACGTCCATAACGCTCTGGTTTACTTTTGATTTTCATTCCTAAATCGGGGAAAATCCCAAAGTTGGGTGGCATTGGTTGGAAATGCTTCGGCGAAGCGGAACTAATAAATTCCAATAACGCACCCATCATTGTTGTTGGTGGTAAAACCAAAGCTTCTTTACCCAAAGCTAATCTTGCTGCATTAATTCCCGCCAAGCAGCCACCCGCAGCCGCAGCGGTATAACCTTCAGTACCAATCAACTGTCCAGCGGCTAATAATGTGGGACGCTCTTTAAATTGCAGGGTAGGATGCATTAATTGGGGAGCATTAATAAAAGTGTTGCGGTGCATCACTCCCAGCCGCACAAACTCCGCCTTTTCCAAACTGGGAATTAACTGAAATATACGCTTTTGTTCACCCCAACGCAGGTTAGTTTGGAATCCTACCATGTTCCACAGTTGACCAGCTTTATCTTCTTGTCGCAACTGCACCACAGCATAAGGACGTTCCCCTGTGCGAGTATCTGACAATCCGACTGGCTTGAGGGGGCCGTAGCGCATGGTATCTTCCCCCCGGTGTGCTAGTTCTTCTATGGGTAAACAAGCTTCAAAAAATTTCGCTGTTTCCCGTTCAAAACCCTTGAGTTCTGTTTGTTCAGCTTTACAGAGTTCTTCGCGGAAGTGCAAGTACTGCTCTTTATTCATTGGGCAGTTGAGATAAGCAGCTTCACCTTTGTCATAACGTGATGCCATAAAAGCAATGTCACGATTAATCGATTCTCCCACGATAATCGGACTAGCTGCATCGAAAAAGCTGAGGTATTCCATCCCTGTAAAGCGCTGCAAATCTTCTGCTAAATCAGGACTAGTTAAAGGCCCGGTTGCCAAAACCACAATCCCTTCAGGAATTGCAGACACTTCACCCCGACGGAATTCAACTAAAGGATGATTTGCTAAAGTTTCAGTTAAATCTTGGCCAAATTGTCCTCTGTCTACAGCTAGCGCCCCACCCGCAGGAACGGCGTGTTCATCAGCTTTTGAGATGACAATCGAACCGAGTTGGCGTAACTCTTCGTGCAATAATCCCGCCGCGCGATCGCTTGCCATTGCCCCAAAGGAATTACTACAGACTAATTCTGCCAAATGTTCTGTATGATGAGCCGGACTAAATCGCTTTGGACGCATTTCATGCAAAATTACTGGCACTCCAGCTTGGGCTATTTGCCAAGCTGCTTCTGTCCCAGCTAGTCCACCTCCAATTACTTGTATCGGTTGTGTTTCCATAGTTAAATTTTTAATTCCCATATCATCATAAGTATCTACCGGCATCAGCGCTAGGACGCATCAACAAGTAGGGCGTTTTAGACATAACCAGTAGCGACAGCATAACGCACCATCAACAGCAGCAATTACAAATTATCTGTGTCAATTCCCTTTTCAGCGTTGCTGAATCAAGGGATGATTCTTGTAGGGTGGGCCGAAAAGCCACTGGTGTCAACTTCAGCCAAAAATAGCGTACTGATTGGGTGTTGTTCACTGGCGGACGTGCGGTTTCGCGTTAAGTTGACACCAATGGCTTTTCGGCCCATCCCACAAAACTAGCAAAATCATCCCGCAAATATGCAACGCCCCCTTTTCTTTGAGTTTAGCTAACAATTCTTGATAGCGTCTTGTTCCCGTAACTGGTCAATTTCTACAGTGGTCATCTTGATTAACTCTAATTACTATAATTTTTCTCTTTTGCAAATAATATTTCTGACTTTTGAACAAGTTGGTAATTTGATTATTTCTCAAGTTGTATAATGCGTTTTAGAGCAGATTCATAGTCACGTTCTTTTCCTTGTTGTTTATACAAATTGGCAGATTTACGAAAATATTCAATTGCTGCTTGCTTATCTCCTAAAGTGGAGTGAGCTAAACCCAGGTTATAGTAAGCATTTGCATAGTTAGGATCATTTTTGATGGCTTGGTTGTAATCTTCAATTGCTACTTGCTTATCTCCTAATTCATAGTAAATTACACCCCGGTTGTAGTAAGCTAGTGCATAGTTGGGATTAATTTTAATGGCTTGGTTATAATCTTCAATTGCTGCTTGCTTATCTCCTAAATCATCGTGAGCTACACCCCGATTGTAGTAAGCTAGTGCATAGTTGGGATTAATTTTAATGGCTTGGTTGTAATCTTCAATTGCTGCTTGCTTATCTCCTAAAGCAGAGCGAGTTACACCCCGGTTAATGTAAGCTAGTGTATAGTTAGGATTATTTCTGATGGCTTGGTTGTAATCTTCAATTGCTGCTTGCTTATCTCCTAAATCATCGTGAGCTATACCTCTATTGTAGTAAGCATTTGCATAGTTGGGATTAATTTTGATGGCTTGGTTGTAATCTTCAATTGCTGCTTGTTTATCCCCTAAAGCAGAGCGAGCTACACCCAGATTGTAATAAGCTAGTGCATAGTTAGGATTAATTTTAATGGCTTGATTGTAATCTTCAATTGCTGCTTGCTTATCTCCTAAATCATCGTGAGCTAAACCCCGATTTATATAAGCATCTACATAGTTGGGATTAATTTTGATGGCTTGATTGTAGTCTTCAATTGCACCGCGAAAATCTTTGTTGTTGTATTTTTCTAATCCTTCTTTATAGTAAGTAACAGCACTTTTCTGTTCTATTTTTATTGGATTTGTCAGCCCTAGCAAATAAACAGTACCACCACCCATCAATACAATTAATGGAATAACAAAAAGATATATTGGAATAGAATTTTTTTGGCGGGGTGATGGAGTAATTGGAGGTGTAAGAGGCTGAGTTACTGGTATTGGCTGTGAATTTAACGCTTGTAAAACTTCCGCCGCCGACTGATAACGCTGCTGGTA
This sequence comes from Nostoc sp. UIC 10890, assembly GCF_054786515.1. NCBI lineage: Bacteria > Bacillati > Cyanobacteriota > Cyanophyceae > Nostocales > Nostocaceae > Nostoc > Nostoc sp. UIC 10890. The sequence continues at coordinate 757,386 of NZ_JBSGKF010000001.1, forward strand.
TTCTTCTTTCAACAACTTATCCAGGATTCGCCCTAATTCTTGACTGACTGGTTGCTGCAAATATTGTCGCCAATTAGTAACCCAACCATAACCTTGTCGTTGCCAAAGTTCCCAAGGGTGAATTCCACTCAACAGGTGAAAGCAAGTTGCACCAACACTATATAAATCACTGGCTGGGTAAGCTTCACCTCCTTGCATTTGTTCCAGTGGCGCATAACCAAAGGAACCAATGGTTGTTCCTATTTGCGTTATCACTGTTGCTGTCAGTTGCTTGGATGCACCCAAGTCAATTAGTACCAACTTGCCATCACTGCGACGAATAATATTCTCTGGCTTGATATCGCGGTGAATAACTTTGTGGTGATGAACTGTTTTGAGAATATCTAACAAATCGAGCAATAATTCTCTGATTTTTTCCTCGTTGAAAATTCCCTGCTGTTGTAATTCAGCCAATAAATTTTGCCCATCGATAAATTGCTGCACTAAATACAGACGATTCTCTTGCTCAAAATACGCCAATAGTGTGGGAATTTGCGGATGTTCGCCTAATTGTTCGAGTCGCCTTGCTTCTTGTTCAAATAATTCTGTGGCTTTTTGCAGTGCGCCAGTTCCTTGCACTTGTGGGGCAAATTGTTTAATGACACATTTTTGATTCAATTTGTCTATATCTTCTGCCAAATAAGTTTTACCAAATCCCCCAGCACCTAATGATTTAATCGGGCGATAGCGGTTTCTCAGCACTACCAATCCTGTACCGCAGTTGAAGCAAAACATTGTGCGATCGCTATTGGGCGGATTGTGGCAATCTGAATTAAGGCAGCAGATCATAACTGTGCTTTTATTGGCAAATGTAATTATTATCGCCTAACTACAAGCTATTCCTTAGAGAAATCGCAAAATAGTAGAATTCCCAAAGTTAAATAACTGTGTAACATTCCTTTATAAAATTTAAACTGATTGCGGCGATGCTTAGTACCGCAAGGCGGAATTAAAAATTAAAAATTAAAAATGAAGACAGCGTAAGGGTTTTGTTGATTGGGAATGGGTGGTTTATTTTCGCCGTGCTGTACTAGGTTTAGCTGCGCTTAGGCGTAGTTAAACTGTGTCATGTGTGAAAGAAAAGCGATCGCTATCCTCAAAAAAAACTTAACATTAACCTTAGAAGTGTTAATTTTTCATCATACAAGCTCATGGGTTACTACATCGCTCCCCGCTTTTTGGACAAACTGGCTGTCCACATCACTAAAAATTTCCTGAAACTTCCTGGCGTGCGAGTTCCCGTGATTTTGGGTATTCATGGACGCAAAGGAGAAGGCAAAACATTTCAATGTCAATTAGTCTTCGAAAAAATGGGTATCGAAGTGACTCACGTATCTGGCGGCGAATTGGAAAGTCCAGATGCAGGAGATCCAGCGCGGTTGATTCGGCTACGCTATCGGGAAACAGCGGAACTGATCAAAGTACGCGGCAAAATGTGTGTACTGATGATTAACGATTTAGATGCTGGTGCTGGACGTTTTGATGAAGGTACTCAATATACCGTCAATACCCAGTTGGTAAATGCCACACTGATGAATATTGCTGATAATCCCACAGATGTGCAGTTGCCGGGAAGCTATGATTCCACACCTTTGCATCGTGTGCCGATTATTGTCACAGGTAATGATTTTTCTACCCTCTATGCACCGTTAATTCGGGATGGACGGATGGAGAAATTCTACTGGGAACCAGACAGAGACGACAAAGTGGGAATTGTCAAGGGGATTTTTGAACCGGATGGACTGTCACAAAAAGAAGTTGAACAGCTAGTTGATACTTTTATCAATCAGTCCATTGACTTTTTTAGCGCTTTGCGATCGCGCATTTATGACGAACAAATCCGCAACTACATTCATAAGGTAGGTTTTGAGCAGATATCCTTAAATGTAGTTAACAGCACTCAAGGGCCACCAGAATTTAAAAAGCCAGATTTCAGGCTGTCTCACTTAATCGAATCTGGTAACTTCCTCGTTGGTGAACAAAAACGGGTAGAAAATTCCCACTTGGTTGATGATTACAACCGACTAAATCGAGGTGGTAATTATAATCAATCTGCACCACCTGCTGCTGTAACACCAATTAGTCAACCGTCAAATCGTGCAACTCAAGAAGTAAAAACTAATGGATTCCAGAAACAGCAAGCGTCAAGTCCACATTTGACTCTAGAGACACAAGAACAGATTCGGCAATTATTATCTCAAGGTTACAAAATTAGTATTGAACACGTAGATGAACGTCGTTTTCGCACAGGTTCTTGGCAAAGTTGTGTTAATAGCCACATTGATGCTGAGTCTGATGCAATCTCCAATTTGGAATCAACTCTAACAGAATATAGCGGTGAATATGTGCGTTTGGTAGGGATTGATCCAAAGGCGAAGCGGCGCGTGGTGGAGACGATTATTCAGCGTCCAAATGGGAAAAATTAGGGATAGATACAGCAGAACTCAGGAGGTAGAAATCAGAAGTTCAATTGGCCCTTAGAAACTGCATTTACACAGACAAAACCCGCACAGGCGGGTTAAGAAATTTTCATGTTCTATTAGCTCAAGTTGGTGTAGCTCTTACAACAGTTTACAAGTAACTGAGTTACAAAAGGTAGGACTCACACATCATCTAGAAAGAGTTTTTACTTCCTGCTTCAAAACTCGAATCTTTGTACTTTATGTAAAAAACAACTGCTGTATTTGTGTAACTGTGAATTTTATTCGCTAGGGCTTTTTTCAATTCTCAAACAACTGAAAAAAATATGCTTCTTCAATTTGAGAGTTGAATCCTAACTTTTTAACTACAAGTATTTGCTGAAGCCGAGTTCATCTTTCTTAAGTCACCAGTAAATATGGCTGTATATTGATAAGGTGATGAACCAGAACAACTCATAGAATTTGTATTAGCGCGACGGGGAGTCCACCATGACTTTGCTTGCACAGTCAAAGTTGAATTTATGCTATTCCATGATAGGTTGTTGACAACTAAAGAGTTAGTTTGTCCATTATCCGCCTTTCTAGCAGATAAAAATGTGGCATCGGAAACATCGCCATTAGCTGGATTAATCCGGGCTATAACTGCGACTTTTGGCCCGCCTCCGCTACCATAACTAGGCAACCAACGTCCAATGGCAAAACGGCGAAAATCATTCCCAGACTGACTACCAGTAGAAGAGTAAACGCCATATAAAACATTACTTCCATTCCAATACAATCCGTAACCTGTACCATCATCCCTGGTTGTTTCGTAATCAGTACGACACCATGCTTTTATCCCATTATTGAAGCGAATAGTTATAGGGTTTTTGTTATTTGAAAGTTGCTGATAACCAATGTAAATGCTTGTATTTCCATTAAATACTCTGGGCCCATTTTTACCTTTAATTGTCGCTTCACTATCGTTGCAACTGAATGTTACAGCATTACCGATAGATGTATTTACCGTTTGGGCTGAAACTGGAAGAGTTTTTTGGGTGAGTACAAAATCAGCTACTAATATTACAGATACAGAAAAACCTGCAAAATACTTTTGTAATTTGCCAGAATAAATCATGGTATAAACCTGCCGAGTAAAGTGGAACGGAAAACACCGTACCACTATAAACTCTAATCAGTATTTAGACAAGTAAAATGGTTAAAACTCCCATTTTGCAGTGTTTTCAACATTATAAAAGATGAAACTATACTACAAAATGCATAATCTAATATGCGTGAAAATGCCTGATAGTAGCTGTATATAATTGTTGCTTATCAAAGAGAATCAGTAGCTAGAAGAAATTGCAATAGGTTACGCTTCACTATAGGCAATTGCAGGAGTTCAAAAAAAGGGTTTAATAAACAATGTAGCGTTTGTTCATTTTCCACATCCCTTGCGAGAATCTTTTTTATCCTTTCCCTCCTGCTTACCGTCGTACTTTATTAAGCGGTTTTAGGATTTTCATCTGATATTTCTTCTGAAACAGCTTTCAAGCGGCTCAATCTGCTTTTGCGAATACGTTCGCTATCACGAATACCACCTGCCATCTCATATTCGCTGCTGTCTTTACCATATTTAAAAGCAACTCCTCTTACCATCTTATCTGTAAGATTGCTTAAAGTTTTTTCCATCTCATCAATTTTAGTTTTGGAAGAGTCAATTACAGTTAAAGCAGTGTTATAAGCATCAAGCATAGTCCGTAATTGCTCAATTGATTTAGTCAAGTTTTGCAAATCGCAATTATCACCAAAATCCATATTTGAATCAATTGCTTTCAGTCCAGCGGATCTCAATTCAGCTTTTTTGAGAACACGGGATGTACGTTTTTTACGAGACATAAATATATTCCTTCGAGATGCTTATAAAGCTACTTTGCCTTACCAAGGCTGTTTTCTGGTTCAGTAAAATTAGGGAATAATTGTATTTATTAAAAAAAACAACTAAGTCTGAGTAATTTTTCTTAATTTTTAGCCTGTACCTGTTTTTCTTCACAATTGCTTTAATGTTGATAAGGGATATTGCAATGTTGATAAGGGATATTGCAACGTTGATAAGGGATATTGCAACGTTGATAAGGGATATTGCAATGTTGATGAGGAATATTACAATGTTGATGAAGAACATTGCAACGTTGATGATGAATGTTGCAATCTTGATGAAGAACATTGCAATCTTGATGATGAATCTTGCAATGTCGCAGTAGATTTTACGTATTTAGACCACGAGTAAGACGCTTTTCAGTTAGAGGATGTTTGAAAAGTCCTCTTGTTAGTAAAAAACGTTTTAGATTAAGCAGCGTTTTACCCCACCCTAACCCTCCCCTTGCAAAGGGGAGGGAACCGGATTTTCTATTTCCCCTTTTCGCACTCCAAAGGGATAAGAGGCGTTGATTATAACTTGCAAAGGGGAGGGAACTGGATTTTCTATTTCCCCCCTTTCCAAGGGGGGATTAAGGGGGGTAATTTGACTTGTGTGTACACCGTAGCCTTATAAAGGGGAGGTTGGGAGGGATGAAAATAATACGCAGCTTTACAGAAAATTGGTATTAAACCCTTTGTTATAAAATAAGCTAACTTCTGCCACAGTGTACTAGATTTAATTTGGGATTTTCCAATTTTTATGCAACCTCGACAAGGCATCATTGAAATCTTTTCAACTTTTGTGCAATTTGCTGGCGAACGCTTTAGTCGTTGGGGGACGGAATCAAATTTGCGTCGCAGCATTCAAAGTTGTTTAAACCGCACGCCACAAGAAACTTCTGAATACTTTTGGGCACTTTATTGGTATAAGTTTTGGCAGCTTCCCGAAACTGAGTCAATAGCTAGGCAACATCTTATAGCTTATTTGCAAGAACCTTGCTATTGGGTATCTCAAAAGACGGTTACTAGTTTTGCCAGTACTCAGTATAAACTGTCAGACTGTTTTCAGATTGCGATCGCACAAGTTGATAAAGTCCTCAAAGGTTTTAACCCTAATCAAGGTTTTACCTTAAAAAACTACGCCAATGCCATTTTTAGCGGTGCTATCCGCGAAACTTTGCGCCAAAAGAGGGAAGTTGACATTTGTACAGATTGGGGACTGTTGCGAAAAATCACTAAAAAGCTTTTGGTGGAGTCTTTGCAAAATGCTGGCTTATCCCCAGAAAATATTAATGCTTATATCCTGGCTTGGAATTGTTTCACAACCCTATATATTCCTACAAAAACTGGTACTTCCCGCCAACTTTCTCGACCCGACGATAAAGTTTGGGAAGCGATCGCTAAAGCTTATAATTCACAAAGTAGTCAGCAAGTCAATCCCCAAACTTTGGAAAAATGGCTGCTAAATGCTGCTAAATCTGTACGCAAGTATTGTTATCCCACCCCGGAGTCTCTGAATACTCCCAAAGGTGGCGATGATTCCTGGGAGTGGCTGGACAATCTTACGGGAGGTCAACAAGAATCTCTAATCAATGAAATTGTCGCCCAAGAAGAAGAACAAACTAGAATTTCTCAGCAAACTGAGATTAACAAAGTTTTAGTTGTAGCGATCGCTCAACTTGAACCGCAATTACAAGAGATTGTACAACTTTACTATGGGCAAGAACTAACTCAAGACAAAATTGCTAAACAATTACAAATGCAGCAATATACTGTCTCGCGGCGACTGAAAAAAGCACAGGAAGCTTTGTTGCGGTCTTTGGCTAACTGGAGTCAAGATAATTTGCATATTTCTATTACCTCAGACCTACTCAAAAGTATAAATACAGTCATGGAGGAATGGCTGAGAAATTATTACTAGGGACTGGGGATTGGGGACTGGGGACTGGGACTGGGGACTGGGGACTGGGGACTGGGTAAATAAGCAATCTCCAATCCCTAATCCTAAATCCCCAATCCTAAATCCTAAATCCTAAATCCCCAATCCCCAATCCTAAATCCCCAATCCCCAATCCCCAATCCCCAATCCCCATGACTACTATATTTACTTTTGCTAACCCAACTGACCTGATTTTAGAAATCCCCACCGCCACTCAAAATCAAGCGGATGTTTACAGTCAATCTTTTTCTAACCCCACTTCTGGCTATCAAGGTTATATTAATGAACTTTGCCTAAGTGCTATTTTGCTATGGTTACAAGAAGATTTCACGCCTCAAGCAAAGGTCTGGCCAAATACAACCGTTTTATCGAGTTTCTGGGAAATAGTAAATGGAACCGCAATCACTTTAGATGTAACTCGATTTATCTTGATTCCCAGTGAGACAATTGATTTAAGCGAATTGCGAGTACCGCAAGAATGGGTGGATATTCCCAGTTGGGTAGGTGATTACTACTTAGCTGTGCAGGTAGAACCAGATGAAGGCTATGTTAGAGTTTGGGGTTATTGCACCCATACACAACTCAAATCTCAGGGTAGTTATGATCCAGGCGATCGCACTTATTCTCTTGATGCTGCTGACATCATCAATGATATCAGTGTTTTAGCTGTGGCGCGGCAACTTTGTTTAGAAGAATCAACACGTATCGCTATTGAAGAGATTCTTCCTATACCGCAACCACAAGCACAAAACTTAATTACCCGTCTGGGAAATCCAGAAATACTTACACCGAGATTAGCTATCCCTTTTCAATTATGGGGAGGGTTAATTGAACATGGCGGGTGGCGAAAAAGCTTATATCAACGACGCTTGGGACTACCAGAACAGTGGTCGGTTCTCCAATGGTTGCAAAGCGGTGTTTCCCAAGTTGCTGAAGCTGCCGGTTGGGGAAGCTTTGATTTACAACTGAGTGCGGCTGGGGCGCGGAGTGTTGACCAAAGGCAACCAGAATCTATTTTATCTCGTGAACTGGCGATCGCAGGTCAAATCTATGAATTGCTGATTACACCACAAGACGAACCAGACGCGACTGTTTGGCGCTTTGAGTTACGCAACCTGACAGTGGGTGCAGCTATTCCTGGTGGTTTTAAACTCCGACTACTCACTGAAGATTTACAGCCTTTTCCCAACAACGAAGATATTGCTATATCTGCTGTAGAACAACTTTACGTAGAAGTTGCGCTGCTGCCAGGAGAAGGCATAGTCTGGGAAATAGAACCTCTTCCCGAAAATTATGACCGAGAAATACTCAGATTTTAAACTCTTATTTGGCTTTTTTATAGATAATTACAGTGGAGAAGTGTCTGGTAAATCACTTACATATAAAAAGCCATGAGAGCAAAACCTAAACAACAAATGCGTATATGGGCGATGTTGTGTCATTTATCAGCTTTATTGGGATGGATATTATTATGTTTTCTAGTATTTATTGGTATCCCTTTATATTTACCCCTCAATCTTTTAGCCCCACTCATCATCTGGAAATTTAAAAAATCACAATATCCCTGGATTGATTTACAAGGGAAGGAATCACTGAATTTTCAAATTTCTTTAACATTCTATACTTTGATTTTCATAGCAATCTCCTTGTTTTTATTGTTAATTAGCTTTAGTCTGGCACTGGTTACCAATGGTTCATTTAATGAAATCAAAACTACTTTAGATAGCTTATTATTTTTTCTCATAGCTTTAATTTCATTAAAACTATTACTCCAATCATTCTTAGTAACTTTTGCGGCTGTCAAAGCTTACAATGGAGAACATTATCGTTACCCTTTAACAGTTAGATTTTTACGATAAAAATGATTATATCTCTGTTATGTAATATTGATGATTCTCAAATAAACATTAAAGTGTTATATTTTTATTGGCTCACTTTATGGTATAGAATTCTAGCATAATACAATCTTAAATATTGCCTTTTATCTGGTTAATTTTTTAGGGGTTCAGTTTTTATGATGAAACTGAAATTAAATGATAGAGTATTGAAATGACAAAAAACAAATTTAAATTTATTTATATACCTAAATAATTTTTATGAGAATAGCATATATAATTTTAGCCCATAATCATACTGAACAATTGGTGCGCCTTATTCATAAATTAAATGTCAATAATATATCATTTTTTATACATATAGATAAAAACGCAGATACTAAAACATACTATCACTTATTCACTCATTTTAAAGATTTTCCAAATGTACTTTTTATTAAGAGATATAATTCAAAATGGGGAAGTTTTAACGCTGTAATAGCTACTCTTGAAGGAATAAAATCAATAGTCGAAACAGGTACTTACTTTGATTATATTATTCACTTATCTGGTCAAGATTATTTAATAAAGTCCAATACAGAAATATGTAAATTTCTCCAAGAGAATAAAGGTAGAGAATTTATAGAGTATTTCCCCCTACCTTGTAGTAAATGGAGAGAAGGTGGCTTAAGAAGAATAGAATATTGGCATATTCATTGGAACGACGATTATTTTTGTTTTCCTGAAAAACGTGAATTTAAATCTGCTATTGCATCTTCCTTGTATTCATTTTTGAGTTTGCTTTTACCTAATAAACGTAAATTTCCTAAAGACTTTGCTCTTTATGGAGGTTCTGCATTTTGGTGTTTAACCGGAGAATGTGTAAACTATATAAATGATTTTGTCCAACACAACCCTAAGTTTGTTAATCGGTTTAATTACACTTTAATGGCAGATGAACTATTCTACCAAATACTTATTTTAAATTCGCCCTTTAAAGATAAAATAGTTAACAATAACATGAGATATATAGATTGGGGTGACGTTAATGCCTATCATCCAAGAATTTTAGAGAAAAAGGATTTTGAAAAAATCAGGCAATCAGAAAAGTTATTCGCTAGGAAGTTTGATGCAAGTAAAGACTCGGATATATTAGATATGATAGACAAAATGATATTATTAAATAACTAATATGTATAAATATGGGAGTATATAATAATATGATTGGAGTTGCGATCGCAGGCACGGGATTTGGTCAAAAAGTCCACATTCCTGGATTTCAAGCACATCCTCGCACGGAGGTAGTTGCTGTTTATCATCGAGATATAAATAAAGCTAAAGCTATAGCAGAATCCCATAATATCCGCCATGCCTCTGACTCACTTGCAGATATTGTGGCATTACCTGAAGTGCAAGCAGTCAGCATCTCTACACCGCCATTTTTGCACTATGAAATGGCAAAAACTGTACTGCAAGCTGGGAAACATTTATTATTAGAAAAACCAACAACCTTAAATGCAATTGAAGCTAAAGAACTTTATCAGTTAGCGAAAGCAAAAAGCGCCATTGCAACTGTAGACTTTGAATTTCGCTTTGTCCCAGCATGGCAGTTATTTGCTGAATTATTGTCAGAAGATTATGTGGGTAAGTTACGCCTAATTAAAATTGATTGGTTAGGTTCTTCTCGTGCTGATAATTCACGCCCTTGGAATTGGTATTCTGAAAAGGATAAAGGAGGTGGTGCATTAGGATCTTTGGGTTCCCACGCCTTCGATTATATTCACTGGTTATTCGGGCCAGTCCGTAGATTAAACGCCCATTTAACTACTGCTATTCCTACGCGAGTTGACCCTGTTAGTGGGGAATCCAAGCCAGTGAATACAGATGACAACTGTATATTAACGCTGGAATTAGCTAATGGTACACCTTGCCAACTTTCTATTAGTGCAGTTGTTTATGCACCAAGAACCCATTGGGTAGAAGTATATGGCGATCGCGGTACATTAATAGTGGGCAGTGAAAATCAAAAAGATTATATACATGGTTTTCGTGTTTGGGGTTCCCAGCCAGGTAAACCTCTAACGGAAATAGAAATACCAAATCGGTTAATTTTCCCCAAAAATTATGCTGATGGACGCATTTCTGCATTTATCCGCGTAGTAGACCAATGGGTGCAAGGAATTGACCGCAATCAGGAAATTACACCATCCCTACGAGAAGGAATTTATTCTCAGTTGTTGATGGATTTATCCCATGAATCTCATACAAAAGCAAGTTGGATAGATGTACCCAGCTTGGAAGGATTTCTTAGCAACTAAATAAATGAGCAAAACTCCCCGCATTCGTATCCCACCGGAAGTAAGAATTTATGTTTTTCAACGTGACAAATATCAATGCCAAAGCTGCGGTAAAACCACTGTAGAAACTAACCTTAGCATTGACCATATCATTCCCCTTGCCCGTGGCGGTCAAAACGATATCAGCAATCTCCAAACTCTTTGTTTTACCTGCAATCAGCAGAAAATAGACAAAATTGATCCTCGTTTCCGGCGATATTTTCAGCTATAGGTTACGATGGTATGAGCTATTAGTTTCTCATTTCTATGCCTCAAAATCACAATAGCAATTCGCAAAAATTCCTCAACATTAAAACTACTTTTTTCTACCTCTTCACTGTCATAGCTGTTTTAGTAGTAGCCTTTCCCTGGCTATATGAGATTAAAACGAAAGCTGGGATCGATATATCACGTAGCCGCCACGCAGGAACCTTTTTTGAGAAACATACATTTGGACTCTTTAGGTGTGAGTGGCTTTATCCTTACCATTGCGATCGCTCCCAAGTTAAGTAAAGGCAATTAAAAAGAGAAGGGGAAAATTTTCCCCTTCTCTCTATGTAAAATTTTTACCTCAACTAACTTAACCAAAGATTGACCTCGTTCCCAGTCTCCGATTAGGAACGAGGTTTTGACTTAAGTTGATATCAATGCACCGCTGTGATGTGCCACATCTATCCCAACTGATTTGAGATCATGCTGACATCAACGGCTAACTTTTTACCCAACTTGAGCAACTGAAGACACTGATTATCTCCTTCATTGCCAAGACTAGTGATACACACCGGCGCGATCTGACTGTGCAGACAACTAAAATATAGTTCCTGCGATCGCTGTAAGGAAATGTCAATATTTAGTTGATCCCCGACATCAATCAATCTCTCCAATAGTTGGATATCTGCATTAAAGCTACCATTAGCATCATGCAACAATTGCCAGAGCGATCGCGCAATTAACTGTTCTAACATCTGCTTACCGTCGGGAATATTCAGCCGACAACGCAGATGTTTTGCTTCAGTTGCGATCGCTTCCAATTCTAATATGTGACTCCAACTCTTTTGGGGATCAGCGATATCTTGCTCTAGCGATCGCAATGTCATCAAACAACGATGCCCTAAAGCAATATCTGCTGCTACCTGCAATTCTTGCGGTACTGCTATTTCATCTCGATGAAACGCCATCAGCACACCATAATTATCACGGTAGGCTTGGGTATACAACTGTCCTAAACGCGTCAGTGTTTCCTCACTCAGCAGCCGCATAATCCGGTGGCGTTCTTCAGCAAATAGATTTTGCAAGTTAAAAGCTTCTTCGCCAAATAGCTGTGTCATCGCCAAGATCGTATGAGCCGCGCTAGCTTGTTTTAGTGCGCCGAACAGCTTTTCTTTTAATTGGCTGTAGTCACGCCGTCCAGTAAATTGTTGAATACAGCAGTGGAAATCCCAGCCTCCTAAATGGAGAACCGCAAATACCAAATGCTCGCTTTCCCAAGTAATCTCTGATACCAGCTTTAAATTCCCCACAGCCAGAGTTAGCGATCCCATCCGTTGCATCTGGTAATCTAGCTCATTGGCAGCGTAGCAATAAACTTTTTTGTGGTAACGCTGAGACTGTTTATCAGCAGCATCTTTTCTAGGCAAAGAATTGTGCGTCTGTGCTGGTTTCTGATTTGTAAACAGAGAAGTAATAGCGTAATGGGCTGCTACTTGCTTAAAGCCAAGCTGGGCAGTTAACACGAGTTGCCGATAAATTTCGCCACCGTGTTTAAAGTCATCCACATTGCTGGGGGCTAAACCAAGACGTTTGACGAAGCCTTTTTCCAACTGCACACCAGCCACTTCCCCTGCTAATTCCAAAGCACGGCCGGCGTAGCGCAGAATTTGTGTCCCCTCTGGACGGGAAATTTCTTCAAAAAACCAACCGCAACTAGTGAACATCAACAAAGCGTGACGCTGCATTTCCAATAAACGCAGAGCGTCTACTTGTTCGGCGGCGGTTAGTTTGTGAGTTTGATGACGGGCTAGGAAACGGTTGACATTGGTAGCAGAGCGATCGCGCATCACTTGGATATATTCATCTCGTGTTTGCCAGGGATCACGAAATAACTGCCTACCATGTTCCTCATACACCTCAGTTAACTGATCCCGCAGCCAATTTAGGGCATCCCGCAGGGGACGACGCCATTTCTGATGCCAAACTGAGCCTTCTCCACCGCAACCACAGTCATCTTGCCATCTGTCTACACCGTGGGCGCAACTCCAGGCCGTGACTGACTTTAATTCCACTTCCCAACCGGGAGAATTTAAGCTGAGGTAATGAGCGAAGTTTGTTACAGTCCAACCCTGTTGAGGAAACTCTTTAGTAAAGGCGTAGGCTAAAGTTTTCTCAGTTCCTTTTTTGTGATGTCCGAAGGTTTCCCCATCTGTCGCCACAGAGATTAACTGTGTTTGACGATGATCCCCACGTACTGCCGAACCAATACGTCCAGCAAAGTGAGTGGAATTATAAACGACATCACTAAAACCCATGTCTCGCGATATCGGGCCATCGTAGAAGAAGATATCAATGTAGGGGAGGGAGTCGGGAGTCGGGAGTTGGGAGTGGTTACTATCCCCATTCCCTACTCCCAATTCCCTACTCCCTTCCTTGATCGCACTCAGAGGTGAAGATGAAGTATCTAGTGTGGGCTTCAAATAACAACGATAGGGACGTGTGGGATCAATCTGACTACCACCGACTTCGTGCCATTCAGGATGGGGATGATCTGGAGTGGGGAGGGGACGGCAACGCAGGGCTTGAGATGGTGCAAGGATAATGAAGCGAATACCCTCAGCAACCAGAGCTTCCAGGGTGGCATAATCCACACCTGTTTCTGCAAGCCACATTCCTTCGGGATCACGACCAAAGCGGGAGCGGAAGTCTTCTTTACCCCAGCGAATTTGGGTGTATTTGTCGCGCTCATTCGCCAGAGGCATGATGATGTGATTGTATACTTGCGCGATCGCATTGCCATGACCATGCAACCGTTGGCTACTCTTGGCATCCGCCTCTAAAATCCGCTGATAAACCTCCACATCGTAGCGTTCTAGCCACGACATCAGCGTTGGCCCAATATTAAAACTGAAATACTCATAATTGTTGACGATCCCCACCACTTCGCCTTGGTCATTTAAGACTCTGGCAAAGGCATTCGGACGATAGCATTCCCAATGAATCCGCTCATTCCAGTCATGGAAAGGCGCAGCGCTCGGTTGGCGTTCAATTGCGTCCAGATAAGGGTTTTCCCTTGGTGGCTGGTAAAAATGACCATGCACCGTCACATAAACACCATTAGCCTTTCTCAGGGGATCGGTTTCGTGAGCGTTTTTGGGATCTGAATGTAATGTTAACGTTGAGCCAGAGCTAGCTGGCATTTCAGCAGCAGAAGTCATGTATATTTATCCAAAACAAAAAACTTGCAGTTGCACCGAAAACATTGTGCATAAACCTTTCTACAATGGTTTGTACACAAAATCCGGTATAAACAACAACTTTAAAATCCAACGAAATTTTTGACAAAGCGATTTTATTGTAGTGGGAAATCTGCGTTATCGCACAGCCCTTTCCCTGAAGGCTCAAAGTAATTAGCCATCGAACAAGGCCTTAGTTAGGGGTTTCTCGTTAGCAGCGCCAATCAAAATTTTAATTGTCTTTTAATATATTAAACCCCATTTTTGGTGTAATATTTTGGCTCAATTTCATAGTTTTGCAACAAAAGATTACAAACACTTATTATATCGCAATTGAATTTTACATATACAGCAGTGAGCTGAAAACAGTACAATTCCTGAATTAGTCTACAGACGGTTGAGAGTATCATATCGGAGTGATGAGTGAAAGCGATTGTTAATTCAACACTCAAAATTTCAACATTAGGATTGCTCGCTGTGAATGATACCCTCAACTTAAGACAACAAATGTCAACCAAAAACATTATTCTTTTCGCTTTATTACTGTTTATCCCGATTTCTGTAGCGGCCCACTTTCTGGAATGGGGAGAATTGATAGTTTTCATTACAGCTGGATTAGCAATTCTGCCCTTAGCAGCTTGGATGGGTACAGCCACAGAAGAAATTGCTGTCGTAGTCGGGCCATCATTGGGGGGCTTGTTAAACGCCACCTTTGGCAATGCTACAGAATTAATCATCGCCCTAGTAGCGCTGAACGCTGGGTTAATAGATGTAGTCAAAGCCAGCATCACGGGATCGATTATTAGCAACTTACTATTGGTGATGGGTTTTTCCATGCTTTTGGGGGGACTGCGCTACAAAGAACAGACATTTCAGCCAATAGTGGCGCGGGTGAATGCTGATTCGATGAATTTGGCGGTGATTGCCATTTTGATGCCAACAGCCATGAATTATACCTCTCAAGGAATTAACGAACAAACACTGCAAAATTTTTCTATTGCTGTTGCTGTAGTGTTAATCCTGGTTTATGCCTTAACGCTGCTATTTTCGATGAAAACCCACTCCTATCTTTATGATGTGGGTGTAGCAGAGACAGAAGAAGAGGAAATCCCTCATGCTAAACCAAATATGATGTTGTGGGTTGGCGTGTTGCTAGTATGCACCTTACTAGTGGCATTTGAGTCAGAAATGCTAGTAGATTCTCTGGAAGTGGCCACATCTCAGCTAGGTTTGACGGCGCTGTTTACAGGGGTGATTTTGGTTCCCATCGTCGGTAACGCGGCTGAACACGCCACAGCAGTCACCGTGGCGATGAAAAATAAAATGGATCTTTCCCTTTCGGTAGCAGTGGGATCAAGTATGCAGATTGCCTTGTTTGTCGCGCCCGTGTTGGTGATCGCAGGACGGATAATGGGTAAACCAATGGATTTGGATTTCCAACCCTTTGAATTAGTAGCTGTGGTTGCGTCAGTGTTGATTGCAAACAGTATTAGTTCTGATGGTAAGTCCAATTGGCTGGAAGGCACTTTGTTATTAGCTACCTATACAGTGTTGGGATTCGCCTTCTACTTCCATCCAGTTATAGAAGGTATAGGCTAGTACCGCAAGGCGGAAGTCAAAAGTTAAAAGTCAAAAGTCAAAAGAATTGTATTCTAAGCTTTTGCGCCATTTGAAATGGTATGTTTGTTTCCGCCGTGCTGTACTAGTTAAGCAGTGCGTAGGCGTAGCCCGTCGTAGACATCGCTCATAGTTTAACGGATTCGCAGAAGTCCACATGCTCAACGCCAGTAAAATAAAGAGATATAAGAGCGATCGCCTGTATGAGCTACTGCCTTAATCCCCACTGTCCCAAGCCTGAAAATCCCGATCATGTAAATTTTTGCGTGACTTGTGGTTCCAAGTTACTCCTCAAAGAACGTTACCGTGCGATCAAACCAATCGGACAAGGTGGTTTTGGCAAAACCTTCTTAGCTGTGGATGAGGATAAACCCTCAAAACCACGCTGCGTAATTAAGCAATTTTATCCCCAATCCCAAGGCACTAACACGCTGGCCAAAGCCGTAGAGTTATTTAACCAAGAAGCGGTGCAGTTAGATGAATTGGGCAAACATCCCCAAATTCCCGAACTACTGGCATATTTTACCCAAGAAAATCGGCAGTATCTTGTACAAGAATTTATTGACGGGCAAAACTTAGCCCAGGAATTGGCACATAGAGGTGCTTTTAGTGAAATACAAATTTGGCAATTACTAAGTGATTTATTACCAGTTTTGCAATTTTGTCATACTAGACACGTAATTCACCGCGATATTAAGCCAGAAAATATTATTTTACGCGAGAGCGATCGCAAACTAGTATTAGTAGATTTTGGTGCTGCTAAATCTGCCACTGGCACTGCCTTAAATAGAACTGGTACTAGTATTGGGAGTCCAGAATATGTTGCACCTGAACAAATGAGAGGTAGGGCTGTTTTTGCCAGCGATATTTACAGTTTAGGTGCGACTTGTATTAATTTATTAACAGTGCGATCGCCTTTCGATTCTTATGATACCAATAACGATACATGGGTATGGCAGCAATACTTGCAAACTCCTGTTAGTAATCAGTTGAGTCGCATTCTCAACAAGATGCTAGAAAGTATCCCAATTCGGCGTTATCAAACAGTAGATGAAGTTCTCAAAGACTTAAATCAACAGTCGCAAGTAGCAACCACACCAGCTATTCCACTAAAACCTATCCCTCAATCACCACTCAAATCTCCAGCCGCTTTTGTATCGAAATCTCCGAGTCAACTTGAGAAAGAATTAGAGGAAATGAAAACCCAGTTTTTGGGTAGCAGCAAACCTCAACCAAATAAAATACAGCCACCAAATCCCACATCTCAGCCTTCTAGTACAAATAAAATAGATGAAGAATTAGAACAATTAAAAGCCAAATATCTTGGTAATAATAATCCTTAAAATCTAATACAATTCAGATAAGACCAAAACACTTGTAGAGACGGCGATTTATCGCGTCTTCAAAGACCAATTACCTACACCAATAACTTTTAACCCAAGCGTATTGCCTTAAAATCAATCAATAAGATACAGCAGTTTTATTTTGCATTTAACTCAGTATTAAAAAGAAAGTGACTCTGAAACTCAGAGTCACTTGTAATATTTATTCTGAAACAGTCTAAATTTACTCAATAAATTGAGAATTTAGATGAGTGAAAATTTACTTCTCGGCTTCAGCAATGGGAACCCATTCAGTATGGAAACTTCCGGGCTTATCAAGACGCAGGTAGGTATGTGCGCCGAAGTAGTCGCGTTGTGCTTGAGTTAGATTTTGAGGTAAGCGATCGCGGCGATAGCTGTCAAAATAATCCAAGGATGCGCTAAATGCGGGTACTGGAATTCCTACTGTTGCGGCTGTCGCAATCACTTCCCGCCAAGCAGTCTGTCTGTCGAGAATTGTCTGCTTAAATTCGGGAGCTAACAGCAAGTTAGGCAAAGCTGGATTTTCGCTAAAAGCCTTCTTAATCTTATTCAAGAAGCGAGCGCGAATAATACAACCACCTTTCCAAATCCGCGCCATTTCGCCCAGATCCAAATTCCAGTTATATGTTTTTGAAGCTGTGGATAGCAACGCCATCCCTTGAGCATAAGAACAGATTTTTGAGCAATAGAGAGCATCACGGACTTTGTTGATAAAGTCCTTGGTTTGCCCGTCATACTTGCCACTGGGGCCTGTGAGGACTTTCGATGCTGCAACCCGCTCATCTTTAATCGAAGATATAATCCGGGCATTAACTGCTGCTGTAATTGTGGGAATAGCAACTCCCAATTCCAATGCAGTTTGTACAGTCCAGCGTCCAGTTCCCTTTTGACCGGCTGCGTCAACAATCAAATCCACTAGGGGTTTATTTGTTTCTGGGTCAATATATGGGAAGATATTCTTCGTAATCTCAATCAAGAATGAATCGAGTTCATCGGTGGTATTCCATTCAGCAAACACGTCATGTAGCTGACTGGGGTTTAATCCAGCGACATTTTTCAACAAATCGTAGGCTTCAGCAATTAGCTGCATATCGCCATACTCAATGCCGTTGTGTACCATTTTGACATAGTGGCCAGAACCACCAGGGCCAATGTAGGTTACACAAGGGCCATCATCGACTTGGGCAGCAATTTTGTTGAAAATTGGTGATAGAAACTCGTAAGAGCTTGTTGTACCTCCAGGCATCAGAGATGGGCCATTTAGCGCCCCTTCTTCACCGCCACTGACACCCATACCAAGATACCGAAGCCCAGCGGGTTCTAATTCCTGAGTGCGTCGTTCCGTATCTTCAAACCAAGAGTTGCCACCGTCGATAATGATATCGCCTTCGTCTAACAAGGGTTTTAGTTGAGCAATCACCGCATCCACTGGCTTACCAGCTTGCACCATTACTAGGATTTTGCGGGGACGTTCCAATAAGGCAACGAATTCTTCTAGAGTAAAGGCGGCTTTGACGTTCCTTCCTGTAGCACGCTGCGCCATAAACGCATCCGTTTTTTCGCGGGAGCGGTTGTAAACTGCAATTGGGAAGCCATTGCGCTCTACGTTGAGAGCGATGTTCTCACCCATAACGGCTAATCCAATCACACCAAAGCTTTGTAGTGTCATAAAAAATTTCTGGCTAACTCTTGCAGATCCTTTACCTATAAGGGTAGTCCGATATTTTCCGTTCTCCCCTAAAGAAGACCTTAAGACTTGAATAAAGGGCAAAAATTCACAACTAACATGGATAATTAATTTTAAATTGTATCTAAATCAACAATTGACTGGCAAAATTTGCAAAATTGTTATTTGAGGGACTGGGGACTGGGGACTGGAGACTGGGGACTAGGAAATAATTTAATTCACTAAATTACTTTTTCTTCCTAATACCTAATACCCAGTAACCGATCCCCAGTACTCGATCCCCAGTCCCCAATCTCTAGTTAAAGGAGTAACCAAATAATGCTGGCATTTGTCCTAGCTTTGGTGGTCGGTCTTGGTAGTTTAGCCATTTATATAGCAGCTTTCTTTTTTCCAGAAATCCACCGCAAGAATGATTTTATCTGGAGTGGTGTGGGACTGTTCTACGCCTTAGTCTTATGGGTGTTTGCACCACGCATTACTGGGGGTTTGTTGCTGGGTCATGTGGCTAGTGTGGCTCTTTTGGTCTGGTTTGGCTGGCAAACTCTATCATTACGTCGCCAACTGACCCCGCAGGCACAACAAACCCAAGTACCCAGTCCTGAGACGGTGAAAACTGGCATTCAAGAACAGGTGAATAAGTTGTCCCTTCAGGAACGGCTGGGCCAGTTGCAAAAAGGTCTGGGTAGTACCTTCAGTGGTGCGAAAGACAAGGTGCAGCAGACTGTGAGTAAAAAAACACCCACAACCCCTAAGCCTGAAGATATTATCTCTGTAATATCAGAGCAACCTGCTGTTGAGATTATCGACAAAACTATTGTCATACCAGAACAACCAGTAGAGGAGACAGTTACTACTGACACCGAAGCCAAAACCGAGAGTGTACCGGAAGCGATTCCACCACATCCCCCATCTCCCGAATTAGTGGAAGCAGCGCAACCAGATTTAGAAATTGAGGATAAGCAACCGATTCCCGTAGAAGAAATTGCGCCGGATGCGGTACTCGCCCCCCCAGCGGAACCGCCATCTGAAGAAATACCGCCTAATCAAGGTAGTTAAATTCTGTGAAACCCAACGTTAACCCAATTAGATGTTGGGTTTCACTCAACTTGTTTTTATGTTCTGCCACAAATCGGCTGCAACAAACCTAGATAAATGACCAACATTAGTTGTTGCAATCGCAACATCTGCATCGATAATAGTTACAGCTTGGGCTACTAAAATTATGTCACCGTCAATTGTCTTATCACCAGCAGTTGGTTGTCCTTGTTGACGAGCTTGTGCCCAGAATAATGCAGCTTGACGCATTGCAGCTGTTGTGATGGGTAAATATTCTAGAAGTTGATTTAACTCATCTAAACGAGCAATACCTTTGACTTTGTTTGCTCGTAATAATTCTCGCCGCACTTCATAATCGGCGATTTCAGGAATTATAACTCGACTGCCAGAGGAAACGAGTGTTTGCAACCATTGGGTGCAAGCCAAGCTTTCAGCAGACAACTTTGGATTTGTGACTAAACCTAATGGCCCTGAATCTAACAGAATAACCTGATTCACCAAGTTATACCTTTTAACTCAAAAGGGAATAATTTACGATCGGATAAACGATCCTCATCTAAGGCTTGAATTAAGTACTCTCCTGTTTTTTGCTGCTCATCAGCGTCACCTTCATCAATCCAAGACTGAAGCGCATTGACTAACTTAGACTGTTTCTCTTCTCGCAGAATATATTCTTGCAAAATCTGCAAGGTATATGTTTCGACAGAAAGCCCTTGCTGTTTAGCTTGTTGTGCAAGATACTGTTCTAATTCTGGCGGCAAGTTCAGGGTTAAGGTCATAAGTCTCTTTTGAGTGACACCATATATTTTAAACCTGCCAAACCAGAAAATTTCAGATTACCTATGGATACAGAGATATCGCTGGAAGACTATCGTTTTGTATTCTCTCTACGGGTTTTCTCTACATGGGCTTTACGTGTCAGCAATTGCAAATTATAGCGATCGCACTACCATCAAAATAGGTAAGAACATATAGCGATCGCAATATCAGAAAAAGCCTCGCCTTCTATGCTATGAGCGATCGCAGTCCCATCAGAATATATCAAAGCATGTAGCGATCGCAATATCATATCTCCGGGTTGAGACGATGAGGAGTTGCACTGGCGATCGCAGTTAGTTTATCAAGGAAATCAGGCAAAAATACTATAATTTGTGAGAAGCGTAATTTATACTACCCCTGAAGACGCAAAATGGCAGATGTTTCGTTGGAACCACTCAAGGTGTTTTGTTCCTACTCTCACAACGACGAACCCCTAAAGGATGAACTGGCTAAACACCTGACGATGTTGGAACGCCAAGGTATAACTTCAACTTGGCACGATCGCAAAATACCACCAGGAAAAGAATGGGATCAGCAGATTAATGAAAATTTAAATAAAGCCGATATCATTTTATTATTAGTCAGTTCAGACTTTATATTTTCTGAATACTGCTCGGATGTTGAAGTTACCACAGCAATAGAACGCCACGCAAAGGGAGAAGCTTGTGTCATTCCAATTATTCTGCGAAACGTTTTTTGGCAAGATGCACCATTTGCTAAACTACAAGCTTTGCCCAAAAATGCCCAACCTATTAAGTCTTGGAGTAATCAAGATGATGCATTCACGAATGTAGCTCAGGGAATTAAGTTCGCGGCTGAACAACTAATTAAGGAACGTGAACAAAAACGGGTAAGCAGGGAAGCCGCAATAGCTGAGTATCGTTATAAGGCTGAAGAATTTGCGTCTGATGGCGAGATTTCTCTGGTGGAATCTGACATATTAAAAGATTTACAAGAAAAGTTAAAATTAACAGATACAGAAGCTAGTGCAGTTAGAGAAAAAGCATTAGAGCCTTACGGTATATATAAGAAAAACCTAGACAAATACAAGCAATACTTGACAAAGTTTGTAGATGAACAAGGATATCCGTTGCGTGAAAAATCCGAAGCTGAATTAGAGAAATTACGGAAATACTATCTGCTTAAAGATGAGGATGTAGATCGCTTAAAGAAAGAACAAAAAGTAGAGTATCAAAAACGACAAGCAGGTGGACGCACTGAGTTTTTTACAGAAAACCTGGGTAATGGTGTAGTTCTGGAGATGGTTGCAATTCCCGGTGGTAAATTTTTCATGGGTTCGCCAGAGAGTGAGCCAGAAAGAAGTGGCGATGAAAGTCCACAGCATCCTGTTACCATTCAACCCTTTTTTATGGGGAAATTTCCAGTAACTCAGAGTCAATGGGCATCTATTGCCGCTTTACCCAAGGTTAATATTGATTTAAATCCCGAACCATCCTATTTTAAAGGTGCTAATCGACCTGTTGAACAGGTTTCTTGGGATGATGCAATTGAGTTTTGCGCTCGACTATCTAAAAATACTGAGAAAACCTATCGCTTGCCCAGTGAGGCAGAATGGGAATATGCTTGTCGGGCGGGAACTACTACGCCGTTTTATTTTGGCGAAACGATTACAACTGATTTAGCCAATTACAACGGCGATTACGCCTATAATTCTGGCCCAAAGGGTGAATATCGTGAGCAAACAACAGATGTAGGAAAATTTCCTGCCAATCCTTTTGGTTTATTTGATATGCATGGTAATGTATGCGAATGGTGTCAGGATGAGTGGCACAAAAATTATAACGGAGCGCCAACAGACGAAAGCGCTTGGTTAGTTGATAATAATAAATTTCGGCTTTTGCGTGGTGGTTCGTGGGAACATAATCCCAGGAATTGCCGCTCGGCGGTTCGCCGCTATCACGGGCGTGAAAATTGGTACTACTTTGTGGGTTTTCGGGTTGTGGTGGTTCGGGGCAGTACAGAACTCGTGAATGGGAATCAACAATTCCGGCTTTAAACTGGAGTTTAGACTAAGCCATACAAAATGACCTTTTTTGAATTCAAAATGCAAAATTCAAAATGAAGAGAAGAGTGAAAATAATTTTGAATTAATTAATTCTGGGTTTCAAGCCCCCGCTAAATTGAAAATTTAGCGGTCTTCAATTAGTGGTGGTTTCAAGCCCCCACTAATTGTCTTTAATTTTTAATTTTTAATTGGAGCGTTCGCGCAGCGTCTCGTAGAGAAGCGACTTGACCCAGCAGGGCTGAGTTAATCAGAGACTTAGCAAAAGTACGAATAATCTTAGGTATTAAACAGCAACAGATGCTTCTTTACGTGGTCGTATTACTGTTTTTTTAACATAATTGGTTGTCAGCTTCATCTTTTAAATTAGGTCGCCAACAGATATGCGTAGGTGTAGCCAGTCGATAGAGATCGCATTACGAATTACGTGCAGTACTACCAGCCTTCAACTTTGGATAAGCAATCCGTTTGTGATGAAATTGCTGCCAAACATCCACAAATATCTGGGCAATTTGTGACATTTCTTCTCGTGTTAAGCCGGAATCAACGAGTTGATTATCTTGCCATTTGGCACGCAGGATATTATTTAGCATTGTTAAAGCTTGTTCGGTGGAGACATTAACCGATCGCTTTTCCTCTTTTGCGGGAGACGAGCCGCGAAGGGAACGCTTACCTGAATCTGACCCTTGGAGCGATCGCAACGCCGCTTCACAAGAATCTGCTAACATCACAATTCCGGTTTCCCGTGATTGCGGAATTGGGCCATCGTAGCGAAAATCTGCGTCGTCTACTATTAAACTTGGATCTTCCTGAGCCATTTGCAACGCTTGGTGATGGAAATAAGCAATTAGCATCGTTCCCTGATGCTCTGGAATAAAAGCTTGAATTGCTGTCGGTAAAAGGTGTTTCCGCGCCATCACCAACCCTTCAGTTACGTGCTTTTTAATAATTTCTGCACTCTTCCAAGGGTCTTTAATCTCTGTATCATGTTTATTCGGCCCCCCCATTTGATTTTCAATAAAGCCAAGAGGGTCGTGCATTTTGCCAATATCATGATATAATGTGCCAGCCCTGACTAGCTCAACATTACATCCTAGTTCTTTGGCAGCAGCTTCGGCAAGGGTAGCGACAAGTAGCGTGTGCTGAAAAGTTCCGGGAGTTTCAGTAGCGAGTCGTTTTAATAAAGGGCGGTTAGGATTCGCCAGTTCTGCTAGGCGGATTGGGGTAACTAAATCAAAAACTTTTTCTAGATAAGGACTCAACCCTAAAGCGACAACACTCCAGCCTAAACCGGATAAAGCAAATAATCCGGCTTCTCGGAGGACGATATACCAAGTTGAACCAAATGCTTGACCAATTAAGATTTTAACAGCCAGGTAAATACCGCCCTGAGTTAAAGCGATCGCAATACCCAATAATGCCAATTCTTCACGCGATCGCAATCGTTGTGCAATGTAACTACCTAATATTCCTCCCCCAACACCAGCTAAAAGGGCAGCCTTGCTCATATCCAAGCTAATGCCTAATATCGGCCACAGCAGTCCGACAACTGTCAAGCCCAAAGTGGGGCCGTAGAAGCTTCCCAACAATAAACCAAGGGCGCTCCAGGTGGTATATGGCAATCCGAGTGTGATTACTCCTGGCACACTTAGAGTTAGCAGTAATACTAATAGGCGATCGCGTTGTCGTAATTCGTAATCAATATGCCGTTCTACCCAGACAAAAATGCCAATAGCGATCGCAATAACGCCTGCTAATTTCACTAACTCGTGCCATTTTACCTCCCGACGAATTAGGTGATAATGCTCCAGCACCTCAAAGTTCCATGCACTAATCTGTTCTCCTTTTTTGACAATCACCTCACCACGCTGTACCTTCACCATCACCGGTGGTATCCCCGCAGCAGCCTTTTGAGCGTTTTCTCTCGTTTGTTCCTCATCGTTTTGCAGATTCGGCTTGAGTACAGCTAACAAAAGTTTGCTTGCTAAAGGTTCAGCGGATTCTGGTACAAAAGTCTGCACTTGTAAGCTCACCGCATCTTGTAAGATATTTCGTGGCAGTCCCAGTGGGATGCCCTGGGTAAGAATTCGCTCTATACTCTGATAAATTCCTATTTGTGTTTTTTCCCACTCCCCATCTGACAAATCCAAAATGAGGGATTCCTCATATACTGCTTCTGGGCTAATGCTCTCCAACTGTAAAAGTTTGGCAGTGGCTTGGGTGAATTTTTGGCGGGTTTGGGAAATTTTGGCAATCAGTAAGGACAAGTTTTTCTCAGAAGTGGCGATGCCGTAAGATTCTAGTTCTGCTTTTGCTTGAGCAAAATTACTGTTTTGAGAAAAATCAACTGTCTGTGTCTCTTCTGGACTCTGGGAATCAGATTTAGGTGGTGTTGTGTGCGGCTGGCGTTCCTGATTAGGAGCGGCTATCAATGATGAACGGAATGAGGTGGTAGTTTGTCCTATTCCTTTCTTCTGCTGATTTTTACTATTTTCTAGAGCCAATAGCAGTGCTTGCCATTCTGGGTTAGGACAGGAGCGGAGGTAATGCTGGATAGAGATGGACAAAACTAGAGGATCAAAAAAAGGAAAAGCTCCAGCAACGGCGCGAATTTCGTTGCCATCATCAAGAAATTGTTGCAATTTTTCCTTGATTTGTTCGTTGATTCGCACGTTAACCATCAACACTTGTAAGGAGCTTTTACTGATGGCTTTGCGTTCGGCTTCTGTTTGTTTCTGATCTTCGATGTTAGCTGTGTAGGGCGCTGTAAATGTCTGGGGTGCGGGACTTCCTACTTGGAGTTGAGTCTGATTGTATAATTTATACCCAATAACCCCTGTGAGGGACACTACAGCGATCGCTAAAATCACCAAGGAACGCTGTTCATGTACCCATTCTAAACCGACTGTATAAATACCACTCTTAGTTTTGACCGATTTTGCCTTTAACCTGAGCGCTCTTTCTTGTTTTCGGCGAGCGCTTTTTTCATTGGTTTTTGATAAAAACAGGAATACATTTGTGGCCATAGTCCTGATAAGTTCCCTTCTATGGCTTTTACTTTTGGGACTTCTCATTAACTTTCCTTTACGGCGTAGTCCTTTGTACTGTCGCCGCCAGTGAGTCAATTGCTGGGTCAATAACTGCAAAAATTGCTGCATTTTCATCATCTTTGCCTGCAATTGCCGACTTTGATAGCTCAAAAAAAGACAATTATCAGGGAAGTTTGCTCTGTGGCTGCTGCAACTATGGTGGTGGGGCTTTGTTGTTGCCGATTTACCACAATAGCTACCTACAGAATCAGTCCGAGAGTTTACTGAAAAATTCTAGTATATAAGACTAGTACCGCAAGGCGGAATTAAAAATTAAAAATTAAAAATTAAAAATGAAGACAGCGTAAGGGTTTTGTTGATTGGGAATGGGTGGTTTATTTACGCCGTGCTGTACTAGTACACTATGGCAGAAATTTGCCTACCTTTAACAAGGTACTTAAGCCCCTTGTTAATTTGGTCAATTGAGATTAACGCGACCGAATAACGCGAGGAGCTGCATAAACTGAAAGCAGAGACACCTCACATTCCTCCTCTGTTAACTCCGTTGGATTTAGAGCAATATCATACACTCCTGACCACACCGCCACAAATGCATCGGTCAATTCTAACATTTGAGAAAAGCTAGTTAGTCCCCATGCTGGAGAATTCCTCTGCAAGAGCAAGACTTGCCAATTTACGGGAATTCCACCTGTACCATTATATGCTCCTGATAAAGCACCAGTAATTGCACCTGTAGCCTGTGAGATTAGAGGCGTAGCATCTTGCACTTTAGTATTGCCATTGTGAGTAGCCTGCAAAACTGCAAGGCGAAAGTCTTCCAAGGTACTTAAAAAGCAGTAAAATGCCATAGCAATAGCGTTACTGAGTTTTTCTTTCTGAGCAAACTCAGCTTGCGCCCTTGACAATCCAGCCCCTTGTTGTAATAAATTCTGGACTCTTAATAAGTTTTTTGGTATTGATGTCGATGTTTCTCCGAGAAAAGAAACCGTTTGGGGGATAAGGGTTAGGGGGTCGAGTTTTTCAGTTAGGGCAAGAGCGATCGCATATCCTACTGCTAGTGTTCCATCCCTTACTACTGGGTCATCATCCCAGTTTTTTAGCACACGCAACAAGGTTTGTCGCAGCTTAATTGGATTTTCGTGAAAAAAGAGTGCTACTGGTAGTGTGGAAATAATTATTTTTATTGATATGTCATCAGTTTCTAGTAAATGAGGAGACTCTTGTTGCTGACGCCTTATCCAATCATCTAAATCTAATCTACCCAATGCTATCAAACTCTGGGTACCCACAACCGCCATTCTGCCTAAATCTAGGTAACCCTGAAACTTTATTTCACTACCAGAGGCTAAACTTTCTCCCAGGAATGCTCCGAGTAAAGTTCCTTTAAACCGACTTATAGGAGAGTAACGCATAGAATTTTGGATTTTGGATTTTGGATTTTGGATTTTGGATTGAAGAATTTAATCCAAAATCTAAACTCTAAAATCGATTCATTTTTCATTCTTTACGTTTCGTCTTTTCTTAAATGATTCACTAAAGCTTGTAAGCCCAACAAGTAACTTTGGACCCCAAAACCACTTATTTGCCCAATTGCGACTGGAGCGATGTAAGAATGATGGCGAAAATCTTCCCGACGGTAAATATTGCTCAGATGCACTTCTACTGTGGGCAAGTTAACAGCAGCGATCGCATCTCGCAATGCCACACTTGTATGGGTGTACGCCCCTGCATTAATCAAAATTCCTTGATATTGCCCTAACGCCTCATGAATAGTATCTACTAAAATTCCTTCATGATTTGACTGCAAAGGAAAAACTTTCGCCTGTAACTTGAATGCTTCTTCTTTTAACAGGCGGTTAATTTCAGCTAGTGTCAAGGAACCATAAATTCCTGGTTCTCGCTGTCCTAGCAAATTTAAGTTTGGCCCATGCAATGCCAGAATGCTTAAGGGTTGTAAGGTCGAGTTTACCACTGTGATTTTAGTGGCGACGGCGCGAGCGATCGTTTACAGGAATCGGAATCAGTTCCGGTTCCGGTTCAGCCTCTGGCCCTAATAGGCTCTCAATAAGCCTACGAGCTAATTCCTTAACCTTTTCCAGCACCTTTTCTATATAGTCCATGAACTGACCGCTCCTGAGATACTACCTCAATTTTGATTAACAGGTACGCAGAAAATGGTATATTTTCGCACCTCTGGCTTCCAATCGGGCTGATACACAATCCCGTATTTGGGAGATAAGCCACTTCTAAAATTTAGCGTTGTGTTTTCCCTTACTTTTTAGAGTATCACACTTGCAACCTACCGAACTGTATCCTATCAAGGATGGATATCAAGGGTCAAGAGTCGAATGGCACTCTTGTTAAGCCCAAAGGCTTGTGTTGCCTCGTTCCTAGTCTTAAGACTGGGAATGTATTCCGAGAAGGTTGCTACCTTTGGTGGAGTTTCCCTGACTGCTTCCCAACCTTCAGACTGAGAATCAGTCAGGGCAAGTGCCATATCTTAACTTAGTGATATTGGTCAAGAGTCGGACTTTGAACTCTTGAGTGCCAAAATTAGATTTTAGATTGCCGATAGCCCTAAGGCTTTTCTACGAGACGCTAGCGATGCTAACACTTCTTGTGAGTGAAACAAATCCAAAATCCAAAATTGCCTGACTTACAATTAGTCTTCTATCGCCTTTTTTTTCGCAGTGGTCGTTGATGATTTAGCAGTTGACTTAGATTTGGAACTCGTTGATTTACTCGTTTTGCGAGTCGATTTCCCAGTCGATGCCTTAGCTGCTAACAAGTTCAGCGCCTCAGCCAGGGTTATATCTTCTACTGTTTGACCTTCTGGGATACTTACATTAGTTTTGCCATGCTTGATGTAAGGGCCATAAGGGCCATCGTAGATGTTAACTGTTTCCCCGTCCTCTGGATGCGTACCCAATTCGCGTAAGGCTGCTTTGGACTTGCTGTTAGTGGAACTGCGTCCCTTTTTTGGTTCGGATAACAATTCCAATGCCCGTTCTAAGCTAATTGCCAATACATTATCAGCAGCTTTCAGGGAACGGTAGTCTTTCCCCTCCTTACCTTGGTCATGAACGACATAAGGGCCAAAGCGTCCCAAACTTGCTTGGATTTTGCCGCCAGTGACTGGATGAACTCCCAATGTCCGGGGTAGTGCCAATAGACCAACAGCCATTTCCAGAGTAACGGTTTCTGGGGTAACACCTTTGAGTAGGGAGGCTTGTTTCGGTTTAGGGTTTTCGTCGGTTTTGTCCCCTAATTGGACATAAGGCCCATAAGCGCCAATTTTTACATAAATCGGTTCGCCAGTTTCGGGATGGCGACCTACCTGGTCAGGGCCAGTGATTTTTTGGCGCAGCAATACTTCTACCTGTTTGGGGTCGAGATCAGCTGGCGTCAGGTCTTTGGGAATTGAGGCGGTGATCACTCCTTCACCATTTTCGACTTCAATATAGGGGCCATATTTACCAATGCGGACTTTGGCATCTAGATTTTCTAGTTCCACAGTCCTAGCTTTGGTGGCATCAATTTGACTTTCCCGTTCTTTTACCAGGGTTTCCAGCCCTTTTTCTCCCAGATAGAATTGCTGCAAGTAGGGTAGCCATTTTGCTTCACCTGTGGCAATGTCATCGAGGGTTTGCTCCATCTTCGAGGTAAAACTAGGATCAACGATGTCTGGGAAATGTTTTTCCAGCAAGTCGGTGACGGCGAAAGCGGTGAAGGTGGGAATGAGAGCATTAGTCACCAAATGGGCATAACCCTTGTCGATGATCGTGCCAATGATGCTGGCGTAGGTACTGGGACGACCGATACCTTCGCTTTCTAAGGTTTTCACCAAAGAAGCTTCGGTGTATCTAGCTGGCGGTTGGGTTTCGTGCCCGACCGCTTCCAATTCTGTACAATTTGGATGATCTCCCACTTTCAGATTCGGCAAAATTACTTCCTGGTCTTCCAGCGCTGCTTCCGGGTCGTCTGAACCTTCAACGTAGGCACGTAAGTATCCTGGAAATTCAATCCGTTTGCCAGAAGAACGAAATCCAGCGTCCTCAACTTGCAATTGCACGGTAATTTGAGTTTGGCGGGAATCAGCCATTTGACAGGCGACAGTCCGCTTCCAAATCAAATCATAAACGGCAAGTTCTCGACCGCCCAAAGCAGTTTCTTGGGGAGTGCGGAAGGTGCTACCCGCTGGACGAATTGCTTCGTGTGCCTCTTGTGCGCCTTTGGATTTGGTGGTGTATTGCCGGGGTTGGGGACTGAGGTATTGTTGACCGTAGAGCTTTTCTACACAACTCCGAGCTGCTGCGATCGCTTGATCTGACAAATGCACCGAATCTGTCCGCATATAGGTAATATACCCTTGCTCGTACAAATTCTGGGCAACCCGCATTGTGTCGCGGGCTGAGAGGCGCAATTTCCGGTTAGATTCTTGTTGCAGTGTCGAAGTGGTGAACGGTGGCGACGGTTTGCGCGTCACAGGGCGTTCTTCAATGTCGTTAACATTCCAGATTTTCCCAGTTAGGCGTTCCTTGAGGGCTACCGCTTGTTCTTCGTTGAGCAACAAGACATTGCGACCTGCGGTAATTTCTCCAGTCGTTGCATCAAAATCGCTACCGTTAGCGATTTTGGTTCCTCCTAATGTGATCAACTGGGCAGCAAAGGGGGTTTTTTCCTTTGACAAACTGGCTTTCAAATCCCAGTAGGTACCCTCATGGAAAGCGCGGCGTTGGCGTTCTCTAGTGACTAAAAGTCGCACGGCTACAGATTGCACTCGCCCAGCAGATAATCCCCAGGCGATTTTTTTCCATAGCAGGGGAGACAGAGTATAGCCCACCAGTCGATCTAAAATCCGCCGCGTTTCTTGGGCGCGAACCAACTGCTCATCAATATTGCGACAGTTTTTCAGAGCTTTTTTGATCGCTTCTTGGGTAATTTCGTGAAACACCATCCGCTTAGTGGGAACTTTTGGCTTCAGCAATTGGTATAAATGCCAACTAATGCTTTCACCTTCCCGGTCTTCGTCCGTTGCTAGAATCAGTTCATCTACATCCTTGAGGGCTTCTTTTAGCTGGGTGACAATTTTCTTTTTGTCTTTCGGGACAACATATACCGGTTCAAAGTCGGCGTCCACATTTACCCCTAGCTGCGCCCATGTTTCCCCCTTGACGGCAGCGGGAATTTCACTAGCCGACTGGGGTAAGTCACGCACATGACCCATAGACGCCTCCACCCGATAGCCTGCTGGCAGGTAGTTGCGAATGGTACGAGCTTTGGTTGGAGATTCGACGATGACGAGAGTTGACATGGAAATTTCAATAAAAAGAAGAGCTACTAAGCCAAACAGTCAAATTGAGTTAACTTTTGCAAATTGTCAAGATAAATGGTCACGCTTAGGGCGGTGATTTAATCCTCACATAAACTGCCTGCTTGGGAGAAAATTCGCTGAACTTAGGGCCCAGTCTGTCCCAGAGGATAAATGAGGGTACGCTGGGTCTGAATTTCCAGCTATTTCAATCTTTAACTTATCTAACGCATAATTGGCGACTACAGTTTTTAAATTTGGGGACTGGGGACTGAGGACTAGTACCGCAAGGCGGAATTCAAAATTTAAAATTCAAAATTCAAAATGAATACAGCGTAAGCGTTTCATTGATTTTGAATT
Organism: Nostoc sp. UIC 10890; assembly: GCF_054786515.1. Taxonomy (NCBI): domain Bacteria; kingdom Bacillati; phylum Cyanobacteriota; class Cyanophyceae; order Nostocales; family Nostocaceae; genus Nostoc; species Nostoc sp. UIC 10890. The sequence continues at coordinate 788,566 of NZ_JBSGKF010000001.1, forward strand.
GGTGGTTTATTTACGCCGTGTTGTACTAGGGAAATGAGGGAGACAAGGGAGACAAGGGAGACAAGGGGACAAGGAGATAAACAAAACTCCTAACTCTTGTACAGACAAAGATTTTTCGCGTCTCTACTCTTAACTCCTAACTCTTAACTTTTAACTCCTAACTCCTAACTCAGCACTACTAACGCCCAATTCCCAACTTTAATAGAGCTTGTGCCAAAATTAAATCAAACTTGAGAGCAAAAGCGAAGTGGGTTTGTACCCATGTCAGGAAAGCAAAACCATGCAACCAATTCGTCAGGGTGATGTTATCTTACTACCTGTGCAGCAGGTTGAAGGACAAAAAATACCTCATTTAACTTTGGCAGAAGGCGAAGTTACAGGTCATAAACATCAGATTACTGATGGCAAGGCGGAATTATCTGAAAAAGATGGCACACTCTACTTACGTGTTATTTCAGGGTCCGCATTACTAGCTCATGAGGAGCATAGAGCTATTTCTATTCCCCAAGGTGACTGGATGGTGAAAATTCAGAGGGAATACGAGCCTGAAGGTTGGCGTTATGTCGCTGATTGAGAAGTTAACGCCTGAGCAAGAGGCTTTGATTCCAGTTTATCGGGACAAGTGGAGAGCGATCGCGCTTTCAACTGAGCGAATTGATCGTGAAAAAGCGGCGAAAGCTGTAAAAGTTGCCTATGCTGCTTTTGGCTTTGAAGAACCTGATATTATTTTTTGCGATAGCCCTTATGCTGCTTTCAGTGAGATATTTCTGGATAGAATTGACCAATTAAGACGAAAATTTGATTTTTCAAATATTATTAAATTAAATAAATCATTTAGAATTAGAATAAAAAATCAACAACAATTTCATCAGTCTTTACCAGGAATCATAGGAAAGCAAATAAATTTTTATAATGAGTTAATCAATTCGCCAATATTTCAGGGAATAGTAGATATTACAACATACGATTATCTTTATTTTAAACTAGATAGCAATGGTTGGGATGATGGATATAGACTATTCTATGGATGTCTAATGTCCGAATTGCTTATCAAAATTAATGAAGAATTACTAAATAAACCTTGGAGACAAGTAAAAAATAGTATTGGACAGCAATTATGGGTTTCTGTAAAAAAACGTTTAGAATCTTATATAGAGAACATTTATTTTCAATGCTGGCAACCAAATAGAAAAACAACAGAGGCTAGTGTACATGATTTTTATTTTAAGGTTTTAAGTTTTGATTATGATGTCAAAAAATTCCAGGACTATCAATCATTAATTACAGAAAGTGGCTGGATTTTTGCTTTTGAAAAAGTAACAATTATCTGCGATCGCCCCCTTCACCTGCGCTTCGACAATGAAAACCGCCTCCACGCTGAAGGCGAACCCGCCATTGAATTTACCGATGGATATAGCCTCTACTCCTTCCACGGTGTAACCTTACCTGAAAAATACGGTAAAATCCACCCGAAGCAATGGCAAGCTAACTGGCTTTTAACAGAGCATAATGCCGAACTCCGCCGAGTGTTAATTCAAGGTATTGGTTACGCCCGACTTTGCCAAGAATTACAAGCTATTGAATTAGATAGTTGGCAAGAATACACGTTATTAAAAATTGATGCTGATGTTGATGAAGAATCAATTTATTTATTAAAAATGACTTGTCCTAGCACAGGGTTTATTCACGCCTTGCGAGTTCCACCAAATATAAACTCAGCGCGTGAAGCGATTCGCTGGGTAAATTGGGGTGTAGATCCAGAGACATTTGGCGTGCAAACATAATTGCTTAAGATGCTTTCCCCATTTAGAAGTCGTTCAATTCGATGAAAGTTTTTGATTAGTAAAAATGATTCACACGCTAACGCCTGAGCAAGAGGCTTTAATTCCAGTTTATCGGGACAAGTGGAGAGCGATCGCATTTTCAACTGAGCGGATTGATCGTGAAAAAGCGGCAAAATCGGTAAAAGCTGGGTATATAGCAATTCGTAAACAAAAACCTGAAATTATATTTTGTGATAGTCCCTATGCTGGTCTAAAAATTGTTATTCAAAAGCAACTAAAGCAGCGATTAAATACTGAATTATACAAGCAATTATTGTACGAATTTAGCAATGAACTAAGCAAACAACTAGCATATCAGCTAAATTTCAGCGTGCGCTCTCGAGATTGTTGCTCATAAGCATCTATACCAGGGTCAGTGTAGCGATCGCCAGATGTCCAAAGGCAGTAAAAAATACGTGCAAGTTTATGAGCGATAGCAGTAATCGCCTTTGGAGCGCCCATTCTAGCTTGCATACGACGATAGTAAGCACCCAAAGCAGAATGACTACGACATAGGGTTTGTCCAGCCATGCGGAAAGCAGTGGCGGCACGGTTCGTAACAGGACGAGTTTTAGAACTTTTAACTTTGGCCACCAGTAACACGGCTACCAAAGCATAAACCAAGCCACGAAGTAAAATACTTGACTGTGGGAAAACGTGTAGGATCTAAACCAACGTAGCTACGGAGAATACAAATTTGGTCTTCTGGACGGAATGAACCCGACAGTAAACCGTAAGTATGTAATTGTTGTAGCCACTGGCAATCTAAAACATCAGTTTTACGATATTTCTATTCTGCAACGCCAGATATTCTCAGCATCAGAGCGAAAATGCAATGAAAGTTAAGGTAGTTAAGAAAGTTAGCAAAAAATTATTTTAAACTAAAAATATATTATAATTAAACGCTTGATATCAAACAGCTATTAACTACTCTTGTTGAAAACGCAGAACTAAAATTTCCTCGAATTTGATCCTGTAATACTGCGATGCCTAGGTTGGGCTGCGCCTATGCAGTATTTGATATTGAGTCAGTGCCTTATAGTTGCTTTATCAAACAATTGTGGATAGCTGTTTTGCAAAATAGGACTGGTAGAGTCCGTAACGCGGTAAGATGCGATCGCCCTCAAAGCGAATTAATCCCAAACCTTCAAGCTTGTAAGTGTCAATAGGATTAAGAGAAATACCTTGCTTTGCTGCCAGAATTTCAGCATAAGTCTTTGCCAGTCTAGGATTTTCTTGCAGTTTAATCAACTGTCGCCATAAATGATCGCGGTAGATGCCACCATTGGCGATCGCTTCCTCTATTATTTCTTGCAGGGCCATTTCTTGAGACCTAAGATAATACAAACTAATCTGAATTAGTGCTGGATGTCCCCCTATTAGTGACATTAGTTGGGCAAAATCTTTAGCTTTAAACGAGTCTAAACTATACCGCCTAGCTAAATCTTCTACTTGTGGTTGAGTAAAATCGTTCAGACGGATAGGTAGACCAATATTAAAAGGAGAGAGATTAATATCCATCGAGATATAGTCTTCGGTTGAGTAAACCATTACTAACCTCAGCTTTTGCCAATTGGGATTGTGTCGTGCTTCCTCACACCATGACCGCAACAATGTAAAAAACTCGTGACAAATGTGAGGATATTCAAAAAAACGGTCAATTTCATTCAACACTAAAACTACTGGGCTTTGACATTGTTCGAGCAAATAGTTTTCTAAATAGAAGCCGCTACTCAAGTTGTAGCCAATTTCTTCATTCCAGTTTTCCTTGAGGTTTGGGTCTATACCTAATTGAGTTGCAATTTTCCAGCAAAGACGACGCAACAGTTTATTTAAATCAGTTAGACACTCACTATCGAATTGGTAACAATTCAGATTCACAGTCTGATACCCTTGTTTCTGTGCAAAGGCACAAAGCCGCAAAACAAGAGAACTTTTACCCATCTGTTTGGGAGACTTAATCCGAATCACGCAGCCACTAGTAGTTACTTCTCGATAAACCTTTCTCTCTAGTGGAGGACGTTCAATATAAAATTGAGAATCTAAAGGCACTGGGCCATCCGGGTATGACCAAAAATTTTCTATCTGTTCAGTTTGTATGTGATGTTCTTCGACAAGTGAGGTTGATTCAGAACGTTGAGATAAATCTTTTTCTATATTTGCAATAGACAATAACTCAGATGTTTCAGCCTCATTTGCTTTGTTGACTATGGTATAGTCTTCGCTGTGTAATTCTAGATTAAAAGCGCTAAAGCAGAGTTTTATAGTTTTTTGATCTACACTTTCACTTAAAGACCATAATTTACTCAAAGTTCTAGTAGAAACATGAATGCGCGAGCTTATTTCTTCTAAACTCAAGTGTCCACCTTTGTTTTCTACTATCTCCGCATAAAGAATTGCTGATTGTAACCGTTTAATTCCTGTGGAAGTTAGTACAACTCCTCGTGCGCGTTTAGTTTTATACATTGCTGTCCCAAGTAGCTGTTATAAATGAGTGTCACAAGCAATATTTCTTTTTACATACTGAAGCTATAATTTAGTATGGTAATTTTTGATACATTTTTATTTTATCTTTTCCTAAGATATATTGGAACTCTAACAAACAAGTTACATTATACTAGCTTGATAGTAAACGCTGACATCAATTATCTATTTATCCTACTTTTCCTACTTTTCCTACTTTTTCACTGGGTGTTTTGATGGTTGTGTTGCAAAAACTCTCTAAAGAAATGAAGTCCTTGTATTTACCTGAATTTGTACAAATGTAATTAAATAATGTAATATTTTTAACTTGTATAAGTTATGACTTTTTTGCTTGTGTGTTGCGAAAAGATTATCGCTTTATTAGAACTCTAAATATTGACTATTAATAGTTGTGGAACTACTTGTAATCAAGACTTGGTTAAAAACTTGGCAGAAATTATGCACAAGCAAAATCCAAAGATAGACGAGTAGATGCACCATGAATAAGTAATAATTTATACTTATCTCTCGGATAAACAATGCAGAACTTATCTATATAGATGTATTCTGATTACTAGCTCCTACCAAGAAAAGGGAAGATTTTCTAACTGTCTTAATACCCATTGAGGAGTGAAAATACTCCGATAAATCGGATTTTTAACTCTCAGATAGCCGTTATAATTTCCCACCAAACCAGATAGAAACAGTTGCGTCTGTTCTTCACTATTATCGGCTGGTATCAAGTTCTCTATCGGGTTCCTATTCCTTAGTTCCTCTACTTGTAACACCCGTTGATAAATGTTTAATAACTTTCCTGCTTTGTGTTCGTCAAAAAGTAAGCGATCTCTTATGGTACGGAAATGTTCAGGTTCATCTTGGAATTCCCAATGGTGAATAATGCGCGATCGCACCAATTGTTCTACCCAATATCTTTCAGTACCGTTCGGTATAGTAATTGTTCCTTTATAACTTTCTAAGGCAACTTGCACAACTAAATGACAAAGCTTTTGGGTGAGAAACGGTTGTCCTTGTGTCCAATGAATAATATACAGCAATATTGCTTGTGGCTGGCTGACTACTTCTTCTAAACCTGCAAGTAGGGGCATAACCTCATCTAATTGAAAGTCACATAATTTAATTGCTCTACCAATATTAAAGAGCGTTCGATGTCGATCAACATCAACAATGAGGTTAGATGGACTGGCTACACCAAACAAAGCAAAACCCAAGCGTTGAAAGTTTGGGTTGTGTGCTTGCTGTTCATAACAGTAACGAATCCAGATAAAAAAATCGTTGATCGGGAAATTCAAACTTAGGAGGCTATTAATATTGTCGATCAAGATGAAAATGCGATTATTTTGAATTTCTTTCAGCAACACCTGTTCAACAAATTTATACAGTTGTTGTACAGGATCAAGCTCTGATTGTTGCTCCCACCAACTTTCAAAGTTGACCTGTTTTGTCAGATTTAACTTATGAAACAGGCTGAAAATAATGCCTTTATACCATTGTATAGGTGTAATTTGATTAGTACCTAATAGAGCTAAACTCAGATAAACACATATATGATTTTCTTTTTCTAAGTGATGAATAGTCCGGTGTAGGAGAGATGATTTGCCTGTTTGGTGGGAGTTGAAGACGTAACAAAAATCTCCTGTTTTTAATCCAGTATAAAGTTGTTCGTCTGCTTGACGAACAATATATGTAGAGTCATCATACTTCAGGCTACCACCGACTTGATATCTCATAGTCAAGTCAATGATTATAAATAGCGATACTTGTACTTTGGTAAAAAATACTATATTTAAATGCAAAAATTTTCTGATGTAATTTAACTATTGTTTTCATTTTTTTTACTGTTGCTTAAGTTTTAACTGTCTTATCTTTCCTTGGATTATCTTACGATGATCGCCCTGTTTCATCACTATCAGTGAATAGTTTATTCATAACTTTTATGCTATATACCTAGCTTTCTAAATCACTACGCTTACTTCCTTTTCGTTACGCTTTTGAATTGAACTTTGATAAATATAGATTGAGATTTTTAGCGATGGCGTAACCACCCAGCGTAGCTGATCGCCACATATAATTACTCAATCAACTTGTCTAGGTTAGTAAATAAAGCGTCGTGATGAGTAGATGGACATAAATAAAGTGAAGATAGGGCAGGTGAGACGTTTACTCCATAACCCATAAGAGGTTAATTGTTGTTATGAGGTGGGCATTATGCCTGCATAGTCAATAAAAAAGCATTTTGTATTTAATTAGGTTCATCTACTTATTACCAATGTAAATGAGGATGTAAATCAACACAGGTCATAATTTTTCACAGCAGATATGTAGTGGGAAAGGAAAACTAAATTAGCCTATGAAGAAAACAAAGTTGTTTATAAAAAATTATATATTTTTAGATAATTAAAGAATAATTCCTCAAGAGATACTGCCAAAGTCGATTACTCTATCATGTGCAGACTTATCTTCTCTTAGCTAAAAATAAAAATCAAGGAAAGTTAAGACATTTAAGTAAATTCTTGAGAGAGTTAAGACATCAATACTGCTCGGTTAAGGATGAAAGTAAGCTCAACCCCTTGAAATATCTTTGTCTATAATGCCCAAATAAGCGTAACTGAGCAGTATTAGTTAAGACAGTTAATAAAAAAGTAAGTTGTGTTTTGAACTAAAGAATTATTAAAATAATCACACAACCATTCTAAATCAAGAAAATGCGATTGTTATCTGGTAAGAAAAAGCCTGAGCTTACTCAAATTTATAACTGGTCTTGAAATTTCCTTTTTGACGTTTTGCTTTAGTAACTTTTTGCTTTAGTAACTACTACACTTTGTAATTCATTAAGTGATTTTAAAATTGAATCTCTCGGCTACAGGTTCATCGTTACCACCAAACAAACTAACCTGTCGTGCTGGTGAGTCCAGTCTGCGGTGTCGGTTTCCGTCCCGTTGAACTGGCGTTAGCGAGTTTGTAAGCATCACCCGTTCGCGCAGCGTCTTTGCTAGGAGAAGGGCAAAGAACGATTTCTTTTTTCACTGGTTTTGCTTGTGGTAATTGCTTGCTCAATAACCGTTGCAGCGCTGCTTCTATTGCTTTGTATCATTGGCGACAACAAGGAGAAGTCTTTAAGATACACTACAGTTTATTTTTAATCTTGATTAGAATTCCTAATTTACAAAGCTTTGAGCCTTACTGAATCATATCGAATTATGATTCATTAAAATATTTTAAATATCTATAGGAATCCGCTTTGATTTCTGAACGAATTTGGGTAGACAGGCAATAGGCAACAGGAAAGAAGGCTTCTTAGTTGTACTGAGTTTTTTCAGAAATCAAATATGAATCCTAATATCTGCTTAACTTTCTTAAATTTCTTAAGTTTCTTAACTTTCTTAAACTTCTTAACTATTTTCTTAAATATCTTATTAACTGTCTTAACTGGTCTTGTGTTTTATTGAAAAAACTGGGATTATTTATCTGAATATATCTACTGAATGATTAAAAATAAATTATGATGTTGCTTACAAATTAATAATTTTAATTAATAGCAAGATTGTAGTTTTAGTATCCAACGATGTGCCCGACTGTGGTGTAGTCGTCAAACAACATCCCTACGATATCAAAGGTAGAATAACACTTTAAATAGAACAATATGAAAAATAGCTTGTCTTTTACTTGCCGCAATCTCGCCTTTTTTCCTCCTCACAGGGAACGTTTTCGTTGCTTTTTTCTAGATGAGACGATGCCTACGGCGGCAAGCTACGCCTCCTGATTAAGTACAATTTCAAACGTTTGTAACAGTTCATCAAATGCCTTGCAGTTTAACCCAGTAAATGCACTAAGTAGGTGGTCTGCTTTTAGTACCGGATTGTTATCTAGCATTTTCCTGTTTCATTCTAGCCGATGATACTTCACTTTACCTTATTAAGCGATAAGTATATTAAGGCTATTCATAAAGAACGTAGCAAAATCGAATCTGTTCAAGTTCTCCTCACAAGAAATTAAAAATTTACCGATTACAGAGGAGCAAAAAATCAAACTGAAAAAATGAACTTAGTACAGAAAATTTTACCGATGCCAAGATATTTAAATTCAAAAAAAATAAGTTTTTGATAAATAATTTTGATAGTTATTTTTTAGTTAATCTCAACTCAGTCTGAGCATAATTATATTTAGCTAATTTCACTCTCACAAGAGCGAAATATATCTTGCTATAAAAGCTAGATATTAGCCAAGAAAAACAATTCTAAGACTGCAAATGTAACAGTGATAAAAAGAGTAAGTTCATCTAAATAAAGAGATTTTTTAGTAGCAAAGACTCTATTTGTGCATTATTTGTATTTTTATAACCAAGATTGTCAGGGTTTTAAGGAGTTTTAATGGATAGAATTATAAAAACAACTTTCCCACTGTCTTCTGGTCAAGAAGCAATGTGGTTTATCTACCAAATTGCTCCAGAGAGTGTTGCTTATAATATATTTATTACCGTAAAAATTAATTCATATTTAAATATTGCTACTGTCAATCGTGTATGGGAAAAAATTATTGAATACCATCCTATTCTCAGAACTACATATACCAGTTTTGAAGGCAAACCCGTTCAGCAAGTTAATCAACAACAGAAATTTAATGTTGAGGTAATAGATGCCAGTAATTGGAGTGAAAACCAATTAAAAGAGAAAGTATTTGCTATAACTGACCGCCCTTTTAACTTAGAAAAAGATTCAGTTTTGAGAGTTAATTTATTTACTCTTTCAGCAGAAGAACACATTCTCTTGCTAACAATGCATCACATTGCAGGTGATATGTGGTCTTTTGATTTACTGCTGAGTGAATTTCAAAGTTTGTATGTTAGTGAAATTGAGCAAGTTAGTCAAGAGCAGACAGAGGCAGCAGATTCTTTTACCAAGAATAAATCTTATCTAGAATTTGTCCACTGGCAGTCAGAAATGCTATCAGGTTCCAGGGGAGAGAAACTTTGGCAATACTGGCAACAACAATTAGCTGGCGAATTGCCAATTTTGAATTTGCTTGTAGATAAACCCCGCCCCCCGGTAAAGACTTCTCAAGGAGCAACACATATTTCAAAGCTAGATGAACAGTTAATTCAAAAACTCAATCATCTAGCTCTAGTCTCTAGAACAAGCTTTTATCAGATTCTGCTAGCAGCATTTTACGTGCAACTTTACCGCTACACCAATCAAACAGACATCCTCATAGGAAGCCCGATGAGAGGTAGATGGGGTAGAGAGTTTAAAGAGATTGTTGGCTACTTCGTTAACCTGAACGTTTTACGAGTTTCTGTCCAGGAAAACGCCACGTTCAAAGAATTTCTCGCTCAAGTCAGCAAGACAGTTAGAGAAGCCCAAAAGCATCAAGATTACCCTTTTTCTTTGTTAGCAGAACAACTCCAGCCACAACGAGATCCCAGTCGTTCTCCTTTATGTCAAGTTAGTTTTACTTGGCAAGCACACCGTTGGTGTGAACCAACAGAAAATTTTTTGCACAGTGGAGAACAACTGCTTGAGATAAAACCATACTTGCTGGGACATCAAAGGGGTGCAGACTTTGATCTGAATTTAATGGTGATGGAAGCTCAGGGAGTATTGCAACTCTGCTGGCAATACAATACTGACTTGTTTGAGGCTAGTACAATCACGCGTATGGCAGGGCATTTTGTTACCTTGCTTGAAGGCATTGTAGCTAATCCTCAAGAGCAGATTTGGCAATTACCTCTGCTGACAGAAATTGAACAACAGCAGTTATTAGTTGAGTGGAATGATAGAGGTGTAGATTATCTCCAAGATAAATGTATCCATCAGTTATTTGAGGAGCAGGTTGAACGTACTCCCGATGCTGTAGCAGTTGTGTTTGAAAATCAACAACTGACTTACCAACAGCTGAATTGTCGCGCTAACCAATTAGCCCATTACTTGCAATCTTTGGGTGTGGGTGAAAATGTGTTGGTGGGTTTGTGTGTAGAACGTTCCTTAGAAATGGTGGTGGGACTATTGGGGATTCTCAAGGCGGGTGGGGCATACCTACCACTTGACCCTGAGTATCCTGCTGAACGCTTAAGCTTCATGCTCAAAGACACTCAAGTAAAAGTGCTGTTGACTCAAGAGAAATTAGTAGAATCTCTTCCTCAACATCAAGCCTGTGTCGTTTGCTTAGACACAGACTGGCGCAGCATTAGCCAAGCAAATCAGGGTAATCTCAATATCACAGTCAGTGCAGAAAACCTCTCTTATGTGATTTACACCTCTGGTTCTACAGGCACACCCAAGGGAGTCGCCGTCACTCATCAGGCCGTCAATCGACTGGTGTTAAATACCAACTATATACAGTTAACAGCTGATGAATGCGTTGCTCAAGCGGCAAATATTGCTTTTGATGCAGCCACCTTTGAGATTTGGGGAGCATTGCTTTCCGGAGCCAAGCTAGTCATTATCGCTAAATCCGTATTGCTGATCCCAGAAGAATTTGCTGTCAATATCCGCGAGCATCAAATCAGTGTCTTATTTTTAACCACAGCTTTATTTAATCAGTTAGCCAGCGTTGTCCCGCAAGCATTTAGTTCTCTACGATATCTATTATTTGGTGGTGAAGCGGTTGATCCCAAATGGGTGCTTGAAGTACTAGATAAAGGCGCTCCCCAGCATTTGCTCCATGTGTATGGGCCAACAGAGAACACTACGTTTTCTTCTTGGTATTTGGTAGAGGACTTAGCAACGACAGCCACAACTATTCCTATTGGTCGGGCGATCGCTAATACGCAAATCTACATCCTTGACCAAAACTTACAGCCTGTACCAGTAGGTGTGCCAGGAGAAATATATCTTGGTGGAGCAGGATTAGCACAGGGCTACTTCAACCGCCCTGAATTGACAAAAGAGAAATTCATCCCCAACCCCTTTAAAAGAAGCAGAGGAGCAGGGGAGCAGGGGAGCAGAGGGGAAACCTTTAATTCCGATCGCCTTTATAAAACGGGGGATTTGGCACGCTATTTAGCAGATGGCAACATAGAATACTTAGGACGCATTGACAATCAAGTAAAAATACGTGGTTTCCGCATCGAGTTGAGCGAAATCGAAGCAGTCCTGAGCCAACATGGTGATGTGCAAGTATCTTGTGTCATTGTCCGGGAAGATACCCCTGGTGATAAACGCTTAGTCGCCTACGTGGTAGCACATCAGGATTGTAAACCCACAATCAGCGAACTGCGGCAATTCCTTAAAGCAAAACTCCCAGATTACATGGTGCCAAATGCAATAGTTATCTTGGAGTCACTGCCGCTTACTCCCAACGGCAAAGTAGACCGCCGTGCATTACCCACACCGGATTTACATAGCGAACAACAAGATAATTTTGTTGCACCTCGTAATCCAATGGAAGAAATGCTGGCACTCCTTTGGACACAAGTGCTGAAAGTAGAGCAAGTAGGCATTCATGACAACTTCTTTGAACTTGGCGGACACTCGCTACTAGCAACACAATTAGTTTCACGCATCCGCAACATTTTTAAAGTGGAACTAGGATTACGTGAGTTGTTTGCAAGAGCGACAGTAGCCGAATTAGCACAATCAATTAGGCAGTTACAGCAACAAGACTTAGAACTCTCTGAACGACCTATCTTACCAAAGGTGAGGGATGCAGAATTACCACTGTCTTATGCTCAACAGCGTCTATGGTTTTTAGACCAGTTCGAGCCGAATAGCGCCTTTTATAATATTCCTATGGCTTTGCGTCTAGTGGGAAATTTGAATCAACCAGCCCTAGAACAAAGCTTACTAGAGATTATTCATCGCCACGAAGCCTTACGCACCAACTTTATTACAGTTGATGGAAAACCTTCTCAAATTATTCAAACACAAACGAATTGGACAGTTTCAGTTATTGATTTAAAATCTACAACCGATCAAGAAATTACTAGCCAAGAATTAGCGCGACAACAAGCTATTGAGCCTTTTGACCTGACAAATGGAGCATTAATCAGGACAACATTACTAGTGCTGTCGGAGACAGAACACATATTGTTAGTTTGTATGCATCATGTTGTCAGCGATGGCTGGTCAATGGCTGTGTTTGTCCAAGAACTAGCAGCGCTGTATGATGCCTATGCTCAAGGTCAGCCGTCACCTTTAGCACCGCTACCAATTCAGTATGCAGATTTTGCTATCTGGCAAAGAGAGTGGTTGCAAGGAAATGTACTGCAAAACCAACTAACTTACTGGCAACAACAACTGGCAAACGCACCATCTCTATTGTCCCTACCCACAGACCGACCCAGACCTGCTGTGCAGACTTTTGCTGGTGCATATCAAAAGTTTGCGCTTTCTGCTGAACTCACTGGTAGATTGACACAACTGAGTCAACAACAAGGAGTTACCTTGTTCATGACACTTTTGGCAGCGTTTGATACCCTGCTTTACCGCTACACAGGTGCAGAAGACATTTTGGTGGGATCTCCCATTGCTAACCGCGATCGCAGTGAGATCGAAGGGTTAATTGGCTTTTTTGTCAATACTTTAGTGATGCGTACTGACTTAGCAGGCAACCCCAGTTTTAGCGAATTATTGACTCGTGTCCGCGAAATAGCAATGGAGGCATACTCGCATCAGCATTTACCATTTGAAATGCTAGTGGAAGCATTGCAGCCAGAACGGGATCTTAGCCATACACCGCTATTCCAAGTGATGTTTACACTTCAGAATGCGCCCATATCGACTTTTGAGTTAAATCAGTTAAGTGTCAGTTCAACGTTGATAGAAGGTACAACTGCCAAGTTTGATCTTACCTTGTCAATGGAAAATACTGCTGATGGACTGGTGGGTGTTTGGGAATATAGCACTGACTTGTTTGATGCCAGCACTATTGAGCGAATGACGGGTCATTTTGTGACATTGCTTGAAGGTATTATTGCTAACCCACAACAGTGCATTTCTCAATTGCCCCTGTTGACGGAAGTTGAGCAACAGCAGTTATTGGTTGAGTGGAACAATACTCAAGCGGATTATCCCCTTGATAAATGTCTCCATCAGTTGTTTGAGGAGCAAGTAGCGCGTACACCCGATGCTGTAGCGGTGGTGTTTGAAAACGAACAACTGACTTATCAGCAGTTGAATAGTCGCGTAAATGAGTTAGCACATTACTTGCAGTCTTTGGGAGTGGGAGCAGATGTGCTGGTGGGTATTTGTGTAGAGCGATCGCTCTTAATGGTAGTAGGACTGTTAGGGATTCTCAAGGCAGGTGGAGCTTATGTACCACTTGACCCAGATTATCCACAAGAACGCTTGAGCTTCATGCTAGAAGATGCTCAAGTGAGAGTGTTGCTGACACAACAGCAACTTTTTGAAAAATTACCTCAGCATCAAGGGCAGGTTGTATATTTAGATACTGACTGGCAATTTATTTCTCAGTCAAGTCAGGAAAATCCAATTACTACAGTACAAGCTAGTAACTTGGCTTATGTAATTTACACATCCGGTTCCACTGGCAAGCCCAAAGGAGCAATGAACACCCACTTGGGAATTTGCAATCGCCTGCTGTGGATGCAACAAGCTTATCAATTAACAGCAGTAGATTGCATTTTACAGAAAACTCCTTTTAGCTTCGACGTTTCAGTTTGGGAATTCTTCTGGCCATTAATCACAGGAGCGCGTTTAGTTGTGGCTAAACCAGGTGGACATAAAGATAGTGCTTACCTGGTCAACCTAATTTTAGAGCAGCAGGTTACAATATTGCATTTTGTTCCTTCTATGCTCCAGGTTTTCTTAGAAGAACCAAGTCTCAAAAATTGCCGTAGCTTGAAACGAGTTATATGTAGTGGTGAAGCTTTGCCTGTAGAACTTCAGGAACGCTTTTTTGCTCGGTTAGAGTGTGAATTGCACAATCTGTATGGCCCAACAGAAGCGGCAATTGATGTCACCTACTGGCAATGCTTTCCAGATGGGAATCTTAGGACAGTACCGATTGGGCAGCCTATAGCCAACACACAAATTTACATTTTAGACGAGCATCTGCAACCAGTTCCCATTGGTATCCCAGGAGAGTTACATATTGCTGGTGTTGGGTTAGCAAAAGGCTATCTCAACCGTCTTGATCTGACAACCGAGAAATTTATCCCCAATCCGTTTAAAAGAAGCAGGGAAGTAGGGGAGCAGGGGAGCAAAGGAGCCAAAATTCTTCCTAATTCCCAGTCCCTAGTCCCCAGTCCCCAGCTTTATAAAACTGGAGATTTAGCGCGTTATTTACCAGATGGCACAATTGAATACATCGGACGAATTGATAACCAAGTAAAAATACGTGGTTTCCGCATTGAATTGGGAGAAATTGAGGTATTACTGAACCAATATGAGGAGGTGCAGGCATCTTGTGTTATTGCCTGCGAAGGTACGACGGGGGATAAACGCTTAGTTGCCTACGTCGTGCCGCATCAGCATACACCCACAACCAATGAACTGCGGCAATTCCTGAAAGCAAAGCTACCAGACTACATGGTGCCAAGTGCTTTTGTAATATTGGAGTCAATGCCACTCACTTCTAACGGCAAAGTAGACCGTCGCGCTTTACCCGCACCGGATTTATCCAGCGAAATCAAAGATAAATATGTAGCCCCACGTACTCCAATTGAAGAAATACTGGCGCAAACTTGGTCACAAGTACTGCAACTGCCACAGGTAGGCATACATGATAACTTCTTTGAACTTGGGGGACACTCACTATTAGCAACACAATTGGTTTCACGCATCCGCAACATTTTTAAAGTGGAACTACCATTGCGAGAGTTGTTTGCCGCCGCCACACTAGCCGAATTAGCACGAGAAATTGAACAATTACAGCAACAAGACTTAGAACTGTCTGCACCACCTATCTTACCAAGGGCGGAGAATGCACAATTAGCACTGTCTTATGCTCAACAGCGTCTGTGGTTTTTAGACCAATTCGAGCCAAACAGTCCCTTCTACAATATGTCTATAGCCTTGCGTTTAGCAGGAACTGTGGAAGTTGCCGCATTAGAACAAAGCTTCCAAGAAATTATTCATCGCCACGAAGCGTTACGTACTAATTTCATTACGGTTGATGGACAGGCAACACAAATCATTCAAGCAGAAACGAATTGGACAGTATCAGTTGTTGATTTGAAGCATTTATCTACAACCGAACAAGAAATAGCTTCACAGCAATTAGTGCAACAACAAGCTATTCAACCCTTTGAGTTGGCTACACAAGCATTGGTAAGAGCAACATTAGTAGTGCTATCCGAGACAGAACACATACTGTTAATGTGTATACACCACATAGTCTCAGATGGCTGGTCAATCGGTTTGTTTCTCCAAGAACTAGCAGCACTTTACAATGCTTATTCTCAAGGTAAAAGCTCGACCTTAGCGCCACTGCCGATTCAATATGCAGATTTTGCACTGTGGCAAAGACAGTGGTTGCAAGGAGAAGTACTACAAAGCCAATTGAGTTATTGGCAACAAAAATTGGCTTCGGCTCCAACCTTATTATCGCTACCCACAGACCGACCCAGACCGGCTCTGCAAACTTACCAAGGGACACATCAAGAGTTTGCACTTTCTGAAGAACTAACTGATAAGCTGGCAAAACTCAGCCAAGAGCAAGGGGTGACTCTGTTCATGACGCTGTTAGCAGCGTTTGATACGCTGCTTTACCGCTACACAGGTACAGAAGACATTTTGGTGGGTTCACCAATTGCTAACCGCGATCGCAGTGAGATAGAAGGGTTAATTGGCTTTTTTGTCAATACTCTAGTCATGCGTACTGACTTATCAGGCAACCCCAGTTTTAGCGAATTACTGACTCGTGTTCGAGAAATGGCAATGGAGGCGTACTCTCATCAGCATTTGCCTTTTGAAATGCTGGTAGAAGCATTGCAGCCAGAACGGGATCTTAGCCATACACCACTGTTTCAAGTAATGTTTGTCCTCCAGAATGCGCCGACATCTGGATTAGAACTAACTGGGTTAACTATCAATTCATTGCCAATAAAAGGTACAACTTCAAGGTTTGATTTAACCTTAATCATGCAGAACACTCCTACCGGTTTGGTAGGGGTGTGGGAGTACAACACTGACTTGTTTGATGCTAGTACTATTGAGCGAATGACTGGTCATTTTGTGACATTACTTGAAGGTATTATTGCTAACCCAGAGGAGCGAATTTCTCAATTACCACTGCTGACACAACCGGAACAACAAAAGTTACTTGTCGAGTGGAACGATACTCAGGTAGATTATCCAGAAGATTTGTGCATTCATCAGTTGTTTGAGAAACAGGTGGATAGTACACCCGATGCGATCGCAGTTGTATATGAAGATCAACAACTGACTTACTATGAATTAAACTACCGCGCTAACCAGTTGGCACACTACTTGCAGTCTTTGGGTGTAGGATCTGATGCCCTAGTTGGTCTGTGTGTAGAGCGTTCTTTAGAGATGGTCATAGGACTGCTAGGGATTCTCAAAGCGGGTGCTGCTTATGTGCCACTTGACCCGGAATATCCGTCTGAGCGTTTGAGCTTTATTTTAGAAGATGCTCAAGTTAGGGTGTTGCTAACCCAGCAGTCACTCGTTGATAGATTGCCCCAGCATCAAGCACAGCTTGTTTGTTTAGATACTGACGCTCAACTGATTTCCCAATCGGGTCAGGACAATCTCATCTCTGACGTACAAGCAACTAACTTAGCTTATATAATTTATACTTCTGGTTCTACAGGTCAACCTAAAGGTATAGCCATGAATCAGCTTGCCCTTAGCAATCTGATCTTGTGGCATCGGGAAAATCTGAAAATTTCTCGTGGAGCAAAAACCCTACAATTTGCTTCGATTAGCTTTGATGTCTCCTTCCAAGAAATATTCACTACCTGGTGTTCTGGAGGCACATTGTTCTTAATTGGGGAGGAATTACGCCGCGATACCTCAGCTTTATTAGGTTTTCTTCAACAAAAAGCAATTGAGAGAATGTTTCTCCCCTTTGTTGCCTTACAGCAACTAGCTGAAGTTGCTATTGGCGATGAATTAGTTAATAGTCATTTGCGGGAAATCATTACTGCTGGAGAACAGTTGCAAATTACTCCCGCTATTTCTCAATGGTTAAGCAAACTAACTGATTGTACTTTGCACAATCACTATGGGCCATCAGAGAGCCATTTAGCCACCAGTTTTACTCTGACTAATTCAGTGGAGGCTTGGCCGCTACTTCCTCCCGTTGGTCGTCCCATTGCCAACACGCAAATTTACATTCTGGATAAGTATTTACAGCCTGTACCCGTTGGTATACCAGGAGAATTGTACATTGCTGGTGTCCTTTTATCGCAAGGTTACTTCAACCGACCAGAGTTAACACAAGAGAAATTCATCCCTAACCCCTTTAAAAGAAGCAGAGGAGCAGGGGAGCAGGGGAGCAGAGGGGAAACCTTTAATTCCGATCGCCTTTACAAAACAGGGGACTTAGCACGCTATTTAAGTGATGGCAATATTGAATACTTGGGGCGTATTGACAATCAGGTGAAAATTCGGGGTTTCCGCATCGAGTTGGGAGAAATTGAAGCAGTACTGAGCCAACTTGATGTGCAAGCATCTTGTGCGATGGCTACGCCCGCCGCAGGCATCGCCCGTGAAGACATTCCTGGGAACAAACGCTTAGTCGCTTACATTGTGCCTCAAAAAGAGCAGACGCTCACAGTAAGCTTTGTGCGTAGCTTCCTGAAGTCAAAGTTACCAGAATATATGGTGCCAAGTGCGATCGTTATCTTAGAAGCTTTACCGCTTACCCCCAACGGTAAACTAGACCGTCGCGCATTACCCGCACCTGATTTACATAGCCAATTATTGGACAAATATATTGCCCCACGTAACCCAATTGAAGAAATCCTGTCACTAATTTGGGCGCAAGTTCTAAAAGTAGAGCAAGTGGGTATACATGATAACTTCTTTGAACTTGGAGGACATTCCCTACTAGCAACGCAACTCATCTCCCGCGTGCGTACCAGCTTGAAAGTAGAACTACCATTGCGTAGCTTATTTGCTGCACCAACCGTTGCTGAATTATCCCAAAACATTCAGCGATCGCAGCAACAGGATTTAGAATTAACAGCATCACCCATCTTACCAAGGTCGGAGGATGCAGAATTACCACTGTCTTATGCCCAAACACGGCTATGGTTTTTAGACAAGTTAAACCCAAACAGCGCCTTCTACAACTTCCCCATAGCTTTGCGTTTAGTCGGAACTCTTAATCGAACTGCCTTAGAACAAAGCTTACAAGAAATTGTTCATCGCCACGAAGCGTTACGCACCAACTTTGTCATCGTTGATGGAAAACCTTCTCAAATTATTCAAACACAAAAAAATTGCCCACTCTCAGTTGTTGACTTCAAGCATTTATCTACAATCGAGCAAGAAACAGCTTTACAGCAATTAGCACAACAGCCCTTTGACTTAGCAAATGAAGCATTAGTTAGGGCAACATTAGTAGTGCTGTCCGAGACAGAACACACCTTATTAGTGTGTATGCATCACATAGTTAGCGATGGCTGGTCAATGGGTGTGTTTGTTCAAGAGCTAGCAGCCTTGTACGATGCTTATTCTCAAGGTGATCTGTCACCTTTAACACCACTGCCGATACAGTACGCAGATTTCGCAATTTGGCAGCGAAATTGGTTGCAAGGAGATGTCTTACAAAGCCAATTGAGTTACTGGCAACAACAACTGGCAAACGCACCAGCTTTGTTGTCACTACCTACTGACCGACCTAGACCATCTATGCAGACTTTCGCGGGAGCATATCAACAGTTTGCCCTCTCCAAGGAACTAACTGATAAACTCACGCAACTAAGCCAGCAACAAGGAGTTACTTTGTTCATGACGCTGTTGGCAGCGTTTGACACCTTACTTTACCGCTACACAGGTACAGAAGACATTTTGGTGGGTTCGCCAATTGCTAACCGCGATCGCAGTGAGATAGAAGGGTTAATTGGCTTTTTTCTCAACACTTTAGTCATGCGTACCAATTTGGCTGGCAATCCTAGCTTTAGCGAATTACTAGGTCGTGTTCGTGAAATGGCGATGGATGCATACTCTCATCAGAATTTGCCTTTTGAAATGCTAGTAGAAGCATTGCAGCCAGAACGGGATCTCAGTCACACACCGCTGTTCCAAGTGATGTTTGTCCTCCAAAATGCTCCTATATCTCAACAATTGGAGTTGACTGGGTTAACTGTCAGTCCACTGGTGGTAAAAAGTACAACTACCAAGTTTGATCTGACTTTAGGAATGGAAAACACTGCCACCGGACTGGTTGGGATGTGGGAATACAACACTGATTTGTTTGATGCATCCACCATTGAGCGAATGACGGGTCATTTTGTGACATTACTTGAAGGTATTATTGCTAACCCAGAGGAACGAATTTCTCAACTGCCACTGTTAACAGAAGTTGAGCAACATCAACTATTAGTAGAGTGGACTGATACTCAGGTAGATTATCCACTAGATAAATGTATCCATCAGTTGTTTGAGGAGCAGGTTGGGCGTACACCTAATGCTGTGGCAGTTGTGTTTGAAGATCAACAACTCACTTACCACGAGTTGAATAGTCGTGCTAACCAGTTGGCGCACTATCTCAAGTCTTTGGGAGTGTCCACAGATATGCTGGTGGGCATTTGTGTGGAACGCTCAATAGAAATGGTGGTGGGACTACTAGGTATTCTTAAGGCGGGTGGGGCATACTTGCCGCTTGACCCTGAGTATCCGACTGAGCGTTTGCACTTTATGCTAGAAGATGCTCAAGTTTCGGTGTTGCTGACTCAGCAGAAACTCCTTGATAGATTGGCCCAACATCAAGCCAAACTGGTTTGTTTGGATACTGACTGGCAGCTTATTTCTCAGTCAAGTCAGGATAATCTCATCACTGAGACACAAGCAACTAATTTGGCTTATGTGATATATACCTCCGGTTCTACGGGTCAACCCAAGGGAGTGCTGATTGCTCATCAAGGATTATTAAATTTGGTGTTCTGGCATCAAAACACTTTTAACATCACGACCTTAGACACAGCCACTCAGCTAGCAGGAACAGCATTTGATGCTGCTGTATGGGAGTTGTGGCCTTACCTGACAGCAGGAGCAAGTATCTACTTAGTCAAATCTGAGTTCCTTAGCTCGTTAGTGAAGCTACGAGACTGGTTGATTTCCAAGCAGATTACTATCAGTTTTCTGCCAACACCACTAGCACAGGAATTATTGTCTTTGGAATGGCCAACTGAAAATTTGGCTTTGCGTTCCATACTGACTGGAGGAGATAAGCTTCATCAGTATCCATCAGATTTAATCCCCTTCCAACTAGTGAATAATTATGGCCCAACTGAGAATACTGTTGTTACAACTTCTGGGCTGGTAGTTGCCAAGGAGCAAGATCAGATATCACCGAGTATTGGTCGAGCGATCGCTAACACTCAAATCTATATTCTAGATAGCAACCTGCAACCAGTTCCCATTGGTATCCCAGGAGAGTTACATATTGCTGGTGTCGGGTTAGCAAAAGGCTATCTTAACCGTCCCGAACTGACAACTAAAAAATTCATCCCCAATCCGTTTAAAAGAAGCAGGGGAGCAGGGGAGCAGGGGAGCAGAGGAGCAAAAATTCTTCCTAATTCCCAGTCCCTAGTCCCCAGTCCTCGGCTTTATAAAACTGGGGATTTGGCACGCTATTTACCCGATGGCAACATTGAATACCTGGGACGCATAGACAATCAAGTAAAAATTCGGGGCTTCCGCATCGAGTTGGCAGAAATTGAAGCATTACTAGGACAACATGATGATGTGCAGATATGTTGTGTCATTGCTCGTGAAGAAACTTCAGGTAATAAGCGCTTAGTCGCCTACGTAGTGCCGCATTTACAGATGACACCCACAACGGACGAACTGCGTCAGTTTCTTGACGATAAACTGCCTGGGTATATGGTGCCAAGTGTTTTTGTGATGCTGGAGTCCTTACCCCTGACACCCAACGGTAAAGTAGACCGTCGCGCCTTACCTGCTCCAGATTTACAACAGGAACTATCAAATTATGTAATGCCAAATACTGAAGTAGAAAGAATCATTGCTGGCATTTGGCAAAAAACACTGGAAGTAGAAAAAGTGGGAATTTACAATAATTTCTTTGAACTAGGAGGTCATTCATTACTACTGATACGAATTAATCAGCAATTGCAAGAGAAATTTGGGTTAGAAGTGTCAATAGTTGATATGTTTAATTACCCAACTATCCATAGATTAAGCCAATACTTAAGCACTAAACTTAATAAAGAAGATACATTAATAAAACAAAATAATTCTCGCCCTCAATCTCCAACTGAAAGTAAAGCTTTCAGAAATCAACAATTACAGCTTAGGCAACAGTATCTTTCTCAAAGGAAGGGTAAAAAATTATGATAGATTCCATTAATATAAATGATTTCAATAATTCTGAAATAGCAATAATTTCTCTTGCTGGTAGATTCCCAAAAGCCAAAGATATTGACTCTTTTTGGCAAAATTTGCGTGATGGCATAGAATCTATCTCCAGGTTGACGGATGAAGAATTGATAACTTCTGGCGTTTCTATAGATTTACTGAACAATCCTAATTATGTAAAAGCTAGTGCTGTTTTATCAGACATTGAATTGTTTGATGCAAACTTTTTCGCTTATAGTGCGAAAGAAGCTGAATTAATAGATCCCCAACAACGCTTATTTTTAGAATTGGCGTGGGAGGCAATAGAAAAGGCTGGTTATGATCCGCATACCTATAATGGGTTAATCGGGGTTTATGCTGGTGTGGGAATGAACAGGTATCTTGTCAACAATCTCTACCCTCATCATCAATTATTAGAGACAGTTGACCCACTGCAATTAATAATTTCCAACGATAAAGATTTCTTGCCAACACGAGTTGCATATAAACTTAACTTGACTGGGACAGCAGTGAATGTACAAACAGCCTGTTCTACTTCTTTGGTTGCTGTTCACTTAGCTTGCCAAAGCCTATTAAATTATGAATGTGACATGGCTTTAGCTGGGGGAGTTACTCTCAGCATTCCTCAAAAAATAGGTTATTTGCATCAAGAGGGCATGATTCTTTCTCCTGATGGACACTGCCGTGCTTTTGATGCTAAGGCACAAGGAACAATTGCCAGTAGCGGTGCTGGGATTGTGGTATTGAAAAGATTAAAGGATGCGATCGCAGACCGCGACCACATCCATGCAATCATTAAAGGTTCGGCGATTAATAATGATGGTGCAATGAAAGTGGGCTTCACTGCTCCTAGTATTAGTGGTCAAGCAGCAGTCATTGGCGAGGCTCAAGTTATAGCTGGTGTAGATGCCGAAACAATTTCCTACATCGAAGCTCATGGTACTGCTACACCTTTAGGAGATCCCATTGAAATTGCCGCTTTAACTCAAGCTTTTAATCAAAGTACTGATAAAAAAGGTTTTTGCGCTATTGGTTCGTTAAAAACCAACTTAGGACATTTAGATACAGCAGCAGGTGTGGCAGGTTTGATTAAAACTGTATTAGCACTGCAAAATAAAATGCTGCCTCCTAGTTTGCACTTTGAGACACCTAATCCCAAAATTGATTTTGCCAACAGTCCTTTTTACGTCAATACAACCCTGACTGAATGGAAAACAAATAACACTCCTCGCCGTGCTGGAGTTAGTTCTTTTGGTATCGGGGGTACTAATGCTCATGTAATTTTAGAAGAAGCCCCTTTAGAAATTAAAAATTTAAAATTAAAAATTAAAAATTCTAAAGATGCTATTGAACGTCCTTTACACTTGTTGGTACTTTCAGCTAAAACTGCGAGTGCGCTTGAGCAAGCAACAGCTAATTTAATCACGCATTTAAAACAGCATCCAGAACTGGACTTAGGCGATGTAGCTTATACCCTCAATAGTGGTCGGCGGGGTTTTAATTACCGACGGATGTTGATTTGTCAAGACTTAGAAGATGCTGTCAAAACTCTCAGTAATTTAGCAGCCCAACAAGTTTTTACCAACTATACAGAGATTACAGAACGGTCTGTTGTCTTTATGTTTCCTGGTCAAGGTTCTCAGTATGTCAACATGGCGCGGGAAATTTATGAAACTGAGACAGTATTTAAAGAACAAGTTGATTATTGCTCAGAAGTTCTTAAACCATTACTAGGGCTAGATTTACGTCACATACTTTATCCCAGTGAAGAAAAGATTGATGAAGCATCAAAGCAACTTCAACAAACAGCCGTTGCTCAACCTGCTATTTTTGTAATTGAATACGCCCTAGCTAAATTATGGCAGTCTTATGGAGTGGAGCCACAAGCTGCGATCGGTCACAGTATTGGCGAGTATGTAGCAGCAACTCTTGCAGAAGTTTTTTCCCTAGAAGATGCCTTATCTCTAGTAGCAGCACGCGGACAGATGATGCAGCAACTGCCTACTGGAGCAATGCTTTCAATTCCACTACCCGCAGACAAGATAAAATCCCTACTAGGGCAAGAACTTTCTGTTGCAGCGATTAATCAACCCTCCCAGTGTGTAGTTTCCGGTTCCACAGCAGCAGTAGATACACTACAAAATCAGCTTGCTGCTCAAGGGATTGAATGTCGCCAACTGCATACTTCCCATGCCTTCCATTCGCAAATGATGGAACCAATCTTAAAGGCATTTGCAGAACGAGTCAAAAAAGTTACTTTAAATCCGCCAAAACTTCCTTATATCTCCAACTTGACTGGTACTTGGATTACAGTTGCACAAGCCACAAATCCCGACTACTACGCTCAACATCTGCGTTCCACTGTGCTGTTTGCCCAAGGTGTCGAGAAATTCTTGGCAACACCTGAGCAAGTCTTGCTAGAGGTAGGCCCAGGACACACACTAACTACATTAGTCAAAAGACATCCAGATAAAGCAGCCGCACAAACTGTCTTGACTTCGGTACGTCATCCTCAAGAAAAACAATCTGATAATCATGTTTTATTCACTACATTAGGTCAACTCTGGCTGGCTGGAGTCAATATAGATTGGTTTGGATTCTATAGTCACCAAGAGCATTACCGCCTTCCTTTACCGACTTATCCCTTTGAGCGCCAACGTTATTGGATTGACCCCCCACAAAAAACAGCTTGGGGACAGTTGCAAGCATTACCCACACCATCACAATTATGGACATCGCTTGTACAAGAAGGTCAAAATCAAGCAAATACTAAAAATGTAGAACTCAACGAGTTAACACATCAGGAAAACATACAGTGGTTGAATCGTTTATGTACAGCCTACATCAACTCTGCATTTAGACAATTAGGGGCTTTTAGCAATGCCGAAGAAAAGTATTCTTTGGAGAATTTGTTGACGCAATGCCATATTTCTCCTCGCTATCAACAATTGTTTTCTAGATGGTTGCAAATATTAGTTAAGCAAGGACAGCTACAGGAACAGGAGGGGTTATTTACTGAGCTACTACCATGTTCACAAGATTATATTAATGAACATTTAGAAGAAGTTAAAGCGAGGTTTGCTACTTCATCTTTAGTAGATTTAGATTTAGTGCAACGCTGTGGTGAAAATTTAGCTGCTATTGTTGTTGAACAAGAACCCTCAGAGATTTTCAATGAACTGGTTTACCAAAAAGGAAACAACGGTTCATATTCAGAATCTCCCTTAAATACTTACTACAACTCTATTTTGCACTCAAGTTTGGAACAGGTGGTCAAATTATTGCCATTGGCTCAAGCTTCTGCATCAGCCGCTTTTATCATAAAATCTAGGCTAGAACAGAATAACCAGAAATCAGAGATTTCATTACAAAGAAAGTCGGATATTTTTCAGCCAGAAAAATTATCTGCACTCCACTCAAGACCTGATTTACCTAATTCTTATCTAGCTCCCCGCAATGAGATTGAGCAAAAAATTGCCGATATATGGGAAGAATTATTGGGAATTAAACAGGTGGGAATCAATGACAATTTTTTTAAATTAGGAGGAGATTCTTTAATAGCTGTTCAAGTTTTATCCCGAATACGAAATATTTTTTATATTCGATTATCTGTAGCAAACTTATTTGAGTCACCCACAATAGCTGAAATAGCACCAAAGCTAGAAAAACAAATAGATCCAGATACAAGCTTTGGCGCAGGTGAGAGAGAAGAAATAACAATCTGAGTAACAAATAATTTTAAATTACGAATTACGAATTACGAATTACGAATTAGGCGAATAGAGGTAATGTTTCTGTGAATATCGAACAATTGGTAGTTGATCTTAGTAAACAGGGTGTAAAGTTGTGGGTTGAAGGTGAGCAGTTGCGTGTTAATGCTCCAAAAGGGGTATTGACACTAGAAACTCGTGACTTATTAACTAAAAATAAAGCAGAACTTATCTTCTTGCTGCACGAGAAAAATGCGGACACCGATACAGATTTTCCCCCGATCAAAGCCGAGCGTCCTCAGAACTTACCTCTGTCTTTTGCCCAAGAACGACTCTGGTTATTAAACCAGTTGGAACCAGATAACCCCTCCTATAACGAACAAGCCGCTCTAAAACTTCACGGTAAATTAAACGTCGTGGCGCTAGAGCAAAGCCTCAACAAAATTATCGATCGCCACGAAGCTTTACGTACTAACTTCCGCACTATCAATGAGCAGCCAGTCCAGGCAATTACTGACAGCTTAAACTTAAATGTGCCAATAGTAGACCTATCAGAATTACCTGAAAGTGAAAGAGAAATCGCTTGCCAACAATTAGCCACAACTGAAGCTAATCAACCCTTTAACCTTACTAGTTCTCCTTTAATCCGAGCTTCTGTGGTTAAACTCACAGAGGTAGAACACGCTTTGGTATTAACAATACACCACATTGTAGTGGATGGTTGGTCAATAGGCGTATTGATGCGCGAGTTAGCAACTATTTACTCAGCCCTCTGCAATAACTTGTCACCACAGCTACCTGAGCTACCAATTCAGTATGCCGACTTTGCGATTTGGCAGCGACAATGGTTGCAATCAGAAGTACTCCAAACGCAGCTTGATTACTGGAAGCAACTACTCAAAAACGCTCCTACCTTACTAGAGTTACCCACAGACAGACCAAGACCAGCGATTCAAACATTCCGGGGTGAAATTCAATATGGAGAATTTTCAGTTGAACTGAGTGAAGCGATCGCTAATTTCACTAGGCAAGAGGGAGCCACCCTATTCATGACGCTGTTTGCAGCTTATGTCACCTTGCTTTATCGCTATACAGGCTCCGATGACATTGTAGTAGGTACGCCTATTGCTAACCGCGATCGCTTGGAACTTGAAGGGTTAATTGGCTTTTTTGTCAACACTTTAGTATTACGTACCGATTTGTCGGGCAACCCAAGTTTTCAGCAATTGCTAAGTAGAGTGCGGCAACTGACACTCTTATCTTACGCTCATCCAGACCTGCCTTTTGAGGAGTTGGTAAAAGCATTGCAGCCACAACGCGACCTCAGCCATACACCACTGTTTCAGGTGATGTTTGTCCTCCAGAATGCGCCCATATCTGAAGTAGAGCTTGCTGGCTTAACTATCAGTTCCTTGCCAGCCCAAAGCACAACTGCCAAGTTTGATTTAACTTTATCAATGCAGAATACTGCAACTGGATTGGTGAGTGTGTGGCAGTACAATGCTGACTTGTTTGATGCCAGCACAATCGAGCGGATGAGGGGGCATTTCCAAACATTACTCGAAGGAATTGTTGCTAATCCTCAAAAGCAGATTTCACAATTGCCTCTGCTAACAGAAATTGAACAACAGCAGTTATTACTAAAGTGGAATGATACAGGAGTAGATTATCCCCAAGATAAATGCATTCATCAGTTATTTGAGGAGCAGGTTGAACGTACTCCCGATGCTGTAGCAGTGGTGTATGAAAATCAACATCTTACATACCACGAATTAAACTGTCGCGCTAACCAGTTGGCGCACTACCTCAAGTCTTTAGGTGTAAAAGCCGATGTGCTAGTGGGTATTTGTGTAGAGCGTTCCTTAGAAATGGTGGTGGGACTGCTAGGGATTCTGAAAGCGGGTGGCGCTTATTTGCCACTTGCTTCAGACTATCCTACCGAGCGTTTGCGCTTGATGTTAGAAGATGCTCAAGTTTCAGTATTGCTGACTCAGCAGAAACTCCTCGACAGATTGCCTGAGCATACTGCACAGCGTGTTTGTTTAGATGCTGACTGGCAGGTTATTTCTCAGTTAAGTCAGGATAATCTGATCGCTGAGACACAAGCAGCTAACTTGGCTTATGTGATTTACACCTCCGGTTCTACAGGTCAACCCAAGGGAGTGCTGATTGCCCATAAAGCATTATTAAATCTGGTGTTCTGGCATCAACGCACTTTTAAAATCACGACCTTAGACAAAGCTACTCAGCTAGCAGGAACAGCATTTGATGCTGCTGTATGGGAGTTGTGGCCTTACCTGACCGCAGGAGCAAGTATCTATTTAGTCAAACCGGAAATTCTTTTATCTCCAGTAGATTTGCAAGATTGGTTGGAATCGAAAAAGATCACAATCAGTTTTCTGCCAACACCAATGGCAGAGCAATTATTGTCTCTGGAATGGCCAGAAAGTACAACTTTGCGAACAATGCTAACTGGGGGGGATAAGCTTCATCGATATCCATCAGGTTTACTCCCTTTCCAGGTAGTGAATAATTATGGCCCAACTGAGAATACTGTTGTCTCAACTTCAGGACTAGTAGTTTCTAATGGGCGGGATAATAATATTTCACCACCCATCGGTCGCCCTATAGCCAATGTTGAAATCTATATATTGGACTCTTATTTACAGCCAGTACCTATAGGTGTACTAGGAGAATTGCATATTGGTGGTGCAGGATTAGCAAGAGGCTACCTTAACCGTCCAGAATTAACACAAGAAAAATTCATCCCCAATCCTTTTAATGATGAACCACATTCCCGCCTCTACAAAAGCGGGGATAAAGCACGCTATTTCAATAATGGCAGCATAGAATACATAGAACGCATTGACGACCAAGTAAAAATACGTGGTTTCCGCATCGAGTTGAGCGAAATTGAAGCAGTATTGAGCCAACATAGTGATGTGCAAGTATCTTGTGCGATCGCCCGTGAGGATACTCCTGGTGATAAACGCTTAGTCGCCTACGTGGTAGCACATCAGGATTGTAAACCCGCAATCAGCGAACTACGGCAATTCCTCAAAACAAAGCTGCCAGAGTACATGGTGCCAAGTGCTTTTGTAATCTTGGAATCCTTACCCCTGACTTCAAATGGCAAAGTTGACCGCCGCGCCTTACCAAAACCAGACTTAGACACCACACTGCTAGAAAAATATGTCGCCCCGCGCACACCCATTGAGGAAATGCTGGCACTCCTTTGGGCGCAAGTGCTGAAACTAGAGCTTGTAGGCATACATGATAACTTCTTTGAATTTGGCGGACACTCACTACTAGCAACGCAACTAGTTTCACGTATCCGCAACATTTTCAAAGTGGAACTACCATTGCGTGAATTGTTTGCCTCAGCAACAGTTGTCGAATTGGCGCAATCGATTGGGCGATTGCAGCAACAAGACTTAGAACTTTCTACACCATTCATCACACAAAGGGCAGAGAATGCTCAATTAACACTGTCATTTGCTCAACAGCGTCTTTGGTTTTTAGACCAGTTCGAGCCGAACAGTGCTTTATACAACATCCCCTTAGCTTTGCGTCTAGTCGGAACTCTGAATCAAGTTGCCCTAGAACAAAGCTTACATGAAATTATTGCTCGCCACGAAGCGTTACGCACCAATTTCGTCACTGTTAATGGACAACCAACTCAAATTATTCAAAAACAAACGAATTGGACAGTTTCAGTTGTTAGCTTGAAGCATTTATCAACAACCGAACAAGAAATTACTACACAGCAATTAGCGCGACAACAAGCTATTCAGCCTTTTGACCTGGCAAATCAAGCATTAGTTAGGGCGACATTAGTAGTGCTTAATGAGACAGAACACATCTTATTAGTGTGTATGCACCATATTGTCTCTGATGGCTGGTCAATGAGTGTGTTTCTTCAAGAACTGGCAGCACTGTACAACGCTTATTCTCAAGCTCAACCGTTACCTTTAGCACCGCTGCCGATTCAGTATGCAGATTTTGCACTGTGGCAAAGACAATGGTTGCAAGGAGGTGTACTGCAAAGCCAACTTAGTTACTGGCAACAGCAACTCAAAGATGCACCAGCCTTGTTGTCTCTACCCACAGACCGACCAAGACCTGCTGTGCAGACTTTCGCTGGTGGACATCTTGAGTTTGCACTCTCAGTTGAGTTAAGCAATAAGCTGACAAGACTGAGCCAGGAGCAAGGGGTTACTTTGTTCATGACGTTGTTGGCAGCGTTTGATACCCTGCTTTACCGCTACACAGGTACAGAAGACATTTTGGTGGGTTCGCCAATTGCTAACCGCGATCGCAGTGAGATAGAAGGGTTGATTGGCTTTTTTGTCAATACCTTAGTTATGCGTACTAACTTGGCAGGTAATCCGAGCTTTAGTGAATTACTGGGTCGCGTTCGTGAAATGGCAATGGAGGCATACACTTATCAGAATTTGCCTTTTGAAATGCTGGTGGAAGCATTACAACCACAAAGAGACCTCAGCCATACACCACTGTTCCAAGTGATGTTTGCACTTCAGAATGTGCCTTTGTCTGGAGTAGAGTTGGCTGGGTTAAGCGTCACTCCATTGATGCCAGAAAGCAGAACTGCCAAGTTTGATTTAAATTTATTCATGCAGAATACTGCTGATGGACTGGTGGGTGTATGGGAATATAACACTGACTTATTTGATGCAGGCACAATTGAGCGGATGAGTGGGCATTTTGTGACATTGCTTGAGGGAATTATTGCTAACCCAGAACAGCAAATCTCACAATTGCCCCTGCTGACACAAATTGAACAGCATCAATTATTAGTGGAGTGGAACAATACTCAAGCGGATTATCCCCTTGATAAATGTCTCCATCAGTTGTTTGAGGAGCAAGTAGTGCTTACACCCGATGCTGTAGCGGTGGTGTTTGAAAACCAACAACTGACTTATCAACAGTTGAATTGTCGTGCAAATGAGTTAGCACATTACTTGCAGTCTTTGGGAGTGGGAGCAGATGTGCTAGTGGGTATTTGTCTGGAGCGCTCCATAGAAATGGTTGTGGGATTACTGGGCATCCTCAAGGCAGGTGGGGCTTATGTGCCACTTGACCCAGACTATCCCCAACAACGTTTGAGTTTCATATTAGATGATGCGGCGCTGCCAGTGTTGTTAACTCAGCAATCATTATTGGAATCTTTGCCAGAGCATACCGCACAGGTAGTATGTTTAGATAGCGATCGCCAACTCATTGAGCAACACAGTCGAGAAAATCCACTCACTGGCAGCAAACCAGAAAACTTGGCCTATGTAATTTATACTTCAGGTTCCACAGGCCAGCCAAAAGGAGTGCAAGTTAGCCACAAGGGTGTAGTCAACTTTTTAGCTTCCATGAGTCATTGTCCAGGATTAACTGACTCTGATACTTTCTGTGCCCTTACTACCATATCTTTTGACATTGCGGCTTTGGAACTATATCTGCCACTCATAGTAGGAGCAAAGGTAGTAGTAGTTGGGCGTGAAGTCGCCAGTGATGGCGCTAGGCTGTTACTGGAGTTACAGCACTCAAGCACAACGGTGATGCAAGCGACTCCAGCGACTTGGCAAATGCTGGTAGCTTCCGGCTTATCTACTCAACGGTTGGGAATGAAACTCTTGTGTGGGGGAGAAGCCTTACCACCTCAATTAGCCCATCAATTACTAGAAACTGGTGCCCAAGTATGGAATCTCTATGGGCCGACAGAAACAACAATTTGGTCGAGTATTTGCCAACTTAGGAATGAGTCAACGCAACTAGAAACTAGAAGTGCGATCGCCTCTGGCGCTGCGCTCCGCGCAATCGCGCCCATTGGTCGTCCCATAGCTAACACTCAGTTTTACATTTTAGATTCACACTTACAACCAGTTCCTGTAGGTGTAGCCGGAGAATTGCATATCGGTGGTTTAGGTTTAGCAAAAGGCTACCTTAACCGCCCACAATTGACACAAGAGAAATTTATCTCTAACCCCTTCAAGAGAAGCAGAGGAGCAGGGGAGCAGAGGAGCAGAGGGGAAACCTTTAATTCTGATCGCCTCTACAAAACAGGGGATTTAGCCCGCTATTTACCAGATGGCACAATTGAATACCTGGGGCGAATTGACAATCAAGTAAAAATACGTGGTTTCCGCATTGAGTTGGGAGAAATAGAAGCAGTCCTGAGCCAACATGAGGATGTGCAAGCATCTTGTGTTATCGCCCGCGAAGATACCCCAGGTGATAAACGCCTAGTCGCCTACGTAGTACCGCATCTAGGACAGACACCTACAGTTAGCCAGTTGCGCTCCTTCCTGTCTAACCAACTGACTACCTACATGGTGCCACATACTTTTGTAATGCTGGAGTCCTTGCCTCTTACTCCCAACGGCAAGGTAGACCGCCGCGCATTAAAAGCACCAGACTCTCGTGGAGAACTAGAAGTCAATTTTGTAGCCCCACGCAATCAAATCGAAGAAATATTAGCGCAGATTTGGGCAGAAGTTCTCAAAGTAGAGCAAGTAGGAGTTCACGATAACTTCTTTGAACTCGGTGGAGATTCTATTCTCAGTCTTCAAATCATCAACAGAGCAAAACTAGCAGAATTGCAACTGACTCTCAAGCAATTATTTGCACATCAAACAATTGCACAATTAGCCGTAGTAGCAAACATAGCGAGTGTTATCCAAATAGAACAAGGTTTGGTAACAGGGACATTACCTCTAACGCCGATTCAACACTGGTTTTTTGAGCAAAATTTACAACAGCCGCATCACTTTAATCAATCATTTCTGCTTTCAGTACCAGCTGACCTCAAGCCAGAGCTATTAAAGCAAGTGTTACAGCAATTGCTAGTACATCATGATGCTCTGCGCCTACGTTTTACACAATCTGACTCTACTTGGCAGCAAATTCACTCTGCTGTGACTGATAGCGTTGCTTTCTCTGATATAGACTTATCGGCACTCCCACAGAGTGAGCAACAAGCAGCCATTGAAGCTAGCGCAACTTGCTTACAGGCGAGTTTGAATCTGTCAGAGAATCTAGTGCAAGTTGCCTTTTTTTATCTGGGTATTGACAAAAGGGCGCGATTACTTATCGTTATCCATCACTTGGTCGTTGACGGCGTTTCTTGGCGAATTTTGTTAGAGGATTTGCAGACAGCATATCAGCAACTTGCTCAAGGTAAAGTAATCGCACTGCCTGCTAAAACAACTTCTTTCAAAGATTGGTCTAACAAATTAACCGAACATGCACAGTCAGAAACTCTCAAATCTGAGGTGGCTTATTGGTTGAATGAATCTCGCGCCGCAGTTCCTCCTATCCCAGTAGACTATACAAAAGGGGCAAACACTGTTGAAGCAGTTAGTACAGTAACAGTTTCGTTAAATGAAGCACAAACTCGTGCTTTGCTACAAGATGTGCCAAAAGCTTACAACACTCAGATTAACGATGTCCTACTAACTGCTTTGGCGCTGGTTTTGAGCAGATGGACTAACTCAAGCTCTGTGCTGTTCAACTTAGAAGGTCATGGGCGGGAAGATATTATTGATGGTGTAGATTTGTCGCGTACTATCGGTTGGTTTACAACCATCTTCCCTGTACTTTTGGAACTGGGAGCAACAACAAATCCAGCCGATGCCTTAAAATCTGTCAAAGAACAACTGCGAGCTATTCCTAATAAAGGAATTGGCTATGGCTTATTGCGTTATCTGAGTCAGGATGCGGAAGTTGCTACCCAACTACAGGCATTACCGCAAGCAGAAATCAGTTTTAATTATTTGGGTCAATTTGACCAACTGCTCAATACATCTTCTTGGATGCAGCAAGCTTTTGAGTCTGCGGGACGCAGCCACGGTTTGCAGAACAACCGCCCTTATCTACTAGATATCAACAGCGTTATTACTGAAGAACGGTTGCAAATAAATTGGGCTTACAGCCCAAATATCCACCAGCACGCCACAATCGAAAGTCTGGCACAAGAATTTGTCAAGACATTGCTTGGACTAATTACTCATTGTTCATCGCCTGAGAGTGGAGGTTATACACCTTCAGATTTCTCGCTAGTCAAGCTCAATCAGCCAGAAATAGACCAACTGTTGGCAAGTTTAGTATTCAAAAATCAATCAGGCAAAACTAACTCCAGAAATATTGAAGATATTTACCCGCTCTCGCCAACCCAAGAGGGTATGCTGTTTGAGAGTTTGTACGCTCCAGACTCAGGAGTATATTTTCAGCAGTTAAGTTTAACTTTGAGTGGAAAGTTGAATGTGACAGCATTTGAGCAAGCTTGGCAGCAAGTGGTAGCACAGCATTCAATCTTGCGGACTGCTTTTGTTTGGGAGCAATTAGCCCAGCCACTTCAAGTAGTGTATCGGCAGGTGGATGTTAACCTCAACAGCCATGATTGGCAACAGCTATCTACACAAGATCAACAACAGCAATTAGAGCTTTTGTTGCACTCACAACGAAAACAAGGTTTCCAACTGTCTCAACCACCACTGATACACCTGAGCCTCATCCAATTGAGTGCAGATACTTATCAATTTATTTGGAGTTCTCATCACTTATTGCTTGATGGTTGGTCAATGCCTCTGGTTTTTAAAGACTTATTGTACTTTTATCAAGCAATTTCTCAGAGTGAAAAATTAGCTGTTCAACCAACTCAAAGCTACCGCGACTACATTGCTTGGCTACAGAAACAAGACTTAGCCCAAGCTGAACAATTTTGGAGAGAAAAACTCCAAGGTTTTACTGCACCCACTCCTTTAAGTGTTGATAAAAAACAATTATCAAACCGTAAAAAGTTAGATTCTAGCTATA
Organism: Nostoc sp. UIC 10890; assembly: GCF_054786515.1. Taxonomy (NCBI): domain Bacteria; kingdom Bacillati; phylum Cyanobacteriota; class Cyanophyceae; order Nostocales; family Nostocaceae; genus Nostoc; species Nostoc sp. UIC 10890. The sequence goes on from NZ_JBSGKF010000001.1 coordinate 822,877, forward strand.
GCGAACAACAAATTCAACTGACGGTGCAAGCGACAGCCGCAGTCCAGACTTTTGCACGGAAGCATCAACTGACGATCAATAATCTGGTGCAAGCAACTTGGGCATTACTGCTGTGTCGCTACAGCCAAGAAACTGATGTAGTTTTTGGTGTAACTGTATCTGGTCGTCCGCCATCTCTTGTTGGTATCGAGTCGATGGTGGGGCTATTTATTAACACCTTGCCAGTGCGAGTTCAAGTTTCAGACGATACCCAAGTGTTGGCTTTGTTGAAGGATTTACAGGCGCAACAAGTTGAATCTGAGCAATATTCATATAGCTCATTGGTGGAGATTCAAGGTAAGAGTGAAATCAACAGAGGAACGCCTTTGTTCGAGAGCATTGTTGTCTTTGAGAATTATCCAGTTGATGAGGCAGTGCGTAGCCAGCCGCCGAAGGCATCGCATAATTACAGTTTCTCTATAGACAAGATTCACGCTATTGAACAAACTAATTATCCTCTGACTGTAATTGCTGCTGCTGGTAAGCAATTGTTGGTAAAGATTAGCTATGATATCAGCCGCTTTGATGATGCAACAATTACTCGCTTGTTAGGACATTTCCAAATATTGCTTGAGGGAATTGTTGCTAACCCAGAACAGCAAATCTCACAATTGCCCCTGCTGACAGAAGTCGAACAGCATCAATTATTAGTGGAATGGAACGATACTCAAGTAGATTATCCACTAGATAAATGTCTCCATCAGTTATTTGAGGAGCAGTGTTTGAGTACACCTGATGCTGTAGCAGTGGAGTTTGAAAATCAACAACTCACTTACCAGCAGTTGAATAATCGCGCTAACCAGTTGGCACACTACTTGCAGTCTTTGGGAGTGGGAGCAGATGTGCTAGTGGGTATTTGTGTGGAACGCTCAATAGAAATGGTTGTGGGACTATTAGGGATTCTCAAGGCAGGTGGAGCTTATGTACCACTTGATCCAGACTATCCACAAGAACGCTTGAGCTTCATGCTGGAAGATGCTCAAGTGAGAGTGCTGCTGACACAACAGCAACTCAAGGAAAAGTTACCTCAGCATCAAGGGCAGGTTGTATATTTAGATACTGACTGGCAATTTATTTCTCAGTCAAGTCAGGAAAATCCAATTACTACCGTGCAAGCTAGTAACTTGGCTTATGTAATTTACACATCTGGTTCCACTGGCAAGCCCAAAGGAGCAATGAACACCCACTTGGGAATTTGCAATCGCCTGCTGTGGATGCAACAAGCTTATCAATTAACAGCAGTAGATTGCATTTTACAGAAAACTCCTTTTAGCTTCGACGTTTCAGTTTGGGAGTTTTTCTGGCCATTAATCACAGGAGCGCGTTTAGTTGTGGCTAAACCAGGAGGACATAAAGATAGTGCTTACTTGGTCAACCTGATTTTAGAGCAGCAGATTACAATATTGCATTTTGTTCCTTCTATGCTCCAGGTTTTCTTAGAAGAACAAAATCTTGAAAATTGCCTTAGCTTGAAACGAGTTATATGTAGTGGTGAAGCTTTACCTGTAGAACTTCAGGAACGCTTTTTTGCTCGGTTAGAGTGTGAATTGCACAATCTGTATGGCCCAACAGAAGCGGCAATTGATGTCACCTATTGGCAATGCTTTCCAGATGGAAATCTTAGGACAGTACCGATTGGGCAGCCTATAGCCAACACACAAATTTACATTTTAGACGAGCATCTGCAACCTGTTCCTGTAGGTGTAGCAGGAGAATTGCATATTGCTGGTGCAGGATTAGCAAGAGGCTATCTCAACCGTCCAGAGTTGACAAAAGAAAAATTCATTTCCAACCCCTTTGACAATTCAAAATTATATAAAACTGGAGATTTAGCGCGTTATTTACCAGATGGCACAATTGAATACATCGGACGAATTGATAACCAAGTAAAAATCCGTGGTTTCCGCATCGAGTTGGGAGAAATTGAGGCATTACTCAACCAACATGATTATGTGCAGGCATCTGTAGTCACCGCCCACGAAGACAATCCAGGTGATAAACGCTTAGTTGCCTACGTCGTGCCGCATCAGCATACACCCACAATCAATGAACTGCGGCAATTCCTGAAAGCAAAGCTACCAGACTACATGGTTCCAAGTGCTTTTGTGATGTTGGAGGAGATGCCACTTACTCCCAACGGCAAAGTAGACCGTCGCGCTTTACCTGCACCAGATTTACACAGTGAACGCACAGAAAAATATGTAGCCCCGCGCACTCCGATTGAAGAAATACTGGTACAAATTTGGTCACAAGTGCTGAAAGTAGAGCAAGTAGGCGTACATGATAACTTCTTTGAACTTGGGGGACACTCGCTACTAGCAACACAAGTACTTTCACGCATCCGCGATCGCTTTAAAGTCCAACTCCCTTTACACGAATTGTTCAATACCCTGACCATTGCTGAATTAGCTCCATCAATCGAGAAGTTACAGCAACAAAACTCAGACCTAACTGTTCCACGCATTCTACCAAGGAGCAAAAGATGATGAATGAAGAATTACCCCTATCTTATGCTCAACAGCGTTTGTGGTTTTTAGACCAGTTAGAGCCGAACAGTTCTATATACAATATCCCCTTAGCTTTGCATCTAGTGGGAAATCTCAATCGGGCTGCCTTAGAACAAAGTTTTCAAGAAATTATCGATCGCCATGAAGCGTTACGTACTAATTTCATTACGGTTGATGGAAAACCTTCTCAAATTATTCAAACACAAATTAATTGGACAGTTTCAGTTGTTGAGTGCGAACATCTGCCACTAAGCGAACAAGAAATCGCTACACAGCAATTAGCGCAACAACAAGCGATTCAGCCTTTTGACTTGGCAGAGGGAGCACTAATCAGAGCGACATTAATTGTGCTGTCTAAGACAGAACACATATTGTTACTGTGTATGCACCATATTGTCTCTGATGCCTGGTCATTGGGTGTATTTGTCCAAGAACTAGCAGCACTGTACAACGCTTATTCTCAAGGTGAACCGTCACCTTTAACACCACTGCCGATTCAGTACGCAGATTTTGGCATCTGGCAAAGAGAGTGGTTGCAAGGAGAGGTACTGCAAAATCAAATCTCGTACTGGCAACAACAACTAAAAGATGCACCAGCCTTGTTGTCCCTACCTACAGACCGACCAAGACCTGCTGTGCAGACTTTCGCTGGCGCAATTCAAGAGTTTGCCCTCTCAGTTGAGTTAAGTAATCAACTGACACAACTGAGCCAGAAACAAGGGGTAACTTTGTTTATGACACTTTTGGCAGCCTTTGATACCCTACTTTACCGCTACACAGGACAATTAGACATTTTAGTAGGGTCTGCGATCGCAAACCGCGAACACAGTGAAATTGAAGGGTTAATTGGCTTTTTTGTCAATACTTTAGTGTTGCGTACTGACTTATCGGGCAACCCCAGTTTTAGCGAATTACTCTCTCGCGTTCGGCAAATAGCTCTAGGAGCATACTCTCATCAAGAGTTGCCATTTGAAATGCTAGTTGAGGCATTACAACCAGAACGGGATCTCAGCCATCCACCACTATTCCAGGTGATGTTTGTCCTCCAGAATGCGCCCATGTCTGGAGTAGAGCTTGCTGGTTTAACTATCAGTTCATTGCCAGCCCAAAGCACAGTTGCTAAGTTTGATTTAACTTTATCAATGCACAATTCAAGTGCTGGACTAGTGGGAATATGGGAATATAACACTGACTTATTTGATGCCAGCACAATCGAGCGGATGAGTGGGCATTTTGTGACATTGCTCTCAGGTATTGTTGCTAACCCAGAAGAACGGATTTCGCAATTGCCTTTGCTGTCAGAGAAAGAGCAACAGCAGTTATTAGTTGAATGGAACAATACTCAAGCAGACTATCCTGTTGATAAGTGTATTCATCAGTTGTTTGAGGAGCAGGTAGAGCTTACACCTGATGCTATAGCTGTAGTATTTGAAAATCAACAACTGACTTACCAGCAATTGAATTGTCGGGCTAATCATTTAGCTCATTACTTACAGTCTTTGGATATAAAACCAGATACGCTGGTGGGTATTTGTGTGGAACGCTCAATAGATATGGTAGTGGGACTGTTGGGGATTCTCAAGGCAGGTGGAGCTTATGTACCACTTGACCCAGAGTATCCTACTGAGCGTTTGGCTTTCATGTTAGAAGATGCTCAAGTTTCTATACTGTTGACTCAACAGCGACTTATTGACAGACTTCCTGAGCATCAAGCAAAACTTATCTGTTTAGATGAAGCTTGGGAACAAATTGCCCAAAATAATCAAGATAACCCAACCAGTGAAGTCAAAGCTTTTCATCTAGCTAATCTGATTTACACTTCTGGTTCAACAGGTAAACCTAAAGGTGTGATGGTTGAGCATAAGGGATTATGCAACTTAGCTCAAGCTCAGATTCAAAATTTTGGCTTGACTTCGGATAGTCGCGTTCTTCAGTTTGCATCCTTCAGTTTTGATGCTTCCATCTCAGAAATTTTGATGGCTCTGGGGTCAGGTGCAACGCTGTATCTGGGAACAAAAGACTCCCTACTACCAGGGAAGCCATTAATTGAGCAATTAAGCGATCGCAGCATTACCCATATCACCCTACCACCATCGGCCTTGGCAGTTATGCCTGGGTCGGAACTTCCGGCACTGCAAACAATAATTGTAGCGGGAGAAGCAAGTTCATCTGAATTAATCAGACAATGGTCTGCTGGCAGAAACTTCTTCAATGCCTACGGGCCAACAGAAGCTAGTGTCTGTGCTGCGATCGCAAAATGCACTGAAGATGACGATAAAATATCTATTGGTAAGGCGATCGCCAACGTCCAGGTTTATATTTTAGATGAATATCTGCAACCAGTACCGATTGGTGTACCAGGTGAATTGCATATTGGTGGTGCGGGATTAGCCAGAGGCTACCTTAACCGTCCAGAGTTGACAAAAGAAAAATTTATTCCCAATCCCTTCGGTCGAAGCAGGGAAGCAGGGGAGCAGAGGAGCAGAGGAGCAGAAATTCTTCCCAATTCCCAATTCCCAGTCCCCAGTCCCCAATCCCCAATCCCTAATCCCCGACTTTATAAAACCGGAGATTTAGCACGCTATTTACCAGATGGCAACATTGAATACCTGGGACGCATCGACAATCAGGTAAAAATTCGGGGCTTCCGTATCGAGTTGGGAGAAATTGAAGAATTACTGAACCAATACGACGATGTGCAGGCAGCTTGTGTTATTGCCCGCGAAGATAATCCTGGTGATAAGCGCTTAGTCGCCTACGTGGTAGGACATAAACAGCATCCACCTACAATCAGCCAGTTGCGATCGTTTGTTTCTAGTCAACTGCCACAATACATGATACCTCATGCTTTTGTGATGCTAGAGTCTTTACCTCTGACTCCCAACGGCAAAGTAGACCGTCGCGCATTGAGAGCGCCAGACTCTCGTGAGGGACTGGAAATAAGTTTTGTCGCCCCGCGCACTCCGATTGAAGAAATCCTGACGCAAATTTGGACACAAGCCCTGAAAGTAGACCAAGTGGGTATATATGATAACTTCTTTGAACTTGGGGGACACTCACTGCTAGCAACGCAACTAGTTTCACGTATCCGCAACATTTTCAAAGTGGAACTACCATTGCGTGAGTTCTTTGCCAAAACAACAGTTGCGGAATTGGCGCGTTCGATTGAGCAATTGCAGCAACAAGACTTAGAACTGGTTTCCCCACCCATCTTACCAAGGGCAGAGAATGCAGAATTACCACTGTCTTATGCCCAACAGCGTTTATGGTTTTTAGACCAGTTCGAGCCGAACAGTGCCATATACAACATTCCTATGGCTTTGCGTCTAGTCGGAACACTTAATCAAGTTGCCTTAGAACAAAGCTTGTATGAAATCATTAATCGCCACGAAGCCTTACGCACTAACTTTGTGATAGTTGATGGAAAACCTTCTCAACTTATTCAAACACAAACGAATTGGACAGTTTCAGTCGTTGACTTGAAGCATTTATCAACAACTGAACAAGAAATTGCTACACAGCAATTAGCGCAAAAACAAGCTAATCAACCGTTTGACTTAGCAAATCAAGCATTAGTTAGGGCAACATTAATTGTGCTGTCCGAGACAGAACACATTTTGAGTGTATGTATGCACCATATTGTCTCTGATGCTTGGTCAATGGGTGTGTTTATCCAAGAACTAGCAGCACTGTACAACGCTTACTCTCAAGGTGAGCCATCACCTTTAACACCACTGTCGATTCAGTACGCAGATTTTGCTATCTGGCAAAGAAATTGGTTGCAAGGCTCGGTACTGCAAACTCAACTAAGTTACTGGCAACAACAACTAAAAGCTGCACCAGCCTTGTTGTCCCTACCAACAGATCGACCCAGAGGATCTGTGCAGACTTTCGCTGGTGGACATCAAGAGTTTGCACTCTCAGTTGAGTTAAGCAATAAGCTGACAAAACTGAGCCAGGAGCAAGGTTGTACTCTCTTTATGACGTTGTTGGCAGCGTTTGATACGCTACTTTACCGCTACACAGGTACGGAAGATATTTTGGTGGGTTCGCCAATTGCAAACCGTAATCGTAATGAAATTGAAGGGTTAATTGGCTTTTTTGTCAATACTTTAGTATTACGTACTGACTTATCAGGCGATCGCAGCTTTAACGAATTACTTGGTCGCGTTCGATTGATGGCAATAGATGCTTATGCTCATCAGGACTTACCTTTTGAAATGCTAGTAGAAGTATTGCAGCCAGAACGCGATCTCAGTCATACACCACTTTTCCAAGTCATGTTTGCCCTCCAGAATGTGCCTATGTCTGAGATAGAGCTTACTGATTTAACTATCAGTTCTTTGCCAGTAGAAAGCACAACTGCCAAGTTTGATTTGTTTTTATCAATACAAAACACTGGTAATGGACTGGTGGGTGTATGGGAATATAACACTGACTTATTTGATGCCAGCACAATTGAACGGATGACTGGACATTTTGTGACATTGCTCTCTGGAATTGTCGCTAACCCAGAGGAGCGGATTTCGCAATTGCCTCTGCTGTCACAGACAGAGCAACAGCAGTTATTAGTTGAATGGAACAATACTCTGACGGATTATCCCCGTGATAAATCTATCCATCAGTTGTTTGAGGAACAAGTAGAGCGTACACCCAATGCAGTGGCGGTGGAGTTTGTAGACGAGCGCAGCGAGGCTTCTCGGAGAGTAAATCAACAACTCACTTACCAGCAGTTAAACTGCCGTGCTAACCAGTTGGCTCACTACCTGAAGTCTTTAGGAGTATCCGCAGATGTGCTGGTAGGCATTTGTGTGGAGCGATCGCTAGAGATGGTAGTAGGATTACTTGGCATTCTTAAGGCTGGTGGAGCTTATGTGCCACTCGATCCAAACTACCCTCAAGAGCGTTTGGCTTTCATGTTAGAAGATGCCCAAGTTTCAGTGTTGCTAACCCAACATTCACTCTTCGACAGATTACCTCAGCATCAAGCTCACCTCGTCTTTTTGGATACTGACTGGCAGATGATTTCTCAGTCGAGTCAGGATAATCTCATCTCTGGTGTGCAAGCAACTAATTTGGCTTATGTAATTTATACCTCTGGTTCTACAGGTAAGCCTAAAGGTGTAGCCTTGAATCAGCTTGCTCTTTGCAATCTAATTCTGTGGCAACTGCAAAATAATACAATTTCCACTGGAGCAAAAACGCTGCAATTTGCTCCTATTAGCTTTGATGTCTCCTTCCAAGAAATATTCACTACCTGGTTTTCGGGAGGCACATTGTTCTTAATTACGGAGGAATTGCGCCGAGATACCTCAGCTTTGTTAGGTTTTCTCCAAGAAAAAGCTGTTGAGAGACTGTTTGTTCCCTTTGTTGCTTTACAGCAACTAGCTGAAATCGCTGTTGGCAGTGAATTAGTTAATAGTCATCTGCGGGAAATCATTACTGCTGGGGAACAGTTGCAGATTACTCCCGCGATTTCTCAATGGTTAAGCAAATTAAATGATTGTACTTTGCACAATCATTACGGGCCATCGGAAAGCCATGTAATCATCACTTTTACTTTGGCTGATCCAGTAGAGACTTGGCCGCTACTGCCTCCGATTGGTCGTCCCATTGCTAACACGCAAATTTACATTTTGGATAAGTATTTACAGCCTGTACCTGTGGGTGTAGCAGGAGAATTGCACATTGGTGGTGTCTCTTTGGCGCGAGGCTATCTCAACCGGCCAGAGTTAACACAACAGAGATTTATCCTCAATCCCTTCAAAAGAAGCAGAGGAGCAGGGGAGCAGGGGAGCAGAGGGGAAACCTTTAATTCTGATCGCCTCTACAAAACAGGGGATTTAGCCCGCTATTTACCGGATGGCAACATCGAATACCTGGGGCGCATTGACAATCAAGTTAAGGTGCGAGGTTTCCGCATTGAATTGGGAGAAGTTGAAGCAGTACTGAGCCAGCATGGAGATGTGGAGGGATGTTGTATCATTGCCCGCGAAGACACTCCGGGTGATAAAAGGCTAGTTGCTTACGTGGTAGCACATCAGAATTCTACACCCACAATCAGCGAACTGCGGCAATTCCTGAAAGCAAAGCTACCAGACTACATCGTGCCAAGCGCTTTTGTAATGTTGGAATCAATGCCACTAACTCCTAGCGGCAAAGTAGACCGCCGTGCATTGCCGACACCGGATTTACACAGCAGTAATTCAGACAAATATGTTGCTCCACGCAACCAAGTAGAACTGGAACTAACGCAAATCTGGTCAAGAATTTTGAAAGTTGACAAAGTGGGAGTAAAAGATAACTTTTTTGACCTCGGTGGTCACTCTCTTTTAACTCCTTACTTAATGGCTCAAATTAAAAAGCAGTTTGGTAAAGATATTGCGATCGCCAGCCTTTACCAAAATCCAACTATTGAACAATTGGCAACTATTGTACCATTCGATTCAGATTCTAAGAGTGGATCTCCCTTGGTAATACTTCAGCCGCACGGTTCTAAGCCACCTTTGTTTTGTCTTCCAGGGGCTGCGGGCTATCCCTTCTACTTGTATGATTTAGCCCGTTGTCTGGGTTCAGACCAACCATTTTACAGTTTCCAAGCAATTGCTCCTGGTGAAGGAGAAGAACTAATTATCCAAGTTGAGGATGTAGCCGCCCGTTATATTCAAGAACTCTTAGTTGTTCAACCGCAGGGGCCTTATTTTTTGGCAGGGCATTCTTTTGGCGGTAAATTAGCCTTTGAAATGGCGCAGCAGTTACTTCGTAAAGGTCATAAGGTTGCTTTAGTTGCCATTCTTGATACTACAGCACCATTTCATCAGAAAAATCCATCAGCTTTTGATTTGGATAACACTAAATGGTTGGCTGAATTAGCAGACACAATCGAAGTTGTTTATGGGAAAAAGATGGATTGTTCTGTTGATACTCTTCAATCTATGGTTTGGGAAGATCAGTTGAAATACGTTCTAGAAAGGTTAAAAAATGCTGATATCTTACCTCCTGATGATGAAATTACGCAGCTTAATAATATGGTGCAACTGCTGAAAGCTAACGCTGTAGTTAATTATGTACCACAAGAGATTTATCCAACCAAAATTACTCTCTTACGCGCCAAGGAGAATGTCGTCAAGGTTGATGAATCTAATAGTGAAATACTTTCTGATATTTTGCAGGATTTGCACTGGGGCTGGAGCAAATTTTCTGCCGAACCAGTGAATGTCCATTTTGTCCCAGGGAATCATGTGACGATGATGAATCTACCCCACGTTCAGGTCTTAGCGGAACAGTTAAAATCTTGCATTGAGCAAGCACAAGAAGTTAGAGGTGATGAATATAAACCTGAGAGGATGTCTGAAAAGTTTTTTTTGTATACACCTAACCCTTCGAGATCCCCCTAAATCCCCCTTAAAAAGGGGGACTTTAAGAATCTTATTCCCCCCTTTTTTAAGGGGGGTTAGGGGGGATCAACAAATATTTGATACTTCTCAGACATCCTCTGAATTTGATAATCATATTCGCCCTCTAAAGTTCTTATCTAACCCGCATCCTGTAGATATTAAGTGAGTTCATTTGAGTTGAAATTTAAATGTAAGGAACTGTATTATGACTGCTACTTCTAACCAGATTAAATCCAAGGTTTGGGACAAAAAACAAGAGTATCCCTTAACTACAGAGTCTTTAAGAATGCTGTTGGAAAACCGAATTCCTTTAATTCGGCTAAAAGAATTTGCTACACCCCAAGAGTGTGAGATGTTAGTCAATCAAGCTGAATTATTCAACTTTGATTGCTATCAAAATGTGAATCCTAAGATTGAGCGAATTGGTATCACAGTGTTTGAATATAATCGCATTAGTAAAGCAGCTTATTTTCAAGCAGTAGAACGCACAACTAAATTAAGAGACTGCATTATGGCAGCCTCTTTTAATCCATTAGAACGCTTAATGGTGAAAATTCGAGAGTGTACAGGTGCGACTGTACGAATTGCTTCGGAACCACTCTATGGTAGTTATTATGCAGGACTGATCAGAAAAATAGAACGGGGTACTCAACTTCATATTGATTATGCTCCGTTAGAACAATCAAAATGGGAAATTGGTACAGTTATTTATCAACTTTCTTGGAATTTGTACTTGAAATTTTCTCCAAACAATCATGGTCAAACACGTATTTACGATCGCCAGTGGCAACCAGGAGATGACCAATACAAACTCGATTCCTACGGCTATGGTGATACAGTAATTGCAGATGCAGACGCGATCGCCTTCCAACCTTATGTAGGAGATGTGTTCATTTTCAATACACGCAACTATCACACTGTTGAACCGATGGATGGACAACGTGTGACTTTCACCTCTGCGATCGGATTACTACCTAACGGTGAAATTATTTTGTGGTCTTGAATGTGAGCAGCAGGAAGCAATTTGGTAAATATAGTGAGGAGTAATTCATGCCCTTAGCAGCTGTAATGACTGCACCTAATCAACCAGTTGAAGTGCAACAATTACCAGAGCCGATTCTGGAAAAGGGTGGAATCATTCTTGAAACCTTATATTCTGAGGTTTGTGGAACTGATGTACATTTACTACATGGGCGTTTAGAGGGAGTACCGTATCCCATCATCCCTGGACACTTCTCAGTTGGTCGTGTGGTGGAAACAGGTGGAGCAGTTAGTGATGTCAATGGTAAATTAATTCAGCCTGGAGCGATCGCTACTTTTTTAGATGTCCATGAAACCTGTTACAACTGCTGGTATTGTCTAGTAGCCAAAGCATCCACTCGCTGTCCAAAACGTAAAGTTTATGGTGTCACCTACTCAGCAAATGATGGATTGCTCGGTGGTTGGTCTGAACTGATTTACCTCAAACCAGGAGTTAAAGTTCTCACTTTACCCGAAGAAGTCTCACCAAAGCAATTCATTGCTGGAGGATGTGCCTTACCAACTGCACTACACGCTATTGATCGAGCGCAGATTCAAATTGGTGATGTTGTCGTGGTTCAGGGTTGCGGGCCTGTGGGTTTGAGTGCGGCAATTCTAGCTTTGCTATCAGGTGCAGGCAAAGTAATTGTCATAGATAAATTTGAGAGCCGATTAGTAGTTGCAAAATCCTTCGGTGTAGATGAAACCCTTGCAATTAAGGCTGATGATCCACGACAACATATTGAGCGGGTTTTGGAATTAACCAACGGACACGGTGCTGATGTCACTATTGAAGCCACAGGCATTCCTATTGCTGTCAAAGAGGGCTTAAATATGACCCGAAATGGAGGTCGCTATGTTATTGTCGGGCATTACACAAATACGGGTGAGATTCTCATCAATCCACACCTAGAAATTAATCTAAAACATATTGATATTCGCGGGACTTGGGGAATTGATTTCAGCCATTTTTATAGAATGATTGAATTACTAAAACGTCATAGCGATCCAAGTAAAAATATTGCTTGGTCAAGCATAATTAGTCGTTCATATACACTAAAAGAAATTAATCAAGCACTGGCAGATGTAGAGCAAGGCTCTGTATTAAAAGCTGTGATTCAACCTAATCTATCTTGATGCCAATATATCAAATAATAGGAATAAGATATGCTCGAAGATTTACAAATTGCCTTTATCGGTGGTGGCACGATGGGCGAAATGATAATTACTAGATTGTTATCAACGAAAATTGTTCCAAAAGCCGATCTAATTATAGTCAGCGATCCAGTTTCTGCGCGATGCCTTCATTTAGAAAGGGAATATGGAGTACGTACTACAACCTCCAATATAGAAGCGGTTCTTGGCGCATCTATTGTGATATTGGCGGTGAAGCCGCAGGTTTTGGCAGAGGTTCTGGGTATGCTTAAGGATAAAATTCCACCTAATGCTTTAGTAATTAGTATTGTGAGTGGAGCGAGTATTTCATCTCTGTGCCAAGGGTTGAATCATTCTGCTGTTGTCCGTACAATGCCCAATATTGCAGTACAAGTTGGTCATGGGACTACGGTTTGGAGTGCATCATCAAGTGTGACAGAGATACAGCGATCGCATACCCAAATAATTTTACAAGCATTAGGTAAGGAATTTGCTACCCAAAATGAACATTACCTTGATATGGCAACGGCGTTAAGTAGCGCTGGGACTGGATTTGTGTTTCTGTACATCGAAGCGATGATTGATGCTGGGGTTCAAATGGGTTTAACTCGGACACAAGCCCAAGAATTAACATTGCATACGATTGCTGGTAGTGTAGAACTTATGTTTCAGACTGATGAACATCCAGCAGTTTTACGAAACAAGGTAACTAGTCCTGGCGGAGTGACTGCTGCTGGTCTTTACGAGTTAGAAAAAGGTAGTATGCGAACTGTTATTTCTAATGCAGTGCTTGCTGCTTTAAGCCGCACTCAACAACTAGGTAATATCAGTTGAAAAATTAGCGCTGATTGGAGTTACTTATTCGGTACTTCTTACTAATTATTCAGCACTGAAAAGTATTAAAGTTGATAAAAGATTTTTATTTATTTCTCAAATATGCCAACCCAAGTTGTTCAAGCTCAACCCTCAAGAAATGTTTTTTCAGATTTTACCCAATTCTGGGAGAATGTCAAAGCGATCGCTGGGCCTTACTGGTATCCAACAAAACCAGGGCAAAGAGCATTCTCAGACGTAATTCGCGCATGGGGAATGCTTATTCTCCTAATATTACTAATCATCGGATTTGTAGGTGTAACTGCTTTTAATAGTTTTATTAATCGCTACATAGTAGATATCATACTTCAAGAAAAAGATTATTCTAAATTTGTTAATATTATATACTTTTATGCTGCTGGACTTGTCTTGGTAACGCTTTTATTAGGATTTTCTAGATTTGTTAGAAAACAAATTGCTCTTGATTGGTACAAATGGCTTAATAATCAAATTTTAGATAAATATTTAAGCAATCGTGCTTATTATCAAATTAATTTTAAAACTGACATTGATAACCCGGATCAACGCTTATCCCAAGAAATTGAACCAATTACCAGTAATGCCCTCAATTTTTCAGCTACTTTCCTAGAAAAAGTACTGGAAATGATAACTTTTGCAATAATTATCTGGTCAATTTCCCAACAGATTGCTATTGCTCTGATTATTTATACGATTATGGGTAATTTTATCGCTGTCTACTTAAATCAAGAATTAAATAGTATTAATCAAGCGGAAATTGAATCTAAAGCTGACTATAATTACTGCCTAACTCATGTTCGCAATCACGCAGAATCGATAGCTTTTTTTAGAGGAGAAAAACAAGAATTAAATATAATTGAGCGTCGATTTAGTAAGTTGATAACCAACATTAAACGCAAGATTGATTGGGAGAGAAATAGAGACGTTTTTAACAGAGCATATCAGGTTGCTATCGAACTTTTTATGTTATTCATACTTGCACCTTTATATATTAAAGGTGAAATTGATTTCGGACAAGTTGGACAAGCTAGTGTAGCTAGCTTTATGTTTGCTACTGCTTTGGGAGAACTAATAACTGCATTTGGCACTTCTGGAAATTTTTCGAGTTATGTTGAGCGTTTAGCTGAGTTTTCGGGCGCGTTAGAAGAAGTGACCAAACAACCAGAGAATGTAAGTACCATTAAAACACTAGAAGAAAATCATCTTGCTTTTGAGAATGTCACCTTACAAACGCCCAATTATGAACAGGTAATCGTTGAAAACTTGTCTTTGTCTGTTCAACCGGGAGAAGGTTTATTGATTGTGGGGCCAAGTGGTCGAGGAAAAAGTTCTTTATTGAGAGCGATCGCTGGTTTATGGAATGCAGGGACTGGTCGTCTGGTGCGACCTCCCTTAGAAGAAGTCTTGTTTTTGCCACAACGTCCTTATATCATCTTGGGAACTTTGCGCGAACAGTTACTTTATCCTAATACCAGTCGTCAAATGACCGATGCAGAACTCAAAGAGGTTCTACAACAAGTTAATCTGCAAAACTTGCTAAGTCGAGTCGATGGCTTCGATACAGAAGTTCCTTGGGAGAACATATTATCATTGGGAGAACAACAACGTCTGGCTTTTGCACGACTAATAGTTACTCATCCTAGCTTCACTATATTAGACGAAGCAACGAGTGCTTTGGATTTGGAAAATGAAGGAAGGTTGTATCAACAGTTACAAGAGACAAAAACAACCTTTATTAGTGTTGGACATCGGGAAAGCTTATTTAATTATCATCAATGGGTGTTAGAACTTTCACAAGAATCTAATTGGCAACTTGTTTCTATACAAGATTATCAATTGCAAAAAGGAATTGCTGTTAACTCATCACAAAAAGAGCAAATTACGGTAGATATTTACCCTCAAAATGAACTCAAAATAAAACTAGAATCAGCAGCGATGTCTAACGACAAGACCTTCGGGATCGAGAGTGACGCTCGTAGACTCGCTAACGCTACGCTATCGCAATCGACGGGAACCGACTTGACGCAGCCTCTCGTAGATAAGACTGCGACTCCCTCACCGCAAAGCGTCTACGCCACAATTATAGGACTTTCTCATAAAGAGCTTCAGACATTAACTGACTATTCTATTAGTACTATCAGAAGCAAGGCTAGTCAAGAAAAGTCTGTGACTACTAAGGATGGTGTAACCTACCGCTATAACAAAAACCCGGAGGTATTGAAATGGGTAATAGATTAAGGCTATAGGAATCCGCTTTGATTTCTGAACGAATTTGCGTGGAAAGGCAATAGGCAATAGTCAAGAAGGCTTCTTAGTTGTACTGAGTTTTTTCAAAAATCAAATATGAATTTTATAGTACAACACGGCAGAAATAAACCAATCATTCCAAATCAACGAAACCCTTATGCTGTATTCATTTTTAATTTTTAATTTTTAACGTTATCTCAACCTAATGTGCGTGACTGCTGGATGCGATCGCTCTTGTCGATTCCCATCACTGAACCAAAAGCGATCGCAACTCTTTTTACTTAGGTTGACTCCAATATTACGAATGAGGCTCTCCCAACACCACAATTGAGCACTTCAATTCTTGAATCATCTGCGTTGTCACTTCGCTAACGGCTAATCCCCCGGCTGTGCGATAACGGACGGAACGTAATACTGCTAAATCAAACGCCTCAGCTTCCCGAATTACGACTCTAGCAACATCATCACCCTTGATTGTTTGGATATTGGTATTCACCTGTAACTGGCTTTTAGAAGCAATTTCAGACAATTGAGACACAAATTTTTCGACCCGAATCGGGGGTGATTTGCGATCGCATACGTGTAACAGCACAACTTCCGCCTGATTAACATCAGCTAAAATTTGAGCAAACCGTAAAGCACCGATGGTTTGGCGCGTTAAGTCTCCAACTGGTACAAGAATTCTTTTGATTGTCTTGGGACTGCTCAATAGGCGTGTAACTGCTACCGGACAGTGAGAAGACCAAAACACGCTATCAATGACATTACCAAATAAGCGGGCACGTAAACCTGTTGTCCGTGACCAACCCATCACTATTAAACTAGCATTTTGTTCTCGACTGGTGCGGCTAATTGCCAAAGCTATATCATCATCAATCCGATTGGCAGGTGAAACTTCTACATCAAATTCTTGACTGATTTCTCTAGCTAAACTTAATCTTTGCTGACTGTGATCAAGTTCTGTTACTAATTGCGGATTGTCCATCTGAATATGTGCTCTGGTAATAGCTAATGGCACAATTCTTCCAGATTCATGACTAGCCAGCAGTGCTGCCATTTCTATTAGATAGCGCTGGGTTTGGGGATTGTAAATTGGTACTACTACAGTAAATGGATATTGCTTTTGTTCTACTAGTTGAGTTTCACTACTTTCCCACCAAGTTGTCAAACTATCTGTTTCAAAATCTGTCTGAGAAAGCTGTAACGCAGAAGCAAATCGTGCTGTTATTATGGGCCCCAAAATTGCTGTCACCAGCATGAGGACAATCACACTGTTTAAAACACCTTCATTAATTAAGCGCTCACCAGCAGGATTTACCGTTTGATATGCAACTAAGGCTGCTGCTAGTGTGGCTGCTACCTGTGGAAGTGACAATGACCACATCGTTAGCAATTCTGGCGTATTGTAGCGGTATAACAGTTTGGCTAAGAATGCTGCAATAAACTTGCTGCCAATCAAAGCTACTACAATTACCACAGTCAGCCAAACTGAACTGAGAGTTCTTATAAATGCAGGAATATCAATCAATAATCCCATGTCCAC
This sequence comes from Nostoc sp. UIC 10890, assembly GCF_054786515.1. Taxonomy (NCBI): domain Bacteria; kingdom Bacillati; phylum Cyanobacteriota; class Cyanophyceae; order Nostocales; family Nostocaceae; genus Nostoc; species Nostoc sp. UIC 10890. The sequence continues at coordinate 839,637 of NZ_JBSGKF010000001.1, forward strand.
AAAGAAACATGGAATAAATAAAACACTGCCAATAAACTCAATTTTTTCTTTAACAGGGCTACGTCCTAGAACATCATTAACTGCTAAACCTGCTAAAAATGCACCAACAATTTTCTCAATTCCAATTACCTGTGCTCCGACAGATGCCAAAAACAATGCTAGTAATATAAACAAAAACTGGTTACTTTGTTCATCCCCAGAGCGGCGAAAAAACTCTTTTCCTGCCCAGTCAAAGCCAAACAAAACAACAGCAGAATAAATTGCTAATCCACCTAACAAAGTAGCTAAACTTAAAGCCGAGAATTGCCCCCCATGAATTCCAACACAAATTGCTAACACCAGCAAAGCACCTGTGTCAGTAAAAATAGTTGCACCAATTGTGACGGTTACAGCTTCATTTGTAACCACTCCCAAACGACTCACAATCGGATATGCCAAGAGAGTATGAGAGGCTAGTAAAGAACCAATGAGGACGGCAGTATTCCAGCTAAAATTGAATAAACGTCCAACAGCAATACCAGCAATTAGTGGCACTAAGAATGTCAGTATACCAAAGCCAATTGAGCGATTTTTAGTTTTACGGAACTGCTCTAGGTCAATTTCTAAACCCGCCACAAACATTAAATAAATCTTGCCGATATCCGAGAGCAAATTGATAGTTTCAGACTCAGAATTTAACAGTTTTAATCCATTCTGTCCTAGTACTACGCCTGCTACTAACAAACCCACTAATCCAGGTAGTCGCAGTCGCTCAAAGATAGGAGGTATAGTAAAGATTACTGTTAGGAGAATTGTAAATGCAACGATAGGACTGTCTGTGAGCGAGTTCAGTGTCATATGTAATCAATCAGCCTAAATGGTAGATGTACAATAAGCATACGAAATCTTACTTAAAATTTTTGTATACTCGGTTTCATTAGTGACAGATCATTAAATCTTTAACAGGATAAATGTTGCGATCGCAATGTCAATTCTATCTTAAGGAGGGATTTTTTACATCCATAGATATAAATATCGATGGAATTTTAACTTACAAAATTTATGGATATTTAAATGAATATAGATAATATTGAGCGCTCATCAATCGTCAAACCATAGAAAAATAGAATTTTTTGTTTAAATAAAATATTAGCTTAACAAAGATTGAAAGATAAAAATAATGCTAATAAGTAGCGAAATTCAAACATAAAGTTTGGTAATCCCAAGCAATGGAGAGCAATCGAATAAGTCTCACCATCTACTCATTTATTTGGAAGTAATTTGCTCTTATATGCAAAGGGTATAGCTAAAATCGATGAAACTCAAGTTGAAGAAGAATACAGAATTCAGAATCAATATATAGCAATCCGATTTGATTTCTGAATCACTCGTAGAGGCAAGGGACTGGGGATTGGGGAACTCGGGGCCCCCTCTGGGGATTAGGGGCAATGGGGACTGGGAAGAAGGAATAAAGGTGTACTGAGTTTTGTTCAAAAATCAAATATGAGTCCTATAGTTGGGGATATCCTACGGGAAGCAAACTACAGACCCGCCAGGAGTTGTAGAACACTAAATTTTATTGTTTTGTGTGGAACTTCAAACCCGTTGATTATACAGCTTGATTTTTGCTCGTCTGGCTGGAATTCGGCATTCTAACTTCTCTGTGTACGTAAGTATCTTTGCTTATGAGTGAACTATCATCTGGAAAAATCTGGAAGAGCGCTTTTATAGGTTCCTATCAATGATAATTTTAAGCATTGGGAACTCCTAAAAATCAAAGTTTATGAACGCAGCCGACGACAAAACGATTGTTCGCGAGTATTTCAATTCCACAGGGTTTGACCGTTGGAAGCGAATTTACGGCGATGGCGAAGTCAACAAAGTCCAACTAGACATCCGCAATGGACACCAGCAAACCGTGGATACAGTTCTCGGCTGGCTGAAGGCTGATAACAATTTACCAGAGCTATCAATCTGTGATGCTGGATGTGGTGTTGGTAGTCTCAGCATTCCTCTGGCGGGAGATGGTGCTAAAGTCTATGCCACCGATATTTCGGAAAAAATGGTGGAAGAAGGCAAGGACAGAGCAAAGGAAACTTTGGGAAATGGTGAAAATCCCACTTTTGCTGTGCAGGATTTGGAATCGTTGAGTGGTAGTTACCATACCGTTATTTGCTTGGATGTTCTCATCCACTACCCCCAAGAAAAAGCGGATGAGATGATATCTCACCTCTGTTCTTTAGCACAGTCGCGGATAATTCTCAGTTTTGCACCGAAGACCTGCGCTCTGAGTATACTCAAGAAAATTGGCAGTTTCTTTCCTGGGCCAAGTAAAGCGACTCGTGCATATTTGCATCGTGAGGCTGATGTGGTGAGAATTTTGGAAAGTAATGGCTTTTCTTTGCAACGACAGGCAATGACAAAGACTCGCTTCTATTTTTCCCGCCTACTAGAAGCTACACGTAACTGATGTGAAAATCGCAGCAAGAAAAATACTATATCTTTGCTGCGATTTGACAATCTTAAGTGTTAACACTGGAAGATGTTGGATTTGGTACTGAGTTTAGCTTTCGATTTTGGCTATCGCTCTGATTGTGAGCATAAACAATCATCATAAAGGAAGCGATCGCAGCTGCTCCTAAGAAAATGATCCCAGGAATTAACCAGATTTCCCCTCTATTCCGATAAATTTTATCCTTAGAAGCTTTAACAGAAATTTTTATATTGACGAGATGATATTGATGGTTTTGTAGTATGGACATCTACCCTATCCTGTCATTGTTAAATCAGGCACAATCCCTGCCCTACAATCATCCTGAGTTGGTGTAAGCTCGAATCTTTACATAAAATTAAGTATATTTAAAATATTACATGATTACTAGTGTAATTTGTAAGCGCTTAATTATGCTTGCTTTTTCAAGCTAGGTACACCAAGAAGTCCGGTGCAATCACTAAAAAACTGTCCAGGGGAGTAGATTGATATATTGGAACCTCTGCAAAAGTAAGGTTAGAATCTCTAGCAAAGTTCAAATCTGAAGTGGAACTATGAAAACTGCTGAAAAATTGGCTGCCGGTTGGCTACTGACACTCGGATTCATGTTTTTAACGCTCTCAGCATCAGCAGCACTAGAAAAATTTGCTACACGTAAAGTGTACATACCAGTAAAAGATGCGTATGATTTTACCGCACCAAATCCTACTCCTGAAGATGATAATACTGCTGTTGGTGGTCTAATTTTTGGTGTCCCTAGCCTGACACTGGGGGCATGGTTAGCATTGGGATTGTATCGTCAAAGTCGGCAGGAGAAAAAGGCACTTAATCAACAACGTAGCGATCGCTTGCAATCGATTTTTTATGAGATGCTACAAGAAAATCATGGGCGCGTAACTGTTTTAGGCTTTGCCATACAATCACAAATACCCGCAGCTAACGCCAGACAATATTTAGATGAAAAAGCTAAAGAATTCAATGCAAACTTTAAGGTGAACGAAGAAGGGGCTGTATCATATCATTTTGATGTCTAATTGTCATTTGTCCTTTGTTATTTGTCCCTTGTTATTAACTAATGACCAATGACTAATGACTAATGACTAATAATAAACTTACGGCTAAGTGTAATGACGCAGATTTTTTTGAGCGTAGCTGCCATTTTAGGCGGTTTGTCAGTTGCGGCTGGTGCTTTTGCTTCCCATGCCTTGCGGGAAAAAATTAGTGAGCGATCGCTAGAAATTTTTGAAACTGGCGCTCGTTACCAAATGTATCATGCTCTGGCACTTTTCTTAGTAGCCATACTAATTAGTCGTACCGAGTCCCCTCAACCTACTCTCATCGCCAGTGGATGGCTGTTTCTCATTGGAATTGCTATTTTCTCAGGTAGCTTGTATGCCCTTAGCTTAACCGGTATTAAATCCTTGGGAGCGATCGCACCACTAGGCGGTGTAGCCTTTCTTAGTGGTTGGGGTGCTTTAGCTTTCGCTGCTTGGAATTTGAAGTTGTAAAAAAGTTAGGAGTGGTAGAAACGTGATTAATCGCGTCTCTACTGGGTTAGGAGTTGGGAGTTTCTAACTCCCAACTCCATTTATTAGAGGCTAAATTCCCTCCTTTTTATAACAGATTTTATTTATCTGCAAAATCATGAACGGCGATTTCTAGTAATTAAATATTTTTCTAAAGTGAGGCGCACCTAATATTTTCCAACAAATAGGATTACCAATTCATAAAACTTATTTCCGTAATATTACAGAAGTCATGAATACAAAAAAACAATAAACTGCACAAGTATATTACTAAATAGCAGTTAAGAATTTTACATTTGTAATATTATTTAGACTTATGAAACGGCGCAACCTGCTTTGGTATTCGCTACTGTTTGCTGCTGGCTGCACAACAGGAGTAAATTCTACTAATAATAGCTCAGATCAAATAGCAATAACTGCACCAAAAAACCTTAAATTTGCAGTTACAGATGTCACTGGGATTGAAGATTTACAACGAGATTTTGGAATTTTCCGCACTACATTAGAAGAAATATTAGGCATAAAAGTTGAGTTTTTTCCTGTGGAAAATCCCACAGCAGCAGCACCAGCATTGTTATCGAGAGAGGTGGATATTGTATTTGCAGGGCCTTCAGAATACTTGATTTTAAATGCCAGGGCAAAGGCTATTCCTATAATTGCTATTGAGCGCACAAACTACCATTGCATTATTGTAGTTCGTGCAGATAGCAAAATTAAATTATTATCTCAATTGAAAGGCAAAACAATTGCTATGCGAACAGTTGGCTCAACTTCTGGACATATTGCTCCCACAAAGCTACTAATAGACGCTGGATTAGATCCAAAAACTGACTTCAAAACTGTCATGTTGGATGATAGAGGAGTACAAGCATTAAAAAAAGGTGAAGTAGATGCCTGGGCGACTGCATCTGACAGATACAAAAACATTTTGGAATCTGAGGGCTTAATTGAAAAAGATTTTTCTGTAATATTTAAAGGGCCATTACTTCCCAATGATGTATTTGTTGCTAGTAACCATTTTGCATCTAGCTTTATAGCAGATATGCAATCCCGTATGATTAAGCATCAAGATAAACTAATTCAAAGTTTGGTGACAGCTAAAGCGAACCAAAAGTATAAAGGAAGCAAGTTAATTCTAGCAAACGATGCTGATTATAATATAATTCGTGAAGTTTATCAAAAAATCGGTCAAGGAAACTTTTTATAATAAAATAGTTGATAAATTAATGATAATTAATACGAAAAAATGCTTGGAAGTTATTTTTAGATATCCTAGTTACTTAAGCGATAACTGGAGCATTTATAAAAAAATTATTTATGGCTATACTGTAGCAATTAGTATTGCTTTTATAGGGACAACAAGTGGCTTTTTAATTGCATACCGCTATGAAACACTTGCCCAAGAACAGTTAAATTTATCTTATCAACAACAATCTCTATTAAAAAATTTAGAAAATACAATAACTAGAGTAAGGCTCCATCCACAAAGGTTAGTTACTGTATTAGAAAATACTATTTGGTTAGAATTTGAAAAAAATAAATTCATTGACGAAATTAATCAGGTTAATCAGCAGTTGGCTGAATTACGGGTGTTTATAAAGACACACCCCCATGATTTGACAATAAATAATATGGACTTGTTGAATTTATTGAACAATTATCAAAAAAATAGCCAAATATATACTCAGAAAGTAAAAGCTTTTTGGCAGCAGATTGAACAAAATCAGTTATCCGTAAACAAAGCAAAAGCTAACCAGGCACAGTTATTATTTTTTTTGAATCAAGAAGCTAATCTTTCGGTTGAGTTTGAGAAACTTTCAGACGAATTAATTCGGATTATAGGATATGCTGAAATTCAAAAAAAGCAAGCAAATGTTAGTTTTGGTGATGCCCAAAAATTGCGAATTAAAGTTATTGTTGGAAGCTTGCTGTTATCAGGTGCGATCGCAGCTATACTAGCAGTATATACCAGTCAGTTAATTGCACGTCCCCTACAAATAGTTACTAGCGTTGCCAGAAAAATTACGCAAGAGTCAAATTTTACACTGAGAGCTAATATTACAAGCAATGATGAAGTAGGAACATTAGCTACTTCTCTTAATCAATTAGTGGAATGGGTGGAAGATTACACCCAAGAACTAAAGCTAGCTCACCAAAGTTTAGAGCAACGCGTAGAAGAACGAACCCAAGAACTAGAACTAGCTCGCCAAACTTTAGAGCAACGCGTAGAAGAACGAACCCAAGAACTTCAAAGAACTCTGCAAGACTTAAAAGAAGCTCAGGGGCAATTAATTCAAACAGAAAAAATGTCTTCTCTTGGGCAGATGGTAGCAGGTATAGCCCATGAAATTAATAATCCTGTTAACTTTATCTATGGGAATATTGAATGCGCTAGTGACTATACTCAAGATTTGCTAAATCTAGTGACTTTATACCAGAAACAATATCCAAATCCTATTCATTTAATAGAAGAAAACATTGAAAAAATTGATTTAAATTTTATTCATAAAGATTTGCCTAGCCTACTTTGTTCTATGAAAATTGGTGCTCAACGTATTCGAGAAATTGTGTTATCTTTGCGGAATTTTTCTCGATTAGATGAAGCTGAAATGAAAGAGGTAGATATTCATGAAGGTATTGAAAATACTCTGTTAATTCTTAATCACAGACTTCAACAAGACATTGAAGTAATTAAAAAATATGGAATTTTACCCTTGATTGAGTGTTATCCATCACAACTAAATCAGGTATTTATGAATATTTTGAGTAATGCGATAGATGCTCTGCTAGATCAAAAAGCTCATTCAGTTAAAAGTAGAAAAATTATTATAAATACATTAAATATAGATAATAATTATATCAAAGTAGGGATCAGAGATAACGGCTCTGGAATTCCACCAGAGATTAAAAATAAACTATTTGATCCTTTTTTCACAACTAAGCCAGTGGGTAAAGGTACTGGATTAGGCTTAAGTATTTGTTATCAGATCATTGATAAACACAAAGGTAAAATAGAAGTAATTTCAGAATTAGAAGAAGGAACAGAGTTTGCAATAATTTTACCTATTAAAACATAAACAAACTATAGCAATCCTAAATCATTCGTGAAAAATTAGATCCCCGACTTCTTCGAGAAGTCGGGGATCTAGACATCGCACATTTTCACAACTCATTTAGGATTGCTATAGTACCATTATCTACAAGTAATACATAATTTAAATTTACTAAAATTCTGTATTTTAAAACAATCATGAGCGAGAAGTGATGAACTCATGATTCATAGCTTCTTGTTCTCAAATGTATCAACAAATTATGCAAAGCCGCACTCGCTGAAGGTACTTCAGGTAATGGGCTAGATGCATATGCTTCCTGCAACCTATTACGCAGACGCTCATATTCTCTTTGATGAAAATCTATATTAAAATCTGACAAAATAGACCTTTCTGTACCCGCTAACTTTTGGGCGATTAAATCAGGAATATATGGTAAATTAAAAACCTCATTTAGATTAATTAAATTAGCTTCAACTATCCCTGTTTGCATCAGATAAATCCCAGCTAACAGGACTCGATAAACATAAAGTAACGGCTTAATCCTATACGCATCTTCTTTCTCGAAAAGTTTCCATTGTGTCGTAGCAAAACCAATATAATGGTAGCTATGATGACGGGTAATACAATTTTTGGCAATAATTTTCAATTCATCATGTTCGGGTGAAGTTGTTAATATTAAGGGTGAGTACAGTTGTTCTAACACATAGCCATTCTTTTTAAGTAGCATCAAAAATAATTTTTTGACATCATGAGTGACTAAATCAATTTCCAAAGATTCACGAACTTCTGAAACTTCAATAGTTTCATTCCCCGTCTCTAATCCCACCACTTCTGTAACTGGTAAAATATGCACACCACGCAAGTCATAATCAGAATCATCTGACGGAAAGCCATATAAGTGAGAACCGCTGATAGTTGCAAATAAAAGCGGGTAAGGCTGTTGTTCAATAATTGTTATAATAGAGTTTGGAATTTTCATAATTTTTTCTTATATTAAATTATCATTAGCAATACCATCAACCAAAATATCAATCATTTTGGGTATACCACTGACAAATGGTTCTTGGATTAGTTCCATTAGCTCATCATCAAATACCCATGTTTTATTATGTCTATATGGAAAAATTACCATTATTGAGTTAAGCATCAGTCATTGGTTTTTAATTATTGGTAATTAATCTTTATTATTTGTCTATTTTATTGAACATTACTCCTGAAGTTCAAAATTACGCCAAAATAATACAAGTTTGTATCAAACATTAGTAAGCTAAATGTTTTGTGTAGTGAGGAGGTCAATAGGGTGATATGAGGTAGCACTCGTTAACAACGATAGTGCAAATTTATCCAAAAGTCAGCTAATTCTCAGTGAAAAAGCTTACTCCATACAGCTATTGGGAGCAAATACTTTAATCATGTGCCGTTTACTTGCTTACCTCGGTTCGCCTATTTCTTTAGAATATCTTCTGTATAAACCAGAACACTCACTGATAGTCCAGAGTTATCAACCCCGCGAAATGACCTCTGGGGTAGTAAATGCAGATGGCTTTGGTGTGGGTTGGTATCATAGTCAAAAAGATACTGACCCTTTTATCTACAAAAATACCCTGCCTATTTGGAATGATATAAACTTACCCAGTCTCAGCCGTTACGTTGAATCTAAATGTGTACTTGCTTATGTCCGTAGTGCTACACCAGGCCAAGCTGTAGATTTTGCTAATTGTCAGCCCTTTAATCATCAACAACAGCTATTTATTCACAATGGACGAATCGAAAATTTCCACAAAACATTACACAGAAAAATCCGCAGCACTTTAACCCAAGAATTTTACGAAAAAATTAATGGTAGTACTGACTCTGAACACATTTTTGCCTTGTTACTTTCACAAAGTCAAATCAATAAACATCGACCTCCAGAATATGCTTTACGCAACACATTATTAACGCTTTTAGAGATGGCAAAACGCTATCAAGTAGAAGCCTCACTCAACGTAGTTTTTAGTGATGGGCATCGCCTGATAGCTTCTCGATTTGCTACCAATTCACCAGTTCCATCTCTTTACTGGATAAGAGATGATCCGACTTTTCCAAAATCTGTAATTATTGCATCCGAACCTCTATTTATAGGTAATTGGATTGCTTGCCCAGAAAATAGCATTATTAGTGTGGGAGCAGACTGTGAGATCCAAATTGAGCAAATCTAGTGTGAAAGAGGTTATTTTTCAAGCCTTTTATGAATGTCGTCTGCAAACTTTTGCACTGTTCCAGGATATGGACGAAGCCACATTCTGTAGTCAGCCTCATCCTGACTTTAGCCCTGTTGGCTGGCACTTGGGGCATATTGCCTATATCGAGTCTTTATGGTTGCTAGAGCGCAGTGCAGGTAGCCCTTGTTTGTTTCCGCAATACCGTAAGCTATTTGCGGCTGATGGTTTACCCAAATCAGAACGTGTTCATTTACCAAACTTAGAGGAAATTCGTTATTACCTAGACACAGTTAGAGAAAAAGTTCTTGAATACCTAGAATTAGCTGACATTGAGCAGCAAGAACGTCTATGGCACTTTTTGATTCAGCACGAAAGTCAGCACTGTGAAATTATTAGTTTTGTCTTGGAATTAAACAAGAGGCAGGAGGCAGAAGTTGTTACCCTCCACATCCCGACATCCTCCACTCCTTTTACCGAAATGATTCGAATCCCAGCAGGTGAATTTGAACAGGGAAGCGACTCAATTGATGCACTAGATAACGAGCGCCCTGCCCATCGAGTGTATTTGGATACATATCTGATTGACCGCTACCCTGTGACTTGTGGACAGTATCGTGAATTCATCGAGGCGGGAGGCTACCAAAATTCTCAATGGTGGTCAGAAGACGGTTGGCAATGGTTACAAGTTGAGTCAGTGATTCAACCACTTTACTGGTGCAGCGATGCCTACAGCAGCAAGCTACGGAGTTATGATAGTCACCCGGTTTGCGGTGTTAGCTGGTATGAGGCCGAGGCTTACTCCCGGTTTGTGGGTAAGCGGCTACCCACAGAAGCCGAATGGGAAAAAGCAGTCAGTTGGGATGCACAGACTAATAGTCACCGCACCTATCCTTGGGGAGATGAAAAACCAACCGCCCAACAGTGTAATTGTGTAGGCGTAACCCATCCTAGACATAGCCTAATTGGAAAGACAACAGCAGTAAATGCCTACCCTGCTGGGCAAAGTACCTATGGTTTGTACGATACTCTCGGCAATGTCTGGGAGTGGACAGATTCCTGGTTTGATGGCTACAACGGTTTCCAAAGTTACCCTTACAGAGGTTACTCGCAAGTTTATTTTGACCACCAGCACCGTGTTTTAAAAGGCGGTAGTTGGGCAACTCGTTCTTGGGCACTGCGTTCTAGTTTTCGCAATTGGTATCATCCCGGTGTACGCCAACTTTTCGCAGGGTTTCGCTGTGCTGCTGATGAAAAACTCCACCCACAAGGGCATGGAGTTTTTGGGCATGGGGAATAGGGCATGGGTCATGGGGAAGTAACGGGTTAGTAATAGCACTTAAACGCTTACTTGCTGTCATTTTAATGGGAAAATCGCTATAAATAGCACTAATGCTTGAGCAATATTGCTCAAGCATGATTTTATTAGCTATGACAATGTGTTTCACTGATTGGGGTAAAGGTCTGCCAGAAAAGGTAACTTATTACGCCAAGCATACGGAGGTTTAATGTCGATATCTAAAGCTGTTAACAGCCAGGTTACTTCTCAAAGCAGCGTTGAAAAACGCTTGCAGATAGAACGTTTGGTAGGAGCAAGCCAAATAGTTGCACCTAGTGCTGGGAGTGATGTGGTTAAGGGATTAACTCAAACACCTAAATCTCTACCCCCTTGTTACTTTTATGACGACCGTGGTTCTGATCTGTTTGAGCAAATCTGTTATTTGCCAGAATATTATCTGACACGCACAGAAACGACGATATTACAGCAGTTTGCTAGTGAAATTGCCCAGATAACTGGCCCTTGTGAATTGGTAGAACTTGGCAGTGGCAGTTCTAACAAAACCCGCATTTTACTAGATGCCTACCAACGACTAGGTTATCCCCTGCACTACCTACCAATTGATGTGTGTGCAGGTATGTTGGAAAGTAGCGCCAAGCAGTTATTAGGAGATTATCCCTTACTGCAAGTTTATGCACTGGCGGGAACCTATGAATTAGCCCTTGCAAAACTCCTACCGACGCAATTACCCAGTCGGATGATTTGTTTTATTGGTAGCACTTTAGGTAATCTGACACCTGATGAGTGTGATGTGTTCTTCTCTCAAATTACAAATGCTCTACAAGTAGGTGAGTATTTATTATTGGGGATAGATTTACGAAAGCCGAAACAGATTTTGGAACCAGCTTATAACGACAGCCAAGGAGTAACGGCAGCTTTTAACCTTAATATGCTGGAGCATTTAAATCAGCGGTTTGAGGGTAATTTCGACACCACGCAGTTTGAACACTGGGCATTTTACAATGAAAGCGAGCATCAAATAGAAATGCATTTACGCAGCTTGCGATCGCAAATTGTAGAATTACGCGCTCTTAACCTCAAGGTTAATTTTGCCCTAGATGAGACTATCCTTACCGAAATTTCTCGCAAATTTGACCTTAATACTATCAAACAGCAACTCACCGCACAGGGTTTATTACCTCTTCATGTGTGGACAGATCCAAATCAATGGTTTGGTTTACTGCTCTGTCAACTGCAAGCATAAAGCAAATCAGGTATGTCTCACATAATATAACGGTTCCCAATTGAGTCCAATATAGACCAATACGGTTCGGTAAAAGGGGAAAAGGTTTTAAATACATCCTTTACCCCTTCCTTAACCTTTTCCCAGACCACAAGGAAAGTGAAGAGGGCATAGACCTAACAAAAACAGCCCTAACCCTTGTAGCGTTGAGGAGTAATACTCAAAGCCTTTCTTTTTTTAGACTACAGTGTACACACAATTCTTTCTGACTCCCTCTAACTGCGCCAATTTATCGGTGGATTTAGGGGGATCTTACTATGTTTTGCATTGTGTATAAATAAGTGTGTACACCATAGATGCATCGGGGGAATTAAGGGGGGAAATTTGACTTATGTGTACACCGAGGGATTAAGGGATGGGGTGCAATGACTGTGGGAATCGCAACTAAATTATCCATACATAATATTATTCAAAGCGAAAGCGTTCCATGAAGCGGCGGTCAATCCAATCTTTGTAATGCCACAATAATTTGTGGGGTGGTAGAGTGATAATACCTCTGGTTGCGATTGCTCGTTTGTCTCCTGTACCTATTAAACTCAAATATTCTTTTTGTGGTCTATAAGGTTTAAGCGACTTACCTAATAAAATTCGCTGCAAATTCTCAAACAAAGGCTTACCTTGTCTAACAGCAAATACCCCAGCTTTCGGACGCGGATCATTTACCATTGTGGCAATATCACCAGCTGCAAATACCTGCGGGTGTGTTTGAGATTGTAATGTGTCTTCTACCAGAATAAAGCCTTGCTCATCAGTTCCTAGTCCAGCGGTTTTTAACCATTCGGGTGCTGAGGCTTGTGTTACCCAAAAAATTTTATTGCACTCTACTTTCAACCCAGATTTACATTTAATTTCAAATACTGCTTTAGTTTCTCTATGGGTTAGGGGTGCAATTTTACATACAGTTTCCCCAAGATGGAGCTTAATACCCCGTTCAGTTAAAATTTGTTGAAGTTGATGCCGCACTGATTGATGGTAATTGGGCATCAGTTCTTGTCCACGCTGAAATAAATGAACTTTCAGGTTTTCAATTGGTTGTTGAGTTTTATCCAAAATCTGATGTAAGTGCGATCGCATTGCTAGCGCTAATTCTACACCGCCAGCGCCTCCACCGACGATCGCAATACTAATTGGTTCTTGAGGATTTTTACCTACAGCTGCAATTAGTTCATACCAATGCTCTAATAGCTGCGATACTGGTTTAGCTGCGATCGCATATTCTGCTGCACCTGATACAGATATTGTGGCCGGAGTGCTGCCAATATCAACAGACAGCACATCAAAATCTACCGCAAGTCCTTTCGCACAAAGAACTTTGTTATTTTCCAAGTCTAGGGCAACTACCGTGTCAATATACAACTGTGCCTGAGCAAAGTTCGCCAGGGGTCGCAAGTCAATATGGCATTCGTCATGGGTGTAAAATCCGGCAATGTGTCCTGGTAACATTCCAGAATAGGCTGTCTCTGATGCTGCGGTAATCAACGTTAAGCGTACTCCAGGTAACGGTTTCATTCCGAACATTTTCATGACAATAGCATGGCTATGACCCCCACCAATTAACACCAAGTCTTTAACTATTGGCTGTATTTTTTGCTGCATTTCGATACTCAGATTTAGTTAATCAAGAATTATGAATAAATTGAAGAAGAATTCACGAGTCAAAATCAATGAGTTGAGGATTTAGACTCGCCACTCATTCAAGACTACTCAATCTGAGATTGAGTGGGGGAATTAAACCCGTTTATTTAGATGCGACTCGAAAATACTCGCTAACGCTGCGCTATCCGCCAGTCATACAGAATTTATAATTGAATTCTAGCTCCTGACTCCTGAATTCTTTCTTGTTAAAATCATCATGACGAGGGTTAATTGTCAATGAAGAATAAAGACTAGTGAGTACAATTGATAATTGAGGACAGTCAGCAGCATGTATGTTCATGTCTACTTACTCAACAGTTATATAGCGGTTCTCAATTGCATGGAATACAAACCTAACCCAGATTTCTCACAACACCTCTTAAAGCCTGCGCTTGTGCAAGGGAGAAGTAATGAGTAAGAAGTAAGAAGTTTTTACTCATTACTCATTACTCATTACTCATTACTTCTCCTCTGCTCCATCAAACGCCTTGAGCTTGTGAGAAATGCGGGCTAACCGTCATGACCTTCACTGCTAGCATTGGGGAATAAAACTCAAAGTATCTCTCTTAAAAGGAGAGAGGTTAGACTGTAATGCATCCACACTAAAATCGCTATATTCTCTATTTTGCTTGTTGCATTATCATATTCAAATATTAACCATGTATGAAACAATAGCATGGGCTAATAAATTGTTAAAAATACTGTAACCACTTGAAGATTTTTTCAGTAATTATTAATGCTTTTCATGCCATGAAAGATATTTTATCAAAAAATAACATCCAGCTAGCAAAAATATTCCTGTGGATACCTGCTTTCCAGGAACAAGTCAAAAAAACTCAGCATAAGTCACCAAAACAACGCTTAAGAATAGCAAGTGAAAAGCTGGGAAATAGCACAATAGAAACCAGCCTAGCTATAATTAACGATTTAGAGTATATTGCCCATAATCATCCACATTACCACTGGATCATCATCGACATTCTTACTAATTTTGTACGAAAGAATGCTCCTTATATGCCCCAAAAGGAAGTAACAAGCAATCTATCAACAAAAGTTCGTGTAGATATTCAAGCAGCCCTGACTGTTATCGCCAGAAGAAATGCAAATCAAGACCCAGAAAATGAGCAACTTGATTTGAGCTTTACGGACATGAGAGGAGCAAACTTAAATGGGGCGAATCTAGAACAAACAAATCTCTATCAAGCTAATCTTGCTGGTGCCAATCTCATAAAAGCTAATCTAACGGGAGCAATACTTAGTGCAGCTAACCTAGAAGGAGCTAACTTATATCTAGCCAATTTAGAAGGAGCAATCCTCAGTGTAGCCAATCTAAAAAGAGCTAACCTTTCTGGAGCTAACCTGCATTGTGCAAGTTTATATCTAGCTAGGTTGCATGGGGCAATTCTCAATGATGCCATACTCGATGGGGCAAACCTTAGAGAAACCCAATTCTCTCAGTAAAATACTAATATCATGCCCGCTTGATTAATTTTCCCGACTTCCTACTCCCTACTCCCCATTTCCTATGTACAGCGTAATTCATAATTCTTGTATCGCAAGCGTTTCATTGATTTGGAATGGGTGGTTTGTTTCTGCCGTAATATAGAAGTATATTCAATATTATTCCTTAGTTCAATGAGTATCTTGACACCTATTATAATTTTCTGCTAAATGCTATACTATTTTTCCGCAACATCTAAGTAATAATTCTAGGTTGTAAGGAAAATCTTTACCATGTCTTCTAAAAAGACAGATGCTCTGTTGAATTGGTTAATAACTATAACAGTTATATTTGGCTTCTCATTGACTGTAATTTTCTTCGTATTGTCAAGTATTAAAGAATTGTCAATCCAGGAAAAAATTCAGTATAGAAACCAAGCATTAACAACTACTGCAATAGTTTTTCTCGCATCGGCAGCAATGTTTAATACTTATTATGCAGCAAGGCGTGCCCAAGCGATGCAGAAAAATGCGATCGCAGCTGAGAAAAACCTGGACATTGGCATTCAAAATGCAAAAATCAATCAAGACAGATTGATTGCAGAACGCTTTATGGGGGCAATTTCCCAGCTTGGTCATGAAAAGGTAGAAACCCGGACAGGCGCAATTTATGCACTAGAAAGAGTTGCTCAGGATTTTCCCAAAGAACACTGGACAATCATGCAAATCCTCACTGCCTTTGTGCGAGAAAATGCACCTATCAAGCACCTAAAAGGGGAGCAACAAAAGCCGGAATATCAAGGGGCAGTTTACTCAAGTCGGCGTAGAGGCGGGTCGCGTCCGACACAGCCGTTGGAGCAAAATCTCCATGAAGAATTGCCAAAAATCCGCACCGATATTCAAGCAGCCCTGACTGTTATCGGCAGGCGTAATTTACTCGAAGACCCAAAAGATCAGAAACTTGATTTACGTAGCACCGATATTAGACTAGCAGACCTGCTAAAAGCTAACCTGCAACAAGCTGACCTCCGTGGGGCTGACTTGAGTGGTGCTGACCTTCGTGGGGCTGACTTGAGCGAAGCAGACCTGAGTGGCGCTAAACTCATTAGGTCTATTCTCTATGAAACCAAATTACTAAAATCTAGCTTATGTGGAGCCAACCTTTGTTGGGCTAACCTCAATCGTACCAACCTCTCTGGAGCAAACCTGCGTTCAGCTAACCTCTCTGGAGCAAGTCTGCGTGCAGCAAATTTACAGGGAGCAAACCTTTATAAAGCTAACTTGCAACAAGCAACCTTAAAAGTCGCCAATCTCTCTGGAGCAAAGCTGTTTCTAGCTAATTTGCAAGGAGCAAAATTGGGGAAAGCCAACCTGCAAATGACGGGTTTGATTGGAGCCAACCTTTCAGGGGCTAACTTGAATGGAGCCAACCTTTCAGGGGCTAACTTGAATGCAGCCAAACTTCACCAAACAGAAGTTTATTTTGCCAATCTCTCAGAAGCTAGCTTAACGGAAGCTGACCTACATCAAGCCAACCTCATTGGAGCAAACTTATATAGGGCAACCTTTTATCAAGCTAACTTGACTCAGGCAAATCTGATGGGAGCTAACTTTTCCCAAGCTAACCTCAGTGATGTCAAACTGGAAGGGACAATTTTGACAGGGGCTAAAAACTTAGAGTTACAGCAGATTAGAAAGGCACTTGGCGATCGCACCACTCGTCTACCTGATTATATCGAAGCACCGACACATTGGCGGCAGTCTGGTTAAGTTATCACAGCATCATTCGTTATTTGGGCGCATTCTACCAGTTTCACTTAATGCTATAGTTTTTACCAAAAGTCTCCGTAATAATTCTGGAGATGAGGAAGAAACATAATTTATGTCTGATAACAAGACAGACACACCTAAAAATTCGTTTATATTTCTAATTTTATTTATTCGATTATTCATTTAGCGAAAAACAAGAAATAAATGAGGTACTGCCGCCCTCTATAACTTGTAGGAGAATATAAAAGAGAACAATCTTGCCTACAGTATTAATAAATGCTCAGGGAAAAACCATGCAATCAGCTTTACGTATCACAACCAAAGTTTTACCAGGAAACAAAATAGAAATTGAAATTCCAGAAGCTGAAATAGGCGATAGCGTTGATGTATTTGTGATTTTACCAGAAAAAGCTGAACCAAAACATCGTTCTGTACTCGACATTATAGAAGAAAGCCGTAGTAGACACCCTTCTCGAACTGCTGAGGATATAGACAGACAACTACAAGAAGAACGCTTATCATGGGACAGCTAATACTTCCAAAAAGTGGCTCTATTTATATGGCTATATGTCTGAATGGCACTAAGAAAAGATACAGCCCTTACTCTGACTGGTTCCCAGCCTCTAGGCTGGGAACTCATTCTGGTAGGCTCCGCCTCCAGTAGCTTGACAAGAGGCAGAGCCTCTTTAAATACATTCCCAGCCTGGAGGCTGGGAACGAGACTACACAAGCCTTTGGGCTTTTCTTAGTGCCATTCGCTATATGTCCGATAACAACACAGACTCTCTGAGAAATTGGTTAATAGTTCTACCATTTATATTTATTGTTTGCTTATTTATTGTTTTTTTAGCCTTTGTGAATGCTGAAGGTTTATCAACAGAGCAAAGGTTAGATTATGGAATTAAAGCTTTAACAACTACTGGAACAATTTTTGTTGGAATTGCTGTATTCATCAATGCGTTCTATGCAGCTAAACGTGCGGAAGCTATGGATAAAAGTGCTGAGGCTGCAAATAAAAGTGCCGAAGCTGCTTTAAGAAATGCAGAAGCAGCACAAGACAAGCAAATCACAGAACGCTTTGCGAAGGCGATTGAACAGCTTGGAAATGAAAAGATTGAAACGCGATTAGGGGCAATTTATACTTTAGAAAGAATTGCCAAAGATTCCAAAGATGATCACTGGACAATTATGGAAGTCCTCACGGCTTTTGTGCGAGAGAATGCTCCATTGAAAAAAGGCGAGGAAAAGGTAGAGAATGCAAAACCATTAATCAATTATTGGATGAATAGTAAGAAGTTAGAGGAGATAGAGCAAAAACCAAAACTTCAAACAGATATTCAAGCTGCCCTTACCGTAATTGGACGGCGTAAGTGTGAGAATGACTTGAAAAATCAGAGATTGAATTTAAGTAATATCGATATTACAGGAGTAGACCTCAGAAAAGCTGACCTGCAAAAGGCAGACCTTAGTGAAGCTAACCTGCAAAGGGGAATCCTGAGAGGAACCAATCTGCAAAAGGCAGTCCTGAGAAAAGCCAATCTGCAAGGGGCACATCTCAATGAAGCCAATCTGCAAGAGTTAGTCCTGAGAAAAGCCAACCTGCAAGGGGCACATCTCAATGAAGCCAACCTGCAAGGGGCATATCTCAATGAAGCCAACCTGCAAGGGGCATATCTCAGTAAAACCAATTTGCAAGGGGCAGACCTTAGTGAAGCCAACCTACAGAAGGCATTCCTCTGGGGAGCCGAAAATCTAGAACAACACCAGATTGAATCGGCAAAAGGCGATCGCACAACAATCTTACCGGAAAATCTTCAACCACCCGAACATTGGGAAGCTTAAGTTTGACCTTCTGAGGCTCAACGTGAGTCTTTTAAAAGATAAAGTTACGCCGTGTGCGACTTTTTCTCAGACCTAACCCCCAACCCCTTCCCTACAAGGGAAGGGGAGCAAGAATCAAAGCCTCTCTCCGTTTCGGGGAGAGGTTTGGAGAGGGGTTTTAAGAATAAGTCGCACATCGCGTAAAGTTGCTTAGAGTGACAGCAAAACCAACTTACTTTAGAAATATTCCCTAAGCAAGAGACAAATAATAAGACAGGTGTCCTATCCTCAATGATCCTGTAAAAATAAAAAAGGGAGATGTCTCTAACAAAGCGGTTGGAAATTTTAGATTTAATTCGGGAACTTCGGCAGCAACTTAACCTCTCTCAGAAACAGTTTGCTGCTAAAGTAGGAGTTTCCTTCAAAACAGTCAATCGTTGGGAGAATGGGTATACAGTCTCTTCACGTATAGCGCTAAAACTAATAGAAGAAATATTACGGAAAATGGGTGAACCCGGCAAAAGTTTGCTAAGTCAATATTTCCCAGAAGCAGAGTAGGGTTATGAGTCGTAAGGCAAAGGTATCTAAACCCCAAAACCTCTTTGCTGGCGGTAGAGACAAGGGCACATTCATTCGGGAGCAACTGTTGCACTATGGTGTTGCTTTCCTATCCGTTGCCTTAGCACTGTGGGCAACTCTGCTACTCAATCCATATCTCACTCCAACACCTGCGGCACTATTTTTTGCGGCGGTGATGGTGAGTGCCTGGTACGGTGGCTTAGGGCCAGGGTTACTTGCAACTGTTTTGTCTACTTTGGCAATCAATTACTTCTTTTTTAAGCCACTTTATCCGCAGAACATTACCAATCTAAATATTGTAATCCCGCTAGTTGTGTTCATGCTAACAGCAGGGTTAATTAGTTGGCTCAACGAATCACGCCGCATAGCCCAACAGCAAGCTGAGGCAAATCTGAAGTTACTACACGAAAGCCAGGTACGGTTTGGTCGCTTAACAGAGTCCAATGAGGAAGCACTGCGGCAACGAGAAACAGAACTTCGCCTAATTACAGATACGCTACCAGTTCTGATTTCTTTTGTAGATGCAGAACAACGCTACCGCTTCAACAATCGAGCTTATGAAGAGTGGTTTGGGCATCCGGCAGCAGAAGTTTATGGGAAGACACTTTGGGAAGTTTTGGGTGAATCCGCTTATAAAGTGCTTCGTCCTTATGTGGAACAAGTACTAGCAGGAGAGCAGGTCACTTTTGAAAGTCAAATTCCTTATAAAGATGGTGGTACACGCTACATTAATGCTATTTACGTTCCCCAGTTTAATCAACAGGGAACTGTTGAAGGGTATGCAGCGTTGATTACTGACATCAGCGATCGCAAACGGGCAGAAGCAGCGTTGCGCGAAAGTGAAGCCCGTTTTCGCCAAATGGCAGACACCGCCCCTGTACTGATTTGGATGTCCGGCACTGACACACTCTGTAACTACTTTAATAAACCCTGGCTAGATTTTACCGGACGAACTCTAGAGCAAGAAATAGGCAATGGCTGGACTGAAGGTGTTCATCCCGATGATTTTCAGCGTTGCTTAGACACATACACCAATGCTTTTAATGCCCGACAAAAATTTACAATGGAATATCGCCTTAGACGTTTTGATGGCGAATACCGTTGGGTTTTTGATACTGGTGTACCTCGTTTGGCAGCAACAGGCGAGTTTCTCGGCTATATAGGCTCCTGTGTTGATATTCACGATCGCAACCTGGCAGAAAAAGCGCTACGTGACAGCGAGGAGCGATATCGAATTTTAACGGAAGTGTCGCCACAGGCTATTTGGATGGGCAATAGCGATGGTGGTATTACCTATTGCAATCAATACTGGTTAGATTTCAGCGGATTGACAATGCAGCAGACCACTGGTTATGGCTGGATTTATGTAATTCACCCCGATGACCGCGATCGCGTCTTTAAAACTTCGATGGAGGCTGTTGCTAACGCGACCAACTATGAAATAGAAATTCGCTTTCGTCGAGTTTCTGATGGTAGCTATCGTTGGCATATTGTCCGGGGTTTGCCATTTCGAGATGCAGCGGGACAAATTATCAAGTGGGTGGGCATTGCCAGCGATATTCACGATCGCAAAGTTGCCGAAGCCGCCCTGCAACAACTCAATGAAATGCTGGAGCAACGGATTCAAGAGCGCACTGTCCAACTCGAAGCCGCTAACAAGGAACTCGAATCTTTCTCCTATTCAGTCTCTCACGACTTGCGAGCACCGCTGCGCCACATTGGCGGATTTATCGAATTGCTTCAGAAACGGCATACCTCAACAAGCTTAGATCAAACGAGTCAGCGCTATTTAAAAATAATTTCAGAAACGGCAAAACAGGCAGGAATACTAATTGATGAGTTGCTGACATTTTCTCGGATGGGGCGCACCGAAATGCGCTATATCAACCTGAATATGGAGGAATTGGTACAAGAGGTAAAACGCGATTTGATCGCAGAAACTCCAGGACGGATAATTAGTTGGCACATCGAGTCATTGTCAGAAGTGCAGGGCGATCCCTCCATGCTACGGCTTGTGCTTCGCAATCTGATAGGCAATGCCGTAAAATATACCCAGACTCGAAACCCAGCAGAAATTACTATTGGAAGTACTGACAATGAAAACGAAGTTATCTTTTTTGTACAAGATAACGGCGTTGGTTTTAATATGCAATATGTTCACAAGCTATTCGGAGTATTTCAACGCCTGCATAGCGACCCACAATTTGAAGGAACAGGTGTTGGTTTGGCAAACGTGCAACGCATTATTCATCGGCATAATGGTCGAGTTTGGGCAGAGGCTGTAGTTGATAGCGGAGCCACCTTTTATTTCTCGCTGCCTAAATTGTCAAAGAAGGAGAGTGAATGAAAGAACTCAAGCGAATTTTGCTAATTGAGGACAGTGCTAACGATGCAGAATTAATACTAGCGGCCTTGTCAGAAAACCATCTCGCCAACGAAGTAGTGGTGGTACGTGATGGAGAGGAAGCACTGGATTATCTTTATCGCCGGGGGTTGTTTCGGTTGCGAATGGAAGGGTATCCTGTTGTTGTGCTGCTCGATTTGAAATTACCTAAAATCGATGGATTAGAAGTATTGGCACAACTCAAATCTGACCCAGTAATGCGAGTTATTCCAGTTGTGGTACTGACCTCTTCTCGTGAGGAGCCAGACCTAGTTCGATGCTACGAATTAGGGGTCAATGCCTATGTTGTGAAGCCCGTGGATTATCACGATTTTGTCGATTCTATTAAAGGTGTGGGATTGTTTTGGGCAGTGATTAATCAGCCTCCCGTTGGTGCTTTACCTCCAGCGCCTCATTCTCAACAGGAGAGAAACTGATGAATGTCCTGCGTTTCCTCCTTTTGGAAGACAGCCTGTTAGATGCGGAGCTTGCCCAAGCCGTATTAACTGAAGGAGGAATTAATTGCGAACTGATCCGAGTCGAAACCGGTGCTGATTTTCTAGCGGCTCTGGAAACAGAGGCTTTCGATTTAATTCTTGCTGATTATGCCCTACCATCTTTTGATGGAATTTCTGCTTTGGAGATTGCCCGAAATCGCTGTTCAGAGGTTCCTTTTATCTTTGTTTCTGCTGTGCTGGGTGAAGAATTAGCGATCGAAGCTTTGAAAAACGGTGCAACTGATTATGTGTTGAAGCAACGACTAGGGCGGTTAGTTCCCTCGGTGCAACGGGCATTGCGGGAAGCTAAAGAGCGGCTTGAACGCAAGCAAATAGAGGAGTCTTTACAGAAGAGTGAAGCCAGGTATCGCCGCATTGTTGATACCTCTTATGAGGGAATCTGGATGATTGATTCTCAAACCCAAACAGAGTATGTGAATCAGCGGTTGTCTCAAATGTTGGGTTATGCGGCAGAAGAAATGCTTGGTCGTTCCATATTTGATTTTATCGATCAGGCTGATGATATGGCAGTCGGAGATAAATTGGAGTGGCTCAAGGGAGAGGGGAGGGATCTTAAAGAAGGTCGATTGCGCTGCAAGGATGGTTCGTACATCTGGACACTGATTTCTGCAAGAGCGATTTTGAATGAACAGAGTGAATTCTTAGGTGCGATCGCGATGCTAACTGATATCACCGATCGCAAACGCACCGAATCAGAACGCGATCGCCTTTTGCAACTTGAGCAAATAGCCAGGGCGGAAGCGGAGGCCGCTAACCGAATAAAAGATGAGTTTCTGGCGGTGCTTTCCCATGAATTGCGATCGCCCCTGAATCCGATTCTCGGTTGGGCAAAACTGTTGCAAATGCGAAAATTTGATGAGATATTGCTCCAGAAAGGACTAGAAACTATTGAGCGCAATGCCAAATTACAAGCTCAACTAATTGAAGACTTGCTGGATGTTTCTCGCATCCTCCAAGGCAAACTCAACCTCAATATGATCCCAGTCGATCTGGTATCCACCATTGAAGCCGCAATGGAAACGGTGCATCTAGCAGCAGAGGCTAAAACTATTCAAATTGAGACGATGCTTGATCCAACTGTGGGGAAAGTTTTGGGTGATTCAGCCCGCTTACAGCAAGTTTTCTGGAATCTTTTATCAAATGCCGTTAAGTTTACTGGGACTGGGGGAAAAGTAAATGTGCGATTGGAGTGCATCGACACTCAAGCGCAGATTACTGTGAGCGATACAGGGAAGGGGATTCACCCTGACTTTCTACCTCATGTGTTTGACTATTTCTGTCAGGGTGATAGTACAACAACTAGAAAGTTTGGTGGGTTAGGGTTAGGTTTAGCGATCGCTCGTCACTTGATTGAGATGCATGGTGGAACGGTTTGGGTTGAAAGTCTTGGCGAGGATCAAGGAGCCAGCTTCACAGTTAGATTCCCACTGCTCAAGGACAGTGCAACAGTTAAGGATGACACGAATACTGATTCCTCAACTGCCGTTTTTAACTCTTCTCCTCTCATGGGCATACAAGTCCTGATTGTGGATGACAATGCAGATACCCGCGACTTTTTCAGCTTTGTCCTGGAACAGTTTGGCGCGATCGTCACCGCAGTAGCATCGGGATATGAAGCATTACAAGCGCTAGCACAGTCAAAGCCAGATATCTTACTCAGCGATATTGGGATGCCAGAGATGAACGGCTATATGTTGATGGAACAGGTGCGGACTCAAGAAGCAGCAGTAGGGAGAAAACAGATTCCTGCGATCGCTCTGACTGCTTACGCAGGTGAAATCAATCAGCAGAAAGCACTAAAAGCCGGGTTTCAACAGCACATTGTTAAACCTGTAGCCCCAGAGGAATTGCTTGTAGCGATTTCTAATTTAGTCAGATGTGCTGATAAAAGTGAATTAAGTAATCTGCAATTTTAATCCAATACAGTTCAGATAAGACCAAAACACTTGTCTTGACGGTGATTTATCGCGTCTCGAAAACCCACAATTTTGTACAATTAGCCCTTAACCCAAGCGTATTGAATTTTAATCATTATAGTTTGGCAGTATCGTTTCACTGCAACAGGAAGTTATCTGTAATTACACCTGATAGCATCCTCAATTCTGAATTGTGAATTAGAGCATTCTTATTTAGCAAGCATTTCATCAATGATTATCACGCAGTGCTTTTAAGAATCGCTTAAGCATATCCGTGTTTGTACTCTATCATAACTCTACAGTTGCTCTTAGAATCAACCTAAATTTATTTCCGTAAGGAGTCAAATATGAAGACTTATGACATGTCTTTAATAAAAACAAATGGACTCACGACTTTGCTGGCATTTATCTCAGTTATATTTATTTTATCATTAACTTTAATTTTTTCATTCTTTGAATATATTCAAGGGTTTTCAACTCAAGAAAAAATCGAATACATCACCCAAGCATTAACAACTCTCGCCATAATCATTGGAGGATTGGCATTAATAATTAATGCTTACTATACTTCCAGACTCTCTCTAGATGAAAATCAGAGTCTATTAACCCAACTCCTGGCTGGGACACTAGCTTGGGATAACAATATCGGCACTAGTATTAATTACACACAACCAACTCACCAAGAAATTGTTTCCGAACGCTTTTCTAAAGCAATTGAACAACTGGGAAATGAAAAGATTGAAACACGATTTGCTGCCATTTATGCTTTAGAAAGAATTGCCAAAGATTCTCCAAAAGATCATTGGACAATTATGGAAATTCTCGCTGCTTTTATTCGTGAGAATGCCTCGATGAAACATGAATATGATGACGAATTACGGGAATCATCAAAACTACCTACAGATATTCAAACAGCCTTAACTGTCATTGGACGACGCGATTCATATAAAGATCCAGTAAATCAAAAACTGGATTTACGCAATACAGACCTCAGTAATGCAGACTTAACAGAAGCTAACCTCTCTAGAGCAATTCTCGTAGGAGCTAATTTGCAATGGGTCAATTTTACACGAGCAAATCTCTCTGAGGCAGACTTATCAGTAACTTATCTTTGTGGGTCAATCCTCTATGAAGCCAACCTGCAAAAAGCAATCCTCCCAGAAGCCAATCTCCAAGGCGTAGTTCTCAGAAAAGCAAACCTCTCTGAGGCAATTCTTTATGATGCCAACTTGGAAGGGGCAATCCTTTGTGATGCTAATCTGACAAGGGCAGTTCTTTGTGATGCCAACTTAGAAGGAGCAATCCTTTGTGATGCCAATTTGGAAGAAGTCAACTTTGAGGGTAGCAATCTCCAAGACGCAAACCTGATTGGCAGTAATTTGCAAAAGGCAAAACTGGCTGGAGCTAATCTAGAAAGTGTATTACTTAGTACAGCTAACCTACAAGAAACTGATCTCCAAGAAGCGAACCTCTGTGGAGCCAACTTAAGCGGCTCAGAAAACCTAGAATCAAAGCAGATTGAACATGCAATTGGCGATCGCACAACCATCCTACCGGAAAACCTGAAAATACCTCAACACTGGCGTTAACAAAAAGCTAAAGTCTCAGCATCTAAAACTTGATTACACAGTAGACGCACATAACTATCATTGGTGTCAACTTAAGCTAAAATCCTTTTCAAATCTCGTTTCCAGCCTCTGGCTAGAAATGCAACTCAAAAGCGGCTCTACCGCAAGTCTTGAGGCGGAGCCTCAAAGACAGGCATTCCCAGTCGGAGACTGTGAACGAGACAATATCTAAAGGCTTGTTCTGGGCTGGCTTTCAGGTTAAGTTGACACCAATGCATAACTCTGTGCCCCTACTGTGTTTAATTTAGTATAGTACTTACGCAAACAATAGCCGAAACTTTGATTTTACTACCGCTTGCATAAATCAAGAACTGCAAACCTATTGATTGAGTGAAGGGATTTAATCCTAAAAACTACTCACATCAAAGGGAAAAACGGTCATGAAAATGCAAATGTTGTTGAGCCTCGCCTGTTCTATATCTGTGTTGGGTTCCATCATCCTACCAGCGAACGCTCAACCAGTAATTATTCAGCCAACTCAGCCGAATCAAGCAGTCAATCAAGAGATTAACATTCCTCAAGATACAGCGATTATTGTCTCATTTCCAGCATCCGTTACCGTAGATGTTGGGCAAAAAAAGGATTATCCTCTCACACTACCTTTAGCTAGCGCTATTAAAGATAATCAAGGTAATGTTGTAGCGCCAGAAAATACCCCTGTAACTATTACCCTCAAACCCATTGATGGAGGCGCTAAAATTGTAGCGCAGTCATTGGTTGTCAACGGTCGAATTATCTCAATTAAAGCATCAAGTCAGATAATTCCCGGCACTACCATTACCCACATGCGAGCTAATGATAAAGCCGTCGAGAATGGCTCCGTTTGGGGCAGAATTGGTGGAAGCACCTTGGGCTTTTTTAGCCAAGGTGATCCCGAACAGTTTGACCGGGGAGCTATGCTAGGAAGTGCTGTTGGAATAATTTCAGGTTTGCGTTCCGCCGAAAATACCCGTATTGTACAAATTCCTCAGAGCAGTGTTTATGTTTTGTCTCTAGAGGCTCCTATTCAATTGTCTGTTCGTTAGTCCAATCCTTGCCCAATCAAGAGTAACTTTTAATTTATTACTCCTGAGAGTGGGTGCAATATTGTTAAATGAAAACTATGTCTAGTTTCAGTTTTCAGATACCGTTCTTGCAAAGGTTGCCATTGCTGCCATGACTGGTAACGATTTTCAGTTAACAAACTAACAAGAGTGGGCAATGTCTGAAGTTCTGACTTGAATACATCTTCAAGCCACTCAGTTAAAACCGCACTATCTTGCATCGTACCCAAAATTTCTTGGATACTTTTGACTTCTGTAATATAAGCTGCGTAAGACTCACCATATAAGTCACTAAATAACTCCATCTGGTAGCGTACACGTTTAGCTTCTTTTCGCAAACTATGAAGAACTTCGCCTTCTTTTGTCAATTGTTTCTCAATTTTTTCTGGTTCCCAGTTTTTCTGAATTTTCAGTTCTGAGTCCACAATTTCAGTGCCAACTAGCCAACCTGGATGCAATAAGAAGCTACTGACTTCTGGTAAAAGTAAGTCTGGTAGTACTTGCTGAATGGTAACAGATGCAAAAGGTTGATAACTGGGTTTCTCTAACCACTTATCCAATGCATCTTTTAGAGATTTGTAAGATTCACTCTTTAAGGTTTTCTGTACACTTGATAGTACATCTTCACGTTGTTTAGCCAAAGCTGTGAAGGCAATTTGCAGAGATTCTTGCTCTTTACGGGGTAAGTTTGGTTTGTAATTGTTTTCCAAACTTTCTTTGAGCACATCTAAGTCTCGCAGACTACCAAGACGACGAGCTATTTTACCAATATTTCTATCGCTGACTGGTTTCGACACATCGACCGCTATTCCAAACCGAGTTACCGCTGTCCGTAAGCGGCGCATTCCCACTCGCATTTGGTGCAGCGCTTCTGGATCTTCATCTTTCTTCACTGATTTTTCCCACTTCAAGGTTTTCTTACAGTGTTTTTGAATCGCTTGGTAGGCGTAGTCCCCTAGAGTTTTTACCGTGGGTTGTGTGGCTAATTTCATAACTGCTCTTAATGACTACCTCATGAGGTTATTGCATAATAACATTAGTTAAATATTTGCATATACTTGTGATATTTTTTTATGCAATGATTATTGTAAACTTTTTTTATGACTATTGATAGTTGCATACTCTTTTGTAAGTATGCAATATCTATCAAAGGTCTAGATAGAAAATCCATCTAGCGATTTATACAAGTGATGATTTCTAAATAATTCTTTTGAAGTAATTAAAACTCATATTATAATACCATAATTAACATTTGTTAAATATAAAGACGATTTGAAATGCCAAAATTAGATTTACTAAATCAAGTTTCCTTGACTTTTGTAGATAATTTTAAAGAACATAGAGAAGACTTATCAGCAGTACTGCTTACACATCAGAAGCATTTATGGTTGGGGTCAGATGAAACTTCAACTATTGAACGTCTATCTTTGGTTGATACTGATAAATTTGCAGATCACCAACAATTTAGAGTAGCAGAATTTATCAATTTACCTGCACCAGAAGAGGAAGAAATTGATATAGAAGGACTAGCTTACACTGATAATTACTTATGGTTTGTTGGTTCTCACAGCTACAAACGCAAAAAACCAAAACCTGATAAAGATGATGCCAAAAACTTTAAAAGGATAGCAAAAATTGAATCAGAACCCAACCGTTACCTCTTAGGACGGATTCCTCTGTTAGATGGTAAATTATTCTCATCTTGCCCACATCCCCAAAAGCCAGATGTGCAATTGAATGCCGCTAAACTAGAGGTGACGAATGAAGGTAATTTGCTAATGACAGCTTTAGTAGATGACCCACATTTAGGCTCGTTCATTAAGGCAGCAATTCCCGGAAAGGATAATGGCTTTGATATTGAAGGAATAGGCATTTATCAAAACCGCGTTTTTTTGGGTTTACGCGGCCCTGTATTGCGGGGTTGGGCTGTGGTATTGGAAATAGAGTTAGAAGACTCTACTGCTGGACTGATGAAACTGAGCCAAATTGGGGAAGTGAAGGAGTTATATAAAAAGCATTTTCTCTGGTTGAATGGTTTGGGAATTCGGGATTTGTATGTAGATGGAAAAGATTTGTTGATTTTAGCTGGGCCAACAATGGATTTAGATGGCCCCGTGCAAGTTTATCGTTGGGTAAATGGTTTGAATTCGAGAGAAAATGTCTTCATAAATCCAGATTTTGTTCAAGATATTCCATACGGAAATCGGGAAGACCATGCTGAGGGAATGACGCTGTTTCAAGATGTCGCTGGTATACCTTCACTATTGGTAGTTTATGACTCTCCAGCAAAAACTAGGCTAGTGGGTGATGCTAGTGTAATTGCGGATGTGTTCAAGCTGGGCTAGTACCGCAAGGCGGAATTAAAAATTAAAAATTAAAAATTAAAAATGAAGACAGCGTAAAGGTTTTATTGATTGGGAATGGGTGGTTTATTTACGCCGTGCTGTACTAGTATCAATTTTGGATTTTGGATTGTTAAAGGTTAGTGGAGATTGCTTGTACGGGACAACTGGGAATACACTGTTCGCAGACAATACAGCGCGATCGCGTGAATGTCAATTTGTGTGTCTCTGGATGGAGGGTGAGGGCTTCGGTAGGACAAACCCCAGTACACAAGCCACAGTGCACACAGGCATCTTCGTCGATCGCAATTTCGCCTAATGTATAAGAAACATTAACATGGCGCGATCGCATCCACTCGATCGCCGCATCTAATTGATCGATATCTCCCGCTAGTTCCACTACCAGTTTGCCAATTTGATTTGGGGCCACTTGGGCGCGGATAATATTGGCGGCGACGTTGAACTCTTTAGCCAGTACATACGTGACAGGCATTTGCACGGCGCGTTTCGGGAAGGTGAGTGTTACTCGTTTTTTCACAGGTTTAACAGAGAGTTTTTTCTGTTGTAGCGTATTGAGAGTTTTATAATTACTTTTAACCTTTCCCCAACATATTGCAAAAGTAACTTGTGCAAGATGTCTATTTAAGAGATGTGCTGCACTGCCAAGAAGTGGAAGGATTATTGTAGGACTTTGCCACTGAGTTGCAAATCCATAATTTTGATGCTTCCTTCTTGTTTACCGTGCTGAGTAAGAAGAAGAGTACTTGGTACTCAGCACTCGCAACTCAGTACTCTTTACCGCAATTTGAAACCAAGGTTGTTGAGAGCTTCACGCAAGCGATCGCGTCCTCTCAATGACTCTACAGTTGCGATGCGTTGGGCTGAGTGTTCTGACCAATCGCCAGGGACATTCATCTTTTGTTCAGTATAGAATTCTTTGATAATGTTGTTGTAGTGAGCGATCGCTTCTTCTTGCTCGGCAAATTTATAGGTTTCACGGTGAAGTATCGCTGACTGCGGCAACCTTGGCTTAATCGCTGCTTCTACTTCAGGATTCGGATAGCCCACACACAGCCCAAATACAGCATACACCGAGGACGGCAAATTTAATATCTCTGCTACCTCTTGCGGGTGGTTCCTGATTCCGCCAATGTATACTGTTCCCAAACCGAGTGATTCAGCTGCAACTGCGGCGTTTTGCGCTGCCAATGTTGCATCAATTGTTGCCATTACAAACATTTCCAAATATTCCAGCGCATCATGAGATATGCCGCGACTGTCAGCAACGTAACTTAGACGCGCCAAGTCTGCTAACCAAACCAAGAATAAAGGCACCTGCTTAATATGTGCTTGGTTTCCCGCTAGCTTGGATAACTCCTCTTTGCGCTGTTGATCTTCGACTGCTACCACACTCCAGGTTTGTAAATTAGAAGAAGTAGACGCAGATTGAGCGGCTGCAATTAGTAACTCCAGAGTTCCTGGTGGTAGAGGATCGGATAGATAAGACCGGATTGAACGGTGAGATAGCAGTGCTGTCAGAGAATCATTCCATTCAATTTCAGGATTGAAGGGAATTTCACCGTAGCGCGATCGCAGTAGTTCTGTTGGATTAGTCATAATTAATTCCAAGATTTACATTTCAAAAGTTGTTAGTAAAGAAGAATTCAGAACTCTGGAGTTCCACCATGTGATAGCACAGCGTAAAGTATTCTGACTTCTGAATTTTAACTTCTGAATTCTTCTTCATGATTCTGGTCTAAATCTTTGGTGAGAATACAGCGTATTGTTCTTTGGTTAGCACTCCATCTCTGACATTAACTTGTTTAGGAACCAGCTTTAACTGATAATATGTATCAGCTACCTTTTGTTGTAAATTTATCAGCTCATCATCAATTGGCACAATACCAAAGGTTCGCCTGTTAGTAGCTTTTCTCATGGTTGCTATGTCAATTCTTAACACGGATGAGAGAGTTTTTGCTACTTCTTCGCGATGCTGTTTAGACCATTCTTCTAAGTTTTGAATTTCCTCCAAAACTGCCTTCACAGTTTGGGGATTTTCGGTGACAAATTTGCGGGTTGTCAAATAATATCCTCCCTGTTTATTAATTCCTGTTCCATCAATCAGGACTCTGGCTTTAGTTGCCTCTTGAGCGGCTGCATAGAAAGGGTCCCAAATTACCCAAGCATCTACACTACCCTTAACAAATGCAGCGCGGGCATCAGCAGGAGGCAAATATTTAGGATCAATATCTGTATATTTCAATCCCGCTTTTTCTAAAGCTTGGACTAACAATAAGTGGGCGCTAGAACCTTTTTGAAAGGCAATTTTTTTACCTTTCAGGTCAGTCAGTTTTTGAATTGAGGAATTCTGGGGAACAAGAATTGCTGAACCCGCAGGACTAGCAGCAATACCAGCCACGTAAGTTAATGATGCTCCCGCTGCTTGGGCAAATATCGGCGGTGATTCTCCTACATGTCCGAAGTCAATACTACCGACATTCATCGCTTCTAGCAATTGTGGCCCCGCAGGAAATTCGATCCATTCTACAGATATACTATCTGGTGACAAACGTTTTTCTAAGACACCTTTGGTTTTCAGCAAAATATTCGATTTTTGATAGCCAAATCTGACTACTGTGGCTTTGCTGGAAGCAGAATTACTAACAGGTGTGGCACTGGGATTAGAAGAATTAACAGTAGATGTCGATGAACAAGCAGAAAATAGCAAGCTTAAACACAGCCCTGTAACAAAAGCCCCCGCTATTGGTAAAGGAGAAGAAGAGAAGAATAACTTCTGTTGGTTGTTAAATGGGATATTCCTGAATTTGATCCACGATATCCACTTGGCAATGAAACGGCGAAAGATTAGGTTAATCATCAAAATGATTTCTCTGAGCTATATAAATACTATAAACTTATAGGTTTACCGGAGTATATAAATAAATTTAGGGAAATTTGACACAAGAAATAGATGCAGGAGGGAGTCTCGATGGTAAATTACTCCTTCCCCACTTATTTATCTCAGTGCCAAAAAACACAGCGTTAATTCAACAAATCAGGTTCTTCGCGCACAATTCTGTCGTAAAGGGGCTGAAAACTGAACCACCCACTTGTATGTGATCCCACTTGAGTTTGTGTTAAACGGGCTGTTTCGTGTTTGATAATAGTTGGTCTACCGGCAGCTTCTGCTAGCAGTTGGGCTTGGCACGATCGCTCTAAGCTAATGTACCAAAAGGCAGCTTCATCTACTGTATGTCCCACAGTTAAAATGCTGTGGTTACGTAGGATTATGGCTTTCTTTGGCCCTAAAGATTGCGCCAGTCGTTGACCTTCAGAAGTTTCTAAAACAACACCTGTGAAATCGTCAAAGAGGGCATGGTCTTCGTAAAAAGCACAAGAATCTTGAGTCAAGGGGTCTAGGAGACGCCCCAAACTAGACCAGGCTTTACCATAAAGTGAATGGGCGTGAGCTGCTGCAATTACATCAGGTCGAGCTTCATGAATCTGAGAATGAATGGCAAAAGCAGCTCGATTTACTTCAGCATCGCCTTTAACCACCTCACCTTCTCTGTTAACTAAGAGCAGGTCAGAAACTCGGATATGACCGAAGTATGTTCCGAATGGATTGACCCAAAAATGGTCTGTAAACTCCGGATCGCGAGCCGTAATATGACCTGCGATTCCCTCGCTGAAGCCAAACTTACCAAACAGGCGAAAGGCAGCGGCTAGGCGCTGCTTGCGGTGCAGACGTTCGTCTTCAACTCGCTCGAATACTGGGGGTTGTGGTCTATCGTACTTGGGCATGTTCTTTTTCTTCCTCCTCTTTACAGGGAGCGTTGGAATATCCAGAGCGAAAGGATTTGACGCTGTGAGATTCTGGGATGAACTGGTGACGCAAGACGCAACCAGTATCATTACCCAAGATATGAATGGATACAGATGCGTTCTGGGATGTGGTTTTGACGGCGTGGATATCACCATCTGGGGGTAAGAGGCGGTAGATATCCCCTGGTTGAAGCATACGCACTTCAGTTACTTGTAATTGTGCGTGTCCTTCGGCATCACCGTTATCTACACGGCGATAGACTGTTTCTTCTTGATTGCCTTTGTATAAACCAATCAATCCCCAGGCTAAATGGTCGTGTACAGGAGTCGTGGAACCTGGAGGAATTACCAAGCTGAAAACTGACAGGGAACGGTCTTTGGCGCGATAAAGTAGCCACTGACCAATACCGCCGCCCATCCGGCTTTCGGGATTGACTTGGGCAAACTTTTGGGGTAGCCATTCCTGTTGGGCAAGGAGTTCTTGAAAATAGGGTTCTAATCTAGCTAGAGTTTGTGTGCGATCGTCAACAGTACTAGCGCTAATTTCCCGCACTGTTGCTACAAAAGATCGTAGTTCCTGGCTCTCAATAAACCATTGGTCTTCTGATAACGGTTCTAAAATAGTATGGTTTGTCATCTATATTCCTCTGTTTAGGAGGCGACTAAGATTAATTACTAAGTCGTAATTCATAATTCGTAATTAAGAATTCAATTACGATTTATTTTAATACCAGGATGAATCTTGAAGCCAAGTTGCTCAAGTTTTAGATGAGAAAGGGACTCCTTTAGAATGATAGTAAAAGGATATCGCTGGAATACGGTAGCTTTTCCTTGTGACAATAGCAGCCTAGCATGGCTGATGCGTACTGGATATAACGGTTGTCTGTTGGCATCGAGAATGAATACTTTAGTCATACAATTTTAAATTTTAGATTTGCGATCGCCAGATTGGGAATTGGGGACTGGGCACAGGAGGCAGAGAGCAGAGGGGCAGAGGGGAAAAACGTACTGTATGCAACTTTTCCTCTGCTCCTTTTATAAAAGGAGAAGACAAGAATGAGAATCTATAGATCAACTCTATAACTCTCGTCTTTAACGCTCATTCGGGTATTTCCAAGGAATAAATCATCCACTTTTATGGGGTGTTTCACAATCATTTGTAGTTGGATATTTTTATTGGAAAGCCTCTTAGCTGTTATATTAATTTTTTTTAAATACTATAAGTCGGTCGGATAAGCGGTGAATTAACTACAAGCAGAAATTATCACATACAAATTTAAAAAGCAAGTCGATTGATCATAGTTCTGGATGGAGCAACGCCGAAAGGCGGAATTGTCCATATCATCTCAATACTTGTCGGTTAAGGGGGAAAGGGGAAGGTGGGGTCCCCTCTGGGGATAAGGGGCGGGGGGAAAGGGAAATTAAAAACCTTTAACCCTTTCCCAAAACCAAACTTTGGTTCAAAATGCTTAACCGAGTAGTATTGCATATCATCTAGATTATGTATCGTTCGTCCACAATGCCAAAAAGGAAATATGGTCAACCTAGAAGCTGAAGATCGCAAACAATTAATAACTCTCCTCAAAGATTTACCAGAACTGGCTACAGAGCGATCGCGTCAGCAAATTTTGGAGCTAGCAGGTTTGAAACAGGTAATACCCATGAATTAGTCATCGCCGATGAGATATTCTATCAAAAGGGCGTAATTGCTTGTAAATGAAAGGTTTTTTCTAACTGCGGATGCTCGAAACGAAGTTCTCTGGCGTGCAGATGTAACCGACTAGTAACTGCACAGCATCCATAAAGGCGATCGCCTAAAATAGTTACCCCAAGTCCTCGCGCATCAGCTGCATGAACTCTCAACTGATGAGTGCGTCCTGTTCGCGGCGTAAATTCTACGCGGGTGTAGTCTCCTTCTCTCGCCATTACTTGGAAGTGTGTCAAGCTGGGTTTGCCATGTTGCCAATCAACTTTTTGTTCAGGGCGATTTTCCGGATCTCCCCACAGTGGTAAATCAATCACACCTTGCTCAACTTTCACAGCACCGGAAAGTATGGCTTCATAAACCTTGTGAATCTGCCGTTGCTGAAACTGTTGGCTGAGTTGCCGATGGGTTTGGCGATCGCGTGCTAACAACAAAATCCCGGAAGTTTCCTGATCTAAGCGATGCACAGATACCAGTGCCATGCTATCAGCTAACAAATTACGTAAGCGACTCAACACACTATCTTGGCGATCGCGATAACGACCGGGTACTGAAAGTAATCCAGCAGGTTTGTCTACAGCAATTAGCCATTCGTCTTGATAAAGAATGGGTAAAGAGAGGCTTCTTACTCCCCCTTCCCTTGCAGGGAAGGGGGCTGGGGGGTTAGGTTTCAACCCTGAGAGCAAAAACCCCATTAATGGCTGACATCGCTCCGCACACGCTCCATAAAATTCTCCCTGGATTTTATCTTGATTTACTGAAGACGCACCCCACCAAAATTCTGCCATTGCCAATGGTTTGAGATTGTGTGTTGCAGCGTAATGGAGCAGCTTTGGGGCACAACAATCTCCTGTACCAGTGGGCAAACCTCCTGGCATCAATTCTTGTAATGATTGCGATCGCCCAGAAAAATTTGTCAGGCTGTAGGTAGCGTGCATCTGAGCTTGGAGTTGACGGGATAGGGCTTTACGCTGTTGTTTCAGTTCGCTAATTCGCGCATCCGTTGCTGCAATTAACTGTTGTAGCGGCTGTAATACTTCATTTTGCTGGCGTTTAAGTTGTCGTCGCTCAATTCCCTGCTGACGACTCTCTTCGTCAAGTTGTTCAAGAGCAATAGTCAGTGCTTCTGAAGTGAGTGTATTGCAGATTTGCTGACGTTTTTCCTGTCGTTGATGTTTGCAATGGCGATGGCGATCGCTCATTGCTTGCAACTGCTGCTCAAACTCATTAAACAGGGTTTCATACTGCTGGCGTTCGGTCAGTTGCTTCAAGGTAAGAATTTCCTGCTTAATTGCGTCCAACTGTGCCAAAGTGTGGGCTTCCTCTAAAGCAATCTCGTCTCTTCCTGGAATTGGTGGTACCCAGCCCTCAACTAAACTGCAACCATTCAAAAGACCGGAAAAGGCTTTGAGTACACGTTGTTCGCCATTAGGCAGTTCAACCAATAGTATTCCATACATCTTGCCTTCACGAGAATAAAATTCATTGTTGGCAAGGTGTTTCATTAATCCCTTCGCGATCGCTTCCGACATTGAGGTACGGGGTAGTTTTAGGCGATGTCTACGACGGGCTACGCCTACGCCACTTTGAGGACAACGCCCTTCGTACCAATAACTACAAGATGAGTCGCTGACAGTAAAATCGCAGTCGATGAAATCTGAAAGTAAGTGCAGAATTACCATACCCAAAACAGCCTTATTCCCATGATTGAAATTCATCAATAGCGTTACGAATTAAGGAAGTTATTTGAGCGCGACGGGTTTCAAAGTTGGCGGCGATATAAATCAAGAGGATACCAACTAGCAAGCCAACAATCCATTTTAAAAAAGAGTACTGCAAACTGAAAATTACCGATTGATAGATAGTAGTAATTAAAAAAGTGGCTGTACCAATGTAAAGAAAAGCTCGGACTCGTAAAGCTAATCCGGCAAAAATGGCGATGAGACTGAAAATTCCGGGTATCCAAGCTGTGTCTTGATTAAATAAAATTGCCCACCCACAAATTAAACCACTACCTAGCACTCTCAGAATATGACGAGCAACTTTATACTCTGGTAGCCTCAGTTGGGTATCTACTTGAGCAATATAAAGCAGTGATAAGCCAATTGGTGTTACATACCACAAAGCATCAGTTAGGCGTAAGGAATCAAACCAACGGAAAAGTGCCCAATCAATCAACGCTACACTGATATATGTAAAACGGATGTTTTCACCAACTTTTGCCAGGAAGATGTAAAATCCAGCTACGAGTACCAGGGTAATCGGGTAAGTTTGCAGTCTGGTTTCCCATAAAATTATCAGCGGTGTGATGTAAGCAGCAAGCTGCCAAGGTCTTTTTGACCAACCCCAACTTTCCCAAGGCAGAATGTATAGAAAATAGGCTACCACACAGGCGATCGCACCATTCCAAGGAACTAATGGCCCAGCCCAAAATTTTCCTACTGCTGTCTCGCGCCAATAAACCCTCATACCGGCTACCTCTAATAAGCCAAGGTAAACCCACATCTCGGCGATTGTGATTCCTCCGAAGATACGGGGGGAAGTCTGCAAATTTCGTCCCTGAAAGATGGCATAACGAATCAAAAATACCCCCGTTCCCAATCCCACCAAACGGTTCACTCCAATGGGAAGAGGAATGGCAGCCATTAATAAACAGCTACTCCAAGCCCAGTGAATATGGGCAATTCCTTTCAATTCTTGAGGAGTTAAGCGTAAGTAGCTAACAAGCCAAGGCGACAAAATGCGGTAAGCATACATGATACTGGCACCAAGGGCAGACATGGCAATCAATCCATCACCTAATGCTCCTCCTGAAGCTTGCAACATTTGATAGAACAAAAGTTCATAAGCAGAAATTGATACGCCAATAATTCCTAAGTAGAGCAGGGGTTTAAAGCTCTCGCGCCGTCGCCCCACGCCAATGATAATTAAAGCTACACCCAAGGAATACAAACCAGTCCACTCGGTGAAGGTATTCAAACGTAGCAATACACTGAATGCGCCATAAATTAATGGCAAAATGTGAAAACTGCTAGGAAGCCTTTCTAATTGATGTCGTCGCCGCCACCACTCTCCTAAAAGTTGAGCAATTAAGCCTAATGCGATATTTGCGATCGCTATCCTAACAATTGATCGTTCCCCAAATCCCAACACCTGAGCAGTCAACAATTCCAAAGACCAACCGATGCCATAAAATGCCCAATTGGTCGGTTCACGCCAACTGCGATAAACAATGGCTGCCAAAGCGATCGCAGTAGCAATTAAGTACAAAAATCCTGAAGTAGTAAACCCTCGGTAAATCAGTACTGAATACAGTGTCAAACCAAACAACTCAAAACCACACAAGGCGATCGCCCATTTATCACTTGCGGCTGCATAAATAACTCCTAATTCGTTACCGCGTCGGCTCAAAATAGTCCGTGCTAACCATAGACTTAGGGTTGCGATCGCTCCTACAACAAACCAACCAGCAAGGGCGAGGCGAGGTAAACCAGGCACACCCGTCCATAGCAGCGCCCCAATGAAACTCAGAGCAAATCCTTCTGTAATTACCGCAGATGTCTGGTTTCGCAAATAGCGCGTATTTGCAAACATCAATCCTGCACCGACAGCCAAACCGATTAATCGAGTTCCTGGTAGCTGTAAAGTAAGTAATTGGGCAACTGCCACAGCCAAGACACTTAAGTAACGGCTAGGAATCTGCCGCTCGATAATTGTCCGATTGGCAACACCTGTGAGAGCTAAAGGCGTAACTAGCCATAAGACTCCCCAATGAGCTTGGCTATCAGGTATGCCATACCAAGATGATTCTGCATTTATCCACAATAAGAAAAAACTAGCGGCGGCTAACCCTAAACCGATATCCCATGCACTACGTCGCCATAGTCCATCGCTCAGGCTAAATCCCCATTCTGCAACCATCAGAGCTAATAAAATACTTGCCCAGGCTTGATTAGTTAGGGTTGGTAACAGCCAATTAATGGTAGAGCAAAATGTCAGCACCCCGATGATGTGAGTTAGATACACCAGGGGAAGAGAGGGGGAAGAATTAATGGAGTGGCGTTTGGTGACGAATGCGAGAGTGGCGGTAGAAAATAGCAGATTTAGCGATCGCAATGTGGGGTTTACTAAAGCGATCGTTGTTAAAAAAGTTCCAAATAAGAGGGTGAGGAGTTCGCCAAATTTAGCTAATTCTCGATTTTGCCTGCGATAGAGGCTATCTGTGAGCGCCACCATCAAAACTACGTAGGGAAATAAAGCGATACCCAGTAACGCCCAAGGTTCATTTTGAGAATTGGTGAGTTGAGTACCAGTTGCGATCGCTAATTGCTGGAAGCTATCAGGTACTAATCGCCAACCTAGCCAAATCGTCTGTAAGCCAATGACGAAAACTGCTGCGAAGTCTACCTTTAAACTGTAGCGCCACAAGCGACTTCCCACAAACCACAAACCCAAACCGCTTACAGCGATCGCTTGCCAAGGATAATTAACTACCGAAACCAGCCAACCCAGAAAGATTAAAATGCCACCAAGTTTTTCCCAGAGTAAGAGGGATGAGGGGGATGGGGGAGATGAGGGAGATGAAGAGGATATTAATGTTACTGCCCTCTCCCATCCCTGCTGTACCAACCAAGTCACTAACCAACCACAAATACCAATAGCTAACCCCAACTGGGTAACATTTACCCCAGCAACAAAAATTGCCCGTACTAGCAGAACTATCAAAGCATAAATAATTACAGCAGCAGACAAAGTAATATTTAAGCTCCTGCCATCGCTTCCATCTTGCCTGCTGACAGTATTCGGCTGTTGGTAAACATTGTGATAGACGGTAATAATAGTTGTGCCGATCATTGCCACATAAACGGCAATCAAGGGAAATCCTCTTAATTGCCAACCCCAATGCAGATAACTCAGCCCCAAAATATTTACTAAAGGTAATTTGCCAGTATGTAAATTGGCAAAAATAGTCCGATTTTTGGAGAGTAAAACAGTTATAGCAGTGAGAGTAGGCGAAGCGATCGCAACTACAATCCAATCTAAAGGATTTTGCCACAACCGAAAGCTATCCATCGCCCAAAAATTTACTGGCACTAACAAAAGCGTGACAATCAGCAAAGTTTGCGCCGTCAATCTGAGGTTATTTTGCCTAGCCGCCCAAAAGCTTAACCCCCAAAAAGTCAAAGTATAAGCAAATAAAACTCCATACTGTCCAGAAGCGGGAAACCTCTCCCACTGACTTGCAGCCAGTACCCCAGAAGATATCACTACCAGAAATACCCCTAGAAAAAGCAGCCAACGGACACTAAGTTCTGCCCCCAAGGACTGCAACATTGTGCTGATAAAGTTGGGTTGAGCTGCTTTTGGTTGCGGTTGTCTACGGCTACTAGATTGTAAAGCTGCTGTAGGCAACTGCTGTACGGGGTCGTAAGTTGCAAATACTACCTTGTTTTTAGCTTTAGCTTGTGCTTGCAACACCACCGGACACACCAAAAACTCTCGGCATAGCTGCCTAACTTGAGTATCGGATATCAAACCTAAGCGCAGCCATATATCTAATCCTTCTAATAACTGAGGATGGGAGGATGGCAGTGTGATTTCAAATTTTAGTGGGCGCTCAAGGGGCGATGACATAAGCGGCGGCAGTATAACTATATACTTAATTGTGATTTTAATTAAAGTATATTTTGGCTCTAATTATGCCACTTATTCGACGAATTGATATTAATTTTTAATCTACAAGGGATATTCAAATACCAACTGTCTGCTTTTAGGTTCCACTTTGTAGTCCCTCAACCGCTAGATCCCGGATTTATCACCACACCTCTTAAAGCCTGTGCAAGTACCGGGGAGAAGTAATAAGTAATAAGTAATAAGTAATGAGTAAGAAGTTTTTACTCATAACTCATAACTCATAACTCATTACTCATAACTCATTACTTCTCTTCTGCTCCATCAAACGCCCTGAGCTTGTGAGAAATACGGCTAGATGTGCCCGTATCCTTATTTTAGTTAGGTTTTGTTATTTTCCAGAGATAGTTGTTTACCTGCTGTAACTTTGAGTTATAAACTTTTTCAACTCCAGCCTTCAAGAAGTCAGACGGCTCGTACAAGAACAAAAATATGTCACTAAAGCCATTAGTAATCTCTGGTAACTGATTTTTTCCTACGATTTGAAATCGTACTTTTGGATCAACTAAGTAACCAAGTATTTGTATTGGTGGAAGTAAGTTATTATCATCACTAATTAAAAGCGGTTTATTGGCTTGACTAACAATGTTAGCAATTTTAGGATATTCTTGATATTTTTCAGGAAATTGGTTCCACCAAATCTTTGCCTGAGAGTGAATTGTACAAGAGATAATTCCGCCCATAATTACCATAAATGCTACAAATGACCAGAGCTTTTTTTGCCAAGCTTTAGTATAAATAGACGTGATCTTAGTGGTAAGTAAGTAAGCAACAGCTAACTGTATACCTAAAACGGAAGGAAGTGTATATCTACTAGTAGCGTATCGCTTTTGAAAGACGAAATCCGTTATCAATAGGGGAACCCCTAATGCTCCAATCAAAGTTAAGACAAATAACCAAACTTCTTTAGAGGTTCTTCTACAGAGAAAATAAATTGAATAGCTCATTAGAGCTAAAATAATTAAAATAAAAGGAATTAAGAGGAGCTTAATTTTTCCTGGATCGCTAGGGCTAATACCTAAATCAAGAAACGTGCGACTAAAGATACCAGCCCACCTTGCAGTTGATGTAAATAATGTTTGTTTAGCATTCGTCCAAGCTACTGCTTCTTCATGAGGGATGGTAATAATAATCCAAATCCAAGGTACAAAAGTTATAAACCCCGCAAGCGATGCTAGCAGGTAATAAATTAATGTTTTGCTCAATCGGAAACGTTCGATTGCAACTACATAAATTCCCTGTGCGAAAGCAACCAAACTAAAAAATAGATGAGTATAAAATCCTAGTGGTAATGTTGCTGCATAAATTAACCAACTAACCTTTGTTTTAAGGCGCATGGCTCGCAGCAGTGCTGCGCTTGATAATAAGATGGCTACTATCCCTAAACTGTATGCTCGTGCTTCTTGTGCATAAACTACATGAATAGGTGAAATAGCTACTAATCCGATGGCTATCCACCCTACTAGTGAAGACTCAAATAATTCTAGACATAGCCAATAAAGACAAGGAAAGGTGAACAGACTAATAAATACTGAAAAACTTCTAATCACTGCTACAGAATTGCCAAACAATTCTACCCAAAACCGGGCCATCAAAATGTATAGCGGCAAAATTTGTGAGTCTTCTATAATAATCCCTTTGATTGTATCAATTGTATTTTTTCCAGAATTAGGATACTGATACTTACGTAAATCTTCTATGTTGAGCAAACGACCATTATTTAATTGCTCCTTCATTTCTGACTGCATATAGCCAGATGTGCGTAATGAGGAGAAAATCTCATCACCCCAATAAAGTTTTTGATCAAGATTAACGAAGCGAAAAAATACACCTATTACTAATAGGATAATTACTATAAGACGTAACCAAGATTTAGGAATAATCCAGTTCTGTGGCGATTGCTTTTTCATGTATTTTTCAATTTCCTCAAAGCCTTAATAAACGTGGGCAAAATGTTATTATTATCGCTAGATTCGATTGATTCTTAACATACATATATTTTAGTTCCAATGCTACTATCAGAAGTATTGCAAGGGCTAAAACTATTTTATTTTTATGCCATTTAACCGCCAGACTCAGTTTGAGATTAACTCAGAAGTTACAAATGAATATTACCTACTGTGTAAACTAAAATCACTAAGTTAAAAAACCTCTATCTATAATTTATAAAAGTTTATCCAGCAATTTTTAATAGACTGTTGGTAATGCTAAAAGTAAATTTCTTACTATGTCTACAGAATGAGTTAGAAGGATTTTACAGCTTTTAGCAAAATAATCCCATAATACATGCAATTGTTTATTTTTCATCCTATAGTATAAATTAATCAAGACATGAAATACTTGTGTTAAAAATAAAAATATTTCATAAAGTTTATATGAAAGTACTGTAAGTACGTATGTAAGTAGCGAAGATTCCCAATTTCCGCACAGTTTGAAGGTGAGTAATGGGCTATCCGGGACTGGGGACTGGGGAAGAAAATACGAGTAAGATTCGGTTGGGATCTGAATCCCCTTCAAATTTTCCCAATCCCCAGTCCCCGATTCAAGAATTTCTTGATGTAGCAATTGATTAGTTCAATTTATGGATCAGAAC
Source organism: Nostoc sp. UIC 10890 (assembly GCF_054786515.1). Lineage (NCBI taxonomy): Bacteria > Bacillati > Cyanobacteriota > Cyanophyceae > Nostocales > Nostocaceae > Nostoc > Nostoc sp. UIC 10890. Next base: position 882,358 of record NZ_JBSGKF010000001.1, read on the forward strand.
GAACAACGAATTCTTCATTCATGGGTAGTGAATGCCAAACCGTGGACACGTATAGTTCGTGACAAGCTTCTTGAGAGCCGTGTTCTTGTCACAGATAGAGCGATTGTAGAAGCTGTAGTTGATTTTGAACCGAGAACGTTCTTGGATATCGGGTGTGGTGAAGGGTGGTTATGCCGTGAACTCTGGTATCGCGGGTTTAATGGCTGGGGAGTTGATGCCATTAGCAATCTAATCGAATCAGCACGGTACATGGGCGATATCCGCTTTGTTGTATCTTCCTATTCGGATCTTCCGTCACAGAGATTTGGCAGTATTAACCAGTTCTCCTGCTTCATCTGCAACTTTTCCATTCTTGGGGAACGTGCTCTTGGTGAGATCGCTGAGGCAGGTCAGAGTATGTTGGAGTCTAAGGGCAAAATAATTATTCAAACACTTCATCCTCATCTTGTTTGTGGTGATTCTCCATATAAGAGTGGGTGGCGCGAAACTTCCTGGACAGGAGTCGGAGATGGGTCATGTCATCCTGCTCCCTGGTACTTTAGAACAGTTGAATCATGGATTGCTGAGTTCCATCTCAGGAACTACCAATTACTAAAGTTACTGGAGCCGTCTCACCCCATAAGCAAAAAACCAGCCTCAATTATATTTATCTTTGAACGACAGTGATTTTGAAAAAGGCAGAAGGCAGGAAAATCCGATCAGTGAGAGGTTGTAGAAGGTGAAGCGTTCAGCAGCAAATTACCAACCATCTTGAAGAACAAAGCCGAGAAGTTGGAAGCAGTACCAGCGCTTTCATCAGCTACAGAGTGGTAAACCAGGCTACGAAAAGATTTCACAGCCAGGTTTACCTATTCTGACGTTTGGAATGTGATTCACCCTTGTTGTTTTCCGGGCATAATTTTACCGATATAGTTGGTCAAAAGTTGGTATATTTGGTACTATTTTACCTAACATAAATTTTATGCAAGAAACCTCTTAAACGCCTTTTTCATGAAAAGAAGACAAATTTTTGGCTTTCTGGGTGTAGCGGTTGCTGGCTTGCTGCTAGCAATTGGTTTACCATTATTTACTCCTTCTGCTGTAATAGCACAGTCGAACACCAGCATACTTGTGTCCGCAGCCGCCAGTTTAAAAGATGCACTAGAAGAAATTAAGCCTTTGTACCAACAAAGTAAATCAAATATCAATATTACTTATAACTTTGGGGCTTCTGGTGCTTTGCAGCAACAGATTGAGCAAGGTGCACCAGCGGATATCTTTATTTCTGCTGCTAAAAGACAAGTGGATGCTTTGGAAGAAAAAGGACTATTGCTACCAGGTAGCCGTACTAACCTGGCCAATAACCGTCTAGTCTTGATTGTGGCTGAGGATGTTGTTGGCATTAGTAGCTTCTACAATTTAACAGATAGTAAGATTAGAAAAATTGCGATCGGTGAACCCAGAAGTGTGCCGGCCGGTCAATATGGGGAGCAAGTCTTAAAGAAATTAAACCTTTACGATCGGGTTAAGTCAAAATTGGTCTTTGCTAACAATGTGCGTCAAGTTTTAGCAGCTGTAGAAAGTGGTAATGCCGAAGCGGGTTTAGTTTATGCCACTGATGCCAGGATTTCCAACAAAGTAAAAGTAGTAGTCGCTGCGGATGATAAGTTTCACTCACCAATTGTCTATCCGCTAGCAATAATTAAAAGTAGCAAAAATACTTCTGCCGCCAAGGAATTTGTCCAGTTTCTATCTGATAGTCAAGCTAAAAATGTACTCAAAAAATATGGGTTTATTGTGCGTTAAAGGAATCAAAAAATGAGATTCATGAGATTAATGTCTGTTTAAAAAGCTTGTAAACACTAAGCTTTATAACTTTTGGTTGATGAGGTTAGCAAGTAATCGGACGAAAATTTTCCTAGACTTTCAAAAATATCAGGGAAAAAGTATGTCCAGGATCAAAATTACTAACTTGCAACCTAAAACTCAAGTTGAACAATGGGAACTATCTGAGACAGATATAACCGCAGTTATGGGAGGACTTGAAGTTAAACTTCTCGGTAATAGCATTGTAGATGCGACATTCGGGGGTTTTAGGTTGACGCTTTAAATTTGGCAGCTGTACTAAAAAAAGCCCCAAAGCTTTTATCGCCTCGTTCCCAGCCTCTGGGCTGGGAATGTCTTCTAAGAGGCTTTGCCTCTGGCCACTGGAGGCGGCAGCTAGGAGGACTACATTTTAAGTTAGTACCGATTCGGGCTGAAGTCCCAAGTCTTGTTAATTTAGGTCTAAGAAGCTGCGGACTGTAATTTTTCTAGTCGTGCCAGGACTTCTGAACTGTGAATCGTTGGGTTGACTTTGACAAAAGTCTCGCGCAAGACACCTTGAGGATCGATGATAAAACTGTGGCGCATAGATAAAAAGCCAAGCCACGAACCATAAGCTTTACTCACTGAACCATCAGTGTCAGCCAACAGAGGAAATTTTAGTCCCTCTGAATCACAAAATTTGGCGTGAGAATCGATGTCGTCAGCACTTACGCCAATAATTTGGGTATTTTTTTCGAGGTATTGGGGTAAGTCTTGCTGAAAACGACGAGCCTCTATAGTACAACCAGAGGTGAAGTCTTTAGGATAAAAGTAGAGGACTAACCACTTACCGCGTAAATCAGAGAGGGATATTTTGCCATCACCTGTATTAGTTGGCAAAGTAAACTCTGGTGCAGGTTGATTAACTGCTGGAAGTTTACCACCAAGAGCATTAGCAACAGGGGTAAAATTCAGCCAGCTGATGACAGAAATACAGCTGGCAAATAATATGCTTAAAAAAGTGCGGCGGGAAATCATGGTGCAAACCAAAATCACAACTTTACACAAGTTTACAATTCTTGGTTGCGAGAAATCTTATTCTGAGTGAGATTCGGGAGGGGTATCTGTGCTTTCGATGTATTGACTATCTAGGAGAAAGGCCCCTTTGGCAAAGCGAATACCCCAATATCCACCGGGTCTACGGTCAATGACTATACCCTCTTCGCCAATGTGAATTACATTGGGTGGGCGCAGCATGGGCATAGGTTCAGCAGTTTTGACGTAGGTTGGTAGTGCCACAACACGGACTTTACTACCAATTGCGAATTCTTTGGACATTTTAATCAAGCTAGGAGTTTTGATTAACTCATAACTCAAAACTATCTTGAAAGTCTACTAAATTGGGCAGGGGAATAAACCCGTATTTCTCACAAGCTTCAGGTGTTTGATGGAGCAGAGGGGCGGAGGGGAAAGAACTTGGTATTTGAACTCTCCCCTGCACCCCTGCACAAGCGCAGGCTTTGAGAGGTGTGGTGAGAAATCCGGGATAAATAGGGAAAGGGAAAGGGGATGAAGTTTTTCCCCTTTCCCATCTTCTGCAAGAAGTCTGTTAATTTTTGACTATGGCAAACAATGTCTGGACATCAGTTAAGGGTAAGTGCCAGAGTAATTCTGGTTGCCAAGTATCTGGGTCAAAGTGGGAGTGACAACCGCGTTGGTATGCTTGCCAAAGTCTGTCCCAGGTAAATTGTTGTTGATAATTTAAATTTTTATGGATAACTCGTAACAGTCCTAACCCCAGCAACAAGTTAGTTATGCTAAATTTGGTTCCTAATAAAAATGCTTGTACTTCTGCTTCACCAATGAAGTCTGTACTATAGCCTGTGAGGACATGAACCCCGTCATGCAGTTGTTTACGGCGGCTACCTGTAGTGAAGGGTTTTAAATTATGTTCATTGAGGAAGTCTGCCCAAGTTCTGCCAAAAGTGCCAGTTGGGAGGACAGACAATTTCGCTATTTCCACAATTTGGGGAACATCTCGCCCCTGTGCTTCAGTAATGCGATCGAGTAAATCTAAAACCTGTTGCAGACGAGGAGCGGGATTTGAGGAAGCGGCAAAGGATTGCATCATAATCTATCTTGGTATGAGATGGGCTGCACTGCCCACCCCAGAATTATTAACTATTTTTGAAAGATGATTATTGAGGATTGCCTTGTTGACGGCGGGAAGGAGCGTTTTGACGGAATTGCTCTAGTTTTTGGCGCTGTTCTGGGGTGAAGACTGCTTGAATCTGTTGTTTTTCAGACTCGCGGATTTGTCGCATTTGGGTTTTCTGTGCTTCAGTCAGATTTAATTCAGCAAAACCACCCTTTCCTCGACGTTGACCGGGTTGCCGTTGACCTTGACCTTGGCCTGCTTGCCGTTGAGCCTGACGTGCTTGTTTCGCCGCCTCTAACTTGGCTTTTTGTTCTGGGGTCAAAACTGCTTCAAATTTGGCGCGGCTATCGCGGCGAATTGCCTGGATTTGGGTTTTTTGGGCATCTGTTAGACCCAATTCTTTCCAAGGGCCCCTTTGTTTTTGTGGAGTTTGTGCGAGTTGCAGGGATAAAGGAGAGGCTGTTTGGGCGTTAACAGCAAATGAGGTTGCAGTTAAAGTTAGAGCGATCGCTCCAGCTACTAGCGATAATGCTTTGAGTTTCATTACTTTTCTTGTGGGTTTTTCCTGGTTGGATGCCACCATCATAAGAATTTATCTTCAGTAGTTACATGAGGAGAAAGTCATGGATCTACCCGTGACTTTAGTCATGATTGAATTTTGACAAAGATGATTGACAATAAATAGTTAGGAGTTAGGAGTTAGGAGTTAGGAATAATGAAGATTTTGATTATGATTAATTTATCAAGTCATTATTTAGCTTATTAATTAATGGGTTTCATCTGGCAATTACTCTTAATTACTCATTCTGCGAAAAGCTAAAGTGGGTTCCACTGCTGCTCAACTCTTCAGAACTCCTAACTTATAACTTATAACTTATAACTCCTAACTTATAACTCCTAACTCCTAACTTATAATTTATAACTGGAGCAACGCGATTAATGAGTCCTCCCATTCAAATTAAAAAACACCCTTTTCCATCTCTGCTTTATCTAGAGTGGACACTACTGGCAATTACTGCTTTGATAGCAGTTATACCACCTCCATTACGGCGTTCTCGTCCTAGACTTCAAGAACTATCAATTTGTGGTGTATTTCCAGACTTGTCAGTTTGTAGCATCTTGCCAGAACTGTCAATTTATAGTCTGATTGCTTTTGCATTAATGGGCTTAAGATTACCCAGGAATAGCCAGATAGCTAAGATTATTTACACAGTAATTGAAATTTTGTTAATTTTAATGATTGGGCTTTTTGGCGAGAGATTTGCACGCCTTTTCCCCTTTCTCTACATAATTTTAGTTACTCGAAGTTGCTTAATTTTTCAGTTGCCTGGGCGTTTATTTGTTACAAGTTTATCATTTACCTTGTTTTTAGTTACTACACAACTAAAATATCAGTTATTCAATTTTCAGGCATCACCACAAGCACAAGAACGCTTTCGATTTCTGAGCTTGAATTGGTCGCTGGTATTTGGCTTAAGTTTAGTTTTTGTGTTGTTGATGATGAATGCAGTGTTATCTGAACGGCACAGTCGAGAAAAGCTAGCGATCGCTAACGAAAAACTCCGTCAATATGCTCTAAGAATTGAAAATCAAGCTACCTTAGAAGAACGTAATCGTATTGCTCGTGAAATTCATGATTCATTAGGACACTCTCTAACTGCTTTAAATCTACAATTAGAAACTGCTTTAAAGTTGTGGCAATCTAACCCAGGAAAGGCTGAAACATTTCTAGCAACAGCAAAGGAATTAGGCTCAAAAGCACTAAATGATGTCCGCCAATCTGTTTCTACTATGCGTTCTAATCCTTTACAAGAACAGTCTTTAGAGCGTGCGATCGCTGGTCTTTTAGAAAGTTTTCATCGCTCCAATGGCATTTTACCATTTTATCAAATAAACATTGAAGATTCTTTACCACCTGAAATTAATACCGCTATTTATCGAATTACTCAAGAATCTTTGACTAATATATCTAAATATGCTTATGCAACTAAAGTTGAATTGGAACTCACTACAACAAGAGGGAATTTGCAATTGATAATTCAAGATAATGGTAGAGGTTTTGATGTCAGGCAAAATACTACTGGTTTTGGGCTTCATAGTATGCGCGATCGCACTTTAGCAATTGGAGGTGAGTTTAATATTAATAGCGCTCTTGGTTCTGGTTGCAAAATTACAGTTGATATTCCCTTAACGAGGTTGACATGATGATTAAAGTGTTGCTGGTAGATGACCAAAGTTTAATTCGTCAAGGATTAAGAGCTTTATTAGAATTAGAAGCAGATTTAGAGATAGTGGGGGAAGCAGAAAATGGTGAACAGGCGATTAATTTAGTTGCTGAATTTCAGCCAGATGTAATATTACTGGATATCAGAATGCCGATTATGGATGGAGTTGCAGCCACACGAGAGATTCAAAAACGTTTTGTCAAAACTAAGATTTTAGTACTGACGACTTTTGATGATGATGAATATGTATCAGCAGCGTTGCAAAATGGGGCAATGGGTTATTTATTGAAAGATACACCCTCAGAGGAATTAGCTGTTGCGATTCGTGCAGTTCATAAAGGATATACTCAATTAGGCCCAGGTATAGTTAAAAAGCTGTTGACTCAGTTTTCTAATGGTACACCAACCCAGTCACCGCCTGTACCATCTAGTTTAACTGAACTTACCCCTAGAGAAAAAGAGGTTTTGCGATTAATTGCTACAGGGGCTAGTAACCGAGAAATTGCTCAGGAACTCTACATTTCTGAGGGGACGGTAAAAAATCATGTTACGAATATTTTAAACAGGTTAAATTTGCGCGATCGCACTCAAGCTGCAATTTGGGCAAATACCTATTTATCCTATTTGAATGAGCCAAGTTGAATAATTCGTAATTCGTAATTCGTAATTCGTAATTCGTAATTTTAACTTCTATAACAATTCTATTTTATTTTTGATAAAAAACAGAATTTTTATATATTAGCTGTAGTGTGTGTTAATACTGAAACTAAAGCTTTATTTTGGGACTTTCAGTGTATTGCAGAAGCCGTAAAACTACATCATATTCTGATTGTTAATGTAAGTTTTTTTTTGCACATTTATTTAAATAATTCCAAACATTCATTTTTTAAAACTCCTTTTGTGACTTTGATGTTCCTAAATGACTTAGCAATTAACTCTTCACAAGATATACTAATTTGTGATTGATTTACGCTAATTAAATCTTCAATTGAAGCACCATACACAATTTCTGACAAACCACTCCAAATACAAGCTGTTGCACACATTGGACAAGGTTCGCCAGTTGTATATATGCTATAACCTTCTAAAGAGAGGTTTTTAAGTTTTGCCGTTAAACTACGAATAACGTTGATTTCCGCATGGGCGGATGGATCGTTGTCTCTCCTCACAGTATTATGAGCTACGGCAACAACTTCGTTATCTTTAACAATCACTGCACCATAAGGCGCATCGCCTTCTTTTGCTTCTGCCAATGCTAAACGCATAAAATATTCTGGGTTCATATAAGCTGGGGTTAACATAAGGATAATGGTTAATAATATCGTATTTCTAATGTTATAACTGGGAATTAAGATGTATTAATGGTCGAATATGTTATTGAGCAGACAAGAAACAGATTTTTACTTAAAAGACCTGGAAACACCAATAGGTAGAGCGATTAATTTAACACTTGCCTCTTTGGTGCTAATATCATCAGGAATTTTTGTGGTAGAAACATATAATATTCCTGATGATATGCGGTTTCAGTTAAATGTAGCTGATATTGCGATCGTCATCATCTTCGCGGTGGAATATTCACTCCGGCTGTGGAGTGCAGAAAACAAAATTAGGTATATTTTTAGCTTTTATTCGATTATTGACTTATTAGCAATTTTACCATTTTTTCTCGGAATGGTAGATATCAGTTTTATCCGCCTACTCCGATGGTTTCGGATTTTACGACTAATCAGATTTATTGATCGGAAATTTTTATTCGCCAGTGTCAGCACCGAAGATGGAATGATTTTTGCGCGAATATTATTTACATTATTTGCAATTGTTTTTATTTACTCTGGCTTAATTTATCAAGTCGAGCATCCGGTTAATCCTCAAAATTATGGTACATTTTTGGATGCATTCTATTTTTCTGTTGTCACAATGACAACTGTGGGGTTTGGAGATGTTACTCCAATTTCGGAATTAGGGCGTTTGCTAACTGTATTGATGATTTTTACGGGAATTGCTCTGATTCCTTGGCAAATAGGGGATTTAATTAAGCGAGTTGTAAAAACTGCTAATCAGGTAGAAACAGTTTGTTCAGGTTGTGGTTTGGCTTTTCATGATCTAGATGCTGGGTTTTGTAAAAGGTGTGGGACTAAGTTACGTAATTCGTAATTCGTAATTCGTAATTCGTAATTCGTAAGGATTTTAGACATTTTAGATGGGTGGTTTATTTACGCAAAACTGTTACTAGTCGCAGATTTGATTGAGATTCGCCAGAGTTAATGGGGTTCTATGATATCCGCTAAATTACTGCAAATGAGCAACACCACATTTTGCTCACATTTGCATCACATTTATTTATCATAATTTTGCTGATCAGCTAATAGTCAATTTTGGCGCAAACAAAATGACAGCAACATCTGAAAAAATCATGCAGCCACGTGAATGGCACAATCTACCGGTACAGAAGGTAGCACAACATTTAGACGCAAATCTAGAAACAGGTTTAACTTCAGATGAGGTGGTGAAACGGCAAGAACGTTTTGGTACTAATGAACTTAAGGGTAAACGTGGAACCAGCCCAGTATTAAGATTTTTGTTGCAATTTAACCAACCGTTATTGTACATTTTGCTGATTGCGGGTGCTATCAAAGCCTTAATCGGACAGTGGGTAAATGCTGGGGTAATTTGGGGTGTAACCCTAATTAATGCCATTATCGGTTTTATTCAAGAATCAAAAGCCGAAAGTGCGATCGCAGCCTTGGCTTCTTCAGTACAAACTAATGCAACTATCCTTCGCAACGGCCAAAAGGTACAAGTTCCCTCAACGGAGTTGGTACCAGGGGATTTGGTACTACTAACTTCTGGCGATAAAGTACCAGCGGATTTGCGTCTGATCAAATCCCGAAATCTGCAAGTGAATGAATCAGCACTTACGGGTGAGTCAGTCGCTACTGAAAAAAATACACAACCATTGAGTACAGATACAGCCTTAGCTGAACGCCTCAATATGGCTTATGCTGGTAGCTTTGTCACTTTTGGTACTGGTAGTGGGATTGTGGTGGCCATTGGAGAAGCCACGGAAACCGGACGCATTTCCCAACTCATCGAGCAAGGAACGAGCCTGAAAACTCCCTTGACTCGAAAATTTGATAAATTTAGCCGCACCCTGCTGTACATCATTCTCGGCATCGCGGCGCTGACATTTGCAGTCGGGTTGGGATACGGCAATACCTGGGCAGAAATGTTTGAAGCGGCTGTTGCCTTTGCTGTGAGTGCGATTCCTGAAGGATTGCCAGCTGTAGTAACTGTGACACTAGCAATCGGGGTTTCGCGGATGGCGCGGCGACATGCGATCGTTCGGAAATTGCCAGCGGTGGAAACTCTTGGCGGTGCTACAGTCATCTGCTCTGACAAAACTGGGACGCTAACCGAAAACCAGATGACTGTACAAGCAATTTATGTCGGTGGTGAACAATATACGGCCACTGGTACGGGATATGTACCAGAAGGAGAAATTTTATTAGATGAACAGCCAATAGATTGGCGGAATCTTCCAGCTTTAGCAGAATGTCTCAAAGCCGGTTTGTTATGCAATGATTCCTATCTAGAACAAAAGGAAGGACTATGGCAGGTTTTTGGCGATCCGACAGAGGGAGCATTGATAGCTGTTGCTGATAAAGTTGGACTACATCGCAGTCACTTAGAATCCCAAATGCCCAGGCTGGATGTGATTCCATTTGAATCTGAGTTTCAATACATGGCAACTTTGCATGAAGATGGGAGTAGAGAAAATTCTTCACGAGTTAAAACTATTTACGTTAAAGGTTCGGTAGAGGCAATTCTGAAACGTTGTCAGCAGATGTTAAATGCTGAGGGAAACCTTACCCCCGTAGATGCAGAAACCATACATCAAGAAGTGGATGTGATGGCGAATCTTGGTTTGCGGGTACTAGCTTTTGCGAATAAATCTGTATCCCATGCTCAAGATTCCCTCGATCATGCAGATATCGAAAAAGATTTGGTTTTCTTGGGATTGCAAGGGATGATCGATCCGCCCAGAAGTGAGGCTATCAAGGCTGTAGAAGCCTGTCAAAATGCTGGGATTCAAGTCAAAATGATTACAGGCGATCATGCTGTAACTGCAAGAGCGATCGCTCAAAGTATGGGCTTCAATAAAAATGGTGAAGTTCTCGCTTTTACAGGCAGTGAACTGGCGCAAATGGATCAATCAGAACTGGCTACAGCCATAGAAGATGGGGCAGTATTCGCCCGTGTTGCACCAGAACAGAAACTTCGCATCGTTGAAGCCCTGCAATCTAAAGGAGAGGTTGTTGCCATGACTGGGGATGGTGTTAATGATGCACCAGCCCTGAAACAAGCAGATATTGGTATTGCAATGGGAGGCGCTGGTACGGAGGTAGCCAAAGAAGCCTCAGATATGATTTTGACTGATGATAACTTCGCCTCAATAGAAGCTGCGGTTGAGGAAGGGCGGACTGTTTATCGAAATTTGCTCAAAGCGATCGCCTTCATCCTACCCGTTAATGGTGGCGAATCGATGACGATTTTGATTAGTGTATTATTTGCCAGAGAATTGCCCATTTTATCTTTACAAGTTTTGTGGCTGAATATGGTGAATTCCATTGCCATGACAGTACCCTTAGCCTTTGAGCCAAAGTCTGAACGGGTAATGGAACAATCACCACGCAGCCCCCGCGAACCGTTACTTTCTAAAAGTTTAGTCAAACGGATTATAGCAATTTCTCTCTTTAACTGGATTTTGATTTTTGGTGTATTTGAATGGATACGACAAACTACAGGAAATATCGATTTAGCCCGAACAATGGCAATTCAGGCTTTAGTCGCCGGAAGAATTTTTTATCTTTTAAGTATTAGTCAATTAGGAACGGCTCTAGTTAATACGATTCGGGGAGTCAGACAGACATTTAGTGATGCCTCAGCAATGGGAATTGGTATCGCTACTACAATAGTTTTGCAGATTATTTTTAGTCAGTGGAACTTAATGAATAGCTTATTTTCTACTGCTCCACTGAATTTAAATCAATGGTTAATTTGCTTCCTTATAGGATTGCCAATGATTGGAGTATCAATTATAGTAAATCGTTTCGACCCTCTCAACTGATTTAAGTAAGTCGGCGCAATTAAGGCAAGAGACGCGATAAATCGCCGTCTTTACAATAATCAGTCCTTTGTAGAGACGGCGATAAATCGCGTCTTTATGATCTAGGGCGTGTCATCAAAAAACCTTATCCGAACCTATTGGGTTTACTCCCACCGACTTACTTACCGCAAATTTGCTGGCACATTCTCAGGCACTACCCATAAGTAAAGGGTTGTGGCGTTTACTCGAATCACTCGCTTTGCTTTCCAATCGCGTCTACTACTTGTGGTGGTGTTGCTACATAAGGTACGTCTGCTCGCCTTCCTTGAGATTGAATTATGATCGCAGACTCTTGTTTTTCTGCCTCGAAATTACGTTCTAAGGTGCAACCACTAACACTAAATACAGTACTAACTCCAGTAATAAATAACAACAGATATTCTTTATCAATCATGATTTTGATGTTTGTCAAAAAAGCATGAGAAAATATTTTTAGAGGATGTTTGAACAGTATTAGGCGAATAGAATAATGCCTCCGGCACGCCAAGGGCGAACGCTACTACACAAACCAAGTCCGCCTCCGTGGAAAGCGTTAAAAATCAAGGGTTTCTAACCCACGGAGGTGGGTTTTGTCTGTATAATCGCGACTTACAGTCGCCAGGGCTAGTAATAAATTAGACTTTTCAAACAACCTCTTAATTTAAAATTGCGCGTTCATTTTCCTGTCAGTGGAGGATAAATGAGCAAAATTAGCAAAGGTAACAGGGTGATGAATATATACGCCCCAATCGAACCAACTGCGATCGCAAATGTTGAGAAAGATCCGGGTAATGGATAGCACAGGAAGAGAGGCTTTGATTCTTGCTCCCCAACGCTAGTAGGGAAGGGGTTGGGGTTAGGTCTGAGAGAAAGTTGCACACGGCGTTAAAATTGTTATATTTGGTTCAGGTAATTGAAGCCACAAGTCTTAATAGAATTGAGTTAATGATTGCTAAAGTAATAGAACCTAGCAAAGCGCTCCAAAAGCCATGACGTAATCTAAAACCTGGGACAATTAAAGCCGACAATCCAAAGATGATGGCATTTAAGACAAAGAAAAATAATCCTAATGTCAGGATAATGAATGGAAAGGTAAAAAATGTCAGAATTGGCAGCAAAACAGCATTCAAAATTCCAAAAACTATGGCGGAAATTGCTGCTTTACCAAAACTATCTATTTCTATTCCCAAAAATGGCAGCCTAGCAATAATCAAAAAGCTCACAGATGTGACTAACCAAGTAATGATGAAACCTATCATAATGAACCTCCTATTTTTTAATTAACTTTCCTTTTGCTCCAAAATATTGGAAGACCTAACTTTTTTCTTTTTTGTAATGGCTGGTAATCACAACAATCAATTGCTGCTTTTGTGAAAACAGTAGAAGGATTTACCGCACATTTGAGATAACTGTTTTTTGATAAAAAATGACAATTTTGACAGGGAGAGCCATATAAATTATTTAGCTTATTAGTCTGATCAGACAGTTTGAGTTTATGAAAAAAAACTATCCCGCCCATTATTAACAATATAAAAGGAGCCAAAATCAGAGATGGTTCTGAAGCTATTATAACACTTGTATCCTCTCTATTAAGCTTCTCGCTATCACGCTTTTCTCTACTCAAACTTGCTCTAGATAGGTTTGTTTGACTTAAATTGAATAAAGAAAGATTTAGTTGGGCTGGTATATATTGTCCTAAAATTTCATTTACTGACATATTATTTACCTCTTATCCAATTTAATTATTCCTGTTATATTAGTCCTTTAGAGAAAATTGAAGATAATCGCAAATTAGTTTAGTAGCTAAACATTCCAACTGATTTATTCAATCTACAAAAAGAATGTGATCAGAAAGTGACGGTAAGGCAGTTACTACGATGATTCACGGGAGGATTCTTTTTATTTGGGCTTTGGCTCTAGCTCCTTTGCCATTTCAATTACTAATTGAGATTGTCTCAGTTTTAGCAGCTTTCTCTGTTTGTATGCGTTGTTTAGGTTGTGGTTTAAACTGCGATTGATTTTTAACTTGATAACTTATAAGTTTCCTAATATTTTCAGGAGATAAATTAAGTAATTGAGCAGTCATGACTTCTAATATATTAACTTCAGTGACTGGTAGCACAAAATTCAACTTTTTTAGAGCATTATTAGCAGTTCTAATCTCAACTAAGCTAAATCCTTGTTTTTTTTCAATTTCAGCTTTGATTGCTGTCAAATTCAGGGGGATTTTCACCTCTATTTGTTGATTACGTTTTAATTTTTTGATTTGAGGATACAATCCTAATTTTTGTGCGATCGCTACTTCGGTAAATTTTGAGTTGGGAATTTCTAGCTCTAATCTTTTTAGCATGGAATTTGCTGTCATAATTTTAACTTGAGTAAACTTATCTTCTTGGTCTATCTTTATATCAATTAGTGTAAAATTCAGCGCAAGTAAAACCTGTGGTAGTGTATCAGCTTGCAATTTATCTGGCGTTCTGTAAGATAGACTTAATAATTGCTTTGTTAGAAAATCACTACCAGCCCAAAAAGCAATTCCTACAAATAGCAAAGGCAAAGTCAATAGTAAAATTTGTGGACGTAAATCAGGCATATTTTTGAATTTATCAGTTTATAAATAATCCTAATGCCAATTCTATCTGAGGCTGCGCTTTATTCATGTAGAGGCAATAACCTGCGGTAAGCTGCTTTGCATAAGTTCTGCTAAATTTTTTTATAGTCGCGAAGCTATAGCAGGGTTTATAACTACCTATTGGCAGATATACCTTATTCCTTATGGAGAATAATCTGAAAGTTAAAATCTAAAATTAGATAGAAGACATAGAGGTAATTAACATATCTAATTTTAAAAGAGAGTTGATGATTTTATGGCAAGGCTTTACGCTAAAAAGTTTTATGCGGATTTTAATAGTAGAAGACGATTTGGAACAATTAGAACCATTACAAGGTATTCTGTCCGAGGCCGGATATATTGTAGATGCTGCGGAAGATGGGGAAATTGCACAATGGCTGATTTCACAAAAAGATTACGATCTATTAATTGTGGATTGGATGTTACCAACAATTAGTGGGTTGTCTCTGTGTCGTCAGTATCGTCTCTCTGGTAAAAATGCACCAGTATTGATGTTAACTGCTAAAGACACCACAGCCGACAAAGTTATGGGTTTAGATGCAGGAGCAGATGATTATCTAGTTAAACCTGCTGATTTGGTGGAACTCTTAGCACGAGTCCGTGCTTTGGGACGAAGAGTCCCTAATTGGCAGGGGTATAGCTTACGTATAGCAGATTTACAATTGCATTTAGCTGAATTAAGTGTAGAACGGAGTCAGGTAAAAGTAGAATTATCTCCACGTGAAGGACAATTACTAGAATACTTGATGCGCCATCCCAATCAGGTTTTAACTCGTAACCAGATTGAAGATGCTTTGTGGGAGTGTGGTATGGAACCAGAAAGTAATGCTTTAACTGTGCTAATACGCAAGTTGCGCCAGCGCTTGCAGCTATTGGGTGCAGGAGACTGGATTAGAACAGTTTATGGTATGGGTTATCGCTTAAATCCACAAGAATAAAATTAGAATTAGGCAGTAAAAACTGGGAGAGTGAGAAGAATCAGAAGATTACCAATGACTACTTATGTTTAATCGCAGCCGTCGCAATCTCGCAAGTTGGTTCACGCTAACAATGGGCAGTATTCTAATTATATTTGCGGCGGGAGTTTACTATTGGGAAGTGATAGATAAGTTGGAGGAACTAGATCGATTACTTTATAAAAAAACAAGTTTGATGGCAGCTAATGTTAAGTTGGAAGTGCATAATGGTCAGCGGCAGTTAAACTTAGAATATGTACCATTGTTGGGAAGTATGGTACAACCATTGCCGGATAGTCAACTAGTGTATGCAAGTTGGTACGATGAGCAAAAGCAACTTGTACAATTTTTTGGTACGATTCCTAGCGATCGCCTTTTAATCTCAGGTGGGTTTGATACTATCAAGACTGATAGCAAAGTCTGGCTACGTCAGGTGACGTTGCCTGTTTACCAAAATGGTTTATTAATTGGTTATTTACAGGCAGCGATGCCGATGACGGCTACTGAAAGTGCTTTAGCTGAATTCCGTATGGTTTTGGCTATCTCAGCGCCGATTACTTTAGGTGTGGTTGCCCTCACGGGTTGGTGGTTGGGAGGACTAGCAATGCAACCAATTCGCCACAATTACGATCATCTGCAAAGGTTTACAGCTGATGCTTCCCACGAATTGCGATCGCCTATGACAGCAATTATTAGCAATGCTCAATACGGCTTTTTATCTAAATCTACTGATATAGAGTTGCAACGTCAGCGCTTCCAAAAGATTTATGATATTGCTAAGTCAATGAGTGTTTTAGTAAATAATCTGCTATTTCTAGCACGTTATCAAGGTAAATTACCGACTGAATCTTTACAATTAATTGACTTAAATAATTTACTTTTACAGATAACAGATGATTATGCCAACCAACCAGATGCACAACATCTTAATTTAGTTTCCAAGCTGCCAAATAATAGTATAACTGTCCTTGGTGATGCTGACTTGCTCCGTCAAGTAGTTATAAATTTACTTAATAATTCTTGCAAATATACTCCTGCTGGTGGTCAAGTTCAATTGCAATTATTTACCCAATCACGTTGGGCTATAATCCAAATTATAGACAATGGTATTGGTATTCCTGAAGCTGATTTACCATATATTTTTGAGCGTTTCTATCGAGTGGATAAAAAGCGATCTCGTCAAACTGGAGGATTTGGTTTAGGACTAGCTATTGCCCAACAAATAATTCAAGCCCACGGTGGTAAAATTAGTATTAAGAGCGTATTCCAAAAAGGTACAACTTTACACATTGCTTTGCCTTTAAAGTAAAATTTATAAATTCTGGTTATATGGTTAAAAGAGAATGCGGTTAAAAGAGAATGCAATTAGTGGGGATTTAGGGGGATCTAAAACGTTTTGCTACCGACAAAAGGACTTTTCAAACACCCTCTAATACCGTTTCTTTGTGAAGCTGCATATAATCCCCCGATGCCTTTGGGGGACTACAGGGGGATATTATGATGTGCATCTTCATACAGAGTTGGTATAAACTCCAGAAATAAGTAACCAGGGTTAACCTTGATTTCACAAAACTCTTACATTAAGGAAATAAGCAAAATGTCAGTGAACAGAAAACTCCAAAGTACTGAAGAGGACTCCTTGCGCCCTGAAGAGTTATTCAATGAGCAATGGAAAATTTATCAGAAGTTGCTCAACGAAAATTTCATGAAACATCGTGATATTTACAATATACTGCACAACTTCCTAGTTAATTACTTTCCACAACCCTTTAATATGCTTGATTTTGGGTGTGGTGATGCCAGTTTCACTGCTCAAGCTTTATTAAATACCAACATTGCTGCCTATAAAGGTATAGACCTTTCCACGCAAGCACTAGAAATTGCTAAAAAAAACATGGACATAATTCCATGTGACTTAACTTTTATGCAAGGTGATTTTTCTCAATTAGATTCTGAATTGATTAACCTCCACATTCAGCAGGATAAATTTGATGTTATTCTCATCTCTTTTGCTCTCCACCACTTTCAACTTGAGCAAAAAGAAGATTTTATTAGTCAATTAAAACCCCTTCTCAAATCTGGTGGTGTTTTTATTCTTATTGATGTTTTTCGTAGAGAAGAAGAAGACCGAGAAACATACCTTACACGATACCGAGATAATTTAGCGAAATATTGCTCCACACTAACGGCGCAAGATTATTCAATGATTGAAAACCATATTTCTTCATGTGATTTTCCAGAAACGCAACAAACTTTATATGAGATATCTCAAAAACAAGGTTTCAATAGGTTTGAATGCCTCTACCGCGACGATAACTTTGACGCGTCACGATTATTATGCATTTACAAATAAAGCTAATTATAATCGTTAGCGGCGGTTAGTTCATGCGATCGCTTGAGTTTTCCTCTTTCAACGTCCGCTTACACATGGCAAATATGATGTAGTCAAATAATAGCGTGCTAATTACCAGGTAGTTCAGGGTAAAATAATCATTCTCCGCAACCGCTCAGGAAATAGAATACAACCAATGGCTAGCCTCAACCTCATTTCAGAATATAAAAGCTTTGGTGGCAAACTCGGTTTCTACAGTCATCACTCCTCAATCTGTAACGGTGAAATGCGCTTTGCTGTTTATCAACCACCACAAGCAACTCAAAAACCTGTGCCGATTCTCTATTTCCTCTCTGGATTAACTTGCACAGAAGAGAATTTTATGGCGAAGGCTGGGGGAGTGCAGCGGTTTGCAGCTGAGTACGGTTTGATATTGGTTGCACCAGATACTAGCCCGCGTAATACTGACATTACAGGTGAGGATGATGACTGGGACTTTGGCACGGGTGCGGGCTTTTATGTTGATGCTACAGAGGAACCGTGGCGTCAACATTACCAAATGTATAGTTATGTAGTCCAAGAGTTACCTGCTTTAATTACTGCCAACTTCCCCGCCCAACCTGAGAAACAAGGTATTTTCGGTCATTCGATGGGGGGACACGGGGCGCTTGTCTGTGCGATGAGAAATCCAGGACTCTACAAAACAGTATCAGCTTTTGCACCTATTACTGCACCTATGCGTTGTCCTTGGGGTCAAAAGGCTTTCAGTGGTTATCTTGGCAACAATCAAGAAAGTTGGCGTGCTTATGATGCTAGTGAATTAGTTAAAAAAGTAGGATATCACAGTCCAATTCTTATTGACCAAGGCACTGCTGATAATTTTTTAGCGGAACAATTACTGCCAGAAGTGTTTGAGCAGGCTTGTGCAGATGTTAACCAGCCGCTAAACTTGCGTTACCAAGAAGGCTATGACCACAGTTATTATTTCATCGCCAGTTTTATTGAAGATCATATCCGTCACCATGCGATCGCTTTATTAAAGTAGTTTTCATCTATTTATCTATTTAGAACCCACATTTCTAGAGGATTCTTATTTAATTTTTGACAAAACTAAAGTAAGCTTGCTATTTTCTGATTGGTCAAACTTAGCCAAGTACATATATTTTTATTTGGTTGCAAAAATCAACTTCAGCACTAACCATTAAGATATTGTCGAATTTGCAAGCAGCCAAGCTTTCTGAGTCCATGCGTTTTTAAATAACCCGACCTCTGGCACTTTTAATTCAAATGAATGAGGTGGTGACTGTAGCAACAAAGGCGAACTTTTGTCATGGGCCTCAACTAAATTAACTATCCAGGGAAGAAAGTCTAAGATTTCTTTTGGTAGCACAGTTAACTCAAAATCCCACAACAAATTAAGACCTCGGCATACTTGTCCTTTTCTGATCACCGTTACTCTACCAGCACTTTTGTTAATAGCCAGTCGAAGAATGAATGGGCGGAGTGGCACAAATTCATCTGGTGCTGTATAAGCGTATACATTTATATAGTTCAGTCTTTGCCTATGATCCATCCAAGATGCGATCGGTGAATTACTACTATAAGATGTACCAGTTATGCTCACTGGCATATTCATAGCATCTGCAAAGTTAGAGTAGAACTTATGCCTTAGTTCGCTAACAATATGTTTAGCTTCTGGGTTCATTGTTGCTACACCTGTGACAAAAGCGGCCGCATAGCTTCATAAGATACACTTAATCCCTTCACTTTCGCCTACGATTATTTGAGTCATACTATATTTTTTTTACTAAATAGATTTAATTAGTGGTTGGATGGTGTTGAATAGTCCAGTCAATCCTGACTTTTCACGGCATCTGGAAAACCTCTCTCTAAATCTCTCTCCTAAAAGGAGAGAGACTTTGAATTTCCCCCTTCCCGCTGCGGGAAGGGGGTTAGGGGGTTAGGTTTTTCGTGGACTTCTCCACATAACGTGAAAAGTCAGCAGTCAATCAAAGCATAAAAAAAGGCAGACGCCTTGTCTGCCCTCAAGACCTTAGAGTTATTAAATTCTTGGTTTTAGACCTTAATAGCGGCCAGAGCCACCGCCACCATAGTTTCCTCTTCTACCGCCAGAGGAACCTCCATCTGTTTTGGGCTTCGCTTTATTAACTTTTAAGCTCCGACCCATCCACTCGGCATTATCAAGGGCTTCAATTGCTGCTGTTTCTTCAGCGTCTGATTCCATTTCTACAAAACCGAAACCTCTAACGCGACCTGTTTCTCGGTCGATAGGCAATTGAACATTTTTGACAGTTCCGTATTCTGCAAAGACGTGCCGGAGGTCTTCTTCTTTAACCTCATAAGATAGATTACCGACGTAAATTGACATAGAATGTCTCCAGAATCAGGGGGTGTAGAGATTTAGATCCGGAGAGGTCTGTAATACAAGTATATATAAAAACAAACTACACAGCCGAATTTAATCTTCCATGCATATTTTAACATAAATTGAAAAGTTATGTTCATAAGCAACAATATACTTATTTGTTGATGTTAAGAGGATGTTTGAAAAGTTGTTTGTGATGTAACAAATACTTGTATATCCTCCTCAATTTACCTTAAAAAGGGGAATTTTGATTTATTTCTCTCGTTCTTAAGGAGGGTAGGGGCAATCTTTATACAACTTAATACTTTACAAATATCCTCTAAATATTCGGACAGTTGGTGAAACTAGTTTAAAATCAACCTACGAGCGATCGCACTCAGTTTGAAGTCACCAAATAATTTCAATCACTGAACTTATTTCTATCCAAATAGTATTAGTAATTTTTCAATTTTATTCACTCAAAATTTCGAGATAGCGCAATTAAATAAAACCAGTGCGATCGCTTCTAACGTAAAATTAATCTCCATCCAGCATTTGCTAACAGCTTGACGCCCATGTTTTGCGACTACCTGATCCAAATTCTAACTGCCCGTGTATACGATGTTGCCCAAGAAACACCACTGGAGTATGCTCCAAATCTGTCTGCGCGGTTGAATAATCAACTCCTGCTGAAACGTGAGGATATGCAGTCAGTATTTTCCTTTAAACTCCGGGGTGCTTATAACAAAATGGTGCAACTGCCACCAGATATCTTGGCACAGGGTGTAATTGCAGCATCAGCGGGAAACCATGCTCAGGGAGTCGCTCTTGCAGCCAATCGCTTGGGAACCAAAGCAATTATCGTCATGCCAGTAACCACACCCCAAGTCAAGGTGGACGCTGTTAGAATGAGGGGCGGAGCAGTAGTGTTACATGGAAACACTTACGATGATGCTTATAGCTATGCTCGTGAATTAGAAGTAGAAAAAGGACTGACCTTTATTCATCCCTTTGATGATCCCCATGTAATTGCTGGACAGGGAACAATCGGGATGGAAATTTTGAGGCAATATCAGCAACCCATCCATGCAATTTTTGTCGCAATTGGAGGGGGCGGATTAATTTCTGGGATTGGGGCTTATGTAAAACGGTTGCGTCCTGAAATCAAAATTATTGGTGTTGAACCAGTAGATGCTGATGCGATGTCTCAATCACTCAAAGCCGGACATCGGGTGCGCTTATCTCAAGTGGGGTTATTTGCTGATGGCGTAGCGGTGCGGGAAGTAGGTGAAGAAACCTTCCGTTTATGTCAGCAGTATGTAGATGAAATTATTCTGGTGGATACAGATGATACTTGTGCTGCAATTAAAGATGTGTTTGAGGATACGCGATCCATTTTAGAGCCAGCTGGTGCATTAGCGATCGCAGCTGCCAAAGCCTACGCCGAACGAGAGCAAATCGAGGGACAAACCTTAATTGCTGTTGCCTGCGGTGCAAACATGAACTTTGATCGCCTCCGCTTTGTGGCAGAACGTGCAGAGTTGGGTGAACGCCGCGAAGCGATCTTTGCAGTCACAATTCCTGAGCAACGGGGAAGTATTCGCCAGTTTTGTGAATGTATTGGCAACCGGAATCTGACCGAATTTAATTATCGTATTGCTGATGAAAAAACAGCCCATATTTTTGTAGGTGTACAAATTCAAAATCGTGCTGATGCTGCAAAGATGGTAGAAAACTTTGAAGCTCAAGGATTTAAAACCCTTGATTTAACAGACGACGAACTAACTAAATTACATCTGCGGCACATGGTAGGTGGGCACTCTCCCTTGGCTCACAATGAATTGCTCTATCGTTTTGAGTTTCCCGAACGTCCCGGCGCATTGATGAAGTTTGTTACTTCCATGAGTCCTGACTGGAATATTAGTCTTTTTCACTACCGCAACAACGGCGCAGACTATGGGCGAATTGTTGTTGGTATCCAGGTTCCCCCCCACGAGATGCAAGAGTGGCAAGCTTTTCTTAATAACTTGGGCTATCGCTATTGGGATGAGAATAAGAATCCGGCATACAAGCTGTTTTTGGGGTAGGTGGGGAAGAGGCGGAGGGGCGGAGGGGCAGGGGAGCAGGGGAGCAGGGGAGCAGGGGAGCAGGGGAGCAGGGGAGCAGGGGAGCAGGGGAGCAGGGGACAAGGGGGAATTATTGAACAAGTCTCTCTCTTGTCTCCCCCCTCTTCCTTGTCTACCTTGTCTCTTTTCCATGCCCAATGCCCAATGCCCAATGCCCAATGCCCAATTTAACGAGAACTACCCTTCAATATCAGATTGGAGTCCCAAGTATAGAAGCCGATTTGATTAGGAACCCTAGAGAATCTGCCTGTCCGATAGCCTCTAGATAGTTCATTCAGCACCTTATTTTTGATCTCTCTAATTTGCTGAGAATCTAGTTCTCCATAAATTCCGGCGATGACTTCAGCAACGCTGAAAACTTTACCTGGATTTTCTTCTAACAGAGAGGTGAGGGCATCAATTAAGAATTGACCCTCAAATGCCTTGAGCATCGGTACTGTTTTTGTTGGGGGTACGAAAGGCTTCTTATTTTTGTTTTTGATACTCCTAGAAGCACCATTGCGATTACTTGGGGCTACCAAACTTAAATCTAGAGTATAACAACCTGGCTCATCGGGAATAGTTACCCAGTAATTCCTTTCTCTGCCTTGGGTGAGGGAAGATTGCACCCTACCTTTGACTACTTTGAATAGATGGGAATCTAACTCTCCATAAAGCGATCGCACGATAAAATCAATATGACAAACAGTCCCTATCTGCTCTTGCAATAGCTGTTTGATAGCTTCCATTCGCGAGAGGGCGTGCTGATATTGGGGTAGCATGGGAATTTCCGCTACCTTCGTTGAACTATCGTTGTTCTCTGGAACGATTTTTGGAGATGTTGATGTAGTTAGAGGTTGACTCTCTTTTGTATCAACAGCAGCAGAATTATCTATCTCAACCGGATCTGAGTCTTTTCGTACTGACTCTACAGACTCTACCAGGTTGATTTCGTTGATGTCATCAAGGGGTGATAAAAACCGCAGAGAGCCTTCTTGCGAAAGATTTGAGGTTTCATCAGCCGCAGTCAGTCTAGATATCTGCTTGTTCGGATCAGAAAAAGACCAGTTAGACAACAATGCTTCTACATGATCGAGTTGCGATCGCGCCTGCACAAAAAGCCGTTCATACTCTTCTGTGAGGCGAGCATAATAGTCTCGTAATTCTAACAGTGGTGAGAGAAAAGTCCCCGGAGGTGGTTCTAATTGTCCATTTTGAGTCATAAGGCGTCAATCAATTTAAATCGATGTCACTTTTGTAAGACATTGCTCTGGGTTTTGCTTTTTGAGATGTTGGCTGGGATTTCTTGGGCGCTTGGGGAGGGCGACATCTCTCACAATATAAGGGTCGAGGGCCGAAAGTCTCGCGCTTTGTCAGATCGTTACACTCTTTACAGACAAACTGGAAAACACGAGTATGAATCTGTCTTTTGTGCGCCCTGACAGTATATTCCCTAACATCAATGAATTTACTTGCCATAATTAGGAATTGTGAATTGCCGACGTTATCAATGTCCTATCAATATAGCTATTCAAGCAAATCAAACCGCATCAGTGTGTGTTTATGTAGAAGTTTTATTCAAATCAGTGAATTTGACATCTAGACATAAAGTGCAGATGAGCAACTTGAGAGTTAGCCATTGACTATCTTCTCAGCATATAATTGGTGATGAGCAAACACTACTACCATTCCTTAGGCGCAGGCGATTTTCATTGCCCTCATCAGAGAAATTGGGGATGGAGAAGTGCAGAATTACTCACTTCCACTTCCATCGATTTGCAAATCAAGCGATCGCCAGTGTGTCTAATTGCCCATCATAAAATTACCGCACTCCTAACCCCTCTTCCTCATGGTAGAGGGGTGACGCCTAACGAAGCCATTCCTGTCTAAAAAACAACCGCCTCCTAAAAACAGGAGGCGGTGATTTAATAAATAAGTTCGTAGTCAAGACTTTATTCGTTGAATTACGAATTACGTTAGCGTAGCGGTAGCGAGTCCGCGAGCGTCATTACGAATTACGAATTATGTTGACAGATTACTCCTGACTAGGAGCAGCAGGTTGCGATTGAGGTTGTTTGCGTAAACCGCGCAAAGATTCCCGCAACTTGTTTTGGCTAGCATTATCTCTTCGCCGCCGCCGATTTGTGGTTGGTTGTGGCTTTTGTGATGAATTAGTAGTCGCTCGTTCACGCTGGATGCGGCGTAAGGACTCTCTTGCAGTTCCTTGAGTGCGAGTTGTTCTAGCTCCAGATGATGGGCTTGTAGCAGTATTTTCGACTCTTTGAGGTTGCAACCGTCTACTAAATCCAGATATTGCTGGTTTTGATGGGGGTGACAACTCTCTGCGCCGGCGTCTTGGATTTTCCTCTGTGGAATTGGCAGCCCTTGTTTGCTGGGTTCTTTCTTCTGCTTGCCTTTGTGCTTGTCTTTGTGCTTGCCGTTCTTGAACTTGGCGCGATCGCCGTGAACCTTTGATGGCAAATTCAGTTGCTATGGATACTCCTTGTCTACCTCCTTCTGCGGGTTTTAGTTTCCAGTTACGCGCTTGTCTAGCGGTTTCTTCATCTAAGTCGCGGTTTCCACTGGAGCGAGCAATCCGCACATTGGTAACATTACCTTGGGCATCAGTATCTACAGCTACTTCTACTCTGCCTTCAACTCCTCGCCGTCTTGCTGCCTCTGGATACTTGGCATTACATTCGCGGCAAGCTGCACGACCATTACTATTACCATTACCTGAAGTGTTAACTTTTGGAAGTGTTGGCGCTGTTGCTACTGGCAGACGGTTTCCTGCTCCATTGCCTGTACCAGAGCCAATTCCTGAACCCGTACCATTACCAGAGCCAGAGCCACTTCCTGAACCCGTACCACTACCAGAGCCACTTCCTGAACCCGTACCTAAAGCAACACCAGAACCGGAGCCTGTGAGAACTCCACTACCACCGCCACCCCCGCCAGTGTTTTGACTGACTCGTGAATCTCTTAGTTCGCTCAAAACTCCTCTTAACTTTTCACTACCTTGGTTTGTGGAGGGAGCAACAGCTGTCACAGGGGCTTCTGTCTTGGGAGCAATTTCCCTATTTGTTGGTTGAGGGTTTTGAGTAGTTTGTTTTGGTTGTTCTTGAACTGGCTGAATTTTTGGTCTTTCAATAAATTCTTGTACTGTTTTTTGTACTTGTGGAGTTTCTATAGGCTGTTTTTGGACAATCTCTGGTTCTTCTTTAATTTCTTCTGGAATCTCTGCAATTGGTTTTTCTGGTTCGGCAATCGGAGAATCCACGATCGCAAACTCTATTGCGTCATCTTCTTCTGTGGGCACTCTCGTCAAATAATTGCCTATGCCTGAGGACAGTACGCCGATATGCAGCGCCAGTGAACCTATTAGACTGTAAGTCAGAAAAGACTTGAGAGCCTCAACTTCTTTGGAACGTTGCTCGACAGTAATGCCGGAAAAGCTCATAGCTATTGCTACCTATTCTCACTAACTCAGTCATCTTAGAATGTACGGTTACAAATATCAAGTAAAAAATTAAAATTACTTGATATAGCCTTACGGAACCACGTACTAGTAAAAACATCTTTATCAAACTACTAAAATCATGGTTTTCAGACAAAATTAATTTTTGTTTCAATTCAATTAAATAAATTTATATAAAACCAACAAACAATTAAATAAAATTCATGATAGTTACATTTGAAAAAATTATCATTATATTTTATATTTTATTGAGAATAACTTTCAGCTTTCCGCTAGATTCTGGTAGTCTGATTTTGTACTGTGGATGAGGTTATAGAGGCACTACATGGGAATTCAAAATTTGTTTGCAGCAGGTGGTGTGGTCATGTGGCCCCTGTTGGCATTTTCGGTATTGGGTGTGGCACTGATCATTGAGCGGATTAGGTTTTGGGTAAGGATAAATCAGCGTCAAAGCCGTGTGGTGCGGGATGTTTTGAATCTCTACCGACTCGATAATGTTGTCGGTGCAATGGATAAACTTCAAAAAAATGCAGATTTGCCACTCGCCCGGATTTTTCTGGCAGCTTTAGAATTAGAGGAGCCAAATCCAGAGGAATTTCGTTTGGCTTTAGAAAGCGAATCGCAGGCTGAGATCCCTGTGTTAAAACGTTTCCAAAACCTTTTCGAGACAATCGTTAGTCTAGCACCTCTGTTAGGGCTTCTCGGCACAGTATTAGGATTGATAACCTCCTTTGCTTCCCTAAATCTTGGTGATGTGGGAGGTAGTAAAACGGCAAGTGTTACCGCTGGGATTAGTGAAGCCCTAGTATCAACAGCATCAGGATTGATAGTTGCTATATTCATACTCATGTTTGCCAATACCTTTCGGGGACTGTATCAGCGGCAAATTGCCTTAATTCAGGAGTATGGGGGACAGCTAGAATTACTCTACCGCCGTCGTTATGAAAGAGGAGAAAAAACTTATGCGTCTACCAGATGAACCAGAACTTCCGCTACAGATCAACATTTTGCCGATGATTGACGTGATTTTTGCAATTTTGACATTTTTCATCATGTCAACTCTGTTTTTAACCCGTTCAGAAGGTTTACCTGTAAATTTACCGAAGGCAGCTACGGCAAAACAACAGCAAGTTCCCTCTAAAATTACGATCACGGTAGATGAACAAGGAGTGGTAAGCCTAAACAAGAAACAAGTTGCAGTTGATGATTTGACACAGCAAGTGCGGACTTTAATTGGTTCAAACTCAGAAATGTTAGTGATTATTAATGCTGATGAAAAAGTTGGCCACGGGAAGGTAGTGGCTGTGATGGATCGAGTCCGTGAGGTTCCAGGGGCAAAATTAGCGATCGCTACCCAAAAATAATAAGTATAAATATTACTTATCAGTAAAGGCAGAAGGCAGCGGGAAAACTGCCCTCTGCTTCAGTAAAGTGAGCAGAGGAAGCAAAAGTTTATGTGATGAACACAGGGGCGATGTTTACCATACTGAGTGATAAGTGCTGAATACTCTTCTTATTACTCAGCACTCTTCATTTACGAACTGCGCTTACGCATCTGCAACTCTTGAGATATAAGTTTAAGTAATGATTGTTGGTGTGAATGGATAAAAAAGTGGTCACTATTGAACTCATGTAATGAGAAAGCAGCGATTGTCTGCTCTCGCCATGCTTGTAGCTCCTCATGACTAACTTCTTGGTCTTGCAAACCACCAAAAACATTAATAGGACACTCTAGTGGTTGTTTTTGAGTGTAAATATAAGTTTCCAGAACGGCAAAATCTGCCCGTAAAATAGGGAGGAACATCTGCATCAGTTCCGTGCTCTCTAGTACTGCTTGAGGTGTACCGTTAAGATTGCGTAGCTCGTGAATCAAATCATGGTCTGATAGGACGTGGAGCGGTGGTTTTGTCAGGGGGATTTGTGGGGCGCGACGAGCAGAGATGAAGAGGTGAAAGGGAGCAAGACTATACTGAGAGTTGAGTAGACGGGTCAACTCGAAGCTAACTAATCCACCCATGCTGTGACCGAAGAAAGCGAATGGCTTGTCTAAATATGGTATCAGAACTGGAGCGATCGCTTGAACGAGAGATTCTAATCGCGTCAATGGCGCTAACTTAATCTGTCTTCCCCGTCCCGGATATTCCACAGCACAAACTTCGACATTACTAGGTAGATTATTAGGCCATGTGCGGAAAATTGCCGAGCTACCACCAGCGTAGGGGAAGCAGAATAAACGCAAGTTGGCTTTAGGATTTGGTTGTGGACAGATAACCCAGGAATTGAAGGTCATTTTTTTTACTCGCAATTTATTATTTCTCTACTATATAAAGTCGGTTGGATTAAGTAGTCATTGGTTATTTGTCATTTGTCATTGGTCATTGGTGCATACCTCTAATTGGAAAACTGAGTGATATTCCAATACGGTTCGGATAAGAGCTTGTTTGAAAAGTATAGGGCGAATATAATTCAATACAGTTCAGATAAGACCAAAACACTTGTAGAGACGGCGATTTATCGCGTCTCGAAAACCCAAAATTTTTGCCAGTAGCCCTTAACCCAAACGTATTGGAATATAATTCGCCACTGGACTAACGAGAATTGAAGGTTTTTAACCCCCTCGGGCTGGTTTTGTCTGTGTAGCCGCGACTTCTAATCTTCATAATTTCAGTATTTTTCGCTAGGGTAGAAAAAAGCAACTTTTGATAAACTAAGAGCGCATTTTGGATCAAATGTGTTCTTACTCACTTGCGGCTGGATTTCTTGTTTTTGATGAAAAAACACCTACTAAAAAAAATTCAACAGCGAGTTGTACCATGATTGCGACACCTAAATTAAGATACTTAAACTGGGTAAAACAAGGATTCCACCAGCTTAGTATTCGGCAAAAAATTTTTTATGGCTACGGTCTGGCTTTGGGAATTGCAGTTTTGGGAACAACAGCGGGGTTGGTAATAGGCGATCGCTATTTTCAGCAAGCTAAACAACAAATGATCGTGGTTGATGAAGAAGGAAGCTTGTTAAGTAGTTTGCAAGGCGAACTCTTGGAAATACAGATTCACCAACAAGAAATACTGCCTTTTTTGCAGCAGCCGCAATCTTTGCAAAGGGGAATTGCTGATTTCAAAAGCGATCTAGCGGATGCCGAAACCTTGCTTGCTCAAGCGCAGGAATTTAGTCAAACTATTTCGGAAAGAGATTTACAAGCTCTGTTCACAAAATATAACAGCACGATAGCCGGATATTTTGAACAATTCAGGTTACTGATTCGGCAAATTTTGCCATTAAGTTCACAGCCATCGGGAGCTACAAAAGCGCAGCAATTAATCTCAAAATTCAGTCAAAGTCAGGATGCTCTGAAGTTTTATCAATTTGCCCATGAGTTAACCGACTTTGCCAAAACGCTTCAACAACGGCAAGATGAGGCTCATTTAGCTCAAGAAAAGGCTGCGTTAATCCAAGCTCAGATTATTATTGTTAGTATGCTGCTGTCAGTGGCGATCGCTGCCATCCTGGCTTTCTACACAAGCACAATCATCGCCTATCCCATTAACGCGGTGACGAATATTGCCCAA
Organism: Nostoc sp. UIC 10890; assembly: GCF_054786515.1. Classification (NCBI taxonomy): domain Bacteria; kingdom Bacillati; phylum Cyanobacteriota; class Cyanophyceae; order Nostocales; family Nostocaceae; genus Nostoc; species Nostoc sp. UIC 10890. The sequence goes on from NZ_JBSGKF010000001.1 coordinate 911,112, forward strand.
AGAGTTACCCAAGAAGCTAATTTTGACTTGCAAGCACCTGTAATTACACAAGATGAAGTCGGAGCGTTAAGTAGCTCCCTCAATCAACTTATTCAACAGGTGAAGCACCTTTTAGAAGAACAACAAGCCGAGTCCCAAATCCGACTCATTCAAAGTGAGAAAATGTCTAGTTTAGGAAGGATGCTGGCTGGTGTCGCCCACGAAATTAATAATCCGATAAATTTCATTTCTGGAAACCTTGTACACGCGAAAACCTATACTGACGATCTATTAGCGCTGCTGCAAACATACAAAGCCGAAGTTCCTCACCCTTCGCCTGCGGTGGAAACATTAGCAGAAGAAATTGATTTGGAATTTTTGGAAGCAGATTTGCCAAAACTCTTCAACTCAATGACAGTTGGCGCTGACCGCACGCGAGAAATTGTGCGGAGTTTGAAAGATTTCTCTCGTTTAGATGACGGGGAAGCGCAGTTAGTAGAGCTACACGCTTGTCTAGATAGTACACTGTTGATTCTGAACAATCGCCTGAAAAATGGGATTAGCCTTGTTCGCAATTATGGAGAGATTCCACCGATTCCAGGCTATACAGGTTTACTTTATCAGGTATTTATGAATCTTCTCAGTAATGCCATCGATGCATTAGAGGAAAAATTAGCTGAAAATCCCGAATTTTTACCCGAAGTCACCATTATCACAGAATGTTGGCAGAATGATTTAGCGATCGTGCGAATTGTGGATAATGGCCCTGGTATTTCACCAGAAAATCAGCAAAAGATATTTGAAACATTTTTTACAACCAAACCACGCGGTATTGGTACAGGTTTGGGGCTAGCGATCGCATATCAGATTGTGGTAGAAAAACATCAAGGTAAAATTACTTGCAAATCTGAGCTAAATCAAGGAACAGAGTTTGCGTTGGCTTTACCAATTTCTCATCCTTAAGCTAGTAGCTTGCAAAATTTTATTCGTTCATTATGAAGCTTGCGTGTCCTAATGTTTTAGGAGACTGACGCAAGTCTGCCTACACATAAAGACTCTAAGCTAGTTTTAGCAAGCTTTTTGAGAACAAAGGAAAAAACAAACTTATGGGACTTTTCGATCAAATTCTCGGTGCCGTCGCTAATCCCAATCAACAGGGCAGTTTAGGTCAGTTGGGAAGTATCGTTAACACTGTACAGCAGTTGAGCGATCGTACAGGTGCAGACCCATCTACCATCCAATCAGTTTTGTCAATTGTGGGTGGCCAAGTGCGTTCTGCTTTACAACAAAAGCAAGCCACTGATGGGAATGAAGCTGCACAAACTCTAGTGAATCAATATGCTGGGACTTCTCCTAACCCCCAAGCCGTCAATTCGCTATTTTCTCCTCAGATACAACAACAGGTAGCTCAGATTGCTGCCCAACGCACTGGGTTAGATGCGGGGATAGTTCAACAATTGCTACCTTTAGCCGTACCTTTGGTACTGAATTTTTTGCAATCAGGTGCCAATGCTCAAAATCCCCAAGCTGGCGGAAATTCTGTACTGAATTCCTTCTTAGATGCTGACGGCGATGGTGATGTCGATATTGCTGATGCCATCCAAATGGCTAGTCGATACATCAAACGGTAACACTTTTCTCCACTCCCCACTCCCTTCTGATAAGCTAGACATCGGCAATTAGGCCTTGCTAGATTCCTAGCTAAGACATAGGCTGAGAATATGGGAAATCTGCAAATATAAATCAGACAGTCTATGGCTAAACTTTTTGACTGTATTACAGAGGAACTGCAAGACTTTATTGTTGCCCAACACCTTTTCTTTGTTGGCTCTGCACCTTTGAGTCCTACAGGCCATATTAATCTGTCTCCTAAAGGTTTGGATTGCTTTCGCATCTTCTCTCCCAACCGAGTAGGTTACGTAGACCTCACAGGCAATGCTAACGAAACATCCGCCCATTTGGAAGAAAATGGGCGGATAACCTTTATGTTTTGTGCTTTTGAAGAACCTGCGTGTATCCTGCGTCTTTACGGTCAAGGAAGCACGATTCTACCGAGTTCTCCAGACTGGAACTCTCTATACTCTCAGTTTTTGCCGATACCTGGAACTCGTCAAATTATCGTCGCTGATATTGAAAAAATCCAGATATCCTGTGGTTTTGGTGTACCACTCTATGAATATCGAGGTCAGCGCCAGACTCTAGTAAACTGGGCTAATAAAAAAGGCGAAGAGGGAGTTAGAGAATATCAACAGCAGAAAAATCTAGTCAGCATTGACGGTTTACCAACACCACTGAGTAAATTAACCTGAAACTTTGTTGCTTGTAGGGTGGGCACTAGTACCGCAAGGCGGAATTAAAAATTAAAAATTAAAAATGAAGACAGCGTAAGGGTTTTGTTGATTGGGAATGGGTGGTTTATTTACGCCGTGCTGTACTAGAATAACTACTTTACTGTAATACCTAGACCATCTAAGCGACACAATTTCACTTTATTGATGAGCTTTGCACCTATTTTTTCATAAAACTTGATTCCACCTTCGTTAGATACAGCTACAGTCCAATCAATTCTGCCGCAACCTTTTTCCTGCCCAATCTGGCGCAAGCGTAGCATTAACGCCTGACCAACTCGGTGGCTTCGATATTCAACTTTGACATATAAATCATCAAGCCAAATTCCAGGTTTTGCTAAAAAAGTTGAATAGATAAAGTGATAGGTTGCCAACCCAATAGTATCCCCATCAACTTCAGCCAAAAGAACAAAAGCAAGGGGCTTTTCTCCAAACAAATCAATTTCTAGCTTTTGAGGAGTTGCTTCTACAGATTCAAGACAACCATCAAATTCAGCTTTTAAATGAATCAATTCCATTATGGCAGGAATATCTCTTTGATTTGCATCTCGAATTAAAATATTTCTCCCCTTCATATTCTTCTTATTTGCTATTTCTCTAAAACTCGTATTGAGAGATAATTTCTGTCTCACTCTTTGCTGCATTTATCCACTCTTGCATTGCTGGAAGTGCCAAAACTGCCTCAACATAATCTCTAGAAATAGTATCTAACTGCACATCATAGGTAACAAACCGCAGAACAACTGGAGCAAAAAACGCATCCGCAATAGTGAACTTGCCAAACAATAAATTGCCACCAGCCCCAAATTTTTGACGTGATTCTTGCCAGATACTAGTAATGCGGTCAATATCTTGTTGTACACCGGATACTAAACCTTTCCCAGGATATTTAGTACGGCAGTTCATTGGCATATTCTGACGCAAATTTTGAAACCCTGAGTGCATTTCCGCACTGATGGAACGGGCTAATGCCCTTGCCGATTTATCCTCTGGCCACCATTGCAAAGTTGGAAACGTTTCAGCTAGATATTCACAAATCGCGAGAGAATCCCACACCGTTTGTGTATCGTGCAATAATACAGGTACTTTTCCTGATGACGAGTATTGCTGAATTTTTGATGAAAAATCTTGGTTGTTGTAGAGAGGAATCCGAATCTCATTGAATTCTAAACCGAATTGCTTCATCGCTAACCAAGGACGAAGTGACCAAGATGAATAATTTTTATTGCCAATTACTAAAGTAAGTTGTGTCATTTTTTTTAATATCTATAAAGCTGTTCAATCCACATACACACATCTGCTTGAGAACCTGAAGAAAAATATTTTCCCGTAGCAGGATCGTAAGCTTGCCAATAAATATTACCGTGGCGGTCAACCTTTTGAAAAACTTGTAATTCGTTAGGATTTTCTAGGAGTTTTTTGAAAAGGTTTTTCCATAAACTATGCAGAGATTTCCATAAATTTGAGCTAATTTTTTTCTGGGATAACGGACTACAATTTATTTCTATATCTTCTGTTGGTAGACACCTAATGTGATTATTCATAGAATTGTTTCTGAAAGTTGCTCAGTAGATAAAACAGTAGCAACATCTCAGTTAGGAATCAAATCATGGCTTGCATAGGTTCTATAAATGGGATTTATAGATATGAAAAGTCACTAATACAACCTTTTTGTCACAATAAAGTCAGGATGTGTATACTCTTGTTTTCATCAATTGCCCATGAAATTATCCCAACTTCGAGCCATAGTTGCAGTAGCAGAGCGTGGTAACTTTAGTGAGGCAGCCTTTGAATTGCAGCTTTCCCAACCTGCGATTAGTCATGCCATTGCCACCCTAGAAGAAGAACTGGGTGTGCCTTTATTTGCCAGAGGTCGTCACGGTGCTGTGCTGACACCAGCTGGAGAGCGGATTTTGTATCATGCGCGTCAAGCAATGCAGCATCTAGAGATGATGCAACATGAAGCAAACCTGCATAAAGGTTTACACGGTGGTCATGTGCGAATTGCGGCTTTTCGGAGTGTCGCCACCCATCTATTACCAAAAGCGATCGCACAATTTCACGATCAATTCCCAGAAATTGCTGTCACAATCATAGAGTGCTCTGCTTTCACGCATGTAGAACAGTGTTTGCGTGATGGACGGGCCGATATTGGTATTACTTGTCTACCAACTGGTGAGGAATTTGAAACCTGGGAAATTTTTCGGGATGAATATGTAGCTTTACTACCACCACATACCAAAATTAGCAGTCCGAAAATTACGTGGGAAGACATAGCAGCCTATCCGCCGGTTTTGCTTCCTTGTACACCCTGTGGACGCATTCTTCACAACCACCTGAAGACTTTGGCAATTCCAATCAATACTGCTAGCGACATTCAAGAAGATTCCACAGTCGTTAGCATGGTAAATCAAGGACTGAGAGCAGCTATTATGCCTCGTTTAGCAGCTGTACCCATTCCCCCAAAGGTTCAGGTATATAGTTTACCTGCACCACTTGAAAGAGTTATTGCAACTGCAATTTTATCTAATGTTCTCCAAGTACCTGCGGTGTTCACATTTCTGGAGATGTTGAGAAAATTTGACTTTTATAGTTTAGCTAAATTCGCTTATTGATCACATATAGGACTCATATTTGATTGCTGAAAAAACTCCGTAAAACTAAAAAACCCTTCTTTCCTATTGCCTTCTTGCCTATTGCCTGTATACGCAACTCAATTCAAAAATCAAAGCAGATTCCTATACGAATTAGTTAAACCAATGCCTCCTTTAGCGAATTCTTCAACAGTTTTTTGTGAAAATTCATGAGTTGCGATCGCCTGCAACATTGCTAGTGGTAAAGTCAAATGATGCGCCCCAGCTTGCAATGATGCGGCTGCTTCTTCAGGAGATTTGATACTAGCTGCCAAGATTTCCGTATCACTGCCTTTGAGTACGCTAGCCATATCCCGCACCAAAGCAATACCATCACCTAATAACCGAGTAGCTCGATTGACATAAGCTATGGCAATTTTAGCTCCTGCTTCCCGTGCTACTGCTGCCTGTGCTGCACTGTAAATCGCTGTCACTGAACACGTAATCTCTGGCGATAGACTCGCCACCACTTCAAAACCTAATGGTGTTGCGGGAATCTTCAAAATTGTTTGTGAACCAATAATCTCGAAAGCTTTTCTACCTTCAGCTAGCATCCCAGCTTTATCAGATGCCATAAGTTGATAGTATAACGGGCCAGAAGTCAAGGCAACCAATTTTTTCAGCGTGGTTTCTGGTGGAGTATCGCTTTGAGACAACAGCGTGGGATTTGTTGTAATACCTTTCACCCATCCCCAAAGCTTAACAACTTCAGCTTCCGATGCGATCGCTGAGTCTAGATATAGTGCCATAATTTTTCCTGAATCGATTGTTAAAATTAATGTACCAGATGTGTAACTTAGACTTTCTTACCTATCAAAATATTCTGTACTATTTCCTAGCCCTTAGCATACTCTAGAACTCATATTTGATTTTTGAAAAACACCGTACAACTCAAACAGGCTATTGCTTATTGCCTATTGCTTGCCGACACAAGTAAGTGCAAAAATCAAAGCGGATTCTTATATTGTTTCAGGACGGCCATCCGGAAGTCTTTCAGAAGCAGGATATTTTCATTAATTATGACTGCTTAATTTATTCTTGATTATTACTGTTCCCTGTTGGGGAAATTTTATCGTAAAACTTGTTCCGCCTCCTACCTCAGTATCTACATAAATTTCTCCGTGATGTATTTCTAAGCATTTTTTCACCACAGCCAGTCCTAGTCCACTGCCAACTATCTTGCCTACATTATTAGCACGATGAAAAGGCTCAAATAAATGCTGATGAAATTCTGAAGGAATTCCTATACCATTATCTTTGACTTGGAAAATGATTGCGTGTGGTTCACAACTAAGAATTAGGAAAATCCTTCCCTCTGGAGGTGAATATTTCATTGCATTTGAGAGTAAATTAGTCAAAATCGAATACAGTAGATTTTCATCTAATTTGGCATGAGTACAGTTACTTTGACTGATAAATTTAATAGTATGCTGTTGTTGATTACAAAATTGGAGGTCTTCTATTAAATTAATGCAAAATGCTTCCAAATCTATCAGTTCTGGATGAAATTCCAATTTACCAGCTTCTGCCCTAGTCAAAGTTAAAATATCGGTCAGTAACTGGTTCATTGACCTAGCTGAAGATTGAATGCGATACAGATTTTTAAGTTTCTTTTCTTCTGTCCACTGCTGATTACTTTGAGCCAATAGTTGAGCCGACCCTAAGATAATACTCAATGGTGTACGAAATTCATGGGATACCATTGAAAAAAAACGCAACTTCAATTCACTAAGTTCTTTTTCTTGAGCTAGAGTTTTTTGAATAGTTTCTGCTTGCTGGCGCTTAACTAATTGTTGATAAAGCAAGGCATAAACCCCTAGTAAAATAGCAAAACTCAAGAAAGTACCGAGGAATTCAATTAACATCCGGTTGCGGATATTATCTTGAGAATCTCTGACCGAAATTTGCAATAACTGTTCCTCCCTAGCTTGCATTTGGGTAAGTATTTCACGGATTTGATTACGGTTTTGGTTGCCTTGAATAATTAGAGGTGCTTGAATAGCAAAGCTTGATTTACCTGCTTTTTTGAGGTTAATTGACTGTTTAGATAACTCAATTCTTTGAGTAATAAAGAATTTTAGCTTCGTTAGTTGCTGCTGTTGAGAGGAGTCATCAGCAATTTGTTGCTGCAACTTTTGAACTTTGGCATCTAGGCTTTGCATTGCCTGATAGTAACGTTTTAGTTCTGATTGCTCTCCATATAGGATATAACCCCTACGTCCTGCTTCTGCATCGGTTAGTGTCGCAAAGATGTCGATAATATTTTTCATTACCTCATGCGTGTCCTTCACTTGATTGCTACTTGCAATTAACTGAGTAGCATTTTGGTAAGAAATAAGACTAACTGTACCCATTAATAATAAACACAAGCCAAAACCAGAGGCAATCCATTTTCTTTCCAGCGACCATTTCATAGAAAAAATCAATTAATGGTTCAGAGTCCATATCTTAATCCAAGACCTGACACCAAAGTAAATATTTTCCAACAGAGGCTTAGTTCAGAATTACTTTTATGACTAACCGATTTCTACCCGATTTTTGCCTTTTATCTGCACAACTAGTTGTTAAAGTTTTATATAAAATCAACTCCTTTGCACTAAAATATCTCCAAATAAATTTAATTGTTTGTTTGGAGAATTTTAATTTTATATATTTCCTTGTCCTAACTCAAATTGAAAGTATTAAGGTTAGATATTGGGATTCATCCTAGTTTTTTAATTCACGAATATTCTAACAATGCGGATTTTGGTAGTTGAAGATGATGTACAGCTAGCAGAAATGCTGATGGAAGCCCTAACTGATCGTCAATATGTGGTAGATGTGGCTCAAGATGGAGAACAAGCGTGGGATTCCATCAAAGTCTTGGAATATGATTTAGTGGTGCTAGATATTACCTTACCCAAGTTAGATGGTGTGAGTTTTTGTCAACGCTTGCGATCGCCTATTGGGGAGCGGAGCATGTCGCGCAATCGCACAATACCTGTACTCATGTTAACAGCACGCGATACCCTTGGTGACAAAATTACCGGGTTGGATGCAGGGGCAGATGATTATATGGTCAAACCTTTTGAAATGTCAGAGTTAATGGCTCGTGTTCGCGCACTGTTGCGCCGTAATAATGCCACCACATCTTTCCTAGACTTTGGTTGGGGTAATCTGCGTTTAAATCCTAGCACTTATGAAGTCACCTATGCTGGCCAGTCCTTACACCTAACACCCAAAGAATTTGCTCTTTTAGAACTAATGGTTTCAAGCGGTCGGCGGGTGTTAAGTCGAGCCGGAATTATTGAGCGTATTTGGTCGCTTGATGATCCACCCAGCGAAGAAACTGTTAAGTCTCACATTAAAAGTTTACGGTATAAACTTAAAGACGCAGGTGCTGCCGATGATTTTATTGAGACAGTTCATGGATTGGGCTATCGATTAAAGCAGCTTTAGAAAACTAACCGATTTCTACCTTATATTTGCCCATTATCTCCACAATTGATTGTTAGACTGCAATTAAATTACTGAAATTAACCTCATTACACTACCAGTTCTCCAAATCGATTTAATTATTGACTTGGAGAATTTTAATTTTGACCTCCGCTAACACACCACAACCTTATAATTCTGCATTATGCTATCGCTAACATAGCCTAAGTAGATTTCAAAAATAAAATACTAGTCCTAATATATAGGAATCCGCTTTGATTTATGAAATTATTTGCGTAATTAGGGAATAGGCAATAGGCAATAGGCAACAAGCCTCTTCAAGTGTACTGATTTTTTTCAAAAATCAAATAGGAATCCTATGGAGATTCATTTAGTTAGATAGCATTACTTTTTTAATCACCGATTTTTCCCCCATTCCTAACCGATATTTCAACTTTTCAAGCGTAATATATCAGAACAAAAGTACGTTGGGAAGTTTATTTGAAATTTAAGGATATTTTTATGTCTCGTTTTTCAGTAAATATTTCTAATCTTGTTATTACCAACAATGAGTATCGCAAGCTAAGAGTTTATGCAGGAGAGCATCAAATATCAATTAATGAAGCAATTCGGTTATTAATTGATTCTCTTTCAGAATGCTCTCAAACTAATAAAAAACAAAGTGTAAGCCATTCGTTTATGTTTCCTAGAAGGTTTTTGCACGTTTCTTTGGATGATAAGTAACTTGTAAAATTAGAAGTTTTACTACAAGTAACCAATTTATGAATTTTTGTGTCATTTACAAGGAAATTGTAATTATGAATACTCTTGCCTCTTTAAATTTAGTTAAATCTCTAGAAAATTCTGCTCCAGAAACGCCAAATTCTCAACCCATGTATGCGCTAATTTCAGTTCATGGCGACCCGACAGCTGAAATTGGCAAAGAAGGGGCAGGTGGTCAAAATGTCTACGTGCGAGAATTGGGGTTAGCATTAGCAAAACGCGGCTGTCAGGTTGATATGTTTACCCGACGCGAATACCCCAACCAAGAAGAAATTGTGGAGTTAGCACCAGGATGTCGTACTATTCGTCTAAATGCTGGGCCAGCAGAATTCATTTCTAGAAATAATTTATTTGAATACCTACCAGAATTTGTAGAAGCTTGGCTGGATTTTCAAAACCGAACAGGGCGCAGCTATGCGTTGATTCACACTAATTATTGGCTTTCTGGTTGGGTAGGATTAGAACTTAAATCTCGATTGGGATTACCTCAAGTTCATACCTATCACTCTATAGGGGCAGTTAAATACCGCAATGTGGAGAATCCGCCGCAGATTGCAGCAATTCGTGATTGTGTGGAGAAGGCAATTTTAGAACAAGCAGATTATGTTATATCCACTAGCCCTCAAGAAGTAGAAGACTTACGTCAGTTAATTTCGCAACATGGACGTATTAAAGTTATTCCCTGCGGAATTGATACCGAACACTTTGGTTCTGTAAGTCAAGAAGTTGCTCGCCAACAGTTAGGAATTGCTCCAGATTCTCAGATTATCTTGTATGTAGGACGCTTTGACCCCCGCAAGGGAGTTGAAACCCTAGTCAGAGCTTGCGCCAATTTGTTGCCTTCAGCATTTCAACTCTATTTAGTTGGTGGTTGTCGTGAAGATGGAGCAGACTTCAAAGAACAACAACGCATTGAAACTTTGGTGAACGACCTGGGATTGGAAGCCGTTACAGTTTTCACTGGAAGAATTTCTCAAGCGCTGTTACCTGCTTACTATGCCGCCGGGGATATCTGCGTTGTACCGAGTTATTACGAACCTTTTGGTTTAGTGGCGATTGAAGCAATGGCAGCCGGAACACCCGTAATTGCTAGTAATGTGGGAGGATTGCAGCATACGGTAGTGCATGGTGAAACCGGATTTTTAGTTCCTCCTTGTGATTCTAAGGCATTAGCGATCGCTATTCACAGTCTATTACAAAGCCCAACTCTAAAACAAAGCTATGGCAATGCTGCACAAAATTGGGTTCAGTCTCGTTTTAGCACTCAGGGAGTTGCCGCTCAAGTTCACGAGCTTTATCAATCTTTAACACTGGATACATTTGTTCAAGAAATTATTCAAACTAAAAAGTTAACTCCAGATTTAGAAAAGCAAATACAAAATTTGTTGAAGTCGAAAGCTTTGAAATCAAATGAAATTAAAGCTTTAGAAAAATTAATTGACTCTTTTTCTAATGGCATTGTCCAGTGGGCAAGCAGTTAAATAAAATCATATTTCCTGCAAAATCACATTAGGGAACTGATTACCGAAAAATCATTGGGCAAGACGTACATATCAAACATTCTTGTATTTAATACCAATTAAATTAATGATTGCAACACATACTTGGGTAAAGACGCGATGAATCGTGTCTCTACAAATGGTCTATTTGTCGCATTCTTTTTTCAAATTGGTATAACAATGCCCAAATCTCGATTTTTGGAAAAAATAAGGTGCGTTATATCTCTTCATAACGCACCATCTATTAGCAGTTCCAGATTAATAAATCCACATTCCTTATTCTTCTGGCTCTAAATCGACTTCTTCCTCTTCATCTTCTTCACTGGCTTTAGCTACAGAGTTAGCAGAAACAACAGCGCCTTTATCTAACTTTTCACGCACCAGTTTCTTAATTTCTTCAGCAAATTCAGGCTTTTCTTCTAGATACTTAATGGCGTTGTCTCGTCCTTGGGAGATATTATCGCCGTTGTAACTATACCAAGCTCCTTTGCGGATAATAATGCCCGTTTCTTCTGCTAGGTCAACAACACAACCCAAGGTAGAAATACCTTTGCCGAAAATAATGTCAAATTCCGCTATTCTGAAAGGCGGCGCTACTTTATTTTTGGCGACTTTGACTTTAACGCGATTACCAAATTCTTCTGTACCTTTTTTCAAGGTTTGAATTCGGCGAATATCCAAGCGTACCGAAGCGTAAAATTTTAATGCGTTACCGCCAGTAGTAGTTTCTGGGCTACCGTAAGTAACACCAATTTTTTGCCGCAACTGGTTGATGAAAATTACTGTACAACCAGATTTACCAATGTTACCAGTAATTTTACGCAAAGCTTGGCTCATTAACCGCGCTTGCAGTCCAACGTGGGCGTCACCCATATCGCCTTCAATTTCAGCACGGGGAACCAGTGCTGCTACTGAGTCAATTACTACAATATCAACCGCAGCAGAGCGCACAAGCTGATCAACAATTTCCAAAGCTGATTCGCCAGTGTCAGGTTGGGAAATCAGCAAATTGTCAATATCTACACCCAATGCCGCAGCATAAGTAGGATCAAGGGCGTGTTCTGCATCAACAAAGGCAGCAATACCGCCATTTCTTTGCACTTCGGCGAGCGCATGTAGCGCTACTGTGGTTTTACCGGAACTTTCCGGCCCATAAATTTCAATTACCCGCCCCTTGGGTAAACCACCACCCAATGCTAAATCTAGGGTAAGCGCTCCACTGGAAATCGTTTCCACCCGCATCCGGGTAGCATCGCCCAGGCGCATGATTGCCCCTTTACCAAAGCTGCGCTCAATCTGGTTTAGCACCATAGTCAGTGCTTTTTGCTTGCCGGAAGTATCGGTGTTTATAGCCATTTCTGCCTCTAATGCCTCTAATCTAAATATATGGTTTTAAGGAGTGTTGGTTTCGGAGCTTGAGTAGAACAGATATACTATTTTAACCAGAAAATTCTGGAATAGGACTTCTCAAATCAAAAAAGGGTGTGACAAGATCGTAACTCGATCGCTACCAGATTAGGGTAGTTTTGCACAATGATACCAACTTGCATTCAGAGATAGCTTTTTTTGGCTGGGTAAGCAAGGGTTTTCAAAGAAAAAATTACCTAAACAACTGACCCTGACGCAGTGTACATAGCTAGACTGCTTGATTTTGGAGAGATAAAAGCTTAGTACAACGCCACGCGATCAATAAACCGTTGAATTTTGCTCACTCACAACATAAACCTTAGTATTCCCCGACATCAATATATAGGAATCCGCTTTGATTTCTGAACTAATTTGCGTAGGCAGGCAATAGGCAATAGGCAATAGGCAATAGGCAACAGGCAAGAAGGCTTCTTAGTTGTACTATTTTTTTCATAAATCAAATATGAGTCCTACAGCTTGAGCCAGAATTGAAATGAGAAGATTTGCAAAAAAGGTTTTGACTTTGAATGTTGAGCCTTTACCTGCTGATAGTGAGCAGCTATCTGGTTATCAGGGTTTATATCGAGTTGATAGTGGTGAATATCGAATTATTTACAGGTATTTTCCCGATCGCGATTTAATAGAAGTGATTTTAGTCGGTAGGCACAATGATGATGATGTCTACAAAAAATTGAAGCGTTTACTGGGTTAGGCTTTGGTTTTCATTAAAATGCTAGAATCTCTCCAGCACAAATGCTTTCAGGCATCTTTGATGACTTTCGACCTTCCCGACTCTCTGATTCTCGATACAGCGCTTTCGGTATCTGGATTAACTGACTATATCCGCTTGCTGTTAGAGCAAGATGAACAATTGCGGCAAGTTTGGGTAACTGGCGAAGTTTCCAGCGCTAACCACCATCGCAGTGGATTATTTTTTACACTGCAAGATACCGATCGCACTGCCGGAATTAAGTGTGTGGTATGGAATAGCCAATTGCCAAAACTCACCCAAATGCCTGTTCCCGGTGAGCAGATAATCATTTTGGGTAGTATTCGCCTGTATCCGCAACGGGGAGAATATCAGTTATCAGTTTGGCAGACTTTACCGGCTGGTGTTGGTTTACAGGCGCTACGCTATCAACAACTAAAAAATCGTTTGCTGGCTGAGGGATTGTTCGACGCACAAAGAAAGCGATCGCTCCCCATCCACCCCCAAACGATCGCTGTCGTCACTTCACCAACGGCTGCTGCTTGGGGTGATATTCAAAAAACTCTCAAGCAAAGGTATCCAGGTTTACACGTTTTATTTTCTCCAGCCACAGTACAAGGTGAGCAAGCGCCGGAATCTATCGTCAAGGCAATTGAGCGGGTGGAAAGAGATGGCCGCGCCGAAGTGCTAATTTTATCGCGGGGTGGCGGCGCGGTGGAAGAGTTGGCTTGTTTTAATGATGAACGAGTGGTGCGATCGCTGGCTAGTTGTTCCATTCCTATAATTACTGGGATCGGTCATCAACGAGATGAATCTTTAGCAGATTTAGTTGCAGATGCTTGTGTGCATACACCCACTGCGGCGGCAGAAATGGTTGTGCCAGCACTTTCAGAGTTGTATACCGAGCATCGGCAGCGAGTTATAGCTTTACATGAAGCGGTGCATGACTTTAGGGAAAATGCTGAGAATAAACTGCAAGGATTCCGAAACCGTTTGCGACGTTTGCGCTTAGATCGGCAAGTACAGCAGGAAGTGGAAAAGTTAGCTTGGAAGCGTCAGCATTTGGTGCAAATTACGACGGGGCGATCGCAGCAAGCAACGCAACATCTAGAATTATTGCGGCAAAAGTTGGCTAGTCTTGACCCGAAAGCGGTGTTGCAGCGTGGTTATGCGGTGGTGAGAAGGGAAGATGGGGCGATCGCTCGTGATGCGGCAGAGTTGGCTGTAGGGCAAGAATTAGTGATTCAGTTGGGGCAAGGTGGGGTTAAAGTGAAGGTTATAGAAGTGAACGAACTGCAAAGGCGCAGAGGACGCAGAGAGGTTAATGGTTAAACGTAAGAGTGCTTCTAGTTCTGAAGAAGATTGGAATTATGAGGCGAAGGTTGCTGAAATAGAGGGAATTATTACTCGCATCGAGGCGGGTGAGTTGGAGTTGGAAGCGGTATTTGAGCAATTTGCAAGTGCTGTTGAATATTTGCGCCAGTGTGAAAGTTTTTTGCAGCAACGACAGCAGCAGGTAGATTTGTTGATTGAAACTTTGAGTGATGATTGAAGAAGAATTCAGAAGTCAGAATGGGCTAAACGCCCCGCTATCGCTAACAGGAGTCAGAATAAAGACGCGACGCTCGATGACTCGCTTTCCGCAACGCTATCAGTCGGGGATTCAGACCGGCGCAGGAATTGTTGCACCACCAACTTGAAAATTTGGTGGGGGCTTAAGATTGACAAATTGGAATTATGATGATGAATGTGGCTCCCTGCCCCAGTTCGGAAACGCACTGTAATTTGCCTTTGTGTTTTTCAGCCACAATCTGATAACTAATGGAAAGTCCCATTCCAGTGCCTTTACCGACAGGTTTTGTCGTAAAGAATGGATCAAATAATTTTTGCTTGAGATCAGCAGGAATTCCAGGGCCGTTATCTGTGATTTTAATGGCAACTTGTTTGCCTTCTACCAGGGTAGTGCAAATCGTAATGGTAGGAGTTAATAGTTGGTGTTGATTGCCCGCTTCTTCTAGGGCATCAATGGCATTGCTCAAAAGATTCATAAACACTTGATTGAGTTGTCCGGCATAGCACTCGACTAGCGGTAACTCCCCATAAGCTTTGACAATCTCAATGCCTTGAGAATCAGGTTTAGCTTTCAGTCGATGTTGCAGAATCATCACTGTACTATCAATGCCGTCATGAATATCGACTTCTTTCATCTCGGCTTCATCCATGCGGGAGAAAGTGCGTAGAGAGACAACAATTTTTTGAATGCGTTCTGCTCCAATTCGCATGGAATAAATAAGTTTGGGTAAGTCTTCTACTAAAAACTCCAAGTCCATCGTTTCGGCTTCTTCTTGAATCTCAGAATGGGGGTTTGGGTAATATTTCTGATAAAGTTCCAGGAGTCTGAGAATATTTTTGGTGTATTCATTGGCATGGCTAAGATTGCCAAAGATAAAGTTGACTGGGTTGTTGATTTCATGGGCAACACCTGCCACCAGTTGTCCCAATCCTGACATTTTCTCAGCTTGGATCATCTGGGTTTGGGTGTGCTGGAGTTCTTGCAGGGTTTGCTCTAATTCTGCTGTGCGCTGGTTTAATTGGGCTTCGGCACGTTTGCGATCGCTAATGTCTAAGCTTGTGCCAATAATCCGGTAAATCCGTCCCTCATTATTCTTGAGTGGGTTGAAATTGATCATCCACCAGCTTTCTTGCCCATCAAAGGTTAGGCACTGCTCATGATAAACGGGCATTTCCGTTCTAGCGCACTCAGTAAGCTGTTGTTGCATAATTTCAGCCTGTGCTGCCTCAAGCACTTCAGCGGGCGTTTTGCCTACGGCATCAGCACTACGAATTCCACACGCTCGTTCCGAAAGAGCATTCCATCCAGCGTAATAGAAGCGACGATCTTCCGACACATCCACAACAAAAATGCTCATTTCGGCTCCGTTGTAGATGCTGCTCAGAAACTCCTCTTTCTCTTGTAGTTGCTGCTCTGCCAGTTTGCGTAAACGAAGCTCGTCGTAGACATTGCTAATATCAATCACCACCCCATCCCACACAATCAAGCCATCAGCTTGCTGTTCTGGCCGAGAAACACATTGAATCCATTTGGTTTTGCCTGAAGGAGTCACAATTCGCCACTCATGACTAAAAGGCGTTAACATTCGGGCAGAATCAGCAACTAACTGTCCCAGCGTTGAGGAATCGTCTGGATGCGCCATGAGGTGAATGTTGTGTACCCCTGCCATGACTGCCTTTGGATCAACCTCATACAAGTCATAGCAACCCGAACTGACGTAGGGTGTCCAAAAAGAGCCATCGGTAGCCAGACAGAATTGGAATACCATGCCTGGAATATTGTCAACCACCTTCTGGAAGCGGGCTTCACTGGCACGCAGTTCTACCAGTGTTTGTTGTGTCTGCTCATAAAGTCGGGCATTTTCTAGAGAAATAGCGGCTTGAGTACATAACAGGTTAAGCAGTTCGACGCGATCGCTAGTAAATGCCCCTGTCGTCAATTTATTCTCCAAATAGAGGATACCCACAAATTCACCCCGATAGAGAATTGGACTACATAATATACTTTTTGGCTGTTGGCTCAAAATGTAACTATCACTGGCAAAGACTGGATGAGTAGTGGCATCTGCCAACACCAAAGGTTGTAAGGAATGTTTGACGTGATAAATCACTCTCAAAGGAATATCTTGGCTTTCCTCCACTGGAATTCTTTGCAGAACGATGGGTTGAGTATTAACGGTGATAGCCCCTTTAATCACCAAGCGATCGCTTTGCAGCAGCATTAACACGCTTTTTTCTGCCCCAGCATTTTCAATCACTATCTGAAGCAGCATCATTAGGAGTTTTTCTAATTCAATTTCACTAGAAAGAGTTTGAGAGGCTTTGAGAGCGGTTGCCAGGTCGAGCAATTCTGTAATATTGCTGGAGCTAGAGGTTTGAGTCGAATTAAAAGATGGGGCAAAAATTGTGTTAGATGGAGTAAGTAATGGTTGCGGGTGTTGCACAATTGCGGTCAAAAGCTGAGGATAGCGCTCTTCCAAGTCGGTGATTTTGGCTTTAGCTCCCCAACGGGCATAGCAGTAGTACGCTTCTTGCATATATGCTTGGGCAAGTTTTTCTTTGCCCCAGTTGAGGTAAAATTTCCCTGCTAGTTCATTGCTGAGGGCTTCTTCTTGAATATATGCATTTGCTTTAGCGGATGCGATCGCGCGATCGTAGTAATCCATTGCTTCATACATTCGCCCCAACACCCGATACTGCTCTGCTTCTACCAAATAAAATTTGTGTAAATGGTTTGTAGGGGCGTGGTTTGCCCATTCTTTGAGCTTCTTCTGGTTGCTAACAACTTCTTGGGGCAAACTATTACATTCCTTACCTTGGGCGTTGGATAATATCGCCAGATGAGTTAATGAATCGTAAAAGTGAAACACCGGAATCATGAAACAACCGGATACACCATTCAAATATTGTTTGGCATTCACTGCCACTTTTGTTGCTTGTTCCCACTCATTGAACAAGTAACAAAGAATTAGTTTATTAATATACAGTGTTCCCATTGCATAGAGATCGTTAGCCTGCTGATGCTTGGGCAACATCATTTCTTCGTCATAAACCACACCTTTAATTTCCCAAGGACACTTACTCTGTCCCAGTAAATTTAAAACAGATTGGTAAAAGACTCTCAAATAATTGTGAGCAACTTCCTGTTTAATTTGAGCCAATGCCTGACTGTAAACCTTCATCTCTGGTTCTAAGATTGACAAATCTTTTCCGAGAAAATAGGACAGCGAACAATAATTGTAGGCACAGTAGGCAGCATATTCTAAAGTACCCATCTCCAGACCGCTATGGTATCCGTCAAGCAAAGGAGCGAGTGAATTTTGAATATGATGTTTCCAAGGCTTCACGAAAGGATAAACCATATTGATCGTGCTGGCTTTAAATTCTCTACTCTCGAAGCGTGATAGTAGTCCCATTGCCAGTTCACCAACGCGATCGCCTAAATCTATTTCTCCAATACCGCACAAAATTACTCCATACCAAGCATAAGCCTGTGCTGATACCGCAGCATTACCATAAACAACCGATAATCTCACCTGCTTGGACACAATTAACGGCAGTAATGCTGGAACCGCTTGATATACTGCTGCTGTCACAGTCGCTAAAATTCGGATCACTGCCAGACCTCGGAGGTCTTTCATCTCCGGCAGTTCCAACAAATCTTCTAAATGTTTTCCTTTTAATACATTTTGAGTCTGTTGCAAATTTTCAGTAATATCTGCATCAGTCGGCTGCTCTGGAAACGACACTCCAAATAATTTCAAAGCAGAAAGAGCGGTTTTAATGGCTTTGGGTTGCTGACTCTGAGCGACATCAGCCAGAATTCTCACTTCATAGACTTTCACTTTGTCTAGTAATTGACGAGCATTTTGCAGTACCTCATCAACTATCTGCTCCATTTGCCCAAAGTAACCGCTCAGACAGGTTAATTCTGCGGCTAAATCATGCAGAGCTAAAGTTAATTCATAGGATTGCTGCCAACAATTTGCTGTGAGAAGTTGTATGCCTTTAGTGGTGTATTCAATTGCTGCAACATAAGCGGTTGCAGATTTTGCTTTTTGGGCAGCAGCTAGATTTAGCTTCGCTAATGTTTCCCGTTCAGATTCTAAGACAATTAAATCGGCTCCTTTATTTAATTGATTAACAATCCCGAAGATTTTTTCCTCTTTTTCCGTTTCGTTCATTACACTTAAAAGCAATTGCCCAATTTTTAAGTGCATCAGTTGTTTTTGGTTATCGGGAATGAGTGAATAAGCAGCTTGTTGGACGCGATCGTGCAGAAACTTGTAGAAAACAATCACTTTATTATCTGCTTCTATCTGTTCATTCTCCTCAATCAACAACTCTGATTTTGACTGATAAAACTTGTAAATATCATTGCTGGGAATTACTAATCCTTCCTGAAGGGCTTTCCATAAGTCAGTAGCAGTTTCAGCTTGAGACTTTTCATAGACAATTGCCAGTGTTGCTAATTCAAAAGAGTTACCAATGCACGCGGCTAGTTTCAGGGCATTTTGAGTGGCAATTGGCAACTTCTGCAACTGCATTGCCATGAACTCTACCACATCATCTCTCAGAGAGAGCAATTGCACATCACTAATATCACACTGCCAATGCCCAGCTTTAGGATCAAATTCAATAGCTCCCTCTTCATGTAATGCCTTGAGAAACTGTGTGCTGAAAAAGGGGTTTCCTTGAGTTTTTTGATAGACTAACTGGGTTAAAGGTTGCGCGATCGCTGCTGGACATTGCAATGTATCTGTAACTAGCAAATTTAAACTTTCTTGACTCAAGGGAGCTAGTGTGATTGTATTGACTGTAGTTCCAGCTTTATTAATTTCTTCTAATGTCAATGTCAACGGATGAGCAGGTGAAACTTCATTATCACGATATGCACCAATCAATAACATGAAACCGCTTTCTCTTTGTCCCATCAACACCTGAATCAAGTTTAATGATGCTGAATCTGCCCACTGCAAATCATCCAAAAACATCACCAAGGGATGTGTAACTGTAGTAAATACTTGAATAAATTTTTGGAACAACAGATTAAAACGGTTCTGGGAAGCACTACCTGAGAGTTCCACCACTGGAGATTGTTGCCCGATAATTTCCTCTAACTCAGGAATCACCTCAATAATTACTTGAGCATTTTCCCCCAAAGCTTTCAGAATCTTCTTCTTCCATTGCTTTAATTGGGTGTCACTTTCGCCTAACAACTGCCCCATTAAGTCACGGAAAGCTTGGACAAAGGCACTGAGGGGAATATTGCGGTTGAACTGGTCATACTTGCCTTTGATAAAGTAGCCTCGTTGCCGGACAATGGGTTTATGTACTTCATTCACCACTGCCGTTTTACCAATGCCGGAGAATCCCGCCACTAACATGAACTCCGATGCCCCATTGGCAACCCGCTCGAATGCTTCTAGTAGTATTTTAACTTCTTGCTCCCTGCCATAGAGTTTTTCTGCCATTACGAAGCGATCGCTTATATCTCGCCCTCCAATCGAGAAATTCTCAATTTTCCTGATTTCGTTTAGTTGTTCTATACACAAATGCAAATCATATTTTAGTCCCAACGCGCTTTGGTAGCGGTCTTCGGCATTTTTTGCCATCAGCTTGTAAATGATTTCTCCCACAACCAAAGGGATCTCAGAGTTGACATCGCACACATTAGGAGGAAGTTTTGCAATATGACAATGCACTAACTCCATCGGATCTTGAGAATCAAAAGGCACTTTTCCTGTCAGTAGCTCAAAGAAACTTACTCCCAATGAATAGAAGTCGCTGCGGTAATCAATCCCCCGATTCATGCGTCCTGTTTGTTCTGGTGATAGATAAGCCAGAGTTCCTTCCAGGACATTGGGATTTTGGATTTCGGTGGTTTCTCTCGGTAACAAGGAGGAAATGCTGAAGTCTATCAGCTTTAACACCAAGGTGTCTGGATGAATCAGGATATTAGCGGGTTTAATGTCTTTATGAATCACCCGTTGTTGATGTAACTGGTGGAGAATTTCTGTTAGTTGTAGGGCTATAATTAGGAATTGGTCTAAGTGTTGCGGTTGTTCTTTTGTAAATTGTCGCAGTGATATGCCACCAAAATCTTCCATCACCAAAGCATAGCCATTATTGTAGGGTTCTAGGCTATAGGGCTTAATAATCCCAGGAATATCTAGGTTTTTGGCTAGGGCATATTGGTTGCGAAACTGTACGAGTTCGCTAAAGGTGGGGTATTCCCGTTTTAAAAGCTTGATCACAACTGCTTGGTTATCTGCTTCTCTGACGGCTCGATACACGAGTGTGCGTGAACCTGAGTATAGTTGCTCTCTAATTTGGTAGCCTGCCAGTGTCACAGTTATATCCACTTTTGCGCTCATAACTTTTTCAGGGAATTCTTCTATTCAGGTTAGAATTCCCCACACGATATCTTGTGCAACAAACTTTGGTAATTCTTTACTTTTTGGATGTATCGCTTGTAAGTAAGTTAGTGGGAATAAATCAAACTAGATTAAGAGGATGTTTGAAAAGTCCTCTTGTCGGTATCAAAAGTTTTAGATCCCCTTAAATCCCCCGATAAATTGGGGGACTTTGACTCCGGTTCCCCCTTTTTTAAGGCTACGGTGTACACACAAGTCCTAAAAACCTAGCTTGATAAGCATTTCCTCGTTCCCAGTCTCCGACCATTAGTGTCAACTTAAGCCAAAAATAGCGTACTGATTAGGTGTTGTTCACCCGCCAGGGAATATAATTAAGAGACTAATTGCTCAAGTTTACTGAAGTAGACTAAAAATTTTTGCCCTCTTTAGTCCTCTGAAGAGGACTTTAGCTATGAGACAGGGATTTACAATCCCTGGGGGACGTGAGGTTTCGCGTTAAGTTGACACCAATGTGCAGCGATCGCGTAACCCAACATAATAAGGTGGTAAGCTAACCGTCATTTAAATTGCACCATTTTCATGGTGGTAAAAGCTGCAAAGCCTCTCCCTTGCTCCCTGCCCCCTGCGATCTCAATGTGCAAATTAAATGCTTAACAGCTTAATGTTGGGTTGCGTTTCACTCCACCCAACCTACACAAATAATTCAGCAAATAAATCTCTTGCAAAATTCTCTTCGCGCGGTAGAATAACGAAATTTTGCAAGAGCTTTAATTATGAAACCATTTCTTTTTGTAACCGATTTAGATGACACCCTTGTGTACCGCACCGTTGGCGATGACAGCGCTTTGCCAGAACTAAATCAACTGCTGAGTCAACATCGCCAAGAATATGGCACTAAAATTGTTTATTCTACCGGGCGATCGCCTGTACTTTACAAAGAACTCCAAGCTCAAAAAAATCTTTTGCAACCAGATGCCCTTGTCCTTTCCGTCGGTACAGAAATTTATCTCGATGGTACTGATATTCCAGATTCAGGTTGGTCAGAAATCCTCTCTGCGGGATGGGAACGGGAAACTGTATTATCTATTACCCGCAAATACCGTGAGTTAGTTCGGCAACCAGATTCAGAACAGCGTCCCTTCAAAGTGAGTTTTTTTCTAGAACAAGAAGTATCTGCGAATGTTCTACCACAACTTGAAGCAGAGTTGCAGAAATCTAAATTAAATGTAAAGTTAATCTACAGTAGCGGTATTGACCTTGACATTGTACCCCATAGCAGCGATAAAGGTCAGGCAATGCAGTTTTTACGCCAGAAGTGGAAATTTGCAGCAGAACAAACAGTTGTCTGTGGTGATTCGGGTAATGATATTGCTTTATTTGCTGTAGGCAACGAACGGGGAATCATTGTGGGGAATGCCCGAAAAGAGTTACTCCAATGGCACGATGAGTATCCCGTTGATCATCGCTACCTGGCAAAAGGTTTTTGTGCAGGTGGAATTATTGAAGGCTTAAATTATTTTGGTCTCTTGTAATGATTAGTTATCTAAAAGGTATAGTCGCTGGTATCCAAACAATTGGCGCTAATCGCGTGATTCTGACTCTGGAAGTGAATGGCTTGGGGTACGATTTGCAAGTTCCCCAACGGCTAGCAAACCAGTTACCAGAGTCGGGAGGAGTAGCGCAAATTTTTACCCATTTGCAAATTCGCGAAGAAGTGCCCTTTCTATATGGCTTTGCTTCACCATCTGAACGCGATTTATTTCGCCACTTGCTGACTGTCACAGGGATTGGTGCAGCCTTAGCGATCGCACTCCTGGACACTCTGGAACTACCAGATTTAGTCCAAGCAATTATCGCTGGCAATACACAAATCTTAATTCAGGCTCCAGGTGTGGGTAAAAAAATCGCTGAACGCATCTGTTTGGAACTGAAAAGCAAATTAGTCGAGTGGCGCAAATCAGCCGGGTTCTTCGTCGCCACAGGTGGGCCAGCACCAGGAATTCTCGAAGAGGTGCAAATGACTCTCTTCGCCTTGGGATATACTGCCCATGAGGTCAGTCATGCCCTCCATGTAGTCAGTGAAGATATTGGACTACCCAAAGATGCCTATGTCGAAGATTGGATTAAACAAGCGATCGCTCATCTCAGTAGCGAACAAGTTTAATTGTCATTGGTCATTTGTCATTTGTCATTTGTCATTTGTCATTAGTTATTCTCTCCTCCAATGCCCAATTCCCAATGCCCAGTCCCCAGTCCCCAATCCCCAGTCACCAATCCCCAATCCCCAGCGATCCTTATGCTTGGCTAGAACAGTCCTTAGCAACAATTCATCGGGCAGACTGGTATCGTTCGGTACAACCTATCAATGGTCGTCCGGGTGCAACGGTGGTTTTAGCTGGGCAAGAGGTCATTAATTTTGCCAGTAATGACTATTTGGGATTGGCTGGGGATGAGCGGTTGATGGCAGCTGCAACTGCTGCGATCGCCGAATTTGGAACTGGTAGTACTGGTTCTAGATTACTCAGTGGGCATCGAGAATTACACAGGGAGTTAGAGGAAGCGATCGCATCTACCAAACAAACAGAAGATGCCTTGGTATTTAGTTCAGGGTATCTAGCAAATTTGGGTGCAATTACTGCCCTCGTTGGCAAGCGTGATTTAGTTTTCTCAGACCAGTACAATCATTCCAGTCTGAAAAATGGAGCGATTCTCAGTGGTGCAGCAGTTGTGGAATACCCGCACTGTGATATTGCAGTTCTAAAAACTCAGTTGAGTGAACAGCGGCAAAACTACCGACGCTGTTTGATTCTTACTGATAGCGTCTTTAGCATGGATGGCGATTTATGTCCATTACCTGCACTATTTGATCTCGCTGATCAATTTAGCTGTATGCTGCTAGTCGATGAAGCTCATGCCACTGGGGTCATAGGAAAAACTGGCGCTGGGTGTGTCGAGCATTTTGGCTGCACGGGAAAGCAGTTAATTCAAGTTGGCACTTTGAGTAAAGCTTTGGGTAGTTTAGGCGGATACGTAGCGGGAAGTAGCGCCCTAATTGACTTTTTGCGAAACCGCTCACCCAGTTGGATTTATACCACTGGGCTTTCGCCTGCTGATACGGCAGCGGCCTTAACAGCAATCAAGATAGTGCAACAAGAACCGCAACGCCGTGCCCAATTGTGGCAAAACGTACATTACTTGAAAAATTTACTGCAACAACAGTTACCTAACTTAAAATTACTGCCTTCTGAATCACCTATATTATGTTTTCAATTACCCAGTGCTACAGATGCACTCAAAGCTGGAAAACAGCTAAGAGAGGCTGGTATTTTTGCCCCAGCAATTCGTCCTCCTACAGTGCCTACAAGCCGGATCAGAATATCTTTAATGGCAACTCATGAAGCAGCACATATTGAAAAATTGGTAGCAGTGCTGAAGGATATCTAAGAATTAAAAATTAAAAATTAAAAATTAAAACAGCGTAAGGGTTTTGTTGATTGGGAACGGGTGGTTTATTTCCGCCGTGCTGTACTAGTAATAAATTAGACTTTTCAAACAACCTCTTAACCGATCACGAACTATCAAAGACTCATTAACGGAGTTCAAAGATTCATTTTAATTTTAACTTTTCACGGGATTTGAAAAGTCAAAAAGTATCACAGATAACAAAACTTTTCTTAATCACCGCACTCAAGAAAACTTTTCGAGTTATTCAACACTGATAGGATTGATCTAAAGACTTGTGGAATCTGCTCTTCCTAAACAGACTGGACTTGCATAAATTACTGTCAACAATTTTTGACTCACATCATGAATCGCTTTACCTCTATTTTGCTAGCCGGCTTGATAGCATCTGCTTCAGCCTTGGCTATTTCTCCAAAAGCTGATGCTAATACACCAGTGTCTTATCTTGCTGAGTTAGATAGCTACAGCTACGATCGCAACGATGATGGTAATTACGAACGTCATAGTCGTCGTTACAGAAATGGTGATGATGACCGTCGGAACGACTTTCGCAACATTCGCGACAATAACCGCCGTTATGACCGGGACAATAATCGCCGCTATGACCGGGACAATAATCGCCGTTATGACCGGGACAATAATCGCCGTTATGACCGGGACAATAATCGCCGTTATGACCGGGACAATAACCGCCGTTATGACCGGGATAATAACCGCCGTTATGACCGGGACAATAACCGCCGTTATGACCGGGATAATAACCTTCGCAACATCCGTGATAATTACCGTCGCTATGAGCGCGATCGCAAATGGGGTCGTGATTAATCCGTTTGCCTATCTATTAAGCTTAGTTCCAAGTAGACTGAGCATTGGTTTTACTTGGGGGTAGGAGAGACACAATCTCTTTTTGTACTCATTGCAATATCTGACTTTTCACTATTCTCTAGAAAACCTCGCTTCCATTCCCTAGTAATGAAGTTTGCTCAGGGCTTAGGTTTAGCGTTAGCTTTTCTACATAACGTGAGAAGTCAGATTTTTATTAAATCAAGAATTTACCCTCAGCCTAGACTCATTAATGGAGCTAAAAGACTCATTAATAGAGTTCAAAGCCTCATTAATGGAGTTCAAAGCCTCATTAATGGAGTTCAAAGCCTCATTAATGGAGTTCAAAGCCTCATTAATGGAGTTTAAAGCCTCATTAATGGAGCTAAAAGCCTCATTAATGGAGCTAAAAGACTCATTAATGGAGTTCAAAGACTCATTAATGGAGTTCAAAGGCTCATTTTAATTAAATCAAAAACTTCTCTTTAGACTATAAGTCTCTTTCTTAATTACGAATTACGTTAGCATCAGGGCGTGTAGCCCATTACAAATTACGAATTAATATCACGACCTTGGCCGCAACAATTGCACAAAGGTATCACTCACAGTATGGTCTTTGGTATCGGCGGCATATTGAACTAATTTTTCCTTCAGTTCTTTCGCCGCATCTAACGGGAGTAAAGTTGCTAGCAAAAAGTAGACACCACGAAAACGGGGGTCGTCCATGTGGTCAAGGAGACGGTTTTTAGCTTCTTCACTCTCGCCGAGAAAGTTCTGCACCAAAAAGAAATCCATAATCTTATCGTGGCGGAAGTACCATTCTCTCTTGGCTTCGCCTTTTTCGTCTTGCCACTGACGGCTGACAACCATTTTATATTTATCGTCTTCCAATGACTGTAATACCTGGTAAAATTCATCCGCAGGTAACGCTTGCTCGTCCTTAAGCCGCATTTGATAGACAGCATCGGAGAATTTTTTCAGCGGAAATTCCTGGTTCCACTCTTGCAAGTATTCTGCTGCCATCAATTGATATTGATGTTGTTGCAAGTGAAATAAATCGGGGTATTCGCCTTGGGATAACATCAGGGCTACCACAGTTAAATCCATTGGATTAGAGAGAACCTTCTCAATCGCGCTTAATTCTTGTGGTGATTGCTGATTACTGAGGGCTTTGGTTAAAAAACTAGCAGTGGCTTGCTCATAATCAGTACCTTGAACTTTGGCATTTTTGGGCAATCGTGGCTGACGGGAAATCAGAAATTGCTGAATTTGTGGTTCCTCAAGGGGCAGCAATTTATATATTTTGGCTGTTGAGGGTGGTGTCCACTCTAGGGGTTGGGTGGTCATGATGATGTTACCCCGGAAATAGCTTTCGGCAAACTGACAGATTTTTGCCCTGGTGTCGGCCGTAACTTCATTGAGTCCGTCAATGCAAATATCTAATGCGCCACTGTAAATTAAGTTCTTGAGAAAATCAGCATCTTGTGCTTGTCCGTGCAGCTTGGCTTGAATTGCCTCAATTACCCCTTTGTCACACTTGCGGGCAGGTAGATAAACCACAAGCCGCCCAGAAGTTTTTACCAAATAGCGCAGATACATTGACTTACCCAAGCCAGAATCACCTTCCAAGATGACTTGTCCTTTGATGTTAGGTAGCACTTGGGTAATTGGTACGGGTTCATCTACACCGGGAACTTTCACTTTAGAATTTGGGAAGTAAGCTTCGGGGTTAAAATTATCTAACCCAGCATCGGCTAGTAGGGAAGGCTTGAAGGGTTCAAATAACTTTTCGCGGAAAAAGGGAACCCAGGTGAGAATTAAGCCGACGTAGCCAATACCGAGAATGCGCCTCACCCAAGGATTCCAGAAGAAGATGGCTTGGACTTGGGGAAATTTGGGGTAAGCGAAGATGAGGGCAAGCCAAAAGGCAGCATGAATCAAAATAGTAGTTCTGGCGTTGAAAAACCACTGCCAAGTTTTGAGGTTAACTATTACTGATTGCAGTGAATCAGCTTCGTTGTAGCCGGCATTTTTGAGGTTGTTGTAGTGAGTTTCTAAAATAACAATATCTTGTGGTTGCCAAGAAACTTTTCTGGCAACTACAGCAATTTGTCTTGCTAAGTCTTCTCGAAAACGCACTAATTCTTTACTAGGTTCCCAAATTTTACGAAAAACCTCTAGTGTTTTGACGCCTTCATCATGGTTTAGCTGATCGGGAATTGCTTGAGGCCTGCCTAGCCATTTGAGCAGTTTTATTACATCTTCAGTGCCAGCCCCTAGAAGATATGTCAAGAATCGCCACTGTTCAAATTCAGATTCTCCCGCGTAATAAACGTTATCCAAAATTACAACAACACTATCGAAATCTAGTTGTTCTATTTTCCCTAAAGCACGTGCAATAGCAGAACGAAGTGAAGTGTCAACAGATTTATCGCTGAGAATCTTAATAATATCTTTGGCGTAAGGTTGAGCAATTTTTCCCAAATTACCTAAAGCATATGCTGCTATTGATTTCTCATCGTTCTCATAGTAAGCTTCAGTGATATCCTTGACTTCATCCAGGATGAAATCAAGGATATCTTTGACATAAGGTTGGGCTGCTTCTCCCAAGTCACTCAATGTAGAAGCTGCGCTAGAACGAGATAAAAGATTAACAGATTTATCCTTAAGGATGTCAGCTATTTCTTTGGCATAGATTTTAGTAATATCTTTGGCATAGGGTTTAGCAATATCCCCTAAATTACTCAATGTATCAGCAGCAATGGAACGAAGTGAATTATCGACGGATTTATCCTTAACGATGTCAGTAATATCTTTGACGTAGGGTTTAGCAACATCCCCTAAGTTGCCTAAGATAGAAACTGCACTGGAACGAATAGTGGAATCAATAGATTTATCCTTAACGATGTCAGCGATATCTTTAACATAGGGTTTAATGGAATCCCTCAACTTAATCAATGCATCAGCCGCACTGGAGCGAACAGAGTAATCAACTGATTTATCCTGCACGAAGTTGATGATATCTTTGATGTATGGTTGGGTAGCTTGTCCGAAATATGGAAATACTAATGCTGCACGGGAGCGAACTTCGGCATCAACTGTTTTATCTTTAAGGATGTCAGCAATATCTTTGAGATAGGGTTTAGCAGCATCCCCCAGATTTGCTAGTGGGGAAAATTCACTAGCGGAATAGTTATCACTCTCGGAATAATCAGTAATAGTAATAATGTTGGATTCAGTCTTTTTATACTTAAGGAAGTTGATTATATCTTTGACATATGGTTTAACTGGTTCTTCTAAATTTGCTAATGCCAATATCAAACCGAAACCAGCATGAAAATCAACTGATTTATCCTTGAGGATATCAACAATATCCTTGACGTAAGGTTTAGCAGTATCCCCTAAGTTTGCCAATGCCGATGCCGCACCAAGGCGAATCGACGATTCAACAGATTTATCTTTGAGAATGTCAGCCACATCCTTGGTGTAGGGTTTAGCAGCATCTCCCAGATTTCCTAATACAGATGCGGCACCAGCGCGAACCGAAGCTTCAACAGATTTATCTTTGAGGATATCAGCCATGTCTTTGGCATAGGGTTTAGCTATATCTCCCAGATTTCCTAATACAGATGCGGCACCAGCGCGAACCGAAGCTTCAACAGATTTATCCTTGAGAATGCTGAGAATTTTTCTGGCTATGTCCTCTGGTTTTTTGACCACAGTTGTTAAGTCTTGCATCCTATATTGACTTAATTGATTCAGGGCCAGAGACTTCACTCCGTCATGTCCATCATCAAGGGCAGCTACGATACCGTCAATCTGCCACGCTTTTGGTTTAGGGATATGCAGTTTGATCGCACTCACCCAAGGCATGGCGAAGAGGAGAGTCAACAGCAGGATAAAGGGAAAAATGAAAAAGGGCGACGATCGCTTTTTAATTATGTGCAGATGCATTTGTATAATTCGTAATTCGTAATTCGTAATTCGTAATTTATTTAGAAATAAAGGCTGTTTCTGTTCTTTCCTTGGTAGAAAAAGAGAAGGGGGTTAGGTTTTTATTAGTAAATCAGGAATCGCTACAGTTATCTTTTTACCGTCTGAGAACTCAACCTAGCCAGAAATGGAATATTAATGTAAATATTACAGGAATTTAAAAAGATACGCTCAGAGTATAGTACTGAGCTTCCTTGAGCGATGGTGCGATGCCGATAGCGAAGCGTTAGCGAGTCTTCGAGCGTCATAGCCAGTCGTAGACATCGCCCACTCAAACCACTGGACGAGATAATAACAATACCTCGTTCGATTGTTAGCGATCGCAAATGTCTTTTGATAACCTTTGCAAACTACTGTCCGAAAAACATCCTGCTACCTTTGCCAGTTGGGTTTTGGGTACACCACAAACAAGCGTCACAGTCCTCAAAACCGAATTGAGTATCGAACCAATTCGCGCTGATTATGTCACATTTTTACAACTACAAGGACGCATTCTCCATCTGGAATTTCAAACCAAACTAGAATCTACGCCACCCCTACCCCTGCGGATGCTAGATTACTGAGTACGCTTGTATCGTTTATATCGTCTACCAATAACGCAAGTTGTCGTATTACTGCTTCCCCCTGCACCAGGAACAGTAATTGAAACTGTCTTCTGTGTCGAAACTACCCGTCATGAATATCGCGTGATTCGCTTATGGGAAGAAAATCCTGAACCATTCCTCAATGAGCCAGCTTTGTTACCATTAGCACCACTGGCCGCAACCACGCAACCCCAAGCTTTGTTGCAACAAGTTGTGGGAAAAGTTAATCAACTTGAGCCAAGACAACGACCAGAAATTTCCGCGTATACCCAAATTTTAGCGGGGTTAAAATACAATCAAGACTTGATTCGACAATTATTTCGGGAGGGTATGATGCGCGAGTCAGTGATTTATCAAGAAATTCTCGCTGAAGGTGAACAACGAGGACGGGAAGAAGGACGAAAAGCAGAAGGGCAATTGCTCATTCTCCGTCAACTTACTCGACGGGTGGGAGAATTACCCCAAGAGATGCTAAACCGGATTGAAACTCTTTCCTTAGAACAATTAGAAAATCTCGGTGAAGCATTATTAGATTTTCAGGCTCAAGCGGATTTAGAAGCCTGGTTTGCCACATTAAAGCTCAATTAACTTGAATCCCCAAGGTTTCAAAGCCGCTAAAGCTATTTCTTCACTAACACCTTCATAAGCTTCCCATTCCAACGGATGCTCTTTGGGATGTCCGTCGCCGACATTACCTGCAACTTTAATTATTGGACAGTTGGCGATGCGATCGCGCTCCAACCCTCTTGGAATTGCTAGTTCAATTTTGTGCCCGATAAACTTCGCTGTACTATCATTAGCTACAGATTCACGGATTAAACAAATATCACCAGCAGTCCCCCAAGTAGTTTGGTATATGTGGAGGAATGATATATAAGTTGCAGGTTTGATGGATCTTTTTAGAACGTGCATTATCTGTAATCCTTACACTATGAGTCAAAAATCATAAATCATATAAGTATTTTCTATCACGTTCGTAGGGAAGAATGTTCTTAAATCACATTTTGCACCTACCCCAGGCGATTAGAAACCGCCTGGTGGAAGATGTAAATCTCAAAACACGATAATTGCCCACATACTAACTCCCAACCCGATCGCAGCTAGGTGTTGCCAAAGGAGCGATCGCACTGGTTGCTTGGCAATCTTTTGCGTTAATAATATAGTCATTAACACTGAGAAAATTATGGTTGCACCTTGCAAGAAGGCAATCACCGCAGGGTGAGCAACCAATATTGGCAATTGTTCACCACTCAAACCAAGAGTAGCAAAGGTGACGGGTAAAATCCGCCCGCCTTCACCCAAGCCCAAACGCAGATAGTGAGCTAAATTTCCCCCCAAAACTAATGGCAAGTAGCCGTATGCAAGCTCTACAAATGATCGAGGCTTACGGTTAAAGTTGAACACTTGGAGCAAGCCATAAGCCGCAAAGGTAAGAATCGCTGGGATAATTAACACTAGCAGCGATAATCCCAAATGTTGCCAAAACTGAGTTAAATCCAGTTCTAACCCCAACCAAGACTGCAACTCTGGCAAGCGATGTAGATATATCCCACCCAAGAGCAAAAACAACAATGCTACTTCATAAGTGCGGGGTACATGAGTTGTCCACAGTTCAATACCAGGGGGACGCAAGTTAAATTCAACGGAACGATGGGGACAAGCTTTGAGGCAAGTCATACACAGTACGCAATCTCGGTTATCTTCTAACTGCGCTGGGTGGGAGTATAGAGGACATCCATTGGTTTCCAGCCCTTCCCCCTTTTGCGGTCCACCTTTATAACATTGATAAGTTGTGCAACTAGCAGAACAAATACCTTGCTGTGCCCGGAGTTCCGTCATTGATAGTTTGGCAAATAAACCATTCATCCCACCAATGGGGCAGAGATACCGACACCAAAATCGCCGCTCAAAAAGAGCCGAGAAAATCATCGCCCCAGAGGTAATTAACAATAGTAAACAAGCGCTGAGGTAGGCAGTATTTTCTAAATGCCAGAGTTCTTCCCATAAGAAAATTAGGGAGAACAAACCAAACATGAACCATCCGCCCAATTTCTCAGCTTGTTCTCTTGGCCAGCGTTTGAGTTTTCGAGGCCACAGCCATAAAGATAACTTTTGGGTAATTTCCCCGTAAATCATGAAGGGACAAACAGAACACCAGACACGACCCAAAAAGGGAAAGAGAAATAAGAAGAAAGGCCACCACCAAGCCCAAAATAGATTTAATACGAAATTGCGATCGCGGGTTTGTGGCCCAATAAATAATACTGCAACTGTGATCGCAAAAGCCGTTGCAGTAAAACCATAGTTAATGCGATCGGGCCACCAGGGACTACGTAAAAAGCGCCGTAAAGAAGGATAGGCATTTAACAGATTCACCCGAAATCGTTTTTTCTTAGTTTCGGCTGGCCAGAAAATTTCTTCTGTTAATTCATTGGCACCCTCAGCTTGCACGATCGCCCTTTCAACCAGATTTTTCAATTCTTTGAGGTTGCCAGGAAAATCATAAGACTGGAGGCGACGCAAAGCTTCTGGGGTAATGTGCGGTTTCGGAACGCCTCTAGATCGAATGTAGAGACTGGTATAATATTCAACCTGTGTCTGAATATCGGCTTTCCGCACCCGTAGCGGTGGTACTTTAATAATATGACTAACAGAACGTTCAATTGTCGGCTGAGTTTTTTCTGAAACAATCAGAATTCTGGCTTTACTGGGGCGAGGTTCAGGTAATGGTTCTCCAGAACGAGCCACGGGGGTATACGTACCAGTTTTGAGCAACTGCGTTACGGGAGATAATAATTCTTCGGGCAATTCTTGGATGTTGTTGAGAACTAGAGTACCTTCTCCTAACCATTCCAATAATCCAGGTTTGCCGCCAGCGCGACCGAATAAATCTGCACCGCTCGTTTGAAGAATACCACAATTTACTTTAATAATTGGTTCTCGCCGTTTTGGAGAACCAAAGTGGATGAGAGCTGCTATGTTGTCTTTTTCTAGCCCTGGTTCACCGAAAATATCTACTGATTTGCTGTCAGCAGCAGCTTCTCGAATTTGCTCCCGCAGCCGCACAGCATAGCGACTTGTACCAACAATTCCCCGTTGCGCCTTGGTGACTAAATATGGCCGCAAAGCTACGGAACGTTCTTGTTCATAGCCAAGTGCAGATGTAACCTGAGCTAATTCTTGAGCCAATTGACGCGAAAAAGCTTGAGCAATTTCGGGGTATTGGGTGGCTAATTCACGAAATTTAGCAGCAGGCACAACCCACAAGTGACATTCAGTTACTGTAGTAATTGTGAATGGAGTTAATTCATCCAACAGCAATTCTTTGAGTTCAATCACTGCTCCTGGAAGGAATCCACAAGCTAAAGCTGGGTTGGTTTCATTGGTGCTATTGCTTTCTAGTTGACCTTCTACAAGAATATAAAGGGCTTCTGGAGGAGTGCCTTCGCTAACTAAGTCAGTTTCGGCACTCACTACTTGTTCTTCAATTTGTTGAGCGATCGCATTTAACACTTCAGGTGAGAGAATTCCTAAAGTCGTGCGTTCTTGTAGCCATATAACCGTTTCTGGAGATGTCATATTAAGTTCTCCGTGTAGGCTGCTGTATAACAAGGATTATCCCTTGAAAGCTGGTTCAATAATTCAGAATTTAGAACGAAGTTTAGATCGGACTACACTCATTATTTAAATCTTCAATCAATTTTACTACTGACTTAAATCCCAGTTTAGGAATTGCTAAAAGCTGCTAAGACTTGTTTAAGCAGGTTAATATAAGTTGGAAAAAGACACAGAAAAATAATCCCCGCAAAGACCCGGATTTAGTTATTAAAAAAACTAGAAATAGCAGCGTGCCTTTTTGCCCACCAGCGTGACATAGTATCTGGAGAACTCGCAGTTTTCTTTGAAGATGAATGCCATTTTTTGTGGGGAGATATTTATGGTTATATTCTATAGAAATAAGGCTTGTATAAAATATTGCTTATAAATTCCCCTAAAGAAATTCTTTTAACTAACTAGGAGAATTGATCGCATTAGTACAGGACAGCCACGCTGCTAAAGGCAGAACCTCAGACAAAATTACCTTCCCTACTAGAAGCAGCGAAGGAGGAAAAAATATCGGAGTAGGGTTTCAGGCTTAGGTTGACACTAATGCCCAGCTATATGGTAATATTTCATGGCATTATGCTAAAAAACTTTGCCTAGAATCAAAGAGTAACCAACCCATGAGTTTAGCTGTGATTAAGTTCTCTTCAGAAGAGTGCGGCATCTGCCACAAAATGTCTTTTTATGACAAAAAGGTGGTAGAAGAACTGGGTTTAGAATTTATCGATGTAAAGATGCAAGATACGACTGCTTACCGCAAGTATCGCAAGATTTTATTAACTCAATATCCCGATAAATCAGAAATGGGATGGCCTACTTACATCCTCTGCAATTCTCCAGACGGGGAATTTAAGATTGTTGGTGAGGTAAAAGGAGGTCATCCCAAAGGGGAGTTTAGAAGTCGTCTGCAAGAGGTTCTGGATTCCACAGCTAATCAGAACTAATTACATCAAAAGATTTGACCTCCAGGACAGGGCCAATCATGGCAGTAGTCATGATATCCTCGCGCACCTGTCCTTTAACTTTTGCTTTTTGTCCGGCTTTGAGTAAGTCTTTGTCAGCCCCTCTGAGGATTTCGTAAGTAACACCCTCTTCTGTGACTAACGCCCATGCGCCTGTGCCAATATCACGGCGTTCGATTGTACCTGTAAGTGTAATGCTCATAACAGTTCTGAGTGCTGAGTGCTGAGTGCTGTTAGCGGTAGCGGGGCGTTTAGCCCGTGCTGAGTGGGGGAGTAGGGAGTTAGGAATTAGGAGTTATAAAATTAATTCTCCATGCGCTATGCCCCATGCCCAATTCCCCATTCCCCATTTATGCAATTTTTTCTTCGTTTTTCAATGCTAAACGAACAAGTCCATAACAAATTAGGGCATTGGCAATGAGGAAGAGACGTGCTAAGTTACCACTTCCTAATCCCCAAACTGCTGGATCTAAAAACGCACTTATAGTTAAGCACGCTGCTACACCTAAAGTTGAACCAATGGCAAACCATTTCCAACTAGGATGTCCCAGCAACAATGCCATTAACACAATGGGAATCAGTACGCTGGCAAATAGGGGATTCAAGGCATCAGTTCCTTGGAGGGTATTGCCTAGTTCGGGAATTGAACTGCCCAAAACCCGGAAAGGCCATTGGGGAAGATCAAAAATATAGATTCCCTTGAGGAAGAATAACCCAGAACTGCCGGCAATTAGTCCACTAGATAAAGACCAACTCCAAGTGAAAGGGAAGTAAACCCGTAAAAACCAAGCCAGCAGATAGGAACCAACTACCATTAAAACCTTTGGTATTAGTGCTACCGCACCACCATCAATCCAAAAGCCTGGGTTAAGATAGCCGCTATCCCGCAACCATCGAAAGAAATCTGGGAAACTGATTTGCCCACTAAATGCTAGTTTGACTGCTGCTTCTGCATTGAGTTGTCCAGCGCCATAATAGTTCAAACCGTCATCTTGAATAACTCGTGCTGACTGCTTGAGGACTTTTAAAATTTCATCTGGTTCTTGGATGCCAGCAGCTTTGATTAATGCCGCAACACCAGCAACGTGGGGAGCAGCCATGCTTGTACCCTGGAAGCCCAGAAATACACCTTCACCCTTTTCATCGATGGTTTCTTGGAGAATCTTACCAGCTTCACTACCACCAGGAGCAGAGATATCTACCCCTGCACCAAAATTAGAATAGGGTGCTCTTTCGCCATCTGGGCCAATTGCCGAAACGCCTATGACGTATGGATATCTGGCTGGATAGCTTGCCCCATTAGCGTTTTCATTCCCCGCAGCGGCAATAATAACTACACCTTTTCTATGGGCATACTCGATCGCTTCTTTCATCAACTTGCTTTCACCGCTACCGCCCAAGCTCATATTAATCACATCTGCGCCTTTATCAGCAGCAAATTTAATCGCTTCGGCAATATCGGCAATAGTACCACCACCATAAGGACTGAGTACCTTCAGCGGCATCAGACTGGCTTCGTAAGCAATTCCAGCTACGCCATATTTGTTATTTGTGGCTTGGGCAATAGTTCCGGCAACATGAGTACCGTGGCCATTATCGTCTGTGGCTTCTTCTCGGTCGTTAACAAAATCATAGCCCTTGACGAATTTTGTCTCATACAAGTCGCGAACCTTGGTAATCCCGGTGTCAATCACTGCAACTGTGATGCCACTGCCTTTGGTTTGACTCCATGCGCCTTCAATACCGATTTTGTGCAAGTTCCACTGCTTGCTGTAATATTGGTCATTGGGGCCAGTTAATGAAGGACTTGCTTCTTCGTCTTCTTGGGGTCGCAAAAATTCTCCTAGCCAAGCGGCTTCACCTGGTTGAGGAATCTTGCTGTAGATATAGTTTGGTTCAATGAATTCTGTAGCTTGGGCAAACTGAGATTTTTTCAGTTCTTGGAGCCGTTGGCGATCGCCCTTGATAATATACACATTATCTTTTTTGGAAAACTTGTTGTCTAATTGGGGTGTAACGTTATATTGTTTGGCGATCGCTTGCAAATTCTGTTCCACCACAGATGATGGAATATCTTCCCGAAAATCAAGCAAAATCGTCTCAAACTCTCCTTTTGCTGCCAATCCCTGAAAATTCAGGAAACCAAATATGGCAGATCCCAGCCCAATGACAAACAAGCACAATAATATAAGTTTTCTCATATTAACTCATCACCGCTTTTTGCCAGTTTGCTCACTACCATAACTTATCTGCATCACTTGTTGGTGGATTTTGCACTTTTAGTTACAAGTTTCACTCAGGACTGAGGATTTTTTTAAACGATGGAACGTGGTCTTTTGTGGTTACCGCTGTTAGTAATGTTTTTCTGGTTGGCTTGGCAAGGCTCGAAGGAGTATCAAAAAGTTGAAGCCTATCGCGCCTGGGCAGAGCAATTTGAACGCGCTAAGTATGATATTTATTCTGTATTAGGTCAAAAAGGTAATGATCTAACTTGGGGAAAACCCACGCCTAAAGGGCCAATTAAACTAGAAACATTCTCTTTGCTTGATATCAAACAAATCGAGCTTTTAGTTGATGACAAATCAGTAGATGTAGAGAATCCACCAGAGAAAGGTCGTTCTATAGAATTAGAATTTAAATTTTCCGAATCTACTGGCTCAGTGCGGGTTCCGTTTACAGAAATCCCTTTGGCGGCGGAATGGGGTAAGTTTTTGCAGGGAGTATTACAAGACTTGCGATCGCAACCACAGTAGTAGTTATATTGAATCCCTAATGATTAATCTATAGCCTGATTGTTGTTTCTGGGTACAAAGCCATCCTGATCGAGGCAGAGTGCCCAGATTTTTGATTAAATAGCTACTCAAATGCTGCTCAAAAATAGTAATAACTAAAGCAGGATATCTGTTGTAACTGGAGTTAAAACGCTTATGCCTTGGTTTGTAAAGATTGAAGAAGGCAAAGTCGATAAACCTACCTTTGACCAATATGTACCTGCCCACAAAGCCTACATTCAGGACTTGATTACTAAAGGACACAAAGCCCGAACAGGCTATTGGGCGGAGCAAAGAGGCGGGATGTTGCTGTTTGAGGCAACCTCAAAGGCTGAAGCAGAAGCGATTGTAGCTGATGACCCGTTGGTGAAACACGGCTGCGTCACCTATCAACTTTATGAATGGCGAATTGTTATGGAATAACACACACTTACTGGATTTTAATGCTATGCTTTTATAAGACCTGGATCTATGCGATCGCAACACCCAAATCTTGTCAGAACCGGAAGGTAGCAGCAACACGGGAGGCTTGTGGTAGGCGTAGTCTCCGGGTCGCCCTATTTTTAGGAGCGGTCAGCAACAATGCCTGGTTTTGGAGATATTGTTCAAAAAGCTTTTTACCTCGGTGTTGGATTAGCTTCTTACGCAGGTGAGAAAGCAGGGGGAAAATTAGCCCAAGTGCGATCGCAAGTCCAAAAACTGGCAGATGAAATGGTTGCCAAGGGCGAAATGAACACCGAAGAAGCCCGCCGCTTCGTTGAAGAGATGATGAAGCAAGCCCAACAAGCCCAACCATCTGCTGAAACCTCTGAGACAACACCCCCTTCTGAACCTCGCCGCATTGAAATTTTAGAGGACGATGAAGAACCAACGGTGAAAGAGGCATCAACTGATGAGAATGTAGATAAGTTACGCCAAGAAGTGCTAAACCTGCAAGACGAGCTAAAACGATTGCAACGCGATCAATAAAAAGTATTCTTTGATCGAAATATTAGCAATCAGTGGCAACTTGACATGACACTTCGGATAGAAACTTGATAAGATACATTGCCTAGTGTGTAATTTAGTGCTTCAAGCCAGATAACACAAAGCGTCCTGTTTATAGCCTGCAAAGGTGTCAAGTTTATGGAACAGTGGCAAAAAGATTTAGTAGAAATCGTTGAAACGGTGGCTGATGAAGTAGAGCGTTTCTTCCTGGGAATGGGTGAAGTGGTAGACGCATTTTTTGAGTTAACGGAAGAAGTCACTGAGCAAGTACACAGTAACATTTTCACTGAAGTCGATCAGTATTTACAGGATTTGGCTGAACCAATGTTGGAGGCTTACTGGGAACTGGAAGACATTGTAGCAGATGTAGATCCGGGTTTTCCCTATTCAGTTGAACCTACAGCCGAAAAGAATCCTGCTTGCATTGGTTGTACTCATTACCACGGTCAAGTTTATGGTGGTAATTTGTTAGTTTGTGCCATGCATCCCAACGGTTGTGAAGATGAGAATTGTCCAGATTGGCAGAAGGAAGAGTATTGAGGGGGAGTTAGGAGTTAGGAGTTAACAAGCTACAAAATTACTAAAAGGACGTAAACTAATGACAAATGACAAATGACAAATGACAACCGATAAATTATCTGAAAGTGCATCTCAAGCAAGCCAGGAAATGAAGTATGGCGAACGCGACATTGCAGAAGGTAAACTAATTACTTTTCCGAATCCGCGTGTGGGTAGACGATATGACATTACCATTACTTTGCCGGAATTTACCTGTAAATGTCCGTTTTCCGGTTATCCTGACTTTGCGACAATTTACATTACATATATACCTGATGAACGGGTAGTGGAATTGAAGGCGCTTAAGCTTTACATTAATAGTTACCGCGATCGCTATATTTCCCACGAAGAGTCTGCTAATCAAATTTTGGATGATTTTGTAGCTGCTTGTGATCCGTTGGAAGTCGCTGTGAAAGCAGATTTTACGCCTCGTGGTAATGTACATACTGTGGTTGAAGTGCGTCACCAAAAGTAAGGTAAGTTTTAAACGCAAAGGGACGCGGAGGAAATCGCAGAGGAACGCGGAGGATTACTTTGCGTTCCTCTGCTTTTAAACTTCAATCGCCGTTTCTTTCTCCTCACCTTTTGGTTGTGAACTTAGGCGATCTAAAATTTCTAGAACTTCTTGTTCAAAAGCAACTTGGGCGCGATTAGTTTTGCCACCAACATATAAGCGATCGCCTTTTTGCAATGCCCATATTTGCGAGTGGGAGAAGTAACTCATCACCACACCCAACATGAGCAAACCAAACCCTGTGTAAACAATTGGGATGCCTGGATCGGCTTTAATTTGTAAGCCAGTGCTACCAATGACATCCAGAATTTTCAGCTTCACGCCATTGATTTCGGTGAACATCCCAGCGCGGACTGTATCAACGAGTTTGCCAGTGGCATCATAAATTAATACCATCCCTTGCAAGTCTTTCGCTAATAGGGAGACACCCTCACTCAAATCCGGTTTAGTTGGAACCCAAGTTCCCCAAATGCGCCCGTTACCGTTGGTGTTCAATTGCGCCATCGGTAGCTGAAAAATGGGGCTATTGTTAAATTGGACGCGAACACCTGCAATTCCCCAATCAGTTTGATAGAAAGTTACGCCATGATAGCGCAGAGGTTCGTTGACAAAAATTTTCTTATGGTCAACTTCCTTTCCCTGATTATCCAAGACAGACATATCCGAATAAAATTGATCAATGCCACCAGATGGTGTGTAGTCAATCCAAAAACGATTGACGCGCACAGACCAATCTTTCGGGACTTGGGCTGCTGCTAAAGGGCCAGCATCGACAATATTTGTCACTTTAAATGTATCGCCACTGGCAACCATTTCTTGAGCCAGAAACCCAGTCATCGCCCCCCAAATTCCCCCTAGCAAAATAGCGACGATGCCAATATGAACGATAATTGGGCCGATGCGTCCAACTATTCCCTTGCGGGCGTAGAGGAGATTTGCTTTTTCTTGATCTGGAAAAATTTTATAGCGGTGTTTCTGTAATATCTGGTTTAAGGAATCTAGGGAACCATGATCTAGTTCTGCACTCAAAGCTAACTTTTGAAATTGCCGTGGTTCTTCGTAATATTTCCAGCGCTGGGCAGCTTTTAAGGCTGGTAACTGACGGGTAAAAGAACAAGCAGTTAAGCTAGTACCAAATAAGATGAGTAATGCCAGAAACCACCAGGTACGATACACATGGTCTAATCCAACTACCTGAATTACCTTCCAAGTTAGGAAACCAAATAAAGCTGGATGTTCTGGGTAGTTGGCTTGGTAAAATGCGGGTGATTGACCTTGCTCGATTACAGTACCGGTGGAGCTAAAGATCGCAATCAATAGCAGTAGTGCGATCGCTAGTCGTAAGTTAGTCAGTATAGGCAAAAGCTCTTGGCGTAAGAACTTCCCAGGTAGTGCCCACCATTTTAATTCTTTGGACGCTGAATCTTCTAAAGTCATTATGTGTAAAAGCTAATACAGGTATTGATATTAAAAACTGCCAAGGGGAATCCGAGAAATTAAGGAAAATACACCGAATCCTACCAATAGTGCCCCACTAACTGGGTTAATCCAACCAGACCAGCGACGCAATTCCAGTAACTTTTTAATTGAAGCTGTAAAAGTACCCGCCAAAATCAACGGCGTTACATAACCGGCTGTGTAAGAAAGTAGCAAAACAGCGCCTAAAATGAGGTCTTGTGTACTAGCAATCCAACTTAACAAGCTAGCTAAAACAGGCGTGCTACAAGGGGATGCGACTAAACCAAAAGTCAGTCCCAGCAAATAGGAACGCAATCCGGCTGGTAAATCTGGCGAAATCCAATTGGTTTCACCCAAGGATGGAAATTGTAGAGGTAGTGCTTCTAATAAGTTCAGCCCCATGAGAATGGCGATAATGCTGACGATAATCGGCAAACCAATTCCCACTTGACCATAGACTTTTCCTACTAACCCTGCTATAATACCCAATCCTGCCAATGTAGTTGCTAATCCGAAAGCAAACCAAGTTGATTGGGCAGCTGCTTGCAGGCGGCTTTTGGCTTCATAACCGCCGATGTAACCAATGGTAATTGGCAGCATAGAAAGCATACAGGGTGTGAGACTGGTGAGCAAGCCAGCGGCAAAGATGATACCAACACTCACCACGCTAAGGTGTGTCAGTTGGTTAGAAACGAGGCTGTTGGCAAATTGTTCTAGTTGGTAAATTTGGGTTTGCAGGTTATCAAACATGGGGAGTCTCTGAGCGGGAAATGCTTACTCTGCTTGAATTTTAGCCTATTTTTGCTTTCTGAGTCAGCAGAAGTGGTTATCCCAATCTGATATCATCTAAATTTCATCTGCCCAAGGAAATGTATCTAAAATACAATAATTAAGCTTGGATTATCCCTGAAGAAGCACGGCTGGAGTATTTGGCATGATGATTGCATTACCCGGATTTCAAATTGTCACTTTGTTAAAAGCAGGGGTAAAAGCAGTCATATACCGGGGAATTAAGGTTAAAGATCAGTGTCCGGTAATCATCAAAGGGCTACGTCCAGAACAGTGCACACCCAATAATATTGAACAACTCAAACACGAATATGCGATCGCTAAAAGGTTAAACACCACAGCAGCAGTCAAAGCTTACGCCTTAGAGATACACCAGGGAATCCCTTATTTAATTATGGAGGATTTTGAGGCGCGATCGCTCGACCAGTTCCTATACCAATTTCAACAGCCTATTCAATTTCTGAAGATTGCTATTGAAATCACTAGCAAACTCGCACAAATCCACACTCATCACATTGTCCACAAGGATATTAAGCCGCAAAACATTTTAATTAACCTCGAAACTAATCAGGTAAAAATTTCCGATTTTGGAATTGCTGCCTTCATTCCATACCAGCAGCAAATAGTTAGCAGTTCCAGTTGCATTGAAGGCAGTTTACCTTATTTATCACCTGAACAAACTGGGCGGATGAATCGAGGAATTGACCATCGCAGCGATTTGTATTCACTAGGAGTTACCTTTTATGAGATGCTCACAGGTCAGCTACCATTTCAAGGTAAAGACCCCTTAGAGTGGGTGCATTGTCATATTGCCAAATCTCCACTATCTCCAAAAAAGCTAAACTCTGATATTCCTCAAATACTTTGTGACATCATCATGAAATTGCTGTCGAAGGTTGCAGAACAGAGGTATCAGAGTGCTTTAGGTTTACAACTTGATTTGGAAAAATGCTTAAAGCAATTGGAGACAACTGGACAAATTCAATCCTTTGTTTTGGGTGAACAAGATATCTCAGAGCGCTTTCAAATTCCTCAAAAATTGTATGGACGAGAACTAGAGATTGCCAAGCTTTTACAAGCATTTGAGCGAGTAGTGAATCAAGGCAAACCAGAACTTGTCCTAGTTTCTGGCTATGCTGGCGTTGGTAAATCAACTCTTGTGAAGGAGATTCACAAGCCTATTGTTAGAGAACGCGGGGTTTTTATCTCTGGTAAGTTTGATCAGTATAAACGAGATATTCCTTATTCCACAATTGTTCAAGCTTTTCAAACATTAGCTCGACAAATTTTAACTGAACCTGAAGATCAACTTGCTACCTGGAAAAAGCAAATACAAGCAGCATTAGGGAACAATGGCAAACTAATCACAGATGTAATTCCAGAAGTTGAACTAATCGTTGGAAAACAGCCTCATATACCAGAGTTGGGGCCTGCCGAATCTAAAAATCGATTCAATTTGGTGTTTCAAAAATTTATCAGCATCTTTGCTCAAAAAGAGCATCCACTCACTGTTTTTTTAGATGATATGCAGTGGGCGGACACCGCTACTTTGAATTTAATTCAAACTATTATTACTGGCTCTAGTATCCAGTATCTCTGCTTCATTTTGGCGTATCGAGATAATGAAATTGATGTTGTACATCCCTTCAATTTGATGATAGAGAAGGTTCGCCAGTATGGAGCAAGAACGACTGAAATTCTGCTTACACCGTTGAATCCTATCTATGTCAATCAGTTAATTGCTGATACCTTACATAGTTCAGCAGAACAAGTAGAAACTCTTGCCCAATTGATTATCCAAAAAACTGACGGAAATCCCTTCTTTGTCAATGAATTTCTCAAAATATTACATCAAGAAAATCTGCTGAACTTTAATCACCAAGATGGTGTTTGGCAATGGAAACTAGCTGAAA
This sequence comes from Nostoc sp. UIC 10890, assembly GCF_054786515.1. Taxonomy (NCBI): domain Bacteria; kingdom Bacillati; phylum Cyanobacteriota; class Cyanophyceae; order Nostocales; family Nostocaceae; genus Nostoc; species Nostoc sp. UIC 10890. Next base: position 954,249 of record NZ_JBSGKF010000001.1, read on the forward strand.
TTGAAGCCCAAGGTATTACAGATAATATTGTCAATCTAATGATTGAGCGGATGCAAAAACTTCCACTTGCGACTCAACAAGTGCTGAAGTTAGCCTCTTGTATTGGTAATCGCTTTGATTTAGAAGTTTTAGCACTTGTTGGGGAACAATCTATTGAAGGAACAGCAAATGCACTTGTTGAAGCAATTTTAAGAGGATTAATTATCCCTATAGAGTCAGATGAAAGTACCCAAAAAAACTATCGTTTCTACCATGACCGAGTTCAACAAGCGGCTTATGCCTTAATTGCTGATGAATTCAAGTCGGCAGTGCATTTGAAAATTGGGCAGCTTTTGCTGAAGAATGCTAGTTATGAACAAGTGAATGAGCAAATTTTTGATTTGGTCAATCAACTCAATCTCGCGGTAGATATAATTGTTGAGCAAACAGAAAAAGATGAATTAGTACGATTGAATTTAATTGCTGGTAAAAAAGCAAAAGCATCTACAGCCTATACTCCTGCTAAAAAATTTTTTAGTGTTGCCATGCATCTTTTAGGTGAGAATGCTTGGATTGAACAATATGAACAAACATTTATTTTATTTAGAGAGCTAGCTGAGTGTGAATTCTTAACAGGCAATTTAGAACAAGCAGAAGAATTATTTAAACTACTATTGATTAAAGCAAACTCATCTATTGAAAAAGCTAATATTTATATATTACAAATCCGACTCTACCAAGTTGCAGGTAGGTATGAAGAGGCGTTGATATTGGGATTAGCAGCTTTAAAAATTTTTGGTGTGATATTTCCTGATTCAAATGAGCAAATACAAGGTGCGATCGCAGTTGAAAAAAACCAGGTATTAACCAATCTAGATAATAGACAAGTTTCTGATTTAATTGATGCTCCACTAATTCAAGACCCTAATATTAAAACAGTCATTAGTTTGTTGACAACTTTGGGGCCACCTACTTATCTCGGTAGACCTGATATTTTTCCTTTAGTAGTACTCAAAGCAGTCAACTACTCACTCAAGTTTGGTAATACAGAAGATTCTTGTTTTGCTTACAGCATGTATGCCATGTTGTTAGTTTCTATTTTCCATGATATTCCTACAGGCTACGCATTTTCTGAGATGACAATTCAATTAAATGAAAAGTTGCATGATTTGAAGCTTAGAGGAGTTGTTCTACATATTCATGGAAGTCATATCAACGTTTGGTGTAACCATATTGCCACCGATATTCCCTTTTTAGAGCGGGGATTTATTGGCTGTGTAGAAGCAGGTGATGTGACGATGGCAAACTACAACGGTTATCAAGGATCGTGGCAAATTATCCAGTTAGGCTATCCACTTTCAGAGACATACAAATCTCTAGAAAAATACACCGCATTTGCCCGCCAGTCTAAACATGAGGCTGTATATCAGACAATCAGACTACAGCAGATGCTACTGATGAATCTGCGCGGACTAACTCACCAAAATCTGACTCTAAGTGATGATAGTTTTGATGAATCACGCGCTTTATCTATTATTACAGATGCAGGGTTTGTTAGTGGAATTATTTTCTATCACATTATCAAATTAATTATCTTTTTTACATATCGACAGTATATAGAGGCTCTTAATTGTGCCTTAAAATTATCCAATTTTCCAGTTACGACACTGGCATTACCAATTGAAACAGATTATGTTTTATATTACTCATTAAGTCTAACGGCTCTTTATCCAATAGTCTCTTCTCAAGAGCAAAAACTGTTTTTACAAACCCTAGAATCACATCAGCAACAATTGCAATATTGGGCTAAACACGGCCCTGAAAACTTTTTACATAAATCTCAATTAGTAGCTGCTGAAATAGCTCGAATTGAAGGTCGGGATTTGGAAGCAATGCGCCTGTATGAGCAATCAATTACTTCAACTCGTGAGCAGGGATTTGTACAATATGAAGCTTTAGCTAATGAGCTAGCTGCTAACTTTTATTTTGAGCGAGAGTTTGAATTAATTGCCAAAACATACTTAGAAGTAGCTAAAAATACTTATATGCGTTGGGAGGCATTTGCTAAAGTCAAGCACTTAGAAGAATCCTATCCTCAACTATTGCCACAACAACAGCTTGTCTCTGATGGAACGTTTATTACCACAGGTGAGCATTTAGACTTTTTGTCAATAGTTAAAGCCTCTCAAACTATATCTAGTGAAATTGTTTTTTCGCGGTTGTTGAAGACATTAATGCAAATTGTCGTCGAGCAAGCAGGAGCAGAAATCGGTTATTTATTGCTAGAACACGAGCAAAATATGGTGATTGAAGTAGAAGCGAAGGTTAATCCCCAAGCAGAAAAGCTCAATGTTTCTCGACTTGTATTAGAGAGTGAAATTTCACAAGTTATTCCTCAATCAATACTGAATTATGTTCAGCGCACTCAAGAAATAGTGATTTTGCAGAATGCCACTGAGCAAAATCTGTTTTCAAAAGACGAGTATATAATTCAAAAGCAACCTAAATCTGTACTTTGTTTGCCGATCGCTCGTCAATCAAAATTACTTGGGATTTTATATTTAGAAAATAATTTAATCTCCAGTGCCTTCACACAGGACAAACTTTCTGTACTGGAAATTTTGACGGTTCAAATTGCTATTTCTCTAGAAAATGCTCGTCTTTATCAAGGTTTGGAAAATAGCCAAGCACAACTCAACCTGGCGTTAAAATCTGCTCAAATCGGTGTTTGGAGTTGGGATATCGCCAGCGATCGCTTTGACTGGGATGAGCAGATTTATCAACTATTTGGGTTGACGCCGGAAACCTTTGCTGGCACTTCTGAAGCGATTTTAGCTCGTCTGCATCCAGATGATCGAGAATTCCTAGCTCAATCCTTAAGTCAAGCGATTAACGAAGGCTTGGAGCATGATTTAGAATATCGAATTATTTGGGATGACGGCAGTATTCGTTACTTAGCCTGTCGGGGAAAAGCCTTTTTTGACGATGCGGGTATTGCCACACACATGAGTGGTATTGTGCTTGATATCACCGATCGCAAACAATCTGAAGCCAAACGTATCCAACTAATTCAAGAGCAAACCGCCCGACAGGAAGCAGAAGCCGATCAGCAAAGAGCAACGTTTTTGGCTCAAGTCAGTGCAACCCTCGCCTCTTCTCTTGATTACGAAAGTACGTTAGCAAGTGTGGCTAACCTGGTGGTGCCTTACTTGGCCGATTGGTGTGCCGTTGATCTGTTGCAAGATAACCAATTAATTAATCGGGTAGCAGTTGCTCACCGAGATCCAGAGAAAGTGAAGCTCGGTTGGGAACTTTATCAACGTTATCCCAGAAAGTTGGATGAACCTCAAGGTGTGCCTAAAGTGCTGCGTACAGGAATTGCTGAAATGGTAACTGAAATTCCAGATGCGGCTTTACTAAAATACATCTTAGACGCAGAACATCTAAGAATTGTGCGTGAACTTGGTTTAAAGTCATGTATAATCTTACCCTTAGTGGCACGTGAAAGAATTTTTGGTGCAATTTCCTTTTTTACTGCTGAATCAGAACGTCGTTACAGCACGGCTGACTTGTCACTAGCGGAAGATGTTGCCCATCGAGCTGCGATCGCCATCGATAATGCCCGCCTTTACCAAGAAGCGCAGCAAGCACAAAAAACAGCAGAACTAGCCCTAGAACGCATTGCCCGTCTCCAATCCATCACAGCTGCCCTTTCAGAATCCCTGACACCAGCCCAAGTATCTGAAGTGATTGTAGAGCAGAGCATGGCTGCCTTGGGAGCCACTTCTGCCCTCGTCGCCTTGGTGAATGAAAGTAAAACTGAACTGGAAATTGTGCGTGCGGTTGGTTATAAACAAGATTTGGTGGATAGTTGGCGTCATTTTGCCATCGATTCACCTTCTCCCTTAGCAGAAGCTGTACGAACTGGGAAAGCTATTTGGGCACAACCAACAGAAAATCGGGTTGCTCGTTACCCACATTTATCCCAAATATATGCCCAATATGACTTTAAAGCCTGGATTTCTATTCCATTAATGGTAGAGGGTTTGGCAGTTGGAGGTATAAGTGTGGGATTTGCCCAACCTCAACAACTAAGTGAGGAAGATCAAGCGTTTCTCTTGGCTGTGGCTCAACAATGCGCCCAAGCGATCGCTCGTGCCCATCTCTATGAAGCTGAACAAACGGCACGAAGCGCTGCTGAATCTGCAAACCGCATCAAAGATGAATTTTTAGCGGTGCTGTCTCATGAATTGAGAACACCACTTAACCCGATTCTGGGTTGGGCAAAACTGATGCGGAGTCGCAAGCTTGATCAAGCAACAAGCGATCGCGCCCTCGAAACTATTGAGCGCAACGCCAAGTTACAAACCCAATTAATTGAAGATTTGCTTGATGTCTCCCGCATCCTTCAAGGTAAACTTAATCTCAACTTCGGCCAGATTAATTTGGTATCAGTGATTGAAGCTGCGATCGAGACTGTGCGTTTATCAGCAGAGGCTAAATCTATCCAGATTCACAGAAGTATTGAATCTGGTATCGGGAAAGTTTTAGGGGATGCTAATCGATTGCAACAAGTCTTTTGGAATATTCTTTCCAATGCGATTAAATTTACTCCTACTGGAGGAGAAGTAAAAATTAAATTAGAGCAAGTTGGCTCACAGGTACAAATCCGTGTAACTGATACAGGGAAGGGAATTGCACCTGATTTCTTACCTTATGTTTTTGATTATTTCCGTCAAGCTGATGGTGCTACAACTCGAAAATTTGGCGGTTTAGGTTTAGGATTAGCGATCGTCCATCATCTCGTAGAACTTCACGGGGGAACTGTGCAAGCAGAAAGTCTCGGCGAAGCTAGAGGAGCAACTTTCACCGTCAGACTTCCATGCATACAGGATGAAAGCAAGGGAATCAAGGATGCAAAAGATAATTCCGCAGTTGTGGCGGCTCAGTCCTTTCCCCTATCTGGCTTAGAGATTCTCGTGGTGGATGATGATGCAGATATGCGAGAGTTTTTGCCTTTTATGCTGGAACAATATGGTGCAACTGTTACAGCTGTCGCCTCAGCCTTTGAAGCTTTAACTGCACTGAGTCAATCCCAGCCAAATATAATTGTCAGCGATATTGGGATGCCAGAAATGGACGGTTATATGCTGATGCGACAGATCAGGAGTCTGGAACCAGAGCAAGGCGGGACTATTCCAGCGATCGCTTTAACTGCTTATGCTGGTGAGATGGATCATCAGCAAGCGATCGCTGTCGGATTTCAACAGCATATCTCTAAGCCTGTAGATCCAGAAGAATTGGTGAAGGCGATAACATCATTAAGTAAAAGTTTGTAGTAAGCTAATCAGCATTCAAGTTGCATAATCAGGGCGGGCAAGATGCCCACCTTACAAGGTATTGAGAAAATTTTAATATGCAAATTAGATGTCAATACTTCTCGGTTAAGCACTTTTAACTCGGAATCGGGTTTGGGGAAAAGGTTAAAGGGTAAGGGTTAAAGGTTTTTTCTTTTCCCTTTCCCATTCCCCTTTTCCCCTTAACCGAAAAGTATTGAATTAGATGTGTTTTAGCTTAATTGGACTCAACTGCGAAGCACTATATAAACTAAATAAAAAGCGCTCTCCAAAAGGGGAGCGCTTTCTAGTGTGAATTACTTAGCCTATAGAGATTTTTTAGGAAAGTGCAAAATTTTAAATCAAGTAAGGTGTGTGATGGCCGACAGTACGGCACTACCTCAGATTTTAGATGTCTTACGGAAATTCATCACTAACACAACGGCAGTTATGATGCTTTTTGATGCGTCTGCTTCTCTACGAGATGCTGCGCTAAGGGTGGTACTCTTTTCGGAAAAACCGCAGAGTAGCCACCGCTGATTCTGCCTTCCCTACAAAACTTGCTCTTTATTAAATCCACATTTCTTAGTTAAGCGTTAAGCGCTTCCTCTTGATGGGTTTCGATTACACAATCAGAAAGGGGCTTGGCCACGCAGGTGAGAACCCATCCTGCGTCAATTTGATCGTTGTCTAAGAAGTTCTGATCATCTTGGTCAATTTCACCTGAAATCAGCTTTCCGGTGCAGGTAGAACAAGAACCAGCGTTACAGGAATAGGGCAAGTCTAGCTCATATTCCTCGTTAGCGATCTCTAGAATGTATTCATCTTCAGGGACTTCAATTACTTTTTCGCCGTCTGGGGTACGTAATGTAACTTTGTAAGTTGCCATGTAAAAAATCCTAACTCAATATAAACTCCATTTTTGATACTACGGGTTTATGTGCTGCTAGTCTAGAGTTGATTATGGTTAACTGTTTTAGATTCTCAAACGGTTAGTGGGTCTAGTTTATATATATCAAAAGCTCCACATCAAAATCACAGAGGAAAAAATGCTGTGTAGGCGTAGCCCGTCGTAGACATCGCTTCAGCAAATCCCTCAAATGAACTATAATCCCTAGACACGATAGAGACATTCATACCCAACTTTCGCGCATTAGCAGTTGTATAAGGGCCAAAACATGCAATAATGCAACTTTCATAATCGCTTGGCGAATTGACCATTGTCAAAAAGCTTTCTACTTCCGCTGTGCTACTAAAGGCAATTACATCAATAATTCCTTGACGTATCAGGTTTAATTCAATACCGTAGATACTTTTGTCTAAACCCTGCGTGATATAGGTAGGCACACGAGTTACTTCTATACCCAATTTCTGCAAATCCGTAATTAAATTGGGTACAACATCAGGTTCAGGCAAACCAACCACTTCTGGAGCAGGTATCAGCACTTTTTTATCTTGAATTTGCGGAAGTTTTGCTAATTCAGCCACAATTCCGGCTGGGCTAGATTCTGCTGGAATTAAATCCACCTTGCCACAAAAAGACAATAAGCTTTCTGCATCTTTTCCTAAAGCACATAAGTGACATTTTTGCACCACAGAGATGGGAATATCTAAATCATTCATGCGGTGAAAAAATGCAGCGATCCCATTTCTACTGGTGAAGACAATCCAATCAAATTCGTCTATGTGATCTAAAGCAGCATCTAACTCAGTGTAGTTTGATAAATAGCAGGTTTCGATAGTAGGCATGAAAACAGGTAAACCACCTTTCTTGATGATTTGTTCAGACAACCTATAAGCATAATTTCTCGGCGCTGTTACTAAAATTCTCTTCCCATATAGAGGTAACTCTCTAGATGGAGTCAGCAGGTTAATTTCTCTTGATTGGGTGTGCATTTGTTTACCGGAACAGAATTCATGGGTCAGGAGTCAGAATGGGCTAAACCTTAGCTATCCGCTAACAGAATGAATTTTGTACGAGTGGTGGATAGCGCAGCGTTAGCAAGTCCACGATAGCGTAGCATTAGCTCATCCTGGAGCGTCTTGATTCTGACCGGAGCTAACGGAAACGTCTCCGGCTCCGCTCCTGAATTCTGACTCCTGAATTCTTTTTAATAAATCAAATGATGACATACAGCCTCTAATGAGGTCATGGTGTACATATTACATTTGATTCATTACTTGTATGAACATTTTAATGCTATCTTCCACCTTTCCCTACCCACCAACGCGCGGGGGAACCCAAGTCAGGACATTTAATTTACTTAAGTACTTGAGTCAAAACCATAATGTTACCCTCGCGACTCAACGGGAGGGGGATGTTACAGACGCAGAAGTAGCAGGACTACGCGATTGTGTGGATCATCTAGCCATTTTTGAACGTCCGCCAGATTCTCAAACCACCGGAATATTCCAGAAAATACAACGATTTGGTAGATTTTTGCAACAGGGAACACCACCAAGCGTACTCAATCGTTACTCAGCTGAGATGCAAACCTGGGTTGATAACTGGGTGGAAGCGGGGAAATGTGATGTGATTACCTGCGAACATAGCGTCAATGAAATTTATGTGCAGCCACATTTTCAGAAACAGCTAAAAACCATAGTTAATGTTCATAGTTCTGTTTACGCTACCTGTCGTAACCAACTAGCAACCGGCATTTCGGAAAATTCCCTCCGAGACAAAATTAATCTGCCACTTTTGCGTCGTTATGAGCAAAACTACTGTGCTAAATTTTCGGCAATTGTCGCGACAACAGAAGAAGATAAAATTCAACTACAAGAATTTAACCCCAATAGTGAGATTACAGTTATTCCCAATGGCGTAGATTTAGTTTCTTTCCCCAAGCGCACCACAGATCCCGGAGGACATCGCTTAATTTTTATCGGTGCAATGGATAATTTAGCAAACATTGATGCTGTCTGCTTTTTCAGCAACGAAGTCTTACCAGAAATCCAAAAATTGTATCCTGATACAACTTTCGATATTGTCGGTTCTCATCCGGTGCCAGAAGTTTTAGCACTTAATAAAAAGCCAGGGATTAATGTGCTTGGGCGTGTACCTTCAATGGCAGAATATTTACATCAAGCCACCATCTGCGTTGTCCCGATGCGGACTGGCTTTGGCATTAAAAATAAAACTTTAGAGGCAATGGCAGCTGGTATACCTGTAGTAGCTAGCGATCGCGGTTTAGAAGGATTAGCCGTAGATGCTGCTAGTCATATATTACGAGCATTACGAGCAAATAAACCAGCAGAGTACATCACCGCTATTAGTCAACTCTTTGATCGCCCACATCTGCGTTCAGAATTGTCTCACAACGGCAGACAACTGGTAGAAACAGAATTCACTTGGGATATTGCAGGTAAAAGCTATGAACAAGTTTGTCTTGGGAGAGAGTAATACTAATTCGTAATTAGCACATACATAAAAATCCTTGGTCTAACAAATACCCACCACTAACTTTAGATAAATTCTAATTGTTCTATAGCAATCCTAAATCATTCGTGAAAAATTAGATCCCCGACTTCTCGAAGAAGTCGGGGATCTGGACATCGCGCATTTTCACAACTCATTTAGGATTGTTCTATCTTATCGATGTGGGACAAATATCTGTAGAGACGTTGCAATGCAACGTCTCTACATCTGTCGTGCAAATTATCTTATCTAAATCGTATTGGTTGTTAGTTAGTCGGTGAATAAGCACGTCAATTATTGTCAAACTTAGTCGAATAACCTAACACAAGTAATTTCTGCTGCTTACACTTCTTCTTGTTCTTGAGAGTAATCAAATAATTATCAACGTAGCGAAAAGCCGCTGCACCGTCGTAATCAGCAATGGCTATAGCTTGCAAGAAAACCTTTGAGGGAATTTCAAACCCTAAAAATTTTTCTGTTAAAATTAATAAATCTTCATCTGTGGCAGGAAAAGTAGTTTCTTCTGTCCCTTCCGAATCATAAAATATATCTTCAATTAATGTTTTATACACTTTGTACCTCCCCAAAAGCATAAGATGCAAAGCCTGTGATAAAGTTTAGCTGCTGATCGCGAGTTTGTAAGTTAACTGGGAGTTCAGTACCAGGACATCCTATCTCCCGTAAAATCTCTAAACAATAAGTACTGAGTTGAGTGTATGGAGCCTGCTCCAATTCTTGAGCTACTTCTAGAGCCATCTCCAGATTGACTTGGATAACCGTCTTTACAGGGTTGGTCATAAACACGCCCTCATAAACTGGATGCTCTCAGTTTTGATCACAAGGACAAATAGCGTAACGGTGTTTTTGCGGAATTTATGAAGAAGGGAAATTAAAATATCAGCGCATTTGCGGTAATGTATCGGAAGTTATGCAAACTAGGCTGAAAGCTAGGTAATTTTGATCTAAGTGCGAACCTTACCTTAATACGTATAATTATGTAAAAATAGTAATAAATCTTACTACAGCCTTATAAATATTGCTGTGCCCTTACAGCATGGTCTATTCAATACTTTTTAGTTAAAGGGGAAAGGGTTTAAATTTACCTTTACCCGCAAGCCCATTAACCTTTCCCCAGACGAAAAGAGAGATTCTTGGGTTTATCCGAAAAGTATTGATGGTCTATTTACTATTAATGAATACTTTAAAAAAGCAAAACAACCTATTCTCTTTACTTAAAATCACAATGAATTTGTAGTGTATAAGTCTTATATTTCATTGTTTTATAAAATTTATGGCACAGAATACCCGTATTTTTAGTTTCTTTAACAAATTTCAATAATTTATTTTAGTAAACAAGACCATTTTTCTCTGGTCAGATATATAAAAGACCATTACTTATGTTGAAGTATATTTCATCATAAATTCATAATTCCAGTGAATGTAACATGCGAGTATTACATTGCTCAGGCAAACTTGATCTGCAAGACTATAAAGGTTATATATTATGTCCATTATTGTTGGTACTCCTAACAATGACTTTTTGGTGGGTACTAGTAGTGACGATCAAATTTCTGGTCGTGGAGGCGATGACAATATCTCTGGTGGTCTTGGAAATGACCTCATTGATGGTGGTGATGGTAATGATACGTTGGCTGGGAATGGCGGTAATGACACATTTAAGGGCAGTCGAGGTGACGACAGCATCAATGGCGCAGATGGTGAGGATACCGCAGACTACGGTAGCTTAGGTAGACGTGTCACCTTGTCAGGTGTAGGGACTGTTGAAAAAGCTGGCGGTTTCGGAAAAGACCAACTCTTTCAAGTAGAAAAAGTAATTGCAGATGTCACTGTTGCCAACAACACTATAGATGCATCTCAATCTTTGTCTGGAGTACCTGCCGATGCTGACCTACAAGCCCAAACTATCTCTGCCCTCAATGTTCCTGGCTTAGGAACATTAACATTTAACGTAGTCAACTTTGATAATGTCATCGGCACAATTAACAATGACACCCTGAAGGGCGATAGCCAAAATAACCAATTAACAGGTCTTGCTGGTAATGACCTGATTGATGGTAGAGGTGGTAATGACAGTATTGATGGTGGACTGGGCAATGACACATTGTTCGGTGGTGCAGGTGATGACACCTTTAAAGGTGGTCAAGGTGACGACAGCATTGATGGTGGAGATGGTACGGATACCGCAGACTACAGCAAATTAGGTAAAACCATTACTCTCTCAGGAGTAGGAACAGTTACTAAAGCTGATGGTCTCGGAAAAGACCAACTTTTTCAAGTAGAAAAGGTAATTGCTGATGCTAGCGTTGCCAACAACACTATAGATGCTTCCGCATCTTTAGCTGGTGTAGCTGCCAATGCTGACCTACAAGCCCAAACTATCTCTGCCCTTAACGTTCCTGGTTTGGGAACATTAACATTTAATGTAGTCAACTTTGATAATGTCATCGGCACAATTAACAATGACACCCTGAAGGGCGACGGACAAAAGAACCAATTAACTGGTCTAACTGGTAATGACCTGATTGATGGTAGAGGTGGCGACGACCTAATTGACGGTGGACAAGGACGTGACACTTTGTTAGGTGGTGCAGGTAATGACATCATTAAGGGTAGTCAGGGTAACGACAGCATTAATGGTGGAGTTGGTACGGATACCGTAGACTACAGCAAGCTGGGTCAAACCATTACTCTCTCAGAAGTAGGGACAGTTAAAAAAGCTGGCGGATTGGGTCAAGACACTCTATCTCAAGTAGAAAAGATTATTGCTGATGCTAGTGTTGCTAACAACACCATAGATGCTTCCGCATCTTTAGCTGGTGTATCGATCACGGTTAATCTACAAAGCCAAACTTTGACAGCCAATAACGTTCCTGGTCTGGGGACATTGCCATTTACTGTAGTCAACTTTGATGATGTCATCGGTACAAATGAAAGTGACTTCATTGCTGGTGATAGCCAAAGTAATAAATTAACTGGTCTTGCTGGTAATGACACATTTAAGGGCAGTCGAGGTAACGACAGCATCAATGGTGGAAAGGGCTTTGATACTGTAGACTACAGCAGCTTAGGTAGACGTATCACCTTGTCAGGTGTAGGGACAGTTGAAAAAGCTGGTGGTTTTGGAACAGACACAGTTTTTCAAGTAGAAAGGGTGATTGCTGATGCCAGTGTTGCCAACAACACTATAGATGCATCTCAATCTTTACTTGGAGTACCTGCCGATGCTGACCTACAAGCCCAAACTATCTCTGCCCTTAATGTTCCTAATTTAGGAACATTAACATTTAATGTAGTCAACTTTGTCAATGTCATCGGCACAATTAACAATGACACCCTGAAGGGCGATAGCCAAAATAACCAATTAACTGGTCTTGCTGGTGATGACCTGATTGATGGTAGAGGTGGTAATGACAGTATTGATGGTGGACTGGGCAATGACACATTGTTCGGTGGTGCAGGCGATGATACCTTCAAGGGCAGTCGAGGCAATGACAGCATTGATGGTGGAGATGGTACGGATACCGCAGACTACAGCAGACTGGGTAGAGCCATCACCCTATCAGGTGTAGGGACAATTACCAAAGCTGGTGGATTTGGAACAGACCAAGTTTTGAAAGTAGAAACGGTTATTGCTGATGCTAGTGTTGCCAATAACACCATAGATTCCTCCCAATCTCTTGCTGGGGTATCTGTCATCGCTAACCTACAGGAGCAAACTATCTCTGCTCTTAACGTTCCTAGTCTAGGGACAATAACATTTAATGTACTCAACTTTGATAATCTCATTGGTACAAATGCAAGTGACAGCATTACTGGCGATAGCCAAAATAACCGGTTAGAAGGTAAAGATGGTAATGACACTATCTCCGCTGGCTTTGGTAATGACTCCATCATTGGTGGAGAAGGTAATGATGTTCTTAGCGGTGGTTTCGGTGCAGATAAGTTTATCTTCAACAGCCTCAAGGACGGTCTTGACACCATCAAAGATTACAATTTTGGTCAAAGTGACGTAATCCAAGTTTCTAAAACAGGGTTTGGTACTACTAGCCTCAGTGACTTTTCTTACGACAATACTAACGGTAATTTGTCTTTCCAAGGAACTCAGTTCGCCTTCCTTGAAAATCTCTCATCCGATTTGAGTATTCAGTTAGTCTAAAACTATTACTAGTCATAACTCAATGACAACTTAAAGCTTTTTAAATTTGTTATGGAAATACTGACTAGTAATGAATCAATAACAAATTGAGTGTGGTAGATACATAATTACTTGTGTATTAACCAGGCTAAACCTGTGTTGCAAAAATGATGTTAGATTGTCAACTATTAACAGCTAGCTATCAACTAGTTTTTGCAACATAAACATTAAGCATAGTACTTGTTTAATCTTCTTGAAGATTGGCATTACATTGCCTTACTTTAGTGTTTAATTTTTGCATTTTGATGATATTATTTTTTTTAACTAATTCAAAAGTAAGCTCTGTGTCATTGTATGATCAATCAGTTGTTTAAGTTTACTGTCAAATATTTACCAGCAATTACAGCTATAATAACTTTTCTTCCGTTACCAGCTAAAGCAGCTACATTTTTAGTAAATGAGCGTACTGATTTAGCTGGGAATGATGAAGTGGATTGGTTAAGTTTAGGTAAAGTCTTTAATCCTGTATCTCCTGATTTTTCTGCTTTTTTACCTAACTCTTTCTCAACAATATCTCAGGATGGTTTAGGGTTGGATATAAATATAGCTCCAACTAATAATCCTCAGATTACTCCACCGTTTGTCTTTCAAACTTTACCTCCTCCTGGTATTCGGACTAACTTCGCCCAAGGAGATTTTATTCTTTTCGGAGGTATAGATCCAACAGGTTTTATCCCTCTTCCTCCTGGTACTCCTGATCCTGGTACTTTGGGGAACGGTGGGCCTTTTAGCATTAGTTTTGACCAGCCTGTTTTTGGTGCTGGTACTCAGATAGCTGTAGACGTTAGTAATTTGGAAGTTGAAACTTTTATTAACGCTTTTGATAATGCCAATAATCTGTTGGGTAGTTTCTCTGTTCTGAGTACTTCGTCGCTAGCATTAGATAATTCAGCAGTGTTCTTGGGGATTCGTAGTGACACTCCAAACATCTCACGAATTGTTTTTAGTAGTTCTGCTCCACAATACGGCTTGGCCATTAATCAGTTAAGTATTATTGCAATTCCCGAACCGACTTATACCTGGGCTGTATTAGCTTTTGGTGTTTCAAGTGCTTTTTTAAAAAGACGCCGACGCCTTGGCACTTCCACAATGTCTAAATAGCTTTTATTTCATAAGTTAGAGATTTCATAAATATAGGAGTCTGATTTGATTGTTGAAAATATGCTAAGACTAAAAATCCGATTTTATCAAGGTTTTATCTAAAATATTGTTCAACAAGCAGAGATGATTCCTATACTCAAACTTATATATATAAGCACGTAAGTTCCATATACTTTTTATGTTTAGCGAGATTAAAGTCAATGTCATACAAAGAATTAGAACACATCATAGACACTAAAATACAAAAAGCTATACGGAAGCACGAGACTATAGTTGCTTTCATTAGTAGTATTATTGGGTTGATTTTTATAGTGGGTTTGTTCCACGCTATTTTACTAAACCACGCTCAAATTCACACATTTTGCTTGAACTGATTATATTTCATTCAATGGATATTGACACTCAAGCATTCCCTGATGTCTACAAAACTAATCCAAGTGACGCATATTTTTTATAAAAGTGAATTGTACCTATGGAGAGTAAAAATAATAGCAGGGCTATATTCGTCTTATTTTTGACTGTATTTATAGACTTGCTCGGCTTCGGAATTATCCTGCCGATACTGCCTTTGTATGCTGAACAATTCGGCGCACAACCTAATGAAGCGACTCTACTTGTAGCTATTTATTCTTTAATGCAGTTCTTATTTGCACCATTATGGGGCAGATTTAGCGATCGCTACGGTCGTCGTCCGATTCTATTACTCACTTTATTTGGTTCTGTAATAGCATACGCAGGGTTAGGTTTTGCCAACTCATTATGGATTTTGTTTATTGCTCGTAGTTTGGCGGGGATTATGGCAGGGAATATCTCTACTGCTCAGGCGTACATCGCAGATATTACCACGCCAGTTAATCGCGCTCGTGGCATGGGCATAATCGGAGCAGCTTTTGGTCTTGGCTTCATTCTCGGCCCAGCAATCGGAGGTCTTCTGATCGGGTCAGATCCAGACAACGCTAACTTTCATCTACCGTCGTTGTTTGCAGCCGGATTATCTTTATTGGCATTGCTTTGTGCTTTGGTATTACTTCCAGAATCCCTAAATTCTGAAACTAGAGCCAAAATGCAAGCTCATCGCTACCGTCAACGACGGCTGAACTTGCTACAACTGTTGCAGCGTCCACAGTTTTGTATGCTTGTTGGCATCTACTTTTTAGTTACCTTTGCTGTTGCAGCTATGGACTCTACATTGGCTTTGTGGTCTAAGCAACAATTAAACTGGGGCCCTCAACAAACTAGTTATCTTTTTGCCTTCATGGGGATTGTCAGCACAATCATTCAAGGAGGACTCCTCGGATTTCTCAAGAAACAATTGGGTGAAATAAAGTTACTTACCTGGGGGATAGTAGGGTTAGGTTTAGGATTACTACTAATTGGATTAATTAGATTCTCACAAAGCTTAATTTTATTGTTGGTCGCCACCTCCCTTGTGGCATGGGGAATTAGTGTCAGCCAACCAATATTAAACAGTCTGATTTCCCAGATGACAGCCCCAGAAGAACAAGGGCAAATATTAGGAATTGCCAGTTCTTGCTCTGCTTTGGCACGCATCGGTGGGCCAATATGGGCAGGGGTTGGTTTTATGAAATTTGGAAGTTCTGCTCCTTTTTTGAGTGGGTTTTTAGTAATGCTAGTAGCTTTGACTCTTAGTTTGCGAGTTACTAAAAACGTATCTGAATCAAACACAGAACGTATCGCCTGACAATAGACCTCTTGCAAAAGTGCTTTTTGCAAGAGAGGGGAAAAGGGTAAAGGTTAAAGGGTAAAGGGAAAATAACAAACCTTTCCCCCTTTCCCCTTCCCCTTTTCCCGACTTTTGCAAGAAGTCTAATCTAGGTCTTAGAGGATCTCTTAAAAGTTATGGCTGATGTATCCAAAACTTTAGATCCTCCTAAATCCTCCTTAAAAAGGAGGACTTTGAGAAGGTTATTCTCTCTTTTTATTAAAAATTACGAATTACGAATTAATATGACAGGCCGCCGAGTATTATTGTTAGGCATCTTTGTAAGCATCCTCCTTACCTACGCAATTTGGATTGGTGGGAGCATTCCTGCAAGCATCATCAAACTTCCTGATCAAGGATTAAACTGGTACTACTGGAAGCTTCCCCAACCAACGTTTTGGAGTCGAGCAACGGCTTGGGGTATGTACCTTGGGCATCAGTTTAGCATTTGGGCGTGTATCTTGTGGGCGCAGCGATCGCAGTTGAAATATAAATCAGCGTTGCACCCGATTAACTACCTCATGCTGGCCATTAATGGTGCATTCATTGCATTACACTTTCTCCAAACTTATATCTGGTACGATGCTCTCGCTCAAGATACTTCAATTTGGGCTTCTCAAGGTGCGGTTGTACTTCTACTGGTGTTCGTACTGATTTTGGAAACGCCTCGACGCGGTTTGTTTTTTGGCAATTCTGTTCCATTCCATCAACAGTTTTTGCAAATTATCAAACTGTACCACGGCTATTTTTTCTCCTTCGCCGCTATCTATACCTTCTGGTATCATCCAATGGAAGCGACTTCGGGGCACTTAATTGGTTTTCTTTATATGTTCTTGCTTCTGCTCCAATCCTCGTTGATATTTAACCGTACCCATGTAAATCGTTGGTGGACATTCACTTTGGAAATTACGGTGCTTTTACATAGTGTCATTGTGTCATGGATGCTAGGACAAACCAAGTGGCCAACATTTCTCTTTGGTTTTCTCGGCATTATGGTGCTTACTCAGCTTCACGGTTTACCTCTGGGTATCTGGACTAAACGTACTATCTACGGAACCTTTCTAGTGAGTGTACTGGCCGTTTATGCACTGACAGAACGCGGTTTGGGTAGAATTTACGAAATAACTTATATCCCTCTGATTGAGTTTGGACTTGTGGGCGTAATTTACTTAATTTTCCTGCTCATCTTATGGACAATTTCTCGTGTATCTATCAAGACGTAATATGATAGCCGTTAAAATACTCATAAGTTTGTAGTCAAGACTGTAGTCCTTTCTCCAAGAAGCTACGCAAACAAAATCAGGACTGAAGTCCTGACTACAAACATTTTTGGAGGAAAGTTTATTAGCCTGACATACTATAAATAAATATTAAAAAACAACTATTTTACTCACCACCACTAATGTTTTTTTGTTGTTGATAACGCAGTTTAAACTGGTTTTGTTGGATTTTATGATCCACAATTGGGTCGGGATAGCCAACAGCATGACGTTCTAAAGGTGGAATTTTACCAGTAACTAAATATTCGGTATCTACAGACCGCAATTCTGATACCCATTGCCGAATATATTCTCCCTCTGGATCAAATTTTTGTGTTTGACTAGCTGGGTTAAAAATCCGCACAGGTTTAGGGTCCATACCGCTAGAAGCACTCCATTGCCAACCGCCATTATTAGCAGATAAATCACCATCAATCAGCTTTTGCATAAAGTATTTTTCTCCCAATTGGGGATTAATTAGCAAGTCTTTGGTGAGGAAACTGGCGACAATCATTCGACAACGGTTGTGCATCCAGCCGCTTTCGTTTAACTGACGCATTGCTGCATCCACAATTGGGTAGCCAGTTCTTCCTTCACACCAAGCTTGGAAATGTTCTTCGTTTGTTTCCCAAGGAAAGTTTTTAAAGGTTTCACGGAAAGCACCATCAGCTAATTCGGGGAAGTTATACATTGCATGTTGATAAAACTCCCGCCAAGCTAATTCTTGTTGCCATGTGCGAATATTAACTGCTGTTTCTTCGCTGCGGCTGTTTTCTAGTGCTTCTATGGTGGCTTGCCAAACGGTGCGAATGCCAATTACCCCAAATTTCAAAGCTGCACTTAGTTGCGATGTTCCGTCCACTGCGGGGAAATTTCGCTGTTCTTGGTATTCAGTAATAGCTTTATTAGTAAATTCTTCTAATCGTTCTTGCGCGGCTGCCTCTCCCGGTGCAATAATCAATTCTTCATCCCAAATAAATCCTAAATCTTTCGCTGAAGGTAATGCGATCGCTCCTGCAAGTTTTGCAATTTTCTGTTCAGCTTCCGTTAACCCTTCAACATTTTGCAGTGTTTCTACTGGTTGAGCCTTCGGTTTGGTAATCCAATTTTTCCAGAAGGGGGTGTAAACGGTGTAAGGGCTATTACCACCAGTGCGGATTTCATCTGGGGAGTTGAGGATTTGATCCCAGTTTTGGTTAAGAAACTCAATACCTTTTTCTTTGAGGGCATTTATGACGGTGCGATCGCGTTCTTGTGAATAAGGTTCTACATCCCAATTCCAAAAAACAGCTTTAGCTGTTAAAGCCTCTGCTAAAGCTGGTATCGCTTGTACAGGATTGGCATGGAGGATTAATAACTCACTGCCAGCTTTAGCATATCGCTCTTGGAGTTTCTGCAAGCAGCCAATCATATAAGTTACTCTCACAGGAGCAATATCATCCCGTTCTAAAATATGCGGATCAAGGCAAAACACGCCCACCACCTTTGGACTCCGCCGTTTTGCCGCAGCCAGTCCCGTATTGTCAGAAATGCGTAAATCGCGCCGATGCCAAAACAGAATTAAGTCAGACATTCCATGCTATATATAGTTCACCCGTACTAGCTTAGATGCTAGTGGTACCAATGAACATCATTCTGGCGATAAATTTATTCTGTGAATGGGCATTTGGCATTGGGCATTGGGCATTGATTATTCCCCATTCCCCATTCCCCGGTTTGTCAGTCGGGAATAGTGGCTTATTAACTCAAAGTTGAGTATACTCTTCTTAACAGTTAATTAGTCTTTTTGGTCATGGCTAACCTACTACTTGACGACGGTACGATTGAGAGCGATTTAGGCGAAATAGCTCGTGAACTTGCGCCTCTTGGCATTCAACTCAGACACTACGACCCAGGAACATCGCTTCTCTTCCCCGATCTGTTAGACCAGGCCGTTTTAACTGAGTCAGAGAAACGTTATTGTGTCGAACTCCATAACAGCGTCTTTGAATTTATTCAGCAAGAAAATGGCGCTCTCTGGTGTGACTTGCTAAACGTGCATCCAGGTTCCTTCAATCTTCACCACCTGATAGCAACCTACGGCCGTTACCATACTCATCCTGCGGCTGAACCCCTCTACGTGTTGGCAGGGGAAATGATTTATGGTTTTGTGCGACCTGATGGTAGCCAGGTACAGCTTTTAGTTCAGGCACAAGACTATCTCTACATTCCCGCCGACGTTGAGCATTGGTGTAGCCCAACTGCATCGTTGAATTTCAAAGGGATACGCTATTTTGCGATCGCTGAAGGTTGGGTTCCCAATTATACAGGTACTCAAGTTAGTGATTCACTCAATAATCGCAAACTGTGATATTTCTTACCGATACTAATACAGTTCATCGCTTCCGTTCAATTCGGATTTGGGAGCAAGACCCCGCTCCTTTGTTAGCATCTGTTGGTCTTCTACCCTTAGCAGTTCTGGCGCGAACAGATTCCCCTGAATCTTTGCTCTCTCAAGTTGCTGCTCAGGTAGATATGATTGAAGAACCTAGCCAGCAAAGAAATATCTCAGCCTGTACTCAGTTGCTTGCAGGGTTAAAATATGACAACAATCTAATCAGCAGCTTATTGCGGGAGGAGCTTATGCAGGAATCTGTGGTCTATCAAAGAATTATTAGACAAGGAATTGAGCAAGGAATTGAGCAGGGGAGAAGAGAAGAGGCGTTGTCAGTAGTCATGCGCCTACTTCCTCGGCGAATTGGTATAGTTGGTCTAGAATTGCGTAGGCAAAGCCCGTCGTAGACATCGCAGATTGAAGCATTATCTCTAACTCAATTAGAGAATTTGAGTGAGGCACTATTAGATTTCTCGACAGCAGCAGATTTGATCGGGTGGTTCAATAAGCTAATCAGCATTTAAGCTGCAACATAGCTGAAATTACCTTTATGTTTTATATTCCGATGCCACCTAATCACTAACTCGCCTTGATTCAACAGCTTATCTAGCAGTGATTTTAATTCATCTACTGATTTAAATAACCGATGAGCAATATATTCTTTACATGAATGCCAGACTAACTCGATAATGTTGTAATCAGGGCTGTAAGCGGGCAAGAACTCTAGAACAAAATTTGGGAATTCTTCAGATATTTTAGCTAGAACATCTTTGCGTTTATGAAAACTAGCATTATCTAAAATTAAAATAATCTTTGGCCCATATTTCGCAAAATCCTCACCAAGGTTTCCTTTGCTTACCCATTCTTGCTTAATTAATTCATTTAATTGTTGTAATTGCTCATAAAAAATATCTGCGTTCCCTTTTTTAACAAAAAAGCATACTCGTTTTCGGTCTAGTTCTCTGATTGCCCCCATTACATTTACTCGACCACAACGCCGTTGACCTGGAACATTCTTGCGTTTTCCTTTTTTACCCCAACCCTTGCGACGAATCACGCGTAAACTAAAACCGCTCTCGTCCCAAAACCATACCTGTAAACGCTCTGGTTGCTCTCGCGCTATTGATAAATATTGAGTAAGTTTCTCTTTAAACTTCGCTCTTTCAATAGGATTTTGTTTATCTTCTAGGTCATATTTAGCCCAGATATAACTATACTTTTTTCTCTTTAATATCCTCCTAACCTGAGAGCTACTTAAATCAATTCCTGTTTCTTTTGTTAAATATGTGGCTAATCTTTCTGCCGTCCATCTGCCGAAGTCGTAGCCTAAATCTGATGGTTCTTGGTCAACAGTTTTTAATAACAGTTCAATATATTCAGGAGTCGCTTTTCGATAATGTTCATACTCTCTTTTATTATGTAGAGTTTCTAGCTCATCTGGATCACCATGCATACACCAATATGCCACTGTTCTGTGCGAACAGCCTAAAAATTTAGCAATTTCATGTTGCGGTTTCCCATCATTCTGTAGCAGAATAATTAAAATTCTTTCCCTGACGTGTGGTTTGTCGCTCTCTTTTAGAGCTTGCTGTAAGGAGCTAACTTGTTCTGGCGTTAAAAAGTTCTTGGCTGGGGGCGGCATCGTCGCTTTTAAACGGCTTCATCTTCTTATTATGCAACTTAAGTGACGATTAGCTTAGTATTAAAGAAAGCTGACTACTTTACTCAACTTCCTCACAGAGAATTAATAGTTTTTCCATCGCCTCTGCTAGAGAAATCAATTCTATCCAAGAGGAACCACTAACTAAATTTTGGGCGTGAGCTAATCGGTTTCGCAACTGTTCAGCAGACTTGAGGAAGCGTTCACCAAACCGCTTGGACTTTAATCCTAGTTGCTGGAGAAGTTCTGGCTGATTTAAAATCAACTCTCGCTTATCACAGAATTGCAGATAATCTAATAAATCGGTAGCTTCGTTTCTTTCTTGGCTCTCTCGCCATAGCCGTTGAGCAACTTCTAAGCGTTCAGGTTTGAGGACTTTTTGCCAAGAATCTTGGGGATAGTAAATCCGCACCAGCCGCAGCAGATTCATTTCTAGTAGCGTTACTAAGCCAAACAGTAACATTCGCGCGGGTGCTTTCTGCAAGTCGCCACAGGTAACAATACCACTCACTTGATTGCAATCTAAGACAAACAATCGCGGAGTTTGTTGCAAAATTGGTAGTAACTTTATAAGTGGGGTGGAAATGGCTATTAGCTCTTTTGGATGAAACACCCGTTGATAGTCGCTACACTTTCCTGCTTTACCTTGAATCAAATTAGAGCGTTCTACATAACCGCTGATAATATCTCCCGTCTCAACGCCGATAACGTCAAAATTCTGTGCCTGCATCCAATGCAGCACTTCTGTCACCTCAGCATCAGCTGGCATAGCTTTTAGCGGTTCTGCTACGTATTCAATAGTGATATTGTTCTCAAATAAACTCCGCAGGTCTTGAGAACGCGATTTTAGGTGTTTCATCCCCCTGCTGTGAACTCACATTAAATCATACTACGGCACTTAGCGATGTCTGCGACGGGCTACGCCTACGCCAGCAGAATTTTCTGCTAGATTATCCTTGCATAGACTTAGACCATCGTAGGCATCGCTATCCAAACAAATACCATAGAGTAATGGTATACCATCTTAGTTGGTAATGTTTAGTGCTGATTTAGACAATTTCAAGTAACAAAATATTTCGCATCTAGAAAAAAATAAATATATATGTAGTTAACTATATGAGATTAGTTAATTAATTTGCGATAAAAATGCCGAAAATCTTGAAAAAAAATGTTATTACTAAAACCACATATAGAATTGATACTTGGTAGAATTTTACCAAGATAACCAAAATTGATAATATTATTATGCCAAGAAAAGAACAAGGATGGGTTACATTTCAAACCTCAGAGGACGAGCGGAAGATTCTAGAGGAGTTCTGCGAACACTCTCAACGCACCAAGACTGAGATTCTGCGGGAACTTGTGCGTAGTCTCACTCAGCACTCCTCAACACCAATATCACCACCAACTCAGCAGGAAAAACAGGAAGATATCTATTACACTCAAAAGCCTGACATAGAAAGTAGTATTCAAAAGAAATCATTAAAAGTTAGCTCTCGCAATATTCTTAAAGGTGTGGTTAAACGAGTTGTTTATGGAGCCGTTAATAGTGAGGTAACTCTGGAGATTATTCATAAAGTAGAATTAACCTCAATTATCACTAGAGCTTCCGCAGAAGAGTTGGAACTATCTGAGGGAAAAGAAGCTTATGCAGTCATTAAGTCTAACGATATTGTCATTGCTAGAGAATAGAAATACTTGATTTTAGGCATTGGCTATTAATTTTTGATTCTGGAGAACTGCGAGAGAAATTGAGTGTATGTAGTTGATGCAATGTCTAGGTTGGGCTATTCGGCATCGCAGATTCAAAGGAAGTATAAACTGGAACTAGACTGCCTCAAAATCTACTATTTGCTACCAAAGACCATGTAGCAAGGTCTTGTTGTTCTGGGCTGAGAAATCTCCACGATCGCAAAGTCGCCATAAAATGCCCAACCACGCATAGCCTATTCAAAAATTGATCCATTGTTCAATTTCATAGATTTGCAGATTAGAGATAAGAGGATGTTTATAAATCAAATCTTAAGGTATATTTGGTGCGTTACGAATCATATTTTCTCTCAAAATCATATACCGTCGTCGGTCTAACACACCCTACTATAAATTTTATCTTTATTTTATAAGCACTCTCTAAGGATTAAGTAATATGGAACCGATTCGTATTTTTTACTTTTCCGATGTTCTCTGCGTTTGGGCTTATATTGCTCAGATTCGTTTGGATGAGTTGACAACAACCTTTGAAGACAAGATTGCGATCGCACAGCACTTTGTCCCCGTCTTTGGTGTTGCTCGTGAAAAACTGGAAAACCGATGGCGCGAACGCGGTGGATTGCAAGGATACAGCGATCATGTCCAGGAAGTTGCGAAAAAGTTCGATCACATCACCGTTCATCCTGATATTTGGACTAAAGTTACACCATTTTCATCCACATCCTGTCATTTGTTTCTCCATGCGATTCAATTACTAGAAGCGAAGAGTTTAGTAGAGCAAAATCAACAGGTATTTGAAAAAGCAACCAGAGCATTTCGGAAGGCGTTTTTTACCCAACTGGCAGACGTTTCTGACCGCAAGGTACAATTTGGAATTGCGGAGGAATTAAGACTGCCGATCGCAGCTATCGAAGCTCAGATCGATAGTGGTGAGGCTTATGCCAAGCTATCCCAGGATTTTGAATTAGTCAAAGAGCATACGGTTACAGTCAGCCCCACCCTAATTTTTAATGAAGGACGGCAGAGACTCAACGGCAATGTGGGCTATCGGGTCATCGAAGCCAATATTCGGGAGTTACTGCACAATCCTCCGGGAGAACAATCTTGGTGTTAGGGATATTGCCTTAATTGAAAGACGCGATCGCATTATTAAGCTGCCAAAATGTCTATTGCACTTGAAGAAGGCAGAAGGCAGAAGGGAATTCTGATTCTTGCTCTCTGCCCGTGACAATCATGGAACTTGGGTTTAAGACCCCCACTGAACTCCGTTTCAGTGGCCCAAATCCCTTTCTGACTTGTTCCTTCTGCCTTTTTCAAGTCAGAGGATATGGGATTTCTCTTTGCGTCTCATAATATCTGCGTTTTTTGTAACAGCGTTTTCTTCATCAAAATTTTCTCATTTCTAGTGGTGTTAACTCTTTGAGTACGGTAAACCGTATTGGCTCGTTAGTTCCCAAAGATTAATTTAATTGTTAAGTTTAGTTACATAAATAAAAAAGCTGCAAATATTGCTAGACAGGAAAAATTATGACGATGAGTAGTATTCTTGAGGATCAAGACCAATTAAACAACTTTGCGATGCAACTTGGACATTGCATCACACAACTCAAACTTTCTCAGAAATAAAACTTATTTAACATTGTTTAACATTGCGATGAAAGCTACAGATCAATTGGTGCATTTTTTAGAAGCAGAGTTGGGTATTTCTGGTGGAGCAATTTCTCTTGCTTTGAGACATTGTGAGCAGACACCCAACTTTCTAGCCATGACCCTTTGGCAGTATGGGCTGGTAACACTGGATCAGTTAGCCCAAATTTTTGATTGGTTGGAAACAGTATAAGCTGCTGCTTCAGCTATTCAGATGGTAAATAGCAGACTTTCTGCAAAAGTCACATTCTCAACAATTTTCATTCTAAGGATTGGTAATATCTATGGCAATTAAAGAACAGCCTAAGTCACCTCGGTTTCGGATCATCGCTAATATATTACTGGCAGTATCAGGGCTATTCCTGCTCTTAAATTTATTTTTGCCTGGTTTATTTGCTTCTGGCCCTACTGGTGTTCCTTATAGCTTATTCATTCATCAAGTCCAAGAAGGGGAAGTCAACCGCGTTTCCGTCGGTCAAAATGAGATTCGCTACCAACTAAAAACAGACAGTGCCGAGCCAGGACAGGTGTTTGCAACTACACCAATTTTTGATTTAGAGTTACCCAAACTGCTAGAAGAAAAGGGAGTTGAATTCGCTGCTACACCTCCACCCAAGAATACTTGGTTTACAACCCTCTTGAGTTGGGTGATTCCACCACTGATTTTTATTGGCATTTGGCAGTTCTTTCTTGCTCGTGGTGGTGGTGGCGGTGGCCCTCAAGGTGCGCTTTCCATTGGTAAGAGTAAAGCTAAAGTTTACGTTGAAGGTGAATCCGCTAAAATCACCTTTGCAGATGTGGCTGGCGTAGAAGAAGCCAAAACTGAGTTAGTAGAAATTGTAGATTTCCTCAAGACTCCGGCACGGTTTACGCAAATTGGCGCTAGGATTCCCAAAGGTGTGCTGTTAGTTGGTCCTCCTGGTACTGGTAAAACACTTTTAGCGAAAGCTGTAGCAGGGGAAGCAGGAGTTCCATTCTTTAGTATTTCTGGTTCCGAGTTTGTGGAACTGTTTGTTGGTGTGGGTTCTTCCAGAGTCCGGGATTTGTTTGAGCAGGCCAAAAAACAAGCTCCCTGTATTGTATTCATTGATGAATTGGATGCGATCGGTAAATCTCGTAGCAGTAACGGCTTTTACGGTGGTAACGATGAGCGAGAACAGACCCTCAACCAGTTACTAACAGAGATGGACGGGTTTGCGGCTGGGGATGCGACTGTGATTGTCCTAGCAGCTACCAACCGCCCCGAAAGCCTTGACTCTGCATTGCTGCGTCCAGGTCGCTTTGACCGCCAAGTGTTGGTAGACCGTCCTGATTTATCTGGTCGTGAAGCAATTCTCAAGATTCACGCTCAAAAGGTAAAATTAGGAGATGATGTAGATTTAAGAGCGATCGCTACTCGTACCCCTGGTTTTGCTGGTGCAGACTTGGCAAACTTGGTAAATGAAGCAGCATTATTAGCAGCTCGCAATCTCCGTGAAAGTGTTGCTCAAGAAGACTTTGCCGAAGCAATTGAGCGGGTTGTCGCCGGTTTAGAGAAGAAGAGTCGCGTGATGAACGAGACTGAGAAAAAGATTGTTGCATACCATGAAGTTGGTCACGCAATGGTCGGGGCGTTAACCACAGGAAACGGTCGCGTAGAAAAGATTTCGATTATTCCCCGTGGGATGGCTGCTTTGGGCTACACTCTGCAATTACCAACTGAAGACCGCTTTTTGATGAATGAAGAGGAATTGCGGGGTCAGATTGCAACTCTATTAGGTGGACGTTCCGCCGAAGAGATTGTGTTTAACAGCATTACAACAGGTGCTTCCAACGATTTGCAACGAGCAACTGACTTGGCAGAACGGATGGTAACATCTTATGGGATGAGCAAAGTCTTAGGGCCATTAGCTTACCAACAAGGACAACAATCGATGTTTTTGGGTAATGGTGGGGCTAATCCCCGGCGGGCGGTAAGTGAAGACACATCCAAAGCCATTGATAGCGAAGTCAAGGAAATCGTGGAAACAGCCCACGAACAAGCCCTAGAGATTCTTAGACAGAATCGAGACTTGCTAGAAGCGATCGCAACTCAACTCTTAGAAACAGAAGTCATTGAAGGCGAAAAACTGCACAGTTTGCTGAGTCAGGTTAAACCCGTAACTAATTCGTAATTCGTAATTCGTAATGGGCTTTGCCACGCTACGCTAACGTAATTGCTATACATAGGGACGCAGAGTACAACTTTGCGTCCCTACCCTGTGGGAAGGCTTCGCGTAGCGTCTCGTAGAGAAGCGCCTATGCGTTAAGCCTCTGCGTTTCAGAAATGCCACTCACAATAATGCAAGCACCAGCTAACAAAAATGCCAATGCACCGCCAACTGCACCAATCAAAGGTGTTATTGCTTGCGGTTGGGGAAATATGACGCCAAACAAACTCATGGCTAAAGCGAAGCCACCAAAATACATCCCAATTCCTAATCCCACCCATCGCTGCGGTACTAGTCCTAAAGCAAAAGGAATTGCCCCATTGACAATTAAACTAAAGCCAGCAACGATTAATATAATTATTGGAATTTGTGCGCCCACAGATATCATTATCAATAACGAGGGAATGATTGCACAGATCCCACAAAGCATTGCTTGACTATTACCAATTTTGACTGCGAAGATTCCTGCTGGTATGCTGGCAAGTGCGATCGCTAATCCGATCCACACCATCAGCACATCAATGTTATCAGTATTTAGTTGAGTCTTCAGTACTTTACCTAAAACATCAAAGAGAAATCGGATACCCCACGCGACACCGAAACCAGTTCCTAAAATCAACGCCAATTTCTGTAACGGCAACTTTACTGTTTCTGCTTGGTGTCTATCCACAGGTGCTTCTGGGGGATTGACTAACCGCAACACAGCCGCCGCCCCTAGCATGACGAAGGAACCAATCGCAAAGGTATAAACTGGCCCTAAACTCAGAATAAACTTGTTGCTTATCGGTCTAAAAGCCCCAATCGCACCACCTGCCAAAGTGACAAAACTTACTGCTAAAGGTAACTGGGCTGGTGTCGAATACATTCCTAATAGGCACATCGCTGGAGAGCGAAATATTGTCATTGCTAATGCCCAGGCTACTAATACTATAGGTAAGAGCGATCGCATCACGGTAGTAGGTGGGATAAAACTCACAACGCATGGTATGGCAATGAACAAAGCCGATGCCAAAATCATACCTACTGAGATGAAGGGAAACCGAGTTCCTACCCAGCGCCTAGCTTGATCTGAAAGTCCGCCCATCAAGGGTTCCAGCACTGCACCCAAGGCATTTTCGACTATCACCAAACCAACTGCCAATGAGGCAGGAAAACCAAACTGAGTCAAAAGTTGTGGCAAATATATATTATAAATTAACCAGGTGAGGGTAATTGCTCCCTGTACTGCTGCCAACACCCAAACTTGCACCCATAAAATATTGAAATGAGATTTTGAGGTAGTCAAGTCGCTTCGCTCCAATTAAAAATTAAAAATTATTAATTAAAAATTCCAAGACGCTCTCTACGTTCGCGGAGCGTGTCGCAGACAGACGCTGCGCGTAGCTTGCTTCTCCATTCGCGCAGCGTCCCGTAGGGAAGGAGTACGTGGACTCGCTAACACTGCGCCATCTATTATTGTTGGCTCTGTACCAAAATTAATTAATTAAAAATGATTCTTTTTATTAATTTTTAATTCTAAAAAGGTCATTAGGAGATGGGGGAATGGGAGACTTAAACCGCAAACTCGCTCTGATCTTGGTATGAAACAGAGCGGAGGCGGAGCAGTATTTCTCCTGCCTCCTGCCTCCTGCCTCCTGCCCCCTGCCCCCTGCCTTAATACTCTGGAACTGAGGGATCGATTTCTCGACTCCAAGCGGTAATTCCGCCTTTGACATTAGTCCCAACAATCCCGGCTTCCTTGAGGATGGCGAGGGCTTTTGCCGATCGCCCGCCCATCTTACAATGAGCAATTAAACGATGCCCATTCAATATTTCCTTCACCTTCGCAACACCATTTCCATTTTCAATCTCTGGTAAGGGTATCAACACTGAACCAGGAATCTTGGCAATTTCGTACTCATTGGGGTTGCGGACATCCAGCAGTACAAAATCTTTTGCACCACTATCCAGCAATTCCTTCAAATCCTTAACGGTCATTTCTTGACTTTCCATCTGCTGTTTTGCCTCCTCTGCCTTAGCTTGTGGAATTCCGCAGAATTCTTCGTAGTCTACCAGCTTTTCAATCACTGGGCGAATTGGGTTAGGACGCAGTTTCAACTCCCTAAATTTCATATCTAAGGCGTTGTATAACAGCAATCGTCCATTGAGAGTGTTACCTTGTCCCAGAACAATTTTGACAGCTTCGGTTGCTTGGATTAAACCAATAATTCCTGGCAAAATTCCCAATACGCCACCTTCTGCACAAGAAGGAACCATCCCTGGTGGTGGTGGTTCTGGGAAAAGGTCACGATAATTCGGCCCACCTTCGTAGTTAAATACAGTAGCTTGCCCTTCAAAGCGTAAAATTGAACCGTAGACGTTGGGCTTATTCAGCAATACGCAGGCGTCGTTAACTAGATATCTGGTGGGGAAGTTATCAGTACCATCCACCACGATATCGTAAGGTTGAAGGATTTCCAGGGCGTTTTCGGAAGTCAGGCGAGTTTCGTATAAATCAACCTGACAATAAGGGTTAATCTCGTGAATGCGGTTTTTTGCCGATTCAATTTTGGGTTTACCCACCCAAGATGTCCCGTGGATTACTTGGCGTTGCAGATTAGAAGTATCGACAACATCGAAATCAACAATCCCAATGCGTCCAATACCCGCCGCCGCCAGATATAAAAGTAGTGGTGAACCTAGTCCACCTGTACCGATACACAGTACACTGGCGGCTTTCAGGCGTTTCTGTCCTTCTAGTCCTACCTCCGGTAAAATCAGGTGTCGGGAGTAGCGTTCGTAATCGTCTTTGGTCAACTGGATTTCATCCAGATTGGGATTTAGCATAGCAGTTATGATCTGGGAGAGCGGAATATTAATCCTATCGAAAAACTGGATCTCATATAGAGATAGGGAGTGGGGAAGACGAATTTTTACCCGTGGTGGCGGCGAAAACCGCTACAAGTGACTGTCTTTAAGCTAAGTCGTTAAATTATATTTGCAATTTTCTCTGCTTGGAACTGATGAGTATCATTAAGGCTCCAGCTTTGAAGTTCTCCAGCTTTACCGTTTTGGACGGAAACTATTATATACGAGTATCCTTGCCAAGCATATAGGCGATCGCATTCTGAAGGGATAGCAGGATGATCTGGATGAGAGTGGAAAATGCCGATAATATTCAGTGAGCGATCGCGTGCTTCCTTTTGTGTTTTTAACATAACTTCGGGTGCGATCGTATATTGCCGTCTTTTACTTTCTGTTGTACGTTCCCCTGGAAACTCAGCAACCGCTTCTGTATTCCAAGCATTTTCTGTTGGCATGACTTCTACCACAGTTTTGCCCTCATTAACCAGATAGCCCAGAATTATACCACAGCACTCATCTGGGTAAGTGCTTTCGGCATGAGTGCGGATGGTTTGCAAGTGTTCTTGGCTAAATCTGATCATCTCTGCGTTTTTAATTTTGGTAAGCGATCGCGATTATTGCACAGATATTTGATATATAACTCGGACATCATGATCATACTTTAGCTGTAGACCAATCCGGGCATCGCAGCGTTCAAAAATGTTCTGACTGGTTCCCAGCCTAGAGGCTGGGAACGAGACGACACAAGCTTTTGGGCTTTTATTAGTGCCATTCGGACAATATGTATTTTTGAACGCTGCATGAGTACGGATGGTTGCAAGTATTCTTAGCTAACTCCTGTTATGTCTGCGTTTGTAACTTTGGTAACCTCCAACAATTCTTGCCTAGATACAATGTATCGCGAGGCGTAGGCGTAGCCCGACCCAAGCATCGCTTGATCTTCATCATCGTAAATAAGAAGGAAAATATGTATTTTTCTGAATCAATCCTTCGAGCATTCTCAAAGTTAGCTGCCTTGAAAGCCTTCGCTCAAACTTCTTTGTGACTGCTGCTGTCTGCAAGTTCTTGACCATAAATTCTCAAAATGTGAAGAACACGCTACTAGCAGATACATTTCTCGGCATATAATATAAAGAGTATGCAAAGATAGTTCTTTAGCTATAGACATCTAAGTAAATATTCAGTATTTAGTTAGTATCAGGTTATTTAGATGTTCCCTATTTTTAAGCGAAACGTTTACAGGCAATAGCCCACAATGAGGGTGTTAAAATCCCTTTCCCTATCAATAGTTAACTGTTCTCTATTTCCAAGACAGTAGGACTAGTTATATCAAGGTGTTGTATGAGTTTCAGGCATTTAAGCTTGATTTGACAACCTTTTTTCAGCGATTCCTGAGTTGGGTGTAGCTGCAACTATTCTATCAAGGATGGTTCTAAAAAGACTGACAACTGAAACAACCCATTTGAGTACATCTACATGGTCATGACTTTTTACAGCATGTGAGACTTTGATAAGTGTCACTTGCAAGCTGGTCAACAGAGTGAATTTTCGAGAAAAATTAGCGTCCTTCAAGGATGACATCAAATTATTCCGAAAGCGTCAATTCTCGGCGAATTCTTGTGTTTTGAAACGCACTAATTCAGGGCTGAGAACTAAAAATTACTGAAAAAACTGATTTAGGAAGGTAAAAGTTATGGCAAATATCATTGGAACTAACGGTAATGATGCTCTACTGGGCAGTAACGGCGCGGATACAATTAACGGTAAACCAGGTAACGATATAATCACAGCCAAGAAGGGTAATGATATCCTGACTGGTGGCGGTGGCAAGGATAAATTTGTTTATAACTTGGGCGACGGTACTGATACCATCACCGATTTTGGTGGCATTGGTAAAGGAACAAATCCAACAGCAGCAGTCATTGCCGAAGTGGATACCATCAAATTCCAAGGTGCTGGTTTGAGTGCCCGAAATCTACAGCTTACGCAGAATGGCAGCAATCTAGAAATCACCTTTGAAGGGGTGGATGGTGCCAAAGTTCTCCTCAACAACTTCAAATTAGAAAACTTAGAAAATCTGAATGCTTCTGGTACAAGACCAGCTATTGGCAATATCCTGTTTGATGGGCAAACTAGCATCACCGACACCTTTGATGTCCTCGATGTCAATTCCACTGAGACTAGTCTGAGCAACAAGAACAGGGTGACTTTCCTCAATGATCTATCCAATAACATTACAGGTTTAGACAACTCCAATGATGTCATCAATGGTCAGGGGGGTAATGACAAAATCGACGGTAAGAGTGGCAACGACCTTTTGAGAGGTGGTGCGGGGAATGATACTCTCCTTGGTGGTGCAGGCAATAATACTCTCCTTGGTGGTACTGGTGACGATAATTTGAGTGCTAACAGTTCAAGAGGGGATAATCTACTCTCTGGAGGTGATGGCAATGATACTCTCTCCGTCTCTGGCTACGAATACATCGACTACCCAGACGGCGACGACCTTCGCTCGTTTGGTAAGAACACCCTCAATGGTGGCGCTGGTAACGATTACTTGAGTGCTAGCGGTTCAACTGGGAATAACCTGCTTTCTGGGGGCGATGGCAATGATACTCTCTCCATCTCTGGCTACTACGAAGGAAACAGCTACTTTAATGACGACTCTCGTTCATCTGGTAAGAACACCCTCAACGGTGGTGCTGGTAACGATTACTTGAGTGCTAGCGGTTCAACGGGCGACAACCTACTGGAGGGTGGTGATGGTAATGATACTCTCTCCATCTCTGGCTACTACAAGTACACTCCCTACGGAGATCCGTATGAACCTCGCGACCTTTCCTCTAAATACGACTCTCGCTCATCTGGCAAGAACACCCTCAACGGTGGTGCTGGTGATGATTACTTGATTGCTAGCAGTTCAACAGGCAATAACCTGCTTTCTGGGGGCGATGGTAATGATACTCTCATTGGTGGTACGGGGAATGATACCCTTTTTGGTGGTAGAGGGAATGACTCTCTCGACGGTGGTAGCGGTAACGATAACTTAAATGTTGACTCTTCACCAGGAAATAACCTGCTCTCTGGTGGTGATGGCAATGATACTCTCTCGGCATTAGGTGACTACTATGGCGATGTGGTGTCTGGTAATAACACCCTTAAAGGTGGCGCTGGTAATGATAGCTTGAGTGCTGACGGTTCAGCAGGCGATAACCTACTGGATGGTGGCAATGGCAATGATTATCTCTCCGTCTCTGGTGGCTATTACGATCCTGAAGTGTCTGGTAATAACACCCTCAAGGGTGGCGCTGGTAACGATAGCTTAAGTGCTTTCTTTTCAACAGGCGATAACTTACTGGATGGTGGCGATGACAAGGATAATCTCTCCGTCAATCTTGCCAGTGGTAATAACACCCTCTATGGTGGTGCTGGTGACGATTACTTAAGTGCTAATATTTCAACAGGGAATAACCTGCTTTCTGGCGGGGATGGCAATGATTCTCTCTTTGCCTCTGAGTTCGAGGGCTACAGGTTTGATAACACCAGTGGTAATAACACCCTCAAGGGTGGTGCTGGTAAAGATTACTTGAATGTTAACCATTCACGAGGTGCTAATCTGCTCTCTGGTGGCGATGGCAATGATACTCTCTCCGGCTCTAGCTATGGCTACGGCTTCGGAGGATCTTTTTATAACACCACTGGCAATAACACCCTTAACGGTGGTACTGGTGACGATAACTTGAATGTTGACTATTCATCAGGCAATAATCTGCTCTCTGGAGACAGTGGCAATGATTATCTATCCGCCTCTGGTTACCAATACGATAAGGACGGCAACGACGGCGAAGGAGTTTATCGGAGAGCATCAGGCAACAACACCCTTAATGGTGGTGCTGGTGGCGATAAGTTAATTGTTGATTACTCAACAGGCAAGAACCTCCTGTTTGGGGGTGATGGCAATGATACTCTCTCCGCTTACGGTGCATTAGGCAATAACACTCTTAATGGTGGTTCTGGAAATGACTACCTCACAGGTGGTTTTGGCAATGACACCCTCTATGGAGGAAATGGTATTGATACATTTGCCTTCAATAGTTACAAGCAAGGTGTTGATCGTCTTTATGACTTCAACGCCACTAATGAACTGATTCAGGTATCGGCTACTGGTTTTGGTGGTGGGTTATCAATACCTTCACTTTCGGCTAGTCAGTTTACCCTTGGAACGTCTGCAACGACAAGCAATCAACGATTTATCTATGACAATGTTACAGGTTCACTGTACTTTGACCAAGATGGTAGTGCGGGTGGATTTGCTCAGGTAAAATTTGCACAATTATCTGCTGGATTGTCATTAAGCAAAAACAATTTTGTGGTTGTTTAATCGTAATTAGCACCAGCCCTTGCCCTGGCTGGTTCCCAGCCTGGAGGCTGGGAACCGAACCTAAGAGGCGGAGCCTCTAGTGGCTTGAGCAGAGGCAACACAGGATTTTGGGCTTATCTTCGTGCCATTCACCTTAGAATATTTTACGTTCTTCTAGATGGGCAAGAATATCTGAGCGATCGCGCCACACAGTCCGTAACTTTTTGTTAGCGAACATCTGTAACTGGTCGCTAATGTGGGGCGATCCGGGTTGAGATGCATTACCGTAGCTGGTGAGTGCCATTGCCCGTACAGGGTTGGAAAATTCAATTGCAGCCACATAAGAATCACCTCCAAATGCTTGGAACTGACCGTTTTCTCCTGGAGCAGAATTCAGTACCCGAAAAATTCCCAGGCTATCATCCCCACCATTACCAGGCAAATCCACATCACCCAACCGTAGCCGAAAAACCTGGCCCCACGGTACATCAATTGCCCCATAAGTCTTTTCTACCTCTGCTGCGGCTGCTTGCAGAGTTGCAACTGCACTTTCAGGATTAGCTAAACCATCGGGTGTGGTGCGTGGAGAATTTTCATTCCAGGGTTTACTAAATGTCTTATCCCAGTCCAGTTGTTGAACCCAAAAGGCAAATAATACTGCTCCTCGACTATCTGCATCAGCTTGCCGATCCCAGGCTTCTAAGACATTCGCTGCTTTTTGCCCTAAGTCCTGACCGTACTTGCGTGCAGCCGGGATTAAATCATCCAAAATCCGATCAGCTAGTTCCATACGGGTAGAGTGCTTGTATGTAACCATTTCATCAAAAGAGATTTTGTCATCTTCAGCCAACATCTTTACAGAACGTTGGGAGCGAAAACCCATGAAACGAGGTGCCATGTAAGGCGGGTAATTATCTGCTTTAATGGCGGTTGGAAATGTAGTTGTCCAAGGTGGGTCATTGGTATTTTGCAACCAGCCACTCTTCGGGTCAACTATGCGCGGTAAATCTTGGTAAGGATGAATTTTTGTCCACAAGGTTTTAGATGTATTTCCTGGGATTATGCCTTCCCAATATTTAAAATCACCACTAGAGCGCACTGGAACTTGACCGTTGAATAGGTGCATAATATGCCCTTCTCGATCCGCATACATCACCGTAAACATTGGCAATTGCAAGCGCTGGAGCGTTTTTTCAAACTGGTTAAGGTTTTTTGCTCGTGCCATATCCCACCACTGCTGGAGTACACCTGGTCGATCAAGACCTGCAACTCTTAGCGCTATGGCTTTACCATTTTTCTCGGCTACTATAGGCCCGTGGACAGAACTTTTCACTACTAATGGTTGCTCTTGTAAGGAGCCATCTTTCTGCTTCACCTTCAAGGAGAGGGTTTTTGTCTGAAAGTTACGAACTTTGTCATCAAACCGGTATCCATTACCTGCCAGTGTGAGTTCATAAATATCCCAACCATCATAGGTATTAACAGTGTGAGTCCAACCTAAGTTGTTGTTGAATGCGATCGCTAATACGGGAATACCTACAAGTGTTGCTCCATAAGCATCTATTCCTGGGGCGGTGATTTGGGCTTCATACCACAAAAATAAATCTGACCAAGGTAGGTGTGGGTTCGCTAGCAACATTGCATTCCCATTGGCAGAATGACTTGGTGCGATCGCCCAACCATTAGATCCTGCTTGCAACTTTTCTTTGCTCAGACCTAATACTTGCTCAGGATTGACCACAAAGGTGAAATTGAGTACCCGATGTAAGTGAGCCATGACATCTTCTGCCTTGACTGGTAGCACCACCTCAACTTGATCATCAATTAAGTTAGGATTTTGTTGTGCATAAGCATTGATCCCAGCAGCAAAAGCATCGAGATAACTACGAAAAGTTGGACTCTGTGCCTTGTACCAAGAACGAGCGCGTTCTGGTACTCCCGCAGTCTGTACCCAACGATCTGATTCCAGGTATTCCTCTCCCCAATATTCCGCCGCGCGTCCTCGTGCTTGACCATAGAGACGCAAAAGTAAATCTCCATGACTTTGCATTTGTGCCCAACCAAAGGCATAAAATGCACTCTGGTCATCTTTGCCGTAAATATGCGGTACACCATAAGTATCCCATAATATCTCTGTGGATTTTGTTGGTACAGCCACAGCGCGGCTTCCGACAAACAAAACCAGTATTAAGCTGAGTATTAAGGGTAAAACGCGTATTGATTTTCTTTTGTAAACTCTGAGTAAAGTATCAATCCTCATTAACACCACCATTTACAGATGTAACGACTGGGGATTAGGGATTGGGGAATGGGCATTGAAAAAAGGCTGAGGGGCGGGGTGCTGCTCTTGCTGAGGGGAAAACTTTTCTCCCTTTCTCCCTGCTCCCTTGCTTTTTCCCCAGTCCCCAGTCCCCATTCCCCAATCCCCTCTCAACGCACAAGTGACTTTGACAAAGCAGATTTAAGCCGATCTCACAATACCACTTTGTTGAGAAAATATCTCAAAACTGTAATGACATCCTTTATTCCGTTTAAAAAATGCGAAAAGGCTACATGATCATGTAATCTATATATTTATCAAGAAAGATTATCAATTCTAATGATTAAAAAGCTGTTAAATATTGAGAGTGCCTATTGAAAACAACTAACCAGCAGAGCGTAATAGTTTCCAATGACGGCAGGATCAAATGATAAAAGCAACTACACTCTCACCTAGAGAATTGAAAAAGCCACCCATTACAGCCTTCTTTGGTCTGGTTTTGGGACTATGTATGCTACTAATTTGCTTGGTGTACAGTGTGACGCTAGGTGCAGCAGAAATACCTCTAGGTAAGATTTTGGCATCTTTTCTAGCTTTTGATGGTTCATACGATCACTTAGTTATTCAAACTGTGAGATTACCGCGATCGCTAATTGCTATCCTTGTAGGTTCATCTCTGGCTGTATCGGGAGCATTGATGCAGGGTTTAACGCGAAACCCCTTAGCAGATCCAGGTATTTTGGGTATTGAATCGGGAGCTGCTCTTTTTGTAGTTGTCGCAACTTTTATTTTTGGTAGCTCATCCCTAAATGTTTATGCTCTTGCGGCATTTCTAGGTGCGGGAGTAATAGCGGTGTTAGTTTACATCCTTGGCTCTCTGGGACGGGGAGGAGCCACCCCACTGAATCTGACAGTAGCAGGAGCGGCGTTAACTGCTCTGATTTCTTCCTTCACTACCGGTATCCTCATTGTCAGTCAACAAACACTCGAAGAAGTTAGATTTTGGTTAGCTGGTTCATTATCTGGTCGAGATTTTAATTTATTCTTACAACTACTGCCTTTCGTCGGCATCGGATTAGTAGTAGCTTTTGCCCTCGGCAGACAAATTACCACTATGAGTTTAGGTGAAGATGTCGCTAAAGGTTTGGGTCAGCAGACAGCTTGGATCAAAATATTGACCGCTATCAGCGTAGTTTTACTAGCAGGAAGTTCCGTCGCTCTTGCAGGGCCAATCGGCTTCATTGGTTTAGTCGTTCCCCATATAGTGAGATTTTATATTAAAGCCGATTATCGTTGGATATTACCTTATTGTGCAGTTTTAGGTGCGATTTTACTCTTGGTCGCAGATATTGCCGCCCGTGTATTGCTCAAACCACAGGAGTTACCTGTAGGTGTAATGACAGCAATAGTTGGCGCTCCTTTTTTTGTCTACCTGGCTAAGTCGAAGGTGAAAAAATGAGTTTTGATTGGCTAGTCATTCGTTCTCCGGCGATATCTTTCCGAATTGACCGACGTGTACCAATCATACTGCTATGTTTGGCAGTAGCGATCGCAGTAGCGATGGTAATAAATGTCGGGCGTGGGGAATATCCAATCTCGCCTTTAGATATCGTGAAAACTATATTGGGTTTAGATACAGGAAACCCAGACCATCAATTCGTGATTCAAAATCTACGTCTACCCCGCACCCTTGTAGCTTTTATGGTGGGAATGGCGCTGGCAATTTCTGGTACTATCTTCCAAGGGCTGACACGTAATCCATTGGCTGACCCAGGTATTATCGGCATCAATGCTGGGGCTAGTCTGGCGGCAGTTACAGTAATTGTATTATTTCCCTCAGCACCAATTTACACCTTGCCATTGTCGGCTTTTGCTGGTGCATTGCTGATGGCGATTTTGATTTACTCGCTGGCTTGGAATAACGGTAGTTCTCCGATTCTATTAATTTTAATGGGTGTTGGTTTATCTGCGATCGCCAGTGCCATAACCAGCTTAATGATTACCTTTGGCGAAATTAATGACGTTAGTAATGCTTTGGTTTGGTTAGCTGGGAGCGTCTACGGCCGGACTTGGGAGCAAGTCTTTTCTCTGTTACCGTGGTTAATTGTTTTTGTCCCAATGGCTTTGACACTAGCAAGACATTTGAACGCTCTTAACTTGGGAGATGATGTCGCCAAAAGTTTAGGTAGCCAAGTGGAATGGCAACGTGGTTTACTCGTGCTAGTAGGTGTAGCCTTAGCAGGTGCAGGAGTCGCCACCGCCGGAAATATTGGTTTTATTGGTTTAATCGCACCTCATTTAGGACGACAGTTGGTAGGTGGAACCCATGAAGGCTTGATTCCTACTTCCGCACTCTTGGGGGGAGTGATTGTTGTGATGGCAGACTTGCTAGGAAGAACACTGTTTGCACCTATCGAACTTCCTTGTGGGGTCGTAACTGCTGCTATTGGCGCTCCTTATTTTCTTTATTTATTAATTCGTAACCGCAAAAAATAAGAAGCTGGGGATTGGAGGAGATGTGGTTTAACTTTGCTCACCAACCGACAGATGAGGAGATAGGGGACGCAAATAAAAACAAATGACAAATGACAAATGACAAATGATAAATCTAAAATGGTTTCACTTATGAAAGGACTCTCAACCAAAAGTCTGTCTTTAGCTTACGATGGTGCGCTGATTATCCGTGACCTAAATTTAGCAATCCCCACTGGACAAATTAGTGCTTTAGTTGGTGCTAATGGTTGTGGTAAATCAACATTATTACGAGGTCTGGCAAGATTACTTAAACCCCGTGGCGGTACGGTCTATCTTGATGGAACATCTATTTTTAATCTTTCCACCAAAGAAGTAGCACAGCAGTTAGGTATTTTGCCCCAAGGGCCAGTAGCGCCGGAAGGGTTAACAGTGCGAGATTTGGTAGCACAAGGACGTTATCCTTATCAAAATTGGTTGCAGCAGTGGTCAGCAAAAGATGAAAAAATCGTGCAGCAAGCACTCTTAATTACAGATTTGTTGAAATTAGCAGATAGAGCATTAGATACTTTGTCTGGTGGACAACGACAAAGAGCTTGGATTGCAATGGCATTAGCACAAGATACAGATATTTTACTTTTAGATGAACCGACTACTTTTTTAGATTTGGCGCACCAGATAGAGATTTTGGATTTATTGTATGAGTTGAACCAAAATCAGGGACGGACAATTGTGATGGTGCTACATGATTTAAATCAGGCGTGTCGTTATGCTGATTATTTAGTTGCAGTCAAAGATGGTCGAATTTTTGCGGCTGGGGAACCAAAGCTAGTGATGACTCAAGAAATGGTTCAGGAGGTTTTTGGGTTAGAGTGTCAGATTATCCCTGACCCAGTTGTGGAGACGCCGATGTGTGTACCGATAGGACGCAAGGGAAAAGTAAATAATAAATTTTCTGCAATGACTGATTCAATTTCTACTAAAGACATTGCTTAAAAATACACTTTCTAGTGCAGATTATTTTAACTCACATTCACCTAACTACAAACAACAAACAGTGACAATCACATCACAATCTCCTAGAGTATCTAAAAATCGTAGTAATTCAGCCCATCCTTTACAACGCTTGCTCAACTATGGCGGCCAATATCGTCAACAAATTTGGCAAGCAACAACATTTTCGATCATTAATACGCTTTTAGACTTAGCACCACCGTGGTTGATTGGTACTGCGGTAGATATTCTCGTAAAGCAGCAAGATTCTCTAATTGCAAAGTTGGGAATCAAAGATGTATTTTCGCAATTTTTATTGCTTTCTTTTGTCACTGTCATTATTTGGATATTTGAATCACTTTCTCAATACGCCTATGATATAATTTGGCGTAGTCTAGCTCAAAATATCCAGCATAGTTTACGCTTAGATACTTACAATCATGTCCAAGAATTAGATTCAGCTTACTTTGAAGAAAGCAGCACTGGTCGTTTGATGTCGATTTTGAATGATGATATCAATCAGTTAGAAGATTTTTTAAATTTTGGAGCTAATGACATCATCCAGATTAGCACCTCAATCATTATTTTAACTGTTGGTGCTTTCTTTGTTTTACCTCCTTCTATTACCCTAGCAGTAATGTTGCCCATGCCATTTATTGTTTGGGGTTCATTTACTTATCAAAAGCGTCTGGAAGCCCGTTATGCTGAGGTGCGGGAAAAGGTAAGTTTTTTGAATTCACGATTGGCAAATAATCTTAGTGGAATTAACACAATTAAAAGTTTCACTGCTGAAGATTATGAAAGCGCTAGATTAGCAGGAGATAGCGAAGCATATAGAAAAAGTAACAACAAAGCAATTAAACTTTCTGCCGCATTTGTGCCCTTAATTAGAATGTTAGTTTTAGTAGGGTTTACAGCCTTATTATTTTGGGGAGGAATGGCGGCATATGCTGGTCAAATATCTATTGGTAATTACAGTGTTTTACTCGTTTTAGTACAGAGATTATTGTGGCCATTAGTCACATTAGGAGAAATATTCGACAAATATCAAAGGTCAATGTCTTCTGCCAATCGGATTATGAATTTGTTAGATGCTCCCATCAATATTATTAGAGGAAATATATCTTTAAATGTCGCTCAGGTACGTGGCGAAATTGACTTTAAGCAAGTAACTTTTGCTTATCAAAATAGAGAACCAGTAATTAAAAAACTATCTTTACATATTCCCTATAGCAAAACTATTGCTATTGTTGGGTCTACAGGTTCCGGGAAAAGTACCTTAGTTAAATTACTACTGCGATTTTATGATATTTCTTCTGGAACAATTACTATTGATGGTATTGATATCCAAAAATTAAACTTACGCGATTTGCGTCGCAGTATCGGTTTGGTTAGCCAAGACGTATTCTTATTTCATGGTACGATTGCTGAAAATATCGCCTATGGTACTTTTGATGCTACCGATGAACAAATAATTGCAGCTGCGAAAATAGCCGAAGCTGATGATTTTATTATCCGTCTACCTCAAGGTTATGAGACAATAGTTGGTGAACGGGGTCAAAAATTATCTGGTGGACAACGCCAAAGAATTGCGATCGCTAGGGCTGTTTTAAAGAATCCACCAATTTTGATTTTAGATGAAGCCACCTCAGCAGTGGATAATGAAACTGAAGCTGCTATTCAGCGTTCTTTGGAACGCATTACTGCTAATCGAACGACAATAGCCATAGCTCATCGTCTTTCCACTATTCGCAATGCTGATTGTATTTATGTGATGGAATATGGAGAATTCGTTGAGTCGGGAACACACGAAAAATTGTTGGAGAAGAATGGGATTTATGCTGGTTTGTGGAACGTGCAATCGGGAATGAAAAATCTTGGTTAGTAGGGAAATGAATTAGATTAATGGCGATCGCAATCCTCTGGAATTAGCGGGTAAGTGCGATTCCTGATGATCCGATAGTTTAGAGTCAAATCAAACATATTTTACCAAAGCAAGGTATCCCTTTGTAGTAAAAATATCTTGCTTCACCAGACAAATAGTATCCGGATTTGTAGACGAATATGATGTGTTTGTGGATTTGAGTTAGTGAGCTTTGACGAGGTATTTAAATAAGTCATCAATAACTGCATCAGTTCCCAGCATATTTGACGCAGCCCATGACATAAAATCAACATAATAAACGTGATTGTTTTGGACAGCTTTAAGAGTTTTCCAAAGTGGATTTTGTTGTTTTTTTATTAAAAATTCACGTCCGTCTCTAGAAAAAGTGGTAACAAATAAAATATCGCCATCTGCTTTTTCTAATTCCTCTAAAGAAATTGGAAATGCCCCATAGGGCGCGTCAATATTTTGTGAAGTTGGACGTTGTAAATGAGCATCACTAATAATTGAGCCAGCATAGGAATTTCTAGCATCAATATTTATTTGGTTGCGACCTACATAGATGAAGGATATTTTTTTGTTTTGATAGCGATTACCTATTGCTAGTTTGAGCTTATCTATGCGCTGATGGTAGTTTTGCCAAAGTGCTTTTTCATTCTCTTGCTTACCTAATACTTCAGCTACAAAGCTTAGATGTTTTTCCCATCTTGAATAATCAAGTTCACCTAATACAGTAGGAGCAATTTTGGATAATAAAGGATAAATTGGCTTGAACCAATCTAAACCGATAATTAAATCTGGTTTAAGTCGTAATGTTGCTTCTAAATTCGGTTGTGAAAGTCCGATTAGTTTTATTCCCTTTGTTTTATCCTGAATGTATGTCAAAGAGTTTGTTTCTATCTGAACTTCGTTAGTAGTACCGATGGGTTTGACACCGAGAGCTAGCACATTACCTAAAGTAGATATAGATAAAGTGACAACACGCTGGGGGTTTATAGGAACGCAGGTTTCCCCCATTGTGTGCTTAACCATGCGACATTCTGCGGTTTGTTGTTTAGGTAAAGAGGATGTATTGTGAGATATGAAATGATGGCAACCTGTAACTAGAGTAAATCCCAAGATGCCTAATATTAACCAACAGAAAAAACGTCGCATGATTTTCTTAATTATTAAAACGTCCAAGAAACTGTTCCTTGAACTGTAAAAGGTTGTCCGTAGTTAACGCGAGTAGAACTAGATCCGTTTTCAAAATATTCTAAATCAAAGAGATTCTTGAAATTGAGTCCGATTCTCAATCTATCTCGGTTATAGAAAATAGCTGCATCAGTCCGCAGATAGCTAGATATATCGTAAGTATTTTGCAAATCTCCAGCGCGATCGCCTACAAAAAACAAGCCTAAGCCAAAGCCTAAACCTTGTAAATCACCTCTTTGAATTTGATAGGTTGTCCATAAATTAAAAGAATGGTATGGAGTATTGGGCAATTGGCTTCCCACTTGAAAAGTATTATCCTCAGTAATCCGAGCATCGGTATAAGCGTAACCAGCAATAAAATTCCATCCTGGTAAAACTTCTCCCGTCATACTCAGTTCAATTCCTCGGCTGTTCTGCTCGCCTGTTTGAATTTGAAAACCAGGATTATCGGGGTCTTCTGTGGCAACATTAGTACGGGTTAAATCAAAGAGTGCCAAGGTTGCTGAAAGTCGATTATTTAAATCTGCTTTTACCCCAACCTCATACTGAGTTCCACGTTCTGGCTCAAAGGAAGGGTTGCCAGAAAAGAATGTACCACCGACGGGAGTAAACGATCGCACATAGCTAGCATACAGTGAGATCGCCGGGATGGGTTGATAGACTATCCCAAACCGGGGGCTGAATGCACTATCCGATCCGGTGCTTTCTGTATTATCAGCGAAGTTTTCATACTTCTGATTAAACGTATCAAACCGTCCGCCTAATAGCACCTTGAAGTTATCTGTCAGGGTAATCTGGTCTTGGAGATAAATACCTAACGACTCGGTGATGTTGCGATCGCTAAAATCACCGAAGGTAATATCACCTAGCGGTTGACCATACACCGGATTAAATATATCAATGGTTGGAGTTTGGCGCAGCAGAAATCTCAGCGTAGCGTTGGTTGTCCGATTCAAATCAACTCCAAATAGTAGCTGATGCTCAATTGAACCAGTCGAGAATTTGCCAATCACATTTGTCGCTAGAGTATAAGACTGACTTTGAAAGTCAAATTCTCGGTAGGTTCGATTAAGTGTGCGGTTGTCTGCGTTCAATTGTCCGGGTAACGTTCTTTTGTCTTTGGAAGTACGAACATTGAAGGAAAAAGCGTTGCGTAACGACCAGTTGTCATTAAATTTGTGTTCGAGTTGGTATCCCGTCCTGATCACCGATCCGTCTATGTCGTCGGTCGGTTCACCAACGTTGCGATTACGGGGTATTTTACCATTGGGGTTCGGCAATACAGAGCCAATGACGGGTACGAAAGGCATAAACCCAGAATCTCTGGTCTTGATATAGTCGCCTTCTAGGGTAAAATTGGTGCGATCGCCAAAAGCAATACTAATCACCGGGGAAATACTGAAGTTATCGCTATTGTAGAAGTCGATGAAACTGCCAGAATTTCTATAGGATGTGTTCAGGCGATAGAGAACCGTTTTTTCGTCATTCAATGGCCCCGATAAGTCCAAAGCTCCTCGATAAAAGCTATAGTTGCCAATGGTTACCTCAGCCCCATAGAAAGGTTCGGGCAAGGGACGTTTTGTGACGATATTGATACTACCCCCCGGATTGCCCAAGCCAAATAACACCGACGCGGGACCTTTGAGGATTTCAATCCGTTCCACATTGGTAAGTTCCACCGATTCCCCTGCCCCTGCGTCCACCTGTCCGTTGCGGAGTAGGTTATTGTTGAGAGCTTCAAAGCCGCGAATCCTGTAAGTGGCATAGGGGCCTGAGTTGAAATCCTGATTGATCCCCGGCACATTTCTGATCGCATCATCAAGGCGAGTAATATTCTGATCGCGCAATACTTCCTGTGGTATTACCTGAATCGATTGGGGAATGTCGCGCAAAGGTGTATCTGTTCTTGTCCCAGTTGAGGTATCCGTTACACGATAACTATCTTGTTCCCCCGTCACCACCAACTCAATCGGCTCATCCGGTTGTGCTTCACTCGTTGGCTGTTCTGTT
This sequence comes from Nostoc sp. UIC 10890, assembly GCF_054786515.1. Lineage (NCBI taxonomy): Bacteria > Bacillati > Cyanobacteriota > Cyanophyceae > Nostocales > Nostocaceae > Nostoc > Nostoc sp. UIC 10890. The sequence goes on from NZ_JBSGKF010000001.1 coordinate 998,879, forward strand.
TCCGGTGGCTGTGGTGTTGTCGCTGTCTCAGTTGCCGCCACACCGAAAATTAAACCCTCATCACTATCAAATAGCTCTACTTTGGGAGGACTGGCTGCACCTGTGACTGTTAACCTGATAGTATTAGCATCGAGATTAGTTACAGTCACTACCGTGATGCCACTAGCAGGATTTTCTTGGCGAAACTCACTACCAGATGGCAAATTTAACTGAGCATTGGGAATATCTGCAATCAGATTATTTCCCTCGTTTTTACTTACAGGCTGCAACTTATCTGAACCTGTAGCCTCTAAAATTACTTCTAGTTCCTTGTCTGTTGGCCTTAGCTTTACACCCGTTACCTGAATTATCCCTTGGGAAAGCCACTGTTTAACCGTAGTTGCTGGGCGCTCAATTTCGTTTAAACGAAGAATTTTCTGATTACTTTTAACCGCAGTTGCCACGGGAGACGTATTTGGATCAGAATTAGTAAAACTTGCTTCTGCCCCGGCTGGCAAGGCAACTAATCCCAAGAAAGAGCCAAGCATCAACACCTTTAACCAGCAATAATTTGACATCAATGCTCACACCATTAATAAGAATCAGTTTCAATAAACTACAGCAAAAATCGGTGTGGCAGAAGACTCATCCGATAGGTAGACGGAATTTTTTCGATAGCTAAACGGAATTTTTTCGTAGTTTTTGGTATTCCTTGGGGTTCATGCCAAACTGTTTGCGGAATGCAGCCGCAAACGGACTGCGACTGGTATAACCCATTGCATGAGCAATTTCGGTAATTTTCATCTCTCCTGTGTCTAGCAGTTGTCTTGCTTGTTCAAGTTTGTAGTGACGCAGATAGCCAAATACTGTTGTTCCAAAACAGGAACGAAAGCCGCGTTTAAGGGTGCATTCATTTAAACCAACTCGTCGCGCTAATTCATTTAAAGATAGTGGATTGTCCAGCCGTTGCAGTAAAATTTCCCTAGCGTTGTGAATTCTATTTACTACATCTGGTTGCAGAGGCTCAATATTACTTTTGCCGTCACAAATTTCAATCTCTTGCCCTAGCAGCATTCCCATCAGTTCCAGCACCTTACCCTCTAAGTACATCCGTTTGGCAATTCCCCGATAGGGACAATGCAAAATTTGCTGTGCTACTCTCTGCATGGGTAGGGTTGCAGCTCCACAGCGATGGTACTTCAGTTGATCATAGGGTCGAATTAAGTGCTGTAACTCTTTTGGTAATTGCCCTTCACTATCGCCAGTAAAGGAACGCAGCAACTCAGGCTGCACTGTAAATTCCACCTCAAGGAATGGCTGTTCGTGATAAGTTTCGGATTTTATTTTAGGAGTTAAACCACTGCCGTGGAAAATATACTGTCCGCCACAGATGGATGTATATTGATCCTCGTGTCCCCCGGTAAAATGGAAGTGGTAATGTAGCGAATGTTCGGTTTCTGGGCATTCAAAAATTGTGCGATCGCATAATTGCAAGTCACCAATGCATAGATCCAATCCTGGACGCAGTTGGATTTCCCGCCAGTAGCCCTTTCCCAGTAGCTTTGGGTAATTGTAGATCAGATCCAACCCATCATCGGGGTCTGGATGTTGGGAACTATCAACCTTTCCCTGATGCAGTAACTCATCAAAGGCTTGGCTGGAGATGGAGATCGTCATAGTTAATACCACTGAAAAGAAAGTAAAATTTATAACAAAATTTATATGGAAGGGCTAAATCTAAGTCAAATTTAGTTGGAGATAAATAAGAAATATTTCTAATATTGTTGCATAAAATCACTAGTACAATTACCTTAACCTCTCACCGATGGTCGCGGAGTGTCTTGCAAGAAGTCTCATCTAAATTACTACCTCCTCCCTGCTGTCTCCTTCACAAAACTACCGATAATTGGACACTCACGGTAGTTCCTGTCAAGAGGTCAGAAGAGATTAACAGTTTCCCACTATGAGCATTGACGATGCGTTTGGTAATAGCCAGTCCTAGGCCAGTGCCACAAGGTTTTGTAGAGAAGAATGGTTGAGAAAGTTTAGCGATAACTTCCGATGAAATTGGCTCACCGCCATTGTTGATATTAATGTAAACTTTATCTATATGCCAATCCACTTTCCATTTAACGATATCTCCTGGTGCGATCGCTTCGCAAGCATTACGGACAATATTGATAAATACTTGTTTAAGTTTGTCCTGATCTCCCAAAATTTTTACTGTAGGTGATGCCGGAATAAATTCAAACAATTTAATAAGTAGAAATGCAGCCCAGGAACGATTCAAAAGATTCAATATTTGAAAGTTTAGATTTTGCTGAGAAATCCATAAGAATTTTTTAAACAAAATCTCAGCTTTCTAGATATTAATTCTTAGATATGCATAATTTATGGACTAATTATTCAAGCAATAATTGCTTCAAAGTTCAACTAAAAAGCTATATTGTTGATTAATTATTGAGGTATTTGAATCATGAAATTCAGAATTTTATTAATCCTAAGTTTTTCTTCTATTGTCATGGTTAGCTGTACTCCAGAAGTATCAAGTAATCAATCTAAGGAAAGTGCGATCGCTGTGAATACATCTGTTCCTACATCTTCAACTCCGGCGAAGTCTTTAGCCTCCTCAGCACAGTCTCAAAGGTCAACTGCTACCAAGTCAGGCACTTTTGTTTCTGGAGAACATCCAACGCAGGGAACAGTCAATATTACAACCAAAGACGGTAAATCATTTCTAGAGCTTGAAGAGTCATTTAAAACCTCTGAATCAGGCCCGGATTTAGTAGTAATTTTGCATCGTTCAGATAATGTAATTGGTTCAACTAAGCCACCAGCTTATTCTTTAAAAAATGGCGACTATATTATTATTGCTCCATTAAAAAAATATAGTGGCGCTCAAACATATTCTATTCCTAATAATATCAATTTAGCAGATTACAAATCTGCTGCTATCTGGTGTCGCAAGTTCAATGCTACTTTTGGTGCTGCTAATTTGAGTAGTTAACTCATCCCCCGGCTTGAAGCCGGGGGATTTCGAGTCATTGGTCATTAGTCATTAGTCATTGGTGCTAATGACTAATGACCAATGACTAATGACTAAATCGGCGGGCGGCTATCCCGGACACCCCTCAAAGGGATGGGATTCCCGCCGATTTTCGTTAATTGTCGTAGCTGGCGATCGCAATAATAGTAGATAAAGGCACTTCCGCAAAATACTGTTGCTGAAATTGTTCTTCTCGGACAGCAGCTAAAAATCGTGCAACGGCTGCGTCAGCAAGGTTTTCGGCACTATCGCTTGGATGCCAGGTGATTTGCAAAGAACGGTCTTGTCGTGTGACTGTAAACCCTAAATATTTTAAAGCTTTGATTCCGACAAGTAAGGTTTGGTCGCTGATGCCAATTTTCTCTAAAAGTTGTACGCGGGTAACTAGTTGATTTGTGCGACTGAGATATTTGGCAATTCCTACAAGAGTTAGCCAAATTTGATTAGGTGGTTGGTGCTTGGGTTTAGACCAAGCGATCGCTAATTGTTGCTGATTGTCAACCCCAGACCCAGAGCGGCTTGTCATTAAACATCGCCGCAACCACATACGTAAATCATCCCAATTAGTGGGACAATCTTCAATAATTAGTGGTGTTAGCGGTAGCGGGGCGTTTAGCCCGTGCTGAGTGGTGTTAGCGGTAGCGGGGCGTTGAGCCAGTGCTGAGTGTTCCTGATTCCGTAAGTCTAGGATGAAGGGTGTTAGGGATAGCGGGGCGTTAAGTGCTGAATTAACAGAAGAACGCACAGCAATTAATCTGATTTCATAACGTTTTTTGAAGGTGTTGTAGTCTAATTCTGCTATGCAATCACACCTTCCTATGGGCAATTCATCTTTGTAGTGTCCCCACCATATACCAGGAAAAGCACTTCTGCTGGAATCATCTCGAATGTCAAACTCAGTTTTAATGTACTGTACCTTTTTTCCTTGCCAATCTTGCTGATTGCGATGCCAAGAATTTTCAAACCAACAGTTTTGAATTAGCAATTTCGGAACAGGATTACCCATTCCACAAGGTTCTAGTAGTTTCAGCTCTAAAAATAACTCTTTCCCCAAGTCTGCGACTGTCACCGTCAAGTCTGCTTGTACTGTTGGCGTTAGGGTTGTACTACCTAAAGTTTGCCGCAACTGCTGATTAATCGCCGCTGTAAATAAAGGAATATTTTCCACCAACAAACTCAAACCCGCTGCAAAGGGATGTCCCCCAAAGCGGTGTAACAAATGTGCTTGGTCTTTTACCAGTTGGTATAAATCGACAGAATTTACCGAACGAGCGGAACCCCTTGCAAGCAGAGGGGCAGAGGGGCGGAGGGGCAGAGGAGAAGAATTGCTCCCCTGCTCCCCTGCTTCCCTGCTTCCCTGCTCCCCTGCTCCTTCCGTACTTAACAAAATCGTTGGGCGACCTGTTTCTTGTGCTACCTGTCCGGCGACTAAACCCAATACACCCGCAGGCCATTGGGCATCTTCTAAGACTATGACGCTGGTGGTTGATAAGTCTAATTGGGTGAGTTTTTGCGCCACTTGTGCTTGCACATCTTTTTGTAAAGATTTGCGACGGGTGTTGGCGAGTTCTGTAACTTCGGCTAGTTCGTTACAACGTTTGGCATCGCGGCTAGTTAATAATTCAACGCAGAAACTAGCATCACCTTGAATGCGGCTAACGGCGTTAATTCTTGGCCCCAAACCAAAGGAAATATCTGTGGGGCGATCGCCATTTTTCTGGCACAATTCTAATAATCGCCCTACCCCTGGACGCCGCCGCGCTGCTGGTGGCTGTTTAAAATCTTCTTGCAGTCGTTGAATTCCCATCTGTGCCAAGTAGCGACAATCTCCACTTAACTGCACTAAGTCGGCAATTAATCCAACTGCAACTAAATCTAATAAATCCTCTAACGGATATTTCGCAACATTAGGCAGGGTTTGATACAGTGCTTCCACCAACTTATAAGCTACCGCCACCCCAGAAAGATTAAATAACTGATGTTCCCTTGGTAAATAACGGGGATTGATAATTGCTGCGACGGGTGGGCGTTCGGCGGGTAAGGTGTGATGGTCTGTAACTATTACATCTATGCCTAACTGTTTGGCATAGATAATTTCCTCAAGGTTTGTACTACCTGTGTCGCAAGTAACTATTAATTTACAACCTTGTTTTGCTAAGTTCTCAATCCCTTGCTGATTAAGTCCGTGGGATTCTTTCAGGCGATTGGGAATGTAGTAAATTAACTGAGTATTTTGAGCGAAAAACTGCCCCAATCCGTCCCAAAGTACAGATGTGGCGGTAATGCCATCAGCATCGAAGTCTCCCCAGATGGCAATTATTTCTTTAGTATTGCGTGCTTGTTGCAACCGGGCGATCGCCAGCTGCATTTCTTGCCCAAACTCAAAGGGACTCTTTGGTTGATAAGCTTTATGGTTGATAAAAGCTGTTAATTGTTGATTATCTTTAATTCCTCTTTGCCACAACAATTGCGCTGCATACAGTCCACTTGATGCAGGTGTATACTGTTTCACCGCTTGGATAAACCACTCTGGTGGTTGTTCACTTGCAGATATAGTCCACTGCTGTTGTTCTGGCATAGAAATACATCTTGGTAATGAAGCCTACACTCTAGATTTACCCCCCTTAATCCCCCCTTGCAAAGGGGGGAAATATCTGGTTCTCCCCTTGGCAAGAGGGGGAGTTAGAGGGGGTCAGAAGGACTAGGACTTGTATGTACACCGTAGCCCCAGGGGATTAAGGGGAGCCAGTGCGGTCTTCCCCAAGTGGAGCATCTGGCGTGTGGGGTGCAATGACTATGGGAATTATAACTAATTATGCGGACATGATATTAGGTACAAAAACCCTAACCTGACGTGAGTTCGACAAGTCTTATTTGGCCTCTCCCCCAACCCCTCTCCGACACGGAGAGGGGAGCAAAAAGCTGAATTTTTCGTTGCTCCTCCCTTTCCGTTTCGGAGAGGGAGGTTGGGAGGGAGAGGTTCATCGAACTCACGTTAACCTGCGTAGATTGGGTTGAGGAACGTAGCAAGATCCCCGCAGGGTAACCCAACAACTAATGCTTGATGTTGGGTTTCACTTCCTTCAACCCAAGCGTATTACTTTTAAGGGGAGAATCGGGTTAGAGAGGATAACTCAGGGTAATGTTAGCTTTCGGAAGTTTCCTGGGAGAACTTCTTATGGATAGTTCTTGTGGATTCCCCATCAGCAGCTACCGTTATGAGATAGTCCATTAAACCATCTGAGAAGGGGAGACGTAAGTGGAAAGTACCATCGGGTTTGATTTTGATGGAATGACCACCAATGTTTACGCTTGTATTTGGTTGGGTTGCTCCGTGAATAATCAACTCAGCATCGGCCACAAACCAAAAATCTCCGTGGGGATGACTGAAGACACGAACGTTAGGTGAACGGGCTATGAGTAACCAACGATCGCCATCAGCGATATAGCCAATTTCAACCATGTAGTCGCGATCGCTAACAGGAATTGCCACAAAGCGATCGCGTGCTACCTCTTCACATTCATACTGCTGTACAAGCTGGGGACTTTGATAACTCAAGTCAATTCCAGTCACATCGTAAAGCCGCACTACCAATTGGGAACCACCCTGTTGTTGCAGCACTTCCTTCTGAGCCTGGGAGATGTACCAAGAGACATAAGCCCATTTGGGAGTGCGGGGTGTGAGGGCAATATTGCTCTCTTCTTCACTGCTCTCTTCTTCGCTGATCTCTTCTTCTACATCTACCAAGTCAATAGCTGTTTCGCTTGTTAACGCTACATTTTCAACGGTGGAATCTGTTGTGGGATCTGGATGAACAGGACTGAAAACACGAACGATCGCTGACTGGGCAATGAATAACCAGCAATCGCCATCAGCGACATAGCCAATTTCAGCTATGTAATCGCGATCGCTGATGGGAATTTCCACAAAGCGATCGTGTGCTGTCTCTTCACATTCATACTGCTGGACAAACTCAGGACTTTGATAACTCAGGTCTATCCCAGTAACATCATAGAGCCGCACTAGCAATTGAGAGCCGCCCTGTTGTTGCAGCGCTGCTTTTTTGGTTTCGGAAATCTCCCAAGAGACTTCAGCCCATTGAGAAGTGCGGGGTGTGAGCACAATACTGCTCTCTTCTTCACTGCTATCTTCTTCACCGATCTCTTCTTGGACATCTACCAAATCAATATCTGTTTCATCTGGAATTGCTACATCTTCAACGATGGGATCTGGATAGATCGGACTGAAGACACGAACAATAGCTGAACGGGCAATGAATAACCAGCGCTCGCCATCAGCGGCATAGCCAATTTCAGCTATATAGTCGCGATCGGTGACGGGAATATCCACCAGACCATCGTCTGCTGTCTCTTCACATTCATACTGCTTTAGAAGCTGAGGACTTTGATAACTCAGGTCAATGCCAGTCACATCGTAGAGCCGCACTACCAATTGATAGCCGCCTTGTTGCCGTAGCGCTGCTTTCTTGGCTTCGGAAATCTCCCAAGAGACATAAGCCAATGTATAAGTATGTGGTGTGAGCACAATATTGCTCTCTTCATCTGCATCTACCAAACCAATACCTGTTTCGGCTGCAATTGGCTCATTGTCAACCGTAGTATCAGTTTCTCCTTGGGCATCTGATCCCAAAGTGGTAGCCCAGGCTCCCATCCCTGCACCTGCTGCTAAAGCCGCAGCGGTGGCAAAATCTGTGGAGTCAGCTTCAGCCACACCTTCCCCAATAGTCGGTTCTGCTGGAGATGTTTCTTCTGGGAAATCGATGGTGGGTTCGGCTGCGTCCGCCACCACATTCAATATATCTTCTGGAAATGGAAATTCTGGCAAATTTAGCAGTGAGGATGTGTCTGCTGCTGACGGTTCCACATCGGCTGCGACATCGGCTGCCACTTCCCCAGACTCCGGTAAGGGAAATTCATCTACTGAGTCTTCAGTTGAGGTAATACTATCTAGCCAGTTCAATTCTGCCTGAAGTTCCTCATCTATCTGATCTTCATTAACTTCTGTGTCCCAATATGCAAAATTAGATGTTACTTCTGGCACATCTGGTAATTTTGGAAGTGGGGCTGTTACGTCAGATGAAGGCAGTTCTACATCAGATGCTTCTTCTGGAATATTAGCCAGATGAGGATATGGAGTATTAACTACAGCTGCTGGGGCTTCTATGTCCCATGCAACTTCATCAGACTCAGGATTGCTTGCCTCAGTATAATTGTCTAGCTCAATTGTCTCATCAAGCGGGATTATTTCTGTTTCTTTGTTAGTAAAGGCAGGCCAGGTAGCCGCCCCGATGCCCGTTGCTAGAGCCGCACCACCAGTTAAAGCTGCGGCTCCTAAGTTGTTATTGTTATTTTGCGATCCATTAGCAACACCTGAAGTTGTGCCTTCATAGAGATTAGAAGTGCCATTAGTTGCCTCTTGGACTAAATTTGATGTCCCCTGAGTAGCATTCTGGGTCAGGTCAGATTCTGTTTGAGCATAAATATTGAAAGGAGTGCGATCGGGGGTTTCTTGCTCTTGGAATTGCGGTACTGGCTGCTCCTCAAGCATCGCTCCATTCAGGGAGGAAGCTGTGCTCGATGCCAGCACAGTTGCTTCTCCATCCTCTGTGTTGGGTGGATGAGGATTTGATTCTGGTAAGTTGTCTGTTTTCTCTGTGGGTAATGAGCGTTTTCCCAGAGTCCACCATAGTAAGGCTCCAGCTACACCCAGAAAAAAGACAGGTAGTAGCAACCAAATTGGTGTTTCTTTGTTGACAATTGGACTGTTTTGTGCAGGAGCAGCCGCCACAAAGGGTTGTTCGCCAAATACAGAAGCACTGGCACTAGGGGAAGGCGTAGCCGCTGGTGTTGTCTCGGCACTGGGGGAAGGCGTGAGAGCAGGTTGTAATACTCTGGTTGCGATCGCCTCTGCTTCAACAGTCATCGCTTGTTCTATAGCCTGTTGTCCTGGGGGTGCTAGGGTAAAGCCGAGAAAATCTACTGTGTTTAAGCTGGGATTTTTTTTGTAAACGTAAACTAAAGGTTGCGAGAAGGGATATCTAGCATCATCTGGCAAAGCTTGATGTAATTGCAGAACTCGCACATCTTTGAGCTTCGATACCTGATTCGCTAACACATAGCTGATGCCATCTTTGCCTAGTTCTTTGATGACTTCTGCGGTATCATCCTCAGTTAGTTGGGTAGCATTGGCTCCTGTCGCAAACTCAGCCGTCTTAAAGGCTGGATAGGTACGAAAAGTATTGCGAGTTTCACTTGTATTAGGGTGATCGATTAACCTAATCTTCCCTGAAGGCCCTCCCAGTTGTGACCAATTTGTAATTTGTCCCCGGAAAATCCGGGCAAATTGCCTACTAGTCAAACTTCCTTTGAAAGGATTATCTGCACCAACGACGATCGCAATCTTTTCACGGCGCAAGCGAACTTGCTCTAGTCCTTGGGCTTTTTCTGCTGGCGTCAATCCACGCCCCATTGCTACTATGTCAACTTTGCCATCTAGCAAATTTTTCAGTGCCGTATCAGTGCCGTTGGCAGCAATTTCAACTTTTGTGCCGGCAAACTGTTTTTCAAAACTTTCTTTCAGGCTTTGGTTGATTGCACCCAAGCTATTTGAACCATCAATCCGCACTGTTGATCCATTCTGCACTGTTTGTGGCAGTGCAAAAGAGGGAGTTTCAGGTGTAGATTGTGCCAGCATGGGTTCTGATCCCATCAGAGTTGCTGCCATTGGGGTCGTAGCTAAGGCAACCCATAATACCAGCCTGACTATCGAAGTATCTTTTTTTTCTTGTTGCCACATATGCCCATTATTAAAGTAAAAAATAGAAAGCCTGCCAGTCCTAAATCGCGATCTTTTTAAGGATGATGGAGGAGACGCGCTAATTATACATCTGAGTTATCTTTAGTTCTAATTACTTCAACTTACTTGTGCTGGTTTATACTTCGTTTTAGCTTGCATAGGATGATAATTTATACTTTAATTGCCAAAGTCTGTTTACTATAAATTCTTCTAAGTTATATTGCAACTTATACCAAGTTAGTAGCTTATGGCCACAATTATGAATTATTGAATTACTAAAACTGGTAAAGTGTAGCAAATTCAATATTTTTTAACAATATTATTTTCAGTAGTACTGAGTTCTGAGTATCTTCTTGTCTTAAATAAGTACTCATGCAAGACTTACGCAAAGAAAAGCCGAAATACCCTGCGGGTTTGCTGAAAGCGTTCTCGTAAGTGTAGCCGCTTCTCTACGAGAGGCTGTGCCAACGCGTAGCTTGCTTTTTTGCAGGAGTATGCATCTACATGAATTGCCCCAGAGCGCCTATAGGTTTAGGAAAGAACAAATATGAATGTTTTGAAAAACCACATCTGCCGTAGGGGCAATTCATGAATTGCCCCTACGGCGTTGATTGACTATAAAAGAATAATTAATAAAACCCATTATACAAAATTGTGGGTTTTCGAGACACGACAAATCACTGTCTCTACAAGACGCGATAAATCGCCGTCTCTACAATTTTTTTGGTCTTATCTGTCTGTATTGTAACAAAATCCTAAAAAAAACTTTTTTGGTGAGTCCATACCATGATTAATTTGTACAGTGCGTAAGTCCTAGCTCAATACTATCGGTTAAGGGGAAAAGGGAAAAAACCTTTAACCTTTTCCCCAAAGCAAATTCTGAGTTATAAATGCAAAACCCAAGCAGTATTGAGTCCTAGCTAATTGTTTTTCAAATAAAAATCATCACATGCAGCAATGTAACGCCAATATCCAACATCCAAAATCCGAAACTGACTATGGTGTTGGGGAGTTTTTTTTTGCGGGTTTGGCTCCTTTAATATCCAGTAATTGTTCCAATTCGGTTGTACTTAATGACTTGACAAGACTCAACCCAAGCGATTTACTAGAAATACTTTGAGCGTAGCCTGCATTCAGGTAAGGGATGTATTGTGACCTTCCTGCAACATAAGTTTGGAAGAAAGGTAAACTCAAAACATTCATGTAACGACGCGCTTGGGAAGCATCACCAATCATATCGGCAGGTAATGCTACTTGTTGATTTGCAGGGTTTCCATTGCCAATGGTGGAAAAGTGAGTACCACCTTCAAGCATGACGAGATACTTTTGTGAATTCTCCAACCAGGAAAAAGGTAAAATTTGCTCGGATAAAGCTGGTGCAACTGTATCATCACTACTGCTGACAATCATCACTGGAGTTTGGATGTGACTTAAGCCAGCTTTGCCAAAAATAGAACTAGTAATGGGATTAACTGCGATCGCAGCTTTCACTCTCTCATCCCGCAGGTTATAATCTTTGCCAGACTTGCTGATGCTCAATTCCAAAGCCCGACACTGAAGCAGTAAAGACATATTCCAGGTATTTTGCAGTGCTGCTGGTTCACAGTCTTGTTTTAGCTGCTTGAAGTTGATTTTAGCGCCTGCTAGAGCCAAGGCTGTGTAGCCTCCCAAAGATTGACCAAGTACTCCGACTTGTTGCAGATTTAACCGACCTTTAAACCGTGAATCAGATTGATTACCTTTTTCCAATTGATTCAGTATATATGTTACGTCCATTGGTCGGTCTTGAAATTCACTTGGTTCTGCTACTTCAACGGCGCGTCCATTTAACAGCGAACGCAATTGTTTAGTATCACTACCAGGATGATTGGGAACGGCAACGGCAAATCCGTAGGAAGCTAGATGAGTGGCTAAATATTGAAAGTTGCTGCTGTCTAAACCCAAACCGTGAGAAATTACAATTATGGGTGCAACATTCTGGACATTGGGAATGTAAACATCAGTTAATAGAAGCCGATTGCGCGTTGAGTCGAAAAACTTCAGAGTGTATTTTTGCGACTTCAACTTTCCCGGAACCTTTAAATCGGGTAATTGCGAGAAATTTGGTTGTGAAATGGTATCAGCTTCTATTTTAGACTTTTGGGAAACTGCTGCGATCGCTTGATGGGTTTGGCTAACAAGTCTCTCCAATTCTGTAGCTATTGCCAGAGTCTCGGCGACATCAAGACGAATGCTGCTGCTAGGGTATTTACGCAACACATTCAAAAGTGTCAAGCCTCCCGATTCAGCAGAGGCTAAAATTAGCGCTGAACGCAAAGCACCAAATCCTGGTTCTGGCTGATTGGTTTTAATGACTTGCGCCAACCGATGCAGTAAAAATTCTCCTTGTGGTGTGTAGAGAAGTTGTGAAACTACTACCGGACTAACTTTCACACGATTGAGTAAAATCCGCCGCAATTCTTGAAGCTGTTGTAGAGGCAGATATTGCTGATATCCTGCCAAGTCTTCGTTAATTACGCCTGTTTTGGCATAGTTTTCTAAAGTAGTGACTGAAATGGAAAGCTCTAAAGCTGAATAAGATGCATAAATCCGCTCTGCTGCCAAGACAGAATTGCTAATTCCAAACGTTGGCAGCACCATTGAAAGAACCAGCAATAGAGAATTTTTTCTTAGGGTGCTGGCCCAATTACCAAACAAACTATTCATCGCTCAACTTTTTCGGTGGTCTGGTTTTATCAGGTGTTGGCTTTGGTAGTTATTCGGGCGCCCTGCTTGGTTTACTTAAAGTTCTTAGCCTCAATTTTATCAGAACAGAATTTAGGAGTCAGGAGTGATAATTCAGGATGAATTATGTATGACTTGCGAATGTAGCTTGCTTAAGATAATGGGTATAAATGGGTTTCAAATCTCTACCAAACCTAGTATCTGGTAGTAAACAAAAAAGTAGTGATTCCCAATGCCTAGTAATAGATTCTGACTCCTAAATTCTGATTCCTGAATTATTCTTCAATAATTTTTTCGGCTATCAGGTCAACAATTAAATACTACAGAGTCACAGAGATAAGTAAAGTATCCAGATGATTTCAGTAGTTTGCCTTCACTATTAAATCATAACAAATAAAAAATAGTCTGCCTCAGTATTTATGTTGTAGCTTTGAATCTTGCACGAATTTACTAGATGGGAAAGCCAGTAAAAATCCGGAAAAATATTCTGATTAATCAGCTTTTCCCAAGGCGATCGCTACTGAACCTGTGACTACTAAACCCGCTCCTAATATTGCTATGAGAGTGAAGTGTTCTGATGGTATCCAATTAGGTGCAATAACTGATACAACCGCGACTGATATTAATGTCACAATGGGAGCTAAAGCTATTACCGCACTTACTCGTGATGCTTCCCAATGTTCTAAGGATTCGGCAAAAGCACCGTAAGCAATTAAAGTATTCAACGCACAAAAAACTAACATTCCTAAATGGAAGCTATTAAGTATAAAAAGTGATTTTACTCTGGCTAGAGGAGTGAATAATAAAGCACATCCTCCATAAATAATCAACATGATACTAGGAGAAGATAAAGATTGTAATAACTGCTTTTGTGCCAAAGCATAAATCGCCCATGCTACTGCTCCTAGCGCAATCAAAACACTACCTAGTATGTATGTGTTTTGGGCTGTAATCAAATTTGTTAGTTGTTCACGAAAGAATAAAAGATAACCACAAATCATTACACTTACACCAATCCATTGATACAGCCTGTAACGTTCTTTAAAAATTACTAACCCTCCTAAACCTAATAAAAGGGTAGATAATTGAATGAGAACTTCAGCGTTAGCAGGCGATGTTAGTGCTAAACCTTGCATGAACAGAAAGTAATTAATCCCTAAGAAAAGTGTAGCGATCGCTAATAATTTCCAAGAAGCAGAGCGTAGTTGTTCTAACTTTGGTAATTTACCGCGTATTCCTAAATACAAAGCAAGTAGTATAAATGATGCCAAAAAGCGAAACCAAATAACGGTATAGACATCAAGTGCTTGCAGAGCTATCGTCAAAGCAATAGGTAAAATTCCCCACAATAAAACCGTCAATAGCGATAACGCTAGCCCTAAGCGCCAGCGTCCAGAACTTTGATGTAGTGACATTCAAATATCCTACTGAAAGTAGGGCTGACAATAAATTAAAACGTATCTAATTTGCATATCTAGATTTTACATGTTCTTATTGAGAAACTCTCTTAATAGTTTGGTTCATATAAATTCAACATAGAACAACTTATCTACTCTACCCAATTTATTTTGAGCCAGTAGATGGCGTTTTTTGTTTACATAAAATTAGTAAATTGCGTAATTACTTTACATGAATATTAAATTTTGGACTTCCACGTAAGTGTATGATTTATTTCGGCGTCACTTTAGTATAAAAATTATGGGGTTTATACCCATCATAATCTTAGTAGTCTTTATTACAGGCTTATCAATTTACTTCCTGCTGGCCTCCAAAGGTCGATTTTTGCTCAAATCTGTGGTGACAAAAATCAAGCGCCAAGAGTGGAGATTCGGATATAGCAAGCTTAAATACTTGAGATCAAGATTTTTAAAGACTACAACAATTGCTGTCCTTATTATGGCAGCAGTAATCGCTGGAAATACTGTATCGGCCCAGGTTACGGGGTCGCCTCCAGTTTCGCTCAAGAGCGTATCGGTTCCAGAACCTGACAATCTTGGAGACTTTGTAAAAGACAAAGTAGCTGCAATCAAGTTAGGAAAGACTCTTTTTTGGGATATGCAGGTTGGAAGTGATGGACAGACCTCCTGTGCTAGTTGTCACTTCCATGCTGGAGCCGACAATAGATCCAAAAATCAGATCGCTCCTGGGCTTTTGCGGATCAACCCTGATGGTACAGAGAATCCAGATACAGTTTTTAATGTAGGCGGCCTACCAAACTACCAACTCAAACCAGAAGATTTTCCCTTCCACAGTGACATTAATGATGTCAGTTCCTCTCAGGGGGTTTTCAATACAAAGTTTGTGGATGTCACACCTGGTAATGCAGAAGACCAAGTGAAAAATGAGCCAGATCAGGTTTTTAACGTGGGAGGCATAAATGTGCGCCGCGTTGAACCGCGTAACACACCAACTGTAATTAATGCAGTATTCAACTTCCGCAACTTCTGGGATGGAAGGGCACAGGATATCTTTAATGGGGTGAATCCCTTCGGTTTGAGAGATCCTAACGCCTCTGTTGTCAAAGCAGAAAACCCAAATCAACTCAAATTTGTTAAAGTTAGCCTGAATAATTCGTCTTTGGCTTCCCAAGCAGTTGGCCCGCCACTCAGTTCCTTCGAGTCGTCAGCTGATGGTCGTACCTTTGAAGAAATTGGTGATAAGTTCGGGCGAATTGACAGAAAATCTCGTAGTGCTAGTAAGGGTAAAAAGCTTCCCCGAAAACTGGCGAAAAAGTTATCTCGCCTCAGACCGCTAGGCAAACAGGTTGTGCATCCACAAGACAGCGTTTTAGGTGCAGACAGTAGATGGCCTCAACCGGGACTGAAAGATAAAACTTACGATCAACTGGTTAAAGATGCCTTCAAGCCGGAGTGGTGGAAGTCTAATCAACTCATCCAAGTTGATGCTGAAGGTAGACGGAGTTTTGTCAAAAAACCTGATAACTCTTCCGAAACCGATGAGTACACGCTATCGGAGTATAACTTCTCATTATTCTTCGGGCTGGCAGTTCAGTTGTACGAGTCTACACTTATTTCCGACAATACACCCTACGATCGCTTCTTGGAAGGAAACACCACCGCCCTCACCGAGCAGCAGCAACGAGGGAAACAACTCTTCGAGGGTAAAGCTCGGTGCATCGGTTGTCACGGTGGACTAGAACTTACCAACGCCTCAGTGAGCAATATAAAGAAGCAACGACTGGGAACCATAAACATTCCCAACCTTAGAATTGTCTTTGACAGTGGCTTTTTCAATATCGGTGTTAGACGTACCCTAGAAGACACTGGTGTTGGTGGTCAAGACCCATTTGGCAACCCGCTTTCAGAGTCGCGAGTTGCTGCTTTGGATAAATTCCCATTACTTCTTGGTTCAAACCCCAATATTACAGTTAGCCCCAATGACAGAATAGTTGCAGATGGAAGCTTTAAGACTCCCGGATTACGCA
Organism: Nostoc sp. UIC 10890; assembly: GCF_054786515.1. Taxonomy (NCBI): domain Bacteria; kingdom Bacillati; phylum Cyanobacteriota; class Cyanophyceae; order Nostocales; family Nostocaceae; genus Nostoc; species Nostoc sp. UIC 10890. The sequence goes on from NZ_JBSGKF010000001.1 coordinate 1,014,890, forward strand.
ACATAGAACTCACCGCCCCTTACTTTCACAATGGTGGTTATTTGACTCTGCCGCAAGTGATGGATTTCTATAATCGTGGTGGAGATTTCCGCCCGCAAAGCGCCCTCGCCCCGTTGGGACTAAGCCAAACTGAACAAGATGACTTGGTAGCCTTCATGAAAGGACTCACCGATGAGCGAGTTCGTTATGACAAAGCGCCCTTTGATCATCCACAATTGTTCATTCCCAATGGACATCCGGGGGGTAACTCTACGTCCGTTATTAATGATGGTACTGGCCAAGCCACAGATAGCCTACTGGAAATTCCTCCTGTTGGTAGGAATGGTGGTAGTGGTACGCCAAATTTCTTGAGTTAAGTAGCAAGTTAACTCAGGTGGGGGAAATGAGGGAGAGATTTATTCAATAATTCCCCCTCGTCCCCATTACTAAGGAGTGCGCTCGCTAGAGTTCGATTCTATATTGCTAACTCTGGTTTGGCTTAGGTAATTGTAGACTCTGCGAGAAACTTCACGGACAAAATCTCCAGCTCTGCGATCGTGGTTTGGTCTTTGCACCAAAATGCCTGCTAAATAGCTTTTCCCGTTGGGCATTTCAATAATACCCGCATCACCAATAATAAATCTCAATGTGCCAGTTTTGTGGGCAATGGTAGCTCCTTTACCAATACCAGCCGGTAGCAAACTATTAGTTTTGACACGGCGCATAATCCCTAAAACTTGATTGCGGCTCTTTGGAGATAGCAAACGATTGTTAGAAACTAACGCCGCCAATCTGACTAAATCTTTGGAACTGGTTGTATTTTTGCCAGGAATGTCTGGAAGTAAATTCTGCATTGCTGTATTTTGCAATCCCCAGCCACGAAAACGTTGGTTAACTTTTGCTACACCACCCAAACGATCAAGAACCATATTTGTGGCGGTATTATCGCTAATGGTCATCATCAAGGTAGCAGTTTGGAGGACGCTAAATTTAGTTCCAACGGGTTTGTATTTCATAGTTCCCGCTTCACCAACCCTTAAATCGCGCCGCATCACTAATTTATCTGTTAGTTTAATTCTACCAGCGTCTATTTCTTGGAAAAGAGCTACTAATAAGGGAAATTTGATTGTACTGGCAGCCGCAAATCTTTTTTCACCATTAATATCTATATAGTTACCTGTATCTAAATCTAAGAAAAATATTCCAGGGTTTAATGATTTGTAAGTTGCTAACAATGCCCGAATTTGAGAACTAATACCCTGCATTTCTTGACCAAGATTTACAACTCCTGCAAATGTTGAAGCATCTGTGGAATTAATGGCAATATCTTGTCTATTTTCCCCAGGAATGTTATTGCTTTGGCGGTCAAATGAGTTAAATTTTACAATCCAATGAGAACGAGAATCTGCTTTGATGGATAGATTACGGGAATCAATATGATAGCCTGGAGCTAATTCTACGACAAAACGAGTTGTTTTACTATCTAGTTTTCCAATACGAATTTCTTTGACTGCATTACCAAAAGCTTTTTTAACACTATCTGAATTAAAACTAGTTCCAGGTAAGTCAATTACCAATCGATTAGGATTATCTAATAAAAAGGCTTTTGGTTGGATTCCAGAGGTTGTAGTTAGGTGTAATTGATTTTGCTTAGAATCAAAGTACCAAGACTGTAATCGTGAAGCTTTAGCTTGTCCTGCAAATAGAAGCAAACTGCTTAAACCGATCGCAAGTAAATGTGATTTCATGTTGTGATTGTAGGTATGCAACTATGTAGCAACTAATCAACCTTACCTTAGATTGTTTTCTGATGATCATACTGAAATTCCGGAAAAAAAGCATAAATCCCATTGACTTATTTTTTTGATGATAAATAAGTAGAGAACATCCAATTTTGTGGCTCGTAGTTTGCGCTATTTTCTCTCAAACGCAAACTACAAACCTTAATTGATTCACCTATACTTACTTATCTAGGATCAGATGATCATGATTTATCAAAAAAAATCGCTGGTATCCTTCTTTATGGTGTGAATTGACAACAGAAATTGCTAATCTAGCCGAAGGACGAACTAATGATTAATTATGTTTCCAACTTATGTTTTTTTGATTGGGGAACGTTGGGGATGTGAGGTAAAAGGGACTGGGGATTAGGGACTGGGGATTAGGGATTGGGGACTGGGTGTAAAATCGAAAAATTATGATGCTTGCTCTTACCCACCACCAAATTTTAAAAAACAATTCCTTGTACCCATTACCCAGTACCCAGTACCCAGTACCGGAACGGCGACCAGTTGAGCAAAAACTGGAGGTACAACAGTTTAATCGCTTCCCCATTACCCTTATCTCCAGAGGGGCCTCACTTTCCCCACTCCCTTTAAAAGAAATCAGGCATCCAAGGCGAGGCACCTGTAAATATTTGCGTAGCTGCTAAGATAGCCTTTTCTGTCCCATCAAGTTTTCCCACTTGTTGCAAATGGTAGGGAGTGAATAAACTTGTATACAATGGTGCCAATTCTCGGATATTTAGCTGTAACTCTCCCTTTCCGCCTTTTGTGACTTCACCACGTCCGTTGGCGACAGAAAGTATGAATTTACCATTGTTTGCAGGTAGCAAATTATCTTGAATTTCTAGGTGCAATTCAGCTTGGATTCCCGATGGATAACCCCGTGCTTCCAGCGCTTTGACTACATCTATTACCCGAAACAGCCAACGACTCTCACGCCATATTTTGGTAGTTTGCTCTGGTAGTAGCAATGTTAGAGAATCAATTGCAGAACTTTTCCATCGCACCTGGTGAATTTGAGAGCGATGATTTGCCAGAAACGACCAGAAAGTTTGTGCAGCATCAACTGTGCGAAGTACCCAATCTTTTACCCAAAGGATTTCACCGTCTTCTGTTCGCTCTTGAGTGAAGATGATATAGCCTTGGGGTTGCTCTTTAGTACCAATAAAATAGGCATAGACTGTTTCTTTCTCATCTGGTTGGATTATTCGCTGCCAGATTGCTGGATGTCGGTCTAAATATCCATGCGTTAGTCTCGCTTGCTGCTGATATAGTTCATGAAAGACTTCATGATGGATGCTCACTACTGGTTCTAAAGGTAGGGGTTGCTCCCGCACTTGAATATTCCTGGTAGAAACTTCCCAAATACACCAGCTACCTCCCTGCTCATACCCTACTTTTCGGTACAAAGTTTGAACAGCTGGATAAAGAGCGGAAATTGCTACGCCTCTAGCATAAAGTTCTTTGAGCATTTGTTGCATGAGAGCGATCGCAGCTCCCGAACCACGATACTCTGGAGCAATGCCTACTACGGCAATTCCTGTCATTGGTACACGCACACCACCCCACCACTGACCCATATCCAGAGTTGCCAATCCACCAACTACTTGCTCCCATCCCCGAATAATGCGGAAATTTTCTACCCCAATCAGGTTGATATAAGCTTCTTCACCACCAAGTCCGCTGATAAAACACTGCTCAAGGATAGTCTCAAGCTGCTTAATATCCTGTGGATGAGCAAGAGTGCTGTATTCAAATTGAGCTGTCATTTCTTATACCATTTTTAGTACAAAATCACAATCATACTACAACAGTCGTTACCCCAATGGTTCACCAACTCGCTTGAAAATGGAGACTGGGAAAAAAGATTTATTATCTGTCTTGGTATACTCAGTTAATGATGGCTATTTAGTACACAATCACAGAAATAAACATATCATTACATCGGGCTAAAAAGTCTAATTGAATACAAAGCTAGGGTAACAGCAGTATCCACTTAAGCTTTATTACAGCAACCCTGATATAATAAATTTTCGGATCGTTCTGACTTGAAATGTAGTAATAGATAATCTCTTCATAGAGAGAGGACGCTTTTTCTTTCACCAATCAGCTATAAAGCCCCAGAATCATGCTCCTAGTCACGCTAAACTACACTACTGCGCGTTCAATTTTAACTGTCAGGACACTTACACTTATCTATTAATGAGTGGCTTCAGAACTGTTTCTTCTATTCATAGGGCCTGGTGTACCACCCGTCGGTTGCTGTTAACACATCACTCACAAAAAATATGTCAATCAGTTGGATTTACCTCATCATAGCAATCGTTTTTGAGGTTTCAGGCACAACTTGCATGAAATTATCGCAGGGATTTACTAAAACAGTTCCTTCGGTGTTAATATTTGTCTTCTATGGACTTTGTTTTACTTTTTTGACTTTTGCTCTCAAGAGACTTGAAGTGAGTGTAGCTTATTCTGTCTGGGCTGGATTGGGAACTATCCTAGTTGCGCTTATTGGTATTATCTGGTTTCGGGAATCTGCCACATTAATGAAACTTTTTTCGATCGCCTTAATAATCATAGGGGTAATTGGTATAAACGCAAGTGATTGAAGAAGAATTCAGAAGTCAGAATGGGCTAAACGCCCATTCTGACCGGAGCTTTCGGAGTCTCCGGCTCCGCTCCTGACTCCTGAATTCTGTTCGATAAATTAAACGGACATGATATTAGACATTACCCAGATTAAAAAATACCTCGTCAATGTTAAAATAGACGAGGTAAATAAACCAAAACTGATCATTTTGCTGGTTGCTGTTGTAGGGAATACACCAGCAATTTTTATTGTTCCGCTAGCAGAGCAAAATGAGCAAACTTAGCTAAATGCTTTTAAAGGTATAGTAAACCTCGGTAAATATAGCCCACAAGTAATTGACTTTTAATACTTTAGCAGAGACGCTCAAAGTAATGCAGCCAAAATGGCAAGTTTTTTATACACTGAGACGTAAAGAACATTGTATTGTAGTATAAACTTACAGCAGTTTTCAGTAGTTCAACTATAGTTTAGGGATGCACAATTGTGAATCCACACAACGGATTGTGCTTCAAATAGATGAAAAAGACTTGAGCATCAGCTTATTAGGTCAAAATTTATTGAACCCAGCAGAACGACGATAAAGTAGCCAGATAAACAGCGGTGAACCCAGCAAGGCGGTGACGGAACCTACTGGTAGTTCTACTGCTCCTAGCCTAGAAAGTAAATCTGCAAAAGTCAGTAACCATGCACCTGCAAGGGCGGAAAGTGGTAAAACAAAGCGATGATCTGTACCAACGATGAGGCGGACACCATGAGGGACAACAAGGCCAACAAATCCAATCAAGCCACTGATGCTGACAGCACCTGCGGCTAATAGAGTGGCGACACCACCAATTAACAGGCGCGATCGCGTCAACGAAACCCCTAAACCCACAGCCAAATCATCTCCTAAAGCCAGCACGTTTACCGATCGCGCCAACAAGCATCCCCCGATCAATGCAACGATGATGTAAGGAGCAGGCGTAGCAATTTCTTGCCAACCCCGTCCATTAAGACTACCAACTAACCAACTGAGCGCAATTTGAATTTGACCGTCTTCAGCTAAAAGCAGCAATGTACTTTGTACAGCACCAAATAAAGAACTCACCGCCACTCCACCTAAAATCAACCGCTCAACAGAAATCCCCGACCCCGCACGACCGAGTAAAATAACGATCGCAGAAGTCAAAATAGCTCCCATCCATGCTGCTAAAGGAATTGCGATCGGGAATATTTGCCACACAATCATCAGAATCACAATTAATCCTGCACCCGCTGAAATGCCCAAAATAAATGGATCAGCCAGACTATTGCGTAATATTCCTTGTAGCAATGCTCCTGACATTCCCAAAGCTGCACCGACAATGAGAGCAGCTGTAATCCGTGGAAGACGCAAATCCCAGAGAATTGTCTGTTTAATTGGATCGCCTTTGTGGAGAATGGCTTGCCACAATTCCGACATATTTAAAGGTACTGCTCCTTGAGAAAGGGACAGTACTAGCGTTACTACCAGTGCTGTACCAAGGAGGAAAACAGCCCAAAATACACGGTGTTTACTAAAAATTGTCTCAAATAGTCTAGCCAACATAATTCGTAATTCGTAATTATTACCCTAAAACTGAAATCGCTTGCTCAGAAAAATGAATCATGCTTTTTATCTCCATCAATGAATTGAGGCACTATGACTTTCGTTACGAATTACGAATTACGAATTACGTTAGCGCAGCGTTAGCGACGCAGGAGCGTCATTACGAATTATTCCGTCAATTCCAGCCCACCTTGATAGCCAGTGACAATGCGACCACCATCTTTGAGGATGTGGACTTCTATCTGGTCGCTAGCCCAAGTAATTTGGTCTTGAAAAGCTGGGTTTAACACACGAACCCGTTGATTACTGGAAGAAACTGGAGAATCGGGAGAATTAATTGCTAGAGATTGTACAAAAGGCCCGTCAATCAGGATATCGAGTTGTTCTAACAATTCTTGGGAACCTGGTGGTGCGGATTGGGACTGTAGCTGCTTAAGAGTGAACCCAGTAAAAGACATTACATTTAACCCAGCAGCTTTGACTTTCCGAGCTAAAGATGCCAGGGCAGTTGCTTGCCAAAATGGTTCTCCACCAGAGAATGTTACACCCATATTGCGGGGATTGCTAAGAATATTCTCGGCAAGAGTATCAACAGCAATCAATTGGTTAGCCTCAAATGACCAGGAGTTAGTATTAAAGCAGCCAGGACACTCACGAAGACAACCTTGTACCCAGACGACTGCACGACAACCAGGGCCATTAACTTCTGACTGATCAACATAACCCATAATGTTGAGATAGCCAGGGGGAATTTCCATGAGTGCTAGCGATGGGTCAGTTGGCTTAATTTCCATCTCTTTAACTCCTTTGAGCCATTGCCTGTTAACTGTTAAATATAGCGAATCTCCAGTTATATAACCGTGACAATAGTTATATACAGGAGAATAAAAAAGGCAGGAGGCAGGCTTTAGCTTAAACATTAGTTGCCTCTCACCTACCCGATAGGGAGGTGATGAGATGAATACAAGTGAGTGACGAATTGACCAACGAGCAAAATTGAGTATAGCGATGGCAGCAATGTTGGTTGATGAAGCAACTTATTTTTCAGCCAGAATCGCGTAAATTTCCCGTTTAACTTGCTCTAAAAGCTCACGAACCCGATTTATTCGCTCCATATTGCCACTACGAGCAACCTGCACCACAACAGCAGCTAATTCTGTTGCGGCATTCCGCAGTTCAATAAACTCTTGGGGCTTACCTTTGACAAAACTTTTGAAGCTATCCCAAGGAGAGTTTGAAGTTTCTTGTTGGGCAGAGTGCTGCTCTTGCTGAGGGGAAAACTCTTCTCCCTTTCTTCTTCCCCATTTCCCAAAGACCTGTTGATTACCTTCAAATTGATCGTAGAATGCCCGTATGGCAGATGAGCAGATTGTCAATTTTATTAGCGGCCACCTCGACCTAACTCAGGCAGAATTTGATCTTCACTACCGCTTTCTGATTGATAATGCCCTCGAACAAAATGAGAGCTTTGTGGTAGGAGATGCTAGAGGTGCTGACACATTCGCACAGCAGTATCTTTTCGCAAGAGCAAAGGCAGTTGTTGTCTACCACATGTTCACAAGTCCTCGGAATAACATTGGATTTTCAACTCGCGGTGGATTTCAAAGTGACGCAGAGCGAGATGAGCAAATGACGCGTGATTCTCATCAAGACATTGCTTGGGTACGAGTGGGTAGAGAACGGTCTGGAACACAAGCGAACCTAGACAGACGTGTGAAACTTCAGACTTAGTGTAACCGTCATTGAATGGAAGCGATACATACGGCAACCTGAAGCAGGAACGCTGCAATTAGCCCAGTCCAGAGTAGCCCCTGGGAAAACACTTGTATTAGAAATTGCACATTGCTAATTTTGCCTCAAGATTTTTTATTTTCCATAAAGTATAAAAAAATACAGATAGATTACTTGGTATGAGATGCCTTAGCATTTTAAAATACAGGATTAAGCCACAATCAAAAAATTTTATCCTAAAATCAAATATTCAGTGAATTTACGTATGCACATTTAAGTCTTCTCAATGAATAGTAGAATTAGCCCATACAGGAGAAGACAGTGACGCTCTTAAACGAAGCTCAAATAGAGCAGCTAAAGGAAATAACCACACACTTGCGACAAGTAAGACAAGAAAAATCCATCCGCATAGAAGAAATAGCCGCTCAAACACTAATTAGAGCAGGTGTTTTACAAGCTTTAGAAGAAGAACGATTTGAAGAATTGCCTGAGCCTATTTTTGTTCAAGGATTCATCCGTCGCTATGGAGATGCTTTAGGACTGGATGGAAATGCTCTATCGTACACCTTTATAAGCAATGTTGTCCGCCAAGACTCCAATAACAATCATAAAAATTCAGACAATAAACCAAATAGATACATACCTCTTGTTTTTACCTACATTCTATTATTAGTAGCTGCATCTACTGGCCTTTTATATATACTTAACCCACCACAAATTGCATCTGAATCCGTGACTCCAGAAGTCAATGGTGAACAATCAATAGTCACTAATCAATGAGTGGGGAAGATGGGGAAGATGAGGGAGAAATAAGCAGTGCCCAATCCCCAATGCCCAACACCCCATGCCCAATTTCAAGATATTTGAGGTTTACGCAGATGCCAAGTAGTGGATTGCTCATAGGCATAAGCTACCTGAAACAGTAGGTCTTCTCGGAGCACATTGCCAATTAACTGTAATCCTATTGGTAGCCCCTGATCATCAAAACCACATGGCAAACTTAGACTAGGTAAACCAGCAAGATTCACAGGAATAGTCATTAAGTCAGTTAAATACATACTTAAGGGGTCAGTAGTTTTTTCCCCTGCTTTGAATGCTGTAGTGGGGGATGTGGGACAAACTAACACATCAACCGCGCCAAAAGCCTTTTCAAAGTCTTGCTTAATCAAGGTACGAACTTTTTGCGCTTTCAGGTAGTAGGCGTCATAATAGCCAGCTGAGAGGGCATAAGTGCCAATCATAATCCGGCGTTTGACTTCTGTACCAAAACCAGCGGCACGGGTACGAGTGTACATCGATAGTAGATTATCGGCATCAGGAGCGCGGTATCCATATTTAACGCCATCGTAACGAGCCAGGTTTGCTGATGCTTCTGATGGGGCAATAATGTAGTAGGTGGGTAAGCCATAGCGAAAACGGGGACAAGAAATTGTGTGAATCTCTGCTCCCAAACTTTGTAGTTGATCTACTGCTTTGGTAACAGCTTGTGCTACTACAGGGTCTAAACCTTCACCAAAAGTTTCTTGAATGATACCAATTCTTAGCTGACCTCTGGGTTTGAAGTCTGGTTTTAGGCTAGCAGCGTAGTTAGGAATGGCAACTTTCAGGCTGGTAGAGTCTTTGGGATCATGACCTGCGATCGCACTTAATAATATTGCCGCATCTTCTACCGTGTTTGCAAATGGCCCAATTTGATCTAAAGATGAAGCATAAGCCACCAAACCATAACGGGAAACTAAACCATAAGTTGGTTTCATCCCCACCACACCGCAGAAAGATGCAGGTTGGCGAATCGAACCGCCAGTATCAGAACCGAGAGCAACTACACATTCTTGGGCCGACACCGCCGCCGCAGAACCTCCCGAAGAACCACCTGGAATTCGTGATAAATCCCAAGGATTAGCCGTGACTTGGTAAGCAGAGTTTTCTGTAGAACTGCCCATTGCAAACTCATCCAAGTTGGTTTTGCCTACCATTACCGCCCCAGCATCAGCAAGTTTTTGCGTCGCCGTTGATTCATAAGGCGGCACAAAATTTTCCAAAATCCGGGAAGCGCAGGTGGTAGGAACTCCCTTGGTACACATATTGTCCTTGATACCCACAGGAATACCTGCTAAGAGTCCAATTTCTTCTCCCGCAGCTATTTTGGCATCCACAGCACCCGCTTGCTCTAATGCCCGTTCTGCCGTCACACACAAAAAGCTGTGCAATTTCGGCTCTAACGCTTGAATGCGATCTAAAGCTTCTTGGGTAATTTCAACGGCAGAACGTTCTTTCTTAACCAGTTGTTGGTGCAACTCGCGGATGGATGCCATGATTGCTCTCTTTATGACTCACTCAAGTCATTGATTCTAGTACATATTGGTCGATATTGGTATTGGTATCGCTATTGGGCATTGGGCATTGAGCATTGGGTATGGGGCATTGGGCACTGTTTATTTCTCCCTCATCTCCCCTGCTCCCCTTCTTCTTCCCTAGTGCAAACCATCTAAACTATGCGGATTAATATGTATTGAAATGTGTTTAATAAGTTTAAAAAAGTAGCAAATATATGGCTATTAACTGTCTATTGAATAGTTTACCAAAGTTTTGATATATATTTGCTACTTTTGTGTAAGAGTATAGCAGTGTTTTCTAGTGATATAATTTTGTATTATAAGTACTATAAAGAATACATTTTTTACGATTTTATCAATTAATTAATTTCGTAAAACTTTTTTCAGGGGTAGGGTAGGATGATAAAAATAGCTACACGCAAATATTTAGGCAGACAAAATGTCTATGACATTGGGGTTGAGCGTGACCATAATTTTGCGATCAAAAATGGCTTAATAGCTTCCAATTGTTTCAATAAATCCCATTCGACAGCCTATGGTTATGTAACTTATCAAACAGCATATTTAAAAGCTAATTATCCATTGGAATATATGGCGGCGCTGTTAACAGCTAACAGTGGTGATACCGATAAGGTACAGAGATATATTACTAACTGTACAAATATGGGGATTTCCATAGATCCGCCAGATATTAACCGTTCTGGTGTTGATTTTACGCCAACGGCAGGAAAGATTCTGTTTGGATTTTCGGCGGTGCGTAACGTGGGGCAAAATGCGATCGCTTGTATTTTGGAAGCGAGAAATGAGACAGGAGAGTTCAAGACTCTTGCTGATTTTTGCGATCGCGTCGATTTACGTGCTGTTAACCGCCGAACTCTGGAGTCGTTGATTTACTGTGGAGCCTTTGACAAAATGGAACCCAACCGCCAACAGTTAATTAACGACTCAGAATTGGTGTACGATTGGGCACAATCTCGCGCTAAAGACAGAGCCAGTGGACAAGGGAATCTGTTTGATTTATTGGGCGATGGGTTTTCTTCGACTCAGAATAAAAGAGCAAACAATGCCTTTGAGACTGCTCCCAAATCTAAACCTGTGACGGATTTACCCCCACAGAAAAAGTTGCAGATGGAAAAAGAATTATTAGGTTTTTATGTATCAGATCATCCACTGAAATCCTTACGACAAATAGCACCACTTTTGACTCCAATTAACCTTTCGCAACTAGGAGAACAAAGAGAAGATACAAGACTTTGTGCAGTTGTCATGTTAAATAACGTCAAAAAAGTGGTGACGAAAAAAGGTGATCAGATGGCAATTTTGCAAATAGAAGACTTAACTACACAATTAGAAGCTGTAGTTTTCCCGAAAACTTATGAACGCATTAGTTCCCTACTCCAAGTTGATACTAGATTAATTATTTGGGGAAAAGTAGATCGACGCGATGAGCAAACTCAATTTATTCTTGAAGATGCAGAACCAGTGGAAACAGTACAAATGGTGATGGTGGAATTAAATCCCCAGCAAGCAGGTAACATGGAAGACTTACATCGCTTGAAAACAATTTTGCAAGAACATTCAGTAGACAAAGAAAAGGCAAAAATGCCAGTGATTGGAATTATCCAAACTGAAACTTCTCGTAAACTTGTTCGCTTGGGTTGGCAATTTTGCGTACAAGATTCTAGAATAACCGTTCAAGCTTTGCAAAATGCTAGTTTTCCTGCTCATATAAAATCGCTGACTGGTAGCTGACACCAGAAGTGAAAAATCCACCAATACTGAAAAGCAGCTTAAAAATTCGTTGATTGAACTGTCAACAGTAAATCGCCTTAAGTATTCAGGATTTTAATCGTTTTTTTAGTTACTTATGCTGATGATAATTTCCTTGAGGGAGTGGTATCTTTTTATGCTAAGACCCTTAAGGCTGCGACCGGGGGAAGGAGTTAGAACTTGATGATTGTAAACGAGCTACATAGATTTGTTTCATACTGTAAAAAAATTCAACCCCAAACTCACGAGGACATTCAAAAATTTTTTGAAGGAGTGATATTGTTTCCTTATGATAAGGAACTTCTATTACAAGCTTATTTATTTCTGAATATTAAAGAATTGTTTCCCTCGTGCGCTGAATTGCTGTTATTTGAAAAGTCTCCAATTTCAGATTATACAGATTTAGGAAAGTGTGATTTTGTCTTCTTGACCTTTAAAGGTAGTCTGTTTTTAATTGAAACTAAGTTTATTGATACAGAAGCAACTGGAGCGACAGAACGGAAAAGAAGAAATAAACATAGAAACAAGGTGTTTGAGCAAGTTATTACTCTAAAAGGTAGATTTAGCGAATATTGGAATATGAGGCTAGATCAATTAGAGTGCGGGGTTTTCACAACAGATCCAGAAGTTGCTTGGCGAGGAAATGGCGTGAATGTCATATCTAAATCAATATCTATAGATAAGCTCGAACAATGGCGAAGAAGTTATCACAGTAGTGAAAAGTTTTTATCTCATCAAGATGGATCAAAGTTTGAGGAGAAGGTTAATTTGAAAAGTTGAGACGAGAGCTAATACCGTTTCTTTGTGAAGCTGCGCCAAATCTCTTAATTTCTTATTTCTTGGTGTACTTGGCGCTCTTGGCGGTTCATTCTTGATTTCTTGCAGCATAAGCGCATCTTCACACAGAATTGGTATAAGTATACTTCTTACAGTGATTTTCCCCTTGTATCCAAAAACCCCTTTTTAATTTCTAACCTTTGTATTCTCTGCGTCTCTGTAGTTAGATCAATTACTTTTAAACCGCAGAGGCACAGAGGGCACAGAGAGAATAAACGAGATTCTGATTACATTTTAGATATCTTGATCTAGCTTATTCAAATTTCAACTTGTCTAAATTCAAGTCAATAGTTGGTGCATCAACGCTAACCAAGTTTCCACTACGAAATGAAAATTTCTTACCAATGACATCTTCTGTGAGTGGTGCTTTTTCCCAGGGGTTTTCGGCTCTCCATATTATCCTAACTCGACGTGTCCATGTATCATCTCTGTATTTAGCCTCATCAGGTTCGTCTACTATTTCAACTATATGGGTTGCATGATGACCGTGAAAGTGATTGTTTTGACACAAGAGTATACAATCGCCTTTTCTAGCTTTTTTGGCATCTACTTCTTTACGTTTTATTTTGTTCTGTTTCGTTAATTTTCCACTCCCTTCATTTATTACCCATCCTAAATCAAATTCCTTATCATCCTTATCATGAGACCATTCTTTTCGTTTGCAACCAATATGATTGATTAGCTTGAGATATTTGATAGTTAGATGATTGTATTGTGAAGCCATACATAATATCCTTAAATAATTACAAAATATTAATATTTGTTATTTTAAAGTTTATCGGATTCAAACTGTTCAAATTCCAAAAAAATGCATGATGAAGCGCTATTAACCTCAGACCGATTAGGAACTGGGAGTTGTTTTTGATTACTACCAAGTTTTTGAGTCATATCATTGAGTTTTGCAGTCTCAGAAACAATCCTGTTATAGAAATCATCCGACTTCCAAATGTCTAACTTTACTTCTTGTATAGATTGTTTTCGCGGCGCAGTTATACCATTTTGTTCAGTATTTTTATATACAGTTTGGTCAGTATCAAGTTTAGTAATAATTTGAGTATAAGAAAGTCCATCCTGCGTTTTTGATTGAGAACTCAAAATCTCAAATCCTTTAACTGAATGCAGTCTCAATGATTCTTTTGTCATGCAATATTGTTGGTTTGCCTCACTACTCTTACCAGCCTTTATCAGTTCGAGATGACTTTTAGCTAAATCTTGTGGAGAAGTTACACCGCAACTAACAAGTGATAAACTGAGCAAAAAACTTGGGATAACAACATTTTTCATAAATAAGCGCCTAAGCTGTTAAATTTAGTATTCCCAAAATCTGTCTTTCGATTAACAGCAGAAGCGCAAGTAGCAGAAAAATAGTAGCTGAAACAGCAACCATTGGCACCAACCAGAATAACAAAGTGAATGGTGTATGGGGCATAAAATTAATTAACAATGCCCCATACACCAACCCAGAGAAATTATCTGGGTTTTCCTTCCATCAATCTTTACTGCCAAACATAGATAAGGATAAACAAAATAATCCAGATAACATCGACGAAGTGCCAGAACAACGAGGTTGCGTTGACGCCAAAGTGACCTGTATCGTAGTTGCCAGGTAGGAAAGAACGTACCAAAATTATCAACTGCAACAGGATGCCAGTGAAAACGTGCAAACCGTGGAAGCCTGTAAGCAGATAAAACGTTCCACCAAATACCCCGGAAGTGAAACCAAAGGCGAGGCCGTTCCATTCAATCGCCTGTCCAACTAAAAAGTAAGTTCCCATCGCCATTGTTGCCAAGAGAAACAGGCGAAATTTCACTAAATCATGGCGTTGAAGGGCGCGTTCTGCTAAGTAAATTACAAAACTACTGGCGACAAGAATTACTGTGTTGATTGCCGGTTCTTTTACTTCTAGTCCAGAAACACCTGCTGGTAGCCAGTTAGGGGTTGTTGTTTTGTAGATGGCATATCCGGCGAAAAAACTTAAGAAAATGACGCTTTCTGAGAGGAGGAAGACGATGAAGCCAAACATTTTGTTGCCTTCTTCGTCGTGGGTATGTTCTGCGGCTGTGTGGGGCAATTCGTGGGAATTGATATAGCTGTCCATTTTGGTTTTTGAGGGGGAGTTTGAAACGCAAAGGTATGCAAAGGGAAGCGCAGAGGTACGCGGAGGGTTTTTGCGTCTTCCCGATGGTTGGCGTTATTCTGGGAGGTTGGCTGTTAAGCGTTCTGATTTGCCGTAGCCGTAGGGTTCGGAGATGATGATGGGAGTTTCTTCAAAGTTTTCTACTGGGGGGGGTGAAGAAACTAACCACTCTAGTCCGATTGCTCTCCAAGGGTTAGCGGGTGCTTTCTCGCCTTGCATCCAAGAAATCACCATGTTGAAAATGAAGGGCAAGGTGGACATTCCTAAGAGAAATCCGCCCAGGCTGGCGATGATGTTCCAGAATTGATACTCTGGGGCGTAGGAAGCAACTCGGCGTAACATTCCTTGCAATCCTAATGGGTGCATAGGCAAAAAGTTGAGGTTTGTGCCGATGAAGGCTAACCAGAAGTGGATTTTACCCCAGCTTTCGGAGTACATCCTTCCGGTCATTTTGGGGAACCAGTGATAGATGGCTGCAAATAAGCCCATCGTCACAGTGCCGTAGAGGACGTAGTGGAAGTGTCCGACTACAAAGTAGGTATTGTTAACGTGGACATCAACAGGCACGGAGGAAAGCATGATGCCTGTGATTCCTGCGAACACAAACATGATTAATCCGCCCAAGGCAAACAGCATGGCGGTATTTAGCCGCATTTTACCGCCCCAAATAGTTGCTACCCAAGCAAATACTTTAATTCCTGTGGGGACAGATACAAACATCGTTGTCATCATGAAAATCAACCGCATCCAGCCCGGTGTACCACTGACGTACATGTGGTGTACCCAAACGATACCGCTGACTACTGCAATCAACATTGATGAAACAGCAACTACTTTGTAACCAAATAGGGGTTTACGTGAATAGACTGGGAAGATTTCTGAGAAAATGCCGAAGATGGGCAAAATAATCACGTAAACGGCGGGGTGGGAGTAGAACCAGAAGTAATGCTGGAACATGACTGGATTCCCACCCTTGGCGGGGTCAAAAAAGGCAGTGCCAGCAGTGAGATCGAGTAGCAGCATAACAGCACCCGCCGTCAGTGCAGGTAGTCCAAATAGTTGGATGATTTGGGCGCTAAATACTGCCCAGACAAACAAGGGCATTTTGAAAAAGCCCATTCCTGGGGCCCGCATCTTCACAATTGTGGTGACAAAGTTGACTGCCCCCATAATTGAAGATACGCCAGATATTGCAACCGCTAACAGCCAGAGAACTTGACCATTAATTAAGTTACCTGTGGGATTCTGGAGACTGACTGGCGGGTAAGACCACCAGCCGGCTTGGGCAGGGCCTCCAGGAACAAAGAAGCTACCCATCATCAAAATCCCAACTACTGGTACCATCCAAAAGGCGACGGCGTTGAGGCGGGGAAATGCCATATCTCGCGCCCCAATCATCAGGGGCACTAGATAGTTGGCAAAACCAACGAGTGAGGGAAATGTCCACAAAAACAGCATCACAGTGCCGTGCATGGTGAACATACCGTTGTAGACGGTGCGATCGACTAAATCTGATTCGGGTGTCATCAGTTCTCCCCGCATCACCATCGCAAAGATACCGCCGACGAGAAAGAAGAAAAATGAGGTAACGAGATACTGGATACCAATTACCTTGTGGTCTGTACTAAAGCTGAAGTATTCTTTCCAATTACTTGGAGATTCGTGGTTATGCTTCTCATCAGGGAGAAGGATACCTTCAATAGGAACATTAGTCATGGTTACTTTCCTTTCAACCAGGTGAATTGACTAAATAATTCGTAATTCGTAATTCGTAATTCGTAATGAAATCTGATTGCAAGTACGAATTACTCTCTTATCAATTACCAATTATGTTGACTAGAGGAGGTGCAGCAGGTGGAACTGTAACCCAACCTGTTTGGACTGATTGATTGGATGTTTGAGCATACTCAGAAGCCGCTTGATTCTTTGCTATGGATGGCTTTTGAGTTGCAGCTTGGGCTAGCCATTGCTGATAATCTTCAGGAGATTCGACGACTACATTGGCTTGCATAGTCGCAAAGTATGTGCCGCTATATTGAGAATCGGTCAATCGGTATTTGCCGGTGCGGATGGGAGTAAATTCAAAGTCGATCGCGTGGTTAGGAATAATATCCTGCTTGAGGCGGAATGCAGGAATATAGAAGCCGTGGAGAACGTCTTGTGATTTCAGTGCTAAACGTATCCGGCGATCGCTCGGTAAATGCAATTCGGTACTGGTAATATCTCTTTCGGGATAATGGAAAACCCACGCCCACTGTTTGGCTAGTACGTCGATTTTTTCTACAGGTTCCGCTAAAGCGTTAGCTGGTGCATCTTTTGGTTCTGCATAAGCCGATTCCATTCCCAACGGATTATGCAGGTGAACTATTTCCGATGGGCCTTGAATTCCCATTTGTTCGTAAACTTGGTAGCTGTAACCCGCAATCCACAACACTAACAGAATTGGGATTGCTGTCCAGACAACTTCTAGGGTGATATTGCCATGAATTGGGGGGCCGTCAGTGAAGTCATCTTTGACCGCCCGATGGAAGATCACAGAATACATCAGAGTACTTGTTACTCCCAAGAAGATGAATGAACCGAGGGTTACTAAGAAGCTAATCAAATCATCAATTAGTAGGGATTCGGCCGCTGCTTGGGGAGGAAGCCAGGAGTAAGACTGCTTGCCGATCCAGAGACTCGTAACAGTCACTGCGATCGCGCCTGTAAGCAGCGTCAAAATATTTAAAATCTTCTGGATTTTCATTGTCTTTGGTTATTAGTCATTGGTCATTAGTCATTAGTCATTAGTCATTGGTCATTGGTCATTGGTTAGTAACTTTAAATAAATGACAAAGGACAAAAGACAATTGACTAATGACTCATTTGAGTGTTGTGTTGAGGTCTTGGTGCGATCGCAGCAAATTATCTGCTGTATTGTGTACGCCAAATTCGGCGGCTAGTTGCGCTCCTAGTGTGCCGTGGATGTACAGAATGAACATGATTGCTATGCCTGCAAGCAGATAGATCCATTGCACTTCTCTATCTGTCTGTTTATATTCTTGTTTGCCCCAAACGAATCGCTGCCATGCTCTCCAGATGGTCATGCCAACAATCAGCGCTAATAAGAATACACCTCCCACACCATGCCAAAGCATAGTTTCCATTGCCTGCAATCCCCAGGCACTCTTCATATCAGCTGGTGGTGCTGCCAACAGCATTTCGTAAAAACCTGCTGTCACTGTGAAAAATGTGATGATGCTGGCAGCCAACATGTTGTACCAACCAACAGCAAATAAGTTGTCACGTTCAACAGTAATTGCCAAAAATTTGAAGACCCATTTTTCAAAGGGGAACAGAACACCAACAATATCAAAGGTCATCGCAATGATGAACAAACCTATTGTCAGATGGACTAAGTTGGGATGAATGGGAATTGTGTAAGGTAATCCGTTTGGGCCTAGAGAGTCGGTTAATTGGTTAATCAATTCTGAGTTCATCGCAACAGACCATCCTTTACTGCTTCCACAACTGGTACGGTATGCAATCCATAGACCCAAACAAGTTCATCGCCGAGATATACTTGTAAGCCAACTATTAGGGTTAAAACTAGTCCGGCTCCCAAATAATAAATCGGTACTTTTTGCGGGTTACGGGCACGAATTACATAGCGCCAAGCTGTAATCGCTGTGATAATTCCTGAAAGCGACCAACCAATTAGCGTATGTAAATTCAGCACCGATTTAGCTAGGCTGTAAGGCTGTGCTAACCCTGCTTCAAACTGACCAAAAATAATTGCAACGAAGATTGCGATCGTGGCAACTAACATATTCCACCAACTCACCTCAAAAAGACCGGATTTACCAGTAAAATAGCCAATTACATCACAGACAAAGGAAAACAACACCATCGCAATTACGAAGTGGACAACGATAGGATGAATCGTATCTGGATAGGGCAAATTGTGGTCGTTCAAGGATGTCAAATACTCAAGCATTGTCTTCTCCTGGACATATCTACTGCACTTTGAGCAATCAAGTTTGGATTTTGGATTGGCGATCGCGCAGTCTTAGCGAGCATCTTTTCGATTTATTCCGTCCCAGACGAGATATAAACTAGAAGACCCTAATCAAAAATCTCAAATCGCTAGTCAAACTTCAATAATTGATGGACACTCACTAACCTCACCACAAGTATCCATCCATAATTGACCGAATTCTGTTCAATATCTGCGCTGTTCAATACGCTTAATCATGTCTTAGCTTTTTGTAGTCAAATCTAGTTAAATTGCCTACATGGAATAATTTTGGTTTTGATTCATTTCCTTATGCCAATAGTCTGCAACAGCAATTCTTGATGTAGCTAAATCAAATCGCTGTCGTTTGTTGATTTGCTTAACCTATCCTTTAGCTTAAGTAAATTTTTATGAATTGTCAAAACAATAAATATTAAACTTTTAAAGGTTAGTTGTTTAACAAACAAAGATTTTCATAATGTATTTACTTTTGCATTTTTTGAAATACAAAAAAAACCGAAAAATCATATTTGTCTGTAAGTTATTTCACAATAGTAAAATATTTGTTTGTGATGTAAATAACAAAAATATTTGAATCACTCAAAAAGCCCCTTAAAATGAGAAAATGAAGGAATCAAGCTTAAGTCAAAACTTAACCCTTTTTTAAGAAACAGAAATGTTTTTTTACATTCATTGGGAATGCGATCGCTAAATTGGGCGAACTCAAGATTTTGCAGTGTATCTGTACTATCAGTCTGAGTTCCTTTATTATGAGCAAAGGTGATGATTTTTCCTCCCAGACCGAATGTCATTAATTTTTATCCAATTTTTTTGAGTTATTTAATAGAAAAAGTTACCACTTGAACTGCCCGCAGTTTTGCACAGCATGTTCAACTTTATATTCTTTTATTCTTTGCTTACCGTTTTCATCTAAATAACGTGCCTTAAAGTTAATAACAATGGCATCGCCAGAATGAAATCCAAATATACGATCTAACAAGTCAGGCGGTGGAAGATCATAAGGTCCACCAGGATTGATAGAGCAGCAGTCTGGATTTTGTTTGACATATTCATCAAAACTCTTATACCTGATGTAGTCATAAAGCTGTTCTTTTTTCCCTGGAATTATTGCAGGTATTTTGTTTCGCTTATTTTGAAAATCGAAAGCTCCTTGAATCTTCTCGTAATCGCTGAGATAACGCATCTTGGCAAAGCAGAACCCTGAAGAATTCAACCCAAAGTATAGGAATAAAACGGTTAATGGTATTCCGATGAAAATGAAAACAGGTAAAAGAGAGGTACGGTCTATCATTGTATTTCCGGGAATGAATTTACATAGGTCTTAGACGGTGTTTGAAAAGTTGTGAGCAGTAAAAATTTATGCCAAACGCTTCACTATAATGCAAATCAGTTTATAAATAAAAAATAAAAAGCACCAAAGCTTTCGCTATGGTGTGTTACCGCGTGGCATAACACACCTTATACATACTTAGATTTTTTCATAAATCAAATCAGATTCCTATATTCTTTCACTTTTATCTCCCTTCTGGTAAAGTGAGGCAAAAGTGAGAAGATTATGAAATTGCTATAATGAGATTTAATATCAATAACTTTCAGATGCAACTACCGCAGTACGGACAAAAATTGGCTGTAGTATCTGGGCTGCTATTAGGGCTATGTTTGGGTGGGTGTAGCCCGTCAACCTCCAATTCTCAACCACAGTTAAGTCCAAACCCAGGTACAACTACCACCAGTAATCTAGAAAAAAAAGATAAAAAAGTAGTTCTTACCACCTTTACAGTCATCGCAGATATGGCACAAAACGTCGCGGGAGACAAGGCGATTGTCGAATCTATCACCAAACCAGGAGCAGAAATTCATGGTTACGAACCAACTCCTAGCGATTTGGTGAGGGCGCAAAAAGCAGACCTAATTTTAAATAATGGTCTGGATTTAGAGCGTTGGGCACAGAAATTGTATAACAGCGTCCCTAATGTGCCTCACGTTACTCTAACTGAGGGAATTAAGCCTGTAGAAATTACGGAAGATGACTACAGAGGAAAACCTAATCCCCATGCTTGGATGTCACCACAAAATGCCTTGATATACGTAGAGAATATTCGCAAGGCATTAGTTAATTTGGACTCAGCGAATGCAGAGACTTATAATACCAATGCCAAAGCATACAGCGAAAAAATTAAGGAAGTCGATGAGAGACTGCGAAAAGCCGTGTCGGTAGTTCCAGCAGACAAGCGCTACATGGTAAGCTGTGAAGGCGCATTTTCATACGTTACCCGTGATTATGGCTTGAAAGAAGTTTATCTCTGGGCGGTCAACTCTGAACAGCAAGCTACTCCCAAACAGCTAGAAAAAGTCATTGAGACAGTTAAGAAAAATAAAATACCTGTCGTTTTCTGTGAAAGTACGGTGAATGACGGAGCGCAACGTCAGGTAGCTAAAGAATCAGGAGCAAGGTTTGGTGGAGTGTTTTACGTTGATTCCCTGTCTCCATCTGATGGACTAGCACCTACTTATCTAAAGTTGCTAGAACTCAATATTACTACTCTAACTCAGGGGTTAGAGGAAAAGTGAGCAAGTATGTGAGAATAAATATAACTATTAAAAATTGGCTTTTATTAAGGACTTGAGTCCTTTTTTGTTCTCTGGAAAACATTACATGTTCACCAAGAGGGCTGGAGTCACTCACTAAAAAATACTGATTAATTTTAGAGGTAATTTTTAATGAAATCCATTTCTATTGATGTCGAAAATCTGACGGTTGCTTACCACGGCAAAGTTGCTTTACATGGTGCTTCTTTGCAAATCCAAGCAGGTTCAATCAGTGGTTTAGTGGGGATGAATGGTAGCGGTAAATCAACATTGTTTAAGGCGATTATGGGGTTTTTGAAGCCAGTCACGGGGCGGGTTCTGATTAATGGATTACCGATAAAAAGTGTACAAAAAAAAAGCTTAGTTGCTTATGTACCACAGTCAGAAGAAGTGGACTGGAATTTTCCAGTCAGTGTCCATGATGTGGTGATGATGGGGCGCTATGGATACATGAATATACTGCGAATTCCGTCGGCGAAAGATCGAAGTGTCGTGAGGGAGAGTTTAGAGAGAGTGCAAATGTGGTCGATGCGCGATCGCCAAATTGGAGAACTCTCTGGTGGACAGAGAAAACGTGCCTTTCTCGCCCGTGCTTTGGCACAACAGGGAACAGTTTTACTATTAGATGAACCTTTCACTGGTGTAGATATCAAAACAGAAAAAGCGATGATTGACTTATTGCTGGAATTGCGAAAAGAAGGTCATACAATTTTGATTTCTACCCATGATTTAGCTTCTATCACAACTTTCTGTGACCAAGTAGTACTCATAAATCGTACTATTTTAGCTTATGGCGATACATCCGAAGTTTTCACAGAAGAAAATCTCTCACGGACTTTTGGTGGTTCTCTTGGAGATTTATCTCTCAGTAAAAGTCAGATAATCCGTGGCAATCAAAATGAATTCGATTAATTTAAATTGGTAATTGATATTGCTGATATTAGAATTTTAAAAATATGAATACTCTCGCATTTTTAGACTGGTTAACTGCACCCCTACAATATGAATTCATGGTGAAGGCAATTTGTGTAAGTGCCTTAGTTGGGGTGGTATGTTCTGTTTTATCTTGTTTTATGACCCTTAAAGGTTGGGCATTGATGGGAGATGCTGTTTCTCACGCAGTAATGCCTGGGGTAGTAATTGCTTATGTTTTAAATATTCCTTTCGCCGTGGGCGCTTTTGTCTTTGGAGTAGGTTCAGTTATTGCCATTGGTTATATCAAAGCGAAGACAAGAATTAAGGAAGATACTGTCATCGGACTTGTATTTACAGGATTTTTTGCTCTTGGTTTGGTGCTAGTTTCCAAAACTCCAAGCAGCGTAGACTTGACGCACATTTTATTTGGGAATGTCTTGGGTATTTCTAATGAAGATATTATCCAAACAGTGATTATTAGTGTCATCACTTTAGTAACAATAGCAATTTTACGCAAAGACTTACTATTATTTTGCTTTGATCCTACTCATGCACGTTCCATCGGCTTGAACACAGGAGCACTTCACTATATTTTACTATCATTACTCTCCCTAACCGCTGTCGCCGGACTCCAGACAGTGGGAATTATTCTCGTTGTAGCTATGTTAGTTACTCCGGGAGCAACGGCTTATTTATTAACAGACCGTTTCGACCACATGGTACTAATTGCAATGGCATCTGGAGTATTTTCTAGTGTTATGGGGACTTACATCAGCTATCATATCGATGGTGCAACTGGGGGTTGCATTGTGGTGTTGCAAACCTTGTTGTTTGTCATAGCAATGATTTTTGCACCTAAGCATGGGTTACTGGTAAGGGCAAAGAAGCAAGAAAACACTGACTGAATTCAGTATGAAAGAGCCTTTGCTATTTACGTAACACACATTCCGTAGGTGTGAGGGCGAAACAAGTGTCGTTTAAAATTGTGGTAATTGGTACTTCTTTAGGTGGATTATCTGCATTGAAAATCGTTCTGGGTAATTTACCAGTAGACTTTCCTGTACCGATCGCGATCGTGCAACATCGCCACAAAGAGTCTAACAAAACACTTCAGGAGTTATTACAAGAATCCACTTTGTTGAAAATTCGAGAAGTGGAAGACAAGGACGAAATACTACCAGGAAATATATACATAGCTCCAGCAGATTATCATTTACTGGTTGAACCAGGTCACTTTGCCCTTTCAACTGATGAGCCTGTTTCTTATGCTAGACCATCTATTGATGTGCTGTTTGAGTCGGCAGCCGATGTCTACACTGAGCAAGTTATTGGTGTAATATTGACAGGAGCAAACCAAGATGGTATGCAAGGTCTTAAGAAAATAAAAGAGCGGGGAGGAATTACTATTGTGCAAGAACCTGCCACAGCAGAGAGCGATATTATGCCAGAGGCAGCAATTTCTGCTGTTACAGTAGACTGGATTTTGACACTCTCAAACATTGCTTCCCAGATGGTCAAGCTTTGTCACTTATCACAGAAATAAACCGATGCAGATGGAATCCAAAGTCAACATCCTCCTCGTGGATGATAAACTAGAAAATTTGCTGGCACTAGAGGCAATCCTAGAAAAACTAGGGGAGAATCTCGTGAGAGCTACTTCTGGGGAAGAAGCTTTGCGGTGTCTGCTGCATCAAGATTTTGCAGTGATTTTGCTAGATGTGCAAATGCCAGGGATGGATGGCTTTGAAACTGCTACCTTGATTCGCAATCGAGGGCGATCGCGTCACACTCCAATTATCTTTCTCACCGCCTTTAGCACCAGCGACCAAATGCTGTTTAAAGGCTATGCTTTGGGTGCAGTTGATTATTTGCTTAAACCACTAGACCCCAATATCCTGACTTCTAAAGTCATAGTATTCGTAGAACTATTTAAGAAAACAGAAGCCGTCAAGCAACAAGCAGCGCAATTAGTAGCTGTCAATACAGAACTCAGGCAAAGTGAAGAACGATTCCGATCGCTAAGTACCTGCTCACCCGTTGGCATTTTTGAAATTGATACTGAAGGCGGCTGTAAGTATACTAATCCTCGCTATCAGGCAATTTGTGGTTTGAAAGCAGCAGAGAGTTTAGAAAAAAGATGGCTGGAATCTGTTCATCCAGAAGACAAAGAACGAGCAGTTGCTAGCTGGTCTACCTACATTCGTGAAGGTCGCGACTATTCAGAAGAGTTTCGCTTTCAAACTGCTCATGGTAGCGATCGTTGGGTTCAGGTTCGCTCATCACCGATGCTTTCCGGTCAAGGGGAATTAGTGGGATATGTGGGAACCCTTGAAGATATTACGGAACGCAAGCAAGCAGAAGAAGTCCGCGCTCAAGTAATTCGAGAACAGACAGCAAGACAGGAAGCCGAAGCAGCGAATCGGATGAAAGATGAGTTTCTTGCTGTTCTCTCGCATGAACTCCGCACACCCCTAACCTCGATGCTAGGCTGGTCAAAAATCCTCCGCGCCAAGAAACTTGACGAAAAAGCCACTTCCCGCGCCTTGGAGGCGATCGAACGCAACGCTACATCTCAAATGCAACTAATTGAGGATATCTTGGATGTATCTAGGATTATCCGGGGTCAGTTGCGGTTAAATGTATCTGCGGTGAATCTGATCTCCGTAATGGAAGCAGCATTAGAAGCAGTGCGTCCCCTTGCAGAACCAAAAGATATTAAGTTAAATACTGTCCTGGATACTTCCATAGGGTCAGTTTATGGCGATCCAGCCCGTTTACAGCAAATAGTTTGGAACCTACTAACTAATGCCATTAAGTTTACGCCTAAAGGTGGTGGGGTCGAAGTCAGGCTATCAAAATATTTGGGATTTTCGATTTCAGATTTGGAATTGGGATCTGATGGTGAAAATTTAGACTCTTTAGACACTAATAAAAGCAGTAATCTACAATCCAAAATTCAAAATTCAAAATCCCAGTACGCCCAAATTCAAGTTATCGATACAGGAATTGGTATCAGTTCCGAGTTTTTACCTAAAGTATTTGAGCGTTTTCGGCAAGCAGATAGTACCACAACGCGATCGCACAATGGATTAGGATTAGGACTAGCGATCGTCCGTCATCTAGTAGAACTGCACAAGGGGGCAATATTTGCCCAGAGTTTAGGCACTGGACAAGGAGCAACTTTTACTGTCAGACTACCACTGCTACAAGACAATAGGGGTAATAGGGCGAGTAGAGAAGCCACAGGAGAAATTTCTTCTGCTGTGGCTTCGACGCCCCTTGCTGGATTAAGAGTTTTAGTTGTAGATGATGAAACAGATACCCGTAACTTTCTGAGTTTTATGTTTGAGGAGTATGGGGCTTTTGCCACTGCGGTAGGATCAGTTGATGAAGCGTTAGCAGTACTTGAACAAGCAAAACCAGATATCCTGATTAGCGACATTGGTATGTCAGAGCAAGATGGCTATACACTAATTCGGAAGCTGCGCTCTTTAGAACCAGAAAAAGGCGGACATATCCCCGCGATCGCTTTAACAGCATACACGCGAGAGGAAGACCGTTTAAAAGCTCTTTCAGCAGGGTTTCAGCAGCATTTATCTAAGCCAATTGACCCCACGAAATTAATTGCTGTGGTTGCCAATGTATTAGAACTACCTCTGGAAGTTCCAGTGAGTTGATTTGTCATTTATCATTGGTCATTTGTCATTTGCCCAATCAAGACGAAGTTAGGGCGTGTTTTTTCAATTCGTCTAAGGAAACCACTTCTAAGGCTCTAGCATGGGTTGCTGAAAGTATTACGGGTGGAGCAACGCCAGCTTCTAGAGCTTCTTGCCAGCGAGAAGCACACAAACACCAGCGATCGCCAGGCTTCAATCCAGGAAAATTAAAATCAGGAACAGCTGTACTGAGGTCGTTCCCCTGCGATTTAGTGAACTCCAGAAATTCTGATGTCACTTGGGCACATACGACGTGAGATCCAAAATCCTGACCACCTGTACGACAAAGACCGTCGCGGTAAAACCCAGTCATGGGAGAAGTACAGCAAACCTCTAGGTTTCCATCGATTACGTTTTTAGCGTCTGTCATTGTTAATTCGTTGTACTTGATTTTTCTACTTGTTGATATAAGCTTATATTTATTGTTAATTTCCTGGTTGAATTAAGATTGCTATCTCTCATTGAATTCCGAAAAGCAGGGAATTATAGAATCACTTAAATCAAAATCGCTAAAAAAACCTCTCAGCAGAAGATTTAAGAGCGATCGCTCTCAAAGGGACTGAGTTTTAACCTTACTGAGTATTTAAATAAAAACCCCTGGCTAACTACCAGAGGTAATGCAAGTCAGTACTTTTCGCATGGAATGTATCCTACTCAAATACCATAGCAACCCTCTAATTTAGAGATATGCCATTTTGCCAGGGGACTTCCAGAAATTAAATTATTCAATTTTGGAGCGAAGATGATCATTAGATTCTTCCTCCCCTGCTTCCCCTGCTTGCCAAAGCGATGGGATATTTTTTTAGTTGGAAGTCCCCAAACAAAAAAGCCCCCAGTGATAAGCTGAGGGTTAGTTTTTTCTAGAATAGCGGTAATATACAAAGCTATTATTCCCAGATGAGTAGGCAAATAATACTTGTAGCCCTTTTAAAGAGCCATATAACCAAATAATAAAAGAGAGCTTCGGCGTATTCTGCCTCGTTGCTTGCTTTTAAATAAGCAAAACTAATAACTTGCATCAGGTTTACTGAAGTAAGAAAAGTTGATTAAAAATTGTAAAGCAGTGTAAAGTAGTTTCACAGGCAAAGACAAACGAGCCTGATTCATAAATAACTAACCGCACTTATAAAACAATGACAACAACCTTACAACGTCGCGAAAGCGCCAACGTATGGGATAGATTCTGCGAATGGATCACCAGCACCAACAACCGGATCTACATCGGTTGGTTCGGCGTCGTCATGATCCCCACCCTACTAGCAGCTACCGCTTGCTTCGTAATCGCCTTCATCGCCGCTCCTCCAGTAGACATCGATGGAATCCGTGAACCAGTAGCAGGTTCCTTAATCTACGGAAACAACATCATCTCCGGTGCAGTAGTACCTTCCTCCAACGCCATCGGTTTGCACTTCTACCCAATCTGGGAAGCAGCTTCTCTTGATGAGTGGTTGTACAACGGCGGTCCTTACCAACTAGTAGTTTTCCACTTCCTGATTGGCGTATTCTGCTACATGGGTCGTGAATGGGAACTATCCTACCGCTTAGGAATGCGTCCTTGGATTGCGATCGCATACTCTGCACCTGTTGCAGCAGCAACCGCAGTATTCTTGGTATACCCAATCGGACAAGGTTCATTCTCTGATGGTATGCCTTTGGGTATCTCAGGAACATTCAACTTCATGATCGTGTTCCAAGCAGAACACAACATCTTGATGCACCCCTTCCACCAACTAGGTGTAGCTGGTGTATTCGGCGGAAGTTTGTTCAGTGCAATGCACGGTTCTTTGGTTACATCTTCCTTGGTTCGTGAAACAACCGAAACCGAATCACAAAACTACGGTTACAAATTCGGTCAAGAAGAAGAAACCTACAACATCGTTGCGGCTCACGGCTACTTCGGTCGTCTAATCTTCCAATACGCTTCCTTCAACAACAGCCGTTCACTGCACTTCTTCTTAGCAGCATGGCCTGTAATCGGCATCTGGTTTACCGCCTTGGGTGTAAGCACAATGGCGTTCAACTTGAACGGTTTCAACTTCAACCAATCAATCATTGACTCTGAAGGTCGTGTGATTGCAACTTGGGCGGATGTAATCAACCGCGCTAACCTGGGTATGGAAGTAATGCACGAGCGCAATGCTCACAACTTCCCTCTAGATTTGGCTGCTGGCGATTCTGCTCCTGTAGCTCTAACTGCTCCTGCTATCAACGGTTAATCATAAGCTTAAGACGCTATCCATAGCGTCTTTACAATTTAAAAAAGCGTCCTCTGGTAACAGGGGGCGCTTTTTTATTTGAATCTATATAACCTAAATTAAGGTTCTAGGACTTACGTACTGTACAACTTAATCATGGTATGAATATACTAAAATAGGTCGTTTCAGCCTTTTATTAATCGTTCTTCGATGGTCAGCTGTAGGGGTTTAGCATTGCTCATTCATTATATTCAGGTGAATCTGGTAACGTCTTTCCAAGCTCTCTAACCCAATTTATTACAGTAGTATGATCTACTTTTTTCACTCACTCAATTGCACGGAATCCTAAACCATTTAGGTACATTTCTAAACATTCTTTTTTGACTTCTGCTGAATAACCTTGGTGTTCATAAGAATCTATAAACTGAGGTTAAAGCCTGAAACATCATTTTTCATTTGATAACCCAATCCCCAATCCCCAGTCCCTTTTACTTTTCACCAATTAGATAGAACTACTATATGTAGGTAAATTGATTGTAAACATACTCCCTTCCCCTAACTTCGATTGCACACTTACACTACCACCCATACCTTCTACAAGTGTCTTGACAATCGATAAACCTAAACCAGAACCCCCAGTAGTCTGAGAGCGAGATTCATCTACACGGTAAAATCTCTCAAATATCCGTGCTTGCTGTTGCAAGGGGATGCCATAACCTTTATCACAAACTTGAATAATTGCTTTATCTTGAAGCTGATTTAACTTAAGAATTATGGGTGTATCAGCTTCAGAATACTTAACAGCATTATCAATTAAATTTAATAACACTTGTTTCAGACGGCTATAGTCTGCCTTGATCTCAATTGGATAAATTTCTGACTCGATTGTAATTGTGCGATCGCTATATTTTTTTGCCATTATTACAACTTCTTCAACCAATTCATTCAGCACATAAGATTTCATTTGAAAATATAAGTAACCGCTATCTGCTCGCGCTAAATCAAGCAAATCTTGTAGCAGGCGAATAGTGCGTTCAGCTTCCGATGCAGCAGTTTCTAAAGCTTCTTGTTGGGTTTGAGTTAAGTTATTCTGCCTTCGCAAGACGCTTTGCAAATAACCATGTACAATCGTTAGAGGTGTGCGTAATTCATGAGAAACATTACTCACAAATTCTCGTTCTTGCTCCCAAGATTGCGAAAGGCGTGATAACAGCATGGTTAAGGTTTGAGCTAATTCTTTAACTTCACTGGGTGCATTGTCAAGATATAGCTGTGCTTTTCCTAAATCTTCAGCGGAAATAACAGAAGCCATTTGATTTAGCTGGCGCAGAGGTTGCAGAGAACGCTTAATATAAAATGCGATCGCAACAGTTAAAACAATAATTGCCAAACCACTAGTAATACCTAAACTCTGCACCATTACCACAAACATTTTCTGTTCGCGGGTAATATCCTTGACTACAAATAACTCACCCAGTAACTTACCCTGCACTTGCACAGAACTACCACATAAAACAAAGTAGCTTTGGTTTACTTTGTAAACTTGTGGTTTAATCGGCATTTTAGTCAGAGACATTAAATCAGTTACCGTAGTATCAGATAATAAATC
This sequence comes from Nostoc sp. UIC 10890, assembly GCF_054786515.1. Taxonomy (NCBI): domain Bacteria; kingdom Bacillati; phylum Cyanobacteriota; class Cyanophyceae; order Nostocales; family Nostocaceae; genus Nostoc; species Nostoc sp. UIC 10890. Next base: position 1,044,661 of record NZ_JBSGKF010000001.1, read on the forward strand.
CAAAGTGGCAGATTTTACTAAAATTTTATTATCAGGACTTTTTAGCCATAACAATGTGTTGGTATTTGCCAAATTATTAATAGCCTTTTGCAACCCAGTTTCGGGTTGCATCATTTCACTATAAATTTGTACATCTTGCGGCAAGCGCTTGGCGATTTGTTCTATATTATATTTATGACCATCAACTAAAATTTGCTGCATTTTCCAACTAGTCCATGTAGCAAGACTACCTAATACCAAAGCTGAAAATGATGCAATACCAACCGTGAGGCGTGATTGTAAGGAAAATGGATCTATGTTTATCCAAACTGTTATGATTTGCTTCACTGTTATGGTTGCGCTGAAGGTGTTTAATAAGGATCGCTCAATCAAATAATACTGCTGAATATAAAGTTACTGTTAACTGCTACATCTTTAGTTATAGCTGATTTGAACTTACCTCTGTTGTAGACCTACAGTGAAAAGTGCAGCCATTCCAAAAAGATTGCTAAATGTTTTTATTTTATCGCTCTTTCAACTCCACTAATCCTCCTCTAATCATAATTTAAATGCATTTACTGGTAATTAAATTAATTTCTACTGAGAATTAACTTAAAATTTTTAATCCTATTTGTTTTATCTTTCTAGCTTGATTCAAGGCAGGTACTAAGAGGTTGTTTGAAAAGTCTAAATTATTACTTGCCTCTGCGACTAGAAGTCCCGGCTACACATACAAAACCCGCCTACTCGGGTTATAAAACTCGATTTTCTGCTAGTCCACGCAGGTGAACTTAGCCTGTTTAGTAGCGAATTATATTCGCCCAAAACTTTTCAAACATCCTCTAAAAGCAATACGCTTGGGTTAAGGGCTAATTGTACAAAATTGTGGGTTTTCGAGACTCGATAATTTGCCGTCTCTACAAGTGTTTTGGTCTTATCTGAACTGTATTGGTATCTTGCTATTTAACCAGAAAGAATAAAGGCAAATAACAAGTCTTTTTAATGAGGATGAGGGAGGAGCAGGTTTAGAGGTACTTATGTTAGAGCGATCGCTTCTTTATCCTCGTCTATTTCTGGTTCTTGATGCGGTGCTTCATATTCACCAAATTGCTGAATTAATTTGGCAACTAAACCTGTCCAGCCAGTTTGATGACTAGCGCCAATTCCGGCTCCGTTATCACCATGAAAATACTCATAGAATAAAATCAAGTTTTGCCAGTGTGGATCGTTTTGAAACTTTTGCATTCCACCATAAACAGGACGTTTACCAGAGTCATTTTGCAAGAAAATTCTGATTAACCTTTGAGATAATTCTGATGCAACTTCCCAAAGTGTCATCATCTGACCAGAACCGGTCGGACATTCCACTTTGAAATCGTCTCCGAGATAATAATGAAACTTTTGTAGAGATTCAATTAGGATGAAATTTACGGGAAACCAAACGGGGCCGCGCCAGTTAGAATTCCCACCAAATAAACCACTGCTAGATTCAGCAGGTTCATAATCAACTCGAAATTGCGAACCGTTAACATCAAAAATATAAGGATTTTCGGCGTGAAATCGAGAAAGTGCCCGAATCCCGTAAGGTCCAAAAAACTCGCTTTCATCCAGCATTTTTTGCAGAATACTTCTGAGCTTATCTCTAGAAACGATCGCCAGCAATCTCCTCGCACCCAATCCTTTTGTTTCCATACAAGCCACATTTTGCCGCAAGTCAGGACGGTTTTGGATAAACCATTCTAATCGCTTTTTAAAACCAGGAAGCAGTTTTAAAATTTCTGGTTCAATAGTTTCAATGGCAAATAAAGGAATTAATCCTACCATTGACCTGACTTTTAAGGTAATCTGCCGTTCAGGTAAATGCAGCACATCGTAGTAAAATTCATCAGACTCATGCCACAAACTGGCTTCCATTTCGCCGATTTTATTCATAGCATCGGCAATGTAAAGAAAATGCTCAAAGAACTTGGTAGCAATGTCTTCGTAAACAGGATTGGTCTTGGCTAATTCGAGAGCGATCGCTAACATATTTAAACAATACATCCCCATCCAACTTGTACCATCAGATTGGTCAATATGTCCGCCAGTAGGTAAAGCTGCGCTACGGTCAAATACACCAATGTTATCTAAACCGAGAAATCCCCCTTGAAAGACGTTGTTACCCGCAGTATCTTTGCGATTTACCCACCAGGTGAAATTGAGCATCAGCTTTTGAAATACCCGTTCTAAAAACTGTCTATCTGCTCGTCCATAAATCTTTTTTTCAATCTTATAAATACGCCAAGTTGCCCAAGCGTGAACAGGTGGATTAACATCACCAAAAGCCCATTCATAAGCAGGAATTTGCCCGTTAGGATGCATATACCATTCCCGTGTTAAAACATCCAACTGATACTTAGCAAAATCAGGGTCAATCATTGCTAAAGGAATGGTATGAAATGCCAAATCCCAAGCCGCAAACCAAGGATATTCCCACTTATCGGGCATAGAAAGAATATCTTTATTGTAGAGATGAAACCATTCCCGGTTTCTGCCTTGTTGGCGTTCTGGAGGTGGCGCTGGTGTATTGCGATCGCCTTTGAGCCAATCCTCTATAACATAGTGATAATATTGTTTACTCCACAGCATTCCAGCAAATGCTTGTCGTTGCACATTTCGCATATCTTCATTGAGTTGAAATGGTGTAACGCGCTGATAAAATTTATCTGCTTCCTGTTGTCGTTCCCAAAAGATTGTATCGAATTCTTTGCCAAATACCTCAACTAAATTTTGTATATCACTCAATCGCAATTTAACGATTTTAGTTTGACCTGCACCAACTATCAACAAATAATTAGCAGATGCTTTAGTGCCAACTTTATTTGTATTTACTGCCTCTTTTTTCCCCTGGATTATATAGTCATTAATGCCATCTTTGACATAAGCAGACGAATTAGAATAACCAAACAATCGCTGATAATTTGTTTCGTTTTCTGTAAATAGAATTTCGTTTGCTTCCTGACAATACAGCCACCTTTTACCTAAAGTTGAGTGAAACACCTCAACCACATGAAAGTCATTACCAGATTCGATCTGTTTTAAAGTAGGTTTGCTGGTATCACCATTCCAGCACCAAGTATTACGAAACCAGAGAGTAGGTAACAGGTGTAGTGTTTTTGCTTCTGGTCCCTGGTTGATTACTTTTATTTGGATGAGAATATCTTCAGCAGAATTTTTGGCATATTCGATAAAGACATCAAAGTAACGATTTTCATCAAATATACCTGTATCTAGTAATTCAAATTCTGGCTCATGACGATTTCTGCGTTGATTTTCTGCAACTAATTGGGAGTAGGGAAAGGCTTTATGGGGATATTTGTAAAGCGCTTTCATGTAAGAATGGGTAGGAGTATTGTCTAGATAAAAGTAATATTCTTTAACATCCTCTCCATGATTTCCTTCGCTACCGGTTAGACCAAAAATTCTTTCTTTAAGAATAGAATCTTCGCCATTCCAAAGTGCGATCGCAAAACAAAGTCGTTGATGATTATCAGAAATGCCAGCAATCCCATCTTCACCCCAACGATAGGCGCGAGAACGAGCCTGCTCGTGCGTGAAATAGTCCCAGGCTGTACCATTGGGGCTGTAGTCTTCGCGCACCGTTCCCCATTGGCGATCGCTCAAATATGGCCCCCATCTCCGCCAATGAGCCTTGTGACTCAAGGCTTCTGCTAATCTGATTTCTTCTTGGGTTAAATTTGTCATAATATCCCCCTGTGCATATCTGCACTTTAGTCAATTAATCTTTAAAATCCTAAGTTATTCCCCGCATCAACTCTCCGTAGCCAACCAAGCACGCAAAACCTCTGCTACTGTCCACGCTTGGGCAATACATCCCCGTGGAGTCATGGGGGCATCACCATCAAAAATTTCGCTGAGATTACCAACACCGTGTGCTTTGAGATGATTAGCCATTGGTTCTAAAAATTGACGAGCCTGCTCAGGATTTTTGTAGACGCGCAGGTGTGCTAAGACGAACGGTCCCAACAACCAACCCCAAACTGTCCCTTGGTGGTAAGCTCCATCACGTTGATACTGGTTGCCACCGTATTTACCCTGGTATTGGGGATGATCGGGGGCTAGCGATCGCAACCCATAAGAAGTTAGCAGCGATCGCCCGCAAGCCTCCACCACACCCTTTTGCTGGGCAGGTGTGAGCGGACTTTCTGGTAATGAAACAGCAAAGATTTGGTTAGGACGCAATAACGCATCATCACCATCAGGACTGTCTAAAACGTCATAGCAATAACCTGTCTCGTCATTCCAGAAGCGAGAAAATCTATACTTTGCTCGCTCTGCCATTGCTTCATATTCTTGGTGTGGTTTACCAAGTTGACGGGCAAATTTTGCCATTGCCCGTAAAGCATTGTACCAGAGGGCGTTAACTTCAATCGGTTTGCCAATTCGGGGCGTAACTACCCAATCATCAACTTTGGCATCCATCCAGGTCAGTTGTACACCAGCAACACCTGCATAAAGTAAGCCATCGGCTGCATCGAGGTGAATGTTGTAGCGTGTACCGCGACAGTGCCAATCAATGATGTCTGCAAGTATGGGAAAGAGTTCACCAAGCAAAGTATCATCGTCCGTAGCGCTGTAGTAAGCGCGGACTGCTTCAAAGTACCAGAGAGTAGCATCGACTGTATTATATTCTGGTTGCTCACCTGCATCAGGAAAGCGATTAGGCAACATTCCTTGGTCTACGTATCTGGCAAAGGTGCGAAGAATTGAGCGTGCTACCTCTGGGCGACCAGTGGAAATTGTCAAACCAGGTAGACTAATCATGGTGTCGCGTCCCCAGTCGCTAAACCAGTGATAACCAGCGATGATGGTTTTGCCGTATGGGTCTTCTGGCAATGAGCGATCAACAATAAACTGGTCAGCAGCTAGTACTAGATGGTTGATCCAGCTAGGTGATTCCTTAGTTTTCAGGGGTCGATTAGTTTTCCAAAATCCTGTTAACTTTTGCTCTTGAGCGCGACGTAACTTTAGTGCAGCTTCACCATTGAGATTTGGTTGCTTTTCTGTGGTGACTACAAAGGCGATCGCTTCTCCAGGATTCAGTGTAACTTCAAAGGTGGCAGCGTGGAGGTGGTCTTCTTTATCTCTCAATCCCCGATAGCGTTCAACTGCTAAGTCAAAGCCATGATACCAATTGTGGACAACAGATACACTAGGGCGTGAAGCGTTGCGTAGCTTGCCGCCGTAGGCATCGCCTTTAGGTGAATCACTCAGTAGATATAGTGGTACAGCACCCGGATAAGCAGTTACACAAATCCCCTGTTCTACCTCCTCTACAGACATCTGCCAATCATTGCTTTGAGTATCGCTGTGATAATCGCGGTAGTTGACTATTGCTTTGAGGGTTAACTTCAGCGGTTGGGTGGCACGACGCAAAGTATATTGGACATAAGTTGTGTTTGCGCCTTGTTGCATCCACACCCGTTTTTCTAATAAGGCATCAGCAACAGCAAAACGCCATACAGGAATTGTACCTTCCAGAGAAAAACGTTCAATATTTTGATAACCCTGGGTACTGACAATACCATCAGCCCAACGATTGGTATCTAGAGAATAAGAGCGAGTATCGTACAGGACAGTTTCATCTAGTTTTGCCACCATTAAGGTACGACCTAGAGGTGGTTTCAATGCTGCTACCAGTAGTCCATGATAGCGGCGGGTCAATAAACCAGCTATAGTCCCAGAGGCATAACCACCAATACCGTTAGTAACTAACCACTCCCGCGATTCTGCAATGTCAAGATTGCCGCAGATTTCCCGCCCAAATTCTATACACATAAGTCACGTCACTGTGCTCCGAATTCACAATTCAAAATTAACAATCCCAATTAAAAGTTGCTCCTAGAGCATCCTAACTCCTAACTTTTGTTAAAGGATGTTTGAAAAGTGGTTGGCTGTAATTTTAGGCACTTGTTGATCCCCCCAACCCCCCTTAAAAAGCTACTGTGTATACACAAGTCCTAAAAACCTAGCTTGATAAGACTTTCCTCGTTCCCAGTCTCCGACTGGGAATGCATTCATTGAGTCTCTGACTCAATGCCAGATTGGAGGCAGAGCCTCCACGAGGAGCATTCCCATGTAGAACATGGGAACGAGATAAAAACGAGGTAAACGAGATAAACGAGAGAAGAATGGAAAATCAAGCTTTTTTCGACTTGTGTGTACACCGTAGCTTACCAAGGGGGGAAAGTCTCTAAAAGTCCCCCCTTTTTAAGGGGGATTTAGGGGGATCTAAAACGTTTTGCTACCGACTAGAGGACTTTTAAAACCCAGTCCCCAATCCCTAATCCCCAGTCCCCAATCCCCAGTCCCTTTTACACATCCTTTTAGATTGGAGATTGATCTTCAGTTGCTTGAGATTCATTCACTAGAGGATTGAGGATGACTTCATTTGCAACACTATCAGGTTTACGGGCACGAATTGCTGGACGCGATCGCCTGTAACCGGCTCTTTCAGCTTTTTGGTGTTCGTAATCAATTAATCTGCCATAATATTCGTGCTTGCTTAAATTCATCGACAAGAAAATATGCTGGCGGATATTACCAAAACCTTTGCGACTAAAAAACTTTAATGCTGAAGTATTGGTGGGGTCAGTATCTACCAACATAAACCGCGCCCCATCTTCAATCATCCGGGCGACGACTTTATCAACTAGCTTGTCTGCAACTCCCCGACGCTGATACTTCGGACTAACTCCTAGCCATAAAATATATCCGTAAGTCCAGGATGCTTTGGTGATGATGGTTCCTAAAATGAATCCTGCTAATTCTCCATCTGTTTCAGCCACAAGACAGTATTCGGGATCGGTGTTGTAAAGTCCAATCACCTCCCATTCGTCCCAGGTGCGGTATAAATAAGGATATAAATCGCTGGTAAATAAACCTTCTCCCAAGTGGTAAACGGGAGCAATGTCATCAATTCCTAATTCGCGTACATAAATTGCTTCAGTTTCGTCAAAGTTTGACATAATTTTATATTAATTTTTAATTTCTTTATACCTCTATTGGATTTTACAAACATCCTCTAATGTAACGTGAGTTCGATGAACCTCTCCCTCCCAGCCTCCCTCTGGGAAACGGAAAGGGAGGAGCAAGAAAAATTCCGCTTTTTGCTCCCCTCTTCGCATCGGAGAGGGGCTGGGGGAGAGGTCAAATAAGACTTGTCGAACTCACTCACATTAATGTATGGGGTTGAGTGAGACTTCTGGAATGCTGTCAAAGTTTGGTAATGAGTCTTTTACTGCTTCTTCAATGCCTTGTGTGCGTAGTTTACCGCCGTAGGTATAGCACCGTTTGGCAAACTGACAATGATCACAGGTATTGCTACCCTCCACCACTTGAGGAAACTGCTGGTTATTTTGGTAATCTTCCAACAAATTAGTTAACTGGCTTAACAGTTGATTAACTCTCTTTGCTGTTCTTGTGTGTTGAGCAGTATTGTAATTAAATTTAATATTTTGCGGCTTGCCCTCAGATTGGACAAACCAGTAAGTCATGGAAATATTTTCTGGCAAATAGTCGCTAGTTTCAGCCAATACATACAGATAAAGCCGTGTTTGCCAGTTGGATTCTAACTGACGTTTGTTGGGTGGTTTAGGATAAGTTTTCCAGTCGAGAATTTGTGCTTGTTGGTTATCTGCAATCAATAAATCATAGACAACCGACAGCAAATAGTCCTGAACTTGCAGAGTTCGGTAGTGTTCACTTTCACGGAAAGTTTGATTATCAGATGCAGGCGTTAAGATTTCTGGGGCTGCATCGGCAAAACCTAGCATCCAGCTTTGCAGTTGAGCATCCGCTTGCAGGAAACTATCAATTGGCAAACCCATTTCTCGCTGTTGCATTAGCAAGTGAAAGCGACTACCTAAAGTTAGCCGTTCTTCTTGTTCTGGATTTGAGGGCGAATTGAGTTTTTCTAGGTAAGTGTGTTGAAATTTACGCGGACAAGCTTCTAGTAAGTTGAGTTGTCCTTGAGACAGTCGCAGTAGTTGAGTGGGAGTTGACAGCATTCTTCTATTTTAGAAGCGATCGCAAACGATGCCCATTTGCCAGGAAAAGCAATCAAGTAGCCCCAACAAAAAACTTAATCTCAGCGCAGTGGAAGATGGAGAGCAAAAATAAAAGGTAAAAGAATGAATTTTGCCTTTTTCCTCATCCTTTTACCTTTTTTATGTACCTGATGCTTATTTCATGTTAGCCCTTGCGTCCTTCACTGCGGCAATAAAAAATAATCCTGTGAGTGGAATACTCAATACCAGGATAATTGCCGTAGCTGTGACACCAAAATCTGGTTGTCCGTAACTGAGTTCAAAAATCGAACCGACAGCTGCGATCGCACTTACACAAGAACCACCCAGAAATAAACCGCTTTTTGGAGTTAAATACACTGCTAGCCCCCTATACTATTGGTTTCACCGCTTGATACGAGAAGCCATTCTTAGATAGCTCCTGGGCTAAAGTCAAGGAGTTTTCTACACGATCTACAAATACCACGCCGTTAAGGTGATCCATCTCGTGCTGAATGCAGCGTCCCAAAAGGTCATTCGCCTTTAATGTCCGGGGACGGCCGTATTCATCTTTATAGGCAATTTCCACGAGTTCGGGGCGCTTCACGTCTAGATATACGTTAGGGATACTCAAGCATCCTTCTTGGGCAACAGAGATGTCGCGGCTGACTTGTTTAATGGTGGGGTTAATCAACACCAAAGGCTGATTAGCTGCGTTCTCTGGTTCCAAGTCGATGACAATTAGTTGTTTGTGAATTCCTACTTGGGGTGCAGCCAAACCAATGCCATCCTTGCTGTACATAGTTTGCAGCATTTCGCGCACTATTTGGCGAAGTTCATCATCAACCTTAGAAATCCGCTTTGCAGCTTGACGCAGCACGCGATCGCCTAAATAATGAAGCTCCAAAGGTGGATTTTTTAACTTTTTTTTCTCTACAGCAATTTCAGAGGGCATGAGTCTCAGATGGCTAGATGGTGAAAATTCCTACTATAGCGATTCTCGTTTATATGCAATAGACTTTGACCTCTCTCCAAACCTCTCTCCTAAAAGGAGAGAGGCTTTGAGTCTTACTCCCCTTCCCTACAAGGGAAGGGGCTGGGGGTTAGGTCTGTATTGGACTCAACTGAGAACCGCTATATTCTAATTCTATCAAGCTGGGGAGTGGGGAATTGGGAATGGGGAATTGGGAACTATGAATTACGAATTACGAATTACGAATTACGAATTATTGACCGGGGTGATCTGTGTTTAAATCTCTCACGAAACTTGATTATCTACTCAAAGAAACTTTCCTCGGTTTAATGCGGGGAGGTTGGATGAATTGGGCCGCTGTAAGTACTGTGACAGTGTTACTGTTTCTATTCGGCTTGAGTTTGCAAACCTCTTGGCAAGTCGAAAAACTCCTCTATCAGTTTGGTAGCCAGCTAGAAGTATCAGTTTATCTCGAACCGGATACGCAAATGGAAAGTATTGAGCCACTGATCGCAAAAATGTCAGAGGTGGCGGCGATACAAACCATCACTAAAGAGGAAGCTTGGACTAAGTTAGTTAAGGAAATGAGAATTTCTGATATTGAGGGTACTACCCAACAGCTAGGTGAGAATCCTCTGGTTGATGAGATGAAGGTGAAAGCGCGTAATTCTGAAGTTGTGCCAAATTTAGCAACGCAGTTGGCTAAGTTGCCAGGAGTTGAGACGGTGCAGTATGTTGATGAAGCAGTCAAACGCATTGCCCAATTGCACCAAGGTCTGAACTGGATTACCTTAACAATTACAATTATTCTGACTTTAACAGCGATCGCAGTCACTACCACCACAATTAGGCTGATTGTCACAGCGCGACGCCAAGAAATTGAAATTATGCAACTAGTGGGAGCAACTTCTGCTTGGATTTACCTACCGTTTATTTTACAAGGAATTGCTTTTGGTTTAGTTGGTGGTGCGATCGCTTGGAGCTTCATTTCTATAATTCAACAATTTCTCGGTAAGTTGCTAGTCAATCAACCTGAGTTTATCCAAGTCATCACCAACAGAGTGCAACTCACTCCAGCAGAAATTTTATTATTGCCCCTGATTCTTTTAAGTTTCGGTGCAGCTGTAGGATTAATGGGGAGCTTATTTGCTGTCCGACGTTTTGCTAAAGGATAGTCATTGGTCATTGGTCATTGGTCATTTGTCCTCTGAACTTGGAATTTTCAAAATTTTAAAACAATAACTGAAGTTTTATCTTGAACAAATATGAAATTAAACCTATAGTCATTTTCAATCCCGTGAGGTACAGGTATACAAATAGACCTAACCCCCTAACCCCCTTCCCGAAGCGGGAAGGGGGAACAATTCAAAGCCTCTCTCCTTTTAGGAGAGAGGTTTGGAGAGAGGTCAAAATTGTACTTCACCCTTGTCGACGCTATACATATCAACTTAACAGGGCTAATCAAATGACAAATGACCAATGACAAATGACAAATGACCAATGACAAATAACAAATAACAAATAACAAAATCACTATGAAATCGCAATGGGAATGTTTTTTGCAGAATCTCGGTGTTTGGGAAGGTTCATTTAGCAATTTTTCTCCTCAAGGGACACTTCTGAATGACACTCCTAGCCGTCTTTCCCTAGAAGGTTTGAACAATAACCAAACCGTGCGCTTAACTCTGTGCCGTTCGGGACGAGATGATTTAGTTAAAGAATATAGTTCTCTGGGGCGGAGTCTCCTATTTTTTGAAAATGGTTCATTTTCTGAAGGTTTAATTCAATTAGGCCCATTTTCCGAATTTGGCGCAGAAGTTGCTTTAGTTCATGAAAATCGCCGCTTGCGTCTGGTGAAACTGTTTGATAATACTGGTCAGCTAAAGGAATTAATCTTAATTCGAGAACATCTAGCTGGAACGCCAGCAGCAGAACGTCCACCCTTACAGATAAATGATTTGTTGGGAGAATGGCAAGGTCAAGCAGTGACAATATATCCAGATTGGCGATCGCCTGATACTTACTCTACAACCTTAAAATTACAACTAGATGATACTGGGCGATTAATTCAAAGCACTTCTTTTGCAGAACGTACAATTAACTCAACTGCTACCATCAAAGGCCCCATTGTTCTTTTTGATCAAGACCCAGAAAAGCAGGTGCAAGTATTACTGTTACCAGATGGCGCTTCTGCAACTTCACCTCTCAAGGTGCAGTTACGTCAACCTTTCTTTCTGGAAGTTGGTTGGTTAATTCAGCCAAACCTACGCCAGCGGATGATTCGCAGCTACAACGAGAAAGGCGAATGGGTTAGTCTGACATTAGTTACTGAAGAAAGGGTGTAATGAAAAAACTTTATTTATGCGTATTCAAATAACTGTAGTTGCGATCGCAGTCATCTTAATAACTGGAGAAAATTCACAGGCCCTTGCAGACTTGCAATCTGCTACTGAAGATGGCGCTGGTAGTATTCTGTTACCAGAACCTACCTTACAGATAGGGGAAGGCTATGTCAAATATGGTGATTATATAGGCTCAACTCCAGTAGATGCCCAGTCTGTCGAGTTTTCTCAGAGAATTGTCAAAGACATCCAGATTCGTTTTATTAATAATAAAGATCAGTTACTTGATGACAAAGGTCAGCCGATCAAAGGACGTACCCGAATAGATTTTATCAATAGTCTGCTCAAACTCAAACCTGGTCAAGTATTCCGTGAAGATTTACTAGCAGCAGACTTGCAACGATTGAGGAGATTAGAGTCATTTAATGAAGTCAATGTTTATCGAGAAGAAGATTCTTCCAGCGTTAATATCATTTATGAAATCAAAGAGCGTAATTTCCCTTCTCTAATTTTAGGAGGCGGTAATAACGACGATGTTGGGCTATACGGTCGGGTGGGTTATAAAGATGCAAATGTTAGCGGTATTAACGATAAATTAGATGCGACTGTGCAAATCAGCGGTAAAGATGTCCAGTTTAATGGTCAGTTCACTAGTCTTTATCGTCCTCAAGAACCAAACCGCTTAGGCTACAGCATCAGAGGTTTTCGGAATCGAAATACATCGGGAACCTTCAACGACGATATCAGATTATCTAACGGTGACAAAGTTCGCGAGGGAAGATTTGGCGGTTCCGTGGGAGTTTTACAATCTTTTGATGAGTGGGATACAGCAATAAGCTTTAATTACACCAGAATTAGCCTACGCGATCAAGAATATAACGTTGTCCAGACCGATAGATTAGGGAGTCCTTTATCTGTGAGCGGTACTGGCATTGATGACCTATTTACATTATCCTTTGCTGTATCCAGAGATCAACGCGATCGCCGAGACAATCCCACTCAAGGATCAATTCTCACCCTCAGCACAGAACAAGCGATTCCCATTGGATTGGGTAATATTTCCAGCAATCGCCTACAGGGAGATTATATTCATTATTTACCAGTCAGTTGGATCGGTAATGGTAGACAAACCGACCATCCAGAAATGTTGGCGATTAATTTACAAATTGGTACGACTATTGGAAACTTTCCACCAGCTGATGCTTTTAATATTGGTGGGCCGGATTCTGTCAGGGGTTACGGTTATGGAAAAATTGCCAGTGGTCGGAGTTATGGTTTAGTTTCAGTAGAATATCGGTTCCCAATTTTTCATTCAATCGGCGGAGTTCTCTTTACTGACCTCGCTTCCGATTTCGGGTCTAGCGAAACCGTGCTAGGAGAACCAGGAGTGTTGCGAGATAAACCTGGAAGTGGCTTTGGTTACGGCTTAGGATTGCGTGTAAAGTCATCTTTTGGGTTGATTCGAGGCGACTTTGGAATTAGCGACCAAGGAGAATTAAGATTTGAAGTGACTACAGGTCAGCGATTTTAATCCTCTTTCTGGTTAGGTTCCTGGATGTCAAATGCGCGAAAGGGTAGGTGTAGAAATTCTACAGCCTCAAAAAAGTGCCTCTATCTCAATACCAGCAAGCATTTCACCCCACTTGTTGCCCAATTACCATCCGCGCAATATCTGAAATGCTTACAAAACTTGGGTTTCAGTCTTCAACCTTTCTCAATACTCTTCCCAAAGGAATTCTCTAATGCTATTATTGCTCTAAATCCGCGCAACCGCACCTTGAAAACTAAATACAGCTAGGCTTTCGGGCTGCCGCTATTGCAATTCATCAAAATCCCTATTAGGGATTGAAACTCAGACAAGAAGATGAACTAGGTGAACTTTTAGTATTGCAATTCATCAAAATCCCTATTAGGGATTGAAACAACAGGTAGCTTATGATAATATTCTCTTATACAATTGCAATTCATCAAAATCCCTATTAGGGATTGAAACCCAGTATTAACATTAGCTGCCTGGCTTCGGCATCGGATTGCAATTCATCAAAATCCCTATTAGGGATTGAAACAAATTGCATACTTTGAACAAGAAGATATTGAAGAATTGCAATTCATCAAAATCCCTATTAGGGATTGAAACCTTTGAGGTTCATTTCTCGACAAGCTATCAATAGCATTGCAATTCATCAAAATCCCTATTAGGGATTGAAACAAAGCTGTAAAAGAAGACGACAAAGCAGAAAACAAATTGCAATTCATCAAAATCCCTATTAGGGATTGAAACCGAGAAAGAACTGAATGCCAATGCTAAAGATTATTATTGCAATTCATCAAAATCCCTATTAGGGATTGAAACCGTCTAAGTGAAAAATTTTGGGTAAATCCTTCCAAATTGCAATTCATCAAAATCCCTATTAGGGATTGAAACTCTACCGGGTACACCAGGGGCCCCCGGTACACCTTATTGCAATTCATCAAAATCCCTATTAGGGATTGAAACCTGCAAGAAGATATACCACATAAAGAATAAAGCATTGCAATTCATCAAAATCCCTATTAGGGATTGAAACACTACATATTGCTGGGTATCACCCGCCACTGTGAAATTGCAATTCATCAAAATCCCTATTAGGGATTGAAACCCCGCCAAAAACTAGATTTGTTTATTCCCTGTTATTGCAATTCATCTTTACCCCACCCTAACCCTCCCCTTGGAAAGGGGAGGGAACTAGATTTCTTTTTCCCCCCTTTCCAAGGGGGGATTAAGGGGGGTAATTTGACTTGTGTGTACACCGTAGCTTAAAAAGGTGGGAGCCGGAATCAAAGTCTCCCTTTTTAAGGGAGACTTTGAGGGATCTAAAACTTTTAATACCAACAAGAGGACTTTTCAAACATCCTCTTAGAGCCTATTTACTTGTTAAATCCTATCCTAGGGATCGAAACTTATAATCAATATAACTCAGGAGTTTGAGACACGCTAACTCTGATAGCTTACTGGTTTAACGGAATTACAATTAAAAATTCTGTTCCCTCACCAGGAGCAGAAATACATTGTAATTTTCCCCGATGTTTTTGAGTGATAATCTGGTAACTAATAGATAAACCTAACCCAGTACCTTTACCAACTGGTTTAGTAGTAAAAAATGGTTCAAATAAATGTTTTTGTATGTTTTCTGGAATGCCTATACCATTGTCACCAATGCGAATAACTACCTGATTGTCGCTACTGAGTTGAGTATGAATATAAATTTGGGGAGTAGAGAGTGCTGCTTTCTCTATTCCCCATCGACCATTTTCCACTGCCTCTTCTAAAGCATCGATCGCATTTGCCAGAAGATTCATAAATACTTGATTAAGTTGTCCAGCATAACATTCTACTAATGGCAGATCACCATACTCTTTGATCACCTCAATTGCTAGATAGTTAGATTTAGGTTTGAGGCGATGTTCCAAAATCATCAACGTATTATCTATGCCTTCATGGATATTCACAGCTTTCATTTGTGCTTCATCTAATCGGGAAAAGTTTCGCAGAGATAAGACAATTTCTGTGATTCGTTCGGCACCAACTGTCATAGAAGTGAGCAAGTTCGGTAAGTCTGCAATCAGAAAATCTAAGTCGATAGCTTCTGTTTCTTTTTGAATTTCCGTTCCTGGATTAGGATAGTTTTGCTGATATAGTTGCAGTAGTCTTAGTAAATCTTGAATATATTGATTGGCATGGGCGATATTGCCATAGATAAAGTTGACTGGGTTGTTGATTTCGTGCGCTACACCTGCTACCAACTGCCCCAAACTAGACATTTTTTCGCTCTGCACCAATTGAGATGCTAGCTGCTTTGCCTCTTGGCGCAATTGTGCTTCTGAATATCGCAATATCTGCTCTGCTTGCTTACGCTGGGTAATATCGTGAAGAATGACGACATACTCTTGAAAATCTTGATGGGGTCTATCTGAAATGGAAACTTCTAAGGTTCTGTTTTTCCCATTGCTGAGTAGGGTTTGTTCGCTACGCTTTGCCCACTGGTCTGGATAGTAGACTAATGTGGGTAGCCATTTGTTGAGGTGATTTCCCTGCAACTCAGATGGACTGACACCAAAGAAAGATTCGGTAGCTGGGTTAGCTTGCTGGATAATGCCTTGGTCATCTACGACTAAAATACCATCCTGGGCGACAGTAAACAGGTGTTCGGCAGCTTCTCTGGCTTCTGCGATCGCAACCACTTGAGGTAAACTTGTCCAACAGGCGATCGCAACTCCCACAAATGCCACACTCATTAGCAGCACTACAAATATATTTTCACCCCCCGCAGTTGTCACTTGATTAAGTTTGACACCAAATAACCAGCCAACTGCTACTGCACTACACAATAAAAAAATCAGGATGCTCACCTGAAGAATTACTGAATCTTTGATAATTACCACAGGACGCGTGCGATATCGCTGCATCCACCAACTGGGATGGAACGGAGGGAAGTTCACCCGGCGAATCACTGCATCTATTGCCATGACACCAATGGGAAATAATAACCCAATGAGCAAGTTGAGCCAACCCCAAGCTAGTCCACCCACCAACAGCACCACAACTTCTAATAGCAGAATACCTAAAGATATGCGAGGGAATAAAACTTCCGAGCGATCGCGCCGCAGCCAAAGCCCCAAATGCAGTAACATAAAGGAGACAAACCAACCGATGTTACCAACAGCGACGATTTGCGCGACATCTCCCCAAATTAGATAGATTAAGCACAATACCAGTGTCAATGTCAATGCTGGGGCAAACACACCCCGACGTGATACAACAGAAAATACTGGTGAGATGTGTTTATCTAAAGCCAATTGATACAAAATTCGCGGGCAATTAGAAACCACCGTTGCCGAACCTAAAAGACTTGCAGCTACTAGCAAAAAGGAAACACTGACACCAGCAAATCTTCCCCAAAAGGGCTGGGAAGCCGCCACAAGATTCAAGAAAGCATTGTCTTGAAGGTTGGGATTTGTTGCTAACCGCATTACTATCCAAGACCCCCCTAAAAAGATAGGTGGCATCATCCAAGCAGCAACATCTAGAAAACGTAGCGTCTGGGTGGGGTGGCGGCTATCGGCAACAAAAGAAGAAGCCGTTTCACAGCTGTAGGTTGCATAGCTGACGAAAAAGAACCACTTTGCCCAATCTACAAAGCTCAAAGGTGACCAATTGCTAGGAAAAAACCCAGGACTAACGGGAGAAAAAGCTAACCAACAAAGACCTTGGATGCAGAAAGTCATTAACAGTCCAAAGGCTGGAATTACAAAAAACAAATGTAAAATACTCAGGGCGCGAGTACCACTAAAGGCGACGATAAACGGCAACAGTGTAAAGCTAATCTCCAGAAGTATGTCTGGACAGGCAATACCCAGCGCTTCTAGATTCACCTTAATTAAGTCTTTAAGTACGATTGTATTAACTGCTAAGTAAGAAACCCAATTGAGAAGGTATCCAATTGCTCCATAGCTAGCAAGTCCTGGGTAGTGTTGCAGTAGCTTACTAGCATAGTTAGGTGTTCCTCCTGCCACATTTATAAAATGCATACCCAAGCGTTTGACTTGATAGTTGAGCAGCATTCCAAAAATCACCGCAGGTATCCAGACAAAAATAGCTTGGGAACCGAGAGCAAAATGAATTGCTGGAACCAATGCTGTCCAAGAAATATGAGCTGTCAAACCAAAGCCCCAACTTTCAATAGCACTTAGGCTTCTAGTTAAGCGAGGGTAAGAAGATTGGCCCAAAGTGGCATGAGCAGAATGGGGCATCATTGGTAGTTTTGGGTGGGATACTGTAATTAAGCTTATTCGTTAGAGTTCCCATCTATTCAATGTTCTGAACAAAGGCTTTTTGCTCGGATTTATAGTTAAGTTATACCAATTCTCTATAATCTCACAACAGATCAATCTACGCGTAAGAGCGTCATTATCCGTAGCCATCTTCTGGAGAATTGGTATTACACAAAGAATAGCCGAAAAGCATAATTTTCAGGTAGGGGCAATTCATAAATTGCCCCTACAGCGATAGTTTTGCGTAAGTCCTATAACTAACTCTCGCTTCTAAAAGTGAAACTCTGAGCTATCAATTAAAACTTCATCTAACTCGAACACAACCTCACTAATTTTCGAGTGTGTATTTACCAATGCGGGAACTTTGACTTCTGCTTCAGCTTGTAAGTCGAAGTCATACCACTCGTTACGCCATTGCAGGCGAAACTTCAAACGCGTCCAGTTAGGTGGTAGGTTGGGACAAGCAACGGGGCCAAATTGAGTCATCCGAATACCGGCAAACCCAAAAACTACTGCTTGCCATACTCCTCCAGCACTGGCGGCGTGAATTCCTTCGGCGGCGTTAAGTCTTACATCTTCTAAGTCTACCAAGGCCGATCGCAGAAAATGTGTATAGGCTTCGGTTGGTTTATTAAGGTCGCAAGCTAAGATGGCGTGAATCGCTGGGCCTAGTGATGAACCATAACTGTGGTCGGTGCGTTGGGTGTAATAGTCCCAGTTGGTGACAAGGGTGTTATAGTCGTAGCGATCGCGCAATAAATACAACAGCATCAATACATCTGGTTGCTTAAGAATCTGCTTTTGGCTTGTAGCTTCAATTCCCAACAAACCTTGCAATGATTTGCTGCGCGGTTCGTAATCAGCCAGGTTAACGTCTTCTAACTGGTAAAAGCCTTCAAACTGCTCAATTAAACCCGTTTGGGCATCTTCATTGACAAATAGGCGCTCTTGAATTTCTGCCCAATTGTGCAGACGTTCTGTGGTTAAGTTGAGTTTTTGCACCAGTTCTGCTGATGTTTCAGGGTAAGCTTGTTTGAGCCAGTCCCACAGCGCCAAAGCTGACTGCAAATGCCACCGTACCATAAGATTGGTAAAGGCATTATTATCGACGCGATCGTGATTTTCATCAGGGCCAATCACATCTAGGATGTCATAGCTGTGGCGCTCTTGATTCCACTGCACCCGACTTTCCCAAAACACAGCCGTATCAAGAAGAATTTCCGCGCCATAATCACGCATCCAGTCATCATCGTTGGTAGTTTGCCAGTAGTGTAAAACTGCATAAGCAACATCAGCGGTGATATGCACTTCAATGTCACCGCACCAGATGCGGATTAATTCACCGTTGGGAGCAGGTACCCAGCGCGGAGTTACTTCATCGCCAGTAGTAGCACTTTCCCAAGCAAACATCGCTCCTTGATAACCTGCTTCTTGAGCTTTGCGTCTAGCTCCTGGTAAGGTGTGGTAGCGGTAGGTGAGCAAGTTTCGCGCTAGGGCTGGTTGAGTTAAGGTGAGAAAGGGAAGGATGAATATTTCCGTATCCCAAAAGATATGTCCACTATAGGCAAAACCAGAGAGGGTTTTGGGAGGGATGCTGACTCGGTTATCGTGACGCGGTGTTACAGCTAGTAATTGGAACAGATTGTAACGGACGCTTAATTGAGCCAAGCGATCGCCTTCTATAATAATGTCACTGTCTTGCCACACTTGTTCCCATGCCGCAATGTGAGCTGCTAACAGGGTAGTATATCTCGGTTCATCAGCGAGTCTTTGTAGAGCGGCTGCAACGGGAATTTCTTTCTCTCGTGAAGTAAACAGGGTGACAATCTTTTCTACAATCGCCGTTTTTCCTGGGTATAACTCCAAGGTGGTTGTCAAAGTGGGAGAACTAGAGGCATTTTCGATGCTCACGGCTGTAGTCTCATCACCATCTACCACTAACTTAGCCGCCATTCCCAATTGAATACCTGAGTGGATGGTTTGACTGTTTAACCAGATTATCTGATCTATGCCACCTTGGTTTAAGGTTCGCCAATGTTTGACGCCTTGGTTATGTGGTTCGCTGTCAAATCCTGCTTCGATGGTGATTTCACCCTCAAAGTCTACCGATGTAACTTGAGCGCGAATCGCCAAAGCATGTTGGTCTGCTAAACTCGTGAACCGCTCGAAGTGAAAATCTAGGGTATGACCATTAGGACTACGCCAGCGCACATCACGACTAACTAAACCTAAGCGTAGATCAAGGCGGCGTTCATAGTTGAGAATTTTACCACTGTCTAGGCTAAAGCGATCGCCAGCTACTTTTACTACCAATGGTAGCCAGTTGGGACAGTTTACCAGTTCGGTATTAGCAATTTTCACATCATCATAAACACCGTGAATGAGTGTAGCTGGAAAATCCTGAGAATACCCTTCTTCAAACGTACCCCGCACTCCTAACAACCCATTACCAAGAGTGAAGACGGTTTCCTTGTGATGTAACTGCGTTGGGTCAAACTCCGTTTCAATAACGTTCCAGTCAGTATTGTCAATTAATTGTTGATTTTGTTGAGAATTGTGAGTGGATACGTTGAGCATGAGTAATAAAACCTATGTCTTGGGTCAGGATGCAGTACAATTAGAAGCAATCTTGAGTGATTAACTCTTTCTCTCTAGCGCCTAGACTTGAATATAGCCTAAACACAAAAAAAGACGTTCCCAATAACAGTAACGCTTCACATTTCATCTGTCTACAGTTAGATTTCGTTAATAACGTCGGTTAGAACTGATAAATCTCAACCAGAAACCAATTGATCGGGTTTTTCATCAATTTCTTTCATATTTATCGAACAGAATTCAGGAGTCAGGAGTCAGAATTTAGCAATGTTTTCTGTGCGAGTGGCAGATGAATAACCGGCTTTTTGAACGACTAAATTTACGATTTGGTCGTTCAAAAATTCCTGCGTCGGTCTGAATCCCCGACTGAATATAGCAATCCTAAATCATTCGTGAAAAATTAGATCCCCGACTTCTTCTAAAAGTCGGGGATCTAGACATCGCGCATTTTCACAACTTATTTAGGATTGCTATAGCGAACGCGTTGCGTCTCGTAGAGAAGCGTTAGCGAATCCGCGTACTCTTAGAGGTTGTTTGAAAAGTAGTATGTTGTGATTTTAATCGAATTATTACCCCCCTTAGTCCCCCCTTATAAAGGGGGGAAACAATAAAATCCAGTTCCCTCCCCTTTATAAGGGGAGGGCTAGGGTGGGGTAAAAAATTTTTATACATCAATCATGACTTTTCAAACATCCTCTTAGTATTTTAGTTTTAAAAAGAGCTTAATCAATCGATAATCAATCAACTTTAAAATCAGTGTTTAGCTCAAAATATAACTCTGTTGATTATGTTGAAATTAGCATTTCCATTAAAGATAGCAGGAGGAGCGGTCTTCCTGCTTTCATTTTTTGCCTTACGAGCAATTAGCGCCACAATTTCAGAAGGATTTGAGTCTGGACAAAAGGGAGCTTATGCTGTGGCTGATGTCACCCTTAGTACAGGCGTTTGGAATTTAAATGATGCTCTGATTGGCAATACTTCAAGTGATGTTAAAAGCGGAGCGCAATCTACTCGCATTCGCAACAATGGCAAAGTTACGATGAAATTTGATCGCTCCACAGGTATTGGTACAGTTACAATAAAACACGCTAAGTACGGTAACGATGCTAACACCATTTGGGGGTTGTGGTGTTCGACTACAAGCGGAACCTCATGGACAGCAGTTGGTTCAACAGTTACAACCAGTTCTAAATCACTTCAAACAGCAACTTTTACACCTAATATTTCTGGCATAGGTCGTTGTGAAATCCGCAAGACTGATGGAACTTCCAACAGAACTAACATTGATGATATTGTGATTACTGATTTTGGATCTTCTACTCCCTCTCTACCTGCTGGTTCTGTGCCATTCTTTGACAATATAAATAATCCTATATCTGGACTAGCATTCGGCAGCCCAGGGGATGTTACTCCGGTTGCTCCAACTCTGAATATATTTGATAGGGCTGTTACTGATCTTTGTGGACAACCTGGTACAGTTGTCAGCCCTTCTAATTTCCAGTTGATGATGACAAACAATCCTACTGTTTTGGCAAATATTAAACAATATGTAGGAGGATATCTGGTTTTGGGACGCACTTCCGATGCAGATTTTTTAGCTGATTTGACTAATGTCTGGTTTAATGCAGATGGTTTTGATCATATTTTCTGTGGAGAACCTGTTCCAGGAGGTTCTATAGGTGGATTGCACTTTGTTGGTCGTTATGTGGAACTTCAAGAAAAGGGTTTAGCTGGAAGATTAAATAACAACACATCCAGAGAAGAAGTTGTTCCCAATGCCATTTATACTATTGGTGCTATTGTCAAAGTTGGCAATACTACTGCTCAGTCCTCTATAAAAGGTTATGCTTATACTCTCAATGCGGAAGAAATTCTTTCTATAGTGGCTTTAGGTTATAAAAATAACCCTAATACCAGTTCTACAAATACTGTTTGTCATTTGAATGTAACTGATCAGGGTAATACGTTTAAAGCAGTATTTGTGAGAAGAGATGGTGGAGTCCGCACTTTCTATCCTGATGCTACTCCTGGTAGCAACCCTATATGTGTGCAGTAATGGTTATACCAATTTAATGTGAAGGTTAAAGGGAAAAGGGTAAGGGGTAAGGGGAAAGAAAAAACCTTTAACCTTTACCCTTTAACCTTTTCCCAAAACCCAATTCCGAGTTCAAAATGCAAAGCCCAAGCAGTATTGGGCTAGGGGGGATTAAATTATATGCAGCTTCATAAAAAATTGGTATTAGATGCCACAAAACGATCGCTCCGGCAATCTAGATTTTCGTTGATTCAATTTAGCCAATTTAAAATTCTCATGAAACTCATTTCTGTAAATATCGGACTGCCGCGTGAAGTGGTCTGGAAAGGGAAAACAGTTAGCACTGGCATTTTTAAAGAACCAGTCAGCGATCGCGTGATGGTGCGCTTACTCAATTTAGACGGTGATGGGCAAGCCGATCTAACCGTTCATGGAGGAGCAGACAAAGCAGTTTATGTCTATCCATTCGAGCATTACGATTACTGGCGAGGTGAATTGCCTGATACAGAGCTACCGCTAGGCATCTTTGGCGAAAATTTCACGATCGCTGGACTGAGAGAAGAAGATGTGAATATTGGCGATCGCTTTCAAATTGGCACTGTCAAATTGATGGTGACACAACCTCGCCTACCCTGTTACAAACTTGGGATTCGCTTTGGACGACCTGATATAGTTAAACGATTTCTTGCAAGTCGTCGAACCGGATTTTATTGTCGTGTTTTGCAAGAGGGCGAAGTCGGAGCCGGAGACACTTTAGAGTTGGTGAGCCGGGATGACAACAATATTACTGTTGCAAATATCACTCAGCTTTATACTCGTGAGCAGAACAATCCAGAGTTACTTCACCAAGCTGCTCAACTTGAAGCCTTACCCAAAAGCTGGCGCGACTACTTCCAGGAGCGAACCTAGATTTCTCACAAGTGAGAAATTTAAGGAGTGTGGGAAGTGTGGATTAGACCTCTTGCAAAAATATGTTTTTGCACTCTTAGGGAAAAGGGTAAAGGTTAAAGGGAAAAGATTTTAAGTTTCTTTACCCTTTCCCCCGACTGTGGATTAGACCTCTTGCAAAAATATGTTTTTGCACTCTTAGGGAAAAGGGTAAAGGTTAAAGGGAAAAGATTTTAAGTTTCTTTACCCTTTCCCCCTTCCCCTTTCCCCCTTCCCCTTTCCCCCTTCCCCTTTCCCCCTTCCCCTTTCCCCTTTCCCCCTTCCCCCTTCCCCTTTCCCCCTTCCCCTTTCTTTCCCCCGACTTTTGCAAGAAGTCTATTGAAGGTGGGGACTTCCGCGACACGTTAACGTTTTGTTCTTTTGCCAGAAGTGGTATATTGGCACTTGACCCGACCAAGTATAAACTATGCATCAGCCCACATAACAGCGAAGTCGAGGTTTTGTACTCAGTACTACAGGACAGGAAGGGGGAGTGGGCAAATGAACAAAAATACTGGGCAAGGTAGGGTTTTTTCCCTGTTTAAAGGGATACCTCTAAGTTGCATCTTGGTAGCATTATTTATGCTACAAATCTTCTTAGCTGTGGGATTGACTGCATATTTATCAATTCGCAACGGGCAAAAAGCAATCAATGAGGTGGCTAGCGAATTGCGTCATGAAGTCGCTAATCGCGTCGAGCAGAATTTACAAACTTATCTGTCAACCCCGCGTCAGGTACTAGGCGAGAATCAAAATGTCATTAATATTGGGTCGCTGAAGATAGAAAATCTTGCAGCCTGGGAGTCATATTTAATAGAGCAGTTAAAGATTTTTCCAGATGTGTTGGCTTTGACGGCCAGCAATGAACAGCAAGAACACCTAACGGTAGAGAAGCTAAACGATCGCCAATTTTTGCTCAGAACAGCCGGAAAGTCAACTGGGTACGACCTCTACACTTACCGAATTGACTCTCAAGGTCAACGTACCCAGCTACCAGAGGTGATTAAAAACTATGATGCGCGATCGCGTCCTGATTATCAAGCAGCAGTTAACGCCAAAAAATTCAGCTTTAGTCAGATTTTTACATCCCTCACTGACCCCACACTCCTCATTAGTGCATCTCAACCCATCTATAACTCCCAAGGTCAGTTACTCGGAGTCAACAGCACTTTAACTCATATATCATCACAAATTGGAGATTTGCTGCAAAATATTAAAGTTGGCAAGTCTGGGCAAGTTTTTATTATCGAGCGATCGGGGCTATTAGTTGCAACTTCCACAACAGAAGAACCGTTCCGCTTACGAAATGGTAAACCCATTCGGTTAGCAGCTTCCCAGAGTGGGAATTCTTTTACTCAAGCAACCGCTAAATATTTAACAACTAAATTTAGTAACTTTGACCAGATTCAAAGTTTACAGCAATTAGATTTCTCTATTGACGGCAAACGACAATTTTTAGAAGTTAGACCGTTACAGGGTAAACCAGATGTCAATTGGTTAATTGTGGTAGCTGTCCCTGAAGCAGACTTTATGGGACAAATTGAGCGCAACACTCAAACCACAATTTTTCTCTGCCTCGGAGTATTGGGACTAGCTACTTTATTGGGAATTATCACCGCCCGTTGGATAACTCAACCAATTCTCTACTTCAGCACGGCGACAAAAGATTTAATCGATTTTACCAATGACAAAAACTCAGTGGTGAAAGTACAAGGCATTAAAGAACTAGAGGTGTTGGGTGAATCTTTCAACGAGATGACGCAGCAGTTACGCAAAACCTTTACTGCACTGATTACTAAAAATGAAGATTTAGAACTGCAAGTTAAGCAGGAAAATCAAAAATTACAGCAAGAAATTCAAGAACGAATTAACAGTGAGCAAAAACTGCGCCAGCATAATCAAGTATTGGCAGAACTAGCAAATAACAAAGCGATTTTTGAAGGAAATCTAGAAGCAGCATTCAAAATCATCACAGAAAAAGCAGCCAATGCTTTAGAAGTAGAGCAAGTGAGTGTGTGGTTATTTAATAACGATGCCCACGATAAGCTGCGCCAGCGCACCAAACTACAATGCATAAGTCTCTATGAACGTAGTCAGCAAAGACATTCGGCTAATCTAGAACGCTACTTGGCAGATTATCCAATCTACTTTAGAGCTTTAGCATCTGTTCGTACCATTACCGTCACCGACACTCGCACCGATCCACGAGTACAAGAATTATGGGACGAACTACTAGAACCAAAGAATATTGTATCCCTAATTGATACCTCAATTTGGGTTGGGGGTGAAATGGTGGGAACAGTATTGTATGAACACCTTGGTATTCCTCGGACATGGGAACTGAGTGAGCAAAACTTCGTTACCTCAATTGCGGAATTTGTCGCCCTGACTTTAGAAGTGTGCGATCGCAAACGTGCAGAATCCGCATTGCGTGAGGCTAAAGAAGCTGCCGAAGTGGCAAATCGTGCCAAAACTACCTTTTTAGGAAACATCAACCATGAACTGAGAAATCCCTTAAACTCCATTCTGGTAATCACAGAGGCACTTCAAGATGAAGTGTACGGCCCCGTGAGTGAAGAACAGCGCCAATCCTTAAAGATGCTCGAATCTAGCGGTAAAAACCTACTAGAATTGATTAACCAAATCCTTGACCTTACCGACACCCAATCTAGCAAGATAGAACTGCAACTAGCTGCTACTTCAATTCAGGGAATATGTGACTTCAGTCTCACTTTTGTCAAACATCTGGCGTTTCAAAAAAATATTCGATTGAGGGCACAAATACCCGAAGAACTTGAACCCATCCAAGTTGATGAACGCCGCATCCGCCAAGTATTTATTAACTTGTTGACTAACGCAATCAAGTTTACTAAAGAAGGGGGCGAAGTCTGGATTGAAGTTCAGCCAACTTCCACAAATGAATATATCTTTTTCAGCGTGGTAGATACAGGTATTGGTATGCTTTCCGATGACCTTTTTAAATTATTTCAACCTTTTGTGCAAGTTGAAAACGCTTCTACCCAACGTTCCCCAGGCACCGGTTTAGGATTAGTCATGGTGCAAAAAATTGTCGAGTTGCACGGTGGAACTGTCCATGCTGAAAGTCAGTTAGGCAAAGGTAGTCGATTTACAGTCAAACTTCCTTGGAAAAAAGCGGCGGAATGAGGAAGTGGGGATTTCTAATTGAAGGAGGCAGGAGGCCTAGATTTTACCCCACCCTAACCCTCCCCTTGCAAAGGGGAGGGAACTAGATTTTCCGTTTTTTTGTTTTGGCTTCGCAAAGACAAAGACGACTTGCAAAAAGGAGGGAACTAGATTTTCCGTTTTTTTGTTTTGGCTTCGCAAAGACAAAGACGACTTGCAAAAAGGAGGGAACTAGATTTTCCGGTTTCCCCCCTTGCCAAGGGGGGATTAAGGGGGGTAATTTCTTTGTTCCCAATTATGATACAACTGGAGTTGCCCTTAAGCGTGTTGCTGTGCTTTTGCGAATGCGATCGCTTTTGCGAACACCACCCGCCATTTCATATTCACGGCTATCTTTGCCGTACTTAAAGGCAACTCCAAGGAGCATTTTTCCAGTCAAGTCGCTCAAAGTTGTTTCCAACTCTTTCATCTCATTTGTGTAAGAGTCAATCACAGCTAGAGTAGTATTATAAGCATCTATTTTGCTACGGTACTGCTGAATTATTTGTGTAAGATTTTGCAAATTTCGAGCATCCCCAAAATCCATGCTGGGATCAATTGCTTTGAGTCCGGCGATTCTCAATTCAGCTTTCTCTAAAACGCGATATGTACGCTTTTGCCGAGGCATAATTATCTTCTTTTTATGGTGTTCTAGAGCTAGCTTGCCCTACTAAAACCTAATTTTGGTTGGGTAAAATCCACAAAATTTAGTGTCGAATATAACAATTCACTCAGCAATATCAACTAAACTATGATGTTTGTAACAAAAATCGTAGTGATGGTAACTAAACTCGTAACAATGTAACAAAAATAATGATGTTTGTAACAAAAATCGTAGTGATGGTAACTAAACTCGTAATAATGTAACAAAAATAATGATGTTTGTAACAAAAATCGTAGTGCTGGTAACTAAACTCATTATTTTAGTAACTTAAAGCGCAATGTTAGTGGTTGTTTGAAAAGTTGTTTGCTGTAATTTTAATCACATTATTACCCCCCTTAATCCCCCCTTATAAAGGGGGGAAACCGGAAAATCCAGTTCCCTCCCCTTTATAAGGGGAGGGTTAGGGTGGGGTAAAAAATATTTGATACATCAATCATGACTTCTCAAACAACCTCTTAGTGGTGATAATCTAGGTTTTTTAACTTAATTGCGAAATTTATAACAAAAGTGGTGTGGTAATAAGTAAATAAGATACACATAGTCGAGGCAGGATATAATACTTGAAACTGCGGCGATCGCTGTTGGCACTATAATAGCCACCAAAGCCTTAGAAAAAACGGGCGAAAAAGTAGGTGAAGTTTTATGGGATAAGACTGGTAAGTTTCTCGTCACGCTCAAAAAACACTCTCCTGATACTGTAGCTGCTATAGAGAAAGCACCAGACCAACCACTCGATTATGGTAAAGCTGTACTTGAGGTGCAATCTGCGGCTGAAGCTAATCCTGAAGTGGCTCAAGCTGTAGAGGAATTGGCATTATTAACAGAAAATAATTCACCCTCAAACTGGGCTGAAATTCTGAGAGAGATAAAAGCATCTGTGGAGAAATCTCAACAACCATACCCTTCAACTTTTACCCAAAACATCCAAAAAGCAATTAATGCGGCTCAAACCCAAACCATTGACCAAAGAGGTAGTACTTTTCAAATTTGAGTGGAGTCGTC
Source organism: Nostoc sp. UIC 10890 (assembly GCF_054786515.1). Taxonomy (NCBI): domain Bacteria; kingdom Bacillati; phylum Cyanobacteriota; class Cyanophyceae; order Nostocales; family Nostocaceae; genus Nostoc; species Nostoc sp. UIC 10890. The sequence continues at coordinate 1,072,238 of NZ_JBSGKF010000001.1, forward strand.
TGACGGGGAACGGACAAAGTTAACTCCCACAAAATCTATTCCTTATCGCGGTTCCGTTCATTTTGTCGGACGAGAAACCGAACTGACAATGGTGTATGAAGACTTGCAGCGCGGAAATTATGTAGCAATAGCGGGAATGGGTGGCGTAGGCAAAACTGAATTAGCCACCCAATACGCCAGACGATATCAACAAGATTATGGCGGGATTACCTGGTTTAACGACAGAGAAACCAATCTCGCCGCCGAAGTTTTAGAGTTTTTTCAGTTGCAGTTTGGTTTGAAGATTCCCCAAGAACTAGGAGGAAGACTTTTAAACCTTAAAGAACAAGTCGCCTGGTGTTGGTCTAAATATCCCGACTCTCCCTTGCCGATTTTAATCGTCTTCGATGACGTAACTGATTTAGACAACCTCCGCGAAGTCATTCCCAACGATAATCGCTTCCAAGTCTTAATTACTACTCGACTGCGAAATTTAGACCCGAATTTTATTCAAGAGATTCCCTTAGATGTTCTCTCACCCCAAAAAGAACCAGGTAAAGCCTTAGAACTGTTAAAACGACTGTTGGGCGAAAAAGATAAGCGAGTCGAAAACCAACCACAAGCCGCAACAGCAATATGTGAATCTCTAGAATATTTGCCCTTGGGGATAGAGTTAGTTGGAGGTTATTTAGTACGCGACCCGGACACATCTTTAAATATCATGTTTGGGCGATTGCAAGAACGTAAATTAGCAGAAGCAGCTTTACAAGACCGGGAAAATCTCAACTCCACTCAACTGGGAGTCAAAGCCGCCTTTGCTTTAGCTTGGTCAGAACTCGACCCACTGGCGCAACAACTAGGAAGATTTTTGAGTTTATTTTCTCCTGTACAGATTCTTTGGGATTTGGTGATTTGGGTGGCAACAGAAAGTCAAAAAGCAGAGGAGCAGGGGAGCAGAGGAGCAGAGGAGCAGGGGAGCAGGGGAGCAGGGGAGCAGAGGAGCAGGGGAGCAGAGGAGCAGGGGAGCAGAGGAGCAGAGGAGAAAAACAGCCCACAAACGGAAGTAGAAGACTTAGACACCTTCCAAGGTGAAGAAAACAGTCCCCCCTGCTCCCCGCTCCCTGCTCCCTTGCCTCTTTTAACTTGGTCTGAAGATGAATTAAACGCAGCTAAAAATCAACTCTACGGGCGCAACTTGCTGCAACTGGTAGAAGAAAGAGCAGGATGTTATAAAATTCATGCCTTAGTGCGGTGGTTTTTGCAAGAGCAGTTAGCCGATGCTGGCGAAACCAAATCAGTTTTAGAAACAACCTTTGCCACCGCCATGATAGCTAAAGCCAAAATTCTTCCCGATTCACCTACTTCTAAAGATATTGAATTCCTCAAAGATGTTATTTTTCATCTTGAAGATATAGGAAAACGTTTAATTGCAGAGATAAAGGAAGCCACAGAAGCACAAACATTTTTCACAGCATCAGTGCCTAATGATCAAGTACTGTGGATATTTGTGGGTATAGGAAGATTTTATGAGGGACAAGGATTATATAAATTAGCAGAGCCTTGGCGTAAGGATTGCGTAAATGTTTGCCAAGCTTTGTTTGCTGGCGACCATCCCAATGTGGCTAGTAGCTTGAACAATTTAGCAGGACTCTACGAAAGCCAAGGGAGGTACAGCGATGCCGAACCACTATACAGTGATGCTTTGGCAATGAGAAAGCGCCTGTTTGCTGGCGACCATCCCAATGTCGCTACTAGCTTGAACAATTTAGCTTTCCTCTACTATAGCCAAGGGAGGTACAGCGAAGCCGAACCACTATACAGTGATGCTTTGGCAATGACAAAGCGCCTGTTTGCTGGCGACCATCCCAATGTGGCTAGTAGCTTGAACAATTTAGCAGGACTCTACGATAGCCAAGGGAGGTACAGCGATGCCGAACCACTATACAGTGATGCTTTGGCAATGACAAAGCGCCTGTTTGCTGGCGACCATCCCGATGTGGCTAGTAGCTTGAACAATTTAGCAGGACTCTACGATAGCCAAGGGAGGTACAGCGATGCCGAACCACTATACAGTGATGCTTTGGCAATGAGAAAGCGCCTGTTTGCTGGCGACCATCCCAATGTGGCTACTAGCTTGAACAATTTAGCTTTCCTCTACAAAAGCCAAGGGAGGTACAACGATGCCGAACCACTATACAGTGATGCTTTGGCAATGAGAAAGCGCCTGTTTGCTGGCGACCATCCCAATGTGGCTACTAGCTTGAACAATTTAGCTTTCCTCTACAATAGCCAAGGGAGGTACAGCGAAGCCGAACCACTATACAGTGATGCTTTGGCAATGTGCCAACGGGTATTAGGCGTTAATCATCTCACTACAGCGACAATTCGAGAAAATCTAGCAATCTTGCAACGCCAGTCTACTCCCCGTGCTATCCAGAAAACTCGGTTAAGTCAGTTTGTCCAAATCTTAAAGGCGATATTCATTTTACCGTTTTCTCTATTGTGGCGATTAGCTAAAAAATTAATTCGTAATTAAAAGAGCAAGTCCAAGCGATAGAGATTGCAATCTAACGCCGTGTGCGACTTTCTTTCAGACCTAACCCCCAACCCCTTCCCTACAAGGGAAGGGGAGCAATAATCAAAGCCTCTCTCCGTTTCGGGGAGAGGTTTGGAGAGGGGTTTTAAGAATAAGTCGCACATCGCGTAATCTAGTAGTTTTGAGCGTTTGTCAAAGACGTTGCCGTTCGCGGTAGCGTCTCTGAAAGAGAAGGCATCGCTATTTTCTCATTAACACAAATGCGTAAGCGTAGCCCGTCGTAGGCGATCGCCTTTTACAATTGGAGTATTAATAGTATTTACGTCTATGAACTTTCCTCCCCAACTCCAAGAAAAGATTGAAAAATGGGCAAGTAGTCAGGGAATTTCGACTGAGCAATTTGTTTTGCAAGCTATTGCAGAAAAAATTGACACACTGAGTCAACAAGTAACTAAAGAACATACTCAACAAAACTCTGAGATGACTAATGTACCGCACCTTAACCAACCAAAGATTTATCGAAAAGAAGGGATTTTAGTTATAGAGGCAGAATTACCAGAAAACTTTGATGTTAATGCCTTTATAGATGAGTTGAGAGAAGAACGCATTCAGGATCAAATAACTTAATGAAAGTCTTGTTTGATACTTCTGTCTTAGTTCCTGCATTCATTGTCAATCACCCGCAACATTCTGTTTGCTTTTCCAAAATTCAAGCTGCAAAATCTAGGCAAATTCAAGGGTTTATCTCAACTCACAGTTTAGCTGAAACATATTCTGTCATCACACGCTTACCCATTCAACCGCGTATTAGTCCCCAACAAGCTGAGATGATTATTGTAGATATGTCACAGTATTTAGAGGCAGTTCCACTGCTTTTCAATGACTATCAGGCTGCGATCGCTCAAATGGCAACTTTAAATCTTCCAGGTGGGGGTATTTTTGATGCTTTAATTGCTCAAGCTGCTTTAAAAGCAGAGGTAGACTCTTTGTTGACCCTTAATCCAAATCACTTTACTCGTTTGGGAAATGCGATCGCTCACATTGTGCAAGTCCCTGAGTAGATAATACGTAGATGCTTCTTAGGCTTGTCGTTAAACATCGCTATTTTCTCATCAACCAAGGTGCGATCGCTAAAGGTTTCCGCAAAGACAACGCTTAACAATCTTGATAACATGGAAAAAATAGTTCAACCTCGCTGCCAAGGTTATGAGTAACATTAATATTTCCTTGCTTGAGTCGATGAAAGCCTTTATTGAAGAACAAGTGGCTCAAGGTAGGTAATTCGACTTGTGTGTACACGATAGGCTTGCGGGGAGCAAACCCTACGGCTATTTTTGCTGCTTATTCTACGTCCCTTACAAAAGTAAAATTGCCCACTTGACTAAATCCGCCTTCCTGAGTCGGTAATTCTGCAATCATTTTGCAGTAAAATTAATCGTCTAGATACAGGAGGGCTTTGAGATGACTCGTGTCATCATTGTGCGCCACGGTCAAAGTGGTTATAACACCGAACGGCGTATTCAAGGACGCACTGATGCGTCAACATTAACCGAAAAAGGTCGTAACGATGCAAGTCTTGTTGGCAAAGCCCTCAGCAATATTTTATTTAATGCTATTTATAGCAGTCCCCTGCAACGAGCGAAACACACAGCAGATATTATTCATAGGGAGTTAGCTACTCATCCTGAACAATCTGCTGTAATTCAAGTTTCTGATTTACTGCTAGAAATTGACCTCCCCGTATGGGCAGGGCTGATAACTGCCGAAGTCAAGCAGAAGTTTGCCGAAGACTACTGCACTTGGCATCAGCGCCCCGACGAACTGCGGATGCTGCTAAGTGATGCACAAGGGACAAGAGAACATTTTCCTGTTCTTGCTTTATACGAACAAGCACGGCAATTTTGGCAAGAAACTTTGTCCCAGCATCAAGGCGAAACTATTCTGATAGTGGGACATAACGGTATTAATCGCGCTCTCATTAGCACAGCCTTGGGAATTTCCCCAAGTCGCTACCATTCAATACAACAATCTAATTGTGGCATCACCGTACTAAATTTTGCCGGCGGATTGGGCGAACCAGTCCAGCTAGAATCTTTAAATCAGACGCAACACACGGGAGAGACTTTACCCTCATTGCGACCGGATCATAAAGGAATACGATTGTTATTGGTGCGTCACGGTGAAACCGACTGGAATCGCCAAACCAGGTTTCAAGGACAAATTGATGTCCCCCTTAACGACAACGGTAGACAACAGTCGCAAAAAGCAGGCGAATTTCTCCAAGACGTAGCGATTGATTTTGCTGTCAGTAGCACAATGCTCCGCCCTAAAGAAACAGCAGAGATTATTTTAAAACAACATCCAAATGTAAAGTTAGACTTGCAAGATGGTTTAAGAGAAATCAGTCATGGACTCTGGGAAGGAAAATTAGAATCAGAGATAGAGCAAGAGTTTCCGGGAGAGTTGCAGCGCTGGCGGCTAGTACCAGCCCAAGTGCAAATGCCTGAAGGGGAAAATTTGCAAGAAGTGTGGGAACGCAGTGTTGCAGCTTGGCAATCTATTGTGCAAGCTGCATCAACTAATCAATTCAAAACTGTATTAGTAGTAGCTCATGACGCTACTAACAAAACCTTACTTTGTCATGTTCTAGGTTTATCGCTAGAAAATTTCTGGAATTTCCGTCAGGGTAATGGCGCAGTTAGCGTTATCGACTACCCTTCTGGAATCGATGGTTTACCAGTATTACAAGCCATGAACATCACTACTCACTTCGGTGGAGGCGTACTAGATAAAACAGCAGCGGGGGCTTTGTAAAAAAGTTAGGAGTTAGGAGTTAGGAGTTAGGAATAAAGTTAGGAGTGAAAAATTATAAGTAATGAATAAAGTTAAAAGTGATGAGCAAGGAATAAATAACTCATAATTCCTAACTCTTAACTACTAACTCCTAACTCCTAACTCCTGAATTTATTCTTAACTCATAACTAAAAACTTTTATGATTGAACTGCTGCAAAAAGTACGGGTGATTGACCCAGTTTCTAAAATAGATGAAATATTTGATGTGTTGATTGCTGATGGTTATATCCGAGAAGTAGCTTCACACATTTCTGATATCACTTCTGATACTCAAATTAGAGATTGTCAGGGGTTAGTTCTCGGTCCTGGGTTAGTGGATTTGTACAGCCACTCTGGTGAACCTGGCTTTGAAGAACGAGAAACCCTCTTATCTTTTTTACAAGCTGCTGCTGCTGGCGGTTTTACTAGAGTTAGCATTTTACCCAATACATCCCCTGTTATTGATAACCCTGCCCTTGTGGCACAGTTGCAGCAGAAGAGGGCAGAGGGGCAGAGGTCTATGGCAGAAACCTCTAACGCTGACCGGGGGGGCAGAGGGGCAGAGGGGCAGAGGGGCAGAGGGGTAGAGAAGAGTTTGTCTCCCCTGCTCCCCCGCTCCCCTGCTCCCCTGCTTCATATCTGGGGTGCTATTACCCTAGATGTTGCTGGGAAGCAATTGACGGAGTTGGCAGATTTAGCGGCGGCTGGAGTTGTTGGTTTTACTGATGGTAAGCCGTTAGAAAATTTGGCGCTGGTGCGGCGAGTGTTGGAGTATCTTCAGCCGTTGGGTAAACCAGTCGCATTTTGGCCTAGCGATCGCCAGTTAGCAGCAAATGGTGTAATGAGAGAAGGGGCGAATGCTCTCCGTTTTGGTTTACCCCCAATTCCCGCCAGCGCTGAAACTACTGCGATCGCAGCTATGCTTGAATTGGTTGCAGCTATTGGCACACCAGTCCATATTATGCGTGTCTCCACAGCTCGCAGCGTGGAATTAATCGCCTCAGCTAAGGCTGCTGGTTTACCCATCACCGCCAGCACCACCTGGATGCACCTTTTACTTGATACCAAAGCAATTAAGAGTTATCACACCAGCTTGCATTTAGACCCGCCTTTAGGTAATCCCAGTGATGTAGCGGCGTTGCGTGCAGGGGTACGTGCGGGTGTGATAGATGCGATCGCTATTGACCACACACCATACAGCTATGAAGAAAAAGTCCAAGCTTTTGCCGAAGCACCAGCCGGGGCAATTGGTTTAGAGTTAGCATTACCTCTGCTGTGGCAATATTTGGTTGAAACTGAAGAATTTACAGCTTTAGAATTATGGCGGGCATTGAGTATTAGTCCAGCAGAGTGTTTGGGTCAGAAAGTCAGTGCAATTCTACCTCATCAACCAGCGGAACTTACTTTATTTGATCCCCAGCAAACCTGGAAAGTCGAACGGAAAAGTCTTTATACACTTTCACAAAATACACCTTGGTTAGGACAACAGTTGAAGGGTCATGTTGTGCAAACCTGGTGTTGAAAAATGGGTTTGGGGAAAAGGGTAAAGGGAAAAGGTTAAAGGTTTTAGGACTTACGCATTGACAGAAAATACCAAATATGGGTTCTTTGAAAAAGCACGTCTGTCGTAGGGGTAAAGCACATTGCTCATTGGTGTCAACTTAAGCTAGAAATAGCTTCGCTGCGGGCTTTATAACCCGCCAGAGAATGAATTCTCTGGCTCATAGCTAAAGTCTACTGAAGTAGACTAAATATTTTTGGGGATATCTAGTCATCTTCAGATGACTTTCGCTATGAGACAGGGATTTACAATCCCTGGCGGACGTGCGGTTTCGCGTTAAGCAAACGTGCGGTTTTGCGTTAAGTTGACACCAATGAGCAATGTGCTTTACCCCTACAAATGACCATCGAAGAACGATTAATAAAAGGCTGAAACGACCCATTCTCGTATATTCATACCATGATTAAGTTGTACAGTGCGTAAGTCCTAAGGTTTTTTCTTTCCCCTTACCCTTTACCCTTTACCCTTTAACCGAGCAGTATTGAGATGTCTCAGGCATTTTGTATCTTTCTTGTCTGACTCGATTTCCATCAGGCTATTAACACAATGGTATCGAGGTATAAGAGGTATAATTTTTGTGAAGCGCGATCGCGTTTGTATATTAAATTTATGAGTCATCCTTCTTGCCTCACAATCCTGCTGATTGATTGCGCTGAAGATCGCGAAGCATATTGTCGCTTTTTAAAGCAGGACAGTGTGTATACCTATCGGATTTTGGAGCTTGAGACGGCAACGCAAGCACTGAAATGGTGTCAGCAGGAGATACCAGATATTATTTTGCTGGATTTTGTGTTACCTGATGGGGATGGACTAAAGTTTATTCAGCAATTTTGGGAATCTCATAGCCATACCCAAACTGCTGTGATTATGCTAACAGCACAAGGGGATGAAGCGATCGCTGTCCGGGCCATGAAAAGTGGTGTCCAAGATTATCTGGTTAAAGATAAACTCACGGCTGAAGTTCTTCAAGGTGCTATTCATCATGCCGTTGAACGGATGCATCTGACTCGACAGTTAGAACAAAGTCGGGAACAACAACAACTGATTGCTGCGATCGCCTTACGGATTCGTCAGTCTCTTAAACTAGAAGAGATTCTGCATACCACAGCAACAGAAGTAAGGCAGTTTTTGAAAGCAGACCGGGTAGTGGTCTATCAATTTCAGCCAGACATGAGCGGCACAATTGTGGCGGAGTCAGTGCTTCCAGGCTGGACGGTGGCTCTAGGAAAGGAAATTCTTTTTACTTGTTTTCAACAAGAAGCCGAAAGTGACTATCGCCAAGGAAAAAAACTAGCAATTGACGATATTTATCAGGTTGACTTAACAAATTATCATTTGCATATTCTAGAACAATTTGAAGTCAAAGCCAATCTGGTAGTACCCATTTTAGTCAAAGAGCAATTATGGGGATTATTAATTGTTCACCAATGTAGTGCATCTCGCCACTGGCAATCAGTAGAACTAGATTTGTTAGATCAACTGGCGGTGCAAATAGCGATCGCCATTCAACAGGGAAGTATATATCAGCAAGCACAGGCAGAACTGGCAGAACGCCAACGGACAGAAGCAGCCTTAAAAGCCAGCGAAGAGAAACTCAAACTTACCCTGAATTTTGCTGGTATTGGCTACTGGGAGTGGAACCCAATCACCAATCAAATATTTGCTAGTGAGAATACAATTCACTGTTTTGGTTCTGATGTGAGTGATGCCAACTGGACTTATGAAAAGTGGCTCAATCAATTACACCCAGAGGATCAGGAATGGGTTGAGCCGGAACTGAGGCAGGCGATCGCCACCCAAACCGATTATGCTGTGGAATACCGAGTTGTCTGGCAAGATAGCAGCATTCACTGGGTATCGGCAAAAGGACGGGGAGTTTATGACGCAACCGGACAACTGCTGCGAATGCTGGGTGTGCTAACGGATATCACAGAACGCAAGCTCTCAGAGCAAGAACTACAACGCACCCAGATGCTGCGAATTGAATTACATCTTTTGGAGCAGATTCTCGAAGTAGTTCTAGCAGGTTACTGGGATTGGGATATTCCTGGAAATCAGGAGTACTTGAGCTTAACTTTCAAGCAGATGTTCGGCTATGAAGATCATGAATTGCCAAATACACCAGAGAGTTGGCAAAGCCTAATTTTTCCAGAAGATTTGCCGGGTGTTCTGGAACTTTTTGACCAACATATCCAAAGTCGTGGACAAATTCCCTTTTACAATGAGGTGAGATATCGACATAAAGATGGTTCTACCGTTTGGGTCATTTGTTCCGGCCGTGTAATTACGTGGGATCAAGACGGGAATGCCCTTCGGATGATTGGTTGCCATATTGACATTACACAACGCAAACAGGTAGAAGCTCAATTATTAGCTATCACTAATTTGCAACAAGCTATTTTAGATGGCACCGACTACGCCATTATTTTTAACAATTCAAATGGCATCCAAACCTTCAACGCAGCTGCTCAGAAAATGTTGGGCTACAAAACAGATGAAGTTGTTCAGCAAATAAATCCAACTAAATTTCACGACCCGGAAGAACTCAAGCAACGGGCAGCAGAACTATCGTTAAAATTGGGCAGGGAAATTGCGCCTGGGAAGGAATTTTTTAATATCGTCACTCAAGATGGAAGCACCTATGAAAAGGAATGGAATTACATTCGTAAAGATGGCTCTCGCTTCCCTGTATTTCTGTCGGTGAAGATCCTCCAAGATATAGAAGGACAAAATATTGGATTTTTGAGTATTGCTAAAGATATTACCCAGCAGAAACAAATAGAAGCAGCCCTTAAAGACAGCGAACTCCGTTATGCAAATCTGGCAGAAGCGGCTCCTGTCGGTATTTTCCGGCTGGATGCTCTTGGTAACTGCATCTATGTCAACGATCGCTGGAGTGAGATGACTGGTAGACCAACACAGGCAGCATTGGGAATGGGGTGGCTACAAGCTTTGCATCCAGAAGATGGCGAGCGTTTGGGAAGGGAATGGTCGCTAAAATTTGAGCAAGGAAATGTTAATCCAAGGGAATTCTATCAGACTGAAGGTAGACATCTCCGCCCAGATGGTAGCATCAACTGGTTTTGCGTCCAGGTGCTACCCGAAATCAACACCAACGAAACTATTATTGGCTACATCGGCACACTTACAGATGTCAGTGATGTCTACGAAGAACTTCGCTTACGCAAACAAGCCGAACAAGAACTTATCCACAATCGGGATTTGCGAGAAGCAATTTTTAACGAATCTGCCGATGCCATCTTTTTGGTTGATCCGCAAACGCTGCTCACCCTGGATTGCAATAGACGGGCGGTAGAACTATTTGAGGCAGTTGACAAAGCTGAATTGCTCAATATTAATGGGCAGAGACTCCAGTACCGTCCATTTACTGCTAGCGAAACCGATGCGATCGTCACAGATATGCAGTCAAAAGGTGTCTGGAGCCGAGAGATTGAATATGTTACTCTTCAGGGTAAGATTTTCTGGGGAAACATTGCAGCTAAACCAATTACTGTAGCCGGACGTACTATGAATCTAGTACGAGTTACTGATATTAGCGATCATAAACAGGCACAAGAGGCATTGGCAAAATATGCCCATGAGGTCGAAGACCTGTATAATAATGCTCCCTGTGGCTACCATTCCCTCGACAGCGAAGGCCGATTGATCAAGGTCAACGAAACTGAACTGCAATGGTTGGGTTATACCCGTGAGGAAATGATTGGCAAATCCCTGGCAAATTTTTTCACTCAAGCTAGTGGCTTGTCCTTCGCGCAAACCTATCCTCACTTCAAAAAACAGGGCTGGGTAAAAGATTTAGAGTTTGACATGATTTGTAAAGATGGCACAGTTTTGCCAGTGGTAATCAGCGCTACTGCCGTCAAGGATGCAGATGGAAACTATTTATACAGCCGTAGTACCCTATTTGATATCCGCGAACAGCAAGCTGCACTACGTGAACGCAAACAAACCGCACAAGCATTGGAAGAATCACGCAAAATGCTGCAAACGGTACTGGATACATTTCCTCAGCGTGTTTACTGGAAAGACCGCCAATCACGCTTTCTCGGTTGCAATCCAGCATTTATCCGCGATTCTCAACTGAGAACCGATGATCTTATTGGCAAGACCGACTTTGAATTACCTTGGGCAAAGTTGGCACACCTCTACTGTGCAGACGATGCAATGGTGATGAACACCCGAACACCTAAACTAGGCTATGAGGAGCCATTTGCAGGGCCTAATGGCGAACAACTCTGGCTGCGAACTAATAAAGTTCCCCTAACTAACAGCGCAGGTGAAGTGATTGGAGTACTGGTATCTCACGAAGATATCACAGAACGCAAACAAGCCGAAGCACAATTGCGGCAGACAAATGAGCAACTTGCTAACGCCAACGTGGAACTTGCCCGCGCCACTCGCCTTAAAGACGAATTTCTCGCAAACATGAGCCATGAACTGCGAACACCTCTCAATGCAATTTTGGGTATGTCAGAGGGCTTACAAGAAAGTGTGTTTGGCTCCATCAATGAAAGACAAGTAAAAGCGATCGCGACTATTGAGCGCAGTGGTAGACATTTGCTAGAACTAATCAACGACATTCTAGACTTGTCTAAAATCGAATCTGGCAAACTGGAACTGCAATTGAGTGATATTTCTGTCAGGAGCCTCTGTGATACCAGCATTGCCTTTGTTAAACAGATGGCTTTGAAAAAGAATATTGGTCTTAGTATTCATATTTCTGAGCATATTCACAGCATCCAAGTAGACGATCGCCGCCTGCGTCAGGTATTGATCAACCTGCTGAGTAACGCTGTCAAGTTCACACCAGACGGCGGATCTGTAGCGCTAGAAGTCCGGCTGGAGGGGGAGGGGGGCAGAGGAGCAGGGGAAGTAAATTCTCCCTCATCCTCATCTTCCCCAAACCTCTGCTTTCAAATCACTGACACCGGTATCGGTATCGCCGCCGGAGAAATTGGCAAGTTGTTTCAGCCTTTTATCCAGCTTGACAGTAGCCTTAACCGTCAGTACAGTGGCACTGGTCTAGGTTTGGCACTAGTACAAAAGATTGTGACCCTACATGGAGGAACGGTCTTAGTTACGAGTAAAGTTGGAGAGGGAAGTTGTTTTACGGTCTGCATTCCGTACCATGCTAGCAATAATGTGTCAACAACGCAGGTAACTACTTTATTGCCCAGCTATCACTTACCTGCTCAGAATGCTCAAGTTTTGATTATCGAAGATTCTGTTGCGGCGGCTGACCAAATTACTCGCTACTTCAGCGAAATGGGAATGCAACCCATTATCTATCCCACAGGTGAAGGAGCCGTAGAAGAAGTGCTGCGCGTTCAACCTTCTCTAATTATTCTGGATTTACAACTACCGAACCTATCCGGTTGGGAGGTGCTCAATCAACTCAAGACCAACCCAAAAACCAAATATATTCCAGCGATCATCATTTCAGTTGTGGATGAGCGTAGCAAAGGATTAGCTAAGGGAGCGTTTGAATATCTGGTCAAACCCATTACCCGCACTCAACTTCAAGCAACTATAGATAAACTGCAACATTCTGCCTCTTCTAACCTGCCAAATCTAATTGGCGTGCCAGAAGCAGTTCTAGACACTCCTTTGATTTTACTGGCAGAAGATAATCAAGCAAATATTGATACTATGTCCGGCTATCTTGAAGGTCGAGGGTATCATCTGATTTTGGCAAACAATGGACAACAAGCGATTGACCTTGTGAGAGTTCAACGCCCCGACTTAATTGTGATGGACATTCAAATGCCGGGAATGGACGGGTTAGAAGCAATGCGCCGTATCCGTAACGATCAGCAATTTGTGCATATTCCAATCATTGCACTAACGGCCTTAGCCATGCCTGGCGATCGCGAAACTTGTTTAGCGGCTGGAGCTAACGAATATTTCACCAAACCGATAAAACTTAAACAGCTTGTAACCACAATTCAACAACTCTTAAGAAGGTAACGGAAATTTTCGATGGATAGTCAAACCTCTATTTTAGTGATCGACGATCAACCAGATAACTTTGACGTTGTTGAAACCTTACTGGATGGTGAAAACTACCAGCTTTACTACGCTCCTAGTGGTCAACAAGCTCTAAATCGCCTCGATAGTTTTCAGCCCGATCTAATTTTATTAGATGTGATGATGCCCGATCTTGATGGGATGGAAGTCTGTCGACGCATCAAAGCCGATCCACAATGGCAAGCAGTGCCAATCATCATGGTGACAGCATTAACCGAGAAAGAAGATTTGGCTCGATGTCTGGCGACGGGTGCAGATGACTTCATTAGTAAACCCGTCAACGGTGTGGAATTACGAGCCAGAGTTAATTCCATGTTGCGGATTAAGCAGCAGTACGACAGTATGCAAGTATTGCTCAAGATGCGAGAAGACATGGTAAATATGATTGTGCACGATCTGCGAAATCCACTTACCACTATTGTCTTAGGAGCAGAGATTCTTCGATTACCAGGTTTCTCACCGAAACAACAGCAAGGAAAAATCGATCAAATTTTACTTGCTGGACAACAATTACAATCGTTAATTGATAGTTTGCTGATTATGGCAAAGCTGGAATCTGGCAAAATGGTTCTCAACTACACAGAAGTGGATCTTTGTGCGCTGTGTATATCAGCTGTAGAAGATATTGAGGCGATCGCTACTCAAAAAAACTTAACCCTGATACGTGAATTTCCCGAACCTGGTGGCATTGTTGCAGTAGATGCAGTGATCTTTCGTCGAGTGCTGGATAATTTGCTCTCCAATGCCATTAAGTTCTCCCCCTTCGATTCTCAAGTCATCCTCCGAGGAGAGTATTTGGCAGCAGGTGGTGCTAAAGTGCAAGTCGCTGATTCCGGTTCGGGAGTTTGTCAAGACTTACGACAAATCATTTTCGAGAAGTATGAAATTGGAACTCTGATGCCAGAAATTTCGCAAATTGGTTTAGGATTGGCTTTCTGCAAAATGGCGATCGAGGCACATTCCGGTACAATCACCATCGAAGATAATCATCCAAACGGTAGTATTTTTACTGTATTACTCAAAAATAAATAAGTAAGTGGGAATAAACCAAATTATGACCTCTAAACTGTCTTAATAAACTACGCTTTGTGAATACCTGGTAAAAATCGCTGCTCAAAATTGGTAATGGTGATATAGTTACTCAAATCGGTTCTGATGGGAAGCAGCCATCGGACGCAAGGGGGAAAGTCCGGTGTAAATCCGGCGCTGTCCCGCAACTGTGAACCAAAATTAGGTGAGTCAGGATGCCCGCCGGTTAGAATCAATTCGTTTACATAAATCTGCGAGGTACAGATTATGAAAAGAAAAAAACAGGCGTTAGTCAGTCTAACCCTGATGGGAGTTATCAGTTTTTATCTAGTCATTGGTTTACCCAAACCCGCCTACGCCATGCACATTATGGAAGGTTTTTTGCCAGTGCAGTGGGCAATTTTTTGGTGGGTTGTGGCATTACCATTTTTTCTATTAGGATTGCGTAGTCTGACTCGCATTACCCAAGCTAACCCGGAATTGAAACTACTCCTGGGCTTGGCTGGTGCTTTTACTTTTGTGCTGTCAGCTTTGAAAATCCCTTCTGTCACAGGTAGCTGTTCTCACCCAACAGGGACAGGGTTAGGTGCGGTGCTGTTTGGCCCCCTTACTATGTCGGTTTTGGGTAGCTTAGTATTGTTGTTTCAAGCTTTGTTACTGGCGCATGGCGGCTTGACGACGTTGGGGGCAAATGCTTTTTCGATGGCGATCGCTGGCCCTTTCCTAGCTTACTGGATATATAATCTGACAATAAAGTTAGGTGGTAAACAACAAATCGCCATATTTTTAGCAGCTGCGATCGCAGATTTACTCACCTACATTATCACTTCCATCCAACTCGCCCTAGCTTTCCCCGCACCTGTTGGTGGGTTTATCGCTTCATTTACCAAATTTGCCGGAATTTTTGCCATTACTCAAGTTCCTTTAGCAATTAGTGAAGGATTACTAACTGTGTTGGTGTGGAACTGGCTGCAATCTTATAATCCTCAAGAATTGGAATTGTTGAAATTAATCAAGCGAGGAAGTGGCAATGAGTCAATCTAAAAAAGGGTTGAGTAACTGGCTGTTGGTATTAGGAGTTATAGCTTTAGCAGTTGCACCGTTAATATTTGTGCGAGGTGGGGAGTTTTCCGGTGCTGATGGCAAAGCAGAAGAGGCTATTAATGAAATACAACCTGAATATAAACCCTGGTTTAAATCATTTTTTGAACCAGCTAGTGGGGAAATAGAAAGCTTATTATTTGCTTCGCAAGCAGCTTTAGGTGCGGGAGTAGTTGGTTATGCAATTGGATTGTATAAAGGACGTTCCCAACAACAAAAACCTAAAGAATGAGCCTACAACTAGACACTTTAGCTTATACCAATCGATTGCGAAGATTGCCACCAGAGCATAAACTAATTTTTGCATTTACTACTCTTGCTATTTCCCTGGCTAGCCATCCGCTAGTGCAAATATTGATGGCACTTTGGATGGGTATTTGGACAGTTATTTATGCAAGAATTCCCGCTGGTGTTTATTTTAAATTGTTAACATTTACCATAGTTTTTTGTTTGACAAGTTTGCCAGCACTTATGGTGAATGGAGTTACGATTAATGATTTGCCAAACGTACAATTAGATTCGTGGTATGGATTAACTCTCGGACACTTCTATATTTATATTAGTCATCATGGCAGTATCCAAGCATTGGGAATTTTAACCAGAGCATTAGCCTCTGTTTCTTGCTTATATTTTCTCATGTTAACCGTCCCTTTCACGGAGATATTACAAACTCTGCGTTACTTGCGATTTCCAGCGCTTTTAACCGATTTGTTATTACTAATGTATCGGTTTATTTTCATCCTACTGAACACAGCCGATGAATTATGGACAGCACAAAACTCCCGTGGTGGTTACCGTACTTGGCGTAGTGGAATGAAAAGTTTAGCACTACTAATCGGACAATTATTACAGCGAACCTTACAACGATATAGTCAGTTTTCTCTGGGATTGCAATCACGGGGTTTTGTGAGTGAATTTCGAGTTTGGCATCCCCGCCGCTATCATCCCCAAGCGCGATATATTATCGAAGCAATTTGCGGCTGTGTAGGATTAATAGGATTAGAATTTTGGCGAAATGCAGGAATATTTACTTGAATTTGAGCAGGTATATTACACCTATCCAGGCGCACAAGAATCAGCGTTGAATGGTCTAACATTGAAGATTCCATCTGGCAAAAGATGTGCGTTAATTGGGCAGAATGGTTGTGGTAAAACGACGCTATTTTTATTAGCCAACGGTCTATATAAACCTGATTCTGGTATTGTACGTTGGCGTAGTGAACCGTTGAGTTATAATCGCAATGCTCTTAGTAACTTACGGCAAAAAGTTGGACTAGTATTTCAAGATCCAGAACAACAATTAGTAGCTTCTACTGTTGAAGAAGATATATCTTACGGTTTGTGTAATTTGGGTTTGCCAGAGCCAGAAATTAAAGACCGAGTAGAGCAAGCATTAGTGGAATTTGAACTGACTGCTTTAGCAGAAAGACCAGTACATCATCTGAGTTTAGGACAAAAAAAAC
Organism: Nostoc sp. UIC 10890; assembly: GCF_054786515.1. Classification (NCBI taxonomy): domain Bacteria; kingdom Bacillati; phylum Cyanobacteriota; class Cyanophyceae; order Nostocales; family Nostocaceae; genus Nostoc; species Nostoc sp. UIC 10890. Next base: position 1,088,788 of record NZ_JBSGKF010000001.1, read on the forward strand.
GAGTTTCTATAGCAGATGTGATGGTATTACACCCGGAATTATTGGTGTTAGATGAGCCAACTGCATATTTAGATGTAAAACATACTCGTAACTTGATCGCAACTCTGAAAAGGATTCATTTAGATGGAACCACTTTGTTGATGGCAACCCATGATTTGGATTTAGTTTATCGTTGGGCTGATTGGGTTTTTGTCATGGATAAAGGGCAGCTGAGGCTAGAAGGTAAACCACAAGATGTATTTAGTCAGCGTACTCTTTTAGAAGAGTTAGAGTTAGGCGTACCATTGATATATGAGATGTTATTTGATGGGCTATCTGCTGAAGAAGGAGTAATTATAGAAAGAGTGCGACAGCGGATATTACAGCTATTTCGTAATTTTTCCTGATTAACATAGAATTTACGTAAAACTAAACGCCAACCTACACAGTTTAAGGTTTTTGGCGTTAACCCAAGCGTATTAAAATATAGGGTGGACAAAACTTTGCCCACCATAAAACTAATTTACACCTCGCAGCTTGCGAGTATTATCAACTAAACTCTGAGCAAATTGATCAAATCTTTGAGATAGCTTCTCATCTAGTAGCTTGCCTTCAGGACTGAACGCACTCCAAGCTTGTCCGATTGCAATTTGTTCAGGGATTGCCCAGCAATGTACCCATCTGGTAATTAACCGTAGCTCGTTTAGAGCATTACTATTAGACTGTCCACCTAAGACACTAATAAATCCTGCCACTTTATCTGAGAGTTGATCAAAGCTCATCAAATCCAGAGCATTTTTTAGGACACCACTAACGCCACCATGATACTCAGGTGTCGCTAAAATGAATCCATCAGCCTGACTAAAAGTATTTTGCAACCGCAAAACATCTGGGTACTCTGGATACTCCTTAGCGCCAGTGCAAAATGGTAGCTGCAACTGCCGTAAATCGAGAATTTCTACCTCTGCACCCAAGGCTTCCACCCTTTGCATTGCTACTTGTAAAGCAAGCTGGGTATAAGAGTTGGATCTTAAACTACCGCCAATACCAATAATTCTCACCATAATTAACCTACAAAGTATTAACTAGCTCTTAAAAAACGGAATCGTTATGACTATGTTTATCTTAGCGATTTGTGTCAGAATGTGTCAAATTAATATCTGCTGGGCATTGGGCATTGGGCATTGGGCATTGGTGACTCTTCCCCCTTCCCCCTTCCCCTGTGGATGGAGGAAGGAATAGCCTGAAGAAACTTGGGAATGATTTTGTGTGGAAGTTAGACTAGATAAGAAAAGTGTAATTTCCAGTTATTACAATTTTTAATAGAAGAATAGGCATAAACCAGCGCTCAAACTTGTGCCAGCAGACAAAGGGTAACTATTATGACAAATTTGGGAAAAAAAGCATTGATAAAAAGTCAGTCGTCAAAGCACGTTGCTTGGGTTGGTGCGTTGGCAAAACCCGCTGTAGGCATCGCAGCTAGTTTAATTATGTTGCCAGTAATTTTCGGTAGTACTCCTGTCATGGCACAAAAAGCAGAGAGCACCCCTTTAAATTATGGCCAGTTGATCACGAAAGTGAAGGCGGGAGAAGTTGAAAGAGTAGAGCTTGACGAAACTGAACAGCTAGCAAAGGTTTATCTCAAGGGGCAAAAGGAGAATACACCACCGCAACAGGTGAGACTTTTGGCGCAAAATGCAGAGTTAATTAACATTCTTAAAGAGAGGAATGTTGATTTTGGTGAAGTTTCCTCTGCTAATAGTCGAGCTGCTGTTGGGCTGTTAATTAATTTGATGTGGATTTTGCCATTGGTGGCTTTAATGCTGTTGTTCCTCCGGCGCTCTACAAATGCTTCTAGCCAAGCGATGAATTTCGGCAAATCCAAAGCTCGCTTCCAAATGGAGGCAAAAACTGGAGTCAAATTTGAAGATGTCGCCGGGGTTGAAGAAGCTAAAGAAGACCTCGAAGAAGTTGTTACTTTCTTAAAACAGCCTGAAAGATTTACTGCTGTAGGCGCACGTATTCCCAAAGGAGTGCTGTTAATTGGCCCCCCTGGTACTGGTAAAACTTTACTAGCAAAAGCGATCGCAGGTGAAGCAGCTGTACCATTCTTCAGTATTTCCGGTTCAGAATTCGTGGAAATGTTCGTTGGTGTGGGTGCATCTCGCGTGCGCGACCTCTTCAAAAAAGCTAAAGAGAATGCTCCTTGCCTAATATTTATTGATGAAATTGACGCAGTAGGTAGACAACGGGGGACTGGTATCGGTGGCGGGAACGATGAGCGCGAACAAACCCTCAATCAACTGCTCACTGAAATGGATGGTTTTGAAGGTAATACAGGCATCATTATTATTGCTGCCACTAACCGCCCAGATGTTTTAGATACAGCGTTACTCAGACCGGGACGCTTTGACAGACAAGTGATGGTGGATGCACCGGATCTCAAAGGGCGATTGGAAATTTTGAAAGTCCACGCTCGGAATAAGAAAATTGATCCTAGCGTATCATTAGAAGCGATCGCTCGTCGCACACCTGGTTTTACTGGCGCAGACTTAGCCAACTTACTCAACGAAGCTGCCATTCTCACTGCGAGGAGACGCAAAGAAGCTGTCACCATTTTAGAAATTGATGCGGCTGTAGACCGAGTTGTTGCAGGTATGGAAGGTACTGCCTTAGTAGACAGCAAGAGCAAGCGTTTGATTGCCTATCATGAAGTTGGACACGCTTTAGTGGGTACATTGCTCAAAGACCATGACCCTGTACAGAAAGTTACATTAATTCCACGGGGACAAGCACTGGGATTAACTTGGTTTACTCCCAACGAAGAACAGGGGTTAATTTCCCGTTCCCAACTCAAAGCTAGGATTACTGCTACTTTGGGTGGTCGCGCCGCCGAGGAAATCGTTTTTGGTAAGCCAGAAGTGACCACAGGTGCAAGCAATGACTTGCAACATGTGACAGGGATGGCACGGCAGATGGTGACACGCTTCGGGATGTCAGAATTAGGCCCATTGTCCTTAGAAAATCAGAGTGGAGGAGAGGTATTTTTAGGACGTGACTGGATGAATAAATCAGACTATTCTGAGGAAATTGCCGCCAAAATTGATTCTCAGGTGCGCGAAATTGTTAACAATTCCTACATCAAGTCCAAAGAACTTTTGGAAGAAAACCGTCTAGTTTTGGAACGTTTAGTAGATTTGCTAGTAGAACAGGAGACAATTGAAGGCGATTTATTCCGCACAATTGTTGCTGATAATGCTCAGGTAGCCGATGCAAAATTGGCTGTACCCTCATTAGAAAGATGAGTTAAATAATAATGTAGAGACGTAGCAATGCTACGTCTCTACAAGGGTTCTGAATAACGCATCTTTAATTTCAGCAGATGTGTATTAAGGAATAGGCAAAAGCTAATAGTCTATCAACTTTAGACTACTGAAAATCCAAATGCTAAGATTCCCGACTTATTAAAAAAGTTGGGATTTTATTTTAAAAAAATTACAATACCACCTCAGCCTTCCCAGAAAGTAGCACACATAAAGTCTTGCCACTGCAAAGCTTGAGCTATTGTATTATATATACCCAAGCAATGTACTACAAGTGGACATAAACATCATGAAATATAGATTTTGGGCAAGCTATCTGCTTGCTGCTTTAGCATTTCTCCCCTTCGAGTCTGTAAGCACTACTCAAGTTTTGGCAACAGAGTCAGTTTACCAACTAGCACAAGCTAAATCTGCTTACACTCAATATATGTTGCTTGGCTATAATGAAACCAAACGAAGAAACTATAGAAAAGCTTTAGGATATTTTCAGCAAGCAGAGCGGCTACGTCCTGGAGATAGATATGCTACTTCTGCAATTAGAAATGTTACAGGTTACATTCAACGTGGTAGAAATCGTATCGCTTTTGTTCCAGGTAGACCTGGTAGGGTAAGATCGGCTGGAACACGCGGAAATTGTTTTCCAATTGGACAATATATTATTCCCCTGACACCAACAGATAAGGAAGCTCAACGAACCACAGCAGAGCGTCCCACATTCTTTTTTTACATTCCTCAAACCTCGATAACAGTAGAAGCACTAGAATTTGTTTTGCGGGATGATGATAGCGTTGACCCATTGTATAAGGGAACTTTCAAACCTATTGGGCAGAATGGTATTGTTAGCGTAAATGTACCTGTCGATCAGCCATCTCTACAAATCGGTAAAGAGTATAATTGGACTTTTTCGATGATTTGTGATCCTAGTAACCGCGATAAAGACTCGTATGTAGAAGGTACAATTGTGCGATCGCAAGATGAAAACCTATCCCTTCAGCTAAACCAACCAAACACAGACTTGGATCGGGCAGTTTTATTCGCCACAGCCGGATTTTGGGAAGATGCTCTAAGAACTTTAGCTAATTTACGCAGCCAGCGTCCTAATGATCCCGAAGTTCAGAAATATTGGGAAGATTTTTTAAATTCAGTAGACATTAAAGAAGTTGTAAATAAGCCTTTATTGCCCTGTTGTACTGCCCAGAAATAAATTAACAATTACTTAAAAACCCGGTTTTTATAGAGAAGCCGGGTTTTTTACGTTTCAATTTAAAAGTAATAAAAGCACTATAACAATCCGATTTGATTTCTGAAATTATTTGCGTAAGAAGGCAACAGGCAATAGGCAACAGTCAAGAAGCCTCTTTGAGTTATACTGAATTTTTTCAAAAATCGAATATGAGTTCTGTAGATGATACATATATACTAAAATATACTATGAAATTACTTGTTGTTACAAAGTATTCAACATAGAGCATCGAAAACGCAGTTGCTATGATCAAACGCCTGCTTGTGGTGGAATCTCCGGGAAAAGTCAAAAAACTCAGTCAAATTCTGGGTTCGGATTGGAAAGTTCTCGCCAGTTGTGGCCACATCCGCGAACTCAGCAATGAAGGGGACGATTCCTTGGGCTTCGTCATGGATGGCAGTAATGTCCGGTGCAATTACGTTCCGCGTGACCAACGAGCGAAAGAAACAATTCAGAAACTCAAGTCTGCGGTGAGGCAGGTTGATGAAGTTGTTTTAGCAACTGACCCAGACCGGGAAGGCGAAACTATCGCTTGGCACCTGAAAGAAACGCTGGGTTTAAGGGAACCGAAACGAGTAATTTATACTGAGATTACAGCATCGGCGGTGCAGAGTGCGATCGCTAATCCTAGAAAGCTAGACCAAAATTTAATCGGTGCTGGGCTGTGTCGAGATTGCCTAGATAAGTTGGTAGGTTATAAAGGTAGCCCTTTAGTTTGGGCATTGAATAACGGCGCTAAAAGTGTTGGCAGAGTCCAAAGCGCGACGTTGCACTTGATTTGTCAGCGAGAAAACGAAATTCTGGCATTTGTCCCCCAAGATTACTGGAGTGTCTGGGTAGATTATGCGGAAGGATTTCGAGCTTTTTACAAAGGGACGGTGGATTCTGCAAAAGATGCAGCAGAGCAAGAAACTGAAACTCATGATGACGCAAAGGTAGGTAATAGTCCAGAAACACCGGAGTCTAAGCGCGTTCTTTCCGAAGCAGAGGCAACACGTTTAGTTGAAGAAGCACAGCGGCATCCTCATCAGGTGATTCATTTTGAAGGAAAAATCGTTAATCGCCAGCCACCGCCACCATTTACAACTTCCAGTCTTCAGCAAGCAGCCGGTTCAAAGCTGAGGTTTGCTCCTGACAAAACCATGATTGTGGCCCAAAAGCTCTATGAAGCTGGGTTGATAACATATATGCGAACAGACTCAGTAATGCTGAGTCCAGAATTTTGTGCCAGCGCCCGTAAATGGTTAGAGCAAAATGATCCGCCGAATGTACCGCAGCAAGTCGCCAAGCATCGCAGTAGCAAATCGGCTCAAGAAGCACATGAAGCAATTCGTCCAACAGATGTATTTCGTCCCTCAGTTCAGTTGCGTTTAGAACTCCCTGATGATGAGTTTAATCTGTATGTGATGATTTGGAAGCGGTCGATTGCTTCTCAGTGTCGGGCTGCCCAATTGCGTAAAACTTTGGTGATTACTCAGTCTGGTTCCCTATTGTGGTCAGCTAGAGGGCAAGTGATTGAATTTTATGGTTATGCCCGATACTGGAATAATCTCAGCAAGGATAGTGTTTTACCTTCATTACAACAGGGACAAGCATTGAAACTGGAGAATGCGGGACATGAAAAGAAGCAGACGCAGCCACCACCCCGTTATAGTGAACCCAAATTGGTGCAATTGATGGAACGTAAAGGAATTGGTCGCCCAAGTACTTATGCTCCCACTGTTGCTACTTTAAAAAAACGAAATTATGTCGAATTGAAAAAAGACCATCTGCAACCGACAGCATTAGGGTTAGAAGTTGATGCGTTTTTGCTCAAAGCACTGCCGGATTTACTAGAGGCGGAATTCACAGCGAAAATGGAAGATGCTCTTGATGCAATTTCCGAAGGAAAAAACTCTTGGCAGCATTATTTAACTAGTTGGAATCAAAATTACTTTATACCAGCGCTCTCCAAAGCTAAAACTGTAGTTGCAAGTTCCCCAAAAGGTAAAGCTAATGTGATAACTGAGCGGAAATACGAAACTTCCAAGACGCGATGCCCTGAATGCAAAAATTTCCTCACCAAAATTCCGACTACTAAGGTTAAAAAGAAATATTTCCTCAAATGCACAAAAGGCTGTGAAAATGTCGTGCTATTTTGGAGCGACTTTAACAAAACTTGGCAGCCACCACAAACGAAATCAGTCCAAGCTGAGAATCAACAAAAGCCTCCCGTTAAGATTACGGCATATCCCTGCCCGGTATGTAAGAAACCTCTAGAAGAGTACAGTTATATCAAAGAGGGGCAGAATAAGAAAATGTTGCGATGTTCTGACCCAAAATCCCGTAAGGATACTAAACATAAAGATGTGGCTTATTTTAGTACGCAAAAAGGGTGGTGGAGTCCTAAGTTTGGAGAGTTAAATTGTTAGTTACACATTGATATTTTTGCGACCAATAATGACAACAAATCATTTGATTTTGTCAGGATTACCGCGATAAAAGAGTTTTGCTTCTTCCTTAGTAAACATAAATAATTAACAAACAAGCACTCAAAATACCTAAAATCATCAAGAATTAATTACAAATTAATTAGCCCTAACTTTTATCGTTATAAACCTTGCTACGATGTCCAACTTCTACAACATTCACCACTAGAATATCATCGAAAATATCGTATATAACTCGATACTCACCTAGTCTAATCCTATAAGCATTTTCTTTACCTTTTAGCTTTTTTACCCCGTTTGGACGGGGTTCTATGGCTAAATCATCAATTTTAACTAGTATGCGTTCTTGAAGTTCTGGCGATAATTTTTTAAGTTGTTTTAATGCTCCCTTTAAGATTTCAACTTTATAACTCACGCAACTTCCTTTTTTATTTCTCGTTTTAGTTCTTTTTTAGCTTCCTCCCACGACACTGAGCCATCAATATCAGCAGATTTTTTTGCCAGATCATAGGCTTTTAAATCTTCCTCTTCTTCTTCCTCTTCGATTTTTTGAAGTAATGCGTAAATCTCATCTAAAGTGCTGTCATAAGCTTGGTTTAGTAGTACGTTGATATCTTTAATTAATTGTTCGCGTTCGTGTGCTGATTTCATTTTTAATTATCCGAGGGTGATTTTACTTTTTCTGCCACCATCTCTAGTTTCGCCTAAAGTCCGGTCGATTTTCAACGATTTGACGAGCGATCGCTAAAATCTAAAAAGCGACCAATACGTTACAAAAATTGGCTGTAAAATTAACTTTGCGTATAATTTATCATCAACATGGTTGATTTACCTTACCCGCAAGTTCTGCGATATTCATCTGCTCGTAGTGTTCAAAAGGTTGGTGAATCCAGGGGTTTTCAGCTAAATAATCAACATAATAATCGGGTGCTATAACTGAACAGGCTTTATACCAAAGAACGGCGGTGCGAATTTCCTCAATGGGGAAATCAATATTTTCCTTGAGCCAAGGTATAGTCTGTTGCAGTGTTACCCCAGAATCTACTAAGTCATCCACTAGGAGAATGCGCGAACCTAATTTTTCGGCAGTCATTGTCAAGTGGCGGGAGAAAATTAAATTACTTCTTTCTTGCTTGCCGGGGCCACTGTAAGATGATGTTGCTAAAATTGCCAATGGTTGCTCATATATACGGGAAAGAATATCTCCAACTCGTAGTCCTCCTCTGGCAAGACAGATAATCTGGTTGAATTCCCAACTGGATTGATAAATCTGAATAGCCAGTTGTTCAATTTTTTGGTGATAATCTGGCCAAGAAACATAAAGGTCTGGCATAAGTCTAACGGGAGTGGTAGATAGCTAGTATTGAAGGCAATTACAAACTTTTTATTTTAGTATGAGCACAAGTTATTATGAACGATTCTGCTGCTGGCGATGCCCAACGAGATCCTAAGAGTGAAAAACTCGACTTAAAAACAAAGCTAGCTTACGGTGCAGGAGATTTAGGGCCAGCAATTACTGCCAATATCTCCGTCTTTTTTCTGCTGGTTTTCTTCACAAATGTCGCTGGTATACCTGCGGGTTTAGCTGGCAGTATTTTGATGATTGGCAAAATCTGGGATGGCATAAATGATCCGCTTGTTGGGTTCTTGACTGATAAAACGAAATCTCGTCGTTGGGGCCGTCGTCTTCCTTGGATGTTTTATGGAGCAATCCCCTTTGGAATTTTCTTTTTCTTGCAGTGGATTGTACCGCGATTTAGTGCAAATCAGAGTGATAATCTTTGGCCGCTGTTCTGGTATTACGTCGTAATTGGGGTGATATCTCAGGTATTTTACACAGTTGTAAATTTGCCTTATACGGCGATGACTCCAGAACTAACTCAAGATTATGACGAACGCACCAGTCTTAATAGCTATCGCTTTACATTTTCTATTGGCGGCAGTATTCTGTCGTTGATTTTAACGCAAATTGTTTTTTCTCTAATTAGCGATCGCCAACAACAATATCTCGTTTTAGCAGCAGTTTGTACGGTAATTTCAATTTTAGGATTATATTGGTGCGTTTTTGGAGTCCGCGATCGCATCTTGGCTTTTGAGGCCAAACGCATCCAAGTTGAGGAACCCGCATCTCTCCCCTTCTTTGAACAGCTAAAAATTGTCTTTAGCAACCGACCTTTTTTATTTGTTATTGGTATATATCTTTGTTCTTGGCTAGGTGTGCAGATTACAGCCAGCATTATTCCCTATTTTGTAGTCAATTGTATGGGTCTTAAAGAATCAGATGTACCCACAGTCCTGATTGCAGTCCAAGGAACCGCCCTGCTGATGCTATTTGTCTGGGGTGCGTTGAGTAAAAAAGTTGGCAAAAAAATTGTTTATTTTCTAGGAATGAGTTTATGGATAATAGCCGCCGCCGGACTATTTTTCTTACAACCTGGTCAAATAGTTTTGATGTATGTGATGGCTGTCATGGCGGGTGTTGGTGTATCCACAGCTTATCTAATTCCTTGGTCGATGATTCCAGATGTGATTGAACTAGATGAACTCCAAACCGGACAACGCAGAGAAGGTATTTTTTATGGCTTCATGGTTTTGTTACAAAAATTTGGTTTAGCTTTCGGGCTTTTTTTGGTAGGAAATGCTTTGCAAGTATCGGGTTTCAAAGAATCTGTAGCCGGAAGTCCACTACCTATCCAACCAGAATCGGCACTGTTTGCTATTCGTATTGCTGTTGGGCCTATACCTACAGTTTGTTTGATTTTTGGCTTGATTTTAACGTATTTTTACCCAATTACCCGCGAGATGCACGCAGAAATCATGCTGAAACTCAAAGAACGGCAAGAGAAGAGGGGGAGTTAAGACAATACTTTTCGGTGAACGGGGAAGACCAAAACACTTGTAGAGACGGCGATTTATCGCGTCTCTAAAACCCACAATTTTGTACTATTAGCCCTTAACCCAAGCGTATTGGGTAAAGGGAAAAGGTTGGAATTCACCTTTCCGCCTTAACCTAACCGTATTGGGACGGGTGGAGACACCAGTGGTGTCAACTTAAGCCAAAAATAGCGTACTGATTGGGTGTTGTTCACCCGCCAGGGATTGTAAATCCCTGACTAATTGCTCAAGTCTACTGAAGTAGACTGAAAATTTTTGCGCTCTTTAGTCCTCTTCAGAGGCCTTTAGCTATGAGACAGGGATTTACAATCCCTGGCGGACGTGCGGTTTCGCGTTAAGTTGACACCAGTGGTGGGGACACCCATCCCACAAGAAAATTTGGGATGTTTTTATAATCGAGCGTAAAACCCCAGCGGCAGAATACTAGTAACGCACGTCATAAATAAGCCATCCCTGACGTCATTACGAATTACGAATTACGAATTACGAATTACGCCTTGCGGTACTAGGGTGTTGTCTGCGGTGAATTTGTAGGATTAGGAGCGGGGATAATTGGCACAATTATCGGCTGTGGTTTTTCGCCTTGCAGTTGAATTTGGGCTTGGTTGCGGCCGTCTATTGCTTGTTGGTAATTAGACTTGTATTTTATTGCTTGATCGTAAGAAGCGATCGCATCCCGATACCTCTTCAAATTTAATAGGGCATTGCCCCTGCTATACCAGCTTTCGGAATGGTCTGGTTTATAACGAACTGCCTTATTATAAGACGCGATCGCATCTTCGTATTTCTGCAAAATATATTGTGAATTCCCTAGATTATACCAGAGTTGATAGTCATTTTGCTTAATTGTTGCTGCTTTATTATAAGATTTTATTGCTTCTTCATAGCGTTGATTTTGATGCAGCGACCATCCTAAATTATACCATGCTTGATAGTTTCTGGGGCTGTATTTAATTACTTGATTAAAAGATTCGATTGCTTCTGGATAACGTTGTAAATTCAGCAGGACATTACCTCTCGACAACCAAGATTGATAGTAATTTGATTTGTATTGCACTGCTTTATCATAAGCAGTGAATGCATCCTGGTAGCGTCGCAAATTGACTAGTGAATTTCCCCGATTATACCAGGCTTCTTCGTAGTCTGGTTTTAATTCAACGACTTTTTGATATGCTGCGATCGCTTCTTCATATCGCTTAGAGTTCTGTAGCGCTAATCCTTTTTTGTACCAAGCTTGATAATTGTCTGGTTTGAGTTCAATCGCCTTTTCATAAGATTGAATTGCTTGGTCATATTGGTTTAAATTACTGAAAGCTTCACCCTTAGCATTCCAGATTTCTGAGTTGTTATTATTTAATTGTAAGGCTTTGTCAAAAGAGGCGATCGCTTCTTGATATCGCTGTAAACTTCCCAGCACAAAGCCTCGTCCGCTCCAAGCTTCAAAATAATCTGGCCGAATTTGAATTGCTCTATCATACGCCGCTAATGATTCTTTGTATTTTTTTAATTTATACAGCGTTTTGCCTTGACCATTCCAGGCTTGAGCATGATTTGGTCGAATATTAACAGCTTTTTCATATACTGCTAGCGCATCTTGATAGCGTTGCAAATCAAAAAGGGTATTTCCTTGTTTAGATAATTCTATGGCATTATTTGAATTAATGTGATTCCAAATCAATATTGATGCGACTCCGCTAATACCAATGAAAAATATAGCTAGTAAAACTTTACCCAAAATGCCTTTTTTCGGTTGAGGTTTGTTTATATTTTTTGGTGGAGAAATAGGATTTAAAGCTATTGTCGCTGCGGGTGGTTGTGTTAACTCTTTCAGTGCTTTTAACGCCATTGTTGCCGAAGGATAGCGTTGCCGAAAGTCGTAGCAGACCATTTTATCTAAGAGTTGAGCAAATTCTGGCGTTACCGTGGCTTGATTATGCCAGATAATTTCATTAGTCTCAGCATCTTTTACTATTTCCTCTGGTGATAATCCTGTGAGAGCTTGAATAGCAATTATTCCCACAGCATAAATATCACTGCTTAATTTTGGCGTACCATGAGCTTGTTCTCCAGGAATATATCCAGGCGTACCTATAGCAACTGTAGCCTGTGTTTGACCTTGGGGAGTAATCACTTGAGTCGCAATTTGTTTAACTGCACCAAAATCAATTAAAATCAATTTGCCATCTGGTTGGCGTCTGAGAATATTTCGGGGGTTAACATCACGGTGAATTACATTCTGTTGATGGACAAATTCTAAGATTGCCAAAAGTTCTTCTAAAAGTAAAATTACTTGCTCTTGACTTAAGGTTTTGCCTGGTGTTATTTCTTGACTCAGGTCATCACCTTCGATCAATTCTTGTACAAGATAGAATTCGGCATTCTCCTCAAAATAAGCTAAAAGTTGGGGGATGCGATCGTGAGTTCCTAATTTATACAGAACTTGTGCTTCCGTATCAAATAAACGCCTAGCTGTCTCCAAAGTTACTGGATCGCTTGCCTGGGGTTTGAGTTTTTTTACGACACATGGAGGTGAACCAGGTAATTGGGTATCACAAGCCACAAAAGTTTCACCAAAACCCCCACCTCCCAAGTTCCTAATAATTTGGTATCTTCCTACAAGTGTGTTTCCCAGCATCTCGTTTGCCTACTTAAGTGCGATGCGATCTGATTTCAATCTTGCCACAGGTTAAGGGGGAGTGAGAGAGTGGGAAGCTAGAGGAGCAGAGGGGCAGAGGAGCAGAGGAGCAGATAAGAATGTTTTGTGTATCTTAATTACGAATTACGAATTACGAATTACGAATTAGTATGATTCCTATTAGTGATAATATTCGTTGTCGAAGTAAGCCGATTATTAATTACTGGTTGATTGGCATTAACCTGGCTGTATTTTTATGGGAACTTAAACTAGAATTTAGTGGTCAATTAGGTTATTTTATCAGTAGTTGGGGTGTAATTCCTGCTCAGATTACTGGAGCAATTACAAATGCTCTCTTTTTCAACTCTGCTGCTTGGATAATTGTAATTTGGCGAGTATTTTCACTACTTTTTGGAATATTTTTGCACGGCAGCTTTAGCCAAATATTGGGAAATATGCTCTTTTTGTGGGTTTTTGGCAAGACTGTCGAGAATCTTCTGGGACATAGACGCTATCTGGGATTCTATCTGGCTGCTGGTGTGATGATAGGGGTATTGCAAATACTAGCTGAACCGAATTTGACAGTACCGTTGATTGGGGCAAATGGTGCGATCGCAGCTATTTTAGGAGCATACGTTATGAAGTTTCCTAAAGCTAGGATTGACACAGTTTTGCCGCTAATAATCTTGTATATCCCCATCGAACTGCCAGCATTTTTCTATATATTTTGGTGGTTTGTGCAACAATTATTTTATGGTATAGGTAGTTTAAATATTCCTCCTGTCGGCGTAAATCAATCGGGTGTTGTTTTTTTAGGGCAGGTTGTGGGATTATTAATTGGTGCGGCTTTCATGCGATTAAAGCGATAGACTTTCTTTAGCTACTTAGAGGATGTTTTAGAAGTTTTCGACACTAGAATTCTGACTTCTGAAATCTTATTCAATGGAACTTATATATAGCAATCCTAAATCATTCGTAAAAAATTAGATTCCCGACTTATTCGAGAAGTCGGGGATCTGGACATCACGCATTTTCACAAATCATTTAGGATTTCTATATGTCTTTTGGCTGCAATACCTAAGCTACGTTTGCAGAAGAAAGCATATAGTTAATAGCTAGAATGATTGCTGTGGTAATATTTTGAATTTTGAATTTATGTGCCTTTTGATGGATTGCATTTTTGAGCTAAGAAATACATACTTATTAGACTAGGGTATGCCTACTCTTCAAGGTGATGCTATTAAGTATAATCGGTGTAAAAAATGCCAAATGTTGATAAAATTAACTTTCAAATTCCTGATGATTTAACAGTTCTGCGGCAGCGTGTAGCAGAGTTAGAGCAATCAGAAATATATTATCAACAAAGGCAAGCAGCACTTGAGGAGCAATTAAGAGAACTAAAGAGAAAGCTGCCATTAGAAGTAGAAGATTCCCATATTCAAGTTGTCGAGTGGCAGATTGAGAAGGATACATCCATAGTTTTGAATCTACCGATAGATGTGGCAGTAATTTTACAACAACTCCAACAAGAAATTGTGGAGCGACAGCAAGTAGAAGTAGTTCTTAGGGAGAATGAAGAACGGCTGAAGCTAGCCCTAGATGCTTCTCAAATGGGCTTGTGGGATTGGAATATTGTTACCAATCAAGTAATTTTGTCTGAAAATCATGAAGTGCTTTTTGGTCTAATTCCGGGCAGTTTTGACGGCACTTATGAAGGATTTTTGAAGTGTATTCATCCTGAAGATAAGCCATTTGTCATGGAAGCGATCGCTCACGCTTTGGCAAACAAAACTGATTACAATGATGAATTTCGTATATTTCGCTCAGACCAAAGTCCACATTGGATTTCTGCTAAGGGAAAATTTATCTATGACGATCAGGGACAAGCGGTGCGAATGATTGGCGTTTGTATGGAAACTACTGTATGCAAGCAGGCTGAAGAAAGTACTCGCGAACTAACAACCCAAGTCCAAGAACAGGCAAATATTTTAAATGCTATTCTTACTGCTTCAGTGGATCACATTTACATCTTTGATCGCCAAGGTTGCTATCAGTATGTCAGCTGTGATGCAGCGACTGTACTAGGTTTAAAACCCCAGGATATTATTGGAAAAACTTTGCCAGAATTAGATTTACCCGCAGACCTGATAATGCAGGTAGATAGTCAACGAAAAGCTGTGATGAAAACTGGGCAGCCAATTAAAGATGAGTGCGAATGTCTTACCACCAATGGGGTGCATTTTTATGAATATATCCTCACACCATTACGCAATCTTGACCAAACTATTGAAGGCGTAATCACCGTTTCTCGCGATATTACTGAACACAAACGGGCAGAAAAGTCATTACGTGAAAGTGAAGCGCGATTTCGGCGTTTGTTTGAATCTAATTTGATCGGGGTCGCTTTTTGGAATGTGCATGGCTTTGTGATTGATGCCAATGATGCCTTTCTGCAATTAGCTGGCTACACTCGTGATGAGTTTGCCACTTTAGGTAGAATTAATTGGCGAGAACTTACTCCTGTTGAGTATCAGGATTTAGACGATCGCGCCCTTTTGGAAGTGCAAACCACTGGAGTTTCCAGAATTTTTGAGAAAGAGTACATCCATCGCAACGGAAAGCGAGTACCAATTGTTTTGGGGATAGCCTTGCTGAATGACTCCCAAGAACATGGTGTGGCTTTTGTATTGGATATTACTGATCGCAAATCGGCTGAAAAAGAATGCGATCGCCTACTAGAATGCGAAAGGACAGCACGCCAACAAGCGGAAATTGCCAACAAAATTAAAGATGAGTTTCTAGCGGTTCTCTCTCATGAACTGCGAACCCCACTCAATCCCATTCTGGGATGGTCGAAAATGCTGCGGACTCGCAAGTTTGATGAAAAAACTACTAACCACGCTTTAGAAACCATTGAACGCAGCGCCAAGTTACAAACCCAGCTAATTGAAGATTTGTTGGATGTGTCTCGCATCCTCCAAGGAAAATTAAACTTGAATATCTGTCCAGTAAACTTGGTAATGGTAGTTGAAGCAGCACTAGAAACAGTAAAACTAGCAGCAGAAGCCAAGTCAATTCAAATTCAAACCATATTTGATGCCAATTTGGGACAAGTTATGGGCGACCCAAATCGGCTTCAACAAGTTGTGTGGAATCTACTTTCCAATGCGGTAAAATTTACACCAACAGGAGGACGGGTAGAAATTCGACTCATGGAAGCTGGTAACCAGGTTCAAATTCAGGTCAGCGATACAGGTAAGGGAATTAGCCCAGACTTTTTGCCTTATGTGTTCGATTACTTTCGCCAAGCTGATGGCACCACTACACGGACATTTGGTGGACTAGGTTTAGGATTAGCGATCGTGCGTAAGGTTGTAGAAATGCATGGGGGAAAAGTTCAAGCCGAAAGTTCTGGAGAAGAATCGGGTGCAACTTTCACTGTTGATCTACCGCTTTTAGTCAGAAATGAACAGGTTTGGCGTCAGGAAAATCAGTCTTCAGATTGTCAGCCAGAATCCTCGCTTTTTTCGGACACTCAAGTTCTGGTTGTGGATGATGAACCAGATATCCGCGATTTAGTCACCTTCATTTTGCAAGACTACGGTGTAGAAGTAACCGCCGTAGCATCAGCACAGGAAGCACTACAAGCGCTTTCTGAGTCGATCCCAGATGTTTTAATTAGTGATATTGGAATGCCAAAGACAGACGGTTATATGCTGATGCGTGAAGTGCGATCGCGATCGCCCCAACAAGGAGGAAGCGTACCAGCGATCGCTCTGACAGCTTATGCAGGGGAAATGAATCAGCAGCAAGCATTAGCAGCAGGATTTCAAATGCATATTTCTAAACCAGTAGATCCAGATGTATTGGTAAAGGCGATCGCTGATTTGATTAATCCAACCTAATGCGTCTATAGGAGATAGCCTCTGGTGTCCTCCTCTAGATGCATCTTTGATTGATTTTGTCAAATATTCTGTGTTATTTACCTAAACCATCTCAAACTCTAATTGATGACTCTTAAGAAAATCATGGGTGAAATGATCCACCATATTTGTATCAGCTAGTTCCAAATTATAAAAATCCACAGCTTCATGGTCAAAATGGGGGCCAGCGTGCCAAGTACCCTCATGTAGCTTGATAAAACAATTCCCCGGAATCCGGAAAGCAGCCATCTCTTCTAATGTTGGTTCATTCACATCATTATCAGGAGGACAAACTGCAATCAACCAATCCTTCCCTTCCAAAGAACCCAGACATTGAGTGCATTGCAGATGGCGAGTAATTTTGTGAAACTTTCGCCCTCTCTTCTCCAACCGCATAATATAAAATCGTGGAATCCCGTTTTGCAGGTTTAACTGGGCATCTTCTCCATCGTAACTTTTGCCATCAAGACTAGCAAAAATCACCTGTCCATAACGCCGAAAGTTTTCAGAAGTCACCCATTCTACCTGCAATTGTTGCACTGTTTTTGGTGTGCTCATATCAAATCTTCGAGAGAGATTAGTTAGGTTTATTTTCCCCCAAAATGACTGAATTTTATCCAGTCACGATGGTGAATTTGTGAGTTTAAATACCTAAACTATTGTAAGAAATAACCTTAGCTAGCTAGATAACTACGTACTTGTTCCTTTTGGCGTCGGAGGAGACTGAGAGCTTTTTGTTCTATCTGACGCACCCGTTCTCGACTAATACCCATGCGATCGCCAATCTGTGCTAAAGAAAGTTCATAGCCATCAGTAAGACCAAAGCGCAAGGTTAATATTTCTCGCTGCTGGGGAGACAGCTTTGCTAACAAGTCTTGTAAGTCTTGATGCAGAGATTCTTCAACAGCATAGTCTTCGGGAGAAGGTCCGTCATCCTCCAGTATGTCCTGCAATTCTGTATCCTGTTGTTCACCAACTCGCGCCTCTAAGGAGAAAGGTTGGCGGGCCAAGTACAAACACTCTCTAACTTGGCTGGGTGTCAAAGATAATGCGCTGGCAATTTCCGCAGTAGTGGGAACGCGGCCCAACTGTTGAGATAATTCTCGCTGTACCCGTTTAATTTTGTTCAGTTTCTCAAAGACGTGGATAGGTAAACGAATTGTCCGTCCTTGTTGAGCGATCGCTCGTGTAATTCCTTGACGAATCCACCAGTAAGCATAGGTTGAAAACTTATAACCAAGAGCGGGATCAAATTTATCCACTCCTCGCTCTAAACCCAAAGTACCTTCTTGAATTAAATCCATAAATTCCAAGTTGCGGTGCTGGTATTTCTTCGCCACTGCTACCACTAACCGGAGATTAGCCTGAATCATTTTCTGCTTGGCTTGGTGTCCTTGACTTAGCTGTTGCTCTAACACCTCAACACTTGACTCCAACTGATCTGCCCATTCTTGCAGCGTTGGTTCATGATTTAATTTCACAGCCAATTCTTCCTTAGCAGCTAATAAATTCATCATTTGCTGCACCTGTTGGGCAAAAATAACCTCTTGTTCGCGAGTCAACAAATCTACACGCCCGATCTCTTGCAGATAACTACGCACAATATCATCTGTAACTCGAGGCTTTTTATCTGCGGCTAAACTTTTTTTCTTCGTTTTTTGAACTTCGGTAGGTGGAGATGTTAAGTTGCTCATGGTTATTTGCTCCTCTGTAACCTCATCAATTTATTGGTATCAAGTCTAGATATTCATACCCATAGTCACTTCACACTGCTAATCAATGCAATTGGCAATACTGATGAATTTTGGTCTTATGATACATTACAAGTCAATTGTTGGAGATAATAAACCCAAAATCAACCCACCCTTTAATACTAACATCATCACCAGTCACAAATCAATTACCTAAAGTATTATCAGCATATCATTTGAAGTAATTACACTCCTTTTTTCTGGATTTTGGCATATTTTCAAACACGAATTATGTTTAGTCTAATTATTCAATGCATTTACCGGAAACAATAACAAGCTTGCCAAGCAACAATTTCATTACTTAAGAGATAAAATATTAACAGCAACTCTCCAAATAAATCAGAATTATTAAATAACAAAAATATTATTTATTTAAATACTAATACTCTGGTCATACCTCTTCTATGTAACTCTTATCAAATGTCCATTTTTCACCTCTATTTTTTACTAGATAATCCAATCATTATGAAGTTGAGTACATAGCAGGCGATTGTTAAACACAAAATCAAGCCCTTTTCCTGCTCAAGTACGGCTTTCTTCAGCAGTTTGGTCAAATACTTGTCATTTGGGCTTTAAGATCACAAAGACGCAGATATCTGTGACAATTGTACTTGTGTCATACTGCACGCAGATATCTGCATTAGATGCAGTATTATCAATTTGATTACTTTTGGAAACATTGTATAGACTAAAAGTAGTAACAGTGGTCACATTAACACCAAGGATAATACTTGGCAAGATACAAACACCCGCGATCGCCACTAATATCCTGTTGAAGCGAAAAAATTTTTGTTTAGGGATGGGTAGCTGATTGTTGTACAGCACAACTTGAACAACAAGATTACCCACTCTTGGAGAAGTGGTAAATAATCTCAGACTTTTAACCAAGCAACATCTCACAGTTTTCTTGCTTACTCGTTTTCACCTTAAGTTGACACAAAAGCAAAGTTGTGCATCAATACAGATGATTGACTTACAGCAAAGATTTTTGGAAAACTGGTACTATAGCAATCCGACGATCTTCAGCGATCGCTAAAGCACACGCAGGTGTGCGTCCATGATTTCATGCATATTTGAGCGTAAATTATCTAGATAAATTACACTACCAAGAATTAGTTATATCTTGTTAAAAAAGTTCCTATATTAAAATTGAGTAACTGTCACCCTAAGACCAGAATCCAGCTTAGGAACCTTGAAATACTCAATTGGCTCAGTACTTTGAGAACTTTCGGTATTTGCTGGCTTCTGACATTGCTTAAAGAAAGACTCTGGGTTATTGATGAACTCAAGTGGGTTAATCTTTGGGCATCCTCGCTCCTGTACTAGCGAAATTGATTCAGTCGTTTGTTTTGGATTGTTAGTCTGTCCGATAAAATTACTCCATGTAGCGTTAATTGTGGCTGGTTCTGTCAATAAAACTCCAGCCTGATTGCGATCGTCTGTTGTCATAGGAACATTCTCTTGGTTAGCATAGGCTTTCTGGGAGAGAGCAAGGGCGCTAATCACAACGACTAAGATAATAGAAGAGGATTTCATAATTCAATCTCTCAACATTGAATGTCAGTTTAATAATTACAATTGGCTAGATACAGAAATCAACAAATAGCAACCTAGTTTTGGTACTTCAGATTAACACAGGTAGTAAGAAGTATGCCTAAACTTCATTAAAAATATAGTGAGATATAGAGTACATTGTCGCGAAAATTTGCCTACCTTTAACAAGAGGCTTAACCCTGATTGTTCACCATATCTTTCAAAGCCTTATAAAACCTAGATTTATGCGTTTTCCGATAAACAGGCTCAAAAGCTGCTCTGGGTGAAAATTACGAAATTAGCGATCGCAAAGCTTGTGAGAAATGCGAGTTAAGCTCTTTATCTGCTTAATTGTGATAGTAGCTGGATTTTAGCAGTACTGTCCTAGTTAGATATAGATTAATCCATCCTACTTACCCGGACTCAATAGGTCAGCGTAAAAATTTGTCGTTGCGATCAAGCAGGAGACAGAAGGGAAAAGGGCTAAAGCCTACTTTATCTTTCTTCACATAGTTTGGTTTTACTATGTCAACTTACTTACTAGCCGTTTATCTATCATGCGTGCTACCCTGTAGTTACACGTATAAGACAACATATACACTCTTAGATAAATCTTGGAAGTAGTATTGTGCCTCAATTGCAGAATACAAACAAGATAATTGCAAATTTACGGGCAAGCCAAAAAACCGGGATATAAACCCAAGGACGGGCACTGTGTTGTAGTTTTCACACCTCAAGTTACATCAAAAAAGTTTTTCACTAGTCTGTGTCAATTAAACTGTTCGCGAATCATTAAATTTTCGATACTAAAATCACACAATTTTATTCTTGCCAATCCCATATCATTTCCCAGATGGGCCATTATTCAGAGCAAGAATTAATTGTTGCTGAAAGCTTTGAAGCCACTTACGTAAATATCCATATAGTCTTTCTAAATGTCTCTTTCCACTACATAAAGCTGATCTCTAAAGTGCTTTCACTGCTTGTCTAGTGACACAATTGTTATATCGCTTACCCTGAAGGAATTAACTCCTCTTGTCTTTTCAAAATCAGTAAACCGACAGCGAATATACCAGCTTTTTGTATGAATTTTTTGTAAAGTTATCAAATTCAGTGTTCTTACATAATATGATGTTGAGTGTTAGATTACTAATCAATACTTGCATCAGTAACAACATAAAACTAAGTTAACCAAAGTTAACCAAAATAATGAAAAGCCAGTAAATCAAGGAGAAAGTTGTGAGTTATCCTGTTTTTGATGTCAGGAGGATATCAAAAAATCTAAGTCAAAATTGAGACTACTAAAACTATTAGTTGACTTCAAATATTGAACAACCTTAGTAAAAAAAGCATTAGGTGACAATCAACGCAAATATTACCATCGCAAACTAGACTACAGTCCTACTACCAGTAAAATACTGAGGAAAATCTCCTGCAAGTAAATAGTCTGTTTTTTATAAAAGAAAGTTTGTATATATTATGACAATGGAATCTTTGCCAAACTTTGAAGAAGTAAATATTCAAAAATACTTAGAAGTTATTCAACGGCGTTGGTTACCTCTAGTCGGAATTTTTAGCATAGCTGTTACCCTTGGATGCTTGTATGCATTTTCATTAAAACCCTCATACAAAGCAGAAGGAAGTTTGATGATTAAAACAAATCGATCTTCCTCACTTACAGGGTTACCGCAAGACATAGGACGCCTGGAGGCTTTGAATGTAAACGACAATCCTCTGGAAACTCAGGTGAGGGTTATTGGATCAAATCCAGTGATTGAGAAAACAATTAATTCCCTCAAGCTCAAAGATAGTCAAGGCAAACCGTTATCGATTCCCGTCCTGGCAAAACAACTAAAAATAGAAGGAATCAAAGGTACTGATGTTGTACAACTTTCTTATAAAGGCGGCGACCCAGAACTGGCTGCCAAAATCGTCAATGAAGTTATCGACAGTTATATCGACCTAAATATCAAGGCTAATCAGAATGAAGCACTGACAGCCAAACAAGTTCTCGTAACGGAAGTACCCAAAGCTGAGGAAATTGTCAGAAGAGCCGAATCAAAACTGCGACTATTTAAAGAAACGAATAAAATTGTTGTCCTAGAACAAGAAGCAACCGCAGCAGTCGATACGATTTCCAAGTTAGGAAACCAAATTTCTCAAGCTTTAGCTCAATTAGATGATGTCAAAGGTCGTTTGGAACAGTTACGCAGTGAAGCTCAAGTAGATTCACAGCAAGGTGTCATCGCATCTGACTTGAGTCAAGCACCTGGAGTTCAAAAAGTGCTTATTCAACTTCAAGAAACAGAAAGTCAACTAGCACTAGAGCGAACTCGTTTTGAACCTGAACACCCTACAATCACTAACTTAGAAGAAAAGGTCACAGCTCTTAAAAGCTTGCTAAAAGAGCGGGTAGGACAAGTAGCGGGTACAGCGCAGATAACAGAGGGAAGTTTACAGGTTGGACAACTCCGGCAAAGCCTAATTGCAGATATTACTCGTGCTCAGGCAGAACGGGTTGGTCTGGAAAGACAAATTGGCACACTCTTGCGACAGCAAGATGCCTACATCAAACGAGCAAATAATTTGCCAAGGCTAGAACAAAGCCAACGAGAGCTAGAACGGAAACTGCAAGCGGCTCAAACGACTTACGAAACACTCTTAAAGAAACGCCAAGAAATTGATGTTGCACAGAATCAAAAGATTCCTAATGCTCGTGTGATTTCCTATGCCTTAATTCCCGATAAAGCAGAAGGGCCTCGCAAAATCTTATTTATTGTTGGTGGAGGAGGAATTGGTCTTTTCTTAGGTATCATTGTCGCCTTTGGTTTAGACTTAATAGACCGCTCGGTGAAAACCGTCAAAGAAGCTAAAGAAGTCTTGAGATACAGTGTTTTAGGAGTAATTCCTACACAAGGTAGAAATGCTAAAGAGTCTTCTTCTATAGCAGGACTCGATAGAGCTATTCCCAAAATTATTGGCAGAGATATTCCTTACTTCCCTGTTGGTAATGCATACCAAATACTACAAGTTAACTTGAAGTTTCTCTGTTCTGATAAACCGCTTAAAAGCATTGTAATTACAAGTTCCGTTGCCAAAGAAGGAAAGTCTGACGTATCTGCAAATCTAGCTGTGACTATGGCTCAGGCAGGGCGTCGGGTGTTATTGGTGGATGCAGATATGCGTCATCCCATACAGCATCATATCTGGGGGCTACCAAATGCAATGGGACTAAGCAATGTAATTATTGGACAAGCCTCTTTAGATACAGTTGTACAAGAAGTTATGCCTAATCTGGAGGTTCTTACTTCTGGAGTTTTACCTCCCAATCCAGTGGCAATGCTAGATTCTCAACGCATGGCAACATTAATTAGCAGCTTTGGGAGAGATTATGATTTAGTGATTTTTGATACTCCTCCTCTATCAGGAATAGCAGATGCTGCTGTTTTAAGCACCCTTACTGACGGTATCTTATTAGTCGTTCGTCCTGGAGTAGTTGACCTGAACAGTGCGAATGCAGCTAAAGAGTTTTTAACTCAGTCAGGTCAGAAGGTGTTAGGGATAGTTATCAATGGTGTGAATACTAAAAATGAACCTAATAATTATTTTTATGACAACAAAAAACGACAAATTGAACAAGATTTAGTATCTAGCAGCCTAACAAAATTTTCCAAAGAGCGTTAAGTTCTTCGATAAATTCCGAAAGCGAATCTGACTACAACCATTTAAAACAAAATTTTTGACTGTAGGGCTAAATTAATGACGTTAAGCAAAAATCTCAAGCAATTCGTAAAATCAAATACTCCATTAGCTAAATGGAAAGGCTCTATTTACACAAAGGCAATAATTCTCAAAAATCATGTAAAAAACTATGATATATATCAGCAAATTTTATCTCCTCAACAAAGTAATGAATTAGTTACCAATCTTATTAAAGATAGTAAACCTTTTATGATTTCTCGCTTTGGTAGCACAGAAGCTTATTGTGTGCATGAATACCTAAAAGGAGGCTACAAGGGATCTATATTTGAATCAATATCTAATGATTCTGGATTTTTCCCAGCAGATAAAAAACATCTAGATCGATTTAGTCAACTTTTTCTAGAATCGTCAAAATCTATAGATGTTTTAGGAGTATGGTTTCAAACTGGAGAGCCAGAAATTATCAGAAATTCTTGCCCAAAAGCTTCTTTTGTAGAATTAAATACGCTTGAACCTTATTATCACAACGACCCTTGGAGCAAGAATCTTGAGGGAAAAAAGGTTTTAGTGATTCATCCTTTTGCAGAAACAATTTCATCGCAATATAAAAACCATAGAAAGTTACTTTTTGAAAACAAAAATATTCTGCCTGAATTTGAATTAATTACCTTCAAAGCCGTACAGTCTCTAGCGGGAACTCAAACCCAGTTCAATACTTGGTTCGATGCTTATGATTGGATGTGTAACAAGATTAAAGATCAAGATTTTGACATAGCTATTATCGGATGTGGTGCTTATGGACTTCCATTAGCTGCTTACATTAAATCTCTTGGTAAACAAGCTCTCCACCTTGGAGGAGCAACTCAAATTCTTTTTGGAATTAAAGGTAACCGTTGGGATAAAATTCCGTTTTTTCAGTCTCTTTATAATGAATCCTGGGTTAGGTGTAGACCTGATGATGTCCCTACAAGTCCCTCAAAATATCCGGCCTATTGGTAATTATCGGTTACCAAAAATATTTCCGTCTTATTTTGTTATCTATTGAGGCATTTTGTATGGATAAAAATAAAATCAAAACATCTTGTTTAATTAATAATTACAATTACGCCGAATTTCTCTCAGAGGCGGTTAATAGCGCTTTAAATCAAACAGTTAAATTTGATGAGATTATTATTGTTGATGACGCATCCACAGATAATTCGGTAGAAGTCATCACGAAATTTACTCAAGTAGCTAATGTTAAATCTATCTTGAAAGAAAAAAATCAAGGACAACTATCATCATTCAATGAAGGGTTTTTAGCTGCAACTGGAGACATTATATTTTTTTTAGATGCCGATGATATTTATGAACCTCAATATTTAGAAACAGCATTAAATTTTTATAAGAGACGTAGTGAATGTGATTTTGTTTTTTGTGCGTATAACAAATTTGGGGCAGTAGAAGAAACATTTCAAGCTGATGCTGTCGATTTAGATTTGGGTTATTCAGTAATCAGAACTTTATATAGTGGTGAATGGATTGGCTCCATAACTTCAACATTATCAATCCGTAGAGAAATAATTAGAAAATTTTTGCCTATTCCAAATGTAGAAGATTGGCGTGTAAGGGCTGATGACTGTTTGGTATGGGGAGCTTCTTTGGTAGGAGCTAAAAAGTTTTATATATCTAAACCTTTAGTGATGTATAGAATACATAAAAATAACCAGTATCATAACAAGAAATTTTTAGATATAGATAACAACTATGAATACAAGAGATTCTGGAAACGCAATTCCTTATTTAATTACATTCTGCAAAAAAATAATTTGAGTTTACCATTATTATTGGCTTTCACATCTCTAAATGAGTTAAAAACAATACCATGCCCAAAATATCAAGATTTTATTTCATATTTAAAAATAATATTTTTGTTTGAGCATAACTTATTTTGGAAAACAAAGGGCATTGTTTTCTTATGTAGCTATTTTTTGAAAACTTTGATGACTGGGAAATTAAAAGTATTGTAGGCGATATTGATAGGGATATGAGAACTTTACATGGTTAATTCATAAAAATAATGTTAAGTAAACTAAAAATTAAAAACTTATCAAAATTTAAATCTCGTTCTGGACTGCGTGCAATTATTGCCAATACAAGTTGGTTGTTTGCTGACCGTATTCTACGTATGGGTGCAAGCTTAGTCGTAGGAGTATGGATAGCACGCTACTTAGGAGTACAGCAGTATGGTGTCTTTAACTATGCTTTAGCTTTTGTTACCTTATTTAGCCCAATTTTCACTCTAGGACTAGACGACGTAGTAGTTCGCCATCTTGTGCGTCAATCATCAAACAAAGAGGAAATTTTAGGAACCACTTTTTGGCTAAAGTTGGTGGGTGGAATTGCTTCTGTCTTATTGGCAGTTAGCACTATGCTTTTCTTAGGCGAGCAGGAAACACTGAAGATATGGCTAGTTGCAATTTTAGCAATGGCAGGAATTTTTAGGGCGGCTGATACTATTGAACTGTGGTTTCAATCACAGGTGCAGTCAAAATATACTGTGATTGCTAAGAACACAGCGTTTCTGCTAAATAGTGCCATCAAAATCGCACTAATTTTAACAAAAGCACCATTGTTAGCTTTTGCTTGGGTAACATTAGCAGAATTTGCCATGAGTGCAATTGGCTTGCTGATTGTTTACCAAGTTAAAGGGTCTTCGTTGTGGTCATGGCGTTGGAGTTTTTCTGCTGCCAAAACTCTGATGAAAGAGAGTTTACCTCTAATTTTTTCGGGGTTCGCTATCCTAATTTTTATGAAAATAGATCAGGTGATGTTAGGCCAAATGATCGGAAATAGCGAGGTTGGAGTTTATACTGCTGCTGTCAGGGTTTCTGAAATTTGGTATTTTATTCCGGGAGCTATTGTTTCTTCTGTTGCTCCTGCAATTTACGCAGCTAAGGAAAAATCTGAAAGTCTTTACTATCAGCGAATCGGACAATTACTAAGTTTAATGACATGTATATCTTTGGCAATTGCGCTTCCAATGTCATTTCTATCTGACAAGATAATTATGGTGATGTTTGGAAGTGGATATGCAGAAGCAGGATCAATATTAGCAGTTCATATTTGGACTTCTTTGTTTGTATTTATGGGTCTTGCAACATCACCTTGGTTTATTGCTGAAGGTTTGAACCACGTTTCTTTAGGTAAGACTTTGTTTGGGGCAATCCTAAATATTATTCTTAATTTATTCCTGATTCCTAAGTATGCAGGACTTGGGGCTGCGATCGCAACAATCATCTCTCAAGCTGCTGCTGCCTTTGTGTGCAACGCATTTGATCCAAGAACACAAAAAATATTTAAAATTCAGGTGCGATCGCTTATTCCTTTTTACAAATATTGATCATTATTATTTAACCTTGATTATCATGAAAACACCAGTAACTTTTATTGTTTTTAAGCGTCCACAAACAACAGAGAAAGTCTTTGAAGCTATTCGCCAAGCCAAGCCAACAAAACTTTTTGTAATCGCAGATGGCCCACGTACTGACCGTGAAGATGAGGCAGAAAAGTGTGAAGCAACTCGGGCAATTATTGAGAGAGTTGATTGGGACTGCGAAGTTATCAAAAATTATTCTGATGTCAACTTAGGTTGTGCAAAACGAGTCTCTAGTGGTTTAGATTGGGTATTTAATAATGTTGAAGAAACAATTATTTTAGAAGATGATTGTATCCCTCACCCAACATTTTTCAGATTTAGTGAAGAACTACTAGAAAAATATAGAAACGATACCAGAATCGCCACCATCTCTGCTCAAAATCTTCAATTTGGACGAAAACGCACAAATTATAGTTACTATCTATCTCGTTACAACCATTGTTGGGGCTGGGCAAGTTGGAGACGTGCTTGGCAACATTATGATTTGACGATCAAACTCTGGAAAGAGGTGCAAGCAGAAAACCTTTTACATGATATTCTTGTAGACCCAAAAGCAGTAAGTTATTGGCGACGAATATTTCAGTCTGTTTATAACAATCCTACAGGTATAACCTGGGATTACCAATGGACATTTGCTTGCTGGATACAGGGTAGCTTAAGCGTTATTCCCAATGTCAATTTAATCTCTAATGTTGGTGTTGGTGCAGACGCGACTCATTTCACTTCCAATCAAGAATTTTCATTCATTAATATGTCCATGCAAGCGATGGAATTTCCCTTAAAACATCCACCGTTTATTGTGAGGAATATAGAGGCAGATAACTTTACGCAGAAAACAGTTTATAAAGCAACTGCATTGGATATTTTTAAAGAGGAAGTAAAGAAAAGATTGAATTACTCAGCCATAAAAAAATAGTGATATATTTAGTAAATTAAGAAATTAAATGTCAGCGATGAAGGTAAAATTAACAGAAAAAATACTAACTATTTTGCTATTACTCATTGCTGTAGGGGCATTAACAATACATCCTGCACAAGAAGTCTCTATGTCTACCCTCGGAGGCGATAAGGTAGATACTTTGTTCAATATAGTTTCATATTTAATTCTATTTTATTTTTTTCTTTTATACTGGAAAGGTTTTATTTATGTAATTACTAAAAGTCCCTTACAGTTTTTTTTACTAGCGATCGTTCTATTTTCTGTATTGTGGTCAGAAGATATAAATTCTAGTCTTAATTATATCAAAGGTCTAATCAGAATATATTTTATTGCCATCTATTTGGCAATGCGTTATCCGCTTAGGGAACAAATGAGGCTAATAGCTTGGGCGCTTGGTGCAGCTACAT
This sequence comes from Nostoc sp. UIC 10890, assembly GCF_054786515.1. Lineage (NCBI taxonomy): Bacteria > Bacillati > Cyanobacteriota > Cyanophyceae > Nostocales > Nostocaceae > Nostoc > Nostoc sp. UIC 10890. The sequence continues at coordinate 1,116,966 of NZ_JBSGKF010000001.1, forward strand.
TATTATCTATGATATTCTCTGCATTCGTACCAGGTTATATTCACACAGCACCAGAATTATTAGATATGTGGAGCGGAATTTATGGTCATAAAAATGAATTAGGATACATGATGAATTGGAGTGCAGGAGTTTTTTTGCATCTTGCCCTTAGTAGTAATCGATATCGATGGTTGATGTGGGCAATATGTGGGGTATCTGTATGTCTAATTATCCTCACGCGTTCCACAACGTCTTTAGCTATCTTATTGACAATGATATTACTTTTACCTTTCTATCAATCATTTAAAAAAACTAATTATAAACTACAAGTTATTATGATTACTACAGCTTTAATGTTACTGATTATTGTTTCAATGTTACTGATCAATAATGCGGAAACTGTAGTTGGTACTTCTGGCAAAGACCTTACCTTAAATGGACGCTCTGATCTTTGGGAATTAGTGATAGCTAAGGTTTTGGAAAGACCTTGGCTAGGTTATGGATATTCGGCATTTTGGACTAGTAATGCTGCATCTAATCTGAGAGCTACTTACGATTGGGCCAGTAATGCTCATAATGGCTTTTTAGAACTATTGTTAGAATTAGGATTTTTAGGTTTCTTGACTTTTGCAGCAGGATTTATCCGGTTCTTTGTAATGGCACTGACTCGAATCGTTTCAGTGGCAAAAAAACCAGAAGATTATTGGCCAATGCAGATGCTAGTTATTATCGTCATAGTTAATTTCTCAGAAGCAAGGTTATTAATTCCTGGTTGGAATTGGTTAATGTATGTCACCACTTCTCTATCTCTGACTCTTAGTTCCCAGCGCGTACCAATATATAAATAGGTAAGTAATTTACATACTTGCATAATTAAAAGGAGAGAAAACATGAAAAAGTTAAATTTTGGATGTGGGCACAGATTTTCTTCTGAATGGATAAATATAGATTTTAATTCTGAGCATCCTGACGTAATTGCTCATAACTTACTGCAACCACTTCCATACCCTAAAGATTATTTTGATGTAATTTATAGCAGTCATGTTCTAGAGCATTTCTCTAAGGAAACGGGAGAAATGTTGGTGAAAGAATGCTACAGAGTTCTAAAACCTCAAGGCATTTTACGCATTGTTGTTCCTGACTTAGAGCGAACATGCCGTGAATATTTAAGAATTATCGACAGTATTGAACATGAGGAAGCAAGGAAACAATATGAATGGATTATTATTGAGTTAATTGACCAATTGGTTAGAACAGAACATGGCGGTTTGATGAAAACTTATTGGCGACAAGTGCTTGAAAATAATGATGAATCATCCATCAAGTATGTAGAAGAAAGAACAGGTGTTAATATCAAAGAAGAGGTAGCAATAACTAATACAAACTCTTTATTACAAAAGGTTTTTAGTATCAACCACAATAAACTGAGAAACAAATTTAAATACCTTTATATTGACATGGTAAAAAGGTTAATACCACGGTATGTCCGCAAGTCTATGATCGATGAAACTTCCCTTGGTGAAAAACATAAGTGGATGTATGATAGCCATAGCATGAAAACGCTCTTTCAAAGAGTTGGTTTTTCGGATATTAAACTTTTAGATGCCCATACAAGTGATATTCCCAACTTTAGTAATGAAGTCTTAGATATAAATGCTGATGGGACAGTATATCTACCAGGATCTTTATATTGTGAGGGCATCAAGCCAAACAAATAATACTGATTTTCTGGGATAGAGAATCAGTGTTATCAAGCATGTTTTTAAAGTTAAATAGTACTCATATGAACGTCTTGCTCCTTAGTACCCAGGATGTGGCTGGTGGTGCGGCTCGTGCAGCATACCGTTTGCACAAAGGGTTACAAGATATTGACTTACAATCACAAATGCTGGTGCAAGAAAAATCTACTGATGATAAAACAGTAATTGCGCCTAAGATGAGATTATTTCAAGGTATCGCCAAGGCAAAGTTGACATTTGAAACTTTGCCTTTGAAGCTTTATTCTCAAAAGCAAAATACTCCGTTTTTTATTCAATGGTTACCAGATACAGTAGTTTCTCAAGTTGCTCAGATTAATCCAGACATAATCAATTTGCATTGGATTAGCGCAGCTTTTATGCAAATTGAAACTCTTGCGAAACTAAAGCGCCCTTTGGTCTGGACAATTCATGATATGTGGGCATTTACTGGGGGATGCGGCTATGCTGGGGATTGCGATCGCTACCAAATATCCTGTGGAACCTGTCCTCAACTCAACAGCAAAAAGGATTCTGACTTATCCCACTGGGTATGGCAACGTAAAGCCAAAGCTTTGAAAAATTTAAATCTGACAATTGTTTCACCAGGTTCTTGGTTAGCCGAATGTGCCAAGTCTAGTTCTCTGTTTAAGAACTTGCGAATTGAAGTAATTCCGAATGGACTGGATACTCAAAAGTATAAACCTGTTCATCAAGGCTCAGCACGGAAATTACTCAATTTACCTCTGGATAAACAACTTATTCTATTTGGAGCATTAGATGCAACTAATGACCATAGAAAGGGCTTTCATTACCTGCAACCAGCATTACAAGAATTAAGCAAATCTGGCTGGAAAGATAAGTTGGAGATCGTTATCTTCGGTGCATCTCAACCAGAAAATCCACCTGAATTGGGTTTCAAAACCCACTATTTGGGACACTTACACGATGATATATCTCTAGCAACTGTTTACTCAGCAGCAGATGTGATGCTTGTACCGTCTCTGCAAGAATCTTTTGGACAGACAGCTTCAGAATCACTCGCTTGTGGTACTCCAGTTGTGGCGTTTAATTCTACTGGCTTAAAAGATATTGTTGATCATCAGCAGAACGGCTATTTGGCTAAACCTTATGAAGTTGAGGATTTTGCCAAAGGGATTACCTGGGTACTTGAAAATGAACAGAGGTTGCAAAAACTATCATTTTATGCACGTGAGAAGGTCGAACAAAAATTCACTCTGGAACTTCAAGCACGTCGTTATTCAGCTTTGTTTCAGGAAATATTGATGATTGCAAAGAAATCTTCATTTGGTAATTAATTTAGTAAATCAATACTTCATAATATGTCAATACCTATAGCTTTTATAATTTGTACAGAACCAGGCCGTTTAGAAGGTCAATCCTTGATGCTTGCAGAAAGTATTCGTAAATTCTGCGGTGAATTGAAAAATACACCTATATATAGCTTTCATCCCAGGGTAGGTGAACCGATATTAAAGCAAACTCAACAAGCGTTTGAAGCGTTACACGTTATACATCAACAAATTCCGATAAATCAAGAATTTCATGAATACTATTTAGCCAATAAACCTCTAGTTTGTGCCTATGCAGAACAAAATATCGATGCAGAAATATTAGTTTTTTTAGACAGTGATAAATGCTTTTTTTCGGAGCCAAAAGAATTTTTGTTGCCAGCAAACTGTAATGTACGAATGCGTCCTGAGTATGGTCAAGGAATTGGTTCTACAGGTTTACAAGACCCTCAAGAATGGTATTGGCAAAAACTATATGAAGTGCTGGGAGTAAAGCGTGAGGTATTTGTTGACACACCAATTGGTAATAAGAGAATCAGAGGCTATTGGAATTCTGGTTTGGTTGCTGTGAGAAGGAGTGCAGGTATATTTACAACTTGGAAAGAGAATTTTGAAAAAGTAATGCGCCTAGATATTATTCCTCCTCAGGGTATTTATTTTGTTGAGCAGTCTGTTTTGTCTGTAACTTTATGTGCGTTGGAAGAAAACGTCGAACATCTTCCTTCTAATTATAGTTATCCATTACCTTTACATAACCGTTTATCAAAAAAACTACAAATTAAACATTGGGATGATACTATATCCATTCATTACTTCAACTTATTTTTCTATAACGATTGGAATGCACAAATTAAAAGATTGAAAAAAATTAATATCAATTCAGATAAATATCGATGGTTATGTCAAGAGGTTGTCAGACTTAATATGCCTCGCGTCTCAGTTTGGCATCGATATATGTTAGTGGTCAGAAGAATGGAACAAAAACTAAAAACCTTTAATTTAGATATTAATTTTAGTGGCTGGATAGAAAAGATGGTTAAATTTTAAGTTTACATAAAAATATACAAAAAGTAAAAATTTGATGTTTGGATTATGAAGGTATTTTTGTAAAAATTGCATAAAAGTGCATTATTTCCCTGACTGTTTTGTAGATAGTAGTTATTATATGAGGTAAATGAAATGAAGCAAGCAAATCTAGCTGTAATTATGACATGTTATAACAGGCGGAATACAACTCTTGCCTGTCTAAATGCTTTGTATCAGCAAAACAATCATTGTGATGTTTATTTAACTGATGATGGTAGTTCTGATAGAACTACAGAGGCTATCAAAGCAGAATATCCAGAGGTAAAAATACTTCAGGGTAATGGCAATTTATTCTGGGTAGGAGGGATGCATCTCGCCTTTGGTGAGGCAATAAAACATCAATATGATTATTATCTGTGGTTAAATGATGACACATTTCTGGAAGCCAATGCTGTGAGTAAACTATTGCAGGTTCATCAAAATTTGACAGAACTTGGTTATCCAGACTCGATTGTAGTTGGTTCAACTAGAGACTCAATGACAGGAAAAGCAACCTATGGAGGAGCAGTAAAATCTAAAAAGTGGTATTCTAACAAGTTTGAATTTTTAGAACCAAGTTCTGTTATCCAACAATGCGATGCTATGTATGGTAACTGCGTGCTAATCCCTAAAAGTGTTGCTATAAAAGTTGGCAATATTGATACAGCCTTTGTTCACAGTTTAGGAGATTTAGATTATGCCCTGAGAGCGCGTAAAATGGGTTGTAAAATATGGGTAGCTCCTGGATATATTGGTACTTGTAATAGAAATTCTATCCGTAATAGCTGGGTCGATACCAATTTAAATATATTAGAACGTTTGAAAAAGGTACTGCAAATTAAAGGATTTCCATTGAAATCGTGGACTATATTTTGTAGCAGACACTCTGGACCATTTTGGATATTTTACTGGTTCTTACCCTATATCAGAGCAATTATTGGTTACAAGGATTTGGCAATTTCTCCCACATTTACTGAGGACATCAATCAAACTAACTCAGAAGTTTGACACTCGCACGAGAGTCAATAGTATTTGGATATTTTCTAAATATCTTAATAATTTGACAAATGCAATTTTAAATTATTAAATCATAAAATAATCATTAATCATTTTATGGGTAAACGCTTACTAATTGTCTCAACACTCGATTCTAGTCAACCATTTGGTGCATTTACTAGACCTTTTTATCTAGGACAATATCTGACGGAATATTTTGATGTTTTTCAACTAGGTTTAGATTGTTCATCTGTTAATTATGCACCTTCCTTTTCGATTGGATCAAGAAGCTTAAAGTCATATATTAAAGCTATAGAAAAGTGCATCGACGAGTTCTGTCCAGATATTGTGTATGCTCAAGAAACACTACCTGGATTGGCTGCTTTAATTTCACTAAAGCTTAGAAAATACAGTAATTCCTCTCTTGTATTTGATTTTCATACATTTTCGCCATACGAATACTGGATGCGCTTGTTTTCAGTTGCCAATCCTTTTAAAGAGTTTGCACAATGTATTAAAACATATATTGCTCAGGGGACTTTGATATTCTCTGGCAGTCCGATTATTGCAGCAGGTGAATCAATTCCTAGACTAATTTCCCAATGGTATGGTATAACTCCACAGCAAATTTATTGCATCGGGAATGGAGTGACTGAAGATTTACTAAACACTGAAGATTTTCCCGATAAAGATCCCTATCAAGTATTCAGACCAGCTAAAATAGTGGTTCTTATTGCTCCCAAAACATTTCAATTTCCAACTAATGATATGTCTGTATCAATGGCTATTGAGGTTGCTAAATCCCTTGAAAGTCATCAAGATAAAGTACATTTTATTGTCATTGGTAGGGATAGTAGTGATATTTCAGAACCAATACCCTCCAATATCTCTTTTTTAGGATTTTTACCTAGGAGAGAAGATTTTGTTGACCATCTTAAATATGCAGATATCGCTTTGCTGCCATTTTCAAAACAAGCCGTAGCAGGAGGTGCTCGCAATAAAGCATTAGATTATTTTGCTAGTAAAAAGTTAGTTGTATCAACACCAGAAGGCTTGCGAGGGTTAGAAGAATTTCGCAACTTAGAACATCTGTTAGTAACAGGATACTCTAGCGAAGAAGTTGCTAGCACAGTGCTGGATGCTGCTTCAAATATTGATAAATATCAATCACTTGTAGATACAGCTTATACGTTAATTACAGAAAAATATTCCTGGAATGCAAGAGCGCAAAATATCGCGGAAATACTCATGAGAGTCAGTCATTCTTAGTTAGATTTTTTTTTACATATTTAAACTAAGAAAAATTAGTCGGTTTAAATATTTCAAACCTGAAGTATTTAAACATTGCTAAAAACTAATTTGAAAATATTCCCTTCTATCATGAGATAACATCTAATACTGATCATAAAAACAAGACATGAAAAATCGATTCTCTTATAAACTTCTGGGTGCTAAAGTCGATGCACTCTCTATGCTCGACTTAAATTTATTGATTGAAGAATCTATTGATAAGAACAAGAAATGGATTATTGCTAATCACAACTTGCATAGTCTTTATCTCTTCCATAATGATCCAAAAATGCAAGCTTTTTATGCCAAGGCAGAATATACCCATATTGATGGTATGCCTCTAGTGTTAATTGGAAAGCTATTAGGTTTTCCAATTAAACGAGAACAAAGAGTAACCTATGCTGACTGGGTATGGTCTCTGATGGCGGAAGCTGCTAATAAAGGCTGGCGTATATTCTATTTAGGTTCAAAGCCAGGAGTTGCTGAAAAAGGAGTAAGTATTTTGTGCCATAAATTTCCTGGTTTACAGATTGCTTGCGCTCATGGCTATATTGATATGGATAAAGATAGTCAAGAAAATCTCGCTACTCTGGCTGCAATTAATGCTTATAAACCCCATATATTAATGGTAGGGATGGGTATGCCACGGCAAGAGCATTGGATTTCTGAAAATCTTGAACATATTCATACCAACACTATTTTGACTAGTGGAGCCTGTATGGACTATGTAGCAGGAGTAGTACCTACTCCTCCTCGCTGGATGGGAAGAGTGGGATTGGAATGGTTATATCGTTTGTTGTCTGAACCTAAAAGACTTTGGAGACGTTACTTACTTGAGCCTTGGTTTGTTGGCACATTATTTTTACGAGAAATTTGGGGTATCTCAAGTCAACAAAAAAAAAATAAAATGCTGCTATTTCTAAGTACAAGATTTCACAAGTTTACCGCGTGAACGAGCCTCTCAAAGCCTTACCAGTGAGTCGCTCAATTCATCCAGAATTTATGAAATACTGTAATAAGGCTTAATCATTAATTAGTCAGTGCATCTTATTCAATTTTCATGTTTGTGAGTAGCGAAGAACATCGCCACATACTTCGCTTAGAATAATATTTAAAAAAAGCTATTTTCGCTTGGGTGGAGTATAAGTTAACTGCTAAAAGCCTTGGCAATAGCATTGCGGGCAGGTTTAGGTTGCAGGTTCTCATCAAAGGGAAGTGGACGCAGAAATTTCCAGAGACTTGGATTGTCTCTAAAGGTTTTTCCTGGCATCCAGTCGGGATGACGTATCCAGGTATGACGGTCGGTAATCCCCCATGTAATGACAGTATCAACTTTAGCAGCAAAGCACAGATCAAGATATCGCTTGTAACTGTCGGCTACCATCTGGTCTAGTTTTTTGATACTATCAGGTAATGGGGTATCAATAATAATATCTAATTCTGTAATTATTGGTTTAACTTCAAGATCATTAAGCCGTTTTAAGACGGAATTAAATCCTTTCTCATCAAAAGCATAGGCAGTAGAAAACCATAGATGCGACTGGATGCCTGCGCCATCAATTTTAACGTCACTATTCTTCAGATATTCGATCATTTTTAAGAATCGGTCTGATTTCCATGTAGCGCCTTCGATGCCAAAATCGTTTAGGTAAAATTTCTTGCTGCTATCAACTGAAGCAGCAATTAAAAACAAGTCTCGAATCAATTCTCGTTTTACCCCTTTACGCAAACCGTAGGTAGCATTGTCGGCTTCATTTTCATTATCAGCAATAATTTCATTGGCAATATCCCAAGACTTTAAAACCTTGCTCTTACGATAATGCCCCATGACTCCTTTAACATGGCGTTCGATCATCTTCAGTGTAGGGGGGTAAGGAAGCCAGTCTGGTCTTCCCATGTGCCAAAAAAGGGTATGCCCGTGCATTTCTATATTATGCTTTTCGCAGAAGTTAGCGATCGCATCTGCTGATTCAAAAGTAAATTTTCCTGGCTGTGGTTCTGTAGCGTTCCATTTCAATTCACCATTCGGTGTCACAATCGAACATTCACGAGCAATCAGGCTAGCGTAATCCTTCTCTGTTTGCAAAAATTCACTAGAAATTGCTGCACCATAACGCTTTCCTTTGGCCGCAGCTAATTGCCGAAGAGGAGAATTTACATTTGGATAATTTGCTGCAATTTCATTGGTACTCTGGTCTTCTTTTTGCTTATCCTTCTGTAAAAACCCCATAGTCAATAGGGCAGAAAGGGTTGTGTATCCCGCTCTTGTTAAAAATTTTCTTCGATAAGGCATAAGTTGTACCTAATGAAAAATACACAAATTATTATATTACATATATTACAGAAGAAGTTTTGATACTTTTTAAGCTTTAGTGATGATTTCCATCCTTAACCCCAAAGAAACAAAGCTACAGTTTATACCACCTTTCAGTAATCTTTCTGGCAGAAGAAGAAGACTTCGCCAAGGCTGAACTACAAATATATACGGGGTTTTTTCCGAAATCGAACTATAGTTTTGTACTAAGTGGCAAAGATGAAAATTAACGGGTATTACATCTAGCGCAAAACTAGGTTAAAATATAACGCGTGTTCGATTTAAATCAATTAACTAAAGAAAGTAAAGCTTTATTTCCTTGAAATATTCTATATCAATACTAAAAGATGCTAGTTTTATATATAACGAGCGTTCGAGATAAAACCTGAGTCATGCCTAAGATTGTTGACCATGAGCAATACCGTAAAGAACTGCTCGACAAGTGCTTTGATTTATTTGCCCAAAAAGGCTATGGTTCCATTACTATGCGCCAAATTGCCGAAGGATTAAGGGTTTCTACTGGTACGTTGTACCACTATTTTCCTAGCAAACAAGCTTTATTTGAGCAATTGGCCCAAGAAATATGTGAGCAAGATTTAAGTGCAGCATTGGCTGAATTGGAAGGAGCGCAAACCCTGCAAGAAGGAATGGAAGCACTAGGAAGATATCTAGTAAAAAATGAAGATTACTTTATTAAGTGGACTTATATATGGATTGATTTTTGTCAACATCAAGACTCTAAAGACATGTTGAATAATAGTGTTTTTAAGCGGAACAATCAGCGTTATCAGCAGGCTGCCTGCGATTTTGTAGGTATTCAAGATCCAGTATTGGCTTCCTTTGTATTGAGCTTTGTGAATGGTTTAATTCTGGAGAAGTTATGGGGTGATGAAACAATTGATTTTATGGAACAATGTGCGCTATTAGGCAAAATGCTCACGGCATATTTGCCGCAACATGGGGTAGGAGTTAGGAGTTAGGAGTTAGGATTTGGGAGTTAGTTGCTACCATTATCGGCTCATTTGATGTAGATAAAATGATTTTTTAGGAGAGTAAAAAAGATGGTTCAAAAGCTATCAAAAAAGGCTTCCAATAAATGGTTAGTTGCATTAGTAATTGCCGCTACTGCTATTACAGGTGGAATTGTTGTTTATGGGATTTCTCAGTTTGGGCTAGTTAGTCAAGCTGAGAAATCTGAGCCAGTAGAAACCACGCCTAAAAGTCAAAAAGTGGCTGCATTAGGACGACTAGAACCGGAAGCAGAGGTAATTAGCTTGTTTGCACCCTTGGCATTGGATGGCGATCGCATTGCCAAAATTTTAGTCAAAGAAGGCGATCGCGTTCAAGCTGGGCAGATGGTAGCAATTTTAGATGCCCGCGATCGCTTACAAACTGCTGTACTACAAGCGCAACAACAAGTTAGAGTTGCTCAAGCCAAACTCGCTCAAGTGCAAGCTGGAGCAAAAGTAGGAGAAATTAACGCCCAGCAAGCCAGTGTTGAACGCCTCCAGGCGCAATCCCAAGGTGACAAAACAGCGCAACAGGAAGCGATATTCCGCATAGAGGCACAGTGGGAAGGAGACAGAATCGCCCAAGAAGCAACCATTAAGAAGCTAGAGGCAGAACTCAAAAATGCTGAAGCCGAATATCAACGTTATCAGCAGTTATATTCTCAAGGTGCAGTTTCTAATTCTTTATATGACAGCAAAGGCTTGACTGTAGAAACCGCCAAACAGCAAGTAGACGAAGCCAAAGCAGTTCTCAACCGGATTAATACCACTGCTACCAAACAATTATCTGAAGCTAAAGCAGCACTAGCCCGCACTAACGCCACTGGTAGCAAACAAGTTAGTGAAGCCAAAGCCACACTTACCAGTATTGCAGAAGTGCGACCCGTAGATGTAGCAGCAGCCCAGACAGAAGTTGAAAATGCGATCGCCACACTCAAACACGCCCAAACCGAGTTGGCTGGTGCTTACATCAAAGCACCGATGGCGGGACAAATCATCAAAATTCATACGCGAGTCGGAGAAAAAATTAGTACTTCTGGTATTGCAGACTTAGCGCAAACAGACCAGATGATGGCAGTAGCAGAAGTTTATCAAACCGATATCGGTAAAGTGAAATTAGGACAACAGGCAGTGATTAGCAGTCAGGCATTTGCCAGTGAACTGCGAGGAACCGTTGCTCAAATTGGCTTGCAGGTGAATAGACAAAACGTTTTCAGCAACCAGCCAGGGGAGAATCTTGATAGCCGAGTAGTTGAGGTGAAAATTCGCCTCAATCCTGAAGACAGCAAGCGAGTTGCAGGTTTCACTAACTTACAGGTACAAACAGCGATTGAAATATAGGAGGGTAGGGAACAGGGAATAGGGAATAGGGAATAGGAAATAGGGAATAGGAAATAGGAAAGAAAGCATAGATCCGTACTGAGTCTTGTTCAAAAATTAAATAGGAGTCCTATATAGAGTTGTTGTTTGTTGTCTTGTGTATTCCAGCATTTTTTATAGGGGGAATTCAATCATGATTAAAGTCATATACCTTTTGCTTTGTATACTTGGCTTCGTTCTACCTTACTCCCAATTGATTCCATTTGTCTTAGAGCATGGTCTTGATATAAATCTGTTTTTTGAACAACTCTTTGCCAACAAAATTTCTGGCTTTTTTGGTATGGATGTTATTGTTTCATCGCTAGTTTTATGGACATTTGTATTTTGGGAGGGAACACGTCTGAAAATGCAAAATCTCTGGGTTTACATTGCCTGTAATCTTTTGGTTGGTGTGTCTTTAGGTCTTCCCTTATTTTTGTTAATGCGACAGCGCCAGCTTGAACAGCAAACTGAAACACTGAGTTATTAAGGTTTTTTTTTAATATGTTTTCTAAACTATTTCGCAAAACGCCGTTAGCATGGCGGCAGTTAATGAAGGAAAAAACCCGTCTGGCTGTTGCAGTCGCAGGTATTACTTTTGCCGATATGCTGATGTTTATCCAGTTGGGATTTGAAAGTGCGCTTTTTGATGCTGCTGTGAAACCTCATCGCAATTTACAGGCAGATTTGATTTTAATTAATCCCCAATTTCAAACTTTATTTTCGGTAAAAAACTTTTCTAGAGAACGACTGTATCAAGCATTAGGTTATGAAGGTGTTCAGTCAGTTAATTCTGTCTATATCAGCACCGGACAGTGGCGAAATCCCGAAACACGTCTTGAGCGTGCCATTTTGGTTTGGGGTGTTGATCCGGTACAACCCGCATTCAAATCGCCCGAAATTAACCAAAATCAGGATGACCTGAAACAGTTGTATCAAGTTATTTTTGACCAGGCAGGTCGTCCAGAATACGGGGCAGTTGGTGATATCTTTAAAAAAACAGGCAAATTTGACACAGAATTAAATAGCAAAGCCGTTTTTGTTAAAGGCTTGTTTACTGATGGTGCTTCCTTTGCTGCCGATGGTAATGTGATCACCAGTGACTCTACTTTTCTCCAGCTATTCCCAGAACGTAAACCCGATCGCATCGAAGTTGGTTTAATTACACTTCAAACAGATGCCGATGTAGAAAAAGTGCGATCGCAACTTGTGAATGGATTACCTAAAGATGTTAGAGTCTTGACTCCAGAGGAATTTGCCAAAGTGGAGAGGACTTACTGGGAAGAAGGTACTGGCATTGGTTTTATTTTCGGTTTGGGTACAGCAGTCGGGTTTATCGTTGGTATCGTGATTGTTTACCAAATCCTTTATTCTGATGTTTCTGACCACTTGCCAGAATACGCCACCCTGAAAGCAATGGGATATACCGATAACTATCTCTTGGGAGTTTTAATTCAAGAAGCATTGTTATTAGCTGTTTTAGGTTTTCTGCCTGGATTCTTCCTTTCTTTTGGGTTGTATCAAGTCACATACGCTGCGACGATGCTTCCTATTTTTATGAAAATGGAACGGGCAATACAGGTTTGGATTTTGACCGTGATTATGTGTAGTGTCTCTGGTGCGATCGCAATGCGGAAGTTACGATCTGCTGACCCTGCCGATGTTTTTTAGTTTTTTAGATGCGATTGATCGTGTTTGTGGAGAAGAAGACGCGATGAATCGCGTCTCTACAAGAATTATTTTCCTATACCTAATGCCCGATAAAATATTATGTTGCAAAAATCTTTACCAGAAAATTCAAATTCAACACTTTCTACTTTAGAATCTGTAATTTCTGTTAGTAAACTCAACCATTACTTTGGTGAAGGTGGGCTTCGCAAACAAGTATTATTCGACATTAATTTAGAGATTAACGCTGGGGAAATCGTTATCATGACTGGCCCCTCTGGTTCGGGGAAAACCACCTTGTTAACCTTAATGGGTGGATTGCGTTCTGCCCAAGAAGGTAGCCTTAAAATCTTAGGAGAGGAAATTTGTGGTGCGAAAAAGCAGCAGTTAACTAAGCTGCGCCGTCAGATTGGCTATATTTTCCAGGCTCATAACTTGATGACTTTTTTGACAGCTAGAGAAAATGTGCGGATGTCCTTAGAGTTGCATGACGATTTTCTCAATCAGGATATTAACGCCAAAGCGATCGCTATTTTGGAAACTGTCGGTTTAGCAGATCGTGTAAATTATTACCCAGAGAAACTATCTGGAGGGCAAAAACAACGGGTTGCGATCGCTCGTGCTTTAGTCAGTCATCCTAAAATTGTCTTAGCAGATGAACCCACTGCTGCACTTGACAAGAAATCTGGGCGCGATGTCGTGGAAATCATGCAGAAGCTAGCTAAAGAACAAGGTTGTACGATTTTGCTAGTTACCCACGATAACCGCATCCTTGATATTGCCGATCGCATCATTTATATGGAAGATGGTCAGTTGAAGACTGATAGCACAGAATCTACACTACAAGTAAATAATATCAATTCGTAGTTTGTCAACTTACTTAAGTAAGTCGGCAGGAATAAACCAAATTATGTTACGAAACATAAACAGCCTTAAAACCCTTACCAATGACCAATGACTAATGACTAATAGACCTCTTGCAAAAGTGCTTTTTGCAAGAGGGGGAAAAGGGTAAAGGTTAAAGGGGAAGGGGGCAATACAGAACTTTTTCCCCTTCCCTTTTCCCGACTCATGCAAGAAGTCTAATGACTAATGACTAATGACTAATGACCAATGACTAATGACTAATGACTAATGACTAATGACAGATTATTAGCTAAACCTTACCAACAATTCTTCACGAGATAATTGCAAACACAAAGGTGTAAATTCCTCTGGTGATAACTGCAACAAACTATCGATGACTCTTGACAGTTCCTCGTCCACAGAACCAAATCTGTATCTCAACAAATTTTCCACAACTAAACGTTGTCCTTGCTGTACTCCTTGTTGTACTCCTTGTTGTACTCCTTGCTGTACTCCTTCTTGTACAGCTTGCGCTCTTGCTTCTTGATAAGCTTCTGTTAAATTCATAATTAGTTCCTGATCGTCTTCAGTTAAGTCTTGCTGGATCATTACACTGATACGCCATCTGTAAATTATTTCTAGAACATTACGGCGTACAAGGTTCTCTGGTGGAAGGGCAACTAGTTCTCTCACTGCTTGCTGTTGAACAGTTCCCCTGCCGAGAAGCCTAAACCACAGCGTGTCTAGAGTCACAGGTAACTCGTTAATCGCTAGTATCGCCGTTCTAAAAGATAAAGGTAGAAAATATACCCCTCTCATCCAGTTTTCTAGCTCTAGTTTAGCGCCAAAACTCTCTAGCAATGCCGGGGAGGCCGAAGGTGCTAAAACCCATAACCTAGCTAAATCACTCTCTGGTAAACTTGTATCTTCTCTTTTGGCTTTGCGTTGCGAATCTGCAATTACAGTGAACAGCTTTAGAAGGCAGTTTCGTACCTCTGTCTTACTGGGTTGATTGCGGTATGGTTCTAGCAAGGCTGTACTCTGCAAAGCAATTCTTCCTAGTAGTCCTAGATTTTGCGCTTGCGCTTGAGATGTAGGTGCTGGTGAAAACAAAACATCTACTTGCCGAGTCTCATCAACTACTTCTTTATTGGCTTCTACCTTGCCCAAGGGTGATAGTAGCTCCTCTAAAAACTGCTTGGCGAACTGATCGTGAGGTTTACGGGTCATATTTCATGGGTCAACTGTATTGTATTATATGGAAAAGCTGATAAGCCTGAAAACTGTGCTTACTCCAGATGTCTTTGAGCGATCGCCTTTGGTTTTAAGCTTGAATCTTAGAGAATGTTTGAAAAGTCCTCTTGTCGGCATCAAAAATTTTAGATCCCCCTAAATCCCCCGATAAATTGGGGGACTTTGATTATAGTTCCCCCCTTAAAAAGGCTACGGTGTACACACAAGTCCTAAAAACCTAGCTTGATAAGACTTTCCTCGTTCCCAGTCTCCGACTGGGAATGCATTCATTGAGTCTCTGACTCAATGCCAGATTGGAGGCAGAGCCTCCACGAAGAGCATTCCCATGTAGAACATGGGAACGAGATAAAAACGAGGTAAACGAGATAAACGAGAGAAGAATGGAAAATCAAGCTTTTTTCGACTTGTGTGTACACCGTAGCCTTTTTAAGGGGGGCTAGGGGGGATCAGTTAGTGCCTAAAATCACAGCGAAACACTTGTTCATTCAACCTCTAACAAACATCAGCACTTGATTACGTTGATTTTAATAGCAGCATCTAATACCAATTTGAAAAAAGAATGCAACAAATAGACCATTTGTAGAGACGCGATTCATCGCGTCTTTACCTAAGGATGTGTTGCAATCATTAATTGAATTGGTATAAGAAGTCATTTATAAAGTAAAAGTAAAGATAAAGTCGAATTTAATCAGCAAAATACCTAATTGCTTTCTCAAAATGCCTGATTGCTTAATCAAAAAGCTTAAATGCTTTCTCATTTCAGTGGATTCAGCAAGTAAAAAGGCATATTGCTTTATCAAAAAGCTTAAATGCTTTCTCATTTCGGTAGATTCAGCAAGCAAAAAGGCATATTGCTTTCTCAAAATGCTTGATTGCTTTCTCATTTCGGTAATTCACGCATTCATTTTGGTATATCGTTGAGCCGATCGCCTTCAATTCATTCAGCAATAATTTTGCAACCGCTTACTGCTGTCTCTACTTGCTTATGGATTGAAGATCATTGAATATCAAGGATTTGAAGCGATGAACTAAACATTGAAAACCAAGGCTGAACAGCTTGACAATCTTAAGTAAGATATTTTACACTCTATTGAGTGTGTTGAAGTTCATCTACACACCTCCCCCGATCCTTGAAAACCGCATAATCTCGTTGAGGTGTGTCGATTACTCTTGTAGCAAGGGTTTCAGCCGACAAAATCACAACTTTTTTGTCAATAAGCACCATTTTATTGACAATGAAAAAAGGTGTGTCGATTAGGGGGTTTCAAACCCGCTCCTGGTAAGGTTTCCAAAAGGTAACTCTTTACATAACCACTTCCCCTAACGGGGATGTAAACTCTTATTAGGATCAGTAGTCATGATTTTTCTTTCTGACTTTACATAACCACTTCCCCTAACGGGGATGTAAACTTTTCTCAGTGGAAAGTGCAGTGGTCGCATTTGCTAAACTTTACATAACCACTTCCCCTAACGGGGATGTAAACGTCAAAGGTTCGTTCGGATACTGAGTTTTTGACTTGTTTCTTTACATAACCACTTCCCCTAACGGGGATGTAAACGCTATTATTACTGGTGTTGCCTCTGGAACTGCACTCGCAGTTACCTTTACATAACCACTTCCCCTAACGGGGATGTAAACTTATTATCCCCATTAAAGTCAAGGGGGTTTCCTGCTTTACATAACCACTTCCCCTAACGGGGATGTAAACGCTATTCTTACACTTTCAACTCCTGATATTAACTTTACATAACCACTTCCCCTAACGGGGATGTAAACAATTCTTATCAGATTCGACTCGAACTCCATTAATAGCTTTACATAACCACTTCCCCTAACGGGGATGTAAACTTGTTGTATATGAAATTTTTTGCCAAAACGTCATAGACTTTACATAACCACTTCCCCTAACGGGGATGTAAACTAACAGTGCCTAATCCAGCAGTAGTTGAAACAACCTTTACATAACCACTTCCCCTAACGGGGATGTAAACTCTAATTGCATCATCTTGGTTTTCTCCAGTGCTAACTTTACATAACCACTTCCCCTAACGGGGATGTAAACGTTTAATATGCTGAGTATTTGCCACAACCGACGCTCCTTTACATAACCACTTCCCCTAACGGGGATGTAAACTGAGCTGCTACTTGCGCTGCAACAATTTTGTCTGTTGCCTTTACATAACCACTTCCCCTAACGGGGATGTAAACTAAAGTGCCTTGAAATTCACAACTCCAGTCATATGGCTTTACATAACCACTTCCCCTAACGGGGATGAAAACGAGATAAAAGCCCGACCCCATACCCCACAAAAAATAATCAATTAACTGAAAGCTTTATCTAATAAGAGCTTTAGCTATTGAGTACATTATTAATACATATTAATAGACGCAGTATTTCGGATGAGATACTAATATATGAAGCATTTATTTAAAGTTAATTAAAGAGCCGAAAGTCATTGATAAATTCTTAGTAAGAATTCAGCACCCAGAAGTCAGAAGTCATATTTTAAAAGGAATGCAGCATTGTTAGTACATTTATGTATAAAATTTTTTCCTAATTCTTTGACTATTCTGAATCCTGTTAGCGATAGCGGGGCGTTTAGCCCATTCTGACTCCTGAATTCTGAATCCTGAATTCTGCTCTTACTATTAACACTGAGAGACGGGGACAAAAATCCAATTATGAACAAAACCTTTGCAACCATCGATGGAAATGAAGCTGTCGCCCGTGTTGCTTACAAACTAAATGAAGTGATTGCCATTTATCCCATCACCCCCTCTTCAGCAATGGGTGAATGGGCAGATGCTTGGTCAGCCGAAAGTCGTCCTAACCTCTGGGGTACTATTCCCAGCGTTGTGCAGATGCAGAGTGAAGGAGGAGCGGCTGGTGCTGTACATGGGGCATTGCAAACAGGTTCCCTGAGTACCACCTTCACGGCATCTCAGGGATTATTGTTGATGATACCCAACTTCTACAAAATTGCTGGTGAGTTGACTAGCGCCGTAGTTCACGTTGCAGCCCGTTCTTTGGCTACTCACGCTTTATCTATTTTTGGCGACCATAGCGATGTGATGGCAGCTCGTGCTACTGGTTTTGCCCTGCTGTGTTCCGCTTCAGTGCAGGAAAGTCAAGACTTTGCTCTCATCGCTCATGCTGCTACCCTAGAGACGCGAGTCTCCTTTATGCATTTCTTTGACGGCTTCCGCACCTCCCATGAAGTGCAGAAAGTTAAATTACTTTCAGATGATGATTTGCGATCGCTAATCCACGATAACTTAATACTTGCCCACCGCAGCCGTGCGTTGACCCCAGATCGTCCCGTATTACGGGGGACTGCCCAAAATCCCGATGTCTACTTCCAAGGAAGGGAAGGCGCGAACCTTTATTACAACGCTTGTCCAGATATTGTCCAGCGGATCATGGATGAATTTGGAGAACGCACGGGAAGACATTATAAAATCTATGAATATTACGGCGCTAACGATGCCTCGCGCGTTATCGTTCTCATGGGTTCAGGTTGTGAAACCGTCCATGAAACAGTAGATTACCTGAACGCTCGTGGTGAAAAACTTGGTGTAGTGAAAGTGCGACTTTACCGCCCCTTTGATGTCCAAAGGTTTGTTGCAGTATTACCAACTAGTGTAAAGGCGATCGCAGTTCTCGATCGCACCAAAGAAGCAGGTAGCGCCGGTGAGCCTTTGTATTTAGATGTTGTGGCTGCTATTCATGAAGTATGGGGCATGGGGCATGGGGCATTGGGCATTGGGCATGGAGAGAATGAAAAATTACCTCTTTCCCCTCTGCCTAAAATCATTGGTGGTCGTTATGGTCTTTCTTCTAAGGAATTTACGCCGGCGATGGTGAAGGGGATTTTTGATAATCTTGCCGAAGCTAAACCGAAGAATCATTTTACGATTGGGATTAATGATGACGTTAGTCATACTTCTCTAAAATTTGACCCCAAATTTTCTACAGAATCGGATAATGTTGTTCGGGCAATGTTTTATGGATTGGGCGCTGATGGTACTGTTGGCGCTAACAAAAACTCCATCAAAATTATTGGTGAAGAAACCGATAATTACGCCCAAGGCTACTTTGTCTTTGATTCCAAGAAATCTGGCTCAATGACTGTCTCTCACCTCCGCTTCGGGAAAGAGCCAATTCGCTCCACTTACCTAATTGACCAAGCCAACTTTATTGGTTGTCATCATTGGGGATTTCTAGAACGCATAGATATTTTGAAGGCTGCTATTCCTGGGGCAACTTTGCTGCTGAATAGTCCATACAATGCAGATAGCGTCTGGGAAAATCTGCCGTTGAAGGTGCAGCAACAAATTATTGATAAGCATTTGAAGTTATACGTAATTAATGCCAGCCAAGTTGCCCGTGAAAGTGGCATGGGTGGGAGAATTAACACCATTATGCAAGTATGCTTCTTTGCCTTAGCGGGAGTCTTGCCACAAGAAGAAGCGATCGCTAAAATCAAACAAGCAATTGATAAAACCTACGGTAAAAAAGGCGTAGAAGTTGTCCGCATGAACCTACAAGCTGTAGACAACACCCTAGACAACTTGCATAAAGTAAATATCCCCCAAACAATCAACAATCCAAAATCCAAAATCCAAAATCCAAAATTGCTAGACTCCGCTCCCAAATTTGTACAAGAAGTTCTGGGCAAAATCATGGTGTGGGAAGGTGATGATTTACCTGTTAGCACACTACCAGTTGATGGCACTTTCCCCGTAGGTACTGCCAAGTGGGAAAAACGTAACGTTGCCGAAGAGATACCTGTGTGGGAGCCGGATGTGTGCGTACAATGTGGGAAGTGCGTCATGGTTTGTCCCCATAGCGCCATCCGAGCCAAGGCTTATCAAGCAGATGAGTTAGTCAATGCACCAGAAACCTTTAAATCAACTGGTGCAAAGGATAAAGACTTTGCCAATCAAAAATTTACCATTCAGGTAGCACCAGAAGACTGCACAGGATGTACGATTTGTGTAAATATTTGCCCTGCTAAAAATAAATCTGAGCCATCGCTGAAAGCAATTAACATGGCGCAGCAGTTACCATTGCGGGAACAAGAGCGAAAAAACTGGGATTTCTTTTTGAGTTTACCTAATCCTGATAGGCGATCGCTAAAAGTCAACCAGATTCGCCAGCAACAACTGCAAGAACCATTATTTGAATTCTCTGGTGCTTGTGCAGGTTGTGGTGAAACACCTTATTTAAAATTATTAACACAACTGTTTGGCGATCGCGCTGTCATCGCCAATGCTACAGGTTGTTCCTCAATCTATGGTGGTAATCTACCCACCACTCCTTGGACAACCAATGCCCAAGGACGCGGCCCGGCGTGGTCTAATAATCTATTTGAAGATAACGCCGAATTCGGTTTTGGCTTCCGCCTCTCCCTCGACAAACAAGCCGAGTTTGCGGCGGAATTGTTGCAAAAATTGGGGAGTGAAATAGATGAAAACCTTGTTTCTTCCATCCTCAAAGCTGAACAAAAATCTGAAGCTGATATTTGGGAACAGCGCGAAAGAATAGAACTGTTGCAGCAGAGGTTAGATGAAATCGTAACTCTCGATCCTAATCTAAAATCCAAAATCCAAAATCTCAAATCTCTTGCAGACTATTTGGTGAGAAAAAGCGTCTGGATTGTTGGCGGTGATGGTTGGGCTTATGATATTGACTTTGGCGGTATCGATCACGTAATTGCTAGCGGTCGGAATGTCAACATCTTAGTGATGGATACAGAAGTATATTCCAACACAGGCGGTCAATCTTCCAAAGCTACGCCAAAAGCCGCAGTTGCTAAATATGCCGCTAGTGGTAAACCAGCGCCGAAGAAAGACTTAGGGATGATTGCCATGACCTACGGAAATGTCTACGTAGCGAGTGTAGCCCTTGGCGCTAGAGATGAACATACCCTGAAAGCATTTCTGGAAGCAGAAGCTTATGATGGCCCATCAATAATTATTGCTTACAGTCATTGCATCGCCCACGGCATCAACATGACCACAGGGATGAATCATCAAAAAACTCTGGTAGAATCAGGACGTTGGTTGCTGTATCGGCATAATCCAGAGTTGCTTAACCAGGGTAAAAATCCATTGCAATTGGATATGCGATCGCCTACGCAATCGGTAGAACATTCGATGTATCAAGAAAATCGCTTTAAAATGCTCACCAAGAGCAAACCTGATATTGCCAAGCACCTGTTAGAACAAGCCCAAGCTGAGGTTGATGCACGTTGGCAGACGTATCAATATCTGGCAAAGCGCGACACTCTTTAACGTATCGCGGAAGTCCCCACCTTCAATGTACCCATCTCTGTGGGGATTGTGAGCGGGGGATAAGGATTACATCTGGAATTGATTTAAAACATCAGTAAAAACTCTCTTCTTGATGTATGACGAATCCCCAAAATTTTCTGGTAAGATATCTAATGTCTTGACCATCAATGCCGCAAGCGAAAACCAAGCTGATAGGTATATGTTGCAAGAGAAAAATTTGGGTCTTGGGAACCAGAACTCCTGCCCTTGGAGGGAATGTAAGACTTTCTAGTACTAATAAGTTCTGGAAGCTATTCCCGATGAATTGGGAAGCCCCGTCCGTCTTACGGCGGGGTAGTTCACACATCTACCCTGCTTTTGGTAACAAAAATAGCGATTTTTGTTAGAAAACTCTAAAAAATAAATTATCTAATATTATGAACTGGGCAGGAAAGCCCGCCCAGTTCATAAGGACGGGCGTCTCGCCCATCCTAGAATAAATATTGCGATATTCTATTCTAAAGTCTTTTTAACTTCATCTTTGATATTCTCAGCCGTGTGACGGACTTGGGCTTCAGCTTGTTTAGCTTTACCTTCAGCTTTATCTTTAGGATCGCCAGTTACTTCGCCAATGACCTCTTGTACTTTACCTTCGACGTTTTTAGCAAAAGCTTTTGCTCTATCTTCGATACTCATATTCGTTGTTCCTAAATTATGTTAAGTGTTGATTTTTTATTGCTTGCTCGAAAAGCGCTGCAATGTTTATAGATTACTTTTAGACAACTTTTAATTCTTCTATCTGACGATGCTTTTATGAAGAATAGTTGTGTTCTTTGTACATAGTTATTTAACAGTTAAATTCATCTTGGAGAGTTCAAGTAAATTCTATTGTTCTACCTTGAGACAAAATAATTTACAACTTTAGGTAGATAGCGATGATGTTGAAGGAGCCAGAAGGCAGGGGCAGGGAGAAGTTATTTTCCTGCGGCTCGACTGAGCGATCGCTCCACTTCCTCCTTTTCTCTGCTTTTGTCACAAATATTGTGCGGAAAGAAGCATAATTTTTCAAGGTTTAACTGAAGATTAGTTTAGCTGGTGCAAGAAAACACAGAAAGTTCTAATCAGTGGCTTTGAAGTGCCTACAGGGTGCAGAGGCTTCCAAGCATCAGAAATTTGGTGGTCTATAGCGCAATACAGTTCAGAATGAGCAACAAAACACTTGTAGAGACGGCGATTCATCGCGTCTTCAAAGACAAATTATCTACACCACTCAATACTGCTTGGGTTTAAAAGCAGCAGTAACAAGTATCCACGTTTATCTCTAGCTTCTTACTTATTAATATTTATGAAGGTATTTATGCGATCGCATTCTACTACTCAACCAACTCCCAATATATAGACTCTAGGATGCAAACTGATGCATCTGTTAACATTTTCATCTGATTGTGTTTGCAGGGTTTAATATTTATAAGAAATACCGTGCGACTATTTTTCGCCAACAATTTACCTCTTTAGAGAAACTGTGGCATTTGAATATTAAGAAAAAAAGAGCTTGAATAAAAAGAATATAGACAATGAAGTACTTATTTATAGTTTGGGTGCTTATACTCTCTTTAGTCGCTCCTAGTGCGGCAATTGCTGAAGTAAAACAGCCCTACACCTTAATATCTGGACTTGGCACAATCCACCATCCAGTTTCTACTGCTAATCCCCAAGCACAAGAGTTTTTCGATCAGGGATTAAATTTAATTTACGCTTTCAATCATGATGAGGCAATGCGTTCTTTTCAACACGCTGCCAAACTCGATCCGCATTTAGCGATCGCATATTGGGGTATTGCTTTAGCTCTGGGGCCTAATATTAACTCAGCAATAGACCCCAACCGAGAATTAGCTGCTTACCAAGCAGTACAGCAAGCCTTGGCACTTTCTACCCAAGCATCTACCCAAGAACAAGACTACATTACCGCCTTAGCAAAACGTTACTCCCAAAATCCCGATGCAGACTTGTATCAACTAGCGGTAGATTACGCAGATGCAATGGCAACCCTAGTCAAGCGCTATCCTGATGATTTGGATGCGGCGACGCTTTACGCTGAAAGCTTAATGGATCTGCATCCTTGGCAGCACTGGACAAAAGATGGCAAGCCACAGCCAGATACAGAAGAAATTGTAGCTGTTTTAGAATCAGTTCTCCAACGAAACCCGAATCATACGGGAGCTAATCATTACTATATCCATGCCGTAGAAGCCTCGCCTTCCCCAGAACGGGCCCTTATGAGTGCCAAACGACTAGGAACTTTAGCGCCAGCGGCGGGACACTTGGTACACATGCCTTCCCATATTTATTTTCGTGTGGGAGATTATGAAGGGGCAATGCAGGTAAACCAGCAGGCGATCGCTCAAGATGATATTTACATCAACAAATATCAAGTCCAGGGCACTTACCCCATGATGTACTACAACCACAACGTACATTTTCTCATGGTAGCCAGCAGCATGGCAGGAAAGTATGAAGATGCTCTGAAATCCGCAGAGAAATTAGTCACCAACATTACTGCTATTGGCCCACATATACCAATGCTTGAGGGATTCCTGGGCAGCAAAATGCTGATTCAGACACGCTTTCATGACTGGGATGCCATTTTAAAAACTCCTGCTCCCGATACTAAACTACCTACTACAACAGCACTTTGGCATTTTGCTCGTGGTATGGCAACGGCAGCCACAGGCAAACTTGAAGATGCAGCAAATGAAAGCAGTGCATTACTGGCCGCCAAACAAGTAATTCCCGCCGAAGCAACTATTGGATTTAGCCCTGCCAGTCGCATTTTAGACATTGCCTCAAAAGTTTTAGACGCCAAAATTGCCAGAGAAAAGCATGATTATGAATCTGCCATTCAATTACTAGAACAAGCAGTAGTAGCAGAAGATGCTCTCGATTACGTGGAACCACCAGACTGGTACTTTCCCACGCGAGAGTCTTTGGGCGCTGTGCTTTTGGCTAAGGGTGACTATAAAGAGGCAGAAAAGGTCTTTCGTGCTGATCTCAAAAAGTATCCCCATAACGGGCGTTCTCTATTTGGCTTGCAGGCAAGTTTGCAGGCACTCGGCAAAGATCAGGCTGCTAAACTTGTCAAAACTGAATTGGAAACCGCTTGGAAAGGTGATGAAAAGCAACTTGACCTAGCAACTGGGGTTACTTATTAAACTTTGTCTCCCCTTTTCCCAAAAGGCTACAGTGTACACACAAGTCTAAATAAAGCTCAATTTCCCATTGTTGTCTCATTCCTATGCAGAGCATAGGAATACCTGATTAAAGGTTGCTGCCTCCACTCAGATATTGAGTCAGAGACTCAATGAATCCATTCCCAGTCTAAGACTGGGAACGAGGAAAGTCTTATCAAGCTAGGTTTTTAGGACTTCTGTGTATCCCGTAATTTTCCAAAAAGGAGAGGCCCGCGCCAAGAGAGAAGACTCAGGACTGCCCCCTGCCCCCTGCCTCCTGCCCCCTGCCTTCTGCCTCCTGCCCCCTGCCCCCTGCCTCCTGCCTCCTGCCTCCTGCCTCCTGCCTCCTGCCCCCTGCCTCCTGCCTCCTGCCCCCTGCCTCCTGCCCCCTGCCTCCTTCAAATTTGTTGCCTGACTTTAGCTTTCGTATTAAAATTTTGGAGTAATGCTTCATGGTTAATGCAGTCAAACGTTCAATGCGGATATTCTGAAGATGCGCCCCCGTATGTCTGATTTTTTATATCACCCTACAGAATTTATCTTCTTCTATTTCCAACCCTTTTTTGTGGTGGGCAGTACTTAGAGTAGGAGGGGGCGGGCGATCGCTTAGGTGCGATCGCATCACTGGTTAACTATCTGTTAACTATCTACTGGATGCAGAGAGTTGTCTCCTATGTCATCCTATGATTAGGAGAGTTAATTCAGTGATGTCTTTGGTTTTAGTATTGAAAGGCTTTTTCCTTTTAGTATTTACAGACTTCTCAGAGAAATTAAAATCTCTACACAGTGATGATTTTGGAGAGAATCGATGTCAATTTATGTAGGTAACCTCTCTTATGACGTTACACAAGAAGATTTAAGTGGTATTTTTGCAGAATATGGTACTGTAAAACGAGTTCAAGTACCTACTGACCGTGAAACAGGTCGTCCGCGAGGCTTTGCTTTTGTGGAAATGGGAACTGAAGCTGAAGAAACAGCTGCTATTGAAGCTCTCGACGGTGCTGAATGGATGGGTCGTGACCTGAAAGTGAATAAGGCTAAACCCAAGGAAGACAGAGGTGATAGAGGTTCCTTTGGTGGAAACCGAGGAGGATACGGTGGTGGCGGCGGTGGACGCAACCGCTACTAGACCTTGGAAACAAAAAAATTTGCCTAAAGTCTTAAGGTCAGACAAGGAGTCTGTCTTTTTTTTGTAATCTTACCAAAGCAGTGCTGAGTGTCCAAGAACGATTACTCGTCCTTATTTCAATCCTCTAGATTTATCTATGGGATCACTCAGCACTCACCACCCCTGAATGCTTGCCTAGCCATTGATAAAGTCAACTTAGTAGGAGATGTAATGACCCAAGTAATTGTCGGTGACAATGAACATATTGAATCAGCCTTACGACGATTTAAGCGAGAAGTTTCCAAGGCTGGAATTTTTCCAGACATGAGAAAGCATCGTCATTTTGAAACACCCTTAGAAAAACGCAAGCGCAAAGAAGTTGCCAAGCACAGACAGAGTAAGAGAAGTTTCCGTAACTAAGAACTGATATACAGCAGAATTCAGGAGTCAGAATTTAGAATTCAGAATTCAGGAGTCAGAATTCAGGAGTAAAACAAGCTTTATACCTTGCTTTGAGATGAATCCTTGTGTACTTCACCTTCCTTGAAATCCGCTGTAAATATAAATGAATTGCCCTCATACAATCTATGAGGGTTTTCCTTTTGCCGATTTTAAAATCAGGAAACCTCAAGAAACGCTAAAATCAAGTCAGCCTTTGTATTGTAGCGGTTGTGTCCCACATCACTCAGAGTGCGGTTCACTGCATAAATCCTGATTGTCAACGTCCTTATCCTCAGCCTTGGGGAAACAAATTTTGTAACAGCTGTGGCGCACCGCTAGAGTTGCTAGACCGCTATGTTCCACTTCAGCCTTTGGGATCGGGAGGATTTGCTCAAATCTACACGGTTTGGGATGAAAAAACTCAAACTGAGAAAGTGTTAAAAGTGTTGGTGGAAGATTCGCCAAAGGCACTGGAATTATTTACCCAAGAGGCGGCAGTTTTATCTAGCTTGCAGCATCCTGGTGTCCCTACAGTCGATGCCGATGGATATTTTCATGTAAACCTGTTTAATCCCAAATCGCACCAACTGCCTTGTTTGGTAATGGAAAAAATCAATGGGCGCACTTTAGAGGAGATATTAAGAAAGTTTCCCCAAGGGTGTCCAGAGGATTTGGTTTTAAACTGGTTTGCCCAAGCTCTACAAATTTTACAAGAATTACACAAACGTCAGATTCTTCACCGGGATATTAAACCTTCTAATTTAATGCTGGGTACTTCTTCGCCATCTGTAACCCCGCCTCAAGGGCAAACAGAGGGCGATCGCCTGGTATTAATTGATTTTGGCGGGGCAAAACAATTTAGCGCCTCTAAGCTGCGTTCTCAGTCTAGTTCCACGCGATTATTTTCTTCTGGCTACAGTCCACCAGAACAAGTGAGTGGAGGTGTTGTCGGGACAGGAGCCGATTTTTATGCCCTTGGTCGAACGGTAATTGAACTATTAACAGGCAAATACCCGCTAGAGTTGGAAGATCAGCAAACGGGGAAATTGCGCTGGCGAACTGCTGTAAATGTCAACCCGCAACTAGCCGATTTGTTGGATGAAATGGTGCATGAGGATGTGCGATCGCGTCCAGCAAATGCAGCTATAATTCAAAAACGTTTGGCGAAGATTTCTCAACCATTACCGCCACCAGGATTATTTGCCCGATTGCGAGACAGCGTTAAGCAAGCCTCAATGCAAGTCTCCCAGAAATTGACACAGCTAACACAAGCTATTAAACAAGCATTAGCTAACTTTGGCCAAGCTGTCAACAAAACCGTTATTTTCATCACTCAGACAATCATCAAAATTTTACAAGCTTGTTTGGCGACGATTTGGGCGATGATCCTGGCTTATGTTGGCGCTTGTTTTGGTGCGATCGCTGGTTTTATTTTGGCATATCGCACCAGCTTGGGGCCTTTAGTTGTGGAATTTCTTGGGAGTCAGCTAAACGAATTAGTGCCAAACACTCAACCCGTCTTCGGGGCAGATATTTTGGTATTCGTCGCCGCAGGTTGGGGAACTGCTTGGGGATTGACAGTATCCGGGTGTTTTGGTCAACAGCGGCGGTTTTTAGTGGCGTCGCTGATGGGCATGATTAGCTATGCCTTCGGCTGGTTGATTTTGCAATTAATCACACCAAAAGACAGTGGCGAGGGCTTAGTGGCAGTGATTTTAGTAGCAGTTTGCCTACTCACCTTGAGCTTAGGACTTCGCAGCCACCATATAGTTTACGCTGTGTTCTCGGCCTTTGGCAGTGCGATCGCTTATGCAGTTTTGATTCTTTTGAAGTTAGCACCTTCAATCTTCCAATTTACTAGTCAACCAGCTTGGTCAGAGTTACAGTTACCTCTGATTTTTTTTGGTTCTGTAGGCTTCTTTATCAGCTTTTGGTTAGGAATAAGTTACTACCTAATTGTCCCTGGATTGCGCTTTTTAGGATGGCGATGAAGAAGGCAGGGGAGCAGGGGAGCAGGGGAGCAGGGGAGCAGGGGAGCAGGGGAGCAGGGGAGGATGGGGAGATAAGGGAGACGAGGAACACGAGGGAGAAATAAGTAATGCCCCATGCCCAATGCCCCATGCCCAATGCCCAATGCCCAATGCCCAATGCCCCATGCCCAATGCCCAAAAACAAGATCCCCCTAGTCGTCTTTTTCATCGAGCTAGGGGGATCACATATGTGGTAGTCTATAATTGGTTCGGTATAGTTCCTTACGAATCGATTCTATAGCCTATATTTCAATTTGAGTAGTCTTACCACTAGAATTTATAGTATTTTTACAGCTTCTTAATGAATGCTTCATCCCTGCTGTTTTTTAGGGAGGCGGTATATGTAACTATGACAGTACGCAATGTGCGTAACTTGTCATTTTTGTGGATATCTGTAAAAAATATGAAATTTAAGATTGTTGCTACCGGCGTCCTATTAGCTTGTTTTGGGTTTGCAGAGCAGACCCTCGCATTAAATCAACTAGATTTGGATCAGTTGAAGGCAACAAGTGCTTGTCCTCGGTGTAATTTGAGTGGTGCTGATCTAACTCAAGTAAATCTAACTGGAGCAAATTTGCGAGGGGCTGACTTGAGCGGCGCTACATTATCTGAAGTTAATCTCACGAATGCCGATCTCACCGGTGCAAATTTAGAAGGTGCGGTTCTAAATTCAGCAAATCTCAGTGGTGCTTCCTTAACAGGAGCAAATTTGAAATCAGCATCCCTGGAAAATGCCAATTTATCTTATGCCGGTTTCATCAGCGCCAATTTAGAAGCAGCAAACTTAAAAGATGCGAAATTGGATTTTACCAATTTTCGGGGGGCTAACTTCCGACTAACAACTCTAGCTAATGGTGTCGTCACATCTGATAAACCTTATGGCTGGTCGTTAGAGCGTCAAAATCTCAGAGAATGTAACGAGTTTCAACCCGAAGATACTCCAGGCACAACCTGTTATTCAAAATAAATTGGGGACTGGGGACTGGGGACTGGGCACTGGGGACTGGGCACTGGGCAATAATCAATAATTTTTCTTCCTCTGCTTCCCATGCTTCCCCTGCCTCTCTGCTTCATCCTTGTATAGCAAAAGCATTTTGTTTGTTAGCAGTTCTTTATCATGGGAAAAAAGCCTATAGATTAATTGAATCAATGCTTACCTCTATTAAAGACTTAGCAGCAAAACTAGCACCCCGGTTAATTGAAATTCGCCGCCACATTCACTCTCACCCAGAACTCAGCGGTCAGGAGTACCAAACAGCAGCCTTTGTAGCTGGTGTTTTGTCTTCCAGCGGTCTGCACGTAGAAGAAGGAGTTGGCAAAACGGGCGTTATTGGAGAACTCCAAGGCACTAAGCAAAATGACCGTTTGTTAGCAATTCGTACCGATATGGATGCCTTACCAATTCAAGAAGGCACTAATTTGGAATATGCCTCTCGCGCAGATGGGATTATGCACGCGTGCGGTCACGATGTCCATGCCACAGTGGGGTTAGGAACGGCAATGGTGCTGTCCCAGCTAGCAGAGGAGTTGGGTGGAAAAGTGCGGTTTTTATTTCAGCCAGCAGAGGAAATTGCCCAAGGGGCAAGCTGGATGGTGAAAGATGGAGCGATGGAAAATGTCTCGGCTGTATTAGGGGTTCATGTTTTCCCTTCTATACCCGCAGGATCTATTGGCGTGCGTTACGGGGCATTGACAGCCGCCGCTGATGATTTAGAAATTCTGATTATGGGAGAATCTGGACACGGGGCGCGTCCCCATGAGGCCATTGATGCGATTTGGATTGCTTGCCAAGTAATTGCTGCGCTGCAACAAGCTATCAGTCGGACACAAAATCCTTTGCGTCCTGTAGTATTGAGTATCGGGAAGATTAATGGTGGCAGAGCGCCGAATATAATTGCGGATAAAGTGCAGTTATTGGGAACCGTGCGATCGCTCCATCCTGAAACTCGTGCCCATCTCCCGAAATGGATTGAAAATATTGTATCTAATGTTTGCCATACCTACGGAGCAAACTATCAAGTCAATTATCGCCAGGGCGTACCCAGCGTTCAAAATGATTATACTCTGACGCAATTGTTACAATCAGCCGCAGAAGAAGCTTGGAGTAGCGATCGCGTTCAAGTCTTAGCCGAACCTTCTCTTGGTGCTGAAGATTTTTCTATGTATTTGGAACACGCCCCCGGTTCTATGTTTCGCTTGGGTGTAGGCTACCAAGAAAGAATCATAAACCACCCATTACACCATCCCCAATTTGAAGTTGATGAATCTGCCATTATCACCGGGGTTGTAACTATGGCATACGCCGCTTATAAATACTATCAGCAAAATTTGTAAACAAAAACTCCCAGCGTTTATCTGCTGGGAGTTTTATTTAGCTAACCTTTTTTAGCGGTTATAGAAAGCCCGAAAGCATACTACACATTTGATTCGGTAACAACACCCAGTTTTTGTTGAATTCGAGTCTTAGCAGCCTTGAACTCAGTAGCAAGTTGTTCACTTTGCTCAGTGCTCAAGTTGTTGCGAATAGCAGCAAACATTGTGGTTTCTTCTTGACGAATGTGATCGCCAACAGCATCCATCAGCTGTTTGACTCTATCTTTGAATTGGGGTGAAGATGGGCTGAGAGCCTTGATTTCTTCTAAAGCCTGCTTCATCTCAGCTTGTTCATCAAACAGTTCTTGGGTGTTATCTTGACCGTAGAAAGGACGTACTCTTGGGTAGACTGTCTCTTCTTCAGCTTCAGCGTGGGCACTTAGATCCTTGTAAATTTGACCGAAGTACTCTTGGATCTTTTGTGGATTGTTGCTTTGTAGTAGTTCGGTGAATAGGGTATTTACCTTGTTGTGATCCAGGCGGATAGCATCCTGGATATTTAGATCCTTTTTGTCACTGGTTTGGGTAACAGCGCTACCTACCGCACCACTGACTGCGGCCATTGCGTCTTGAACACGTGCCCAAATTCCTTGATCTGCATCTTGTCCAGTGAGTTCGCGGACACCCAAAATTTCTAAAATACCTTTGAGTTGCTCTTGGTGAGCGCGATTCTCAAAGTTAATGGTATTCAAAGGTGCGATCGCTACCATCACATCAGCACCAACTTTTTGAGCAGCTTTGTGAATTATTAAGCCACTGGTTACTAGTTGATGTTTCAGCAATTCATGCTGAGATACTTTTTCATACAGGCTCAACTCAGAACCTTTGAACAATTCACGAGCTTTTGCAATGAATTCTGTAACAACTTTTTTGGGTTCAGCCTGAATGCCATACTGACCAATTACAGTTTCCAGAACGCCAAGATTTTTTTCGTCATCGTTTAGGAAATTACGGATGCGATCGGCAATTTCGGCATCAAGTCCTTGTGTCAAAAGCGATCGCTCATTTTCGATCACCAATTGTTGGAGTGCTTTAAGACTTGCTAATTTTAGAGCAATAGCATTGCGTTTCGTATCATCTAATGTAGCTACCATCCGTGTTCTCCTCGGCAAGTATTCGTAATTCTTACTGATATAACCTTGACATAGAGGTTAGGGATATTCCATCTTTCTTTTGAGTGATCGCGTTCACAACTCTGGGTAGAAAAAGACAAATTTAGGGTTCCAGAATAGAAATAAAAATTGAAGCGAAGGTTGCAATTATAATCAAGTATTTTAGTATGACATTCTAAAGATATAGATTACAAATTTGGCAGTAATCTATATCTTTAGAATGACAAGTAACGTCAAAAAAACTACTTCTTATTCAAGAGGGCAAAATCGTAACCAGTTCCAGTAGAGCAAGACTCGCAACGCTCGATTTTGACTAGGATTGCTTCTCCTTGACGCTCACCAGAGGGCGAAAACTGAATCATTCCTGTTGCTCCTGAAGTTGAGAAATTAGGATTAGACAGTACCTTTTGTAATCCTTCGCGGGTGTTATCTTGTTTCAAGCCAGTAATAATTGCTTGGACTGCATCATAAGCTCCCGCTGTTCTCTGATTTACCTGTGCATTCCAAAGCTGAAAAGCATTTTCTGCAAAGGGGTTATCTTTATTAGCATCACGATGCCAATACACAGGTAATACCATTCCTTCCAAATCCTTGCCATTTTGTAAAGTTGTTGCACTATACATACTTTCAGAAGCAAACAGTGGTTTTCTGCCTCTAACTTCTTGTGCTACTTTGGTGGCAAAATATATATTTCTGATTGAGGGCATTAGTAAAAAGCCACTTGCATTTTCTGTTTCTATGGCTTGATCTACAAAAGCTCTAGGGTCAAAATTCTTATCTGCCAAATTGCAAGGTGTACTAATAACGTTGCCACCATATTTTTTGAGAGCTTGAGTATACTGTTCTACAAGTATCTGACTTGATGAGGAGCTTGAATTACTTCTTGAACTACGATAATCGCCACAAATAGCAACATTTCTTGCTTGTCGAGCAATGTAGCGAGAATGAGTATCTACTAAATTATCATATAGCGGATTTACATGAAACAAGTAATTATTTGTGGAACTATTAGGTTGATTATTTATTGAATTGCTTTCTAAATTTTCTTGATTTTCGGCTTGATTTGGTCGCTCGACAGGTAAAACTAAAACCAAGCGATTCTCACTATAAATTGCGGCGTTACGTCTAACACCTACTGCTGCCACAATACTCTTGTCTTGAACTAATTCATTATCTAACCGTGTAGAATCTTCTCTATTCTCAGCACTTGCAATTACAATTTGCAGCTTTTTACCATTAATTCCTCCTTGGTTATTAACTTCATTTTGAGCTTGAGCTACACCACGCAAAATTTCTTCTGATAAACTCGGATCAAAGTTAATTGGAGCGATGACAGCAACTTTCAGAGCGCTCGAATTATCTTGTGCAATTTTGGCATTGTTTAAATAAATTAAAGTTTCTGGATCATTGGGATTATTTTTTAGAGAAGCGGTGAACTTTTTAACCGCAGTTGTAAAATCTTTTTCAGCAAAAGCTTTAACTCCATCTGTTTTCTCAGGATACGTTTGCACTTTCACCAAAATCCTTGTACCCAAATTCATTAGTGAAGGCTTATTTGTCAATGAAGATGAAGCTGATATGGGGTTTGATGGTGTTATAATAGTCGAAGAAACTTTGCTAATTAACCACAAAATAGCTGCTACCATTACTCCAGCCAGACCTAGAGATATAAGCAACCTCAAGTTATCTTTTTTATTTGTCATGAATAATTCCCCAAATTCTACAAAATTTATCTGAAATCAAGAGATTTATGAAAATTTAGCCATACCTAGTACCGCAAGGCGGAATTAAAAATTAAAAATTAAAAATTAAAAATGAATACAGCATAAGGGTTTCGTTGATTTGGAATGATTGGTTTATTTCTGCCGTGTTGTACTAGTAATTTAAAAATATTTAGAAAGAAGTTTATTTATTATTTCAGATACACCCACGATAATCAGTGTAAATAAACCTGCAAGAATAACGAGTAACCCTACGAGCAGCAGACCATTTACACCAGATTTCAGAAGATTATTGGTTAGTAGATTTCTGAAAGTAAATACAACGAGTAGATTTGCTATTATAGCAATAATAATTAAATAAGTTTTTTCCAGAAGCGGGCGAGATTGAATCAAGACTAACCCTGCTAAAATTATCAACCACAATCCGGAGCTAATCCAAGTAGTTCCGAGAAAACTTATAAGTGCGATCGCTAAGAACGAACTACCTGATCCAGCAATGATTGCTCCAGACAATAATTTACTATTAGAAAATTGGGGTAGATATCGAGTTAATTTGTGTTGATTTTGTGGTTGTGAACCTGATGGCAGAGTAGGTGGAATAACTGTGGGAGCTAATGTATAACTTAGCGGTGGAAGATTATTCAAGTCTTGTAATACAGCTTGTGCAGATTGATAACGTTGTTCATGATTTTCTCGTAGGAACTTATCAAGAATCATCTCTAATTCCTGACTTATGGGTTGTGTTAAATGCTGACGCCAACTAGAAGTCCAACCATAGCCTTGTTTCATCCACAAAGTCGAAGGAGAAATATTGGTCAGCAGATGAAAGCAAGTTATTCCTAGACTGTAGATATCACTAGATGGAAAAACTTTACCCACTTGCATTTGCTCAATCGGTGCATAACCTAATGAACCAATAATTGTTCCAATGGCAGTGTTTGTCGGTTCCGTTTTTTGCTTTGCTACCCCAAAATCAATTAGTACTAACTTCCCATCATTTTGACGGCGAATAATATTTTCTGGTTTAATATCTCGGTGAATTACCTGCTGTTGATGTATGTCTACTAACACAGATAATAAATCATTTAAAAAATCTCGAATTTTGGCTTCATCAAAAACCCCCTGCTGTTTTAACTCTTGCAACAGATTTTGTCCTTCGATAAACTGCTGCACTAAATAAAGATATTCATCTTCCTTAAAATATGCATATAAATTGGGAATTTGGACATGTTCCGCTAGCTCTTTAAGACGTTTAGCCTCTTGTTCAAATAACTCAGTTGCTTTTTGATGTGCTTGACTACCCTGAATACCATAAAATTGACTTAGAACTAGCTGTTTGACAACACATCGTTCATTGAGCTTATCTATATCTTCTGCGATATATGTGCGTGCAAACCCTCCTCTCCCTAATGGTGAGATGATCCGGTAACGATTTCTCAGTAGCGATACCAATGCTGTGCCGCAACTGAGGCAGAAATTTGCCCCGTCAGGATTTTGGGGATTCTCGCAATTAGGATTTAGGCAGCAGACCATATAATTATCGCTGTCATTTTATTAATTTTTAGAATATACCTTACATTTACTTTAGTTGTTTTTCGTAACTACTTTTAAAATATCGCTCAATAGCTACAACAGGATGGCCAAGAGCTTACACAGGAATTTTAACTTGAATTGGACTGGAGCCACAATGGTGCTGGATAGGGCGGCTGAAATTGCCCAACCGTGTGCTTACCAACTAATAGTCTGCCGTTAGCAGTGCAATTCACTACTTGCAGGTGATTGGCTATGCAAATTTTAAAGACTGGAATCCAATATTAACAATCGCTAATCTATACGAGGTGATCAGTATTTTAAGCTGTAAAATTTTAATGCAATAACTAAGTCAAATTCAGCAAAAAATCGGGGAGCAAGACTTTGCACCCCGTGAGCCATATAGCAATTGTTTTAAGATTTTGGTTGTGCAGCCTGCCTAACAACTTGTTCGTCTAAACCTAATGCTTGAGCTATCTGCTCAATACTTAAACCCAATCCTAATAACTGGGGTATCACTTCTAACTTACCTTCTTGTTTCCCTTCCTGTTTCCCTTCCTGTTTCCCTTCTGCAAAAACATCTTGGTAAAATCTAGTTTGCCTTAACTCATTTGATCCAAACATTTTTCTTATTTCCTCCTGGCTTAATCTCGGTAACTTGTAGATTAATATCGTCTCTATCAATTGTATAATTTCCCTAATAGTAGCGACATCTATAATTTGCTGTTGGGCAGTGTTAACTATTTCGATAGCTCTTGTTGTCGCAGTTAATTCGGGTTCGATAATTAGTTTAACTGTCTCAATGCCGATTGATGATGTCTCTATTGAGCTTAATTCGTCAAGATAGACGCGAGTGACTCGTTGTGAGTTGAGTAATTCTGTGTATCTTTCAGTATCTCCAGTATCAACGCTGCGGTTGGGGAAGATGACAACACCACGCCAATTGTTAGTTAATTCGGTTTTGTCAAGATAATTAAAGATTTCGGTGAATAAACGTGAGTAGAACTTTTTGTCTGGTTGAAATTGCACTTCTGCAAAATAGATAGGTAGTTCTGCTGTATTTGGGAGAAAGACGCCATCGATTCTAAAAGACAGTTGCTTGACTTCTACTGAAGAAAATTGGTAAGCACTAGTTAGTTGCGGCGGTTGGTTAATCAGTTCAAAGAACGTGCTGGGGATACTTTGAAAGATGCGATAAAAGATACTGTCTGTTTTCACTCTAACAATTTAGGGGAGCTTGTTTTACAGTTAATGAACATATTTTACACTCCGATGATCCCGTGGTGAGTCTTGGGATTATACAAAAATTGGCTAGTAAATTCCTGCATATAATATGGCAATACGGTTCAGTTAAGAAAAACTACTCAAACCGTATTCCTATATATAGGACTCATATTTTATTTCTGAAAAAACTCAGTACAACTAAGAAGCCTTCTTGGCTGTTGCCTGTTGCCTATTCCCTATTGCCTGCCTACGCAAATTAGTTCAGAAATGAAAGTGGATTTCTATATATGTCAACAATTCAATAAAAAAATTTTGGATTGTGTCCAGCGATGATACAAAAAATATTTTTAAAATATTAGGTGTTTAAAGCTGACATTAATATTAGCAATTACCCCCTAGAATTTTAGAAATAGGGTGTTTTATATTTTAGAGACTGGGGACTAGGTATTGGGGATTGGGTACTGGGGAAAACTATTCCTTAATCTTCAGTCGCTAACCTCCAATCACCAGTCACTAAATTCCTAGTCTCAGATCAAAAAGGGGAATTCCGCCTAAAGGACTCGAAGCCTGCGTAAATCAGTATGGCCCGTGATCAGATGCAAAACTGTGTCTCGATCATTTGTGGGCGTTGGACTCAATTCCCAATTGGCTAGAGTACGGCAGAGTTATGACCCCCAGCATTACAGATTCAGCGGTGAAAGCTGCGATCGCAGCTGTTGCATCGGAGTCAGCCTCAGCAGAGGAAAAAATCCAGATGCTGATTGAGATAGCGCAAGGCTTTCAAAAAAAGCCCAAAGCTGCCCAAGACTTGCGAAATGCAGTTGGGTTATATTACCGGGCCTATGAGATGTGTGGTGAGGAGTATCCCCTACTGAAAGCCAGGGCCCAAGTGGGAATGGCAGGGACGTTACAGGCAATACCGGATGCTGATTACCAACTGCTGCTGCAAGCAAAAGCAGGTTATGAAGAGGCATTGCCGATTTTACAGCAATTAGCCTCATTAGAGGAAGTGGCAGAGACGCAGATGAATTTTGGGCTGGTGTTGCAGTCGCTAGTGCCATTTAATTTGGCGCGGATAACTGACAGCATCCAGGCTTATCATGAGGCGTTGCGGGTGTTTAGTTGGGAGGATTACCCCCAGGAATACGCGATTTTATATAACAATATTGCGATCGCTTATCTTTCTATGCCCTTAGCATCGGAACGGGAATACTTGCGTCAAGGGTTAGCAGTGCAGTCATTTGAGGTGGCACTAAAGCATATTAATCTGATCGATCATCCCAGAGAATATGCGATGTTGCAAAACAACTTGGGTAACGCTTTGCAATATTTAGTGAGTTCTCATCCTGTGGAAAATAACTTGCGTGCGATCGCAGCTTACGATGAAGCGCTAAAAGTGCGTAACTCTAAAGATACACCCCTAGAGTACGCTAACACAATTTCAAATAAAGCCAACGCCTTATTCAACTTACCAGACGACTCAGAAAAACCAGAAGCTGGTAATCCTCAAAATCTGTTGCAAGCACGTATCTATTATCAACAAGCGTTAGAGATTTTTACCCAAAACCAACAAATTCAACAAGCAGAGATAGTAACCCAAGCCCTACAAGATATTGAAGTAGAAATAGGAAATAGGAAATAGGGCATTGCTTATTCTCCTCATCCCCCTCATCCCCACTCCCCTAATTACTAATAAGGAGAACAAAACAGCATGAGAGATGTTTTTACAAACCCGACTGTAAGAGATTTTCTCACGAGTTTAGCAGATGGTGACTTGAACATAGTAACAGGATTAGTGTGGATAGTCATCGCAACAGCCTTGTCTATGGTTGGCGGTGCTATTGGTGGAATGCTATTAGCTGGGAAAGATATAGGCTATAGCTTTTCAGCAATGCTTGGTGCATTATTTGCTCCGGCTGGTGTAATTCCTGCCATCTTGCTAGGGCTTGTCATACTAAATTTATTGACAAATTATTAGGAGGAAAAATGTTAGAAATTGGATGGTTTTCAGCCAAGTTATTTGTCAAAGGAAAGTTGCTACGCGACCCGATATATTTTATCCAGCGAACTGCTATTGCTACTGTTTTAGGTTCATTACTGCTAGTGTTATTTGCACAAGCTGACATTCCCTTTTGTTTACCAATAACATTGTCTAGCTTAGTGACAGGAATGATTATGCCATTTCTCCTCAAAGATTTCAAAATGAAGTGATTTATCATTTATGAATAACCAATGCCCAATGACAAATGACAAATTACCAATGACAAATGACCAATGACCAATGACAAACCTTGAAGAATTAGTTCAGGAAATTAACCGCTTTGAGGCAATTATATCTGAGTGGGATGAAAGCCAACGCTGTGTAGCGGTGGGTCTAAAAAGAGCAATTGAAGCCTTGCATAAAGCAGCATTGACTAGTTTGATTAAAAGCCTCAAACAAGAATCAATGTCAGGTTTACGTCATGCTGTTACTGATGAAGTAGTATACGCAGTACTGCTTTATCATGAACTAGTAAAATCACCAAAACCACCATTAGCACAGCGCATTCAAACAGCCCTTGAAGAAGTTCGCCCAAGTTTAAAAAGCCATAATGGGGATATTGAACTAGTGGCAATTAAGCCACCAGATACAGTGGAAATTATGCTCATAGGAACTTGTAGCAGTTGTCCGGCTTCTACTTTGACTTTATCTCAAGGAGTAGAACAGGCAATCAAAAACCATTGTCCTGAAATTACCAAAGTGGTTGCAGTTAATAATCATTCTACTATTAACACCACAAATTCTGGTTTAACTAGTCCATTTTCTCCACAGATAACTTCTAGTTGGGTAAAAGTAGCAACTATTGAGCAAGTTCCTGAATTTGGTATATTGGCAGTACAAATTGCTGGGACTTCGCTTATTTTACATCGTCAAGGTGCTAGAGTAAGATGTTACCGTAATGCTTGTGCTCATTTAGGATACTCTTTAGAAGAGGGTAAGATTGAAAACGGTATTATAACCTGTCCTTCCCACGGATTTCAGTACAGATTAGAGACAGGTGAATGCTTAACTGCACCGGATATTTCGCTTCAGTCATATCCGGTAAAATTTAAGGAGGATAAGGTTTTTGTGAAACTGCAAAAATGATCATCCGAAGGTAGCATCTCAGCAAATATATATGGCGATTAGAATTTGCGGTTACCTTGCTTTATCATTGCCGGAATTTGCTCATTCATTTTAGTATTTTGTGTAAGCCAATAGACATATTGCTTTCTCGTTTTGCTTAAATGCTTTCTCATTTCAGTAGATTCAGCAAGCAAATAGACATATTGCTTTCTCATTTTGCTTAAATGCTTTCTCATTTCGGTAGATTCAGCAAGCAAATAGACATATTGCTTTCTCATTTTGCTTAAATGCTTTCTCATTTCGGTAGATTCAGCAAGCAAATAGACATATTGCTTTCTCATTTCGGTAGATTTAGCAAGTAAACCGCAGTTCGCCTTCTCATTTAGGTGTTTCCCGCAAGCAAATAGACATATTGCTTTTTCATTCTTAATTCTGAACATAATTTGTTTTGTAACAGGGAACGCGTCTTATTTGTTGATAAAAACATAATGCAAATTTGTGACTGTTGTTACATGCTAATAAACATTAATGTTTTTAAATAATTAACAGTGTCTATCTGCGGTTTATGGATATCCCAATCATAATTAATCCCATATCACAATTACCGTCAGAAGCAACAGAAATTTCTCAAGATTTACCTCTCTCATCTCAGGGTGCAGAGGTAATTTTAGGCAACATTATTGAACCGCAGCAATTAGTTATACCTGTAGCACCAAGTTCTATAGAAATGTTTGGGCCTCGTGGTGCTTGTTTGTTATCAGAAACTGGCCCTTTGTGGGTATCAGATACAGGACATCATCGATTATTGGGATGGCGAAATTTACCCACTAGAGATAGTCAACCGGCTGATTGGGTAATTGGACAACCTGACTTTTATCATGAAGGACAAAATGCTAAAGGTATACCGGGAAGTGCAACCTTAAGTGTACCAACTGGGATTTGTGCTTGTGGCGAAGGATTAGCTGTAGCAGATGCTTGGAATCATCGGGTTTTGATTTGGAAAAACTTACCAGAAGATAACAATGTTCCAGCAGATTTGGTGTTAGGACAAGTTAATTTTATCGATACTGAACCCAATCGGGGAAGTCAACAAGCATCTGCCATTACAATGCACTGGCCCTATGGTGTTTTTTATCATCAAGGACGGCTATTTGTTGCCGATACAGGAAATCGAAGAGTATTGATTTGGCATCAGTTACCAACAGAAAATGGTCAACCTGCTGATTTAGTTTTAGGACAACCAGATATGATATCTCGCAATGAAAACGGCGGTGGTTCTGCAACCGCAGCGAGTATGCGTTGGTGTCACGATATTACCTTTTGGGGAGAGAATCTGGTTATCAGCGATGCAGGTAATCACCGAGTGATGATTTGGCAGGGAATACCAACAGAAAATAATGTCCCTTGTGCAGTGGTTTTAGGACAAAAAAGCTTTGATTTTGTGGAAATGAATCAAGGAGTTTATTTGCCAAGTGCTAGTAGTTTGAGTATGCCTTATGGTGTAGGGGTAACTGAAGATTGGTTAGTAGTTGCAGATACGGCTAATTCTCGTTTGTTAGGATGGAGAAAGCCAGAATCAATTTTATCACTGCAAGGTTTAGTGGCAGATGGGTTGGCAGGACAAATGAATTTTCAAAGTAAAGGTGAAAATCGGAATTTTGGGCTGCCGAAACGAGATAGCTTAAATTGGTGTTACGGGATAAAAATTTGTGGTAATACGGCGGTAATAGCTGATTCTGGAAATAATCGAATATTGCTGTGGCAGATTAATAATTCGTAATTCGTAATTCGTAATTCGTAATTTTTGAAAGTCAGAATTATATGGCGAATGAAGAAATTAGAGTTCGCGGTACTGTTCAGGGAGTAGGATTTCGCCCTACTGTATATCGTCTGGCTAAAGCTTACGGTTTGTGTGGAGATGTTTGTAATGATGGTGAAGGTGTATTAATTCGGGTATCTGGTAGTGAGGAAGCATTAACAGAATTTGTTGCCAGATTGCAAACAGAGTGTCCACCATTAGCAAAAATTAATCAGCTAATTAGAACTCCTTACAAAGGTGAATTTAACTTTAATAATTTTGTGATTTCTAGTAGTGTTAATAGTGCAATTAAAACAGAAGTTGTTCCTGATGCAGCGACTTGTCCGCAGTGTCAACAAGAAATATTCGACCCTTTTAGCCGCTTTTATCGCTACCCATTTACTAACTGTACTCATTGCGGCCCACGCCTGAGTATTATTCGTGCCATTCCTTATGACAGATGCAATACCAGTATGTCTGCGTTTGTTATGTGTCCCGAATGTGGAAAGGAATACCACGATGTCGAAAACCGTCGTTTTCACGCCCAACCTGTAGCTTGTTATGCTTGCGGCCCTACAGCTTGGTTAGAACGTGCTGATGGGAAATCGGTTACTGCTTCTATGTTTTCGATGTTGGATGATGTCGATGCTGTTTGTACCTTGTTGCAAAAGGGAGAGATTGTAGCAATTAAGGGGTTAGGTGGTATTCATCTGGCTTGTGATGCAACACAGGAAACC
Source organism: Nostoc sp. UIC 10890 (assembly GCF_054786515.1). NCBI lineage: Bacteria > Bacillati > Cyanobacteriota > Cyanophyceae > Nostocales > Nostocaceae > Nostoc > Nostoc sp. UIC 10890. The sequence goes on from NZ_JBSGKF010000001.1 coordinate 1,158,480, forward strand.
GTTGTACAAAAACTGCGTCAGCGTAAAAAGCGCTATCATAAACCCTTTGCTTTAATGGCGCGAGATATTGAGATAATTGAACAATATTGTATTGTCAACGCCAAAGAAAAAGAATTATTGGCAAATTCTGCCGCACCAATTGTTTTATTACAAGTGACAGGTAAAAAAGTAGTAGCACCATCGGTAGCAGCAGGACAAAATACCCTTGGCTTCATGCTACCTTATACGCCCTTACATCATTTGATTTTGCGGCGGATGAATCGCCCAATTGTTTTAACAAGTGGCAATCTTGCCGATGAACCACAATGTATTGATAATGACGAAGCAAGAGAAAAATTAGGGAAAATCGCTGATTACTTTCTCTTTCACAATCGGGAAATTATTAATCGGGTAGATGATTCGGTTGTGCGTGTTGTCGGCGATAAAGTTCAAACAATTCGCCGTGCTAGAGGATATGCGCCAGCACCAATTAGTTTACCACCAGGATTTCACAATGTGCCGCAAATTTTAGCAATGGGTAGTGAGTTAAAAAATACCTTTTGCTTATTGCGGGAAGGAGAAGCAATTCTATCTCAACATCTAGGAGATTTAGAAAATGCTGCGGCTTTCAATGCTTATCAAGAGACTTTGAATTTATACTTAAATTTATTTGATCATAAACCAGAAGTAATCGCTATTGATAAACATCCTGAATATCTCTCAAGCAAATTTGGTAAAGAACTTGCAGAAACAAATCAAATAAAAATTCATCAAATCCAACATCATCACGCGCATATCGCCGCTTGTATGGCAGAAAATGGGATTTCTTTAGATTCACCGCCAGTATTAGGCATTGCTTTAGATGGTTTAGGTTACGGCGACGATAGTACACTCTGGGGTGGAGAATTTCTTTTAGCAGATTACCGGAGATTTAAACGACTAGCAACATTTAAACCAGTAGCAATGGTTGGTGGTGAACAAGCAATTTATCAGCCTTGGCGTAATACATACACCCAATTAATAGCGGCTAACCTTTGGAATGATTGCGAACAAAAATATACTGATTTAGAAATAGTTCAATTTTTGAAAAACAAACCACTCAAACTACTCAATCAACTGATAGAGAAAGGAATTAACTCTCCTCCAGCTTCCTCAGTGGGGAGATTGTTCGATGCAGTAGCGGCGGCTATCGGTATTTATAGAGATGAATGTAGCTATGAAGGACAAGCTGCGATCGCAATGGAAGCTATAGTAGATGTTAGTAGCTTAAATAATGATAAAGAAACGCTAATCTATCCTTTTAGTTTTAGCTTTTCAGATAGTATTTATTGTATAGACCCGCGTCCAATGTGGCAAGCTTTGCTCGATGACTTGCAGCAACAGATTCCACAATCAGTTATGGCTGCTAAATTTCACAAAGGTTTAGCAAATGCGATTGTGGAAATGGTTAAGCATCTTTCTCAAGAAAATCTGATTTATCACGTAGCTTTAACAGGAGGAGTATTTCAAAATTGTATATTGTTAGAGCAAGTTACCCAAGGATTACAAACATTGGGTATAAAAGTACTTACTCACAGCTTAGTTCCAGCTAATGATGGCGGGTTATCTCTAGGACAAGCAGTTATTGCAGCCGCACAATTAATACATGAGTGTTGATAGTTGAAAAACTTTTGTTTAGAAATAATTTCTTCTGCGGTTAGTTTATCTTGACAAATAAAAAAATGTGTTTAGGAATCCCCGGACAAATTATAGAAATTACCAATGCTAACCATAAATTAGCCATAGTTGACATTGGTGGTGTTAAACGCGAGGTAAATATTGCTTGTATCGTAGATGAACAACATCCCGCCGAAGCTTGTATTGGCGATTGGGTACTAGTACATGTTGGCTTTGCTATGAATCGAATTAACGAACAAGAAGCGGCGGAAACTTTACAACTATTCCAAGAATTAGCAGCAGCACAAGTAGGGAATAGGGAGTAGGGAATAGGGTTGAAACTCTATTGGTATATGTCTTTATTCTTAAATTTTGTACCTCATTTACCTGCAATCTGCTGTAAATAATAGACCTTTTTTGTGTCACACAGGGGGCAAAGGTGCAGAGAAAGAGTTTAAAAATCATACCTTTTTTTCTTTCTTATCTACGAGACGCTGCGCGTTCACGTAGTGTCTCACAGAGAAAGCAGTTCGTTAAAAAACTTTCTACCACAAAAGCGAAATTAACTGATAGATAAAACTCACTACTCTTCACTTCCTATGAAATATGTTGACGAATTCCGCGAACCGGAAAAAGCTGAAGCGATACGCTGCGAAATCGCCAAATTATGCCGCCAGCTAGAAAAACCCATCAAAATCATGGAAGTATGTGGCGGACATACCCACTCTATATTTAAATATGGTATCGAAGAAATTTTACCCGAAGCCATTGAACTAATTCATGGGCCTGGTTGTCCAGTATGCGTTATGCCAAAGGGGAGATTAGATGATGCGATCGCAATCTCTCAAAATCATAACGTCATTTTTGCCACCTTTGGCGACGCAATGCGAGTTCCCGGTTCCAAAACCACATTACTGCAAGCTAGGGCACAAGGTGCAGACATCCGTATGGTGTACTCTCCCTTAGACAGCCTGCAAATTGCTAGAGATAACCCCGACAAACAAGTAGTATTCTTCGCATTAGGCTTTGAAACCACAGCCCCCAGCACCGCCTTCACCATTCTGCAAGCAGCAGCCGAAGAAATTCATAACTTTAGTATGTTTTCCAATCACGTCCTCGTGATTCCCGCCCTCAAAGCGCTATTAGATAATCCCGACTTACAACTAGATGGATTTGTTGGCCCTGGTCATGTCAGCATGGTAATTGGCAGTGACCCATACCAATTTATTTCCCAACAATATAATAAGCCAATTGTTGTCTCAGGATTTGAACCCTTAGATATTCTCCAATCAATTTGGATGTTATTGCAACAGTTAGTAGAAAATCGTTGTGAAGTTGAAAATCAATATAACCGAATTGTCCAAAAATCTGGAAATACAGTAGCCCTACAAGCCATAAATAAAGTTTTCGCCGTGCGAGATAGTTTTGATTGGCGCGGCTTAGGTGACATCCCCTATTCAGGATTACAAATTAAACCTGAATATGCCCAATTTGATGCCGAACTTAAATTTACCATTCCTAACCTCAAAGTAGCCGACCATAAGGCCTGTAAATGTGGAGAAATCCTCAAAGGAGTCTTAAAACCTTGGGAGTGTAAAGTATTCGGTACAGCTTGCACACCAGAAACACCAATTGGAACTTGCATGGTATCTTCCGAGGGCGCTTGTGCAGCCTATTACAAATATGGACGACTCTCCACCATCGCCAAAAGAACAATCACCCAAAAACCAAAAATAACTCAAGAACCCCTCCCCGCCTGCGGCTTCTCCTCAGAATAATACTCCGCGTACCTCTGCGCTTCCCTTTGCGTCCCTTTGCGTTTAAAAAAAATTTAATATGAATATTTCCCCCACAAACCCAATCCAAAATCCCCTATTCCAAAAAATAGAAAAAGTCCGCCGTCGCCAAAGTAAAGTGCAAGACACTCATATAACTCTCGCACATGGCAGCGGTGGTAAAGCCATGCGCGATTTAATAGATGATATATTTGTCAGCAATTTTGATAACCCAATTCTCTCCCAACTAGAAGACCAAGCCAGCTTCAACTTAACCCCTCTCCTCCAACAAGGAGACAGACTCGCATTTACAACAGATTCTTATGTTGTAGACCCGTTATTTTTCCCCGGTAGTGATATAGGAGAATTAGCCATAAACGGTACAGTTAATGATTTAGCTGTCAGCGGTGCTAAACCTTTATACCTAACTTGTAGCGTAATTTTAGAAGAAGGATTACCTGTAGAAACCTTACGCCGTGTTGCAAACAGTATGAAAGCAGCCGCAGAAAAAGCAGGTATTCAAATTGTCACTGGTGACACAAAAGTTGTACATCGTGGTGCTGCCGATAAACTCTTTATTAATACTGCTGGTATTGGTATCATCCCACGAGGAATTAGCATTTCTGCCCACAACATTAAACCTGGAGATGCCGTAATAATTAATGGTGAAATAGGCAATCATGGGACAGCAATTTTAATTGCCCGTGGCGAGTTAGCCTTAGAAACTACTATTGAAAGTGATTGTCAGCCGTTGCATAGTTTAGTAGAAACTATTCTCCATGTATGTCCACAAGTTCATGCTATGCGAGATGCTACACGCGGTGGTTTAGCCACAGTATTAAATGAATTTGCCCTCAGTTCCAATGTAGGAATTCGTCTCTATGAAAAATCTATTCCAGTGCGTGAAGAAGTCAATGGAGTTTGCGAAATTCTCGGTTTAGACCCATTGTATTTAGCTAATGAAGGTAAGTTAGTTGCAGTGGTTCCAAAAGAGAATGCTGACAACGTTTTATCAGCTATGAAATCTCACCCAGCAGGGAAAGATGCTTGTATTATTGGCGAAGTTCTTTCTTCACCCCCAGGTATAGTTTTGTTAAAAACAGTTTTTGGTGCTGAAAGAATTGTTGATATGTTAGTAGGCGACCAATTACCAAGAATTTGTTAATTTTTAATAAATTTTATAATATGCACGAATTTGGAATTACCCAAAATATTGTGGCAATTGTGACTGAACACGCCAAAGGGGCAAAAGTTCAACGAGTTTTATTAGAAATCGGCAAACTTTCAGCCATTATGCCCGATGCTATCCGATTTTGTTTTGATATTTGCACCCAAGGCACAGTTTTAGAAGGGGCGACATTAGAAATTTTAGAAATCCCAGGCTTAGGGCGATGTCGCCAATGCGGTGCAGAAATTTATTTAGATAAACCATTTGGAATCTGTAATTGCGGTAGCGTGCAATTAGATTTAATTACTGGTGAAGAACTAAAAATTAAAGAAATAGAAATAGAGGAATTATGTGTGTAACCTGCGGTTGTTCTGATGATAGCGAAATAAAAATTACAAATTTAGAAACAGATAAAGCGGAACATAATCATACTCACACTTTATCAGATGGAACTGTCATAACTCACTCCCACAGCCATGATACTCATACAGAAGCGCCTCAAATTCATGCAAAAATACATAATACAACGATATCTTTAGAACAGGATATATTAGCAAAAAATAACCTGCTAGCTGCCCAAAATCGGGGATGGTTTAAAGGTCGAAATATTCTCGCTTTAAATTTAATGAGTTCTCCCGGTGCTGGGAAAACAACTCTTTTGACGCGAACCATCAATGATTTAAAGCATCAATTATCTATTAGTGTCATTGAAGGCGACCAAGAAACTGCTAACGATGCCAAAAAAATTAAAGAAACAGGTTCTAAAGTCATCCAAATAAATACTGGAACAGGCTGTCATTTAGATGCATCTATGATAGACAGGGGTTTACAACAACTGAATCCGCCACTAAATTCAGTTGTGATGATTGAAAATGTCGGAAATTTGGTTTGTCCAGCCTTATTTGATTTAGGAGAACAGGCAAAAGTTGTGATTCTCTCCGTCACAGAAGGAGAAGATAAGCCGATAAAATATCCGCACATGTTCCGTGCTAGTAATGTAATGATTATCACTAAAATTGATTTGCTACCTTATGTAAATTTTGATGTGCAAAAGTGTATAGAATATGCTTTGCAGGTGAATCCCCAAATTCAGATTTTTCAGGTTTCTGCAACTACTGGTGTAGGGTTAGATAATTGGTATAAATGGATAACTAAAAATTAAGATAAGAAAGGCGATAAATCGCCGTCAAGACGAAAGACTGATTATTGTAGAGACGGCGATTTATCGCGTCTTTTTGATGATTTATCCGAAGCGTATTGAAAGCGATCGCACCATACCTACCATTGAAAAAATTACACCCGGAAATTATTTTCAGTTCCGGGTGTAAGTTTGTCGGCTTTAAATTATGAACTTGTCAGACTAATTTCTCCAAAATTCTAGATAAGCTGGATGTCTAAGCTAACCGCAAAATTACTAGGCTTATTCTCAAGAGTCGCAAATTGAGTTCCTTGGAATAACAACGCACCAGTTGCGTCATTGTAGCTGAAACCACTGAAGTCAGTAATACCAAATCCAATTTTAGAAATCTGAATCTTGTCACCTTCCACCCGACTGAAGTCCTTGATAACGTCAAGCCCTTCAAGCTTAGAATTGAAAACAAACTGGTCTGCGCCAATACCACCAGTGAGAATATCATTGCCAACTCCGCCAACAAGAATGTCATTGCCAGCGCCGCCATTGAGGATGTCATTGCCAGTAGTACCACGCAGTACATCGGCATATTGTGTGCCTGTAATTTCAAATCGCTCAATATTGCTGTAGTTGAGTACGGGATTCCCAGTAAAGCGGCTGAAGATGGCATTTTGACCTTGGTATGCCACATCAACACCAGCTCCGTTGTTAAACTGGCTGTAGTCTGCAACTAGAGTATCAGTGCCAGCGCCACCATTAACAATACCATCTGTATCAGTGATTCTGTCATTGCCATCGCCACCGTTGAGGGTATCATAGCCAGCACCGCCAATCAACGCGTCATCACCAGCGCCACCATTGAGAATGTCATTGCCAGCAGCACCACGCAGTACATCGGCGTATTGTGAACCAGTAATTTCAAATCGCTCAATATTGCTGTAGCTGAGTACAGAATTACCACTGAAGCGGCTGAAGATCGCATTTTGACCCAGGTATCCCACATCAACAGGAGTACCATTGTTCAACTGGCTGTAGTCGGCAACTAGAGTATCAGTGCCAGCGCCACCATTAACAATCCCATCTGTGTCAGTGATTCTGTCATTGCCATCGCCACCGTTGAGGGTATCATAGCCAGCAGCACCAATCAGCACGTCATCACCAGCGCCACCATTGAGAATGTCATTGCCAGCAGTACCACGCAAGACATCGGTGTATTGTGTGCCTGTAATTTCAAATCGCTCAATATTGCTGTAGCTGAGTACAGGATTGCCAGTAAAGCGGCTGAAGATGGCATTTTGATTCAGGTATGCGACTTCAACACCAGCACCGTTGTTCAACTGGCTGTAGTCTGCAACTAGGGTATCAGTGCCAGCGCCACCATTAACAATCCCATCTGTATCAGTGATTCTGTCATTGCCATCGCCACCGTTGAGGGTATCATAGCCAGCACCGCCAATCAACGCGTCATCACCAGCGCCACCATTGAGAATGTCATTGCCAGCAGCACCACGCAGTACATCGGCGTATTGTGAACCAGTAATTTCAAATCGCTCAATATTGCTGTAGCTGAGTACAGAATTACCACTGAAGCGGCTGAAGATCGCATTTTGACCCAGGTATCCCACATCAACAGGAGTACCATTGTTCAACTGGCTGTAGTCGGCAACTAGAGTATCAGTGCCAGCGCCACCATTAACAATCCCATCTGTGTCAGTGATTCTGTCATTGCCATCGCCACCGTTGAGGGTATCATAGCCAGCAGCACCAATCAGCACGTCATCACCAGCGCCACCATTGAGAATGTCATTGCCAGCAGTACCACGCAGTACATCGGTGTATTGTGTGCCTGTAATTTCAAATCGCTCAATATTGCTGTAGTTGAGTACAGGATTGCCAGTAAAGCGGCTGAAGATGGCATTTTGATTCAGGTATGCGACTTCAACACCAGCACCGTTGTTGAACTGGCTGTAGTCTGCGACTAGGGTATCAGTGCCAGTACCACCATTAACAATACCATCTGTGTCAGTGATTCTGTCATTGCCATCGCCACCGTTGAGGGTGTCATAGCCGGCACCGCCAGTCAGCGCGTCATCGCCAGCGCCACCATTGAGAATGTCATTGCCAGCAGCACCACGCAGTACATCAGCATATTGTGAACCAGTAAGTTCAAATCGCTCAATATTGCTGAAATTGAGTAAACTACTATTATTTAGACGACTGAAGATGCCATTTTGTCCATTAAATCCGGCATCGACACCAGCACCATTGTTTAACTGGCTGTAGTCGGCAACTAAAGTATCAGTGCCAGCGCCACCATTAACAATACCATCTGTGTCAGTGATTCTGTCATTGCCATCGCCACCGTTGAGGGTATCAGAGCCAGCATTGCCAGTCAGCACGTCATCACCAGCGCCACCATTGAGAATGTCATTGCCAGCAGTACCACGCAGTACATCGGTGTATTGTGTGCCTGTAATTTCAAATCGCTCAATATTGCTGTAGTTGAGTACAGGATTGCCGGTAAAGCGGCTGAAGATCGCATTTTGACCCAGGTATGCCACATCAATTCCAGCCCCATTGTTCAACTGGCTGTAGTCTGCAACGAGAGTATCAGTGCCAGCACCACCATCAACAATCCCATCTGTGTCAGTGATTCTGTCATTGCCATCGCCACCGTTGAGGGTGTCATAGCCGGCACCACCAGTCAGTGCGTCATCACCAGCGCCACCATTGAAGATGTCATTACCAGCAGCACCACGCAGTACATCGGCGTATTTTGTGCCTGTAATTTCAAATCGCTCAATATTGCTGTAGTTGAGTACAGGATTGCCGGTAAAGCGGCTGAAGATGGCATTTTGACCCAGGTATGCCACATCAATTCCAGCCCCATTGTTCAACTGGCTGTAGTCTGCAACGAGAGTATCAGTGCCAGCACCACCATCAACAATCCCATCTGTGTCAGATATTCTGTCATTGCCATCTCCACCATACAGGCTATCGAAGCCGGTTCCACCATATAGGTTATCGTTACCAGTTCCGCCATCTAGGATGTCGTTACCAGCTCCACCAAGTAGGTTGTCATTACCTTCATCGCCATAAATTTTATCGTTCTGAGATTTACCAGCTAGGTAGTCATCGCCTCCTTTTCCAGACAGTAACCAAGGTTGTCCGTCATCGTCAGCTATGAAAGTGTTGTTAGAATTATCACCAGTGTATGTTCCCATTTGAGTTTCTCCTTAATTCTTGAAAATAATGTTTTCGATGAGGCGATAAGCCTCGTTTTAAATTGGGAAATGTCCTGTTTTTGGGTGCTTTACCCTTTCGTTTTTCAGGACTCCTTTACTTTAGGTTTCTAGCCCGATCGCGTCGATGGAGATAAGTTATGGAAAGTTAAGGAGATAATTAAGTCGAATTTTTCTAAAAAATTAATGACTTCTCACGGGATTTAGAAAACCTCTCTCCTTTTAGGAAAGAGACTTTGAATTTTCCCCCTTCCCGCGACTAGTTGGGGGTTTGGATAAGGTTTTTTGATGACACGCCGCTAATCGCAAAGCAAAGACGCGATAATTCGCCGTCTCTACAAGGGACTGATTCTTGTAAAGACGGTGATTTATCGCGTCTCTTGCCTTAACCGAACCGTATTGGCCTGACTTTGATGAACGGCAATGGCTGCTGGAAAAAGCGGAATTAGTGGTAGCGTAAATCGAAATTCTGTGGTCAGAATTGAGTGTAATTTGCCTATGATTGAGGATGCCCGATTACAGCAGATAAAGTAGTCAATAAATCTGTCGCTGTGTACGGCTTAGACAGAAACTTCTCAGCACCAACGGCAATAGCCTTTTGCTCGTTAGCGGGTAAACCACTGGTGGCAATAATCTTAATATTGGGGTTGAACGTTCGCAGGATGGAGATAGTTGTTAATCCGTCCATGTTGGGCATGGACATATCTAGCAAAACTACGCTAATTCGTTCCTTATACTGGGCATACAAAGCGATCGCTTCAATGCCATCGTTAGCTACAAGGGTTTTGTAGTTATAATCTTCTAAAGTTTCCTGATTGGTTTGTTTTACTAAGTCTTCATCATCAACAACTAAAATCAATTCGCCATTACCTTCAGGTAATTCTGCCTTTGTTATTGTCTCGGTTGTTTTGCCTTCTCCTCTGGGCAAAAACACCTGAAATTGTGTCCCTTTACCTACCTGAGTTGATACTTCCACAAAACCACCGTGGTTTTTGACGATACCTAAAACTGTTGACAGTCCTAGCCCTGTACCTTTACCAACTTCTTTAGTTGTAAAAAAGGGATCAAATATGCGCTCTAAGAATTCTGGAGGGATTCCCGACCCTGTATCTGAGACGGTAACAACGATGTAGCCTCCGGCTTTCGCGTCCAGGTGCATTCGGGCGTTTGTTTCGTCAACCATCCGGTTTTCGGCATTAATTGTGAGCATACCGTCATTGGGCATAGCGTCACGGGCATTAACTGCCAAGTTCATAAATACCTGTTCTAGTTGGGTGGGATCGGCTTGCACCATCCACAATGTGTTTATGGGAATGTCATTAACAATTTCGATGGATTTAGGAAATGTCTGTTTGATGACTTTGACCAATTCTTGGAGCAAATGCCCAGGTTGCAACAAGATGCGCTTCCCTTCTGTACCACGGGTAAAGGCGAGAATTTGTTTAACTAAGTTCGCTCCACGCTGCGAGCTATTTTCTAGTGTTTTGAACAGTTCTTGAGTCCGCGCATCCACATTTTTGCATCTCAAAGGCAGCAATTGGGCAATCATGATTATGGGAGCAAAGACGTTGTTGAGGTCGTGAGCAATGCCACTGGCTAGAATTCCTACACTTTCCAAGCGTTGAGCGCGGTAAAATTGTTGCTCTAGTTGTTTTTTCTCGGTGATGTCGGTGTTGACTGATAAGATAGATTGGCTTTGTCCAAATTGATTGTGTACCAGTGTCCACCGACTAGCAACGATAATTTTTCTCCCAGTTTTGGTGGTTTTTTCTAACTCCCCTTGCCAAGAACCTTGTTCGAGAGTGGTTTTTAAACCAGCTTCCATTTGAGACAAGGATTCTACCTGGAAAAGTTCATGGGCTAATTTCCCCATGCTTTCCTCTGCTGTCCAACCGTATAAGTTTTCAGCACCTCGACTCCAGAATAGAATGCGGTTTTCTAAATCGCGGACAAAAATGGCATCGGTAGCGATATCAATTAAAGCTGCTTGTTCGGCAATTTTCTGTTCGGCCAACTTGCGATCGCTAATATTGTGGCTGACGGCTGCTAGACCAATTAGCCGGTCGTTCATGTCTTTGACGCAAGAAACGCTGTAAAGCATCCATAATGCTTCTCCCGTCTGGAAATGACGGAAACGAATTTCTACTTCCGCCCGTCCTTCACGGAAAACACGCGGGAAAAATTCATTGATGATAAAGTCCTGATCTTCGGGAAAGAAAAATTCTCTGACTGGCGTTTCTCTATATTGCTGAGTGTCATTCAGCCCGACTAGTTGCATACCCGCCGGGTTCAAATAGAATGGCACAAAATTCATATCACACATACCGATAAATTCCGTGCTGTTATCGGTCAGAGAAACAAATTTACGGATTTCAAGTTCCGCTTGTTTGCGCTCGGTGATATCTATATTCACCCCAATCATCTGGAGTGGCTCATTGGTGATGTCATCATACAATATTTGACCCTTGCATACTGACCAACCAACTGTGCCGTCTGGGTAAATAAACCGGAATTCGAGATTATGGGGTACTTGCTGGTCAATTGCTCGCAAAACTGATCGATGCAGCAATTCGCGGTCTTCAGGGTGGACAATGAGATTTAAAAAATTTTCATAGCTGACATCAAAGGTATCAGGAGTTAGACCAAATAAAGTAAACAAACTCTCAGACCAGATAACCTGATTGGTTTTCAGATTCCATTCCCAAGGGCCAATGTTACCAACACTAAGCGCCAGTTGTAACCGTTGCTCGCTTTCTCTGAGGGTTTCCTCAGCTTGTTTATGATCGCGTAGCGCGGCTTGGCGATCGCTCACATCCCGCAGTATTGCAAGATGACGATGTGGTATAAAATTGGCAACCGCCGCAAATTCAGTTTCTCGCACTGTGCCATCAGGACAATATAAGTTAAACTCACCCAACATTTGTCCTTGTTCGTAGAACTGTTGCCAAGCTTGGGTAAAATCAAATTCGGGTGCTGCAAAATCTGCAATTGTGGAACCTAACAGTTCTTCCTTAGATACACCAAAAAGCTTACAGGCTGCTGGATTGACCTCTATATAGCGCCCCTCATCATCGGCAATAGCGATCGCATCAAGAGCATGATCAAAAAGAGCTTTCCACTGATTTTCACGCTGCTGGAGTGCTATTTCAGTCTGTTTGCGCTCCTCAATTTCCCGTTTCAAACGTACATTTGCTTGCAGTAGTTCAGCTGTACGCTCCGCCACCCGTAACTCTAATTCTTGTTGAGCTTGGCAGCGTTGTTCAACTTCCTGTTCTAACTGCTGGTTGCATTGTCTAAGTTTAACTGTTTGTTCCTCAACTTTTGCTTGCAAAACTTGAATTACCCTGTCTATTTCTAGGGGATCAAGCACTTGCAGGAGATTAGTTTGTGTCACCAGTCCTTGCAATTCGCTTTGTTCTCCAACTACGGTTAATCGCCGCACCTTTCGCTCTTGCATCAACTGGTGAACAGTCCATAAAGATTCAGTGGGAGTGATGCTTAATACAGGGGTACTCATCACATCTTGCGCCTGGGTTTGGGCTATATCTAGTCCCTGTAAATGGAATTTAATAATATCTTTTTCAGTGATCATCCCTACCGGGATCAAATTCGTCTTCTGTTGGGCGACAATTACCACACAACTGATCTGGCGATCGCTCATGATTTGAGACAATTCCAGCACAGATGTAGTCGGGAGAGCATGGATAACTTCAGTTACCATTACTTCCCTCACACATCGCAATTTCAACAGGTGAAGTGGTTGGATAACCTGACGAATTCTGTCTTGGGTAATTAAGCCTATTAAATGTCCTAGATCATCTACTACAGGTAGATGGCGAATACAATGTTGACGCATGAAAGATAAAGCTGTGAGGGCATTTTGAGCCTGAGCCAACCTCAGACTGATGACTGGTTGTGTCATCACCTCTGAGATTTTGACACTGGATAAATCTTTGCCCATTCCAGTTAGTCGGATTACATCCCGTAGAGTTAATATACCTATTAAGTTTGTTTCTTCAACTACTAAAACACAACTACTAAAATCAAACTTAGACTCTACTATACTGCTGTTTACCCTATTCATTAGAGCAATAACATCAATAAGTGGGGTATCAGGTAATACAGTTAAAGGAGAACATTCAACTATCTGCTCTAAAGTAGGTAAATCCACAGGAGAAAGTGAGCGCATTAGTTTAGTCTGTTGGTTAAAGCAATTAAAGAATTGATTTCAAAAATCAGAGAATGACAAAATAAGCTTAAAATTATCAATCTTCAAGCCATTTTGACAAAATTTAGCTTTCTGGTTTAATCAAAGTTATGATTTTAAATTTTTGCTAAGGAACCCCACAGAACAAGTTACTTTTTTAATCGCTGAACCCCTACTAATCAAGGTTAATTTTTTCAAAAGGGAAGTTATCTTTGCAGGACTCCTAATGTACTTCAATAGTTTTTTGTAATTTGATAACTTTCTTATAAAAATGTTAGGACTTACGAAAAACTTATGCTGTAGGGGCAATTCATGAATTGCCTCTACCTGAAAATAAGGGTTTCGGCTATTGTTTGCGTAAGTCCTGAATGTATTAGATTGATTATATAACCTAACTTGTTAATTACAAAAGTGCCTATATAAGGTAAAGACAAAGATAAAAGCTCTGAGGTTAAGCATAAAACCTTTACTGGTGACTACATGAATTGATTTGGGTAATTTTTGAGTAATGATACTAAAAGTCGTCTCAATATCAATACCTTATTCCCCAAAGCAAATCCTCACAATATTACAGGCAAGCAAAACGGCGCAATTAATAGACTAATTGCTCAAGTTTACTGAAGTAGACTGAAAATTTTCGCGCTATGAAGTCCTCTGAAGAGGACTTTAGCTATGAGACAGGGATTTACAATCCCTGGCTGGCGGACGTGAGGTTTCGCGTTAAGTTGACACCAATGATTAATGAATTGCCCCCCGTTATGACTATTGTTTGCGTAAGTCCTGAATTAAATCTCGAAAGCACCTAACGCTTTGAGGACATCTTTTTGAGCGGTGGTGATTCCTGTTACGCCTGTAATATTAGTTTCTTGATAAGGTCTGTCAGGATTCAGTATTTTCAAGCATTCACCCGTTTGGGCATCCCAAATCTGAATAGTTCCGTTTTGGCTGCCGCTAGCGATCGCATAATGTTCTGTAGATTTGCTAAATGCGATCGCCGATCGCATGGCATGAGGCAGGACAGGCAACACTTTCAGACAAACTCCTGTATGCCTATCCCAAATTCTCACTGTTTGATCTAAGCTACTACTTGCCAAAATATCACCTTCTGGACTAAAGGCAACTGACCAAACACTATTACTGTGTCCCTGAAATATATTCAGACATTCACCTGTATCAACCGACCACAGGCGCACTGTTTCATCTTCACTAGCGCTACTGAGGATTTGCCCATCTGGACTAAAAGCGATCGCCTGGACTCTACTCGTGTGTCCTTCTAAGATTTGGAGACATTCACCTGTGGAAATAGACCACAAGCGAATGGTTTGATCTTCACTACTGCTAGCGATTATTTCACCATTGGGGCTAAAGGTAACACACCAAATCCAACTGGAATGACCTTGCAATATATTGAGGCATTTTCCTGTATTGATAGACCATAAGCGAATGGTTTGGTCGTCACTGCCGCTTGCTAAGATTTGTCTATCAGGACTAAAAGCAACTGATTGCACCCAATTTACATGACCTGTCAAGGTTTGCAGACATTGCCCAGTGCTAACAGACCAAATACGAACGGTGCGATCGGCGCTGCTACTGGCCAGCAAATCTCCATCTGGGTGAAACGCTACGGAAGTTACCCAGCCACTATGTCCGGTGAATTTTTTCAGGCAAGTCCCCGTATTGACATCCCATAATCTCACGGTTTGGTCTGTGCTGCCACTGGCAATTTGACCATCTGCATTAAAAGCGACTGAAAATACCGAATTACTATAGCCTTTTAAGGTTTTAAAGCATCTACCTGTACTAACATCCCATAGCTTTACGCTTTGGTCTGTGCTACCAGTGGCAATGGTTTGACCATCTGCATTAAAAGCAACTGAAAATACTGAATTGGTGTGTCCTGGTAAAATATTCAGGCATTGCCCTGTACTAGTTTCCCAAATTCTGACTGTTTGATCATCGCTGGCGCTGACCAGCATTTGGGAATTGGGGCTAAAGACTACTGAGCGGACACGATCGCTATGTTCTTGTAATATATTGAAGCACTTGCCAGTACTAATTTCCCAAAGTCGAATCGTGAAATCGGCGCTACCACTGGCTAGGGTTTGCCCATCTGGACTAAAGGAAAGTGACCAAATGCGATCGCTATGTCCTTCTAAAATGCGATCGCATTCTCCACTAATTTTCCAAAGTCGAATCGTAAAATCAGCACTACCACTTGCTAGGGTTTGACCATCTGGACTCCATGATACCGAGAGGATGCGATCAGTATGACCTGACAAAATTTTATGACAGTCCCCAGTGTTGACATTCCATAATCTTATTGTTGGTTCATCGCCTCCACTCGCAAGCATTTGACCATCGGCACTAAAGGCAACTGACCAAATCGAACTTGTATGTCCTGACAAAGTTCTCAGACATTTACCAGTGTTGACATCCCACAGCCGAATGGTTTTATCACTACTGCAACTTGCTAATAATTGCCCATCTGGACTAAAAGCAACCGACCAAACCCAACCCAGATGTCCGGCAAAATTGACAACAAGTTTCCCAGTTGCAACTTCCCAGATCCGAAGCCCACCTTCTGCATCACCCGTCACTAACAATGTTCCATCTGGGCTAAAAGCAATGCCAGCAAACACCATACCAAAGGTTTCAGCAAAAACACACTGACTTAAATCAGAATATTCAAAATTAATGTTATGCAAATTTACATTTTGTAAATAGGCTTGCCGAATCGTTAAATTTGAAAAATTGTAGTTAGTTAAAGTTGATTGTAATTGACAAAGTAAATTTAAAATATTACCACCTGCGTATCCAGTTTTAAGTGACGATGTGCCTCGTAGCTTTGTTAAACATTGAGTTAGGAGATTTTCAATTGCAAGCTTTTCACTTACTTCTATTAATAAGCTATCAAGTAATAAGCGTTCCAGAATCGGCTTCAGGATGAAACGAACTTGCGTTTCTCGCACATAATCTTTTGCAGTAGCTCTGAGTAATGCATGAGTTTTGAACAGCAGATTTTTTTGTTCAGCATTTGCTTCTAAACCTGCGAGGATTTCTTGACAAATTTGAGTAACTAATTTCTCGGTGACATATTCCATTACCATCGGCTGAAGTGAAAACTGTGCCGGATGTTTTGCAATCAGTGTCAGCTTGTTTTTCTCAATTAAAGAGCGCTGCTCTAACGATTCTAGAACGTCAATTAATTTCTGTGGCGATATCGGGGGAAAAATATCCGATCGCAGTTCTGAAAATGAAGCAGAATCACGATAGATAGCCAGCCAATAAATGACTGCTTTCTCAGATTCAGAAAGCCGCTCAAATTGCTGATCAATTAGATTGCGAATATTCCCAAAAACAAACGTTTCCTGGTTAAGAAAATCAGAAATACTGCCATCAAACAAGTTTTGAATCGTAGTCGCAATAATTTTCAATGCTAAAGGATTTCCTGCATAACCTTCAACCAGCCGATTCCATTCTTTTGTTGAGCCTTGAAAGTTACCCTTTAACTGCAAAAGTTCTTGTGCTTCTGTTTTCTGCAATCCACCCAATTGAAAAACCCGAACGGGTAAGCTTGCTCCTTCTAGGAGGCGAACTTGTTGAGGCTGATCTCGACTTGTTAGGATTAAGCAGCTTTGATGACGGATTTCTCCAATTTGTTTAAATATTTCGCCATACGCTTCATAGCCTTCGATGTAGGATGATTTAGATTTATCGTTGTGTTGTAAGATGGTTTCAACATTATCAAAGATAATTAAACAACGCTGCGATCGCAAATAATGCAACAGCCGCGAAATTTTGCCTTCAACGGTTTCTGGATAATCAATTTCTTGGTGATTGGATAATAATTTCAATAACTCGGTTAATATCTCTTGTACAGGTGGCGCATTTCGCAGACTTCGCCAAATCACCCATTTAAAATCGCTCTGTAATTGTTGCGCCAGCTTGATAGATAGAGAAGTCTTTCCCATCCCACCCATTCCTAACAAAGCCACAAGCCGACAACGATCGACTAAAATCCACTGCTGTAACTGAGCTAGTTCTGCTTGTCTTCCGTAGAAAAAATCGACATCGATTGCATCTCCCCAATCTTGATACGAAGTCTTAACTTCTGTAATCAGTAAATTATTAGTAACTTTTACTCTCGTTTCTTCTTCGTGATTATTAAATATATTCTCTTTCTCTGGAATCGATTGTGCCGTCACATTTTCTATTTTAAATCGACGCTCAATTGCGGTTCGGAAACTTGTTTTATTAACTTTTTCTCCTAACACTTCTGAAAGGAGCTTCCATAGCTTCGGGCCAATATCATGTTTTAAGTAAGTTGGGGAATAGCCATAAATATCGGCAATGCGATCGTAACTTTGGCGTTCTAAAGACCACGACTCACGCAACATAGCTTGTTGGAGATCGCTCAAATGAATTCTTGACTTGGCGAAAACGAGAGAGTCTGTAAATGCGAGTGCTTGATCAATATCCATTGCTGCGATCGGCAAAAGTTAAATCCACTTAAAATTCTATAAGTAGAATGTGATAATTTATTTATCAGATAATAGCAAAAATAATATGCAATATTTTACAACTTCTTTACATAAAGCTTATGATTCAGTCATTAATTAGTCGAATTTGGGAATCACTTTTACGCTTACTATTACAGAGAATTACTCTTGTACTCACGCTGATGTTATGTGCTGCGATCGCGATCGCAATTTCTAATATGTCTGGGCTTTCATCGAGTTTGATTGAATCCCAAGCAGTTCAAAATGCTGCTTTGAATATCCAATCATTAACTCAAGCTTTTGACCTCTATAGCGCCGCCGCCGCCGATCGAGCTAAACTCGTGCCTGGAGTTACCGTTACCCACGCTTACCTCAATACCAAAGGTGCAATCCCCCTACCCTCAACTTTTGCGATCGAGCTTGGTGAGCAAATTAGTGAAAAAAATTCTGAAATGTCTGTACGACTGTACAGTAACTATCCATATCCTTGGCGCACGACAGGGGGAGCAAAAGACGAATTTGAGCGCGATGCACTCAACTTCTTGAGAGAAAATCCTCGTCAAAAATTCTATCGTCTTGAGAAGCAAAATGGATCTACTACCTTGCGTTATGCACAAGCCAGCCTGATGAAAGCAAGTTGTGTAACTTGTCATAACACAGACATCAATAGTCCAAAGAAAAACTGGGAAGTAGGAGATGTTGCTGGGGCTTGGGAAATTTCTCAATCTCTCGATAATTTAGTAACCAAAACCAATCAAAGTCTCCAAGGAACCTTCGCCATGTTAGGCGGTATGTCAGTCTTAGGACTCTCAGGATTGACACTTGTTGTTGGGAAACTCCGAGAAAACGCAAGAAGTTTAGAGCATCGAGTCAGAGAACGAACCACAGATTTAGCAGAAGCCAACACTGAATTAGAAAAAAGAAACGAATTAATTCGCCAAGTTTTCGGACGATATTTGAGTGATACGGTTGTCGCTAACTTGTTAGAAAGCCCTGAAAGATTAAAACTTGGTGGTGAACGACGCAAAATTACTATCCTCACCTCCGACTTACGAGGCTTCACATCTCTCTCAGAACGCTTTCCACCAGAAGAGGTAATTCACATTCTCAACCTCTATTTAGAATACATGGCAGATGTGATTAATCATTATCAAGGCACAATTGATGAGTTTATGGGGGATGGTATTTTAGTCTTATTTGGTGCCCCGATCGCTAAAGAAGATGATGCCCTCAGAGCAGTTACCTGTGCCTGTGCCATGCAGTTAGCAATGGGTGGCGTGAATGAAAAAATGAAAACCCTCGGTTGGCCACCATTAGAAATGGGGATTGGGATTAACACAGGTGAAGTTATAGTCGGCAATATTGGTTCTGAAAAACGGACTAAATATGGAATTGTCGGTAGTCAAGTCAATCTCACCTATCGAATTGAGTCATATACTAGTGGCGGTCAAATTCTCATTTCCGAGCAGACTTTTCAAGAAGTCGGTTCAAGCGTCAGAATTATTGGACAAAAGCAAGTTCAGCCGAAAGGTGTGAGCCAAGAAATTACCATTTATGAAGTATATGGCGTGGGTGGACGATACAATCTTTATTTGCCCAAAGAAGAAGAACTATTTTTTCCTGTTCCTCAAGAAATTCCGCTTCTATACACTATTTTGCATGACAAGCAAATGGGGAATCCGGTCTTTTCCGGGCGTTTAGTCAAACTATCAGCAAAAGGAGCCGAATTACAGGTAGATATTCCCAATGTGATACCAGCCAAATTAACTAATATTAAAATTAATCTTTTTACGTCTAAAAATTCAACACAAGTGAGTGAAGATATCTATGCAAAGGTTTTAGAAAAACTGGCAGTTAGAGGTAGCTTTTATATTCATTTTACGGCTGTTCCTCCTACACTATTAACTCAGTTTAATAATCTCTACCAGATAATTTCTCAATAACTTAATTCAACAGAATATCAACTAGAACATTCTTGTGTAATTTTGCCTCCTTTTAACAAAGAGACAGTCCGCTTTATAGGAAAAAATCTGCATCTCTTTGCGCTTTTCTTGGCGTTTAAACTAAAAGCTATCATTAAAAAATTGAGTGACAAAATACCTCTGTGGGTTCATGAAAACTGTAGGTACTTTTTATAACATTTAAAATGCATACTTCCATTTTCCTATCTGTGCGTAAATCCTCATGGCTAAAGTTGAAGAATTGATACCCCAGCAACTCTCCGAAACAGACCTGAAACCACGAGGGAGAGTTTATCCGAGTCCTATCAGTTGGCGCGACCAGTTTTTGTACCAATTGGTATTAGATAGATTCAGTGACGATAATGAAAATCAACGGGAACTGTTTGACCACACCAACCCTTCAAAATTCCAAGTTCAAGACAAAGCTGGCTGGATGGCAGCAGGGACAAAGTTTGTTGGTGGCACTCTTAGGGGAGTTAAGAGTAAATTAGACTACTTGCAACGATTGGGAATAACAACGCTGTGGATTAATCCACCTTGGCGACAACATTCTGAGTTAGAAACTTATGATGGCGATCGCATTCAAGAATTTTTAGATGTTGACCCCCACTTTGGCACTCGTCAAGATTTAAGAGATTTGATTGATGCTGCCCACGATCGCAGGATGTATGTCATTCTCGATGTAACATACAACCAGAGTGCTGATAGCTGGTTTCACAGAAATGACGTAATTGCAGCTCTAGCCAGAGTTTATCAATATTGGATTGCTCTTTCTGACTGCGATGGTTTGCGGATAGATAGCCTTAAGCACGTTTCTCCAGAAGATTCCCGCAAATTCTGCACAGCCATCCGTGAGTACGCCGAATCTATCGGTAAAGACAACTTTTTACTAACTGGAGAAATAACTTCCGGTAGTATGGCTGGTGCGTACATAGACATTATTGCCCGCAATCTCAGTGCTGTATTAGACATCGCGCAGACCCCTAATGAATTGGCTGCATTCGCCAAAGGGTTAGTACATCCCAAGCAATTTTTCGATTTGTATAGCGAAAACAACCTCGCTGGAGAATACCGCCAAACGGGGATATATCATGTCTCCATCTTGGATGACTATGAGATGTCATCCCGGACTCATAAACAGCGATTTGCCGCAAACAGTAATGTGCCTCATCTTTATGAACAAGTTGCTCATGCTGTCGGTGTGCAATTAACTATGCCAGGAATTCCTGCTATTTATTATGGAACAGAACAGGCTTTTGATGGCAATGAAGGCTATCACGATTCCAGCATAGAAGGCGGCAGGTTTGCGGAAGATAGATATATCAAAGAAGCAATGTTTGGCGGTGCTTTTGGCGCATTTCAAACAGCAGACTGTCACTTCTTCGATATCGATCATCCTACCTATTTGCGAATAGCTGCGATCGCCCGTATCCGCAACAGTCACGATAAAATTGGTAAAGCATTGCGCCGTGGTCATCACTACCTACGCGAAACATCCTTTTGTAATTCCCCGTTCTCAATTCCCGGACAAGGCGAATTAGTTGCTTGGTCACAGACTTTATTTGACACAGAAGTGTTGATGGTGCTGAATACCAACGGCTTAGAAAATCGCGGTGCAGAAGTGACAGTAGATACTTATATGCATCCTCAAGATTCGACCATGACCTTTTTATACAAAAGCGATTGGAGTGATTCATATTTACGCCACCCACCCCGCGAGCAAACTGTAGCTGTACAACATCATAACGACCGTCGCGCAACTGTGCGAATTGATTTGCCTCCTTCGGGAATGGTGATTTTGGCGTAAGCTAACACCAGCATTTGGGCAAAGCTTTGGTTTTATCAAAATGCTTTGCCCCTGCAATTACCCAATATAGGACTCATATTTGATTTCTGAAAAAACTCAGTACAACTAAGAAGCCTTCTTGACTGTTGCCTGTTGCCTATTGCCTATTGCCTATTGCCTATTGCCTATTGCCTATTGCCTGCCTACGCAAATTAGTTCAGAAATCAAAGCGGATTCCTATATCTACATTCTAATTTTCATCGAAATTTTCTTAATGGTTTATGTCCTTCTTGTAGACAATTTGTTGGCAAATCATTGCCACTCACTTTAAAGTCAAAACATGATAAAAAAAGATAGTTATGACTACCAACGAAATATCCAATACAGCCAATAATTAAAGTGATCGCAATCAATTTTATAATCAGATTTTTAGACAGATGAACAATATCTTCATTAATAATCGCAAAAACCATGTAGAGGGTATAAGGTAGGCAAATCAGATAAACCACAATTCCTAAGCCGAGACTAAGTATCTTTCGCAAAGCACCCGTCGTAGAAATTTCATAGAAAGGCACAAAAGGCAGGATAAACCACAATGTAGGGATACTCATCAGCAGTAATCCTGGCCATCTAATTGGTGAACGGTTGCGTGGAAGTAAAAGGCACGCTAGGAGAGTTGCTGATGAAGCTACCCAAATCAAGAAGATTTTCTCAAAGAAAATAACTTTAAAAGCACCCAAGTTAAAGCTGAGATCCCAGATACTTAGAGATAGTGTAATGGCAGCTAACAGGAAGCTCTTGATTTTTAGCTTAGTGTGCTGCTCCATTTTTTGATCATTCATCTCTTCTTTGAGATAGTGTTTTTACTTAAACATATTTCTAGCAAAAACTTTCACTAAATACCTCTGAAGATTCATGAAAAACTGGATAAATATATTCCAAAATTGAAGACTCAGATTTAAATTAGCCAAATTATATCTCCAAGTAGATAATCACTATGGACAATATAATTACCTACAACAACGATAAAGGTCTCCTTGCTTACATTCAATTTCTAGCATCTAGCGCCCAAAAAATTGGAGATGGTAATACTGATAGAGTATTTGACTTCGAGGACGCACTCGACCAAACAGAAATGGCACAGCTAGCTGTTGATGAACTAAAAAAAATCCCTGAAGTCAAGGCGTTATTTACAGAACGCTGGCTACCAGCCCCTTTCAATTTAGATGATTTAGCCAAACTCCCAGAAGGGACTTTAGGTAATGTTTATGCCAGAGGAATGAAAGCCAGAGGATTCGATCCCTATTTTTACAAAAAAGTTCCTGTTGTTGATGACATTTCTTATCTCAAAATGCTTTGGAGATCCACTCATGACATATATCATGTAGTTGCTGGATTTGACACCGATCTAGTTGGTGAAATTGGTCTACAAGCTTTTTTCTTAGCTCAGACTCCCATACCTATCAGCGTCATGCTTTTGAGTTTGAGTATGGTAATAATTAGCCTTTATCAACCGACTAATTTTAAAGCTTTAATGACAGAAATATCTCGTGGCTACAAGGTGGGTTCTCATACTCCAGGCAAGTTTATCGCGCAAAAATGGGATCAACTTTGGGATGTACCAGTCAGTGAAATTCGTGAGCATCTAGGAGTATATTCCACTCCGTAAAACGGCTATTTTAAGAGTAGATTTGTTGAAGAAGAATTCATTCTGAATTCTGACTCCTGACTCCTGAATTCTGTTCGAGAAAAATTGCAACACCCTGCACTTTAGAAGTACAGGGTGTAATACAGCTATATTTTGTGTGATTCCCAGTTTCTATTTACCTCAAAGCCAATCTCGATAAGCTGATATTTCATTTACGCTAATTTCAAATGGCATCCCTTTGCCAAATGGCGGATAAACGCGGATTTTGCCATTGCTAGCAAAGCGCTCTAACCGATTACCTAACTGGGCAATATTGCTGACAATATGCCAATAAGATACTAAGTCAGGGCAATCAATAATTAATGTGAGGATGCTAGCATTTGTTGTGAGATACCACTGACAATTAGACAATAGGACTCGCGTAATGCGATCGCAGGCTAGAAAAAAGCATCTGCCAGCAGACTGTTCTAGCTCCATTTGCAGCATTCCATCCTGTTTCGTTACCTCAGTGGGAGGTAAATCATCGGGAGGAAGCAAGTATAGTTTAGAAGACATAATTTCGCACCTCTTGGTTGTAGCGCGTCAAACTGTCCAGGTTTTTTTGCAAATCCGCAGACGAGGGTTTGAGTGCTAGCGTACCTAAATCTAATTCGTCCTGAAATTTCTTGATTTTGTCTCGACAAGTCTCCACATCACCGATAATTGAGTTCTCAATCAAATAATCTTCGTCGAAACAAATATTTGTGCGATCAAATGGTTTTTGGTTGGGATTCGCACTATTTTGCAATACTTGAGCCGTATTAGCTTTCATTTTCTGGCTAAATTGGCGAACGAAAGGTAACGCTTCACTCACAGCCTCATCAAATGTTTTGCCAACAAAAAAGAAGCGTGCCAGCACCAACTTTTCCGCACCACTAGAATTTAAGGCTCGATATTTGGCAACAGTATCTTTCAATCTCTGTAGGGAAAATGGCGGCCCACCCATCAAGCTGAAGGAATGTTTAGCAGCAAACTCGATACCATCATCCCCGCCAGTGGCAACATACACTGGTATTTGACTCTGCAATGGTTTTGGGTATATTGTCAGGCGATCGCACTGATAATACTTGCCATTAAATGATACATCAGTTTCATATAACAGCTTGTGAATCAGTGCGATCGCCTCTAGCATTTTCGGACGGGCTTCACTGGGGAGTGTCGCAAAATGCTTGTTTTGTTGGGGAAAGGGGCCGCCTTTCGCAACTCCAAACAATAATCGTCCATTGCACAAGTTATCCAAGGTAGCAATATCTTCCGCTACCCGAATCGGGTTATGGAATGGCAGCAACACCGCCGCCGTCCCTAATTGGATAGTTGAAGTCAATCCCGCCAAGTGTGCCATTAACAGCAACATAGACGGGCTGAGATTGGATTCACTAAAATGGTGTTCACTCACCCAGGCTTCCTCAAAACCTAAGCTTTCTGCCTGTTTTACCAGCGCGACTTGCTCAAACATGGCACGACGAGCATCTTGGTGAAAATTATCGTAATTGCAGAAAATTCCAGTTTTCATTACTTGCGTTAATACTTTGTACTCACCGTAGGTGCTGGCTATTCTGGTTTGTAGTAAGCACTTTAGTACTTAAATATTTGAAGACTAAATTCCTCTCTACAAACACATTTCCCCTCTTAATTAATGCGATGAATTACTAAGTTGCAACCCACTGCAACTCCAACCATAGGCGTGGGTTGTTATCTTTGACCTTCGACATCGGATCGCGCAACAATCGCTTGGCATTCATGCAGACAACCTGGATTAAACCCATATTGTCTGCTACTTCTCTGAGTATTTCTTTTTGAGCTTGCACACAGGAAATCATTTCGTCAGAGCAATAAATTCCTATATATTGCAAACGTCTGGCAGGTCGTCCCCAAAAACAGGTGATGACTTTCACATAACACCCATCCAGCAATTCCCCAACTTGCGGATAGTAATGGTTGACGACTCTTGTGAATTCTTTGGCTAAGATATCTTCAGCAATCATTGGAACTGATATTTCTGTAGCGTCCATCACGCTATTTAATATAACATAATTTTGTCAGTTAAATATGACAAAATAGCCTATTAGGCTTAAATAAAATCTTAAATATTAATTGAATAATAATTCAGAAGTCAGAATTCAGAATCAAGATGCGACGCTCGAAAATACTCGCTATCTGCTTTTTCAGTCAGAATTAATTCTGTTATACCATTTCAAGAAAATCTTGATACATATAGATTTTTCGTAGGGGTTTAGCACTGCTAAACCCTTACCCATGTATTTGTATCATTATTAAAGTGAAATAGTATTAGCGGTAACGGAGCGTTTAGCCCATTCTGGCTCCTGACTCGTGAATTCTGTTCAATAAAAAAAGAGGTGTACCTTATTTAGTATCACCTCCGTGCGTAAAGCATCTTTATTGTTGAATCCTAACTTTTGAATTTTAATTATTATTATCGAGCATTGCGTTCACAAACTAAAACCTCTGCTACGATATCCGGCACATTCATACAGTCTGTAAATCCTTCAGAACCACGAATTGGTGATATAAATGTATAGTTTGGATCACACTCTCCATTGTCATATACTTGAATAAACCACCGATCGGGAAATCCTTCTACACCTAATTCCACAGTGTACCAACTCTCGCCAATCAGACGAGAGTTAAAGATTGTGAACCACTCTCTGTTTTCTTCTGAGATATTCCAATCTGCCATGAGCAGTTCTAAAGCTATTTGTCCTGCATCCGTTGAAGTCAACAGCATTTTTACTCCTTATTTGCAACTTCAGTATTTGCAACTTCAGTACTGGGAACTTCCGGGTATAAACCCAATTCTTTAGCTAGCTCACGCGCCACAAAAAATAAAAATTTGGCACCATCTTGATTGCCTTCATGGGCAAACATAGTTGCTACTTGTAACATTGTTTCTACAAAACCAGAATCAATCAATTCTGGCTTTGATTCCAAAATTTCTGGTTCTTGACCATTAGGGCATCTGAGTAATTCGTCAATCAGATTAAAATACAGTTGTTGGCGTTGTTCTGACATGGTAATTTTGTTGATTTGAGTGAGTAAATTGTGAATAGGTTACTGTTCGATACTTTGCTGCCACAGTCTTTCCAACATTTCAACTTGTTCTTTTAAAACAGCAGCACGATGAACAAGATACCTGTCGTAAAAGAGAATCCCTAACCCAACACAAATCGGGGTTAACAAGAAGAACCATTGCAGGATAGTAGCAAATTTATATTGTTCAGCAACAGTCAGCATTTGATGAAGCACATTACGATCAGAGGATTGAATGTTAGTCTGAGGGGAATGTGTACCCTCTGTTCGGGGAGCCAAGGTGGGAGCCTGTGTACTAGCATTGTTCACTTCGTAAGCTAAATTCTGGGATTTTACTAACTCCAGATGTCGCTCCCAAATTATGCCAAATACTACTAGTTCTGGTGAAAGCACTGCTAAGGTAACGACGAAAACTGTAAGAACATTTAAAAGTTTGGCTTTCATCTTGGCTCTCCCTTGCTAGGTAGTATGCACCCCAATACTTCTCGGATTTTGGGGAAAAGGGGAACGGGAAAGGGAAAAGAAAAAATCTTTACCCCTTAACCTTTAACCTTTAACCTTTTTCCCAAACCCGATTCCGAGTTAAAAGTGATTAACCGAGAAGTATTGATATGCACCCAGTAAGAAAATATCTTTTGCTGTTTATCTAAAGTAGTTATATATTTCTACCTCTGAAACAGTTTTGATATTAAAATATGTGTAAACGGTAATTTTCACAATTGTTAGTTCTCAGTTATTTTTTTAATCACCACTGATCACTGACTCATGAAAAGTTACCAATTTTTTCACAAAACGTAGGATTATTCAGTCAGAAATAACGCACTTAGATTCTGGATTCTGGTTACATCCTAGTCTCAAAAGAGAGATTAAGAAGTCCCCCCTAGTTCACTAAGCTTTCGCTTAGGAATGTTGGGGGGTAGAGGGGAATCTCTGCGTAAATCCTATACGATTTATATCAGCCGCTCTCCACAAAACAGTTTACCCCAGCCCTGTTAAGATTATTAAATTCATTAGAATAGTACTCAAAGGCTGTAATTCCCATCCGATAAGTCTTATAAAAATTAATTGGGGTATGGGTGCTAGTGTTTTTGAGACGAGGTGCTAGTGTTTTCGAGGTGAGGTTCTGGTGTTTTTGTACTCAACCTAAAAGCAATGTAGACAATGATTAAGGACTGTTTGTGATGCAATTTTGGACGGCTAAAATCTGCACTCAAAAGAGAATACCAATGCCTCTTGCTCAAGATAGACTAATAATTTAAGAAAAGCAATTAAATGTTTGAAAAGTAAATTATATTTCCATAACAAATAGAAAAAATGGTGAAAATTATTCATATATACAGAATTACAGAAATCGAATCTCAACCCAAGAGACAATAGTCAGCAATTCCAAATGGTAAAATAGAAGGATGCTTCCCTAGTACTCTGCTGAAGTGAGAATCAATCGGAACATCTCATAAAAGTTCTTCCTAAACTTTCATATTTTGTGGTTTAGTTAGAATACATAGTATATGCACTCATTGACACTACAGTACAAATTAAATACACAAAAGCTTATTGTTATAAGTAAATACTCTGTACTAAGATTTAGGATTTTAGGAGTTAAATAATGCGGATTGCTCAAGACATAACAGAACTGATTGGACGAACTCCTTTAGTTCAACTGAACAAGATTCCCCAAGCTGAGGGAGTAGTGGCAAGGATAGTTGTCAAATTAGAAGGTATGAACCCAGCGGCTTCGGTGAAAGACCGCATTGGTTTAAGTATGGTACTCTCAGCAGAAGCCGCTGGCTCAATTTCCCCTGGAAAGACCATTTTAGTTGAACCTACCTCTGGTAATACAGGAATTGCTTTGGCGATGGTAGCAGCAGCGCGTGGCTACCGTTTGATTTTGACAATGCCAGAGACAATGAGCCAAGAACGACGAGCTATGCTCAGAGCTTATGGTGCGTCTTTAGAGTTGACACCAGGTGCTGAAGGAATGCGGGGAGCAATTCGCAAAGCCGAAGAAATTGTCGCTAATACTCCCGATGCTTTTATGTTGCAACAGTTCCGCAACCCTGCTAATCCCAAAGTTCACCAGGAAACCACCGCCGAAGAAATTTGGGCAGATACAGACGGGGAAGTAGATATCGTCATTGCTGGGGTAGGTACTGGTGGGACGATTACTGGGATTGCAGAAGTACTCAAACAGCGCAAGCCGACTTTTAAAGCGATCGCAGTTGAACCCAGCAACAGCCCAGTTCTCTCAGGTGGTGAAGCTGGCCCACATAAAATTCAAGGTATTGGCGCGGGATTTATCCCAGATGTTCTCCGCCTAGAATTAGTTGATGAAGTAATTAGAGTCAGCGATGAACAAGCGATCGCTTATGGACGCCGCTTGGCAAAAGAAGAAGGCTTATTGTCTGGAATATCTTCTGGTGCAGCTTTGTGCGCCGCAATTCAAGTAGGTAAACGTCCAGAAAATGCCGGACGTTTAATCGTGATGATTCAGCCTTCCTTTGGTGAACGTTACCTCAGCACACCTATGTTTCAAGACTTGTCTTTAGAAACTGCTGGTGTCCGTTAAGGATAACTGTAGGGGCATACAGTAGCCCCTACTTCATACAAACGAAAATTGCTGTAAGTACTAAAGAGTGGTATTTCAAGCAACAACAATGTTCTTGCTAATTTCCTGTGAAAGTGGAATGCGGATTTGAAACTCCGCTCCCTGTCCGGGTTCTGAGATGCAAGAAAGTGAACCACCATGTTTTTCGGTGACAATTTGGTAACTAATCGACAAACCCATACCTGTCCCTTTGCCCACAGGTTTTGTGGTGAAGAAAGGATCGAACAGGCGTCGTCGAATAGACTCTGGTATACTTAGACCATTGTCTGCAATCCGAATTTCCACTTGATGAGTATCAATTTGCTCAGTATGAATAGTAATGGTTGGAGTTGTTATTTGTCCTTGATTGTCTGCTAATGACTCTTCCAAAGCATCGATCGCATTACTCAACACATTCATAAACACTTGATTCAGCTGCCCTGCATAGCATTCTACTTGAGGCAGATTGCCGTAGTTTTTCACAAGCTGAATATCGGGACGATCTGACTTTGCTTTAAGGCGATGTTGCAGAATCATTAGGGTACTGTCGATCCCCTCATGAATATTAACGGCTTTAATCTCGGCTTCATCCATGCGTGAGAAGGTTCGCAGAGAAGCGACAATTTGTCGAATCCGGTCTGCTCCAACCCGCATAGAAGACAGTAGCTTAGGCAGGTCTTCCAGCAAGAATTCCAGATCAATTGCCAGGGCTTCTTCCTGAATCTCTGGATGGGGAGATGGGTAATGTTTCTGGTAAAGTTCCAGTAGTCCCAGCACCTCTTGGGTGTAGTTGTTGGCATGGGCCAGGTTGCCAAAGATAAAATTGACCGGATTGTTGATTTCGTGGGCAACACCTGCTACCAGTTGCCCCAAGCTCGACATTTTCTCGGTCTGCACAAGTTGAGCCTGGGTTTGTTGGAGTTTGTGCAGGGATTGTGCGAGTTGTTCTGCTTTTTCTCGCTCTCGCGTTTCGGATGCTTGGAAAGCTTCGTTTTTAGCTTCGAGTTCTTGTGATTTAGCTTCCAGTTGTTGCGAGTAGGTTTGCAGATTGGTGTAGAGACGAGCGTTGTCGATCGCAATGGAAATTTGTGCTATCAACAGACTCAGCACATTTACCCGTTCTGGGGTAAAAGCACCAGTAATGAGATTATTTTCCAGATAAATAATACCAGTAAACTTGCCAGAGTGAATCAGCGGTAGACACAAAATCGACTTAGATTGATAAGTGGTGATATAAGCATCAGCCGCAAAACGGGAATCTTTAACAGCATTGTCTAAAACTAAATTGTTTCTGGTTATTTCAACATAGTTGAGTAAAGCAACTGGGAGCAAAGCTGAATCAATTTCATCTTTCGAGTTAACAATAGCAGTTGATACACTAACGTCCTGACCTTCTACAATTCCCACTGCTTCTAGCAGCCATTGATTATCGTGCTTGGCAATAAAGTAACCTTGTTCAGCGCCAGCATTTTCGATGACAATCTTCATCAATTTTTCGAGCAGGTGAGTTAGCACCATTTCTTCTGATAGCACCTGAGCAGCTTTCATCACTGTCATGAAGTCAAGAATGTGAGCGCCTCCGGTGGTCGTAGAGTGTGTTTGAATAGTGTGCAGGTAATTCGTTTCTAGATTTTCTGTATTTGATTGCACAATCAATTGCGGATAACGTGCTTCTAAATCTTTGACTTTAGCAACAGCGCCCCAATGGCTATAGGCGTAGTAGGCATTGGTCATGTAGGTTTGAGCAATAGCTTCTTTACCCCATAACAAATAGAATTTGGCTGCGAGTTCGTAAGCCATCGCTTCTTCGTTGATGTACTTGTTTTCTTTCGCAAGTGCGATCGCCTGATCGTACATCTCAATGGCTTCTATTTTTTCGCCTAAAATTCGATGCCGTTCTGCGTCTACTAAATAAAATTTGTGTAAATGATTCATTGGGGCATGATCCGCCCATTTTTGCATTTTTTCTTGATTAGCTTGGACGCGATCGCGAATTTCCTGTTGCTCTGACTCTGAGCGATCGCCATACACCGCTAGCCATACTAAAGAATCGTAAAAATGGAATACAGGAACAAGAGGCATTCCTACCACTGTATCTAAATACTTCTCTGCTATAGCGAGATTCTCAATCGCTTCTGAGTAATTTTCAAACCAATAACAAAGTAAAAATTTGTTCAAGTATATGTAGCCAACTCCCGCATTATCGTTCGCTTGCTGGTGCAATGGCAACCTGATCTGCTCATCGCAGGCATCACCCTTTAGAAGGCAGGGATTTTCACTTTTTCCGAGCAGATTTAAGGTAGCCTGCCAATAGATTTCTATATAATTAAGCGCTGTTTCTTGCTTGATTTTATGAATAGCATCTCTGTTTCTTGCTATCTCTCTTTCAAGGACAGTCAATTCTTTACCGCTAAAGTAAGCTAAACAGGAGTACTGGAGTAGACTATAGCCGGCATATTCTAAATCTCCTGTTTCCATTCCGCTAGAATAGCCTGATAACAAAGGTTCTAAGGTTTCTCTTAAATGCTCTTTCCAATGTCGGATAAATAGATTTACGATGAAAAGTGTCTTAGCTTTGATTTCTTGAGCATTTAACTTTGACAATAGATTTAAAGCTAATTGGCCGAACTGATAACCTGAATCAATATCTCCCACAATGGCACAAAGAAGAAAACCATAATTGGCATACGCAAAGGGAGAAACGGAAGCATTACCATATTGGACGGATAATTGTACTTGTTTGCACACCGTCAATGGCAATAGTGCCGGAGCAGCAATGTATGCAGGAGCAAAAATACTTGACAATAGTCTCATGGCTGCTAATTTATAGCGATCGCTCATTTGAGGCAGGTCAATTAAATCCTCAATTTGCGTTCCACTCAAAATTGCCGCAGTCTGTGCCAATGCTTGCCCAATATCTGATGGGTTCGGCTGTTGGGGAAACTCAACTCCCAATAGCTTTAAAACTTCTAGCGCTGTGTTAACCGCTTCTAGCAGCCTGTTCTGCGCCATATAAGCTTGCATCTGGACTTCATACACTTTAATTTTGTCCAGTAGCGTCGTAGCACAGTTTTGGATTATTTCAAAGAATCTCTGCATTTCTTCAAAATCACCGCTCAAAAAAGCCGCCTCTGCTGCTTCTGAGTAGAGTGTTAATGTCAGTTCATATTCACACTTCCAGCTTTCTTCTACTAACAGTCCTAAAGCAACTTGCAAATATTTGACACCGGAATCGTGCGCTGTAGCTGCTTTAGCTCTCTGTCCGGCGATGAGATTGAGTTCTGCGAGTTGATATTTTTCGGTTTCAGATATCAGTAAATCAGTACCGTAATTGAGTTGATTAACTAAAGCAAATATATTTTCTTTACGTTCTTCAGGTGTAGTATTTTGCAGTAGTAATTGACCAATTTTCAGATGCGTTGCTTTCTTTTGCTCATCGGGAATCAGACAATATGCCGCTTGCTGTACTCGGTCATGTAAAAACTTGTAATCAACTTTGATATCAGTTAAAGCAATTTTGCCAGATTCCTCCTGACTAAAGACTAAGGGAATTTTGTAATCCTGACTTAAAGGCAAAATTAACCCAGCTTGCAGGGCTGACCACAATTGCGCCGCAGTCGTTAGAGAAGATGTTTCATTAACGATCGCCAATACATCTAAGTTAAAAGTATTACCAATACAAGCAGCCAGTTTCAGGACTTTTTGCGTTTCTAATGAGAGTTTACGAATATTTCTCGCTGTCAGTTCAACAACATTTAGGTCGCTAATGCCAATCGCTTGAATATGTTGAATATCCCACTGCCACATTCCAAACTGAAAGTCATACGTTAGCAAGTCTTCTTGGTGTAGGGTTTTCAGCAGTTGCGTTAAGAAGAACGGATTTCCCCCGGTTTTGTGGAATAGTAATTCTGCTAGTGGCTGACTGCATTCTATGTGATTCAATGTATCGCCAATTAACGCTTCCACATTCATTAACTGCAATGGTGATAAGACGATGTTATTCACTAGTGCACCAGAGGCTTGAATCTTGGACAAACTCATCATCAGTGAATGGGTGGGCGACACTTCATTGTCACGGTATGCCCCGATTAGCAATAAATATTTGCGTTCAGTATCCGTTATTAATAGCTCAATTAAGTTCAGCGATGCCGAATCTGCCCACTGTAAGTCATCAAGAAACACAACTAAGGGATGGTCTTGGTTCGTGAATACCCCAATGAATTGCCCAAAGACGCGATTGAAGCGATTTTGCGATTCTGTCGCTCCCAATTGTGTTACAGCTGGTACAGTTCCAATAATTAGTTCGACTTCTGGAATCACATCAATAATGACTTGTCCGTTTTCTCCCAACGCAGTTAACAGTTTCTCTTTCCACCCTTGGATTTGGGCAACGCTTTCGGTGAGTAATTGCTGAATCAAAGATTGGAACGCCTGAATCAATGACGCGTATGGAATATTGCGCTTGAACTGGTCAAACTTGCCTGCAATGAAATAACCCCTTGCTCCCACAATCGGTTTATGAACTTCATTGACGACACTTGTCTTGCCAATACCCGAATAACCAGAAACGAGCATGAGTTCGCTGCTACCATCTGCCACACGCTCAAATGCAGCCATCAATGTTGCTACTTCTGTTTCGCGTCCATACAGCTTTTGTGGAATCGAAAAATGCCCAGATTTGTCCTGTCTCCCCGGTACGAAGTTTTCAATCTTGCCAATCACTTGAAGCTGAAATAAGCAGTCCTCTAAATCCGCTTTCAGTCCCCAAGCGCTTTGATACCGCTCCTCTGCTGTTTTCGCTAACAGCTTCAAAATAATTGCACTAATCGCCTCTGGCACATTTCCCAGAACGCGACACACGGTTTTTTGACAGGGTGCGGCTGGCATTTTGGCGATGTGACAGTGTATCAACTCCATCGGGTCAGCAGCATAAAACGGCAGCGTACCCGTCAGCATTTCATACAAGGTGACACCCAACGAATAAAAGTCGGTGCGATAGTCGCACACCCGATTCATTCTGCCTGTTTGCTCAGGCGACATATAGGCAAGGGTACCTTCGAGCAAATTAGGATTGCTCAAGGTGGTATTTTCTTGATCAAGGCGTGAGGAGATACTGAAGTCAATCAGTTTAATTTCCCCAGATTCAGGATTAATTAGAATATTGTGCGGCTTAATATCTTTATGTATAATTTTTTGGGCGTGCAGCTCTCCTAATGTGTGTGCCAAATTAATCGCCACCTTCAGAAAAATAATTAAGGTGGTTGTTTGAGTGGCAATAAGTTCTTTGAGCAAGCAACCTGGAATATCTTCTAAAACTAAAGCTAGACCATGCTGATAATTTTTTAACTCGTAGGCTTTAACAATGCCAGAAATTCGTAGCGGCTCAATGATTTGATATTCGTGGCGCAGTCGAGCAATATCTTCTAGAGGTGGATGTTCGCACAGAAGAGTTTTGATTACGACAGAAGCGTTATCGGTTTCTCGCCGTCCACGATAAATGACGGTTTTACTACCGGAGTGAAGGGTTTCGAGGAGTTGATAACCAGATAAAGTGGCTGTCATGATTTTTTCTTGCAATATAAGCATTCTTAATATGCCCATGCAAGTTTAGCTTCGTAACATCTGAGACAAAAATAAGCATATTTTTACGAGATGTTACGAATACTAATTCACCCCGAAGTTGTATATTGATACTTGAGGTATTGTTACATCTCAAACTCAATAATTCAGGTTTTAATAGATTACATCACTGCAAAAATCCTGTACTAATGTTTACAGTTGCCTTTCTTTTGGTGTTCATTACCATGTTCATGATGATGACCATGACCGTGGGAGCAACCTTGCAAATTTTCCTTCATCAGATTGTCGCTGATTTCTTGCAAGGATTCATCCACAGCTTGTAAGCCAATCCAAGCATCAATTTTTTGTACATCAAATCCGACCTCGCGCTGTTCGCCTACTTCTAACAAAGGACGGCGAATCAACAATGGCTCTTTCAGCATCAGCGCCAAGGCGGTTTGTTCATCCATTTTTTCAGGAACTACCTCACCAGATTTTACCTTTGGGGCGGAAGGATTAAACCATTCAGCTACGGGGCGATCGCCAAAAAATGAGCGCAACCGTTCAACTGTCCAAGGTTCTGTTAGCAGGTTGTATGGTATCACCTCATGACCAGCAGCTGTGAGCAAAACTTTTTGCTTAGTCCCACCTTTACAGCCTGGTTTGCTATAGAAACTTACTCTTGCCATGCAATTATCTCCTAATTACTCAATTGTTTGTAGTTTGCGCTTTAGCGCTAAAGCGTCTAACCATAAACCCTGACGATTCCTAATTAAAAATTCCTAGCCTGATGAGTAACTAAGTCAAACTCAAATCTCTCATCTGGATCAGTTTCGCCGTAGATATTAAAAGTCACAGTTGGCTCATCACCCATTGCTTCTACACTGTGAATTGCATCAGGAGTGAAGCTAATAATATCCCCTGGAAATAGAGTTATCTCTCCCGTCCGTTCAATTTTGTCCTGAAATTCTGGGCTATGAGTGCGTCGCCAAAAAGTATTTTTTTCCTGACCTTTTAACACCGCCACTATTCCCCATGTCCCATGATTATGAATTGTTGATCGGGTTCCCGGTGCAAATGTTACTGTTTGCACCGTCAACGGAAAACCCAATTCATCATATAGAAGTAAAACAGAGCTTCCCGTTTTGGGTGAAGCCTCTAAATGTTGACTTTGCACCCAGTAGGAATTTACTATCAAGCGCCTTACGAGCATCCGAATTTCTGGCAGACAATTGGCTTCATTGTCACCACTATTGAGAACATCTTCCACCTCAGTTAAAAACCGATAAAGGCGGTAATTTTCTCTCAATAAATCCCATGCTCTCACAGATTTACAGGCTTGATACTGACCGTCCCCCGTTAGCAGCCAATCCCTACCTTTCATAACTTTTAAATTGATAACGGTGAAGATTGGATGATCAGGATCGGAGAGACATTAGGAATATTGCCTACAGGAAGTTTAGTAGGTATGGTAATAGGAGGAAAGATAGAGTTACTATCAGTAGCTGCTCCTAACAGGGAGTAAGAGGAATATGATCTAGTAGATAACCAATTGTTCATGATTGTTCACCTTGATTTTTGATTGCTGACTAATTAATCATCTTCTTCTGCCGGACGTGTCAAAATATCCAGCAGAATCCCGGCACCAAAATCATTCTTGTCGTCTATCTGTTTGACTCTGGTGCTGATTTCTTTTGCTTCCTCGATTGCTCCCAACTTTGCTAGTACTAATCCAGAAGCAGCATAAGCATTTAAGTACAATCGAATTTGAGGGTCTTCTTGACGATTGACTAATATCGGCTTAAGTTGCTCCCAGTCATCAGGAAAGTTTTCTACTTCTTTAATTTTATCTAATAATTTGATTGTTGTTTGTAGTGCAAGAGAATAATTATTCTTATAATAGAAAAATCTATATGCTGCTACTAAGACATCTGTATTTTCACCAGTCTTAGCTAAAGCTTGTTGAATATACTTTTCCGATTCTGATGTGTTCTCCCAGTTTTGTGCAGCTAAAACTAATAGATTTTTGATATCTTCTGGAACCTCGAACCATGAGAATTTATTTGTATTAGCTTGCATATTGGGGACTGGGGACTGGGGACTGGGGATTGGGGACTGGGGATTGGGCAATAACTCAACATAATTACGAATTACGAATTACGAATTACGAATTACGAATTGTTAATGCCCCATGCCCAATTTAAAACAAAGTAAGAACGTACACCAAGGTGAATAATACAATCCAAATAATGTCTACGAAGTGCCAGTAAATTTCTGTCATTTCGATGAAAGTATGATTGGTTGCAGAATATTCACCGGGAAGACGCGATCGCCACAATACTCGTAATATCAATAACAGTCCCACAAAAACGTGTAAACCGTGGAACCCAGTCATGATATAAAAGCAGTTGGCGAAGACGTTGGTAGTCAGACCATATCCTAAAGTTGAATACTCATAAACCTGACCACCCAAGAAAATTGCCCCCATGATTGCAGTAATTGCATACCACAGTTGCATTCCCTTGACATTATTCTTTTTAATCGCCTTATCACCGAAGTGAATCACGAAACTACTAGACACCAGAATAATGGTGTTAATCGTCGGCACAAGGAGTTCTACTTCAGTTTCTTCTGGAGGCCAAACTGCTGTAATACCTCTAAAAAACAAGAAAGTGGCAAAAAATCCCCCAAACATCAGGGATTCAGAAGCGAGGAATGTCAACAATCCCCAAACTCTTAAATCTGGATGTTCTTCGTGTCCTGCACTGTGATCTTCGCTTGTCGTAGCTATGGTCATATTGTTTACCCTTAAAGGTGAAGCGTCGGGCAATTGAATTCTTCACAATCTTGATTCTCTTGAGGGATTGGTGTCTCACCCGTCTTAGATTAAAGGCGGGCAGGATGCCATTGGTGTCAACTTAAGCCAAAAATAGCGTACTGATTGGGTGTTGTTCACCCGCCAGGGATTGTAAATCCCTGACTAATTACTCAAGTCTACTGAAGTAGACTGAAAATTTTTGCAATCTTTAGTCCTCTTCAGAGGACTTTAGCTATGAGACAGGGATTTACAATCCCTGGCGGACGTGCGGTTTCGCGTTAAGTTGACACCAGTGGCTTTTCGACCCACCCCACAAGAGTTATTTCATAACTAAGCACTAGCTTCCGGTGTTGCAGATGTCTCTACTTCAGTACTATGACCATGACCGTAGTCATAAGGGCCATGAGTCACAACTGGCAACACTTCCCAGTTTTCAATTATGGGTGGTGAGCTAGTTGTCCATTCTAAAGTCAAAGCTTGCCAAGGATTATCACCAGCTAAAGGCCCTTTCAGCCAACTGTAGATCATGTTAATGGCGAAAGGAATTACCGATATCCCCAAAACAAATGAACCAAAGGTACAAATTTGATTGAGGTCGATAAATTGGGGGTCATACATTGCCACTCGTCGGGGCATTCCTTTCAAACCCAATTCGTGCATGGGTAAAAAGGTCAGATTAGTGCCGATAAAGGTGAGGGCGAAATGAATGCGTCCCCAGGTTTCATTCAGCATTCGTCCGGTCATTTTGGGGAACCAGTGATAAATACCGGCGTAGATACCAAACACGGAACCGCCAAACAGAACGTAGTGGAAATGTCCGACAACATAATATGTGTCGTGGACATGAACATCAAAGGGGGCTGTTCCCATCGTCACACCACTTAAGCCGCCCATGACAAACATGGATAACAAGCCAATGGCGAAAAGCATCGCACCGGTGAAGCGGATTTTACCACCCCAGAGGGTAGCAACCCAGGCAAAAATCTTCACGCCAGTGGGAACTGCAACTATAAGAGTGGAGATGGTGAAGAACATCCGCATCCAACCGGGTGTACCACTGGTAAACATGTGGTGTACCCAGACGAACAAACCGACAACGCAGATCGCCACACTAGAATAAGCGATCGCTTTATAACCAAAAATTGGCTTGCGGGAGTGAACTGGAATTACCTCCGACATGATGCCGAAGATGGGCAGAATCATTAAATAGACTGCCGGGTGAGAATAAAACCAGAATAAGTGTTGATAAATTACAACGTTACCGCCTGCATCTGGTTTAAAGAAGGAGGTGCCAAAGTTGAGGTCAAACAACAGCAGAACTAAACCGGCTGCTAATACAGGTGTGGAAAGCAATGCCAGAATGGAGGTTGCCAAGATTGCCCAGCAAAACAGGGGTACTTGATCCCATTTCATGCTAGGAACCTTCATCATCAAAATGGTGATCACAAAGTTCAGTGAACCCAAAATTGAAGAAGTTCCTACCAAAACGATCGCAAGTATCCACATAGTTTGAGCAATTGGCGCTGTTACCAAACTCAATGGTGGGTAAGCTGTCCAACCAGATTGCGAACCGCCAAAAATGAAACTACCTAAAATCAGCGCACCGGCTGGTGGATTTAACCAAAAGGCGATCGCATTCAGCTTCGGGAAAGCCATATCCCTAGCACCAACCATCAACGGCACCAAATAGTTACCAAATCCCCCAATAGCGCTAGGGACAATCCACAGGAAGATCATAATCGTCCCGTGATTGGTCATGAAAGCGTTATACAGATTGGGGTCGAGTACGTCTGCATCTGGTGTTGCTAATTCGACACGGATAGCGATCGCCATCAGTCCGCCGATGAGATAGAACACAAATGCCGTCACTAGGTATTGGATACCAATAACCTTGTGGTCAACATTAAATGTAAAATAGTCTTGCCATTTCCACGCCTTCGGATGAGAGGTGTGGCCAGCCACCATTTCCGGTTTATTTCCTTCTGGTGGAGTATTCCGTGGAAATTCTACCTGCGTCATATTTTTGTCCTTTGTCCGTTGTCATTTGTCTTTTGTCCTTTCTTCTTTGTCCTTTGTCTGTTGTCATTTGTCCGTTGTCATTTGTCCGTTATTAATGACCAATGACTAATGACCAATGACTAATGACTAATGACCAATGACTAATGACCAATGACCATTGACTCTAGAGTTGCTGCACTAATTCCCATATCATGGGTGTGGGGCGCGAGAAACTCTGATGTTGATAAGTCGGCTGGATTAACTGCAACAACTTGATTAAGGTTTTGCTGTTGAGCAATCTGATTTTCTGTCCGCCAGCTATCATATTCTTCCGGTGTGTGGACAATTACCTGTGTCCGCATGGAACCGTGATAACCACCGCACAATTCAGCACAAACTACGGGATATGTACCTGGTTTGGTGGCAACAAATCGTAGTTCGGTAGGGATACCGGGAAGTGCATCTTGCTTCAAGCGGAAGTTTGGAACCCAGAATGAGTGAATTACATCTTGTGCTGAAAGGTTGAGTTGGACATCAGCACCGACGGGAATGTGCAATTCCCCAGAGGTAATGCCACTATCAGGATAGTTAAATATCCAGGCATACTGTATGCCTTTGACATCAACAACTAAGTCGGCTGGTTTCCCTAGGGTTTGAGGAGATGCGCCAATCCCAATTGTTGGGGAAACTGTTGTTTCAGAAGTATCGCTTAATGTAGCTGCGATAGCTGTTCCTGACTGATGAGCGACATGAGCTGCTGAATGAGGATGACCGGCAGGTTCAAAGCCGCCCATTTGGTTAAAAACATCTACGCTGTAGATGCCCAAACAGAGGACAATCACTGTTGGAATTGCTGTCCAGAAGATTTCTAAGGGAACGTTACCTTCTATTGGCAAACCATCGGTATCATCACCGCGACGGCGACGAAACTTCACCAAAAAAGCTACAATTGTTCCTTCTACCACCAAGAAGAGTGCGATCGCAATGGTAAGCATGACGTTGAAAAAACCGTCTACCAAAGGCGCTTGTAACGATGCCTGCACCGGCATAAGAGTGTGGTTTTGACCAATCCAAATACTGATTGCTGTAACTACTATCCCAGCAACCAGAGTCCATAGTGAAACAGGAACTTGTTGCATACATGCTACCTGCTCTGTAAACAGTCTTTAAAGGTGTGATTTTCTGAGTTTTGGGAATTGGGCATTGGGCATTGTTATAGACTTCTTGGCATTTGTCGGGGTAAAGGGTAAGGGGTAAAGGGTAAAGAAACTCAAAATCCTTTCCCTTTAACCTTTACCCTTTTCCCTAAGAGTGCAAAAACATATTTTTGCAAGAGGTCTTATCTATTCCCCATTCCCTATTCCCCATTCCCCATTTCCTTTTCACTTATTAACTTTCTAACGTGTAGCCATAAAAAAAGGGGGAAACTTCCAGATTTTTTCCATATCTTTCCCCCAGAAAATTACAAATTATATTTCAACTCATACCACAAAGTTAGCCCCCTGCTTTCAGAAAAGCTAGTTGTTCCAAGAGGGCACTGTTAGTCCTAATATTGATTAGGCTATATTAGCAGCAAGTTTAAATTTGTTAATAGCTAACATTTTGCGATTTACGGATTTGTTTACTGTAAACTTTTTATTAGTCCCAGTAAATATTTAGTATTCCCCTCAAGTTACCTTGCCTAGCGCATTAGCGCTTTATACAAACAGTGCCTCCTTGAATGAACAACAATTTTGACTAACTCCAAAAACCTTAATTGTTTAATACAACGTGGGTGTAGCAATTCTTGGGGCAAATCCGTGAACAAGCTTGACAACCAATACAATTTTCTGGAGAAGTAACTGCCATTACTTTCCGTTCAATTTCTTCATCATCTTCATCTTCTACAAATTCACCTTCTTCATTGAGTGCCTTCAAACCTAGCACATTGTACCCGCATACTTTAACGCATCTGCCACAGCCGATACATTTATCCTTGTCAATTTCTTGAGCAAATTGTGGTGTCCAAGCCTTACCGCCAAATGTCAAACCTGTTAGTTGTGCCATGAATAATTCCTCGGCAATTTTGCCTATCAATCTGTTGGTGCATTAATCATCATATTATCCTAATCTTTTCTTTTTTTGTATTCAAAACTTACTTTTTCCTCATCAAAATTCGATGACTCTGAACACAATTACACATTGTTTTTTATTTCAAATAATAGATGAAACTTATTGCCAATAATTATTATACATATTTGATTATAAACCTAACTTCTCAACGCCTAACCTTAGTAAACAATGGGGATAATTCAAAACTCTCTCCTTATATAAAAGAGATTTTCCAGATAAAAATGATGATATTATTTTTCAAATATATTTAGGTTTATGCAGATAGATATAGATAAACTGTATACATAGATACAAAGTAATATGTTCATAAGTTACAGTTTGATATATGCAATATGTATTTGATAAAGCAACAATTTTCAATTACTTTTGGATTCAATTATTTAGTTAAATGATGACATTTTTCTTTCACATGAAGAAATCGAATTGATTTATGAAGGAACTGTAAATTTGATGGCAGAATATGATCATGCATTAAATATTAAAATTATTAATAAATCAGATGAAATCAAACCGTCACAGACTTAAATATGTCCTAAAAACACTCTATGGTCAAATGTAAAATGTTCATTAAATACGTAATTAAATAAATGTTAAGGTTTTTTTCTAAGCTCGACACGAACAAATTAATCATTTTTTTCATGAAATGTATAGTTAATAAAGAAGTTTTATCAGGCTCGCTTTTAAAGCCTTAAATAGCTTCCAATTGGATGCAAAGTCAAAATATGGATGTGGGCAGTGAATTTGGTGAGAAAAAATTATTCTCGCCAGAAAGATAATGTGGTGGCGAGTCATGAATAAACAGGACTCATCCAGGGGAGACCTGAGACAGACATCTCAACGATTAGAGTGGGAAAAGAGCCTTATGCCTTATACAATTCCTAACAACAGTTGCGTTGGATGTGACAACTGCCGCCCCCAATGTCCTACGGGTGCAATCAAAATAGAGGACAATGAATACTGGGTTGATCCTGGTCTTTGTAATAATTGTGAGGGCTATTATCCAGAACCACAATGTGTAATAGCTTGTCCAACTAAGTCTCCCATTCCTTGGCAGGCGAAAAAGGGGAGATGCAAAGTTGAACCGAGAGATGCTACCAGTTTAGACTTGTTTTCTAATGGTAAGAATAATCCATTTGCTTCAGCGATCGCAATTTGGGAAGCTTGTAATGTATTAGCGCAACGCACATCCCTACATTGGGAAACCGATGAGGAAGGCTACATCAGTTATGGACGACAAGTCAATCAAGGCCGAGGTGCGATCGCTTTTCACATCCAAGATCCCTTCAAAGTTAACGACAAAGCCACAGATATAGCCGCAATTGAAGGGCTTGACATCAGAGCCGCTTGCATACATCTAATTTTTGCAGCTTATGCTACAGCTTTAGAGCAACCTTGGGAGCAAGAATTTGCGATCGATGAACGGCAAATTGAGAAATATTTGGGGATGGAGAAACGCAAAGATTTAAGCAAAGCTGCCAAACTAGCTTTAATGAAAAATCTTGTCCAGCAAGCTTGTTCCCTGGTTATCTCCATTGACTGGCCCCAACAAGGCCGAATTAACGGATTCTCTGTTACAAACAGCCGCTTATGGCACTTAGTAGACATTCAACACCACTTTCAAGAAGACAATCTCGGATGCAAATATCTGATTGGGCTAACTTTTAAAGTAAAAGCAGGCTCATGGGCACAATATTTCTTAAACAAACAAGCATGTAAAGAGCGAACCGCATTCTATCAATATGGCAGTCTCCCCAAAACGCTGTTAACCACAGTTATGAGCATTTGGCAGCAACATGAAGGCGCAGTCCGACTAATGCTGTGGTTGCTGTTTAAAACCAAAATGGGCAAAGAACAACGCATCACCATTCCTACCTTGCTGCGTATTGCTTACGGTGAGGAAAAAGTCGCCCTTGCATCCAGACAACGGGAAGAACGCAAACGTCTGCTGCGAACTTTTGAAAGTGATTTGGAAATTCTCAATCACTATGGAATGAAGCCACTTTTCGATCCAGTTACTTACCCACCAGAAATTCAACCTTTGTGGGCGAAGTTAATTGATCTTCCCGAAGATCCAGATGAAGCATTAGAATTTTGGACTAATGACGGTGGTGCTGAAACTCGCCTCACAGACACAGGCCCCCGTGGTAAATGGAATCTACTCATGAATGCGCGGATTTTGGCTTTTGAACTTCCAGCAGAATGGGAACAGCAAATCTCAGAATCAGAAAAAAAGCAACGACGAACTGCTAAAGCCAAAAAGAAGCCTAAAGCTACAAATGATTTACTAGGTGAACAGATTTTGGAAGCGCGAAAAAATTTGAATCTTTCCCAAAGAGAGTTGGCAAAACTCACAGGTAAAAGCCAAAGCTGGATTCGAGATATTGAAAATGGTCGTTTAAAAGCCAAATTAGAAGACCAAGTATTGTTACGAAAAGTGCTAAATATCGGTCAATCTTAATTTGGTATTTGGAATTTAAATGCATAGGGGCGCAAAAATTATATTCCGAATTTGTGCAGCTTTATACTAAATAGAGCATTTAATGAATTCGTAGCGAACTAAACTTAGCATTCCTCTGCATTCCTCTGCGCTTCTCTTTGCGTCCCTCTGCGTTTAAAAACTCACCTCTTCTATGTACTATAACTCATGACCTTACTAGAGGTAATCCAGAGACTACCTACAGCATATTTAGTAACTACTAACTCTCGTGTAGCATTACATGAACTCTTCAGTTGTTGAGTCTTAGTTTCATCTTTCACAAGTTTAGCCTGGTAAGT
The DNA here is from genome assembly GCF_054786515.1 of Nostoc sp. UIC 10890. Taxonomy (NCBI): domain Bacteria; kingdom Bacillati; phylum Cyanobacteriota; class Cyanophyceae; order Nostocales; family Nostocaceae; genus Nostoc; species Nostoc sp. UIC 10890. The sequence goes on from NZ_JBSGKF010000001.1 coordinate 1,202,466, forward strand.
GTAGAAAGAACCAGAAGGCTTTTCAAAACTTAGTTCAGCTAGGATAGTATTATTGTCTAAACTTTGCTCCAAAATTTTGCCTGCAACTTTGTAGTTAAACCAATCCCATCCATTGCAGAGGATTAGTTCTCTTTCCAAAACCTGAAGTGCAGCAGGCAGAATTCCCCAGCCGCGATAGACTTTATTTAAGCATTGAATATCGCCAGTCCGAGTCAAAATTGATCTAAATGAATCTTGTTCAAGCCGACCATAGTATCTTCCTTCTGGCAAGTCTATAATTGTTGGTGCAAACCGATGTCCACCAAAGTGCGATGATTTCCAAATTCGCACATTATCCAAGCACAAATCAGCATTACTCGCTGTAATTTTGAAGTAAAAAGGAGCGCCATATCTGGCACAGCACTTATCATGACTACCGTGGGTACAAACTAAAATATCTCTAGTTGTACTAGTTTCTACCTCAGAATTAGAACTGATACCCCATAGCCATTTTTGGACAACTTCTGCTACTTGCTCAATATTGCCTAGCTTAAACTCTTGCTTATGGTATCCATTACTTAAACCCTCTTTTTTTTGATAAATCAAAAGCGTAGTGTGGTTTACTTTGTGTGATACATCATTAGCAATTAAGAGGAATCTAATCGGTAATTTAGCACGCTTCACTTCATCTACCAAAATCCTTAAATTCTGAGGCACCCATTTGGAATTCAAGGCTTCTGATGTCCAAGGTAAAGGACACTCAACTAAAATATAAGTTTGATAATTGGTGGCACTACCAATAACATCTTCTCCTACTTGCTGTGAATCGTCAGAACAAAAAAAAGTATTCATCTATCTATACTCATTAGCGTATTTTATGGACAAAAGGTATTACAAACTACAATTGTGTTCTGGGCTACAATATCCTTCAGTCAAGGAGATAAAAAAGAACAATATGTATTTCCCAGTCAAAACTAGGTAGCCACTTTATAACATCATTATTGCTCAAGGTCTTCCCGGTTAATAAATTCTCCACAATAGAAATAAATAGTGTCAAGATAGATTTTTCCGTATAAGCGGCGTTAATTTTGTATCTAGTTTTATTGTTATCTGGTATTTTATAAATTTTCACTTGCTGAAACTCGGCTTTTATGAACTTGGTTTCTTTCTCCAAATCAAATATATTCAATGCTGTGTGTATACGCAAAGCGGCTGGAAAAGTTACCAACGATTACCTTACTTGCAATATCGATGTAGCTGATACTACAATTCAAGAGATTGCTAGCAGCAACACACTTATTTAAAGTTTTGCTGAAATTATCTACATAGCTAGTTACAAATCCTGTTTTTACACATAAAGATACAATTCTGTGTCGCTCTTGTGAAGAACATATTCCTAAAGGTAGATGCGGAAATATTTGATAAGTAGAAATCACTTTCGTAAGCCAATACTGTTTTAATACTTCTTCCACACTATCTGCTTTTAATGCATCTCTCGAAGTGTACATATTGCAAATAATTCTCAATTAGCTGAGAAAAATAAAAATAACAAAGTCAGGGGGAAATCCTTTTCTGCCCCGTACTCATGTGCAATAAGTTAAGAATCAAAACTAGTGACTAATTATTAGCAGCGTCACTGGAATTAACCTTAACAAACCTAGTATTTACTTTTTTACCTAATCTAACTCCCTGGAGTTAATGTCAAGGTTTGATGATAGGTATCTGCCTTGACTGTAACTGAAGTCAATTAGAAATGCAAGTATTTAGGAATCTTTATGGCTTCTTTACAGTTTGTTGCTTCCAGGAGGTTGGTTAAATCAAGCTTAACGGGCATTTGATAGTGGAGATAGCTGACTAGAACAAGTATTTATACTTTCATGATAATAGATAAAATTTTGCAATTGTGACAAATTGTTGCTAGTCAGGGCGTATAGTTTTGTACCTCTACTAATCGAAATAACTGTGGTTATGGCGATCGCATATTTTTACTTTAATGCAGAATTGAATCATTTTTTACCAAAGCACTCTCATTTTGTTGAGGACAAAGCCTCAATGGACTTTCTTGAGCTTGGGTTTACCAAATCAGCGATCGCAAAATGGTAAAACACCTTGATATAAATACTATGAAAGTCAAAATATATTGAATCATTCCAACGGGAATTACGAATATTTTGGTAAAGTAAAACAGATGTGGAGGTAAGATTATGACCCAAGCCTTGCCCAAATTACTCACCTTCAATGAATTTAGCGAATGGTATCCCAACGATGGTAAACGCTATGAATTGCACAAAGGAGTAATTGTTGAAATGCCACCCGCAACCGGATCGCATGAAAAAGTTGTTGCGTTTTTGTCGCGGAAATTAACCGTGGAGTTTGATCGTCTTAATTTACCCTACGGAATTCCCAAAACAGCATTAGTCAAAACTCCTACTGCCGAATCAGCTTATTCGCCGGATGTGTTGCTGCTAAATCTTGATAATCTCGACAATGAACCGCTTTTTCAAAAACAGTCAACAGTAAGCCAAGCAGCATCAGTTCCAATAGTTATTGAAGTTGTTTCAACTAACTGGCGAGATGATTACTACAATAAATTTCGGGATTATGAGGAAATGGGCATTTCTGAATATTGGATTGCTGATTATGCTGCATTGGGTGCAAGAAAGTTTATTGGCAATCCCAAGCAACCCACTATTTTTGTATGCGAATTAGTTGATGGTGAATATCAAATGACACCGTTTCAAGGTAACACCGCAATTTCATCACCTACCTTTCCCCAATTAAATTTAACCGCACAACAGATTTTTGATGCGGCTAACTAAACCACATCTTGTCATCATTATATTATTAATCTGCACTAAAATCTCTTCTAATTACCCATCAAAAGCTTTATTTAATCTGACAAAATCACCTTGGTCTAGGAATCCATTATTGATCAACTGCCAGAAAAAGTGCGATCGCATTTATTGGAAAGGTTCAAAACCATGACATTAATTTTAGCTCTCGATTTTGGTGGAACTAAGCTAGCAGCAGCATTGGTAAACGTTGGTTCGAGAAAGTGGTTGCGTTATGAACGTCGTTTATCGCCAGTAAATGCAGATGCTAACACTGACTTGGAAATAATGCGATCGCTCATTTACTCGCTGCTAGAAGATGCAAAACCTGCTGCGATCGGTGTCAGCTTTGGCGGCCCAGTTGACGCTTCCACGGGGACAGTACGACTATCTCATCATGTCGCTGGATGGGAAAACATTCCTCTCAAAAGGTTGCTAGAGGAGGAGTTTGGTGTTCCTGTTGGTGTAGATAATGATGCCAATGTTGCTGCTTTGGGTGAACACCGCTTTGGTGCGGGACAGGGATACGAGAGCCTGTTTTATATTACTGTCAGCACTGGCGTGGGTGGTGGTTGGATACTCAATGGCCAGCCTTGGCGGGGTGCTGGTGGGATGGCTGGCGAAATTGGACACGTGGTTGTAGATCCGGCTGGGCCAGTTTGTTTGTGTGGTAAGCGGGGATGTGTGGAACGTTTAGCGTCGGGGCCTTATATGGCGCAAAATGTTAGGGAAATTTTGGAAACTAAACCGCAGAGGCGCGAAGGAATTAGAAGTGGAGAGATTTTGAGGCGTTTGGTGGGGGATGATTTAACGTTGCTGACGGGACAGTTGGTAGCTGAAGCTGCGGCAGCTGGGGATGATTTGGCAAAGGAAGTTTTGCACAAGGCTGCTTGGGGGCTGGGTGTGGGTATTGGCAATGTAGCGAACTTGATGAATCCGCAGCGCTTTGTGTTGGGAGGCGGTGTGACGAAGGCGGGGGAGTATTTTTGGCAGGTGGTGCGTCAGGTGGCGCGGGAGACGGCTTTACCGGAGGTTGATTTTGAAATTGTGCCCGCAGTGCTGGGGGATGATGCACCTTTGTGGGGTGGTGTGGCGATCGCTTCTATTACTGTTGAATATTTTGGCGAAACTCTCTAATCGCTTCCAAGGGAGACGATAACGAAACACAACGATTGAGCAAGGATAAATCTAATTCTGCTAAAAACTCACTGTTAACAACTTTCTAATATTCTTGTTCTCGTAAGCAGTAAGCACCCCTGGTAGCTTTTCAAAGCTGGCTTGAATCGCTTTAAACTATTCCCAACTTAACCCATGTCGAAAGAAGCGTTGTTCTTCTGGTAAGTTAACAGCATTTTCTAACGTTTGAGTCATAATATTTTTACTATCTCAGTTAGTAGTTACGAAATTTATCTTATTTCCATTTTAAGTCACAACCAAATTATCTCTATGAATCACGGTTTCCACACCTGGATAACCTAAAATTGTAGGAATTTCTCGTGAATGACACCCACGAATCTTTTGCAGTTCATTGCTGTTGTAATTCACAATTCCTCTGGCAATTTCGTTACCGTTGCTGTCACATAATTGCACCGCATCTTGTGTGTCAAATTCTCCTTCTACGGCTTTAATTCCAGCAGCTAATAACGATTTTCCCCCTAAAGAAATTGCCGCAATCGCACCTTCATCTAAATATAATTTTCCCGCAGGTACTAGACCGTAAGCTATCCAACGTTTACGCGCCGAAGTTGGTTCTGGTTGCGGTTCAAAATGCGTCCCAATCAGTTCACCTTGGATAATTTTTTCGATATTCCGAGGAAATCGCCCTTGGGTAATTACAGTCCGCACCCCAGCCGCGATCGCAATCCTTGCAGCCGAAATTTTTGTCACCATCCCACCAGTACCCCACTGAGAACCTTGGGAACCTATTTGTAATTGAGCTAATTCTTTAATGCTACTAACTAGAGCAATCGGCCGCGCATCTGGCACAGAACGGGGATCGGCTGAGTATAGCCTATCAACATCGGTGAGCAAAAATAGCCAATCTGCTTCTACTAAACTGGCAACCAATGCCGAAAGCGTGTCATTATCACCAAATTTTAGTTCGTCTATTGCTACGGTATCATTTTCGTTGACTATAGGAATCACTCCCAGTCCCAGTAGTTCCTGAAAGGTGTTGTAGGCGTTGAGATAGCGGCTGCGCTGTACCAAATCACTGCGAGTCAATAATACTTGAGCGATCGCCTGTTGGAGGGTAGTAAATAAATCATCATATATACGGATTAGCCTGCCTTGTCCAACTGCTGCTACAGCCTGTTTGAGTGCGATCGCCTTGGGACGTTCAGTTAAGCCTAACCGCGCACAACCCACCCCCACAGCGCCAGAGGAAACCAAAATTACCCGATGTCCTTGGCGTCTTAAATGGCAGAGTGTTTCCGCCAAAGTAGCGATGGTGGAAAGTGCTAATTGTCCCGTTTCTGGTTGGGTTAGGCTAGAAGTACCGATTTTGACAACAATTGTTTTAGTCATTGGTCGTTAGTCATTGGTCATTGGTCATTAGTCATTGGTCATTAGTCATTGGTCATTAGTAACTGACGAATGACAACGGACAAATGACAAAGGACAAATGACTAAAGAAATTGTAAAGCGCCAGTCCCTCTATGGTGAAGGCCGACGCTTTACGCATGTATATTTACTTAGTATGAGTTAGGATCTTTTTTGGCTGACCCCATGTTATTAATACTTATGATCCCCGATTTTTGGATTCCATGAAGATTCCTTAATGATTTCTTTAGATTTATTTTCCTGACAACTTTTCAACTTTTGTGAATCTTAGTTTTCTTGGGGGTAATGGAGGCTCCCAGAATTTCAGATATCCAAACTTCAAAGTTGCGGATGGGATGAGAGCGGAGAGCCGCATCGGCATGAACAATCGGCTCGACTAAAATGGTAAACATTCCTAGGCGATTACCTGCTATGACATCCGTAAACAAGCGATCGCCTACCATACCCACTTGATGCACTGGTAGATCCATTCCCCTAAGTGCTGCCCTAATTTTGCGTCGGGAAGGCTTGGCTGCACCCAAGTAGTAAGGCAAGTTGAGCGATCGCGCAATGCCACCAATTCGCGCTTCACTGAGATTGTTACTGACCAAGCACAATGCAGTACAGGTGCGGATTTGCTCTACCCACTCTCGTAGTTCTGGGGAAGCTATCCCGACTGTAAAGGGTACCAAAGTTTCATCTACATCCAATACCAGCCCTTTAAGCCCGTATTTTTGGATAATATCTGGTGTTAGGTTCAACACTGAACCCTCTAAAATCAAATCAGGCTGTAAAAGATTGTTCCAGACCATAGTCAACAGTCAAATGTAGATAGCTAAGACAAATGAGCATAACCCAATATAGTTTAGTTAGTCGAACCCGATCCTGGAATATCTCCCTGAACACTTTGAGATAAAATCCCTAAAATTTTATCTATTTCTTTGATGTAATAATTACTCAAATCAATAAATATATCGTTTTCTTCTAACTGTAAAAATTTCCAAATATCCCCTGTTGTTACCGCACCATAAATTTTTCTGATTTCATTTCCTTCTTGTTGATTAAACAATTGTGCTGCCAACATGGCTGCTGCACATTGACCTAATCCACCTTTAATATTTTCATTTTTGGCTTCAATAATAACCACTACAGGCACATTAATTGTTAGTTGCTCTTTAGAACGACTGATGATAAAGTCACAATAGCCATTCAGACCCTTTTCTGGATCTACATTAAAATCTGTTCCTGAAAATAAACTAATTGGATAATTAGCCCTGCGTCTTACCTCCAACAATATCGGAGTGATAATCATTTCTGAACGAGATTTTTCAGTATTAATTGCTAAAGCCAGTTCTGTAGTTTCTTCTAAAGAATTTTTGAGTTTTTCGCTTGCCTGTAGAGGTTCTATGTCCGCACATAAATCAGTTTCTTCATCAATGCGGATGCTGAATGACTTTTTAAATTTACTTAATGTAAAGTCGCTATAAGCCATTTTCAGCACCTCATAGCAATTTTGGATTTTGGATAATGGAATTGAAAATCCCTGCCAACTAAAATGCTTTTTTCAGGATTTTAAACAACATTAATTGTCGCAATTTAGTGTTAGTGTTTCATCACTTCCACATTTAATGAGACATGGTAAAAGGTTTAACTGGATTGTGAGGACAATCAAAATTCCCAATTAAAAAATTCAAAATGAAAATGTAACATTTTGAATTTTTCATCTTATTCCACTTCATTAAAAAGATGTTCTTCCAACAAAGGCTGCACTTGGCGGAACTCCTCTGGAGAAAGTAATTCAGGTTCACCTGTTTTTGCTATCCGTGCAAAAAATAACAGTGGATCAAGCGGTGTATAAATTGCATACTCCTGATCTTCATCATAGAAACTAGCGAGTAGCTGTAATTGCTCTGGCTCTAAATCTTCACCTTCGTCTTCGATTTCTAAGGTGAAGAGTTCTGATTCTTCAACTGGCGGTAAATCACCTGCAACTGTCAAAGCATAAGCTGTGTTCTTTAGTATCAGGTTTTGCTCTGATAGTACAGCTTGAGCATTCGCAAAAATTTGCTCAATTATGTTGTCGTCTTCTACTAGAACTGCTTCTTCTTCCTCATCGTCGCCTTCCCAAGAAAAAATTTCTACAGGTGAGTCTACAGGAAGAAGTAAAACGTATTCTTGTCCATCTACCTCCAGGGAATGCTCTATGTAACAGTCGAGCGATCGCCCTTTGTCATCGGTTAAAGTGATGGAACCCGCATGAGCGTTATCATTTTCTTCAGGAAATGGAGGGGAAAACATAGCCGAAATGTAAAAATTTAATAAATACCAGCAACTTTGAAAATCGCTTTACTATCATTAATGACAGATTATGTCAATCAAATAGCTTTATACGTAGATACAACTGCTGGCTAATCGTTTTCAGAATATCATGTTAAAAGGTATCAATACTCAATAACCGCCACTGAACTACGGGAACTGGCACGCTTCACATCCAGCCATTGTTGCAAAATCAAAGCGGCTGCCTTGCGGTCAATCAAACCTTTATGGCGTGACGGGGAGCGGTTTTCAGCTATCAGCAGTTGCTCTGCTTGAAATGAAGTTAATCGCTCATCCACATATTCCACAGGCAGTTTTAGTGCTTTAGCAAGTCTTGTAGTAAATTTCTGAACTTGACGCGCCTGAAATCCTATTGAGCCATCCATTGAATAAGGTAAGCCCATCACTAGAACTTGTACCTCGCGTTCATTAACTAGTTGTCGGATTTGCTCGACATCTTGCTCAAAAGATGTGCGCTCAATTGTGGTGATTCCCGTGGCAATTAAACCCGTGCGATCGCACCCAGCCACACCAATTCGCTTGCGACCAAAATCTAGTCCCAAGGCTGAAATAAACGGTTTTGCTCGCTCTTGGGATATCACACTAATTCTCCTGTTGTACATCTGCTGATTCAGGAATCAGCGATGCTTCCATGCTAGGGTTTTTTCCCGAAAAGTTAATCGGTTCTGACTTACTTGGCAGTGGTTTATCTGACGATGGCAGCTTTCCTGGTTGTATCCATGACATCCCACCTGGTATGGGTTTACGTGCCGGTTGTAAACCTTGCAGCATATCAGTCCACTGGATTCCTTCTAAGGAGACGAATTTAGACTCCCGTAGCTTGTGCCACACAGAGCGAGACATAACCAATGTATGTTCTATGCGTTTTGCCCCAATTCGCTCCAAATACTCTTCTCGCTCTGCCTGATAGTCTGAGGAGGCTAATTGTAACCCTTGCTGGGGAAAATCTTGGGCAATACGAGCCAGTTGAGATAGTAATTCTGGATATAGCCAGGTGTAAGCAGGATGAACTGTCAGCGTTGCAGCATGGGGAACTTCACCCTTGCGGTCAAGTTGCACCTGAAAATAGCCGATCGCAGCTTTGCGTTGGGGTTCAAATACATAACCACTGACTACTTCTGTTTTGGTCAGCCATTGCTTCACTGCATCAGTTAAAGCGCCGAACAAGCTGGTTTTAAAGTCACGGGTATTGCGGTCAAAAACTTGACGAACCAAAGGTGGCATTGATGCCGTATCTAGTTGATATAGCAACTGGGCATCAGCATTACTCACTGGCATGAGGTTGGGCAAATCTGGCTCTGCTTGTGCCAATTCAGCCAGTAATTCTGGCCCAATTTCCCAGTAAGTCATTTCTGCTAGACGCTGGAATCCATTTTGTCGATATAATGCCAGCGCCTCAATGTCGTTAATATTAACTTCCAATAGCCAAGTGCGAGCTTCCAAAATCGATTCAAAGCAATGACGCAAAAGTTGCGAACCAATTCCTTGTTTATCGACACCACGCTCTAGTAGCACTTGATCAATCCGCCAAGTGCTGCGTGTCCGATTAAAGGGTGACACTTGAATCATTCCTAGAAGCAACCGCCCTTGCTCTGCTACATAGGCGCAGAGGCGATACTGGAGCGGGTTAGGAAACCAGCTTAAAAATTTGAGTAATCCATACCAGCGACGCAGCCTTTGCATCTGGCTGATGGCAAAACCTGCTCCCTTGGGAGTTAGGGCTGCGAATGACTCTTGAGTTATGCGCTCAATCCCGTCCAGATCCCGGTATTGGACTGGTCGGATAACAACGCTGAGGTTTCTGGGAAGTAATGAAGTCATTTTTATTCGAGCCGACATTTAGCCGTAACTAACTGCTCTTCAAAGGAACTGCTGCAATTATCTTAACTAGTTTCTGCTTTCTACTATTGTGCCAAAAGGGTGATTTTAGTAACTTAATACTTAAAGAAGCAGAAAAGCAGACCTTGTGAGAACACCATTGGTATTGACCCAACAACATCTGCCCTTATTTTATTTGAATTTTGATTAAAATTTGTATATATTTATAGCCCTTGTCGAGAAACTAGCTTTTCAAAGTTGGCTTGGGTTTGATGGAGTAATTGCTGGCGACTATCTACCAGTGTTTGTTTCAGGGTTGGAACAAGATTGCGAGCTTGCAGAGTCATGTGAAGTTGCAGGTTGGCGACATATTCACTGAAATCTTGATTCATTTCATCTGCGCCCGCATCCGTCAATAAATTTGATTCCATTGCCACTGTGTTCTCCTGTGTTAATCCTGTGCTATCTCTCTTCATGACCAAAAACTATCACGTTGTTTGGACTAACTTCTTAATTTGCAATGAAGTTTAACGCTTCTTAGGGATAGGAATAGCGATCGCTATAGGATTTTCATCTGCCTATTAAAATCTCAAACCAACACCACCCTGTACAGAGATAGCTGTACCACCGCTATCACGGTAGGCATCAAAAGCAATGATGGCGTTGCCAAAAAGCACAGTATTGCTATTTGGGATCATATAATCAATGCCCGGTTGTAAAGCAAAACTAATTTTGTCGCCCACAGGAGAAGAACCACCACCACCAGCCAACACTAATCCAGCGCCCAGGTAGGCATCAGTTTGCCAGTTCAGGGGGAAATCGTAGGAAACCGTTGGCACAATTGCCGTATTATTACCAACTAACACTTGAGCGCGGAGTGAAATCGGTGCTTCCAAAAGCTTGTATCGTCCCGCTATCACCCCTCCGAGTTGGATACCATCGGTAACACCAATAGTGGGGCCTATACCGATATAACTACCATAGGCTACTTGAGCTTGTGCTGGTTTAGTAGTCGCCAGACTCAAGACCAAGCCAGCCCCCAGAACTGAAACCAAATATGGAATATATTTCATCACCGAACTCCTCACACCATTTTGTCATTTGTCATTTGTCATTGGGTATGGGGAATTGGGTATCGGTTATTCTCTCCCTGCTCCCCTGCTTCCTAATCTCCCAGTCCCCAGTCCCCAGTCCCCAATCCCCATTCTACGGGCAACGGGGATGAATACCTCCTTGGGTACAAATGTACGCTAATTGCTTGGCATCTAAATTTTTGGCTTGAGAAAAATCAACACCTTGGACTACGGCAGATACTGAGCCTAAATCCGGGGTTTGGACAAATTGATCTGCTGGATCTTGTTTGCTAGGGGCGAGAATTGCCCCCTTAAAATCTGCTCCGATGACATTCGCCCCCCGTAAATCTGCAAGACTCAGGTCGGCATTTTGCAAGTTAACGTTTTCCATCTGGGCAGAACGCAAAACAGCACCAGCTAAACGAGTCGCACTCAGGTTAGCATTGCTGAGATTAGCACGATCCAAATAGGCTCCTGATAAATCTGCCCCTTGCCAATCAGTGTTAGTTAAATTGGCAAAGGATAATTGTGTTCCTATGGCAGTGGCGCGACCTAAACGCGCGGCATACAGATTGGCTTCGTTCAATTTGGCGTCACCTAAATCAGCCCCAGTCAAACTTGCTTTTTCCAAAACTGCGTTTCGCAGATCGGCTCCTACTAGCTGGGTGCTATTGAGTTTAGCGTCATATAGACGTGCATTGGATAAGTTAGCTCTATTGAGAGTGGCACGGCTCAAGTCGGTACGGTTCATCAATACACGACTGAGGTTAGCATCAGTAAGATTGGCTTGCTGCAACTGAGCTTGGCTTAAATCAGCCATCACATCGTCGTAAGTATCCCAGCGTCCATCCTCACCCGGACTCCGGAAGCGACTACCCTTAAAGCTGGCTTGGTTAAGATTTGCAGATTTAAACTTAACTCCTGATAAATCAAGGCTGTCCAGTACCAAGTTGAAGAAGGAACTTCCAGGACTACCGCTTTGACCCAATTGGGTGCTACTAAGGTCAACGCCCTCGATTTTCCCGCTGTAAACAGAGAGAATCTTGTTGATCGTCCGCTGGTTTCTTTGTAGCCGTCCTTGCCGCAATTCTCGCTCTTTGGTTGCAGTGCTACCTACAGACTCCAGTTCGCTAACCAAAAACTGATTCTTATTTTTTAATTCAGGGATGGCTTGAGGCCCGACAGTTGTCAAAGCTTGTTGAATCGTATCCAGAAGACTGGAGTTGGTTTCGCTAACTAATAAATCTGCCAGAAATTTAATGGATTGTGGGTCATTAAGACCACCCATAGCTAGAATTGCACTTTGGCGTTGCTCATTAGTTGCCCCAGAGTTGGGACTCAATTGTTTGACAATTTCAAGGAACTGTTGGCTATTAATTTGCTGAGTTGCTCGCTGGGATTGTTGAATTTGGATATAAACTTGAGTGCCAATTAAAGTTGCCAAAACAGCAGTCATACTCGTCAGCCCTACCCCAAACAAAGTTAGATTGGGATTTTGCTGTATCCGCCGCCACAGATTAGGCGACTGATTGGTTTGGGCTGCCGCTAATTCTTCACTTCCTTCCTGCCATTCTTCTGCTTCATCATTACCGCCAGCAGATTGAGCTTGTCTGTTACTAACTAAGAGTGCATCTATTGTATGAGTGCCTGCGAGTTGATCGTGCAATGCGCGACGCCTCCGACGTGACGGTAAGCCTATCCCTTCACCCACAATCATTAACAAAGACAAAAATGTGAATAATCCTAAATTAGGAAAAGCAAAGCTGTAGCGCCACAGCAGATAGGCGATGGAAATGGGTACAGTCCAACGCCCAACTCCTTCTCTAATCACCACTGCGCCCAAAGCAGGTGGCTTTCCTTGCTCGTTGACAACCCGCACTTTTAACCAACGTTTAGGAATTGTGCTACCAGTCTTAGCTAGTAAATACAATTGCCACCATGAGAGAGTTACAGGTGCTAACAGGGCGATCGTCCACAAAATATTAGTTGGCCATGCGACGTTACGGATGCCATAGCTCACAGGCAGAGCTAGGGGTCTGGCGATCGCTCTTTCTGTAACTACCAACACGGGGTTAAGCGGTACTCGGTTCAGATCGCTTCTAGAATTGGCATAGACACCAATGCCGAAGGGAATCAACCCACTAGTAACCACTAGTGTGATTTCAGCCGCCCAAGCAGCAAAACGCCTGCTTGCTAGCAACAGCGAATTGGCTCTTTCCGGTTTTTTTGACTGACCAGATTGATTACTTCTCCTGACAATTGGTGACGTCATTGCATAATTCCCTTTGATATTATTTCTACGCCGTTCTCGGCACAATTAAAATAGACTAAGCTGATCAGCAAAAAGAAAAGCATATTGAAATAGAATTTAGAAGTCATAAGTCAGGAACAGTTTGTATTCTGGCTCCTGACTTTCATAACTCTGGGCAGAGTGCCAAGTAAATGCATATCAACTTATTGCTTACGTTGAAAGCTACCAGACACAAAAAATTTGTATCCAACATACACTAACACTGCCAAAAGTGCCAGACTAATTACAGATGCAACTAGTTTAAACACTGCTTGCAGCATCGCCAAGCCCACTAGCACCGTCACACCCGAAACTACCAGCTTTTTTGTTCCAGATAAGCTGTTGAACCAAATCTGAAATCGCTCCAGTTGCAAGTTCAAGTTAGCAAAAACAGACTGAGGCGTTTGTTTTTTTTCTTGTGGTTCGGAAACCACCCCAGGTGGGGAATTAATTTCTGCCTCTAGCTTATCGAGGCGACGCTGTAAGTCTTCTTCTGGTTGAGGATTCATCAATTTTTCTACCTCATTTAGCACACTTATCCAACAAACCAGCCAAATTCTATTTTTGGTGGTTGTCTTAGTGATTTTAGCTAATGTCTGTGCCTGTAAGACCTGTCTGCACAGGGAAAAATTATGTTTTTTTCTTGTTGCCTTTCAGACATCAATATTTCTCAGGACTTACGCAAACAATAGCTAAAACCCTTTTTTTCAGGTAAGGGAAATTCATCAATTGCTCCCACAGCATGTAGTTTTGCGTAGACCCAATTTCTGATGTAGAGACGTTGCAATGCAAAGTTTCTACACACATCCATCAAATCTTCACAAACAATCTTTAACTGAACGGTATTGCTTTATACGGCAGATTTTGGAACCAAGACGGTTGGCCGTCGTCTATTAAATCAGACCATATAACAATATTGCTCTAAAAAAATCTGGAGCATTAATTAAAATGAAGACGCTTAGGCTACTTGCAATTGTTCCTACAGCTTTGGCGATGAGTTTGGTTTTCACTGAGGCTAATTTGGCACAAACACCAACAATCCAAATTAATCGGAATCTCCAATCAGATCCACTGATTTTGAACGGAAAGTCTGGGGGAACTGTGAAAAGCAATTGTGGCAATATTACCACTGAACCTAATCAAGTGATCCAGGTTACGGAGTCACTACCTTATTTGCGATTAACAGTAGAGAGTCAAGGGAAACCAACGCTGTTGATAGACGGGCCTGGAGGGCGCTTTTGTGTATTAGCAGATAGTTACTCTGGAGGTAAGTCAGAACTTTCTGGTTACTGGCAGGCAGGAAAATACTCGCTGTACGTGGGCGAACTATCACAACGAGAGTATAACTACACCCTCTCAATCTCGCAAAAAAATAAATAGTAATTAGTCATTTGGACTTCGCTAATGACTAATTACTAATGACTAATCTTCCAGCGATTTGGCTGGAACTTCCACAGCAGTGACATCAATTGTGCCTTCTGGTGTGAAGCGCTGAAAATGACTATCTTGTACTAAAAGTGACTCTCCACAGTTAGGACACTGCAACTGACTATTGTTTAAACCTGTAAATTCATATCCACAGACGGGACACTGATCGGCAACCAAGTTGCGTTGTAGCCACCAACGAAAACCAAAAAAAGCCACAATGGGTGCCAAAAACAGCAACCCGACAATAATTAGTAACGAATTGACCAACCAACCCAAGCCCAGTGATGCCAGCAACCAAATAACTGCCAGCAGAGTGAGCCAAGGTCGGAGATTTAAAAGGTTCAATTGAAATGACTTAAAGCTCATTTTTTAAATGTCGTCCTGCTCTCCTTCTAGGATAGCGATTTTAGTCATTTGTTATTGGGCCTCAAAACTGAGGATATAAGCATTTTTTGCAAGTGCTGTTGGAAGGCATCTATGCCAAACAGAGCGATCGCTTGTTCTCGCAGCCACTTTCCATCACATCGCTGGTCATCCCCTTGAAGCATTTCTATACAAGCCGCTGCTACAGCATCAGGACTGCGGTGTGGTACTCGCCATCCCAGTTTACCATCTTGCAAGGGGTCAGCGGAACCATCGTCGTCACCAGATAATACAGGTACTCCACAAGCCATTGCTTCCAGATAAACAATGCCAAAGCCTTCTTGCGAAGGCATAATATAGGCATCAGCAAGGCGGTAATGTTCCATTAATTCTTCTGTAGCAACGAAACCAGCAAATACGACGCGATCACTCACACCTAAATATGCAGCTAGCTGCGCCAATCGTGGTTGGTCATCACCGCGACCAATTACCAAATATTTGACTTCTGGAAAAACCTGAGCGATTTGTGGTAGTGCCCGAATCGTTACATCTACACCCTTGTAAATATCCCCTGACCATAACCGCGCTACTGTCATCAACACCTTAGCACCAGTGAAGCCATACTTCTGGAGTAATTCTGGCTGCTTGGAACCAGGTGTAAATTTATCTCCATCAATTGCACAAGGCATCATCTGTACCATTTTGGGGTTTAGACTATTAGCAGCACAAGCGCGATCGCGGCTGTAGCGACTAATTGTCCAAATTCCAATTGCTGATATCAAGGCGCGACGTTCTTGATTTTTCAGCGGTTCCCAGACTTCTTTACCGTAAGTTAGCACAGTGTAAGGAATCCCCAAGGGCTGGCAAAGAGTTTGTACTAATACTGCTAAGTTAATATGGCCGCAGAAAACTTGCTGAGGACGGCTTTGCAACAGACATTTAAGTAAAGCCGCTGCCATTTGTAGTCTCCCCAAATAGGGAGACTGATTTTTAAAGTAATGAAATTTTAAGTTCTCGTCTTCAAACGCATTTAAGCTATCAGGACTATCTCGCAGCAAAAAGACTTCTGCCTTGTAGTCTTGGCTCAATCCCAGATAAGCGCGAAAAATATCTTTTATATATGATTGAATACCACCTTCGTGAGCAAAAATTTCTAAGAACACGAAGACATGGTTAGTTTTTTTGTTAACTTTATCACCTAACTTGAGGTTTTCTGCCACTGTAGTGATGTGCATATTAGATCATTTAAACTCGCGGTAAGGAAGTGATTGCACCACTCTGTAAGCGCTCCAAATCTGTTTTGACCATTTTTTCTAAAAGTTCCTCAAAGCTCACTTGGGGTTCCCAGCCGAGGTTTCTTTTCGCTTTACTGGGGTTAGCTACTAGTTGAAAATGCTCATCTTGCCGCAATAAGCTGGTATTTAGGACTACATGGTGTGTCCAATCCAAGCCGACAGACTCAAAAGCTGTGGCAACTAAATCTCTAACACTATGCAGTTTACCTGTACCAATCACATATTCTTCGGGCTCATCAACTTGCAACATCAGCCACATCGCTTCTGCGTAATCTCCCGCAAAACCCCAATCGCGTTTGGCATCTAGATTACCCATTTCTAAGGTGTCAGTTAAACCCAATTTTATCGATGCGACTGCTAAAGAAACTTTTCGTGTGACAAACTGAGGTGCACGTAGAGGAGACTCGTGATTATATAAAATTCCGCTACAGGCAAATAGTCCATAGCGCTGTCTATGATGCACCATAGTCCAGTGAGCGTGCATCTTAGCCGCAGCATAAGGATTTTTAGGACGAAAAGGAGTTTCCTCGTCTTGAGGCGAGAGGAATACATCGCCAAACATTTCTGAACTGCTGGCTTGATAAAATCTGGTAGACAAACCAACTTGTCTTACTGCCTCTAAGAGTCTAGTAGCTGTACCAGTTATCAAGTCTAGGGTTCCCAACGGATCGTTCCAGGAGTCGGGGACAAAACTTGGAGCCGCTAGATTGTAAATTTCTTGGGGACGTAGTTGTTCAACTGCGGTCAATAGCGCCGCACTATCCCTCAAGTCAACCGTAAAAATTTCTACCTGATTTGCTAGTGTGCCCAGTTTTGTCAAATTCGGTTGTCGATGTGGAGGTACTAATCCTACAACTCTATAACCACGGTTGAGAAGCAAATGGCTGAGATAGTAGCCATCTTGACCAGTAATTCCTGTAATTAGGGCTGTCTTAGTCATATTTTCTCCCCTGTTCTCTCTATCTCTTTAAGCACAAAATGGCACTTGTTGGAGAACAAAAAATAAGGCTCTCAACACTGCTGACAAATGTTAACAAGTGAGATAGCGCAACTCGAATGCTATCTTTACTGTATTCACTAATTTTTTTTATACAAAAATATTCTTTGAAAGTTTACAAAAAAATCATAATTACTAAGCAATTTCACGTAAAAAATATATTACTCCAATTCAATTAATTTTGAAAAAGGAGTATACTTTTATCAATCAAATAACTTTATATTTGAGCAAAGACCCCTTGTGCTGGTGCTTCTGTTTTAGAGTGAGTGGCTGAAAGTTAGCAGCGGCGACCACAGGAGAATTTTTTTGTCTTGCTGTTAAGTATAACCAAAATAGCAAGAGCGTCTGTCTGCGACACGCTGCGCGAACGTAGAGAAGACAAGTCCTCGCACTCCGTCGGTACTCTTTCCCTACGCTCCGCCTCCCCTCAAAAGCCAAAATTGGCATCAGAAGTATTCTTAGCTTCCTTTACCCTTGACTACTTCACTTTCACTTTTGTGCTTCTACAGAGTATTTGACGATGAGCAGGCAATTTCTACCATCTGTACCGCGTTCGTATACAACACGGTCTGCCAACCGCCGGAGGAGAAACCATCCATACCCGCCTACTTGTAGAGTACCTGGGGCTGGCTCTGCGATCGCATCAGGATTGAAAGGTTTTCCATAATCCCAAATTCTAATCTCTAGTCGGTCAATCCACAGATAAACATTAATCTCAATGGTTGTTTCCGGCGGTAAAGCATGATGAGCGTGACGAACAGCGTTGGTAAAGCCTTCTGCTAATGCTAAATTAAGGCGATCAAGTTGGGTTTTTGACCAGCCAAGTTGAGACAAATGTTGCAGACAAAATTGCTCAAACCATTCTTGCACCTGGTTTAGGAGCCTGAGTTCGCTCTTAACCGTCAGATGGTCTTGCTGCACTATAGTAAGCATTAACTGTGACTTGAATATAAAAAGTAAACCCAAGTTGCTAGTTATTAAATTTTGCGCTACTCGCAAAATTTCTCTGACACAAAAAAATCTAAATTTACATATTCTGTGTACCAAAATACAAAACATGAACGATTTTGGCATTCGGAGGGTTGTAACTAGCAACTTACGTTAAGTAAGTAAAAAATGTTTGTATTTGTTGATTCTTGGTGATTTGAGATTTTGGAATAGTTTTTCCATCCAAAACTTCAAAATCCCAGATGCAATCTGAACTATTGAAGAAGGTAAAAGACAGGAGGCAGGTGGCAGGAAGAAATTTATCTCTTGCTTTCAACACACAGTCCTTCTGCCTCTCTTGTTAAAATTGACGCCTGTTAATTGTTTTCAAAAGCACATCTGCATCTGCTTTTGAAACTCACAGGCGTCAAAGCACTTTGTGGTGACTAATTTAGAATAGTCCCAAGGTCAAAGATTTATCCAATGGCAAAGCAGCACCAATACCCAGCCATACGGTTACAAGAGTACCAACAAGGAATACTGTGGTTGCAACTGGACGACGGAAGGGGTTTTGGAACTTATTCACGTTCTCAATAAAGGGAACGAGGATTAGACCTACTGGTACGGAACCCATTGCTAACACTCCTAAAAGTTTGTTAGGAAGCGATCGCAAAATTTGGAAGACTGGATACAAGTACCACTCTGGCAAAATTTCCAATGGTGTGGCGAAAGGATTTGCTGGTTCACCGGTCATTGCGGGATCTAGCACAGCTAGAGCCACAATCGCAGCGAAGGAACCCATGATCACAATTGGAAAGACGTAAAGTAGATCATTAGGCCAAGCGGGTTCACCATAGTAGTTGTGACCCATGCCTTTAGCGAGTTTGGCTCTTAACTGAGGATCGCTCAGGTCAGGTTTTTTTTGTGTTGACATTTTGAAATGTGCTCTCCTGCTTAAGTTAAATTAAAGCATTTGTGAAAGCTATCAGCTACTAGGCAACCAGCAGGGGGCAAACAGTGTTTCTCTATCTACAGTCAGCCGCCTGGAGGGCATCTACAGCTTTAAGCTTCAGATACAAGTGTTTGTTTTTTGTAACTTATGTGCAATTAATTTCTTGTGTTTCATAAGTTTAAAACAAACAACTTGATCTGAAAACTGATAAATGTTGCCTTTTGCTAATAGCTAAAGATTACAAAGGACCGGAAATGCCTTGCTTGCGGATCATCAAGAAGTGAAACAGCATGAAGACTGCAATCAACCAAGGCAGTACAAAGGTGTGAGCGCTGTAGTAACGAGTTAGTGTTGCTTGACCAACACTCGAACCGCCGCGCAACAGGTCAGAAATCAGAACGCCAACCACGGGAATTGCTTCTGGTACGCCGCTAACGATTTTCACAGCCCAGTAGCCAACTTGATCCCAAGGTAGGGAGTAGCCGGTAACTCCAAAGGAAACTGTAATCACAGCCAGGATCACACCACTTATCCAGGTTAGTTCGCGGGGCTTTTTGAAACCACCAGTAAGATAAACCCGGAAGACGTGCAAAATCATCATCAACACCATCATGCTCGCAGACCAGCGATGGATGGAGCGAATTAGCCAACCGAAGTTGACTTCATTCATGATGTATTCTACTGAGGAGAAAGCTTCAGTAACTGTTGGTCTGTAGTAGAACGTCATGGCAAATCCAGTGGCAAACTGGATCAGAAAGCAAACCAGGGTAATTCCACCCAGACAGTAAAAGATATTGACGTGGGGAGGGACGTACTTGCTAGTGACATCTTCAGCGAGCGCCTGAATTTCTAGGCGTTCCTCAAACCAGTCGTAAACGTTGGCCATACAATCTCAAGTTCCTAAAAGTCGGTTGCGGTTGATAAATCCCGAAGTTCTGAATCGGCAGAAGCCTTCGCTCAGACTTCTCTCCCAATTAGCAATTTTGGGATTTTAGTAAAGGGGAGTTTTTTTGTTTGCTTTTTAGCTTTCAGCGTGCTAAGAGACTTCAGAAACTTTACACTCTGTAAAGATAGAATATATTGCGATCTCTTTACGCCCCTACACACAAAATGGTGGACACAAAGTAGATTTTATCCTTTGGTGAGTGGATACGATGCATCAGTTGACTGAACAACTTGATGAGAAAAATGCACCACTTCTATAAAAAAAGTAACATAATCGAGAGATAGATTTCATCAACAACAGGGGAAGTGAGCATTTCTAGCCAATTTGGGTTGAGGTGGAATTGATAATGGGGTTCATGAACAAACAAGTCTTTCGGGTTGGATTTTCATTGCTAATGGCGTTTTGGTTGGCGTTGGGTACGCTCACCCAGCCTGCTCTGGCTTTGACGACGGAACAAAAGCTGGTTTCGGAAGTTTGGCGAATTGTTAATCGCACTTATCTAGATGAGACGTTTAATCATCAAAACTGGGCAGCAGTCAGGCAAAAGGTTCTGGAGAAGCCGTTGGCAGACTCAAATGCCAGTTATGCGGCAATTGGGAAGATGCTCAAGAGCCTCGATGATCCTTTTACCCGTTTTTTAGATCCAGAACAGTACCGCAGCTTGCAGGTAAATACTTCTGGGGAACTGACTGGGGTAGGATTACAAATTGCCTTGAATTCTGAGAATGGGAAGTTAGAAGTAGTGGCTCCCATCGCCGGTTCACCGGCAGACAAAGCGGGGATTAGACCACGCGATCGCATTCTCAAAATTGAAGGCGTCTCTACAGAAAATCTCACCCTTGATGAAGCTGCAACCAGAATGCGCGGGCCGAGTGGCAGCCTTGTCACTTTACTGATCGAACGGGACGGAGAAGCAGAAACGGAAATTAGACTGACACGCGATCGCATTGCTCTTAACCCTGTGGTTTCCGAACTGCGTGTTTCCACTGACAATACGCCTATTGGCTACCTACGACTGACTCAATTCAATGCCAACGCCTCAACGGAATTGGCACACGCTATTTCTAGTCTAGAAAAAAAAGGGGCTGCTGCCTACATTCTAGATTTACGAAATAATCCTGGGGGGCTATTGCAATCAGGAATTGAAATCGCCCGTCTTTGGTTAGACTCCGGCACTATCGTTTACACTGTTAACCGACAAGGCATTCAGGGCAGTTTTGAAGCCCTTGGCCCAGCCCTGACGAACGATCCTCTAGTGATTTTGGTGAATCAAGGAACTGCTAGTGCCAGTGAGATTCTCGCCGGCGCACTCCAAGATAATGGTCGCGCCCAGTTGGTAGGCGAAACCACCTTTGGAAAAGGCTTAATTCAATCCTTATTTGAATTATCAGATGGTTCGGGCTTGGCAGTCACAATTGCTAAGTATGAAACTCCTCAACACCGGGATATTAACAAACTAGGTATTAAACCGGATACAGTTATTTCCCAACCAGCCATTAACCGCGAACAAATTGGCACTGAAGCGGATCTGCAATATCAAGCAGCAGTACAACTTTTGGTGAAAAATTCGGTTGTGGCGGGAAAGGCATGAAGAGTAATGAGTTCTGAGTTCTGAGTTCTGAATTCTGAGTAGGAAATCTCACTTATTACTCAGCATTCACAAAGGCATAGTTAGGGCAGGGACAAGTTATTTTTATCCTAGAATAACTGCGATTTTCTCTTTTATACCGACAATGGTAGCTGAATCACAAATTCAGTTCCTTCGCCAAGTTGAGAATTAACTTCGATCGCTCCGCCATGTTTTTCCACAATAATTTGACGGGCGATCGCAAGTCCTAATCCTGTTCCTTTGCCAACAGCTTTCGTCGTAAATAAATGGTCAAATATCTTTTGTTTTACCTCTTGAGCCATTCCCTTTCCATTGTCAGCAATTGTAATTTTTACACCTTTAATTTCTAGTGATGTTTTAATTGTGATGCGGTTAGGATTAATTTTAATTTCCTCAAAACTCCGATTTGTATTTGATTCATCCAATGCATCAATTGCATTTGCTAAGATATTCATAAATACTTGATTTAATTGCCCAGGAAAACACTCAACTTGAGGTAAAGTGCTGTACTCAGTTATCACTTCAATTGCTGGACGTTGCTCGTTAGCCTTGAGACGATGTTTCAAAATTAAAATCGTGCTGTCGATGCCTTGATGAATATTAAACGGCACTTTATAATCTTTGTCGGCACGGGAGAAAGTTCGTAAACTGGTGCTGATATTTTTTAGGCGATCGCACGCCATAGTCATAGAATCAATGATCTTGGGTAAGTCTTCTAAGCTATAATCTAAGTCGATTTCTTCGGCGTGGTGAAGAATTTGATCATTTTTGTTGGGTAAACTTTTTTGATAAAGCTTTAAGTGTTCAAAAATATCAGCAACAGTGGGTTTAGCTTGCTTGAGACTAGCAGCTATAAAACCAAGGGGATTATTCATTTCGTGAGCCACACCAGCAACTAGATTCCCCAGTGCTGACATTTTTTCACTTTGGACAATTTGTAATTGGGCGTTTTGTAAATCGTTCAATGCTTGTTGCAAATCTTGTGATTTTTGCTGCAAGGCAAGTTCAGCTTGTTTGCGATCGCTAATATCTCGCATTACAACCACTGCACCGGCTTTGTTACCCGCAGGATCGAAGATCGCTTGTCCGCTAGCTAACAAAATTCTCGTAGAACCATGCTTTGGCGCAATTACCATTTCGGCATTTTCGACTATTTCCCCTTGCAAGGCGCGAAACAAAGGAATTTCGGTTTTTAATAGAGGTGTTTGACCATCAGGTTGATAAAGATCGAAGTATTCTGCCCATTCTTCTGCTGGTAATGATTCTAGTGGTAAGCCATGAAATTCACGAGTTGCTTTGTTAAATAGAGTCAATTTACCATTAGCATCACAAACAACAATCCCATCTGTAATATTGTGAATGATGGCATTCAAAAACTCTCGTTCTTTGGCTAGAGATGCTTCGGCCTGTTTGCGTAAGCGCAGCTCGTTGTAGACATCGCTAATATCAATTACCACCCCATCCCAGATGATTGCACCATCGGCTTGTCGCTCTGGCCGAGCCGCCGATTGAATCCATTTAACAATTCCTGAAGGCGTGATAATGCGCCATTCTTCCTCAAAGGGTGTCATATTTTGGGCAGAGTAGGCGAGCGCTTGGGCAATAGCTGGCTGATCGTCAGGATGATTCATGGCGTAAAGGCTACATATCCCTGTCATCACTGATTCTGGCTCTAAGCCATACAAGTCCAAACAGCCAGAACTAACGTATGGCGTTGAAGTTGAACCGTCGGCCGCTAACCGGAATTGGTACACCATACCAGGAATATTATTCGTCAAATTTTGGAAGCGGATTTCACTAGCTTGCAATTTTGCTAGAGATTGTTCCAACTGTTGAGCATAGTTCTGGGAATTGCGATAAAGGCGGGCATTTTCCACAGAAATGGCAGCTTGAGCGCAAAGTAAGTTGAGTAGCTTGACGCGATCGCTTGTAAATGCTCCAGTTGCCAAATTGTTTTCCAAATACAAAATGCCCAGCAACTTACCCTGATGCAAAATCGGGATGCACAAGATACTTTTGGGCTGCTGTTGCTGAATATACGGGTCATTAATTAATTGCGGATGCACCGTGGCATCAATAATCACTACTGGTTGTAAGTTGCGTTTGACGGTATTAATTAAGCTAACTGGTAGATCAGGGGAGTCTTCAACAGGCTGTGGGTTCGACAACATTGGGTAAAAATCGACTTCAGCAGTTCCTTTGTTCTGTAGAGATGTGCCACCAAAGGAAAGCTGTGCTAACGCCTGAATTAGTAAACCACCTGACTCCAAAAGCATGAACACACACTTATCAGCTCCCGCATTTTCAATGACGATATGCAGCAACGCCGAGAGCAGTTTTTCGAGTTCGATTTCGCTAGAAAGGGTTTGGGAAGCTTTGAGAATGGTAGCTAAATCTAAAGCAACAGAGACGTTGCTACTACTGGAAGTGGCGGAACTGGTGGAGGTGATACTTTCTAATGTGAAGATAGTTTCGTTAGTTGAGAGGGGAGAACGAGTTGGCTGGAGAATGGGAGCGAGGAGTTGGGGATAGCGTCGTTCCAAATCGGCGACTTTGGCTTTAGCTTCCCAACGAGCATAGCCGTAGTAGGCTTGGGTCATGTATTCTTGAGCAATCCGCTCTTTGCCCCAGTCGAGGTAAAATTTGGCAGCTAGTTCATTGGCAAGTGCTTCTTCTTGGATGTAATCGTTTTCTTTGGCTCCTTTGATGGCGCGATCGTACAAATCTATTGCCTCAGCTTTGTTGCCTTGGACTCGTTCTCGTTCCGCCTCGACTAGATGAAACTTGTGCAAGAAATTCATTGGCGCATGAGTTGCCCAGTCTTTGAGTTTTTCTTGATTGGCAGCGATGCATTCCTTTATTGGCTGCTGTTCTGGGGTTGAAAGTTCTCCCAAATATGATATTTGAGCTAAAGATTCATAGAAATGAAAGATGGGTACATATAAAAAAGCCAGGACAGCATCTAAATACTGTCTTGCTTGTCCAGCCTGTTCTACGGCTTGTTCAAACTCTGAAAACAGATAGGACACAACTAGTTTGTTAATCCACAGCAATGCTAATCCGGTGCGATCGCCCGCTGTTTCATGTAATGGAAGTTGATGCTGTTCATTGTAGGCTGCACCGCTCAACACCACTACTTCATCCCCATTCCCCATTAAATTCAGCAAAATTTGCCGAATCAACTGGGAATAGGTGAGATTGAGATTTTGCTTGAGGTGCTTGAGGGCTTCACAATATCGGGCAACTTCTGGCTCCAGTTGCGTTAAATTCTTTCCGGCAAAATAGGAGTAAAAACCGTAGTTATACGCAGAGTAACCCGCAAAAGCCAAATCGCCTACATCTAAACAATTACAATAAGCTATCTGCAAGGGGTTTAATGTCTCACGCAGGTGCATTTTCCAATGCCTTGTGTACACATAGACTAGTAATAAAGTTTTCCCCTTCAATTCGGAATTTTGCTGACGTGATAGCAGGTCGAGGGCTAACTGACCGAATTCATAACCTAATTCAACCTTTCCGAACACACCACACATCAATATTCCATAAGAGACATAGCTAAATGTCGAGGTTGACTCATTGCCATACACAACAGACAAATAAACCTTTTTTAAAATCACCAATAAATACAGTCGTGGCTGATACAGATAGGCGCAGGGTGCTACCGATGTCAAAATTCGAGCCGCTGCCAGGATATTTGCATTATTTGCTTCGCTGAGGTTGAGTAACTCACCAGGTAGACGCTCTCCAATCGCATCGGAAACGGTACTAAAGGCAGCTGCCACATCGTCCTGGGTAGGAGCTGCGGGCAGTTCTACTCCCAATTGCTTTAAAATGGCAAGTGCCGCTGCGATCGCTTGAGCAAATTGACCCTGGGCTGTGAATGCTTCAATCTTCACTTCATAGACGCTAATTTGAGCTAACGGAGTTTTGGCGTGATTCAAGACAAGGCTGGCATTGGCTGACATTTGCTCTAAATCACCACTCAGATAGGCGGCTTCTGTGGCGACTTGATGGAGTGCTAAGGTCAACTCATACTGATGCTGCCAATTGTTTTGGGCAAGTAACCCAATGCCCACCTGAGCATATTTACAGGCAGCAGTGTAGGCTGTGGCCGCCTTTGCCTTGCGACTTGCCATCAGGTTAAATTCGGCTAATGTTTGACGTTCTGCGGATTGGGCGATCAATTCAGTTGCAATATTGAGTTGACTGACTATTTCAAAAATCCGTTCTTCTCGGTTGCTTTCGGGAGTATTACTTAAGAGTAACTGTCCAATCTTCAGGTGAACGGGTTGTTTTTCATCGGCGGGAATTAGTGAGTATGCTGCTTGTTGCACCCGGTCATGTAAAAATTTATAAGTAACTGTCATTTGTCCTTGGTCATTGGTCATTTGTTTATGACTATTGACAAATGACTCCTGTTGATAAAACTTATAAACTTCATTTTGGGGTATAATCAAGCCTTCTTGTAAAGCTTTCCATAAACTTGTAGCCGCTTCAATTTGCGATTTTTCAGAAACGATCGCCAATGTCTTCAAATCAAATTGATTACCAATACAGGCTGCCAGTTTCAAGATATCTTGAGTGTTGGGTGGCAATTTCTGAAGTTGTTGTGCCACAAATTCCACCACGTCATCAGTGAGAGCGAGCGATCGCACTTGTGCTACATCACATTGCCAGAAACCTATCTCCCAATCAAAGGTAATCAGCCCATCCTCATGCAGCGCTTTCAAAAACTGAGTCGTGAAAAAGGGATTACCTTGGGCTTTTTGATAAACCAACTCTGTCAATGGCAATGCTTGGACTGTTGCACAACTGAGGGAGTCGGCAATTAAATGGTTAACATCTGCTTGACTCAAGGGATCTAGAGTTAAAGTCTTGACGCAGGAAGATGCCTTTTCAATTTCATCTAACGTCAACATCAGTGGATGAGCTGCAAACACCTCGTTATCGCGGTAGGCGCCAATAATGAATAGATAACCCCAATCACTCTGGGCCATCAACAGCTTCAGCAAATTGAGCGATGCCGAATCTGCCCACTGCAAGTCATCAAGAAACATCACCAAAGGATGCTCTCTTGTGGTGAAGACTTGAATGAACTTTTGGAACAGCAGATTAAAACGGTTCTGTGCCGCACTACCCGATAATTGTGCGATCGCAGGCTGTTTGCCGATCAGCTGCTCCAATTCAGGAATTACCTCGATTAGGAGTTGCCCGTTGTCTCCAACTGCCGCTAAAATCTTGCTCTGCCATTGCTTCAGTTGGCTATCACTTTCACTGAGCAACTGTCCCATCAGGTCACGAAAAGCTTGCACAAAAGCAGATAGAGGAATGTTGCGGTTGAACTGGTCGTATTTGCCCTTGATGAAATAGCCGTTCCACCGGACAATTGGCTTATGTACTTCATTGACAACTGCGGTTTTACCAATACCAGAGAAACCTGCTACTAGCATCAGTTGGGAACCACCATTAGCAACATAACCAAAGGTATCCAGTAACGTTTGCACTTCCGATTCTCGCCCGTAGAGTTTTTCGGGTATGAGAAAGCGATCGCTGATATCTCGCTGTCCCAAATCAAACCAGGTGTGCTTACCTGTTTCTCGCCACTGCTCTAAGCAAGTCACTAGGTCATGTTTGATTCCTAGCGCACTCTGATAGCGGTCTTCGGCGTTCTTCGCCATCAGTTTGCGGACAATTTCCCCCAGCATCAGGGGCAAATCGGGGTTGAAATCGCAGAGAAAGGGTGGTTGTTTGGCAATGTGACAATGCAGCAATTCCATCGGCTCATTGGACTCAAAGGGTAATTGTCCACTCAACAGTTCAAAGAAAGTTACGCCTAATGAATAAAAGTCACTGCGGTAGTCAATACCCCTGTTCATCCGTCCGGTTTGCTCTGGTGACAGATACGCTAGCGTTCCCTCTAGTCCGTTGGGACTTTGGATCTCCTGGGTTTCTCGTGGTAAAAGCGAGGCAATACTGAAGTCAATCAGCTTGATTTGTTTGGTCTGAGGGTGAATCAGGATGTTGGCTGGTTTAATGTCTTTGTGAATGACACTCTGTTGATGCAACTGATGTAAGGTGTCTAATAATTGCAAAGCAATGGGTAGGAATTGCTCTAATGTGAGTATTTTTCCTTGAGTAAATTGCCGCAAGGAAACACCACCAAAGTCTTCCATGACTAGAACATAGCCATTATGATAGGCTTCCAGACTATAGGGTTTGATAATGCCGGGAATATCTATGTTTTTAGCGATCGCATATTGGTTGCGAAACTGTACTAATTCGCTAAAAGTCGGGTATTCTCGTTTTAAGAGCTTGATGACAACTGGCAGGCGATCACATTCTCGAACTGCCCGATACACTTGGGTGCGAGAACCTAAATATAGTTGTTCTATAGTTTGGTAGCCAGCGATCGTTAAAGTTCCATCAACTTTGGCGCTCATAAGTTTTTACGAGAATATCTGTATACTAGCGTTATAATTCCCAGGACAATATCTTGG
The DNA here is from genome assembly GCF_054786515.1 of Nostoc sp. UIC 10890. Lineage (NCBI taxonomy): Bacteria > Bacillati > Cyanobacteriota > Cyanophyceae > Nostocales > Nostocaceae > Nostoc > Nostoc sp. UIC 10890. The sequence continues at coordinate 1,230,349 of NZ_JBSGKF010000001.1, forward strand.
TTAACAAAGGTTAGAAAACTGGTATTGGGCAAAACAGTTCCTCTTTTCCGTTAGTGCTAGCGGGGTATTGAGCAGTGCTAAGTAAAGAAGTGAGATTGCCTCCCCACTCAGCAATCCTGCTTGCTTTTAAAGTAGAGGCTCTATCCGCAGCAAAGCTGGTAAATCTAGAGAGGCGAGGTGTTGATAAGCTTGATCTATGAATCGCTTGCCTCTAAGAAAGCCTGTATTAGCTCCAGGACAAATATACTGGAGAGTTTCTGGTGTAAAACGTTCTAACAATAATCGAAGACTCTGAATTTGCCTTGGCCAGTGAAAGGTTTTAGCTGACCGTAATAATACTGCCTTGCCATGCTGATTTGGGAGTAAATGGCGACCAGAAAACAATATACCTCCAAGTTCACTGTAGTAGAGGCAAGATGAGCCAGGAGAATGACCTGGTGTCCAAATCACTTGTGTTGCTGCATCAAGGGTAAATTCCTGCCTAAATGTAGTTACGGTTAAGCCTGGTAATAAATAAGCTTCTTGCTCTTGAATCAGCACCTCGCAGCCAAAGGTTTGCTGAAATTCAGCAGTCTTGCCAATAGCGCCGCGATGAGTGATGAATAACCAACGCACGCCTCCATGCGATCGCAAAAAATCTTGATTTGTTTGGTCTAAAGCAGGGCAATCTATGAGGATATTCCCTTCATTTCTTACAATAAAATAAGAGGTTCCCCCTAATGTGTCCCGATTGGGTGGAAAGGCATAAATACTCTCTTGTGCGAAGTCCGATTGCAGAGAACTTCCGCTAGGAACTTCGTCAGGGAAGACAGCCCGTGGTGACTTATTTGTATGACTTGGTTGTTGAGGTAAAGGGCACATGATCAAAGAACCGAAACTGAGGAGTTGTGGACAATCTGGTGGTAGTGTGGAAATTCTCAAGAATTGAACTGGGGATTGGGGACTGGGGACTAGGGACTGGGGAAGATTTGAATGGAGATTGGTATGCCAACCAAATCTTAAAAGAATTTATTACCCAGTACCCAATACCCAGTACCCAATCCCCAGTACCCAATACCCATTCCCCTGTTAACCCTTGTGAAAACAATTGGGATTTGAGGTCTGCCTTGTAGTTAATGCTATGGTGCTGAAGCTACTGGTAGGGTGTTTTGTCAAAATTACTGAAGATAACATGGCATTTTGGTTTCTGTTTATCCTCCTACTGGGGCTAGCTACTTATCTAATGGTGCAGCACAGCGTCGCTCACATCACTCGGACGCCAGTATGGTTGTTGTGGCTGGTTTTAATGACACCAGCATTTCTGTTGAGTGGATGGACGCTGATATACGGGGCGAAACCACCTCCGCCACCAGGACTGATCATTTGGTCGTTATTTGTCTGCACACTGTTGTACTGGATATTGTTTCACTGGGGGCGTCGAGTGCCAAGAGATACACAGACCGAAGCTGAATCCCAAGCCCCAGCTTCAGAATCACAGCCGAATATCCAGCCTACCCCAGAACCAATAGTGCGTCCCATTGAGCCAACGGAAGAAACCCAACTGCGAAATTGTTTTCCTTGGTCTGTATACTACGTTCAAAATATTGAGTATCGACCACAAGCTGTGATTTGCCGTGGTCAGTTGCGAACTAAAGCCAGCAACGCCTACCAGCAGATTAAGACTAATATTGAAGCACAATTTGGCGATCGCTTCTTGCTGATCTTTCAAGAAGGTTTAAATGACAAACCTTTCTTTGTGCTAGTTCCCAACATTCAAGCTGCTAAAGAGAGAAATACACCACGACGCGACCAGGAACGGTTAACTAAACCAGGATTAGCACTTCTACTACTAGTAGCTACTTTGCTAACTACTACCTTGGTGGGAGTAGAAATTGCTGGTGTTTCTCTGCCGCCTCTTTGGGAAATTGGCTCTTTGTTCAAAGTTCTATCTAACCCAGATATCCTGTTCAAGGGATTGCCTTATGCTTTAGGACTAATGACTATTTTGGGCATTCATGAACTTGGGCATTATTTGACAGCTAAGTTTTACAAAATTCGCTCGACGTTGCCTTACTTTATTCCCGTGCCTTTCTTTTTGGGAACTTTTGGGGCATTTATTCAGATGCGTAGTCCCATTCCCAACCGCAAAGCTTTATTTGATATTAGTATCGCTGGCCCAATTGCAGGTTTTGTTATTACTTTGCCACTACTAATATGGGGCCTGGCTAATTCTGATGTGGTTGCCATCACTGAAAAAACCCGACTTTTGAATCCTGATGCCCTTAATCCCAAATATTCAATTTTACTGGCGTTACTCTCGAAGTTAGCTTTGGGAAGTGAGTTAACAGCAAAATCAGCCCTTGATTTACATCCAGTTGCAGTAGCTGGTTTTCTGGGATTAATTGTGACGGCGTTAAATTTAATGCCTGTGGGACAACTAGATGGAGGTCACATTGTCCATGCGATGTTTGGACAACGAACTGCGATGGTAATTGGTCAAATTGCTCGCGTATTGTTGCTATTGCTGGCTTTAGTTCGGGAAGAGTTTTTGGTGTGGGCGATTATCTTATTATTTATGCCGTTGATTGATGAACCTGCACTAAATGATGTCAGTGAATTGGATAACAAACGTGACGTTTGGGGATTATTGGCAATGGCTTTGTTGATTATAATTATTTTGCCATTACCGCAAGCGATCGCTAACCTTTTGCAAATTTAAGTAGAATAGCGATAGCCACCTTCAATGGCTTGGGTAATCAGTGCGATCGCTGATTTTTTTTAATTTCTTCTAACGCCTGCCGATATTTTTTCTGCTTCAGCAATTCTTGCAGTTTTGTCTGGAAAGGGTTTTCAGCAAGTTTTGTACCTGTGCTAGAGACGTGTTTTGGTGAGTGGTGTTTGGACTCATGTTTAGCCATCCTTGCCTCCAGTTTGGTAAAACTGTTGATACACCCTATATATATTTAATCAAGATATCAGCGATCGCGATCGTTTCATCGGTAGTTGCTGACATGAAGAAGGCAGTTATTGCTGGAGGCAGAAGGTTGCAATAACCCGAATTTCTCACTCATATTGTGGGGAGGGTATAAATTCTGACTCCTGAATTCTTCTTCAACGTTTTGCTAATTCTGGAGTCCGCCCTTTCAAGCCAATCATCAATTTCAGCATAAACACCTTTAACATAGGGACTCGCTGTAAAAGCCATAAACCCAAGCGACGAACGAGCACTATAGGGAAGAAATTATTAGAAAACATCCGATCTAACAAATCGGTGAACCCTAAAATTGTCAGATTTTCTAACTTACGCCAGCGTTCATAACCTTTGAGAATCTGGATGTCACCAATATCTTTACCCGCTTTGTGCGCTGCTTGAATGACTTGCGCCAAAGCTGCTGCATCCCGAATACCCAGATTTAAACCTTGTCCGCCGACGGGATGGCAATTGTGCGCCGCATCACCAATTAATGCTAGTCGGGGGAGAACGTAGCGATCGCTTTGCATGAGTTGTACTTGAAAAACAAAGCGATCGCCTAGTAATTCCAATTTTCCCATCTGATCGCCATAGCGGCGGGTTAATTCTGCCAAAAATTGCTCATCATTTAAGGCACACAAAGCTTTTGCTTCTTCGTGGGGGGCTGTCCAGACAATGCGGCAACGGTTCCCCGGTAAAGGTAAAATCGCAAAAGGCCCGCTAGACCAAAATCTTTCGTAAGCGGTGTTATTGTGGGGTTTTTCTGGTTTGACAAATGCCACAATGCAAGATTGCCAATATTTCCAGCCAGAGGTTTTGATTCCAGCAGCTTGCCGAATTGGCGATCGCGATCCATCTGCTGCTACAACTAATTTGCTGCGAACTGTTCTTAGCTGATCGGCAACTTTTATATCTATGGCGACTATATTCTGCTGGTACTGCGTATTTACCACTTCCGCCGGACACAGATAAGTCACATTTGGGCAATCTTGGATAAAGTCTTGCAAAGGCTGCAATAGGGCTTGGTGTTCCGCCACATAACCCAACTCTGCTGTATTGATATCATTTGTGGTAAATTCCACCACATTGGGATAATCGGCATCAGAAAGACGAACTCGGCAATACTTGGCGATTTGAGGCAACATTTTGTCCCAAACTCCAATTCCTTCATAAATTAGCGACGAAAGCTTGTGAACTGCATAGGCTTGTCCCTTGGCTACCGCCGCTGATGCCACTTTCGCCTCAATTAGCAAGACACTTAAACCAGAATCTTTTAAAGCAGAGGCTAGAGTTAACCCAATAATCCCACCGCCGACAATTACCAAATCATATTCATATCCCCGCTCATTTGGCGGTGTTGGTTGAGGGGAAAGAGTTTGCTCAAGCTGCGTTATGGTCATTGTTAAGTTAGGTTACAGCGTCTTAACTCTTATTTTGACGCGATCGCGCCTCCTTGAGCAAGTTAACAATTCAAAATTCTATCTATAAGCTAGGTATAAAGCCTGTTTTACTTCTGACTCCTGTTAGCGGTAGCGGGGCGTTTAGCCCATTCTGACTCCTGAATTCTGAATTATTTACTGACTCGATAGATTGGTCTAACCTGACGATAAGTATTAAGTAAGTCTAGAAATTTATTACCATCAAAATTTATCGGGTCAACTTTTTTACTAGAACGGTCTACTAGTTTATGGGTAGTGATGCGATCGTCTGGGACTTGACTTTGAGCAATTAACCAAGCAAGAGAATTATATTGAGCTTCCGTATAACCGCTATGGCTTTGTTGGCTGCTAGCGTCATAACCATCTGGCGGTGTTTCCAAAGAAACGTGATAGGCAAAATTATTCACAGACGGGGGCAAATTTGGATTAGTCTTCACAGTTTCCACGCCATCAGGACTATCAAATACTGAGTTAGCTGCACCAAAAGCCCGCTTGTCTGGCGGTACTAGATAAACCACCGTTCCATCTAACTTGATTAAGGCGTGGTAACTTGCTTGCACACTTTCATCATCATGGGCTACTTGAAAGAAATTGATGGCGCTAGAAGCTGAATAACCAGTTTCATGGAGGACGATAATCGGTTGGTTGGTGAGAGGAACGCCGTTAACATCTTGGGCGTACCGTTCTCCATAGTTAGTTGGGTTAACTGCGACAACTTGATAATTAGGTCTGTATTGTGCAAAAGCTTGAGTGGTTACGTACCTTGTTGCAGGCTTGTTAGTCTTGACTGGGGACTTGACAACATCTTGAGATTTATTTTCTGGCTCTTTCGCTGATTGGAATTCTGCCTGGGGATACTGACTCCAGGCTGTAACCTGTGGATTGGATGTATTGGATGTATTGGATGTATCAGATATTGTCGGATTATTTTGTAATTTTGTCGCTCGTCCAATTAGCAGCACTATAATTAGAGCCATGAACATCAGCGAGATTAGTAGCACCCTAGTCGCCCAGTCTTTAAACCTCATTTTTCTGATACCTGTAAAACAGTAGATATTAATTTATAGCTAAACTTGCATATCCTTTGTAGAGGCGCAATTCTGTAAACCCCTATAGCTTATGGTATCCAAACGAGAATCGCTATAATACCTTAAGTCTAGTTAAATATACGTTACTAGTATATGTTGTAATCTTAAGTCATTGTTTTAGATGCTTCCTTTGTCTAGGAGCTATTTCAATGCTATCAAAACCATCGCTACTGGTTCAGGGAATAGTTGATGAATTGTAGAGACACAATTCAAGATCGCAATTTAAAATCTAAAATAGTTAGCGTTTATACTCGGCTGCGTGGTGTTCGCATAGCCACAGGTAATGTCCCTCTGGAGTTAAGACTTTCTTTAATCCACCCCAGTGCTGCTGGGGATCTTTTTCTTCTAAAAGTTGACGCAAGGCACGCAAAGCTGCACCACCAGAGCGTTCTGGATCTAAATCTTCACCTCTGGCAACTCTGTCTGCTAATTCTAAATCTTCAGATTCTTTGAGTTCAGGCAATTTTGCTGCTAGTTCTTTAAATAGTTCTAAGTCATTTTTAAATAGCGTTTCATATTCTTTGGGATTTACCACACCCAGCCAAGGGCCAATTATCGGTGCGCCATATTTCAAAACTTTGAATAAGTTACCAATATAAGGTGCTGTTACTCTCAGCCATTTGGCAGGTTCATTTATTTCATATAAACCGCCTTCTTGGGTGGGATGCCAACAGCCTGGAGCTTGGCAATAGAGTTGTAAATCTAATTTCTGTCCAGTTAGATTCTTTTGCCAAGCTTTAGCATCACGGGGACGCAGCACAAAGATATTGGGACAGTGAGAATCTATGATTGCTTGTTCGCGGCGGAATGCATTGGTAAATCCCCGTTGGGTCAGTTCTAGAAGATTTTTAAATTCATCGAGAATTACTGCTTGTCCGTCAACAACTGTTTTTTCTAACTGGTCAATGCGTTCTAGCACTGCATTTTGAGTATTCCAGTTTAAGCCATATAAGAGTTCTGGCACTGATACATCTTCCATCGCTTCTGGACATTCAATTGTGCCTTTCTTTTTTTCCCAGCGTTGCGATAGTTGTTTATAGTCAAATTCGTGGGTACATGGTTGACCATTATGACCAAAACATGGAATTGTGCGTTGAATGTCTAATCCGGGAAACCTGGCGAGAGTGAGTTCCATCCCATCTCGAAGCAGGACAAAGAAATTTAGCGGGTTAGGGCCTCGCACTGTTAATTTAATATAGCGATCGCTTTTAACAGCTTCCACTAATGCTAAATGTTCCTGCTCATAAGCAAATAAGACACCGTTACGCCAATGAATGCCGGTTGTGAAGCGGTGTTGACGCGCAATAAACCAAGTGGGAATTCCCGCAGGAATCGTATTGAGTTGAAATTTCATCGAAATTTCATTGCACTCACCTGTTTGTTTAATTTGCTGCCATTTGTGTTCATAATTAGGTGCATCAAGGGGCAAACGTTCCACAACCAGACTGAGATCCCGATTTTCTTGAGTGCGGCAGGAAAGGTCAAAATGCTCCATAAGGTGCAAAAAGTGTTCACGCATGGATGGCTCTAAGTCGCGCCAAAGTTGATTCATTTCCTGACGGGTGAAAATGCCCTTGCGGTTGATTACATCTTCGCTTTCCAGCACTTTGCTGATATATTCAGTTACCCACTGGGGCTTGAGAATAACGGTATCGTTAAGTTCTTCGTTGTCTTGGAAGTAGAGAATTTCACCTAATTCATGCAGCCATCGCGCTAGCACTTCCTTGCTGATGTCAGCAACTTTGGACTCAGCCATGATGTCCCACAATTGCTGTGGTGTGATTTGTTTTTTCGGCTGGGTGCGGATGGCATTGGCAGCATTTAGCCAAGTAGTAGGCCAGATTTCACCCATTAAGGGTAATTTGGCGGCTGCTTCAGCGATCGCTTGACGCAATTCTTCAACACCAAGGCTGATTTTAGAGCTAATTTTACAGTTTTCAATAATCTGCGGGTATTTGTCGCGTAACTCTTTTAGGGGAAGGTCGGCATCTCGCTCATCGATGTGGGTGGCAACGAGTAAAATCGGAGATTCTGGGGCTAAGGCTTTGATAGTATCCAGCCAGTAGTAGAGTTTACCCTGCTCAAATCCTAGTCGAGCATTCCAGGCGAGTAAGAATAGGGAACGGTTGGTGAGAAAGAATTGATGGGTAGCATGATAGATTTCCTGTCCCCCAAAGTCCCAGGTGTTCAGATGCATGGTGACATCGGCTTGCGTGGGATGGCTTAATTCCAGGGATTTAATTTCAATACCGTGGGTGGTGGATTCCTGGGTGTCGAACTCTTCACGGCGCAATGCTCTTAATAAGGATGTCTTGCCTACACCTCCTTCACCGACAACTAGCAATTTAGAAACCCACTGCTGTTGACTATCCTCTAACCTTTCTCGAAGATAAGTCAAAATTGCCTGCGTTCCCTGCTCGACAATTTCAGGCGGCGGCGAGCTTAATTGTGGATTGTTATGGAGGGATAGCGTTGTCAAGTTGGATAGTTGGCTGAATTCTGGCGGCAGGCTGCTCAGTTGATTGTTAAAGAGGTATAGCGTTGTCAAGTTGGAGAGTTGGCTGATTTCTGGTGGCAGGCTGCTCAGTTGATTTTTATGTAGGTATAGTGTTGTCAAGTTGGAGAGTTGGCAGATTTCTAATGGCAAACTACTCAGTTGATTGCTAGAGACGTCTAGCCTAATCAAATTGGAGAGTTGGCAGATTTCTAATGGCAAACTACTCAGTTGATTTTTATGTAGGTATAGCGTTGTCAAGCTGGAGAGTTGGCAGATTTCTGACGGTAGGCTGCTGAGTTGATTGTTATCGAGGGATAGCCTTACCAGACTGGAGAGTTGGCAGATTTCTGACGGTAGGCTGCTGAGTTGGTTGTTATCGAGGGATAGCCTTACCAGGCTGGAGAGTTGAAAGATTTCTGGCGGCAGGCTACTGAGTTGATTGTTAGTAAGGTCTAGTACCGTTGCCTTTTCCTTGGCAGCTTGTTCAATAATTTGCAACAGTTCTTCGTTTGTCACCTGCAAACCTCACCAACTTTGTAGCAATATTTACTAAAGTAGTATATCGCAACTAAGCATTAGAGACTGGATTATTGTGTTCATGTGCGTAGAAACAACTCTAATGTTTAAATTAGCAGCGTGCGTGGGCGTAGCACGTCATAGACATCGCTAACCTCGCAATAACATTTACTCATTAATGGAGTTCAAAGACTCATTAACGGAGCTAAAAGACTCATTAACGGAGCTAAAAGACTCATTAACGGAGCTAAAAGACTCATTAATGGAGTTCAAAGCCTCATTAACGGAGTTCAAAGACTCATTAACGGAGTTCAAAGACTCATTAACGGAGTTCAAAGACTCATTAACGGAGTTCAAAGACTCATTAACGGAGCTAAAAGACTCATTCACGAGTATCAAAGGTGCGTTACGCTTTCGCGCTAACACACCCCAAGACTACGATCGCTTTATAATTGCAATGTTACGCCTAGGCACTACCAAAACTACAGGCGATCGTCTTATGGCATACATTGAATATTGTTAATCCTACTGTTGAATCTCAGGCTTATCAGGATTGGGTAAGCTCTGAAAATGATATTTACGACGAAGTATTTGCTGATGAACTTACAGCGCGGTGATGGCGATGAGCCAGTGCAGGTATTACAGTTGTCAAGACAAAAAACGCATTCAGCCCACGGACGATGAGCTTCTTGTTTGTGTAGCTGTAAATGACCTTCACCAAGGCGCTTTTACCTAACTTCAGAATAAAAGCTGCCAAAAATATCACAATTTGGGAAAATAATAAAGTAGGTCGAATATAGCGTTTATCACTGGTGTGCAGTACAGTTTTGACCTCTCTCCAAACCTCTCTCCTACAAGGAGAGAGGCTTTGAATATTACTCCCCTTCCCTTGTAGGGAAGGGGTTGGGGGTTAGGTCTGTATTGGACTCAACTGCAAGCAGCTATATTATACGACTGACTCAAATTATTCTAGGAAAATATGACTCATCCTTTCCTTGAACGCCTGCGTAGTCCAGATAGCCCAGTTCTCGTCTTCGATGGGGCGATGGGAACCAACTTACAAACCCAAAACCTGACTGCTGAAGACTTCGGCGGGCCACAGTATGAAGGTTGTAACGAATACTTAGTCCACACGAAACCGGAAGCTGTCGCTAAGGTTCACCGCGACTTTCTCGCCGCTGGTGCAGATGTCATTGAAACTGATACCTTTGGCAGTACCTCCCTCGTGCTGGCAGAATATGACTTGGCAGACCAAGCTTATTACCTCAGCAAGACAGCCGCAGAATTAGCCAAGCGTGTCGCGGCGGAATTTTCCACGCCAGAAAAACCCCGATTTGTGGCAGGTTCCATCGGCCCCACAACGAAACTCCCTACCTTGGGACATATTGACTTTGACACCATGAAAGCTACTTTTGCCGAACAAGCAGAGGCGCTGTGGGATGGTGGTGTCGATTTATTTCTGGTGGAAACTTGCCAAGATGTGCTGCAAATTAAAGCAGCGCTGAATGCTATTGAAGAGGTATTTGCTAAGAAGGGCGATCGCAGACCGTTGATGGTTTCTGTGACAATGGAAAGCATGGGCACAATGTTGGTTGGTTCCGAAATCAGTGCTGTGCTGACAATTTTGGCACCTTACCCAATTGACATTCTCGGTCTAAACTGTGCCACAGGCCCAGACTTGATGAAGCCACATATCAAGTATCTGGCAGAACATTCACCTTTCATCGTTTCCTGTATTCCCAACGCGGGTTTACCTGAAAACGTCGGCGGTCAAGCGCACTACCGCCTGACACCGTTGGAATTACGGATGTCATTGATGCATTTTGTTGAAGATTTGGGTGTCCAAGTGATCGGGGGTTGCTGTGGGACGCGTCCAGAACACATTCAACAATTGGCAGAACTTGCTAAAGACCTGAAGCCAAAAGTTAGACAGCCAAGTTTAGAACCAGCAGCAGCATCAATTTATACTACTCAGCCCTACGATCAAGATAATTCTTTCTTGATTGTTGGTGAACGTCTCAACGCCAGTGGTTCTAAGAAGTGCCGCGATTTGCTAAATGCCGAAGATTGGGATGGACTCGTTTCAATGGCGAGGGCACAAGTTAAAGAAGGCGCACATATCCTCGATGTCAACGTCGATTATGTGGGACGCGACGGCGTGCGAGATATGCACGAATTAGTTTCACGCATTGTTAATAATGTCACACTGCCTTTAATGCTTGACTCCACCGAATGGGAAAAGATGGAGGCGGGTTTAAAGGTTGCCGGTGGTAAATGTTTGCTTAATTCCACCAACTACGAAGATGGAGAACCGCGCTTTTTGAAGGTGCTGGAGTTAGCGAAGAAATACGGTGCTGGTGTCATCATTGGTACTATCGATGAAGATGGGATGGCGCGGACAGCAGAGAAAAAGTTTGCGATCGCCCAACGCGCATATCGTCAAGCTGTAGAATATGGCATACCACCCACAGAAATATTCTTTGATACCCTAGCATTACCCATTTCCACCGGGATTGAAGAAGACCGAGAAAACGGTAAAGCGACAATTGAATCTATCCGGCGGATTCGTGAAGAATTGCCTGGATGTCATGTAATTTTGGGTGTTTCCAATATTTCCTTTGGTTTAAATCCAGCCTCGCGGATGGTTCTAAACTCAGTGTTTTTGCACGAAGCGACGACGGCGGGAATGGATGCAGCCATTGTCAGCGCTAACAAAATTTTACCGCTCTCGAAGATTGACGAACGCCATCAAGAAATTTGTCGGCAGTTGATTTATGATGAGCGGAAATTTGAGGGTGATGTTTGCGTTTACGATCCCTTGGGAGAGCTTACCACAGCGTTTGCTGGGGTGACAACTAAGCGCGATCGCTCCTTAGATGAAAGTCTCCCTATCCCAGAACGTCTCAAACGCCATATCATCGACGGCGAACGCATTGGCTTAGAAGAACATCTGAAAAAAGCCTTAGAAGAACATCCCCCCTTAGAAATTATCAACACCTTCTTGCTAGATGGCATGAAAGTTGTCGGGGAATTATTCGGTTCTGGACAAATGCAGCTACCTTTCGTCTTGCAATCTGCGGAAACCATGAAGGCGGCGGTGGCATTTCTCGAACCGTTCATGGAAAAATCAGAATCAGGCAACAATGCCAAGGGAACCTTTATCATTGCCACAGTGAAAGGTGATGTCCACGACATTGGTAAAAACTTGGTGGATATTATCTTATCTAACAACGGCTATAAGGTGATTAACCTGGGAATTAAGCAGCCGGTGGAAAACATCATCAACGCTTACGAACAGCACAAAGCTGATTGTATTGCCATGAGTGGTTTGCTGGTAAAATCCACCGCCTTTATGAAAGAGAACTTGGAGGTATTTAACGAAAAGGGAATTAGTGTACCTGTAATTTTAGGTGGTGCAGCGCTGACTCCCAAATTTGTATATGAAGATTGCCAAAATACCTATAAAGGTAAAGTCGTTTATGGCAAAGATGCCTTTTCTGACTTGCACTTCATGGATAAATTAATGCCAGCCAAGGCTACTGGTAACTGGGAAGATTTGCAGGGATTTTTGAACGAAATCGAAACGGCTGAAGTTTCGACAAATGGTCACAAAGAACCAAAAGCTACAACTGCTGAAGAAACATCTGCTGAACCAAAAGTAGTAGATACAAGACGTTCTGATGCTGTGGCGATAGATATTGAACGTCCAACGCCGCCTTTCTGGGGAACGAAATTATTGCAGCCTAGTGATATTCCCATCGAGGAAATATTCTGGCACTTGGATTTACAAGCTTTGATTGCTGGACAGTGGCAATTCCGCAAACCAAAGGAACAATCTAAGGAGGAATATCAGGCTTTCTTAGCTGAGAAAGTTTACCCAATTTTAGAAAGTTGGAAACAGCGAATTATTGAAGAAAATCTGTTGCATCCCCAAGTGATTTATGGGTATTTCCCTTGTCAATCTGAGGGCAATTCTCTACATATATATGACTCAGAAAACCAATCACAACAGATTGCAACTTTCGAGTTTCCTAGACAAAAGTCTTTAAGACGGCTGTGCATAGCAGATTTCTTTGCACCAAAAGAATCGGGAATTATTGATGTCTTCCCAATGCAAGCGGTGACTGTAGGGGAAATTGCCACAGAGTTCGCTCAAAAGCTGTTTGCTGCCAATCAATACACCGATTATCTGTATTTCCACGGCATGGCGGTGCAGGTAGCGGAAGCTGTAGCTGAATGGACACACGCCAGAATTCGCCGAGAGTTAGGCTTTGCGGCTGAGGAACCCGACAATATTCGGGATATGTTAGCACAACGCTATCGTGGCTCCCGGTATAGTTTTGGGTATCCAGCTTGTCCCAATATTCAGGATCAGTACAAGCAATTGGAGTTATTGCAGACTGACAGGATTAACTTGTATATGGATGAAAGCGAACAACTTTATCCAGAACAGTCTACCACTGCGATTATTACCTATCACCCGTTAGCCAAATACTTTAGCGCGTAGAATCCTACTGGTTAAAGCAATAGCCTTGGTGTTAGTGATATAGCAATCCTAAATCATTCGTGAACAACAAGATCCCCGACTTCTTGGAGAAGTCGGGGATCTGAGCCTAATGATTTTCACAAATCAAATAGGATTGCTATATTTTGCTCTGGAAAATCGCGCTAATCTGTTCTCTACCTCTCTCTAACCCTCTCCTGGTAGGAGAAGAAGGGGAGTAAGATTCAAAGCCTCTAACGCTACGTGCTTCAAGTCGGGAAACCCGCCCAATGCAGTGGCTCCTCCTTGTAGGCTAGTAAACACAAGTCTTTGAGAGTTGCCTCACAGCATTTAGATCCCTCCTAACCCCCCTTAAAAAAAGGGGGGAACCAGAGTCAAAGTCCCCCTTCTTAAAGGGGATTTAGGGGGATCAGATGTTACTTTGATGATTGTTCCGGGAATCCTGTAGTTGTATACCCACCAAATTTATTAATCTCTTAGCTTAGGTAGGCTTATTTATGCAACTCATCACCTCCTTAGATATTAGAAATTCAGAATATTTATCAAAAAATCGCCTCATCAGTTATCATCACCAGTTGCGTCTAATTTTTTCGCTGGGTAATCAGGTAAAAAACGTTCTAGAAATTGGGATTTTTAATTCTCTGTTAACAGACATCCTGAAGAATAATGGATACAACGTCTCCACCGCTGATGTTGACCCCAGCCTCAAACCAGAAATAATTTTGGATTTGACTACAGATTTTTCCTTACCAAAAGATAAATTTGATGCAATTGTCCTGTTTCAAGTTCTGGAACATTTCCCCTATGAACAGTCAGAAGAAGCATTGAGAAAACTTGCTATTGCAACTAAGAAATTTTTGGTGATTTCGATTCCCTATTGCACTCAATACCTCTCATTTCAGGTGAAAACTTCTTTCTCAGGCAGACCAAGGTATTTACTATTCAATGTGCCAAAATTCTGGAGTACAACACCAGTCTGTGACGAACACTGCTGGGAAATGGGTTTAAAAGGATATCCGAAAACGCGGATTTTAAACTCTGTTGCCAAAGCTGGGTTAACTGTTAAGCAAGAATATATCGATCCCAGTTATCCATACCATTATTTTTTGGTGTTGGAGAAGAATTCTAGTAACACTTAAACAGCAGTCTGTGGGGAGTGGGGAGTCGGAAGTAGGGGAATCCGAATCAAAAAATGGGGGCAAACAATGCTCAAAAAAGGTGCGATCGCCTAGGTTATGCTTTTAAAATCCTAATTGGTATCATACCCTTCTATGTTCTCCGGGTTTATCCTGGAAAACAGATGGCTAGGTTGTATTACCTACTATCATCGTTTCAGATACTAACATCGAAAATTACCAATTATGCTAGAACAAGGCACTATCAGTATTCATACTGAGAATATTTTCCCGATCATTAAGAAGTCGCTTTACTCAGATCATCAAATCTTCTTGCGGGAACTGGTATCCAACGCTGTAGATGCTATCCAAAAGCTGAAAATGGTATCCCGCGCCGGCGATTATGCTGGAGACATCGGCGAACCAGAAATTGAAATTGCCATTGACAAAGATAAGAAAACTCTATCAATTTCCGATAACGGTATCGGGATGACCGCAGATGAAGTTAAGAAATATATCAATCAAGTCGCCTTCTCTAGTGCTGAAGAATTTATTCATAAGTATGAAGGCAAATCAGATCAACCGATAATCGGGCATTTCGGTCTTGGTTTCTACTCTTCCTTCATGGTGGCGCAAAAGGTAGAAATTGATACCCTATCTTACCAAGAAGGAGCACAGGCGGTTCACTGGTCTTGTGATGGTTCCCCAGCTTTCACTCTCGAAGAATCTTCTCGAACAACTCGCGGTACAACTATTATTCTCAGCCTGCAAGGGGAAGAAGAGGAATTTCTCGAATCTGCACGGATTAAGAATCTTGTCAAGACATACTGCGACTTTTTGCCAGTCCCGATTAAACTAGATGGCGAAGTAATAAATAAACAAAAAGCACCGTGGCGAGAGTCTCCAAGTAATCTGACTAAAGAAGATTATTTAGAGTTTTACCGCTACCTGTATCCTTTTCAGGAAGAACCTTTGTTATGGGTACATCTAAATACAGACTATCCCTTCATCATCAACGGGATTCTGTATTTCCCGAAAATGAGGCCGGATGTAGATGTGACAAAAGGGCAGATTAAGCTATTTTGCAATCAAGTTTTTGTTAGCGACAACTGCGAAGAAATTATCCCGCAATTCCTGATGCCGATGCGGGGTGTGATTGATAGTACCGATATTCCCCTGAACGTATCGCGGAGTGCTTTGCAAGGCGATCGCACCGTGAAACGAATTGGTGATTACATTGCCAAAAAAGTAGGCGATCGCCTCAAAGAACTTTTCCGCGACAACCGCGAACAATACATTAGCGCCTGGAAAGACCTCGGCACTTTTGTCAAATTCGGCGTTCTCAACGACGAGAAATTCAAAAAACAAATCGAAGATATCATCGTCTTCCGCACCACCGCCAAACTTACAGAAAAAGTTGCTGCTGAAACGCCAGTGGTTGAAGTCCAGTCTTCAGACGGCGATGCTTGGCAAGATGTCACTCCTTCACCCAGTTCTGACTCAGCACCCAGCGCTCCTTATACTACGCTAAAAGAGTATCTAGAACGCAACAAAGAACGCAACGAAAACCGAGTTTTCTACAGCACCGATGAAGCAACCCAATCTACATACATAGAACTGCACAAAAATCAAGGCTTGGAAGTCCTGTTTATGGACTCCTTCATCGATACCCACTTTATCAACTTCCTAGAGCGCGAATATCAGGATGTCAAGTTTACGCGGGTAGACTCAGATTTAGATAATACTCTGCTGGAACAAGATAAAGATAAGGAAATTGTCGATCCCAAGACGAATAAAACTCGCAGCGAGACGATCAAAGAGTTATTTGAGAAATCTCTCAACAAACCCAAACTCAACATCCGTACCGAAGCTTTGAAATCAGACGATCCTCAAGGAACACCACCTGCGATCGTGCTTTTACCAGAGATTCTCCGCCGCCTGCGGGAAATGAACGCCATGATGCAGCAGCAGTCAGCAGAGTTTCCCGAAGATCACATTTTGCTGGTGAATACTGCTCACCCGCTGATTCAAAATCTGGCTAATCTGAACCAAGGTAGTATCATCCAAGGTAACGGTGAATCGCCTACAGATCAGTTAGTCAACTTGATTTGCCAACACGTCTACGATTTAGCGCTAATGTCTCAGAAAGGATTTGACGCTGAGGGAATGAAATCCTTCGTCGAGCGATCAAATGACGTACTCACCAAGCTGACGGAACAAGCGAGTAAATAGTGGGGCATGGGGCATGGGGCATGGGGCATTGGGCATTGGGCATTGGAAATTGTTTAATGGTTATTCTTCCCCTGCTTCCTCTGCTCCCCTGCCCCCCTGCTCCCCTGCCCCCCTGCTCCCTTATCTTCCTCATCTCCCCACTTCTGCTGCCTAAGACCTAAAATGGAAAGGCTGTATTAAAATAACAATCTGGAGATACTTGCTATGTCCCGTCGCTGTGAACTAACTGGTAAGAAGGCAAATAACGCTTTTTCTGTTTCTCACTCCCACCGCCGTACAAAACGTCTTCAGCACGCTAATCTGCAAGACAAGCGGGTTTGGTGGGAAGCTGGAAATCGCTGGGTGAGATTAAAGTTGTCTACCAAAGCAATTAAAACCCTACAAATTAATGGGTTAGAAGCAATGGCAAAAGAAGCTGGCATTAACCTAAATCATTACTAAGTGATGTGGATTTCATAGTCTGAAACTTTCGTAGGTCGGAATACTATGGTAATTTGTAGGGTAGCACAGCTAGGTGTGCTACCCTACTGCTTTGTCTAGCTAATTTTGAGGGATTTTAGTAATTTTCTGCTACCCAATCAACACGATCTTTCCCCAAAATCTCTCGCCTTCGACTACCCAAGTCGGAACTCCAGGATAGCCAAACCGTTCTTATTCTGCCAAAGCTGCCACTGCTGGAAGTTTTTTTGCTGCTTCCCCGTGGATTAATTCAATAATGCGATCGCCATTCAGCCCAACATCATTTACACTAAATTAACTCGCTATTTTAATTGATATTAAACTTGGCTTTTAACCCATTGGCGAAATTCTTTAACTAATTCCAAATAATCTTTTTCTCCCACCTGCTCTAAAAAATTAGAAATCTCCGTTAGTGGCAGATTGGGAAATGCTAAACTCCGTTCAACAGATATATATTTTTGTTTTTGTAAAATATTAATACTAAAAAAATTGCCATCATATCGCCAGATTTCAGGTACACCCATATCAGCATAGACTTCAAAACGATTTTTAGAACTGCTAGTAATATCAATTTCTACTACCAAATCTGGTGGCGGGTCTTGTTGCAAGTTAATTCTTTTTTTGCCTCTAATTATATTGATATTTTCAATATAAAAGCATTCATCTGGTTCTGCGCCACTAAGCTCTGGACGTTTGAAAGTAGTAGAACCAAGGGGGTCGATTCTAACGTCTAATTCTTCTCCTAGAGTTTCGACAAATCGACCTAATACTTTTTTGTATCGTTCATGTTCAGGTGAAGGAACCATGATTTCTAGAGTACCTTGATTGTAAGTAAGCCGGAGGCGGCGACTAGCACTAAGTTCAGTTAGCAACTTTTCATAAGTTTGCCAACTGATACCCGATAGGTGGATGATTTCTGTGGGTTGAAGCAGTGTGTTGCTAGCCATAACTATCTGAGAGTATTTGAGAGGTTTTGGGTGCTAATGAATAATACTAATTTTGAATTATTGAATTTATTTTCGCTGAAGCTTGTATGTTATACCCCAGAATCTATTCAAAGAGAAAGACTTTCCCAGTAATTTAATGCCCATTCAAATGAACGCTTATCAAGCTTTTTACCAATTTGATATATCTCTTCCCAAGAATATACTTTTTTTGAAACTCTTTCCTGTGTGCCTGCTAAGTTAGAGATTACTATGTAGTATTTACCTCGTCCATAAACCTGCTCCTTGACTGTATCTACTACTCTACCTGCTGGTCTAAAAGTTATTTGAACATCATCAAGTGCTGGTTGCTTGCTGAGTGTTACTGCCGGATGACCTTCTGAGCATATACAGTCTGCTTCATCTTCAGGGTCTTGTTTATCCTTGAAAAAAGTCCATTGATGCCCAAAGTCACACATATATGCTCTATATTCTTTCATATATTTTTGCTCTCTTCCTTTTTCTCAACTATTCACATTAAAGTACTTACTCCATCTGTAGTGTTGGCATTTTCCCTTTAAAAAAATCAAAATTTCTACCTAAAGGACTGTTCGCCAGTTCAACAAAGGAAGGTATCTGGTTGCTACAGTCGCGGTGAAAAATACTAAGCTGGTAGATAGCACGTTAAAACTTTAGCGGAAATTCGCGATCGCATTCATCGGCGGTTTAGAATTCCCCATTGGCGAACTACCTGTAATTACATTATGTTTGATGCATTATCTGACCGTTTAGAATCCGCCTGGAAAAAACTGCGGGGACAGGACAAAATTTCTCAATCCAACATTCAAGATGCATTGCGCGAAGTGCGCCGCGCCCTGTTGGAAGCAGATGTCAATCTCCAGGTAGTCAAAGATTTTATTAGCGAAGTCGAAGCCAAGGCACAAGGAGCCGAGGTGATTACCGGCGTGCGACCTGACCAACAGTTCATCAAAATTGTTCATGATGAACTGGTGCAGGTGATGGGAGAAGAAAATGTTCCCATCGCAGAAGCCCCAGAACAGCCTACTATTGTGTTGATGGCTGGGTTGCAAGGTACTGGTAAAACCACAGCTACCGCTAAGTTAGCCTTACATCTGAGAAAATTAGAGCGTAGCTGTTTGTTGGTGGCGACAGACGTATATCGCCCAGCCGCGATCGATCAGTTGCTAACGCTGGGTAAGCAAATTGACGTACCAGTATTTGAACTAGGAAGCGACGCCGATCCCGTAGAAATTGCCCGACAAGGTGTAGAACGCGCTAGGGCAGAAGGCGTCAATACAGTAATTATTGATACTGCGGGACGACTGCAAATAGACGAAGACATGATGGCGGAATTAGCCCGCATCAAAGCAACCGTCCAACCCCATGAAACTCTTCTGGTGGTGGACGCGATGACTGGTCAAGAGGCAGCCAATCTTACCCGCACCTTCCATGACCAGATCGGCATTACTGGGGCGATTCTCACCAAGATGGATGGTGATAGCCGTGGCGGTGCAGCGCTTTCAGTGCGAAAGATTTCGGGAGCGCCAATTAAATTTGTGGGTGTGGGTGAGAAAGTCGAGGCACTGCAACCGTTTTATCCCGATCGCATGGCATCCCGAATTTTGGGAATGGGCGATGTTCTCACGCTGGTAGAAAAAGCCCAAGAAGAGTTTGACTTAGCTGATGCTGAGAAAATGCAGGAGAAAATTTTGTCAGCGAAGTTTGACTTTACTGACTTTCTCAAGCAGTTACGGATGCTGAAGAATATGGGATCTCTGGGAGGTTTCATCAAGATGATCCCAGGGATGAATAAGCTTTCAGACGATCAACTCAAACAGGGAGAAACTCAGCTAAAGCGCTGTGAGGCGATGATTAACTCCATGACTCGCCAAGAACGCCACGACCCCGATTTATTAGCCAGTTCTCCCAGTCGGCGGCGGCGGATTGCTGCTGGCTCAGGTTATAGAGAATCAGACGTGACTAAACTGGTGGGTGATTTCCAAAAAATGCGATCGCTCATGCAGCAAATGGGTCAAGGTGGTTTCCCTGGAATGCCGGGAATGTTTGGCGGCGGTATGGGCAACGCCTTCGCTGGTGCTGGTAATCGTCCCCCAGCCCCCGGATGGCGTGGCTATGGTGGCGATGCAGGCGCGAAAAAGAAAAAACCCAAAGATAAAAAGAAAAAAGGCTTCGGCAATCTTTAATTATTGGGCATGGGGCATGGGGCATGGGGCATGGGGCATGGAGTATTGGTAATTTACAAATGACTAATGACAAATGACCAATGACAAATGACCAATGACCAATGACTAATAGCAGCAAATGCTAGGCAGTGCTAAAATTAGCATTTCGACCTCAGAATTTATCAGCAGAGGAAACTAACCCTCAATTTCTTGGCAGCAGCCAGATTTAGGTTACTTCCTCAGCAATTAGTTACTAACTAATATCTAACAACCAACGGGAGAATGATTCTTCAACCATGATCAAACTGCGCTTGAAGCGATTCGGTAAAAAGCGGGAAGCAAGTTACCGCATTGTCGCCATTAACAACCTCGCTCGCCGCGATGGCCGTCCCCTAGAAGAGTTGGGATTCTACAACCCCAGAACTGATGAAGTGCGACTAGACGTTCCCGGCATCGTCAAGCGACTACAACAAGGCGCTCAACCCACTGACACCGTCCGTCGCATTCTAGTAAAAGCTAATGTTTTTGAACAGGTCAGTGCCACAACAGCCGCATCATAATTTCGGAACAAAATTACCAACAGCTAGTCCCAACTATGTTGATTTGGTTCGGTTTTTGGTGCAGCCGTTTTTAGAATCTCCGGAGACATTAAGCGTCGATTGTGAAATTTCTCAGGCCCTCAACCGGGTTTGGGTTCGCATCGCCTTTGAAAGCACAGATAAAGGGAAAGTGTTTGGTCGAGGGGGACGCAATATTCAGGCGATTCGTACAGTAATTGCCGCAGCCGCAGCCGCAGCTGGGCAATCAACATACCTGGATATCTACGGCAGCACCACGCCGGGCCGCGAGGGTATGTCTTTTGATGAAGAGACAGAAGAGCGATCGCCACCGCCGACTAAGAGAGAACCGCGTGCAAATGATGGGCCTAAACCCATTGTTAAACCACGCCTCCGCTAGTTTGAAACTAGAGAGCAAGTCTGAGCGGTTGTAGTCACTTCCGCTCAGAATTTTTGTAAAGATGGAAAGCGAATAGAATTCACTGCTACACAGGCAAAGTCCGCCTCCGCGGACTAAGGAAAAATTGAGATTTTGAAACCCACCTCCGTGGGTTTTGCTTGTGTAGAAGCGGTTTCTAACCGCCAATTTCACTTAAGTGATTAATCTGTTGCAAATATTTTTCCAAGATGTAAGTAATAAAAGCATAATTTCGCCGTTAGCGAGAAAACATTAACCTTTGTCAAACATAGATCCTCACCAATTAAGAAATACTATGGCAGGTGCCTTCACAATTCAGCTGCCGAATGTTTCCAGTGCGATCGCTCTTGCAGGAGATGGAGAAGAAAATCTCAAAATTTTATCTCGGCAAACAGGAGCCACTTTAGTGCTACGAGGACAGGAATTAGTGATTTCTGGTACTGAAGGGCAAATTGATCTGGCTTCTCGATTAGTGCGATCGCTGGAAAGCCTCTGGATTAAAGGCAATACTATCACCAGTGCAGATATTTTAACAGCCCGTCAAGCCATAGATAGCGATCGGCAAGGAGAACTGCAAGACTTACAGCGAGATGTCCTCGCCAAAAGTCGTCGGGGTGAAGAAGTCCGTGCCAAAACCTTCCGTCAGCGTCAATATATCGACGCACTCCGTAGACGTGATCTTACCTTTGGGATTGGCCCTGCTGGTACCGGCAAGACTTATCTCGCCGTTGTTGTCGCCGTTCAAGCACTCCTTGCCAACCAAGTTGAAAAGCTAATCTTAACTCGCCCTGCTGTCGAAGCCGGCGAAAAACTCGGCTTTTTGCCTGGAGACTTACAGCAAAAAGTTAATCCCTATCTTCGCCCACTTTACGATGCTATTTATGAATTTATCGACCCAGAAAAAGTACCCAGTTTAATGGAACGCGGTGTGATTGAAGTCGCACCACTCGCCTATATGCGGGGACGTACCCTCAATAACGCTTTTATAATTGTCGATGAAGCTCAAAATACTACACCCGCTCAGATGAAAATGGTTTTAACTCGTCTGGGTTTCCGTTCGCGGATGGTGATTACAGGCGACATGACACAAACTGATTTACCACTTCACCAACAATCGGGTTTAGGGGTAGCTTTACAAATTTTAAAACACGTTGAAGGCATTGCCTTTTGCGAATTTACTCAAAAAGATGTCGTCCGCCATCCTCTAGTTCAGCGTATTGTTGCGGCTTATGAACAATACGAAAAATAGGGATTGGGAATGGGGCATGGGGCATGGGGCATTGGGCATTGGGCATTAGTTAGGAATCATCGTTTAACCAACGACAAATGACAAAGGACAAATGACAAATGACCACAACATTAAAAGAATTTTTAGAAGCTTGCGAGACTCTTGGAACTTTGCGTTTAATTGTTACTAGCAGCGCTGCTGTGTTAGAAGCACGAGGCAAAATAGAAAAGTTATTTTATGCAGAATTGCCCAAAGGTAAGTATGCGAATATGCATACCGAAGGCTTTGAATTTCACTTGAATATGGATAAAATTATTCAAGTGAAATTTGAAACTGGTGAAGCGAAAAGGGGCAACTTTACAACCTATGCTATTCGGTTTTTAGATGATAAACAGGAGTCTGCTTTAAGCCTATTTTTGCAATGGGGTAAACCAGGAGAATATGAACTAGGACAAGTGGAAGCTTGGCAAACTTTAAAAGAAAAGTATGGGGAAGTTTGGCAACCTTTACCAGCAGAAATTTAATACAGCTAAACTGATAGGGGTGGAGGAAATCGGATATCTGCACTGAACTGCTCGATATTAACGCTGCGATGAATCGGTAAAATATATTCTAAATTTTCGTGGGGACGGGGAATAATGTGATTAGAAACTATCTCGCCACCGTCAACTTGCAGCACCGCCTTTAATCCTGCTGTCACTGCTACATTCACCTCGCCCACAACCCCTCGAATTAAGACAGTAATTCGTCCCAAATCAGTGTTTTCATAACCAACAAGGGTTACACGGGCAGCTTTACACATGGCATCTCCCGCTTCCACTGCTGTGGGAACGCCATAAACTTCAATCATGCCTAATGCCAATGTCATGCTATCACTATAAATTCAGGATAGGGCTAATATATCTCACTACAAAGTTTTAATTTATTACAGAAAATTACTTAATTTTTAATCAAGAAATAATAAACGTTAAATACAAAACTGCTAATGCTTGTAATAAAGGGAATTTGGAGTTTTTGCTTGCTATTTTTATTCCTTATCTGGGGTGGTGAAGCTTTTGCAGGAGAGTTGTCTGAAAGGTTAGCAAATTTTCCCCAATGGGAAAAACTAACTTCAGTGCAACCGGCTTCGGGTGATTTAGTTTACCCTGAATGGATGTCTGGTACTTGGAAAGTTACAAGTACTTTAGTAGATTTAGCTGCGCCTTTGGCACCAGAGATTGTCACACCAGGATTTGAAGGTAATCGCCAACAATTAAATCAGCCTGTGAGTTTTGTAGTAAGATTTGTAAAAGAGCAACCATCAATTACTGGGTTAAAAATATTACCTCAGATAGATTACAAATCCCCCGTTTTAGTAGCAGATAGAGCGTTTAATAGCTTGAATTTGGCAAGGGCTTATTTAGGGGATGAAGCAGTGTTATTAGTCAAAGTAGATCCAGATTCACCTAATCGGCAGATTACGTTCTTGCGTAGCAGTCGCCAACTAGTTTCCATTGTGACTGCACGAGGTACAGAAACTACCCTTGATGGCAAGTTCATCACCACAGAAGTATTTCAACAACTATTTAAAGGCGGTTCACGCCCCTATTTCAACTCTGTAGAATCTACTACGGCTTATCATAAACTTCCAGCATCTAATCCGGCGATTGAAGCAGATCAAGTTACTGCTGTCTATCTTTCACCCCAAGATCCAGATTACTTTAAAGCTGGTTCTCGACCAGTTGCTCTCTACCGCTATCGCCTAGAATTTTTCCCCGCACAAATGCCTCCTACTCCAAAGGAGTGATTTAAATCTATAGTCCTTGACTACTTTGTAATACAAATGTAGTATATAAATTCCAAGTTTACGATCGCGCTCTTGGACGGTGTGCATCATGGCCAAATTTCAAGATATTGTCAATTACTTTCGCTCTGATTGGAAGCTGAGTCTCTTTAGTATCGCAGCATCCAGCGTTTACGAAATTATTGATTTGGTTGTTCCTTATGCGATCGGGCAGATTTTAAACGTTTTGTCTGGTCAACCATTGGATAAACCACTTCAAAGTGCGATCGCAACTTTTTCGGACATCACCAATTATCCAGTTACTAAAACTCTATCTTTGAGTGTATTACTGGGTTTAGTTTTCGTTGTCACTGTAGTGAGAGCACCAACACAACCTTGGTTAACCCATTGGTTTCATTGGGATATATCCTTAAGGTTGCGTCGGCAAAAAGCCCAAACAGCCATAGAAAAAATTCTGACTCTCCCACTGGAATTTTATGATGAAAATAACCCTGGACGCATTGCTGGAAGGATAGCTAGAGGTATTTCTAACCACACTTTTACTTACCCCGAAGTTGCCGGACAGTTGATTCCTAAACTAGTTCGTGTGCTGGGAATTTTTGTTTTTATCTTGGTGATTGAGTGGCGAATTGCAATTTTGTATCTGATTTCCTTTATAGTCATTCTTAGCTTTAGCTTAAAGGATTTAAAGCAGCTGATTTGGCACGAAACTATTCTGGATAAATATGCAGAAGATACGGAAAGTCGCAATTCGGAACTGATTACCAACATCAAAACGGTGAAAGCCTTTGCTACAGAAGCGAAGGAACTGAAGCGGCAAAAGCAACGTTTGGATCGTGAACTAATGGTGGTTGAGTATCGTGTCCACAAAGGTTATACGAAACTGGCTACTTGGCAAAGGACTGTAATTCAATTCTGCGTATTTACTATCTTGGGTTTGACTCTAGCAGCAACAGCAGACGGTAGAATTTCTCTCGGTCACTTTGTCATGACCTTAACTCTTTCTAGCATGGCATATTCTGAATTAGAACCTATTAGCACTTTGGGAGAAGTTTTTGCCCGTCGTTATTCTTCGATGCTGCGGTTTCACGAATTTCTCCAAGAGCCAACTGCATCTGATTCAGCTAGTCTTTTAGAAGAGAGCAACCAAACAGAATCACCTTATAAATTTACAGGAAAAGTTGAGTTATCGCACGTCAGTTTTGGATATGATGCCAACCGCCAAGTTTTGCAAGATATCAACTTGTTGATTGAGCCATACCAAACAGTGGCATTAGTGGGGCGTTCCGGTTCTGGTAAGTCTACTTTAGTGAAATTGCTGTTGCGATATTTTGAACCGAAAGAAGGTCAAATTCTGATTGATGGTCAAGATATTCGCACTTTGAATGTAGGTAAGTATAGACGAAGGCTAGCGATCGTTCACCAAGAAGTAGATATTTTCAACGGTACTATATTGGATAACCTGACTTATGGTAGAACAAATGCAACTTTGGAGCAGGTTCAGGAAGCCTGTAGAATTGCCAGAGTTGATGAAGTAGTGCAGCACTTACCCCAAGGTTATTACACCGTTGTGGGGGAACGAGGTGTCAGGTTATCTGGAGGACAAAGACAACGCTTAGGAATTGCTAGGGCGCTGTTAGTGGAACCAGATGTGCTGATTTTTGACGAAGCCACCTCTAGTTTAGATTATGAATCTGAGCGTTCAATTCAGCTAGCGATGCGATCGATTCAGGGTACTTGCACCACTATTGTTATTGCCCACCGTTTAAGTACAGTGCGGGAAGCCGATAAAATTGTAGTTCTGGAGCAAGGAAAAATTGTAGAAGTGGGAAGCCACGATGAACTCTTGCGTCACGAGGGCATTTATCGCCGCTTGCACTCCCTGCAAGAAACAGGAGAACTCCTGAATTAGGTAACAGCGATTCTTATTTTAATCAAGTACAGGGGTAGGGAGCACAACAATGTTCATTGCTGTCAACTTCAGGTGAAAACTAGTTAAAGGAGGTAACTGGGAACAAGGTAAATCGTAGGGTTTTTAAACGCAGAGGGAGGCAGAGCTTTTCCAAAGAGAATTTGCTACGAATTAATGAAATGCTCTACTAAGATTTACTCTTATCGGCTTCTTTCTGCGCCGCCTCACTATATTTCTTATATAGTTGAGTACGAATCTTGGCTTCCTGATAACGGCTGTGGTTTTGTGGCACAGTGCCCATTAAATCTGAAGCTCGTTGCCACTTAGCAGCTATCTCTAACCACTGAGTTGAGGTTGTGGCTGTTTTACCAGATGCAGAAGCTTGGTTGGCAATTCGCACAGATATTGGAAATGGATCGTCAGATTGCTCAGAAAGGCTATTGTTAGGAGCAGGAGATAGTGTTTGGGCTTTATTCTCGTTAGTATCTTCTGTTGTTAAAGATTTGGAAGTTTCTAGTTGCATTAAGTTTTTCAGCTTATCACCTAACTGAGCATAAACAATCCAACTAAGCAACAATAGTGAGCATAAACCAGCCGCTACTAATAGCTTTGTTTGAGGTTTATTTTTGTATTTTTCTTTGTTAATGAGTACTAAAGGACGAGAGATTGGAGTTTTCGGAAAACTTGGTTTTCCTAGTTCAGCTTGAGCTTCTGTGAAATCTTTAATTAGTTGTTTGACAATATTGGGCTGAATTAATGTAATTTCCTGCGACCAAAGCAATTGGTTTTCGCGATCGCTATCTATTTCCTTTAACCATAGTAATTGTTGTTCCCGAACAATTCGGCTGTTGATATTGACTCGGCGAATGTGACGCGGGGCGATGGACTCAAGAATTTGCTGAATTTGTTCTACGAGAGGAGATTGCTCAAGTTGCTCTACCCTAGCCGCCTCGCACAGAAGTTGTAAGACACCATCAGAAAACATGGCTCTAGTTCTGACACCAGACTTGGCTAGCTTTTCGTTTAATAGCTGAATAATCGCCGCAACGCTCCCTTGGTGGGCTTGCCAAGCGATATCGTTTATCCGGTCTACCACCTGAAATTTCGTGATAGTTCTTCCACCCTGACTGATTAACGTACTCATTAATTTAGGGACTCTTTTTTACTGACCTTGATCTTGTCTTCGATTTTACGAGTAAAAAGATGAGTTGCCAAATAATATCATAAATATAGAGCAATATAGAGCTTTACTTCTTGATTCGGCAAAGACGCTCGATCACGCTCAGTTAATTGGACACTCTCACGCCTTGAAAGCGTGGGATTTTTGGGCTGAAACTACGTTTTCAGGGTAACGCCCATGTTGGCAGACGGGTTACTTGTTTGACATAGTACATATATTATGTGTTTTTGCGTAGGCGTAGCCCGCCATAGGCATCGCCTTTAGTCAGGTTGAAAAAGGGATTGGGGATTAGGGACTAGGGACTGGGAAAATTGTTTGGGGATTCGGGATTCAGACCACTACCCAAGTTTTGTTGCAAGAGCGTTCGCACGAGAAGAAAACTCTTTCCGAGTCCCCATTCCCCATTCCCCATTCCCCATTCCCCAATTTATTGTTCAGATACGAAACAAAATAGCTGTATCGGGATACTTTTGTGAGGAAATCTCGCTTTTTTTACATTTTTGTCAGAATGGCAATACTAAATAGCACAGCGATCGCTACATTAGTAGATATATAAATAAAAATCATTGTTGATTTTTATTCGTTCGCAGTTCACACAAAATCATGAGTGCAAGTACCATTATTTCCGAAAATCCCTTACTCCAAGGCACTGGTTTACCTCCCTTTGCAGAGATTAAACCAGAACGAGTAGTACCAGCCTTCAATCAGTTGCTAGCAGAACTTGACCAGCAGCTTGCCACCTTAGAGACTAATATACAGCCTACTTGGAGTGGTTTAGTAGAACCCTTAGAAAAGCTGACAGAACGGCTTACCTGGAGTTGGGGGGCGGTAAATCATTTAATGGGTGTTAAAAATAGCCCGGAACTGCGCGAAGCTCATGAAATCGTACAGCCACTAGTAGTACAATTTATCAACAAGCTCGGTCAAAGCCAACCCATCTACAATGCTTTTAAGGCACTCCGTAGCAGTGATGGTTGGGCAACTTTAGAATTAGCCCAACAGCGCATTGTAGAAGCTGCCATTCGAGATGCAGAACTTTCTGGTGTTGGCTTAAAAGGAGAAGCAAGAGAGCGTTTCAACGCCATTCAGATGGAGTTAGCAGAACTTTCGACCAAATTCTCTAACCATGTACTTGATGCCACGAAAGCCTTCAGCTTAACCCTGACAACACAAGCAGAAATTGACGGTTTACCACCAAGTTTGGTGAGTTTAGCTGCCCAAGCGGCTCGTGCGGCAGGAGAAGAGAACGCCACACCAGAAAATGGCCCCTGGCGGATTACTTTAGACTACCCCAGCTACGGCCCTTTCATGCAGCACAGCACCCGTGGAGATTTGCGTGAAAAGCTCTACAAAGCTCATATCACTCGCGCTTCTAGTGGCGATTTAGATAACAACCCATTAATTGTGCGTATTTTGGAGTTACGGCAAGAACTCGCAGATTTACTGGGCTTTAAGAGTTATGCCGAGTTGAGTCTTGCAAGTAAAATGGCTCCTAATGTTGAGGCAGTAGAAGCACTATTAGAAGAACTACGTCAGGCTAGTTATGATGCTGCTGTCAAAGATTTAAAAGAACTCCAAGCTTTCGCCGCATCATACGGAGCAGAATATCAGGATTTAAAACATTGGGATATCAGCTTTTGGGCAGAACGCCAACGAGAAGCAAAATTTGCCTTTACCGCTGAAGAATTGCGTCCCTACTTTCCCCTTCCCCAAGTGTTAGATGGCTTGTTTGGACTTGTGAAGCGACTGTTCGGTGTCACCGTAACCCCTGCCGATGGTCAAGCCCCAGTCTGGCATGAAGATGTCCGTTATTTCCAAATTGCTGATGAAACAGGTTCTCCCATCGCCTATTTTTACTTAGATCCCTATAGCCGTCCAGCAGAAAAACGCGGTGGTGCTTGGATGGATGTGTGCATCAATCGGGCCAAAATCACTGAGAATGGTGAAACTAGCATCCGCTTACCTGTGACTTATTTGATATGTAACCAAACTCCCCCAGTAGACGGCAAGCCGAGTTTGATGACTTTCTATGAAGTAGAAACTTTGTTCCACGAGTTTGGTCATGGATTGCACCACATGCTCACCAAGGTTGACTATGCCGGAGCCGCAGGCATCAATAATGTGGAGTGGGATGCAGTGGAACTACCCAGTCAGTTTATGGAGAACTGGTGCTATGAGCGACCCACTTTGTTTGGTATGGCTAAACATTACGAAACTGGGGAAGCTTTACCGGAACATTATTATCAAAAGCTGCTAGCGGCGCGTAATTATATGAGTGGTACTGCTATGTTGCGGCAGATTCACTTTAGCAGTATTGATTTAGAACTACACTACCGCTATCGTTCTGGTAGTGATGAAACTCCTGCAGATGTGCGTCATCGCATAGCCAAGACTACTACTGTTTTACCACCACTTCCAGAAGATTCAATGCTATGTGCTTTTGGACATATTTTTGAGGGTGGTTATGCAGCAGGTTACTACAGTTACAAGTGGGCTGAGGTACTGAGCGCTGACGCTTTTGCCGCTTTTGAAGAAGCTGGGCTAGAAGATGAAGAAGCGATAAAAGCTACAGGTGGGCGTTATCGGGATACGGTGCTGGCACTCGGTGGTGGCAAACATCCAATGGAGGTGTTTAAAACTTTCCGGGGTCGTGAACCGAGTACGATCGCATTGCTCAAGCACAATGGTTTAGTGAGTGCTGCTGTAAACTAAACCAAACTTCTGTAGAGAGGTTGCAATGCAATGTCTCTACAACAAAATTTTTGCAAATAATCTTTAACTGGTCGCCGCATTCCTCCCCCACGATACATAAAAGTTGGTGGGGGAGGAACGCCGCGACCGTACTGAGTAACAGGAATTGTTTTTGACAATTTGGTGGTGAGTAATGAGCAAACACCATATTTTTTCGATTTTACACCCAGTCCCCAATCCCTAATCCCCAGTCCCTACTATTTGTTCAGTCTAAGGTGTTTCCGGGAAAATGGTTTCTCCTGCAACATCATCTAAGTGGATGCTGGCTAGCAAATTCCGCCACTGTGCTTGCAGTGCTGCATCTTGAGGATTGTTTTGACGTAGTTCAGCTAGTGTCATCAGTGCCTCGTACCATATCCCCTTTTGGGCATAGACAGCATAGCGCTTTAGAGGTTCTGTGGTTTGTAGCTCTTGGACTATGGCTGGATTCAGTTCAACTCGTTGGATTACCCCTTCAACAAAAGTTGGCGGCGAATTCTTTTCTTTGTCACAGCTAATAGTAAAAAACCAGCGGTATTGTTTGTCTACTGCTAAAGCAGGGGCAGTGGTAGGTAGAGAAACGCGGATGACTCCTGCTTTATCCGGTAGAGCGATCGCCTTTTGGTAAATCTCGTTAGAGTCCTGATCTTGCAGCACAAATTCAGCTGTATATAGCGAATCTTTGGTATATGGCACATAGAAAAACCAACTTGGGCGTTCTACCGTTGTCTGTGCCCAGACATTAATCACTGAGTTAGCTTCCTCGGTAAAGGGCACTAAAGCAGTCAGGTCAGGTTTAGTAACTGGACATGCAGCCACTTCCCCGCGCTTCGCTCCACCGCGAACGCGACCTCCAGGAGGAGGGCCAGGTGGAATTGGAGGTTGATTATAGGTTGTGGCTTGAGCAATGGTTGTTTTACCATCAGAGCGATTAGAGGTTGGTTTCCCCTGTACTGGAGTCAAGTTAACTAGTAAGCTTGTACAGCTAAAAGCGATTAATAAAAAGAGTTTTATAGGTTGTGAATTTGAATTCATAAAAACCTGACCTCATACAATTTTAGATTTTAGATTTTAGATTTTAAATTGGGCATTTAGTTATTCTCCCCCATTCCCCATTCCCCATTCCCCATTCCCCATTCCCTATTCCCCACTCCCCACCCGCACTTCTGTTTTTGAATGATAAATTGACATCAAGCCCACCATCGTCACCAGTGATAAAGCCGACGGTACAAACGGTACCCAAGCACCCACAATTAACAGACCAAAGCAAACTACATACAAAACGCTAGAGGTAACACCGACTGCCAAGACCAACCAGGGTAACGAAAGCCTGTGCCAAGCCAGGACTCCCCCCACCACAGACCAGCCCAAAATCCAGACTATCTCAATCCACAGTGACCAAGCCCGCAGCAACGGCCGTCCATCCTGAACTGCACTGAGAATCTGACTGATCATGTGAGCCTGTACCAACACTCCTGGCATTTGATCATCTAAGGGAGCGCCATAGGGTGTGGGCCAGGTGTCTGGAGAATCCCCCTTTGCCACGACACCAATTAGAACAATCCGGTCTTTGATGGCGCTGGCGTTAACCGAATTAGATAAAAATTGCGTTAGCTTCACTTGTTGGGCTATTTGTTTTGGAGAACGGTAGTTGAGTAAGATTTGGCCGCCATTAGCATCTATATTTTGATAGCCACCAGTTCGAGACTTTAGATTCGGAAAAATAGTTTTACCCAACTGCAAATTCCCTTTAGGGGTGAACTTTGGTTGAATTCCGTCAGGGCGCAGATAGAGGGATGCTAGTTGTAAACTGAAGGAATAGGGAGCAGAACACAACGATGTCGCCTCCTGATTCATGAACAGAAGATGCCGACGGATTACTCCATCGCGATCGTGAATAAAGTCACTGAATCCCAAGTTTCCTGGAGGGATTTCTGGTGGCGGCTTAATGCCTTTGATATTTGCCGTGCTATCACTTCCCTTACATACGCCAACCAAGTTTTGAGTTTTTTGGAGACGAGTAATTAAATCTGGGTCTTTCGCCTTAAAATCACGATAGATATCCAAGCCGATCGCACGGGGTTGGTATTGATTCAGTTTTGCTAAAAGTTTATTGAGAGATTTTTCGGAAATGGAAGCTCCGATCAAATACTCGCCATTTTGTCTTTGAGTCGCCAAATCATCATCGTCAATTGTGATTATTAGCAGTCGCGGATCAAGTCCTTCCGCAGGGCGCGATCGCATCATCAGGTCAAAGGCTTGAATCTCTGGATTTTCCAGCAATCCCAGCAATCTCACCCCACAAACCAAGGCTGTAATCGCCAAGCTAGATAACAAACTTGTCTGAAATCTGCGTCTGCTAGACAAAGCTAAATTTGGTATATCTTCAGTTTTGGTAGACCTTAATTCATCCCAAGTGGGTGGTATCTGCGCTGGATTTTGGCAAATCATTGGTAGCCAAGTTGCACAGGGAAATCGATCCTCAAGTCCTTGCAAACGTTCCCGTGCTTGGCGTACCGCTTGATATAAAGACTCTCCACCAGAAAAGCCTTCGAGAAAATACTTTAAAAACTCCTTAGCAACTTGGTCTGGGACGGGTTCGCGCATGACGATTATCTGAGGAATTTGCAAATCAGCCAATTCTCGCGCCAATCCCAATCCATCACAGGAGTTAAATATAGCTAATTGCAAGCCGTTTTCAATAGCTTTTTTGAGAGCGTACTTTAACTCACCAATGGTAAGACTATCAGTTTTATTCAGGTAAATTCGTCCGCTTTCTCCATTCCTGTGACTAGAACTGTGCCCAGCAAAGAAAAGAATATCCCAGTTTTTTCCCCAGAGATGGTCAGTCAATTCTTTACGCTGTGGTTCTACCAGAAAAGTAACCTCTGCGTTAGGACACTGTTGCAGTAAAGCTTGATCGGCTTGGGTGTCAATCCCTTGACTATTGCCCACAATTGCCAAAATGTTGACTAATTGGTTTAAAGTGCGTGGCTTGTGAATGCGATCGTAGGATGGTGAAGAAAGGGCAATTTCAGCCTTGGGATAGCGTTCTAACAAGTCCCACAGATGCCAGGGTAATAGCTGCAATTGGCTATTTTCTGTTTGCAAAATCACCCGCACTTCATCCGTGGACGACAATCTTTCTAACCACTTTTCCCTTAAAGGGCGAAACTCTTCTGCTCGCAGCCAGATATTAAAACGTGCCCGTAAAATATGGGAAGTGTTTTCGCAGTCTTGAATCATCGATACATTCGTCACCTGCATTTGGTCAGCATGGAGGCGATAACGATTGCCTATCTGCCGATAACTAGACTGCCAATGACTATAGTAGAGCGGCATTTCCGGGAATGAAGGTAGCCTCCCCGTGATTTCTGTTGCAGCCCGCTCGTGTTCTTCACCAATTTGAAGGGTGACAGCAAACCCCTGCTCAAAACTACCTTCTCCGAATTTCATCACCACTAACTTACCCATGACCGTCACTATCTCCCTGTGCAAAACCATCCCCTGTTCTAATGTCTCATAACAAGCTCCACAAGCATTTACAGACTTTTTTAAAATCCCCAAATGCGGGCTTGAATTTTTAATCTTTAATTTTTAATTAACCAATTACCACTTAATAAAATACCGACAAAGAGGGAAGATAGCTAGATATTTCAAATTCGGAAATGTTCGGTAATGCTGGTATTATCCAAGGTTACTTTAACGCTAAATTGCTCTGTGGGTTCACCACGAAACTGTAACTGGATATAATTGTCTGATCTTCTAGATTGAGCATCTAGAAATACTGCTCCCGAACTATCTAGTACAGTGAGATGAACTCCAGGTGGCAAGTAGATTTGATTCCCAGTGGCGTGTAATTGCAGATGAATACTCGTTTGTTGATCCTTTTCCGGGCTGATTTCTACAATCAACATGACTGGTTGGTTGAGAATTTGGATACCCAAATCAATCAGTTTTGCCCGTTTAGTAATAGACTCTGGTCGGTTGAGGGCATTTAGTTCCAAAGTTTCAGTACTGCGAAAGGCATAATTTGGTCTGAGTTCTGGCACATTCCACAGGGATTCAATCGTCTGCCAGCCAGTATCAAATATCCCAGCAAACCACTGACTCAAATTCACTAACGAGGTGAGTGGGGATTGGCGCAGTTGCCACAGGTGGTCAATAAACGCTTCCAATGGTTGCAGTTGACTTAAAGGCAGTGTTTCAGTTGCCACACTAGGGATAAAACCAAGCAGCTTCGCTTCTTCAAGCGATTCATCAAATTGAACTACTAAATAACCTACCCGTTCTTCCCAAGTTTCTGGAGGAATGGAACATATCCGTTGATGCAGATGGACAGGGCGACACTCCAGACGACCAATTGAGGGAATCTCTAAATCAGCGACATTTCCACAAAGGCGCATGATGGGGTTCCAGCTGTCACTAGCTTGAAGATTAGTAGGAATATCCATCATCTGCAAGTAGTCATTCACCACCCATACAGCCAGAGTATTCAACCGGACTTGCTCTGCTTTTTCAGAATTGGGCTGCTGGTTAGCAAATTGCTGGGCAGTAATGCGAGCCGTTTGGGTAATGGGTAATGTTAAAGCGAAATCGTCTAGCTGATAGGTGGAGTTATTCATAAGTCAATCCCTAGTGATCAATGCTGCTATGTAGATATCACCCGCATTCACTAAATTTATGCCATAAAACAGAGAATGATTATTAGAAAATTGGGATTAGGGATTAGGGATTGGGGATTGGGGATTGGGGATTGGGTATTAGGTAAAAATATCCCATAAAATTGAGAGATTGTATATTGAAATGATATGGGAGATAGAGGTTTTGAGTCTTTAGACTTCTATCAAGATAGCCTCAAGCTGCTAAAAGCGGCTTATCGACTAGCGGATAGGTTGCCAAATTTTGAGCGTTACAATTTGAGCGATCAATTACGAAGATCGGCTTGTAGTGTTTTGCTGAACATAGCTGAGGGCTACGGACGTTATCATTATTTAGATAGATTGCGTTTTATGTACATTGCTCGTGGCTCATTAACTGAGACTAAAAGCGCCTTCCTTATTGCTGAAAGCCTGGGGTACTGCAATACAGAACAATTACACTGGGTTAGTCAGCTTAAAGACCAGATTGAAAAAGGTCTTAATGGTTACTGTCGTTTCATTCGTTCCCAGCAACAAGGTAAAGAAGAGTACGGCACTCGATTAAATGATTGGTGATTGGTGATTGGGTATTGGTGATTGGGAGATTTGAGGTTCTGAGCTAGATGAACGAGTCTTTGAGAGAGATGAACGAGTCCCCAGTCCCCAATCCCCAGTCCCCAGTCCCCAGTCCCCAGTCCCCAGTCCCCAATCCCCAATGCCCAAATCACAACCAATTGCCAATCAATACATAGGCAGACCAAAAGCTTGGTGCTCTGTAGTTGGGATGTTTCAGCAGTTGTAGCTGGGCACGGTGGACTGCTTCGGCTTTGGTAATTTTGCCACTTTTAAGTTCTCGATAGAAGGCACTCACAAACATTGCTGTTGATTCATCATCAATTTGCCACAGGGAAGCTATGGTACTACGTGCCCCAGCTCGTACAGCTGCTCCTGCTAGACCGAGTGCTGCACGGCTGTCTCCTGATGCTGTCTGACAAGCACTCAAAACTAATAGTTCTACGATGCTTTTACCCTGACTGCGGAAGAGAGTATCAAAATCCTTGACATTGATCTGACCATCAAAATCTAAAATGAAAGTGTCTTCAAGGCGGGAACTAAACTGACCGTGGGTTGCTAAATGCACTATGTTGAATGAAGTTGCACTAATTTCACTCTCTAAATTCTTTTTCTTAAAATCCCCATCAACTAGGCTAGTTGTCGAAACTCCAGCTTTGGTAATGCCGTCAAATTCAGATTTAATTGCAAGCAATGGTGCAAATTTGGGAAATCCTGGCGGTGGCTGAGTCAGTCCTGCGGTTAGCGCTCTGAGCTGCTGTTGCACCAGCGGTTTCGGGTCGAGGAGTTGCAAACCTACACTCAGAGCGATCGCATATTTCTCTACCAAGTATTGTTTACCATCGTAGAGGGCTGCCATTGGTAAGTTGCGTAATGGGCCATCCAAAACGAATACTAAAGTATCGACGCCACTTTTTTGTAATTCTGACTCAATTGGTTTGAGTAGCCAGTTGTAAACTTCTTGCGATTGCTTTTGGACGTTCTTGGTAGCGGTGGGATTGACAAGATTTTTTCGCAGTTCTACTAAGAGTTTTTCTACTTCTGTTTGAGAAATCTTGGTAGTGTAGCTTTGCAGGCGTTGTTTGGGAATTTTGACAATTACTTGGAGTTCGTCAGGAAGAATAATCGGATAAAGGATGGCGGCTGTGGAATTATCTTGGTCTACCACTTGATCTAGGGCTACTTTCTTACCTTGCAGACAAGCTTCCCGGAAAAAGTCGTCTAATTCTGCTAGTTGGAGTGCTTCAATCCGCTCGCGTGCTTTCTCCAATATTTTTTCATCTGATAATTTACTTTTTTGAGATTTCAGCAGTAACTCTACTGACTGGCGGTATACGGGTTCTACGCTATCCCGAAAGTTGAATTGCACATCCTGGTTTACTACATCTTTATTCACTACTAAATCTCTGCGGAGAGACTGAAGAGTGTCCACAGCAGAATCATAAGCCGCGATCGCACCATTAATATCTTGTTGTGCCCAGAGCAATCTACCTAACTGCCACTCCAAGCTATAGGTAATTTCTAAGGCATTGCTGCTCTGTGCTAAAGCTAATCCTTGCCGGGTCAGCTTTTGCGCCTCTGACCACTGTCTAGTTTCTTCATACAAGCCGCCTAAACTCTTCAGGGCATAGGCTTCTGCCCGCTTGTCTCCTAAACTGTGGGATTGCTGAATGGCTTTGGCGAGTAATACTGCTGAGTCTTTTGTGCTGAAACCTGAGTAATAACTATGACTTGATGCTTGTAATACGCCACTATTGACTTTTGCTAGACTCTGTGAATAATTAACCTGAGCGTAAATACTAGCGCGGCTGAGGGGGAGTTGGTCGAGTTTGGACTCAATCGACGGTAAGAGAGTTTGAACTTTTGCCCATTGTTGATCTTCAATGAGTAGTCCCAGGTGATTCAGTTGCGCTTGGACTTTTGTCAGGGGTGAGGGAGATGCTTCAACTGTTTGTTCATAATAGGCGATCGCCTGTTGACTTTTCTGTTGTTGGCGGGCATGATTCCCCAAGCTGAATAGACTTGCCCCAATATCAGCGCTTGATTGCAGGTTTCGAGCAATTTTTAGACTTTCTTCTAGCGTCTGACGTGATTTTTCAAAATCGCCCAATACCAAAAGGGCATCACCGAGCGATCGCAAACCTACTGTCTTTTCTATAGAATCTGGTTGAGATTTTAACGTCTGACTTACCTGATCGAGTGTTTTGACAGCCCGTGGGTAAAATCCTTGGGTGCGCCATGCTTGTGCTTGATTGATTTGCGATCGCACTACGCCACTTTTATTATCTGCTTGTTTGTAAATTTGTTCCGTCTGCTGCCAAGTCGCTAAAGCCGCCTCAGGCTGTCCCATTAACAGTTGTAGACGACCTTGAATATCTAGTGATTGGGCAAATATTTGCAGATTTTGGTTTTTATCCTGTCCTTTGAGCAAATTTAAGCTCTCTGTAAT
Organism: Nostoc sp. UIC 10890; assembly: GCF_054786515.1. Lineage (NCBI taxonomy): Bacteria > Bacillati > Cyanobacteriota > Cyanophyceae > Nostocales > Nostocaceae > Nostoc > Nostoc sp. UIC 10890. Next base: position 1,267,746 of record NZ_JBSGKF010000001.1, read on the forward strand.
TGCCTGCTGCGCTTGACTCCATGCACCGAGTTGCTGGTAAGCCAGAGACAGATTACTCTGTGTCGCTGCCAGTGCGAGGTTCTCCCCTCGCTGCTGATATACCTGGACAGCCTGTTGCAACACTTCTACAGCTTTGGCAAAGTTGCCAGCACTGTATAAAACTTTGCCCTGTTGTAGTAGTGAGGCAGGGTCAGCAGATACAGCCAGCGATGTCAGACTGTTTATTGGCGGTTGGGATGAGGAATTTATTGAAACAGGAACTTTTGCCAGCACAGGTGAACCGATAATGCATAGCAAAGCGATCAGGAAGTACAAAGGTAAACGTAAAAAGTTAGTGTCACCCGTAAGGATCTTTTTGGTTTCTAAAACGAGTGACTGGCAAATCCCGAAGAGGTTAAAAGTCTTGTAACGGAGGGAAAATATGCGACGCCCTGGCTCTTTTTGCCTTTTAACTTTTACAGAATTCGCGCCAAAAATCCTAGTTTTTTTAGGCATAAGCATGACAAGAGGTAGGTGATAACCAGGAAGGCACAGTATGAACTGTAGGTGCTTGGGCTACCAGAGTAATGTTACCATTCCCGTCCCTCACCTATCTCTGAGCTTCTACAATCTTATTTATCAGGAGAGGCAGAGGGCAGGAGCAAAAGAGAAGTAATGAGTAATGAGTAATGAGTAATGAGTAATGAGTAATGAGTAATGAGTAATGAGTAATGAGTAAAAACTTCTTACTTCTTACTTCTTACTCATTACTTCTCCCCTGCCCTCTGCCTCCTGCCTCCGTCACAATAATCCCTCCAATTCTGCGAATTTACGCAAACGCGGTAGACATTGGCGCTGATAAAAACTGCTTAATGTCGGAATTGACATTCCAAATTCCTCAGATAATTCTCTCCAGCTAACTTCCGGGGGTAAGCGCTTGAGAATTAACACCTGACAATTCACATCTGGACGCCCTTTAATGTAAGTACCACGCAATTCTCCATCAGAATCCGTCTTTGCCCATATCTCCAAGTCTTCTAGAATTGGAGGTGCTTGGGGGTTAGCGGGAAGATTATCTACAGGGTCAATGATTTCACTTGTTCCACCCGATGTAGACTGACGAATTCTCAGAGGGACAGTAGTGGCTTGTTCCCGGTTCTGGTTCAGGTAAAAGTCTTGTAGTCTCCTTTTTAGGTAAGCATTCAGCCAGGTAATGACAGTACCATAAGTGGGGTCATATATCTGACCTGTCAAACCTTCACAAACATTGCGACAGAAATACAACCAAGTTTGTTGTAGTGCGTCTTGATAGTAGGGAGTACTTTCCCTCCAGAGTCTATTGGCTGTCAAGCGAATAATTTGCGTGAGCAGCTTCTGACGCTGAGGGCTTCCAGGTTGGTGTCCACAGGCTTCTGTAACTAAGCAGCGTAGCTGTTCATCGAATTGAACCATGACAATCTTGGCGAAGAAAGCAAGAATATCTTAGTATTGCGTATAACAACGCCCTAAAAAATTACCTTTCGTCAAGATGTTGGGGATTGGGGATTGGGGATTAGGTACTGGGGACTGGGGACTGGGAAATTTGAGTATCTGAGGTGGATGAATCCAGTTCAAAGGTGGATGAATGAGTATCTGAGGTGGATGAACGAGTATCTGAGGTGGATGAATCCAGTTCAAAGGTGGATGAATGAGTATCTGAGGTGGATGACTGAGGATCTAATTCTCTTTGTCTCCTAATCCCCAGTCCCCAATCCCCAGTCCCCAGTCCTCAGTCCCCAATCCCCAGTCCCCAATCCCCTCAATACAATCCCAGCCAGGACAAGAAATTTTCCCACCAAGAATATCTCAGATTACCTACACTCAACTTCATTTTGTTGCGAATATCTTGGATTTTCCAGTTGGTTAGTTTAGCTAGAGTTTGCGCCTCTTGTTCAAAACGCTTGGGTAAAGACTGCTTATATTCTCTACCCGCCTGACATTTGAGTTCCCCTTGGAACGGATGTTGCAAAACATAACGCCCTTGGAAAGATTCACTGTTGGCAGTTTGTTGAAATATCAAGTCTTCAGGGAATTTGTCACGAGTGTAGCGGACATGCAAGCGAGAAATGAAGACGTTGCTTCTAGGAAAGGGACGACGGAAGTTAGGGGATACTGGCACATTACTTGCAGAATTATCATCTAGCCAAAATACACCTGCTTGCTTGAGTTCGTCTGGGGTCAGGGGTTCAGCAGAACAGGGATCGCAACTACCCATATCCCAAGCGTATTCTAAAAAACCAACCTTCCTGTCTTCTTTGGTGTAGATGGTTTGAAACATGGATTTGTAAAATTCACCAAATTCATCTTTGACAAATATGGGAATATTTGCGTCGGAGGGAATTTTTACCGTCCGGTAGTTAGTGATTTCTGCCTGTCCTTGGGGCGAGAGGATGTAGACAATTAAATCTTGCTCTGTCGTAGCATTGATCATGCCCAAACGAATTGGCAGCATGAATTTAGGCGATTGGTAGGAAATTTGTAGCGGACGGAGGAACTGATAGCCAGATTGCTCGAATTTATCTAAGTTGACTTTGGCAACAAAGAATTTCATCGAGGAGCGAATGTAAGGCTGAAGTAATTGTTTCGCACCTCTGGGGATTTTGTAGCCATTGCGTTTGAGCCAAGTTTCTAGTCCACCAGATTCTTTAGCGCTGAGAATCACAATGTCGTATTCGCCCACATTGAAACGTGCTTCGACTGTCACACCTAAACTAGCATCACTGCCTCTCTTACGCGCTGACTGATTACTTGCTGCTGGTGCTGGTACTGCTGATAACTCTCTTTCGTAAACTGGGGCACAGGGATCTGGGTCAAAATATTCAACTAATCGCGGCGCACTAAAAGCATCTAGGCGTTCGATAATCTTGGGTTCAGTGACGCGAACTTGTTCTTTTTGCAGCACCGTTGGCACTGGTACTACCATTGCAAAATCTTTGACTTCGCCTTGAAAGTCGTTTGCCATTGTTAGGACAGTGCGATCGCCATCCCGCGCGATCACAACCTGAGAAGCTTTGTTATACAGTTTTGTATCAGCTTTGGCTACATAAAATCCACAAAATGCCCAAGCTGCTGGTGCAAAGCACAAAACAGCTACAATTGCCAACAATAATGGTGTTAAAAGTCGAAAAAATTTCATTATTTTATACCTCTATCTTTTTTAGTGCTAGAGACTAGAGACGCGATTCATCGCGTCTGTACAAGAGTTAGGAGTGCTGAGTTAGAAGTTCTTCCCCTGCTTCCTCATCGCCTTCTTGCCAAGCAAACCTTGGGGCTAACCAGAGAACATCTAGTAGGATGCTCAATGGTGCAAGGGCAAATAGCGCCCAGAAAACTGCTGTGGAAACAAAGAAATAATTTCGCAGAATAAAAGTTAAGCCGGCGATGCAGATTGCCCAAACTACACGCCCAATTCGGGAATTGGGAATCGATCGCGGATCTGTAATCATAAATAGAGCAAACAGCAGCAAAGACCCACTCATCAATCGGTGCCAGTAAACATCCCAAGTCCAACCCAGCCAGAGATTGCGAATGGCTTCCAGCAAAGAGTAGGAACCCAAAAAAGCTGCTGTGGTGTCCCAGCGACCAACGCGCTGCAAAATCATGCCGCCAGTGCCGACAAATAATAGTCCATACCACCACTCTTCACCCCATTGTCCCGGCGAAACCCAAGCATCAGGGGTGAGAATCAAAGCAGATATGATGCCAAAATTTGCGGGATTAAAGAAATGCTTATCGCCGACTTGGAAGATAAATTTGCTAGCGATCGCAAGTGCTGCGGCTATTGCCATTGTCGTCCAGTGGTCAGCCCGCAACAGTAAACTTAGTCCCAGTGAGGTAATTAAAGCACTCCGAATATTTAGGCTTTTTCCTACCCTGCGGGTTCGCCCTTGGCGTTCTCGAAGAGTAGCCGCTGAGGCGTCTATGTTCTTCGCCAATGACCAATGACCAATGACTAATGACAATATCCATTGAGTTGCAAGACAAGTTGCGATCGCTACCCCAATGAATTCTGGTCGGAGCGTCCAATCTCGTGTACCGATTCCTAAGACTAGGAATAAGCCCAGAAATAGAATCTGATAATCTCGTATATCTTTTAGCAACATTAACCCTTAATTCAGGGATTACCCGTAGATTTTTCATCAATTTAGACGAGTAATAACTCAAATAGTATTGCTGTTACAAATTTTGTTACAAAGCGTCCCAACTCTCCGCGTCTTCTTGGTAAAAGGGAGAGAGGTTTAGTATAAAAGTATGCCACAAGCTCATGAACTCAAATAACCGTAGCATCAAACACACTTGTATTGACGGCCAAAAAATCTTATTCCCCAGCCAAGAAGACCTACCGTGTATACACAAGGACACGGAGAGGGGAGCAAAAGGCTGAATTTTTCGTTGCTCCTCCCTTTCCGTTTCCCAGAGGGAGGCTGGGAGGGAGAGGTTCATCGAACTCACGTTTCTTTACCATGAATGGATTTGTTTGACTTATTAAAAGAAGAAATAATCCCTAATAAAGTCAATCCCAACAACTTTTGGACTTATCAACAGTCTTAATTGATTTATCTGTTGCTTCCAAAATAAAGATAGCTACTAAAGTAGCCAAGGTAGCTAGTAAGGAAGCACTCACAAACATAAAAGGAGAAGAAATAGACTCTTGAGGAACTTGGGCTTCGGATAGCATACTCGCATTACCTAAGTTCTGATTTTCCGCTAAACGGCTTTCTTCTAGCTTTTGTTGCAAAAGTAAATAAGTAGATTGTGCGGCTTGTGCTTTACGTTCTAACTGGCGTTGTTGTTGTTCTAATCTCGGAAGATTCCTCAGACGTTGTTTGTAGTTAGCTTGTAAGTCAGATAAAGCAGCAGCTTGGCTTTTTAAACCAAGATGGGTTGATTCTAATTCTATAAGCTTCGCTGAGAGCTGCTGTTGTAACTCTCCTAGTTCAAAGTTTTGATTTAGTTGTGGTTTATTCATTCCTGCAACTTTTTTTATGCGTTGTTGCAGTAGCTCGTTTAAAGACTTTAACTTTTCTTCTAAATCTAGAATTTGCGGATGGGTGTCTTGTACAACAGTTCGCCTGAGTGTAAGTTCCGACTCTAGCTGTTGGATTTCTTCGAGAATATCTTGCACGCTTGAACTTTGGCTAAGGGAAGTATTAACCATTGCCTGCCGAGAGTTCATACCCAATTGTTCACGGATTTCTTTAGACTGTGCATCGACATCAGCAATTCTTGATTGAGCTTCACTAAATTTCTTTTGTAAATCTGCAATATTTTCTACTGCCTTACTTGCTTCTTCTGACAGAGCAACACTTTTATAGTTTTCTTTAAACCTTGCTATATCTGCTTCTGCTTTTAGAACAGTTAATTCTGCATTCGGCATCTGTTTTTCTAAAAACTTGCGAGCAGCCGTCGTTTGATTTCTATGAATGGATACATTGTATTCTAAATAAGCAGCCATCAATTTATTAACAACTTCTGCCGCCATTTCCGGCTTAGTATCTTCATAGGAAACTAATAGAATATCAGTCCCATCGATATTCTTCACAGTCAACTTTTTAAGAAAATCCTGGATTTTTAGAAGCTCCCCTTTATCGTCCTTTAAATTGAGTTTGTTTATAGTTTTTTGCACGATAGGTATAGAGCGGATAACTTCTGCCTCTGTATTTAAAGGATTACTTTGATTCTGAGATACTGATTCTAGCTTGTTTAGTTCTGCCTCCACTCCCGTTAGAGAAGAAGTTATATTTGTTTTTTGGAACAGCAGCTTTCCTTCTGCCACATAATTAGGTTGTCTTAATAACAAAGGCAACAATGCAATTAGCAAAGCTGGGAAAAAGATTACTATAGCAGACACCCAACGGCGCTTCAGAATTTGCGAGTATGTATTAAATGTAACAATATTTTCTGTAGGAAATTCCATAAATTTATATTGAATTGTTAATGATTAACTGATGTAATTAAAATTGAAGAAATCAATATTGCAAACAACCAAAAGAAGATCGATAACTTTCTAAGCAAAGCTACTGTTTAAATAGAGACATAGAAGTATGAGTTTTGGAACTATTATGGTGAACTGCTAGAATTTCACTAATTACTTGCTCCAAATCTTCCTCTGTGAGATTAGAGCCAGAAGGTAGGCAAAGACCGTGTGTAAATAAATCTTTCGCGACTGTATCTCCAATATATTCACACTCAGCAAATACAGGCTGGAGATGCAAAGGCTTCCACACAGGACGAGTTTCAATTTCCTGTGCGGCAAGTGCGATGCGGACTTGTTCTCGATCTGCTCCAAAAGTTGCTGGATCGATTGTCAAACATGTTAACCAGCGAGTAGCACGGCCAAAAATAGCTTCCGGCATAAATTTTATGCCTGACAGATTTCCTAAAACCTGTTGGTAAATCTTAAAGTTCCGTCGTCTAGCTGCTACTCTATCAGGTAAAACATCTAGTTGAGCGCGACCAATACCAGCTAAAACGTTGCTGAGGCGATAATTGTAACCAATTTCCGAGTGTTGGTAATGAGGAGATGAATCACGTGCTTGGGTTGCTAAGAAACGGGCTTTTGCCACCAATTGTGGATCGTCGGAAACCAACATACCGCCGCCGGAGGTAGTGATGATTTTATTGCCATTGAACGAGTAAATGCCAATGCGCCCGAAAGTTCCGGGGGAACGCTCTTTGTAGGTAGCACCTAGAGCTTCAGCAGCGTCTTCAATTAAAGGAATGTCATATTGATTACAAGCTTTCAGGATGGGATCGATATCTGCACTTTGACCATACAGATGGACAACTACCACCGCTTTAGGCAATCGGCCAAAACGTGCGCGGTTCTCTAGCGCTTCCTGCAATAAGTCAGGATTCATGTTCCAAGAAGTGTGATCGCTATCAATAAATACTGGTTTTGCTCCTAAGTAAGCAATTGGATTGGCGGTAGCTATAAATGTCAGGGTAGAGCAAAAAACTTCATCTCCAAACTCTACACCTACTAGCCGTAAAGCCAAATGTAGAGCTGCTGTACCAGAACTAACAGCAGCAGCATAACCAGCCCCAGTTACTTGACAAAATTCTTCCTCGAAGGCATTGACGTGTGGGCCAACTGGTGCGATCCAGTTAGTATCAAAAGCTTCTTTGACGAATTTTAGCTCGCGATCGCCCATATGTGGAGTCGAGAGCAAGATTGGTTTAGTCATGATTATTTTCAGTAATTGGGATTATCTGATAAGGCTTAATTTTTCAAAAATATGTCTTGAAAAACTTCTGCGATCGCTCGTAATTTCACATTTTGTAATTTTGCATGGATCATAAATTAAAAAATATCGTTGTTTTGTTGTCATTTGCTGTGACTCTAGAGATTTAGAAAATTCATCAAATGAATTTATTTTTTGGACAATAATACAATTAAAAAGCAGAATTGTTCATTTTATGGGTATTCAACATGAACGATAGGCAGGGAAAAATTTTGACTCAAGTAGAGTTTCTGGGTCAGTTTTTAAAGATTTTGCTCGTAATTCGACCAAATCAATATATTTTTCTTCGTCTGTAATTAAGCGCAGTGTTAAAAAGGGATGTCTTTGTTTAGAAAAGCCTGCTTTGAATTTGTAGAGACTATCTTTAGCTGCACCAAGACCGCCACCCAAATGTAAAACTTTATTTCCACGTTCTTTAGACCAAAAACGAACATAATCAAACATTAATTTGCTGGGAGCTTGTTTCAAAAATTCATTTTTTGTTCCTCCAAGATGGTATTGAACTATTCCACAACATTCAGTAAATATTCCAGCGCAGGCAATTTGATTATCTAACTCTACAATACATAAATGAATATTATTATTCAAATTCGCCAGAGATAGAAAATATTTGTAGTCAAAGTAAAAATCTTTTTTAGCTTCTACACGCTCCATTGTTTGAGTATATACGTCAATGAAATCATCTAGATAATCTTCAAGCTTAACTATTTTTGCAGTCAATCCAGACCGTTTACATCTATTGATAGAAGTGCGGTGTTCCGGCCGTGTTTGCTGCCATATTTCTGCTTCTGAAAGACTTAAATTGATAGATACAGTTTCTCCTGCTACTTGACAAAATTCAGATAAAAAAACTTCATCACACCCCTGATTGAGTATTGGATGCAGGCGCAAGAATGCTGAACAAACGTTCTTTGATAAAAATACAAATTTTAGCTTTTCAAGTGCCAAATTTAAAAAAATAGGTGTGTTAGCTGCCGCTTCACTTAACAGAAATCCAGGATAACCATAAGGCGAGACAACATCAAATACTTCTGGTCTCGTGAACTCGCCGTCAAATAAATCATCACAGCGGCGCAGCAAATAAGGTAAAAAAAATATTTTTTCACCATCGACTATCAAAATAGCCTCTGGTATTGATTGGGTTCTTTGCGACTCTAGATATACATATTCAGGCAAATGGTAAATATCATAACTAAGCTTTTCTAGCGTTTGTAACCACAAAGGGTTAGCTAAATCAATTACTTGAATATTCATCTTTAAAAAATTACGAATTACGAACTACAAATTGTTCAGCTATGCCCGACAAGGCGATAATATTTATGTGGATATCGCCAGTGAATAAATTGCTCAATAATGGGGTTTATCTGCACCTTTGCAGGGATATGCTTTACCTGAAAACCCATTCCCTCTTTGAAAATACAGAGTTTTTCATCTTCACGAGAGTGAAGTCCGTTGACAAGCTCACGAATTAACCCAGATCGCCGACAGACCTGTGCAAATTCAAATAGCAATCCCGTACCAATGTTAGTAGATAATGCTTCAGTAGCGATGACTACTTCATCGATGTAAGCAATACCGTTGACGGCGTATCCTGTAACATAACCGCAAAGGTCTGTACCGTTAAGACCTGCAAGAATCAACCGCCGTTCAGGGGCGACATAATTAGCCAGTCTCGTCAAATAGTCTTTTTTTGAAGGTATTTGACGATAAGCTGTTCGCTTTAATGCCGAAAAAAAGACTTCATAACCCTGCTCCTGCAATAGCGTGAGTTCGTTTAACTGCACAATCTTTACTCGCTTGTAACACCTTCGTAGATGATTTCGCCGATTTGATGTCAGACTTTGGAGATCATAGTTTTGTAGGTTGGGCAACCAGTGAATTGGCATTGAGGCGTTAGCAGACGTTGCATCAACCTCAGATAATGTTGTTTGGAATCCCCAAGATAATGGTGTTGGAGAGTTTGCTTCTTCAGCACTCAAGCGTGCCAACCAATGAAGTGGCTGATAGAAACCTCGAGATGTCTCCTTCCAGTAGCGATCGCGATGGCGAATAACATGCGTTCCCTGTTTGCTGTACCAATCAGCACATTCTTCTTCTGTCATTGAGGTTAACACCGCTACCGATACATTTTCTATCTGTTGAAAACTCATGTTTCTCTAGCTCCTATAATTCTATTGCTTAGGAAAACCCCTATTGTTCTTTAAGTTGACCCTTGAATTCCTCCGATGTAACGTGGCCTTCTTGGGTGATGCTCTTTCGTTGTATTACCTGCCATATAGTCATAAACAGAATTTTCAGGTCAAGCCACAGACTCCAGTTATCGATATACCAAACATCCAACTGAAATTTTTTATTCCAAAATTGATCCAATTTGCGACGACCATTAACTTGCGCCCAGCCAGTAATACCCGGCTTCACTTCATGGCGACGTGCTTGTTTAGGGGTATAGCGGTCAAGGTACTTTACTAATAATGGCCGTGGACCAATGAAACTCATATCTCCTTTCAAAACATTCCAAAGTTGAGGTAATTCATCAAGGCTAGTTTGACGTAGGAATTGACCAAAAGCTGTCAGGCGTTTTTCATCAGGAAGAAGATTGCCTTCAGTATCACGTTCATTGGTCATAGTGCGGAATTTGTAAAAGTTAAAAATCCTAGCATTTTGACCGGGGCGAGGTTGGGTGAAAATAACTGGATAACCCATACGAAAATAAATAGCGATCGCAATTATCAATATCACCGGAGAAAGAAACAATAGGGCGATCGCTGCTACAAATCTATCTAATATAGACTTGATTAATCTGCTATTTTTTATAAGAATATGTTGCGGCAAATATTTGCTGTTCATAGCTGTATTCTTCACTTTTGTCAAGGTAAAAATCAGGAATCAAGGTATATCACTTTCATCGAAGAAATTGAGCGCAGATACTTTGCTTGTCCCCTTTCAAGACTTTGCTGCTACTGCTGCTAGCAATTTTAAAAATATGTACACCAAGTGGTTGAAATTCGGTATTCAACACCCCATCGGTAAGCGGAACTGTCTTGTTTTCAAATAGAACAGTTGCTTCCGTGGGCGTATTAGGAAGACCAGTAAAACTAACTGAAACAGGTTCATTTGCTGAGTTGACGGCAATAACGTAGGTAGATTGATTCCAAACAATTGTCAGGAGATTAATAGAAGGAAAGCTGAGTGGCTGTTCCATGCCATAGGTGTAGAACTTCTCTGTCCTTGCTGGTCCATCGACAATCTTAAAGCTCACATTGTCCAACGTCGTGCCATACAAGATAGCCGAGCCAAGTTGTTCTGACCCTACAATCTCTCCAGCAGCCTTATGATACGTTTGCAGAATACTTTTTAGATGCGGATGGTCGCGCTCATGCCAGTAAGAAAAAATCAGAATCCCCCTAGCACCAGATACGATAGACTGCCAAAAGTCATGATATGCCCCTTCAGTTGTTGCGATCGCATTGCCTGATTCGTGAAAGAGTTCCAGAATTGCTACAGGAGTTTTTTCTCCATTCAGATAATCAGGGCCTATCGTGGCTTGTGCTAGCTTGATCCCCTTTAATGTGGTTTCCATCCGCCATCGCACCCATGCGTGTGGCACTCCTATATAGTTTGTGTAAACACTGGAAGGAATGATATCCAAATAAGGTACATACTGCTGGACACTCGTAGCATCATAGTGACCGGGGATGTACATATAATTTGGTCGTTTTTTTGGGTCATATTTGCGTGTCCAATTTGCATAATTGGTGACTATCGCCATTTCTCCATCTTTCCAATAGCGCCGTTCTTCAGGAAATTCCCACCACGCTACTCGATCGCTCTTAGCAAGAGCAGCAATCTTGTTTGCCGCTTGCACTTCTGGTATCGGCTCAGATTCACCTGGCAGGCTGGCAAGAGCGACCATCTTACCCTTAGCTACAGTCTCCAAAAAAGAGGGGGTAAAATGATATGTCTGGGCAATTTTCCATCCAAATTTCCGCACTCTCTGCATATCTTGTGCTTCGTGGATAGAGTATAGACCCAGCGGAAATTGCTTACTCTGAGGGTATATATCTTGTGCAACAACTTCTGTATTTGTTGCCGTAAACACGACGGACGCAACAACAATTCCAACACCTACTAGTAACTTTTCAGCACAGCGTAAGAATTTTATTTTCGACCAAGGCTTCCACTTTTTAAATGCTAGAATGCGTTTCATTTAAAACGTTCTGAAAAACATTTGCTAGTTTCTTGTACAAAATATCCCGATCAAACACTGTGTCTGCAAGTTTTCTTGCAGCAGCCTGAGCGCTTTGCAAGGACTCAGAGCTATTTAAAAATTTTGCAAGTTGAATTGCAGCAATTTTTGGATCATTGCTAGAAATGCTAATACCAGCACCAGACTGTTCGAGAATTTCTTTCTGCCAGCCGCCATAGTTAATCACGACTGGACGCCCTGCTGCTAGGGCATCAAAAAATTTATTAGCTGAATTATGCTCCATCTCAGGAATTGGCTTAAACAAGGAGGTGGCAATGGTACATGCAGAAAGAAGTGCTGGCATTTCAGCTTTGGAAATAGGTGGCCACATCCAGAAGTTTTTCCCCAAAATCCCTAATTGACGACTAGCTTCTCTGACTTCACTTTCACAGACACCTGAACCAACCACCAGAAATTTAGCCTCAGGGATGATATTTCTCATGTGACTTGCTAAATAAGCCAAGTAGTTGACTCCATTTATATGCCCGAATGTACCGGCGTAAACAATCAAAGGCCCGCCAGATAATTCGGGATGCTGGCAAAGAAACTCTAATCCAATTGTTTCTGAAATATTAAAACGGTCATTATCGCAAGCATTAGGAATCACTTCTACTTTCTCAGGAGGAATACCCTGTTTGACAATACCTTCTTTCATACCAGGAGAAAGCGCCACAATATGAGAAGCATTTTGATAAGCTATCAGTTCTAATTGCCGAGCCAAAAATATAGCTAATGGTGAGCGTACAGCTTTCACAGCTATTGGCAATTCTGGCCAGAGATCTCTGACTTCAAAAACATAAGGAGTGCCATGCAACCATTTTCGCAACAAAGCTGGTATTGCAATAGTAAGCGGTGTACTAGTAGCAAAAGTGAGGTCAGCTTTTTCTTCTCGCAGAACTTGTAAAGAAGACCTAACAGCAAAACTCAAAAATGCCAAAATTCTCCGCGAGAAGCTCATGTGATTACTGTAATTCAAAGGAATGACATTTAATTCAAAATTAACATTTTTTTTGTTGAACAATTTCAGGATATGAATTGCGGAAATTCCATGAATTTCTGAGTCACCGCAAAACATACAAACTTGCCATTTATCTTCGACAAGACGAGTCGAAAATTCCCAGGATCTTGTGCCTCCAGAAACTGTGGGAATAGAAAAATATTGATGTAAGTAAATTAATGTGCGAGTATCCATTAAAGTTTAACCTCTACAGAATTATTTGACTTAACAATTACATTTGAACTTTTGTAATTTTGATGCAATAGGTTGAAATATTCTCGAAGTGACTGCTTGCCAATCTGGTTTCAGGAATATTTTTCTTCTACTAAATTTCGTGCCGCCTGTCCTCTTTTTGGCAATTCTAATCGCGCGGCTAAAACCTCTTGTATACCTTTAGCGATCGCTCGCTGCTAGATTAGGCTCTACCGATCATCCCAGTCACTTCCACTTCACTTGTTAACCCAGCAATTTGATTGTGTGTGGCGCAACGTATAGGATAACAGTTGACCGTATTTGGCATTCATCAAATTCATGCATAAAAGTGATTGTCTCCTGTTCAAACTATAGATTTTAATCTCTATCAGACCCTTTGATTTTTTATAGATATAGTAGGAACTTGGTTTTGTATCAAAATTGGCAGCGCCAATATTAGGGTGATAATTGAATAGTTATCATATAATGTTCCAGAAAATAGAGAACCGATATAAATTGGTGAAGAAACTAGAGTTATAATTTTCCAGTTTTTATTTAATTTCCCTTTCCATAAAAAGATTCCATACATTGCAGTAAATCCTAGAAGAATAACACAGGGTAAAAAGCCGCCATTATATAGCAGGTCTAGATAAATATTGTGAGGATAGGAATATATGTATTTGCTTCCTTCTCCGAATAAAAAATTATCTTTTATAAAAAAAGATGTCAAGTTTTGCCAATATCCTTCCCTGACTGCAATAGAAGTAGAGGAGACACCACGATCATAAAACCAAAATACTCTAGAATCAATAATAGATTGAGAAAAATTTGAATGTATAGTGACTATAGAAATAGCAAACATTATAGATATACTAGCAAATTTTAGCCAATTTAATCTGATAGATAGTACTGTGTAAATAAAAGATAACGTCATAAAAATCCCTACTATTGTTGCACCTCTAGAACCTGTTTTAACCATTAGAGACAATGCAATAGCTAAACAGAATATTGTAATTATTAAACTAAGGATTGAAATTCTTTCTTTCTTACTAGAGTAATTTTCATGAACCAACACGAGATTTAGCAAGAAAATAGTTCCAATAATTCTGTAGTAAATATTGGGCCCAAATATAAAGGATTGTCTCGGATCGTTTCCAGAAAATTGTTGAGATAATACTCCTAGAAAAATTAGTGATATGGCAGGTAGCCATCGAATTAGCTTACAACCTGGACTATCACTTAGTAATCTCTCGATTACATGCGTTCCAAAAACAAGAATATTAACATATAGAATTCCTGATACAGCGCCAAAATAATAGTCAAAATTGTATTGATAAAATTGAATAAAAATAGTCAGGAGAGCGAGAAAAATGAATATTTGAGCAGAAATTTCTGCTGTGCTTAAAATAAAGTTTCTTCTCAATGCAAAAACTATTGTCCAAAAGACCAAAAATAAAGGAATTTCATATACTGTTTTATTTTCTCCAGAAAATGTAGAACAAAAAATCAAAAGTAAGTCAATTGGTAAAAGAATTACGTTATTAACAAAAACCTTGTCTAATGTTTTCTTAGTGATACTATTTGACATTTGTTTGCACCAGGATTATTAGTTTTATATGGTATCGATAAATAAATAATTTTGCATAATTCACTTTTTATAAGAATATTTTTTCCCAAGTTTCAACAATATTGTGAATATTAAATGAGGATTACTCAATAATCTCAAAAGCTTTTTTTTGCTCATTCCTGATACAGTCTTGCTTGCAGCGCTGTGTTAACCAGAAAATCTATCAGGAAGCGATCGCAATCAATGTGTCGCAAAATGTACACTAACCAGGTTTTGATTCCACCACTTTTCATCCCCGCAACAACATAGAGGATAAGTATTAAATGCTCATCGACCTTCTGGATATCTCTAGAGTTTGTGTAGTGCATGGAAGATAACTCCTAAACTAAAAATTGTTTGGACAATAGTTGCAATAACTAGTGCGATCGCTGCTCCTAACAATCCCAAACTAGGTAGCAGCCATAGACAGACTATCGTTGAGATAGTTAGTACCATCACAAACAAAGGCATTTGGATGCGAAAGTACTGACATGCCGTCATTCCATAGCTCAGGAAGGACGATACATAGTTAATTCCAGCCGCAACCATCAACCAGATAAACAAATTTGTTTGCTCGGCATATTCAGGTCGATACAGAAGAGTCAGGATCTGATGTCCAGCTACAACAGCTATCAAAACACCTGTTCCGCCCAATAAGGCAGCGATTCCTACCAGCTTGAGTAAGAGTCTATGAAAAGCCATAGCATCTTTAGCCGCGTAATACTTAGCTAGCCTAGAAATGCTTGACTCTCCTAAGGCATTTACTACTATGCTTCCTGCCACCATCAGGTAGGCAATGGCTGCAAAAATCCCCAATTCCCGCTCACCTAAATATCGCTCAATAAAGTAGCGGGGAATATTGGTATTGAGTGAAATTAGCATCATCACAAACCCCAGAGGCAAACAGAGCCATACCAGCTTTACTAGGGTTTTTTGATGCCAGCGCGGTTGCAATTGTGACCTTTGTAGCATCAAGATACCACTGCGAATGTCCCAAGCGACTAACACCACTGCCCAAGCGAAGACTAAACCCACTACTCCCCACAGAATATGTCCGGATATATATACTCCAATGCCCAGTAGTAGAAGTGATAGAGGGCCTTTAATCATCAACGATACTGCAATCCTATCCATGCGTTCATGTAGCTGAATCAGTCCATGAAATATGTCGCTAATAGACTCGAATGACTTTGCTAAACCCATCAAGAAGATAACTAGAGATGTTTCCCATCGAAAGCCCCCTAACAAACTAATAAGCGTAATGATCACAAGTGCTAAAGCTGTCGAAATTAGTCTTAGCCCCAGGTAATCGCTAAAAGAATACTTTTTTCTGGCATCTGTTGCTTGGACAATTCGCAACTGAAGATTTGTCAACATGATTACAGGTGCTGTTATCGCCAGCCCCAAGGTAAACTGTCCTACCATCTCTGGACTGCCAAGTTTAGCCAGTATCACCAACATTCCCCACTGGCAAGCTGCATAAACTAAATTACCGGCGAAAGTCCAGGAAAAGTTGCCGCGTAGTGTTAGTGGCTTATGTTGTTGCATCTGCTTTAGTCATTACCCTCATCCAATTTTGCAGTTCGATACCAAACACAACAATGATTTCATAACCATCCACACAGGCTATCCATTTACCACTATCAAGCTTGTGAGGATCGATATTATGCATTCCGGTTTTATTCCACCCATAACCACTTGCTTTGATAATTGGATTACCTTTAACTGCTTTTTCTTATTACGAAAGTTTTTGCTAGTGGTTTTAAAAAGGAAAAATACATTTTTTTTAGACTAAGTAGCCTATTTAGCTTCTGTAATAAGCCGTGATATTCATAGATGATTTTCATGCCAATAGCCTAAATAAAATGTAGAATTGCTTGATGAATTATCCATCGATTTATGGTCTAAATACTCTCTTTTATATAACCCCTCCTGATTCCACTTTCGCTAGTTTCTTTTTATTTGAATCTGTGATGACAGCACCGTTTTTTAAAACGTTTCTTTGTTCATTAATTTCTAAATATTTAGGTTTGTATCCTGACACCAGTTGTTCCAGTAATAACATAATGCAATTAACATCATTTTTAGCTGCTGCAATACACAATGCTTCTACAGTAATAGCGAGATTTTCTGAAATAATTCGACTGCTATTTTTTACTATTAACAATTTCTCATGTTGAGTTGGTTCGTACTCTTCTCCCTCTATAAAAAGTTCTTCAAATAACTTTTCCCCAGGTCTTAAGCCTGTAAACACTATGTCAATATCTTTATTGACTTCATATCCCGAAAGACGAATTAATTCCTTCGCTAAGTCAACAATTTTTACAGGTTCGCCCATATTCAGCATTAAGACTTCACCACCACGACTCAATACCGCAGCCTGTAAAACAAGTTGCACTGCTTCCGGGATGGTCATGAAATAACGACAGATATCGGGATGTGTAACAGTTACTGGTCCACCTGAAGCAATTTGTTTTTTGAAAGTGGGAACTACGCTACCGCGACTACCCAAAACATTGCCAAAACGCACAACAACATAAGGTTTACCTGTTTCTTTTGCAGCTTGCAGCACTAACATTTCGGCAACTCTCTTACTCGCACCCATGACACTAGTGGGATTCACAGCTTTATCTGTGGAAATCATCACAAAGTTTTGAACATTGTATTGCAGCGCCATATCCAATAAGTTTTTTGTTCCAAGTACATTGTTAGTGATTGCTTCTGATGAATTTAATTCCATCAGAGGAACGTGCTTATGAGCAGCCGCATGAAAAATCACGTTAGGTTGAAATTGTTCAAAAGCTTGTTTTAGGCGAACGCTATCACGAATATCGCCAATAAAGGTATAAATACGAGAGGTGTATTGCTGTGTTTTACTATCATTTTCGAGTATTTGGATCAGTTGTTCTAGTTCTTGTTGGATATTAAATACAGAATTCTCCCCGTGTCCAATAAGTATTATTTCCGCGGGATGACACTTGAAAATTTGACGGCAAAGTTCACTACCAATTGATCCTCCTGCACCTGTAATTAGTACTGTCTTACCTTTGATAAATTTATGCACTTGCTCAATATCAGTTTGTATGGGTTCTCGTCTGAGCAAATCCTCAATCCTGACATCTCGAATGCTATCTACTCGTACACGATCATTGAGGATTTCATATATTCCAGGTAAAGTACTAGTTTGTATTCCAGTGGCTTTGCAAATATCTACGATTTCTCGAATGACATGACCAGGAAGCGTAGGTATAGCAATGATAACTTTGTGGATTTGGAGAGATTTCAAAGTATCAGGAATTTGGTGGCGATTTCCTACGACTGGAATACCGCGAATTTGGACATTTAATTTCCGTGGATCGTCGTCAATGAAGGCAACAGCATGAAAGCCTAGTTTGGGGTTGTTTTGCATATCTTGCACAAGAGAAACTCCGGCACTACCAGCACCAATAATCAGCACTCGCTCCCGTGGATTAAATACTCCTTGACGTTGAATAAATCTTTCCACAACTCGAAAACTGAAACGTAACATTCCTATGAAAATACACGACAATAATCCATCAATAAATGGTAGCGATCGCGGCAGATTATCTATTACAAAAGGCAACATGTAATGAAGAAGATTAAATGTCATGCTTTGGATGACTATTGCACTTACCATCAACATAGCTATATATGTCAGTTCCTCAACACTGGCATAGCGCCAGTAGCGCCTATAAAAACCAAAACTCCAAAATACAATTAGTTTAACTACTAAAAATAATAGGGTTGCGATTCCTAGTTGTGATATGTGTGATTGAAGATCGAGAGAGCCGTCTAAACGTATAATCAGCGTTAATAAGGGAGTAATTGAAAAAATAATGATATCAAAAATTAATAAGTGTGTATTTCTTAGCTCCAGCAGCTTTTTTAAGAAATTTTTCATCAATTTTTGAAAGATTCTAATTAAGAGTTTCATACTTCCAAAGACCTCCTGAGCAAGCTACAGAATCATCCATTTTGTACATAAATATCCATTCAGAGAATATTTAATATCGTCAACTAACTTAAAAAATGATGTTTGTATGCCTGGAACGTCTGAAGGGACAGAGAGCATTTGCTCCTAACTACAGGATTTAGTTGGAGGTATAGCAATACTTCTTGGATAATTACTCTTCACCTATGCTGTGTTTCGGAATGCATGTTAAGGGGAAAAGGTAAGGCGTAAATTAAAACCCTTTTCCTTTTAACCGAGAAATACTGGGATACATATAGGATTGATATTTGATTTCTGAAAAAACTCAGTACAACTAAGAAGCCTTATTGACTGTTGCCTGTTGCCTATTGCCTATTGCCTATCTACGCAAATTCGTTCAGAAATCAAAGCGGATTTCTATAGCACAACTCTTATGTTTGCACTAGTTTGTATTTACACTTGAGTTGTCTTAAGCAATTGTTTAATTGTTATAGTTTGCCTTGATAATTCTAGACAAGTTATGTCCTGAAAAACCGGATATTTAAACTAACGTCTTCTTGTATCTAGCACCACACGGTAGTTTTGATTGATTCTTTGTTTTGCAAGTTAGTGGCGTCGTTATCTTTATGGGATGAGTGGATATCATATCTAACAATGTACCTATAAGAACACCAAATTGGTAATTGATAAGAGTTCAAATTTGTGTAACCTAACACTTAAGGTTAGTAATAATTACGTTGTATATAACTAAACGTAGCTATTATTATTACTATATTGAACTAGAAAAGTTATACCAAATTATAGTTGCATACGTCACGCCAATTTGGCATTACTTTTCTAGTAACCGTTCAGGGGGGTTATAACCCGCAGCCGACGGCTGTAATAAACTCCCTCTCGACAACAATTATTATTACTATTTAGTTTCTAGCCTCGCTCATAATCTTTACTGAGACGACGATATCGGTTGAACCATATCATTTCACTTTTATGAGAGCTGCTGAAAGATATCCTGTGCTTCCTTGCCCCTCCTGTGGCAATCGCTTACCAAGGCATCCAATTTGGCTAGAATATTGAGGCATTGTATGCGTTGCGATGTCTACGACGGGCTACGCCTACGCAGTTTCCTAAGCAACACCTACAAAAAGTTGTCAGCAGTAGATAAACGCAAAATGCAACTAGCTCCCCTGTTCCCAATTTTCTACCGCATTCTCCAGCCGAGTTTTCCCAACTGCCTTTGGACTGGAAATTCTCATACTAAAGCGATCGCACTCACGTTCGACGATGGGCCACATCCGCAATACACACCCGAAGTATTGGCTGTATTAGATCGTTACAACATTACAGCGAGTTTTTTTTGGTTGGGTATTTGCGTCAACCGTTCACCAGGTATTGCTAAAGCCGTTAGCGATCGCGGACACTGGATTGGATTGCATGGCTACGATCATCGCTCTTTTCCCATGCTTTCCCCAAATGACCTAAAGGACAGTTTAGAAAAAACCCAAGCTGCTATCTACAATGCCTGCAACCTGCAACCTGAACAAGTGCGGGATGTCCGCCCTCCCAATGGTTTATTTACACCTGCGACTTTAAAATTATTCTTTGAGTGGAATTACCGTTCAGTGATGTGGAGCGTTGTACCAGAAGATTGGGTACGACCAGGTGTCAACACCGTAGTGCAGCGAATTATGCAGCAGGTGAAAAATGGTTCAATGATTGTCTTGCATGATGGTGCTTGCGGTGGACAAGATGTTGCTGCGACAATTCAAATTCTCATTCCGCAACTGCTACAACAAGGTTATGAGTTTGTAACTGTTGATACTCTATGGCAGCAAGTTAAGGCTAACTAAAGTACTAGTACAACACGGCGGAAATAAACCAATCATTCCAAATCAACGAAACCCTTATGCTGTATTCATTTTTAATTTTTAATTTTTAATTCCGCCTTGCGGTACTAGCCTATCAAGTTAATACAAATGTGGTGCTGGCGTGTTTAGTACTCAAAATTAGCGATCGCTTATCTACACATTTTGCATAATTTGGCAAATGTTTATCTGCGATTACGACATTGTAATGGGTAGCGCTTACCCCGCCATGTCGTCCAACCATCCGCGATTTTAGTACGACTGTTGTATTTGAGATACCAGTTATCTTGTTCTGCACCTAAATAACGAATACCTAAATCCTGTCTTTGGGTGCTGGAAAAACGTTTTCCTAGAGGAACCCAGGCACTACCATTATCACTAAACCGCCCGACGAGACGGACACCAGAAGTAGTAGAACAAACATCACCACTACAACTAGTTTGTGGGTCATCGACTACTTTCCACTGCATTTGGGCTGGTCTACCGTCAATATTACAATCCCATAGACCAAAGAACCACTCACCAGCAACCTGACTGGCTTTAGCATGGCTAGATACCAATACCAAACTTGCAGGAACAATCGCTAAACCCAAAAGCCATTTTGTGATGTTTTTCATAATTCTTCGCCAATACCTTAAGCTAATCTGTACTTTCTATTCACTTATAGGTATCAGCATCGCTGTTTATGCAGCTATTAAAGTATAAAGTTTGGCATAAGAATTTTCATCCATTTTCTAGTCGGGAGTATCAGCCTTTAGTGGCTGATATCCCAGTAACTTATGCTAGTTTCTAAAGTTGGTGTGTGGCTAGAAAAGCTTCCACTTCAGCAGCAGTAGGTTGAGAAGCGATCGCACCTGCTTTAATGGTAGTCAGCGCTCCAACAGCACTGGCATAAGTGACAATGCGTTTTGCTGTTTCTGCATCCCGCAAGCCGTGGATACCATTCTGACTCAACTGATGGATAAATCCTGCCAAAAAACTATCCCCTGCACCAGTTGTATCAACTACAGGAATGGAAAACGAGGGTAATTTGCCTTCGTTTTCACCTAAACAGTAAGTGCAACCGTTTTCTCCATCTGTTACTAGTACTCCCTCAATTGAAGCCAGACGGTAAGTGATGGCTCCGGGATCTGCGGTTTCAAATAGCCATTCAGCTTCTTCTTTGGAGAGTTTGAGAAAATCGACTCGGTTAAATAATTCTGGAATTTTTTGATGGGCGATGTTTGGCTCTTTCCAAAATACAGGACGCCAGTTGACATCCAGCACAATCTTCAAGTCGTAATGTTCTGCTAACTCTAGAGCGCGGTGAATTGCCTTTTCACTTTCAGGATAGGCTAATTCCAAAGTACCCAAAACCAGAAAATCTGCTTCTTGAAACAGCGAATCTGACAATTGTTTAGCTTGCAGGTGAGTATCGGCAAATTCTGCGGTGTCATACTGACCAAATCCGGCGAAAGTGCGATCGCCAGCCAGATCCCGTGTAACATAAACTTGCCGCGTTGGTGCTGTGGGATGGCGTTGTATCCCCGTCGTCTCTACACCTACATCTTGTAATAGCTTGACCAGTGCATTCCCTGGTTCATCTTCACCAACGGCTCCGATAAATCCTGCTGGCGTCCCCAGCTTGACTAAAGCACAGGCTACATTAGCTGGTGCCCCTCCCGGATAGGGAGTCCAAGATTTTACTTCTTCCAGCTTTAGCCCTAATTGATCGGCTAAACAATCAAACAAAATTTCACCAAGGCACAAAACACGGGGATTGCTCATCTCATTTTCAATTTTAGATTTCGATTTGGGATTAGGAATTTACAGTATAAAATCTACAATAGTTTTTGCTAATCTGTCGCCAGTCCTTCATAGAATTAAATAGCAATTTTTACTACTCCAATAGCATGTATATGCTTCTAATTCTTGCTTCTCTGAGCTAAGTGCTGAGAAAATATTCTTGCGATAATAAGATATATTTATTACTTTAAGAATTGCGTAGGTTATATTTATGTCAACTTGAAATCCAAAGAAAATATTGACAATCGTATTACTGCTAACACTTGAAACCCCTACCAACAAAAGAATCTTCTAGAATTAGAAAGAGCGATTAAGTACATATACCAAGGGAGGATAGAAATAGTCATGGCTGGTGGCAAGTCTGAGACCCCCGTTAGTCTGTCAGACAGAGAACTGCAAATTATCGACTTAGTAGCCGCTGGCTTAACTAACCAAGAGATTGCAGGAAAACTGGAGATTAGCAAGCGTACAGTTGATAACCATATCAGTAATATTCTCACCAAGACCGAGACAGAAAATCGAGTAGCCCTTGTCCGCTGGGCTTTACAGTGGGGCAAAGTCTGTTTGAATGATGTCAATTGCTGTACTCTACCTAACCAGATCGAATAAACAATTTACTAGTAGCAACGTAATTGCTTTGGTCTGGGATGATGCAAGCCAATTTTGAGTTTTACTGATTTTTCCCTCTCACGACTAAGTTTTCAGTGTGAACACTCTACCAAAAGTTCCGAGTCCTTCACTCAGCCGGAGTTTATGTTAGTGGAGCCAGCTGACCCTCGGACTCGGAAACTATAAAGACCAGAATTACTTATTGAGCAGAACAGATTTAGGAATGGGGAATGGGGAATGGGGAATGGGGTAATGGGGAATGGGAACTTGGGAGAAGCATCTACAATAATTCCCAATGCCCCATGCCCAATGCCCAATGCCCAATGCCCAAACAAAAAATCATCTAGAAAAATTAGCAACAATTCAGTGATGCAAGCGTTACATTTGAAAGAAATCTATGTTGCCCCATCGGCTTTGGGAGTAGTGTTCCAATGAATACTTCCGCTTATTTTCAGGGTAGCTCGTCTCCCTTTGAATTTTTTAACTTTGATTTTACGATACCTGTATCTGAGAAAGTTCCGAGTATTGAAGACCAATTTTCAGACTTTCCGCAACCCACACAAGATACCGACTTACTCAGACAGCTATCGTTTATTCCAGGGTTGAAGGAAATTTTGATGCTGCGGCAGGTTCACGCCTTAGAACACGCTACTGTTTGGGTTCTGAGCGAATCAAAAAGTGCCTATCCTGCCAGAGCAGAATCCACTAAGGTTCAACTAGATAATGAACTATTAGGCGGTTTGTCTACTGAGCAGGGATTCTACCTCTATGGTGAGGTAAATATTAGTGATTTGCGGCGTGCGGTCACACTTGCTCGATATCGCATCACCAGTGGAGAATGGGATTTGGCTGTACATCCTCGTTGTGGCACAAATTTATCAGTAGCAATGCTCTTAACGGCTGGACTAGCTGTGGGTGTGCATCTGTTGCTACCATTTCGCCCAATTGAGCAACTTATAGGTTTGGGGTTAGCAGCAACGACAGCCGCAGAACTCGCACCTGATTTAGGTTCTATGGCACAGCGTTACTTAACAACTGCTATTCCTTTTAACCTAGCAATTGAAAATATTACTCGTACACGAGATGTTTGGGGGCGTGAGGCACATTTTGTTAAAGTGGGCTGGCAAGAGTAGGGATGAGGGAGATGAAAAAGATATTGCTCTCCCATCTCCCTACTCCCCATTCCCCACTCCCCTAAAAAATTATGAGAAAACTTTACTTTTTACTCCCTGGTACAGATGACAAATTTGCCTGTGGTGGTCTTTGGGCTGAGTTAAAAGCGCTTAATTTGGCTCAGAGTTTTTGTGGTGCTGATGTTGTAACTTACCGTCAACGGGAAAAAGGTAAGCTTTTCATCGATGATTTGCTAAAAGAAAAAAATTTAAATGATGTAATTTTTGTCATTAGTTGGGGATTTGATATAGCTCAACTGGTGGCTAAACTTAAGCAATACAATGTCGTTTACCAC
Organism: Nostoc sp. UIC 10890; assembly: GCF_054786515.1. Taxonomy (NCBI): domain Bacteria; kingdom Bacillati; phylum Cyanobacteriota; class Cyanophyceae; order Nostocales; family Nostocaceae; genus Nostoc; species Nostoc sp. UIC 10890. Next base: position 1,291,725 of record NZ_JBSGKF010000001.1, read on the forward strand.
GCACATAGTGCAGGTTATCCATTTCGGCTACCTGCGAGTATTCCGATCATGACTGTTAGCCGCTATACAATGGGATATTGGGGAGAAAAATCACCCAATTCTCTAATTTATTATTTGCCAAATCAAATTTCTGATGAGTTTCAAAATTTAGGTCTGGAACGAGATATTGATGTTTTAGTTCAGGCTCGGAAGTCTTCTGAATATTTAATTAAAGAATTGATTCCAGCGTTGCAAAAACGTTGTAAAGTATTGGTTGTTGATTCATACATTGAGGATTTACCTGGGCTATTTAACCGAGCTAAGGTTTATCTTTATGATTCTGCTGAGTACTGGGCACAACAGCGTGTTAGTGAAGGATTTGGTCTACAACCAATGGAAGCTCTTGCCTGTGGCTGTCAAGTATTTTCTAGTGTCAATGGTGGACTAGCTGATTACTTAGATCCGGGATTTAATTGCTATAAAATTGCTGGATATTCTCAAGAATATGATGTTCAACGTATTATGAAAGTAATTGAATCTTCAGTAGTATTTAGTTTGTCTGAAGAGTTTTTAGTTGAGCATCGGACTGAAAATATTATTAAGCGTTTCCAAGTTATTGTGGATGATTTGAATGAGTTTTTTGACCACAAAATCCAGCAACCATCTAATATTAAGAGTTTGACGAAAACACGTGTGGCAAAATTACTAGCTCAGAAGATATACGGGAAACTGAGGAAGAAATATTTTAAGTAATAGAAACGTAGATGCGTAGCGACTTACCACAGGCGATCGCAGAAGTGCTGAGAACACAGAGATTAAGAGAGGAAGTTAGATGAATCGGCGGTTATTAGTTACTGGTGGTGCGGGGTTTATTGGGGCGAATTTTGTCCATCATTGGTGTCAGGTTTATCCAGACGATCGCGTGGTGGTGTTAGATGCTCTTACCTACGCGGGGAATCGTCTGAATTTGGCGCTGGTTGAGGGTAGAGAGAATTTTCGGTTTGTTCAGGGGGATATTTGCGATCGCACCATCATAGACGAGCTACTATCAACGGAAAATATTGATACCATCGCCCATTTTGCCGCTGAATCTCATGTTGATCGTTCGATTCTTGGGCCAGCTGCTTTTGTCCAAACTAATGTAGTGGGAACTTTCACGCTGCTTGAAGCTTTTCGGCAACATTGGGAGACAAAAGCACGGCCATCTGATTATCGTTTCCTACACGTTTCTACTGATGAAGTGTACGGTAGCCTGGGCGCAGATGACGCAGCTTTTTGTGAAACCACACCCTACGCGCCCAATAGTCCCTATTCAGCTTCAAAAGCGGGTAGCGATCATTTAGTGCGTGCTTATTATCATACTTATCAACTTCCAACTATTATCACAAATTGCTCTAATAATTACGGACCTTATCAGTTTCCCGAAAAGCTAATTCCCCTGATGTGCATCAACACTTTGATCGGGAAACCATTACCTGTTTATGGCGATGGTAAAAATGTGCGAGATTGGCTTTATGTGGGCGATCATTGTCTGGCTCTGGATGTGGTAATTAATCATGGTGAACCAGGAGAAACATACAATATTGGTGGCAATAATGAGGTGGAAAATATCAACCTCGTCCAACTTTTGTGTCAGATGATGGATGAATTAGCTTCTGATTTACCAGTACATCCAGCCAAGCAGTTAATTACTTTTGTTAAAGATAGACAAGGACATGATCGGAGATATGCAATTAATGCAAACAAAATTAAAACTCAGCTTGGTTGGACACCTTCAGTAACAATTGCTGAGGGTTTACGTTTAACTGTTGAATGGTATCTCAATCATCGTGATTGGTGGGAACCTCTGCTGTCTGCGGAATATCAAGCTTACTATCGCAAAAATTATTCTGTAAAATAATGACCTAAAATCGGACTAACTCCATAGGTAATATCCCAGCGCCTTCATAATTGAATTGACGTTTTCAAGGCGCGGGTTGCCATTACTGGATAAGGCTTTTTGCAATCCCCGGCGTGTCATGCCTGTTTGCTCGGCTATCTCACTAATTCCTCGTACACAAGCAACAACGTGCAAAGATGCCAACAACGCGCCGGAATCATTATCTTCTGAATATTCCTGAAATATCTCGGTCAAATAATCGTCGATTTCTTCCGGGTGCTTACGGAAGTACTCTTCTTCAAATTCATCAAGTGTTCTAAATTTTCTCACCGCTTAAGTACTCCTTACAGTAAGCTTTTGCATCTTCGATATCCTGATTCTGTGTACTTTTGTCGCCTCCACACAGTACGACAACAATATTTTCTGCTTTCAAAAATTATCAGGCTCCCACAGTTTCTCTAGATAATGACTATCCTTGAATAGTAAGGGAATCAGAGTAAATTGCCAGCAGGTGTAAGATGCTGCAACCAGAACAGATATTACAAGACCGTTATCAAATTCAACGCCAACTCGGTAACAATGGAATTCGTCAAACTTGGCTAGCAAATGATTTACAGGCCGCTGATGGCGAAAATTCGACCGTTGTGGTCAAACTTTTGGCCTTTGGTGGTACTGTGCAGTGGGATGATTTGAAACTTTTTGAGAGGGAAGCACAAATTCTCAAACAGCTAAATCATCCCCGAATTCCCCGGTATATTGATTATTTTTGTATCGACGATCGCACACTATGGTTTGCCCTAATACAAGAATATATCCCTGGTGAATCACTCAAGGATAAACTTGCTGTTGGCAAAAGGTTTACTGAAAAGCGAGCGAGAAAAATTGCTGTTGAGGTTTTAAATATTCTCATGTATCTACATGAGTTGAATCCAGGGGTGTTGCATAGAGATATTAAACCAAGTAATTTAATCTGGGGCGACGATAATCGGGTTTATTTAGTTGATTTTGGCGCAGTTCAGGATAAAGCAGCAAGAGAAGGCGTTACTTTTACCGTTGTCGGTACTTATGGTTATGCGCCAATGGAACAATTTGGTGGTCGGGCGGTTGCGGCTTCAGACCTCTATGCATTGGGAGCGACTTTAATTCATTTGTTAACTGGGACTTCCCCTTCTGATTTACCCCAGCAGGATTTGCGGCTGCAATTTACAGACCGAGTTAACTTGAGTCCCAGTTTTGTCAGTTGGCTACAAAAGTTGATAGAACCCGCTCCCGAACAAAGATTTACTAGCGCCCACCAAGCGCTGAATGCTCTCAAATCAGGACTGACTGTTACATCTGTAAACAAGAATCAACTTTTGCCGCTAAGAGAAATAATCAACAATTCAGGATGCGGGATAAATAATCATAATGAAACAGTCCCAGAGGAAATTCTCGGTTGGAACTGGGGGGCATTTTTGATGCCTTGGTTGTGGATGTGGCCTAATCAAGTGTGGTATGGGCTATTCTGTTTTGTACCGCATGGTTGGTGGTTAATGGCGATCGCACTTGGTGCAAAAGGCAATGAATGGGCCTGGAAAAGTAGACCGTGGCGCAGTATTGAACAATTCAAAGCACATCAGAGAGGCTGGGCGATCGCTGGGATTCTCCTGGGAGCGCCTATTAGTATTATGTTGTGGATTCGAGCGATCGTTTTGCTCAAATCTGCACTCTAAGGCAGTCTTTTGGGTAAATCTCAACCGGGTTTTTTAGGCAGATAGCTATAAGGGTTCAACAAATGGTTCAACTTATTCAAGGAAAAGATATCACCCTAGCCCAACTGATTGATGAATTTGGCCTACAACTTGCAGACGACGAAGATTTTTTTTCAGAATGGCAGCATGATTTACTTGAGTTGAGTGACTTAGAAAAGCAATCTCTCAACGAAGTTAAGGCAGAATATTTGCATCTATCGAAATATCCTATTTTAGAACCTGTAGTCAAAATGGTGGTGCTATCTCCACTATTGCGTCTAGCAGGTTTTTATCAACCGCCTTTTTACATTGCCTCAGAACAAGAGGTAAAAATCTCTTCTGAAGACGAAGGCACGATTATCAGAGGACGTATTGACATCTTGGTGTTGCATCCTCCATTTTGGGTTTTGGTTATTGAAGCAAAACGAGCAGATTATTCTTTAGTGCCCGCAATTCCCCAAGCATTGGCTTATATGTTAGCAGATGCAACTTCGGCTAAACCTGTTTTTGGCTTTATCACCAATGGTAATGAATTTAGATTTGTCAAACTGCTAAAAACTGAAACTCCACAATACGCTCTATCTGATTTGTTTGCTTTAGATAGTCGTGATGATATATATATTGTCCTGAAAGTGTTAAAGCACCTAGCTCATCTAATTCGTAATTCGTAATCTTGTCGGGTGCAAAACATATCCCTCTCCGAGTCGGAGAGGGACAGACTTGAACTAAAGTTCAAGGTAGGGAGAGGTTCGTCGAACTCACGTTGAGTAGTTGACTACCCCACCAACTCCATTTCTAACTACTAACTTGGGATTCAACTACACCTACGGGACAAGATACATTTGTCCCTCCTAAACCACAATATCCATTGGGATTTTTAGCCAGGTATTGCTGATGGTAAGCTTCAGCGTAGTAGAATTCAGGTGCATCTAAGATTTCTGTGGTTATTTTGCCATAACCTGCACCATTGAGGGCTTGCTGATAAGCTTCCCGCGATGCTTCTGCTAGCTGCTTTTGACTTTCAGAATATACATAAATTCCCGAACGGTATTGAGTGCCAACATCATTACCTTGGCGCATTCCTTGGGTGGGATTGTGGCTTTCCCAAAAGACTTTGAGCAATTCGGTATAACTAATCACTTTGGGATCAAACACAACCAACACCACTTCATTGTGGCCAGTTTTTCCACTACATACTTCTTCATAAGTGGGGTTGGGTGTTAAACCAGCAGCATAACCCACTGCGGTGGTGTAAACTCCTTTCAGTTGCCAAAATTTGCGTTCTGCACCCCAAAAACAGCCTAAACCAAAAATTGCCTTCTCTAATCCATTGGGAAAAGGAGGTTTTAAAGGATTCTTGTTGACATAATGAGCGGCGGGTACTGACATAGATTGTGCCCTTCCTGACAAAGCTTCTTCAGGTGTAGGCATAACTGACTTTTTGCCAAATCCGAATAGTCCCATTGATTTTGACTCTGATATATATCTTTACCTTATTTACTATTCTAAAGATTCTAGCGATCGCTTGGGCTGTAAGTATTAATACTTTGTTGATATTGAAGGTGCGCTTTCGCCGCATCAAAGGCAATTGTGCCAGTTGTGTAAGTCCTGTTAGCCTCAGAAGATAATTATGGATAAAATACCGAAAATTGACCGCCAAAGAGAGCATCAAGCGAACGAACGTACCTTTCTGGCTTGGCTACGCACTTCTATTGCATTGATTGGCTTTGGTTTTGCGATCGCCCGATTTGGTATATTTCTGCGCCAGTTGAATCTTGCTATTACCCAACAAGAACCTCCGTTACATCAATTATCCAACTCGGAAAATTTGGGTGTTGCTTTGGTAATTTTTGGAATTTTGACTATTGCCTTAGCTGCATGGCGATACAACCAAGTTTTCTGGCAAATTGAAGGAGGGGACTATAGACCAAATAGGTTAATGGTTTGGATCATGACTGGAGTAGTAATTATTTTGGGGCTTCTCTGTCTTCCTTTGCTCCTATGGCGCGATAAAGTACCTTCTCGTTCTCCGGTTCCAAGTCAACCACAGTCCCGAAAGGGGAGTGTGGGGAGTGTGTTGACTTTGTACCTTTTTAGGGGTCAAAAATTCATGCACAATCCTTTCCAATCCAAGAGGAGTAAAATTTGCAGTGGGAAAAGTTATTCTTCGCGTTTTTTAAGTAATGAGTAATAAGTTAAGTAATGAGTAATGAGTAATGAGTAATGGGTATTTACTCATTACTCATTACTCATTTAATTTGGGGCTGAATCGTCATACACTGATTTTGAACTAATGAAAGCGGTTGCTCTTACAGAAACAATGAGCGAAAGTAAGATATCAGAGATATTAGAAACCTTCGAGGCCGACTTGCTGTCGGAGTGGACTCAAGAACTAGCCACTGTCAATATTCGCAGAGGCTTGATTAAAGAAGCCCATCTAAAGGAGGAGTGCCGGGAATTCCTTAGTTTGTTTCGGATTGCCGTTGGGCAGGGCAACTTTACCAATATTCAGACAGCGACATGGCAAGATATGCGGGAGATGCTCAACAGCATTTCTCGATCGCGATCGCAAAATGGTTTCACACCCTCAGAAACGGCTACATTCGTCTTTTCGTTCAAGCAACCCCTCTTCAACCGAATGCGTCAGCAATTGAAAGACCCGATTGAGTTGGGTGAAAATATCTGGTTAGCCACAAACTTACTGGATCAGCTAGGCTTGCTGACCATTGAAGTCTATCAAAAGACGCGGGAAGAGGTGATTTTGCGGCAGCAGGAAGAGTTAATGGAGCTGTCTACCCCAGTGGTGAAACTTTGGGAGGGAATTTTGGCATTGCCGATAATCGGTACTCTGGATAGTACCCGGACTCAAATGATGATGGAGTTGTTATTGCAGAAGATTGTCGAAACTGGTTCAGAAGTTGCCATTATTGATATTACCGGAGTTCCCACTGTCGATACCCTGACTGCTCAACATCTGCTCAAGACTATTACTGCCGCCCGTCTCATGGGAGCCGATTGTATGATCAGTGGCATTCGTCCTCAAATTGCCCAAACAATCGTCTATCTCGGCATTGATTTGACAAATGTAGTCACAAAAGCAACCTTAGCCGATGCCTTTCTGACGGCGCTAAAACGGTTGGGAACGACCATTACCCGCTCTCAATCCAAATAGCTGGAAGAAAGCAATGGAAAGCATTCCTATACTTAAAGTGGGCAATTTTCTACTTGTGACAATCCAAGTAGATATGCACGATCACCTTGCCATGACGCTACAAGAAGACCTGACAAACCGCATCACTCAAACTCACCCTCACGGTGTCCTGATCGATATTTCGGGATTAGAGATTGTTGATTCTTTCATTGGTAGGATTTTAGCCAACATTGCCAGAATATCAAGGGTGCTGGATACTGAGACAGTTGTCGTCGGGATGCAGCCTGCTGTGGCAATTACCCTAGTGGAATTGGGGCTATCGCTGACAGGTATTCGCACTGCCCTAAACGTTGAAAAGGGTATGGCATTGTTGCGATGTTTATGAAGATTAGAAAAAGATTACTAATTAATAGGGTTAGATGCCCTATTAATTACTCTCCTATCCCCCATCCCACCAACCTTCGGTGTGGTGGGAGTACCCCGGAGGCTTAGATGGGGTGCAGATGATGATGGAGAAGACTGAAACGATTAACATTCAATCTTCTATAGATGTAGTTTTAGTTCGGCAGTCTGTGCGCCAGCTGGCCGTGGAAATTGGCTTTGGCTTAGTAGACCAAACTAAAATTATCACCGCCGCCAGTGAGTTAGCCCGTAATACCCTAGACTACGGAGGGGGCGGTACACTCAAGCTAGAAACGCTTCAGGAAGGGCGACGACGAGGACTCCGACTGACCTTTGAAGATCGGGGGCCGGGAATTTCCGATATCGAACTGGCGCTGAAGGATGGGTTCACCACAGGCAACGGCTTAGGTATGGGGCTGGGTGGTGCCAAACGACTTGCCAACGAGTTTGAGATTCAGTCTGTGGTCGGAGAAGGAACACGGATAATAATTGTACGATGGAAATAAAATGAGAGAATCTGTCGCCGTCACAATTACTGAATCTAGCCAAACTGGGGAAGCTAGACGGGTAGCGATGGCTTTAGCAACTCGGCTCGGTTTTCAAGAAACAGAACGGGGCAAGGTTGCGATTGTGGTGACAGAAATTGCGAACAATCTGGTACAGCACGCCCACGGTGGAGTCGTGTTGCTGCGATCGCTCAAGGAAGATTCCAGAGTTGGCATTGAAATCTTATCGCTAGATAAAGGACGGGGAATGGTCGATGTGGATGAGTGTTTGCAAGATGGCTTTTCCACAGCCGGAACCTTGGGCAATGGTATGGGTGCAATTCGTCGCCTTTCTAGTTTATTGGAAATTTACTCCGTTCCCAACCAAGGTACAGCCCTTCTCGCCCATATCTGGACAGACTCAGCACCCCATCAACCTGAGAAGATTTTAGAAATTGGAGCAATCTGTTTGCCCAAACAAGGAGAAGAGGTTTCAGGAGATACCTGGGTATCGGAAGTCGATTGTTGCCGTAGTCTGTTGTTAATAGCTGATGGTTTAGGGCACGGGCCTGCGGCTGCTTCTGCTGCTGACGCAGCCGTAAGAATCTTTCAAGAACATCATCATCGTTCTCCGGGTGCGATCATCGAAGCTGCCCACGCCGCCTTGCGAAGTACGCGAGGAGCAGTACTTGCCATTGCCGAAATCGACTTTGAACAACAGTCTGTCCGCTTTGCTGGCATTGGCAACATCGCTGCTAGCATTTTCTCCTTTACTGAGCATCGCCATCTGCTATCTCACAATGGCACGGTGGGACATGAAATCAGCAAAATTCAAGAGTTTAGCTATCCCTGGTATGCCAACGGAGTTTTAATTATGCATTCTGACGGATTAAGCGCTAAGTGGCAGATTGCTCGCTATCCAGGCTTGATGCAAAAACATCCCAGCCTGATTGCAGGTGTGCTATACCGAGACTTTTACCGAGAGCGGGACGATGTTACGGTGTTAGTTGCGAAAGGAATGGGCAGATAAATAATTCGTAATTCGTAATTCGTAATTCGTAATTAAAGGTATAAACCTTGAAGAAAGTGTAATTTTGAATTGGAGCGAAGCAACTTGACAATCCTTTTGGCGATCGCCATTCAGTACGAACAGGATGTTGTGCAAGCTCGGCAACGAACTCGTGAGATCGCCGAGCAGTTGGGCTTTGATGTTCAAGATCGGGCGCGATTGGCAACGGCAGTTTCCGAAATTGCCCGTAATGCCTTTCAATATGCCGAAGGTGGAACAGTTGAATTTTCTGTGGTAGGAGAGCCGCAAGCGTTTCTGATTCAGATTCAAGATCGGGGTGGAGGTATTCCTGATTTAGAGGGCGTTTTGGCCGGACGCTACACCTCTGATACAGGAATGGGTCTAGGCATCGTGGGCACTCGTCGGTTGATGGATTTCTTTGAGATTGAATCGCTGCCGGGACAGGGAACAACGGTAACAATCGGCAAAAGGTTGTCGAAACGCACACTTACTTTCACCGATTCGCAATTGCAGCAGATTCGAGAAACCATAATGGGGCGATCGCCTGAAAATCCCTATCAAGAAATTCAGCAGCAAAACCAAGAATTACTCCGGGCTATGGCAGAGCTACGGAAGCGCGAGGAAGAATTAAGCCAACTCAATCAAGAGTTGGAAGATACTAATCGCGGTGTGGTTGCCCTCTATGCAGAACTGGATGAGAAAGCCAGTTCTCTGCAACAGGTAAACGATCTAAAAACCCGCTTTCTCTCGAATATGAGCCACGAGTTTCGCACGCCGCTCAACTCGATTTTGTCCCTCTCTCGGATGCTGCTAGCCCGGATGGATGGGGATTTAACTATCGAGCAAGAAAAGCAGGTGACATTCATCCAAAAGGCGGCAAACGGATTATCAGAATTGGTCAATGATTTGCTGGATTTGGCAAAGGTGGAAGCTGGAAAAATTGAAGTGCATCCCAGTTCCTTTGAAGTGAGTGATTTGTTTGCCACACTGCGGGGGATGCTGCGCCCATTATTGGTTCAAGGTTCCTCTGTAGCGCTGATTGTCGAGGAAGCTGAAGGGATTCCACCGCTCTATAGCGATGAGGGCAAAATTGCTCAAATTCTCAGAAATTTTGTCTCAAATGCGCTGAAATTTACCGAGCGGGGAGAGGTGCGCGTCAGCGCTGTGCAAACTGGTCATACCATCACCTTCTCCGTATCTGATACGGGCATCGGCATTGCTCCCGGCGATGAAGAACGGATTTTTGAAGATTTTATGCAAATTGACTCCCCTCTGCAAAAGCAGGTGAAGGGAACCGGGTTAGGATTGCCGTTATCGCGCAAGCTAGCGGAACTACTTGGGGGCAGCATTTCGGTGAAAAGTCAGCTAGGTGAAGGCTCTACCTTTACAGCCTTGATTCCCATCGTCTACCCAAATGCCACCGAATTGACTACCGTACTGCAACCAATCGCATCAGTTGAGCTAACTCGCCTGCCCATTCTGGTGGTTGAAGATCATCCAGAAACCCTATTTATTTATGAAAAGCACCTTCAGGAATCAATCTATCAATTGATTGCTACCCGCACCTTAGCTCAGGCAAGGCTGGCCTTACAAAAACTTCGACCGACGGCGATTATACTAGATATTCTGCTGGAGGGGCAAAACGGCTGGACGTTCTTGCGAGAAATCAAAGGAGATGAAACAACCTGCACTATCCCTGTACTGGTTATTACCATCGTTGATAACGAAAAGCAAGCACTGGCGCTAGGAGCAAACGGTTTCCTAATTAAGCCGGTAGACAGATTGCCGCTGTTGAACAAACTTAATAGGCTAATTACTGAGAACAAGCCTCAAAAAGTCTTGTTAATTGACGATGACCCCGCCTATCGATATCTTGTGAAACAGTTGTTAATAAATACACCTTTGAGCATTTTAGAAGCCGCGAATGGAAAAGAAGGATTAAGTTTGGCACAACGCGAGCAGCCAAACGCCATCGTGCTGGACTTGGAGATGCCAGAGTTCGGCGGGTTTGATGTACTCAAGCAACTTAAAAACAATTCCGTCACTCAGTCGATTCCTGTGATTATTCACTCATCTGCCCAACTGGATGCAGAAGCGCAGAGCAGGTTAGCGGCGCAAAGTATAGCCATTGTTTCCAAAGAAATAGGCTCTCAAACTACAGCAATTGCCCAACTTCAAGATGCGCTCATCAAAGCCGGACTTGTTCTAGAGGTTTCAGGGAAAAGTCATGTCTGAGCCACGGGTTACGATCCTGCATGTTGACGATAACGAAGCCAATCGTTACGTTGTTACCCGTATTTTGCAAAATGCAGGCTTTAGCGTCGTGGAAGCGGCAAATGGAGCAACAGGCTTAGAAGCTGTTGCAAAGTTTCAGCCTGACTTAGTAATTTTAGATGTCCAATTACCAGATATCAGCGGCTTTGAAGTCTGTCGCCAAATTAAGGCAAACCCGGAAACGGCTTTTATCCCTGTGCTACACCTTTCTGCAAGTTTTGTCCAAAGCCAGGATAAAGCAGAAGGCTTGGATAGTGGTGCCGATGCTTATCTGGTGCAACCTGTTGAACCAATTGAACTGCTTGCCACTTTGCGATCGCTGCTGCGAATTCGCCGAGCAGAGGAAGCTGCTTTGTCCTCAGCGCGAGAGTGGCAAACTACCTTTGACTCCATGAACGACGGCGTATCTCTGGTTGACGGGGAAGGGATAATTATGCGCTGTAATCGAGCGATGATGCAGCTTTTTAACAAGCCCTCCCACGAAATCTTAGGTTATGCCCACAATGAACTGATGGGCGCAAAATTGGGAATCGGCGATGGCACTTGTTTTCGCCGTGCGAAAGAAAGTCACCAACGGGAAATTCTCGAATTCCAGTTCCAAGAACGCTGGTTTGCCAAAACTATTGACCCGGTACTTGATGGGGATGGGACTCTCACAGGCGCAGTTTTCATCCTCTCCGATATCACCGAACGTAAACGAGCAGAAGCATTGCTGAAAGAGCAAAACGATCGCCTCAATCAACTAATGATTTCTTTGCAGCAACAGACTGAACAAGCGGAGCAAGCTAACCGGATCAAAGATGAGTTTCTAGCAGTGCTGTCTCATGAATTGCGATCGCCCCTAAATCCAATTCTGGGTTGGGCAAGAATTCTCCAAAAGAGTCACCAGGATGCAGCCAAAACTCAGTACGCCCTTGAATCCATCGAGCGCAACGCGAAACTGCAAGCACAACTAATCGAAGACTTACTCGATGTGTCGCGTATTCTCCAAGGAAAGTTGAGTTTAAACACAGTTCCAGTGGGTCTAAATTCTACCATCAAAGCTGCCCTTGAAACCGTGCGGTTGGCTGCTGAAGCTAAATCTATTCAGATTCAAACAATATTTGAACCGAATGTTGGGCCAGTGTTGGGTGATTCTGGTCGTTTGCAACAAGTTGTTTGGAATCTACTTTCTAACGCGATTAAATTTACCTCACCCGGTGGCCGAGTAGAAGTGCGGTTAGAAACAATCAAGGATGAAGCAGATACTCATGCTGCGGAATATACTCAAATTACTGTCAGCGACAATGGTAGGGGCATCTCTGGTGAGTTTCTGCCCTACGTCTTTGACTACTTCCGCCAAGCCGATGGGACAACGACGCGAAAATTTGGCGGGTTGGGGTTAGGGTTAGCGATCGTGCGTCATTTGGTTGAATTGCACGGCGGAACTGTTCACGCAGACAGTCCTGGAGAAGGGCAAGGAGCAGTATTTAAAGTTAAACTGCCACTGATCGCTACTTCAACATTGAATCAAATTAATACAGCCGATCGCGATCGCTCAGATTTAAATCTCAATGGATTGCAAACGCTGGTTGTAGACGATGACAGAGATTCGCGGGAGTTTATTGCCTTTGTGCTAGAACAGTACGGGGCACAAGTGACTGAAGCAGACTCAGCACATGATGCTCTGAGCAATTTGATGCAAGCAAAATTTGATTTGTTAATTAGTGATATTGGTATGCCCGATATGGATGGCTACACCCTAATTCGTCAAATTAGAAAGCAGTCACCCGATCAAGGCGGAGAAATTCCAGCGATCGCCCTGACTGCCTATGCGGGAGAAATTGATCGACAACAAGCACTAGCCGCCGGATTTCAACATCATATTTCTAAACCAATTGAGCTAGAAGTATTAATACAGGCTATTTTGACGATAGTAACGGTTTAGCAACCTGAATTTTTTGATTGGTGAACTCCAAGAAATAAATTATCCAATATTGTGGGGTGGGCAACATGAGCGCCCTATGGACTCGGCTATCGTGTCGCCACTGGTGTCAACTTCAGTCAAAAATAGCGTACTGATTGGGTGTCAATACTTGTCGGTTAAGGGGAAAAGGGTAAGGGGAAAGGGGAAAGAAAAAACCTTTACCCTTTACCCTTTAACCTTTTCCCCAAACCCAATTCCGAGTTTAAAATGCTTATCCGAGCAGTATTGGATTGGGTGTTGTTCACCCGCCAGGGATTGTAAATCCCTGACTAATTGCTCAAGTCTACTGAAGTAGACTGAAAATTTTTGCGCTCTAAAGTCCTCTGAAGAGGACTTTAGCTATGAGACAGGGATTTACAATCCCTGGCGGACGTGCTGGCGGACGTGCGGTTTCGCGTTAAGTTGACACCAGTGGCGAGACGCCCACCCCACAATAAATAGTTGTATATTTTTTTATGGTTTCGCGTTAAGTTGACACCAGTGGCGAGACGCCCACCCCACAATAAATAGTTGTATATTTTTTTATTTGGAAGTCCCTTGCTATCAATTACAGTAGGGTGTATGAATAAACTCAATTAACATTAGCCTCAGAAATAACGGTTACACAAGCATTCACTAAGGGTAACAGCGGCCCTAATTGCTCTTGTCCATTCACTGCTAAATCGCTGTGACACAAATAAACTCTCTCCGATACACGAGAGAGTAAATCTGTCAAAATTCTTTGCAGTCGTTGTTCTTCTGCCAATTTCTCATCTTCTGCTGTCCAGGGTTCGCCTAACCTGTCTCGCAGGAAAAACGGCGCACCGAACAAAGTTGCTGCACCACCTTTCGCCCATAGGGGTGAACCAGCATCTAGCCAAAAATGCCACTGGTGCGATCGCCTACTAGATCGATATTGAAATATAGTTGCTAAGGTGACAGCCTTTCTCGCTCCACCGATGGGACGCACAGGGTAAGGGTTGGCGGTAATCGTACCGCGTCGCAGTAGTTGAATGAATTCGATAATAGTTGTGTGAGGCGTTGTCTCAACTGGGGCAATTTGTCGTAGTCTGGTGTCAATTTCCCAGTAGTGTTGGGCGGTTTCTAATAATTCTCGCAGTGCTGCTAGTTGTTCGTAAGGAAGATTGCTACCATTCCACAAAAAACGCTGAATTGCTCTATCTAACAGAGAAATAGGACTGGGAATTAATCGCAATTCTTGTTGCGATCGCTGCTGTTCTAACCACTGTAATATGTCATTATAGGCTGTGGTTGCTGCATAGCCGATTCGATCCCAACGCTCGAAGGCTGACACTGGTAACAAGTTGGGGCGATCGGGATGGGGTACAAAGCAGTAATCTGCAATTAAACCAGCACGTACCGGGTCAATATTTGTAGAGACGCGATTCATCGCGTCTGTTGTAGATACCCGATTCATCGCGTCTGTAGAGTTTTCTGGTAGTTGTTGTTTCCTACTCAAGACAACCAGCATTTCTGCGACGGCATCCCGATCTACGAGTCGTCCCAAGCCGGGATAAACTAGTGCCAACATGGTGAGTAAAGCGCGAATGACGGGTGAACTAATTAAGGGACGTTGGTCATTGAGCGATTCTACTGGGATATTTTGCTTGATGAGGATTTCTACTAGAGTATAACGAGCGATCGCATCTAAACCAGGTGCAATAATTGCCACTTGTTCTGGTTGCACTTGCTTTGATTGGATGGCATTAGCAATTACCTCGGCTGTTTGCCGTAATAATTGAGCGCGGGAGGTGGTTTGAATTGAATGCACAATCTCAGGTAAACTCAACAGTATCATCGGTTCTGTGACTAATTCCACCATCTGTTTAGTGAGTTGCTCACCAAGAGACTCTGGAGGCGGCCCGGTCAAGATTTCTACCCGACAACGCTCTGCTAAACCTTCTAGATAATTAGGATCTGCTCCCAATCCCAATCGCACTGCACCATCGGGATTATAACTAAAGGCCCCGATTGCGCCTTGCTCTAACAGCAATTCAAACAAAAGACGCGCTACGCTAGGATAGTCATCGACATCATCCGCCAGTACCGCCTGATAGCGTTTAGTTAGGTGCTGTTGGTAATTGCGATCGCTTAATAAATATTGACTATAGAGTTCGGTAATAATGCCATAAGTTAGTAACCCCCTTTCTAAACACCAGTTACGCCAATCTAGCAGCAAAGATGCCAAAAATTCCGGCTCTAAAGTTGTAGTATTTTCCCCCAGACCTTTTGCCAAAATCTGGGCAATATCTTCGCAAGGAGTACCACTATAAGCTGCTAATTGCAATAAATCTAGGATGCGACGCACCAGGCGAGACTCATTCACTCCCGCAATCCGTAAAATTTCTTCGTCTAATTGGGGACGCCAGAGTTTGGTTGCTAATTCTTGTTCCGTTTCTGGCCGCAATCGTACCGGAAACTGTGCCTTCAGGTTCAATGAGTTAATTAGCAACGGCCAAAATAAAATAACTTCATCCTGAAAAAAACCTAGTGGCGTCTTGGCACGAACCGGATATTTTCCCAAGGTAGATGTAACAATTATGTCTCCTAACTCTCGACGATTGTCATCATTGGCAGCTAAGACTAAAACTCCCGGCTCTGTTTGTTTAAGATATAAAAATTCGGGTACATAACCACTTTTTTTACGACCTGTTTTTTTAGTATAAAATGATTCAGCGTATTTATTCTCAGGTTCTAACCAATTACAAAATTGCTCTACCAAACGAGCCGTCTTACCACTGCGGCTAGTGCCAACAATCCAAACCGAATGAGAAACCACAAACTTTCTCCTTTTAGATTTGCTAGTATACCTCGTGCGTTAACTTAAGGTTAAGAATCACCAAATAATGCTGGATGATTGTCTGCAATGAAAAACTCTGTTTTTAGCCAAAAAATCTATTCTTTCTTACTTGCTGCTTATCGATGGTACTTACAGACTCCTGAACGTTCTTTACATGAAGCTTACGATGCAGCATTAAAGATTAAGGAAATAGAAGATAAGCATTTCAATGGTAATAAAATAGACATTGACTCAGCCATGTACAGTAATAGCGTGATGGATTATTTTGAGTCAGACCTTAAAAAGCTATTAAAAATTGTCAGGATGCGGTTGACGGAGTTTAGAGCAAGCCGTTGGTTTCTAAATGAAGAGAATCAAAAAGCTACTCAGAAAGCAGATATACAGCATCTAAGCCCTTCTTTGGTTTTGGAAAAGCTCAACTTCATCGATCAAGTTACATCCAAATACACAAATATTTCCGATCAAACAACTTCTAAAGCTTTAGTAGTTCGTCCTCCAAATCCACCAGTTAACTCTGTAATATCTGACGACAAATCGCTGCTCGTCAATACTCCAACGTTACCACCAAAAATACCAAATAGAGACTCTGATAAAAAACCTAAATCAAAGCTGAAAGCTGATACAATGGGCGTTTTACCCCGCTCTATTTTAAGTACTATCAGTCGTCTGCAAGTTGAATTAGACCCTAACTCTGAACAAGATGTAATTCAGACTTTTCGTCAGACTCAAAGAAGAACAATAATATCTATCAGGTTTATTTTACTATTAATTATCATACCACTTTTGACACATCAGATAGCAAAAGCTTTCGTAGTAGGCCCAATTATTGACCGATTTAGAAGCAGTGAGCAAATGCAGATATTCCTTAATTCCGAAATGGAAGAGGAAGCTCTTGTCGAATTACAAAGATTTGAAGAAAGGCTCAAGTTTGAAAATCTGATTATCAAAGCCCCTCCACTGTTGCCTGAACAGATAGAAACTGAAATGAAAAATAAGGCTATAGAGATTTCTGAAGAATTTCGTCGCGAAAGCTCTAATGCTATCAAAAATGTTTTTGCAGATGTTTTCTCTGTGGTTGCTTTTATCTGGCTTTTGCTTGTTAGCAAGTCTTCTATTGCTGTGATCAAAGATTTCTTTGATCATATTGTCTATGGACTTAGTGATAGTGCTAAGGCATTTATCATCATTTTGTTTACTGATATATTTGTAGGATTCCACTCTCCTCATGGCTGGGAAGTGCTTCTAGAAGGTGTATCACGCCATTGGGGATTACCAGCAAATAGAGATTTTATCTTCTTATTCATTGCTACATTTCCAGTGATTTTAGATACCATTTTCAAATATTGGATCTTCCGCTATTTGAACCGGATATCGCCTTCTGCTGTTGCTACTTACCGTAATATGAATGAATAGATAGTGGGGATTTGGGACTGGGGATTGGGTACTGGGAAAAATTTTGTAAAAATAATTTTTGATTTTTGAATTAGAGGAAAGTTGGATAATATCAAAGATTTTGAATTTTGATGAAAAAGACACTTGCTGGGTTAGGAAAATTTAACAAAATTATTGCCATCAGCTTACCTGTGTTTTTGTCGATTTTGCTGGTGCGGATGCAGTCTTTGGCATATTCGGAACTCAGTCCGCCAAAATGTAGGGTGAAAAAGTGGGATATACCAGTTTCCTTGAGTGCTGACAATCAAAATGCATTACCACAAAAACAAAATACACCATTGATTCAGAGACTACCAGTTACTTGTTGTCAAGGTGATAGCTCTTGTTTTGATGAAGTACTCTATGGAGAAATACCAGAGAAAAAGGCACTATTGAGTGCGATCGCACGCAGTCTCCAATATCTACAAACAGCTAATGCGGCGGCTGCTTATCAAAACTATCAGGTGGCTGGAATTACACGCGATCGCGTCTTAAAAAGCTTGCAAAGATTCCGCGAAATCCTATTAAAAACTAATTCTGCAACAGAATTACATCAAGCCATTGAGCGGGAATTTGTTCTTTACCAGTCAGTCGGTAGCAACACCAAAGGTTCCGTTTTATTCACCGCTTATTATGAGCCACTTTACGCAGCCAGTCGCGTCCCCACAGCAGAATATCGCTATCCTGTTTATCGCTTACCTGCTGATTTAAACTCCTGGCCTAGGCCTCATCCGACACGCGAAGATTTAGAAGGAGCAGATGGTTTACAAGGTGCAAAAGGGAAATTGCGAGGATTAGAGTTGTTTTGGTTTCGCGATCGCCTTGAACCATATTTAGCTCAAATTCAAGGTTCGGCTAGACTTCAGCTTCCCGATGGTACTCAAACCACAATTGGCTATGCGGGTAATATCGCTTATAACTACAAAAGTATTGGCCGAGAATTAATCAATGATGGCAAATTACCACTAGAAGGTGTAACTATGCCAACTATTCTCGACTATTTCCAAAAGCATCCCCAAGAATTAAATATTTATATTCCGCGCGATCGCAGCTTTGTTTTTTTTCAAGAAAATCACGGTGAGCCAGCCCAAGGTTCTATCAACGTACCATTAACAGCAGAGCGTTCTATTGCTACAGATAAATCTCTCATGCCCCCTGGCGCTTTAGCGTTGATTCGCGCTTCTATTCCTTTTGTTAATCCTACCGGAAAAATGGAGGAGCAGATTATTAGCCGCTATGTTCTTGACCAAGACGCTGGAGGTGCAATTAAAGGTGCAGGTAGAGTAGATTATTTTTTAGGTACTGGGAAAATAGCAGGCGATCGCGCGGGTGTGACAGTCAGCAATGGACAATTATTTTATCTATTACTTAAGTGAAATCGGCGGCTATAAACTTTTTCTTAGTCCGCGGAGGCGGACTTTGTTTGTGTAGCCGCGGTTTATAACCGCCCTAGCTCTAAAATTGGGCTAATCTGCTAGGCTTCTAAATCCATTTCAGTGTCATCATCATCATGATCATAAGGAATATCGTCAAGGTCTATCATTTCTGAAATTTCTTCTACTTCAGTTAGATACTCAGATTCTTGATGTTCACGCTCGATGAGACGACCAGTTGACTTTAACCATTCCAAAAGAATAAACTCATTACTTGTACGAATTACAGGCGCTCGTTGGTTACGAGGTTCTTCACGCAAAGGACTTGTAGGCATAAAAAAAACTCACTTTGAATTACAGTTTACCGTGCAAAAACATCAAAATCGTACATTCAGGTTAAAAGTCTTGTATGAACCATTGAGTTTTTAATCTCAAGTCTTCAAGTCTGTCTAGTTACCTACCATTAAAATGTCTCCGCATCAGTCCTAATCATAAATGTTCAAGCGGACGCGATCTTACAAAGCATTTGGTAGCTTGACGAGAGTTTCATACATATCAGAGGGTAATGCAGACAATCTGTTCGCTACTGCGACTGCATCAGCTAAGTTGCTAAATTGACACCGGACAATTTCTTGTCCATTTCCTGAAGGGAATCGCTTCCTAGCTTTGTTAGATACAGCACAAATAATCGCTAAAGCTTTGGCGAACCCATCTTTTGTCAATATTGTTTCTTGAGCAAACCCTTCAACAGGGATAAGGCATACCTCAAACCGATAGCCTGGCCTAGGAGAAACAGCTATGTCGATATAGGGTTTATCTTCTTTCCTGATTCGGCGTAAATATTTGGCTGTCGAATTAGTATCGTGCAAATCAGTCCCAAGGGCATAAGTAAAGAAGCAATCTTCCGTGAGCGACTCAGGACGGGTAATTATATCCGTTGGCATAAGTTCAAGTAGTATCCGTATGTTTTCTAGGTTTGTGACACACTTTACTGTCAGTTCTTCTTAGCACATTTTTTTACAGTTAGACGTATCAGTGTCACAGATGGGTCGTAGTCTCAAAGTTAATAGAGCTAAAACCTTTAGAGATAAGAGTCTTCAGCATTCCAAAAACTGAAATTTTAGTTAGCCAAACTGTATTGGAATACATCACCCTTATCCATACTTTGAGAAGACCCGTTCTCGGTCGTCATCTTCAACCTAATTGCATAGGTTAACAATATTAACTGACACCAAATACCTTCAAAATCAAAGGGTGTAGAGATTTAGATTCGGAGAGGTGTTTATTATAGTCAGTTACATGACCGAAAATATTTCTCAACTATCTAATCATAACATAGTTGACGGTTGAACTTTTTTCAACTATTCTGACCCATAGATATTAGGTCACCAACAATAGTAAATTTGTATTCAATTCCTACTTTGAAATAACTAAATATGCTTATTAAGTAGTTTTAATTTTTACCAAACACAATTACATAGAGAAGGAAATACTGGGTGCGATCGCCTAATTTCCCACTGATCATCTGATAAAATTTGGCAAGTATTCAATTTAACTGCTTAAGTAAGATTATTGTAAAAAATATTACTGTAAACCTTGCCATATATTGCCTACACAGTCTCTAAAGGTGAAATACAAAACTGATATTTTAGTATGCGCCCAAAAATTATTTCGCATTTCAACCCCATTCCCAACCTCTAATTGAGGCAAAATCCTGCGTGTAGAAAAATTGTAGAAGTTCAAAACAGATATCCTTATTTTTTAAATAAAAATTAACATATTATTAACTAAACTTAGTAATAGTTTGTATATAATGTAGAACTTTACTGCGAACTTCATAATTTCCTTAAAAATGAATGTTCAACCATGTTAGATTGTGATTAGCTGTAAAATTTTAGACACCTAACACTCATAGTACACCATAGGAAAATTAGCAAATGTCTAGACAAAGTTCTCATGAGAGAAACTTTTTCAAAGCTTTAACTGGTAATGCGGTCAAAGGATCTCATAAGTTAACACGGGGACTGGAATCCGGCCTGATTATTCTGGTTGAATCTGTACCTTTTTTGATTGCTTGTGCTGTACTTGTGAGCGTTATCAGCCTAAAAAGTCCTATCCTGCTCTTTTGTTTACTAGTTGGTAGTTTAATTGCAGTCATTACCCAGCAAATTGGGCAGCAGGTGAATTTACCGAGGCGATCGCTGATATCATTACAGATTTTAGCAGCAGCCATCATCTTGAGTTTATTTTGGTTAGACTGTTTCGCAACCCCTGCACAAGCACAGTTTTTTGGGGAAGCTGAAAAGTTTTTCAAAAGAAACTTAGGTGGTGCAGCAACAAATGGTGGTGGTAGCGAGACAGCAATCAGTTTGATATTTAATGTGTTGCGGGCGATTTACTTACTCTATATTGCAATTTCACTGGTTGGTGTGATTAACGCAGTGCGTAAAGATGAAGATTGGCAAAGTATTGCCAGAACTCCCTTATTAGTGGTTGTTGCTGTTACCATTGCTGATGTACTCACACGCTTTGTAATTGGCCCACAAGTGCAGTAAATAATTCAGATATTTCAAATGTCTCAAGAGCGGGAACAAGAATTTCGTCCAGTCAACCAGGTTCTAGGAAGCCAACCTTCATTAGGGCCAATTCCTGCCGATCAAATTCTTCCTTGGACGGTAATTGCCTTAGCCTCTTATTTTATGATCAATGGAATTTTTGGAGGACTTTTCCAAGAAGAATTTCAAAAATGGTTGTGGACAATACTAATGACTGGTTGGGGAATAGGAACTTGGTGGATTTTAACTGGTGGTAGGAGTTGGAGTTTTTTAAGTAAATTTATTGGTGTTCCCGCTTGGACAAGAGGCTTTGCTCGTTATCAGAGCTTACTGGAAGTTAACCATGAAGCAAAAAATCGGAAAACAAAGCGTCGGCGTCGCCGGAAGTGAAAGTAGATTAACACCATTTGAAGATGCCTTACACTTGGCGACAATGCTGCGTGTCGCAATGAATGGACGCGATATTGGCGCTTACCTTTTGACAAAAGGCACTCAAAAAGATCGGTTCTGCTTTGTTTTTGGTTTTGATTGTAAGGGAATTCATACCACCTTAAGACCTGAACAAATAGATACACTTTTTAATAACATTGAAGCTGGGTTAAAAGACATCCCTACTGGTGAAAGGATGACCCTACACTTGGGTTCTTTTAGTTCAGACAAAGAGCGTCAAAAAGAATTAGCAACCCTAATCAGAAATTCGCCATCACGAGATATAAAATATTTGTTGATGGCGGAGAGAGCCAGAGTCAAAGAACTGACTCTTTCTGGTATTCGTAAACCCAAATTTTTACGAATTTATGTTACTTACACCATTGAATCCAACTCGCAACATGCAGACGATTGGATAGAAAAGCTGTTAGTCAAAGCTGAATCATGGTGGTTAAAATTCAAAGGTGATCTCTCAGAAGTAGAAAACCAACGCATTGAAACTCTGATCACAAATGCTTACAATCAAGGTTTTCTCCGCTGGGAACAAATCTTATCTAACAAAATGGGATTGGATGTCAAACCTTTGACTGCTGATGAACTCTGGGGGGACATCTGGAAAAGGTTTAATGATACGCAGCCAATAGATATTCCCCAGTTAATGACTTTAGATGAACAAGGATTGCATGAGCAAGTTAATTCAGATTTAGCTAGTACTAAATTGCTTCTAGAAAATATCCACGGCACAACTTTGCTGATGGAATCTAGTGTACCTTGTGCCGATCGCCGCTGGGTTAATGTTAACAATCGCTATATTGGCGCCCTGTCGTTTCTGGAAAAACCCGGAGGTTGGCCGAATAAATCTGCCCAACTCCGCTATTTATGGGAACTGTTAGCTAGAGAAACAGTAGTAGATACAGAAATTTTTTGTGAGTTGACTGCCGCAAATCCCGCAGTAGTGAAAACTACTCTGCAACGAGTGCTGAAGCAGTCAAATATGACAACAATTTTGGCTCAAGAAAAAAGTAAAACTATTGATGTCAATGCTCAATTAAAGTTGAAGAAATCGGTAGCAGCGCAAGAACAGTTATATGAAGGTGCAGTCCCGATTTATACGAGTGTCGCCATTTTGGTACATCGTCCCACTGTAGAGAAATTAGATGAGGCAACAAGATATATTGAAAACTGTTTTCAGCGTCCAGCTAGGGTAATTAGGGAAACTGAATATGCCTGGAAAATTTGGCTGCAAACTCTACCGATAGTTTGGGAAGGTTTATTAGCAACCCCCTTTAACCGTCGCCAGCTATATTTAACCAGTGAAGTTCCCGGATTAATGCCTCTAGTTTTAACTAAACGGGGTGATAGACAAGGCTTTGAGTTGATTGCTGAAGAAGGCGGCACACCCGTACATTTAGATTTATTTAATCAACACAAAAATTTAGCTTTGTTTGCTACAACTCGTGCTGGTAAATCTGTGTTGGTATCAGGGATTTTAACTCAGGCTTTGGCGCATGGGATTCCGGTTGTGGCGTTAGATTTCCCTAAACCTGATGGGACATCTACATTCACTGACTATACAGAGTTTATGGAGGGGAATGGGGCGTACTTTGATATCTCCAAACAATCGAATAACTTATTTGAACAACCAGATTTGCGATCGCTAGAACTAGAACAACAGCGCGATCGCTTCAACGATTATACTGCCTTCCTAGAATCAGCCTTAATGACAATGGTTTTAGGATCATCGACTGAAAGTCAAATTTTATCGCAAACCGTGCGATCGCTACTCAACCTCGCTTTAGAAGCCTTCTTTAGAGATGAGGGCATCAAAGAGCGATATCGACAGGCGATGGCGGCGGGATTTGGTACTCTTGCTTGGCAAAAAACCCCTACCTTAAAAGATTTTCTCTCTTTCTGCTCACCAGAACACTTGCAGCTAAGTTCTTTAACAGGCAGAGTAGAAGACGCCCTCAGTCAAATTCAGTTGCGCTTACGCTTTTGGCTTTCTAGCCGCGTAGGACAAGCTATTTCTGCACCATCCAGCTTTCCTACCGATGCCCAACTTTTAGTTTTTGCTCTCAGAAACCTATCAGATAGTGAAGATGCAGCCGTACTATCCTTAAGTGCCTATTCAGCCGCACTCCGACGCGCATTAGGTAGTCCAGCTTCCATATTCTTTATCGACGAAGCGCCAATTTTATTTGAATTCGAGCAAATTTCTGACTTAGTAGGCAGAATTTGTGCGAATGGCGCTAAAGCTGGTATCAGAGTGATCTTATCAGGACAAGATCCTGACACCATTGCTCGATCTAAAGCTGCATCTAAAATTTTGCAAAACCTGACAACACGATTGATTGGACGCATTCAGCCAGTTGCAGTGGATAGTTTTGCAGACATCTTGAAATATCCCCGCCAAGTTATTTCTCGCAATGCCTCAGAAAGCTTTTTTCCCCGCAAAGAAGGCGTTTATAGCCAATGGCTACTAGATGATAACGGTAGTTATACATTCTGCCGTTACTATCCAGGTTATGAACAATTAGCAGCAGTTGCTAATAACCCCTATGAACAAACTGCACGTAGCCAAATGATGCAACTTCACAGTGATAAATATGAAGCAATTTCTGCATTTGCACGTCAGTTAGTCGCGAATCTACGTAGTAGTTAATCGGGTTTTGTAAGTAGTTAACAGTGAGTTAAAAAGTATAAATCATCGTTAAAAAGCTAAATTCCTGACTCACTACATCATGTCGTCTACCTTTTTCAGGCACAAATGTATGAAAAAAACTACCATTTTTACTTTCACCTTACTATCCCTGGCAATACTACCAGGAATGGCACAAATTCAGACGGGTGGATTAGGTCAGGTTTGGACTGATTTTCAATCATATTCCACAGATTTGCAAAACTATCTTCAATATAATCTGAGCGAAAATTTAAAGCCTGTAGAAGTCCAGAGTCAAAATGCTCTGAGTAATTCTAAAGGAGAATTGAACATACCTAACCCTGTCGCTGCGGGAAAAAATGTTCGTGATAATTTGATTTTATACTCTTCTAATTCAGACTCTAGATCAAACCGCTTTGAGAATAATTCAGCAGTGCGGGGAAATTTAGTTAGTAATGAACTCAATCGTGTAATTACCCGCGGAGTAGCGGTAGGTATTCTCGGTGAAAATGGACAAATTCGGACAAAAACTAAGTTAGAAAATACAGAGAGAAGTCTGCAAGATATTGCTGGGTCAAATGATGTTGATAACCAGATTGATCGCTTTAAGAATCAACTGGAAAGTACTCAGATTGACAGAACAGTTAAACAAGTAATAAGTCTTGCTGACAACTTGTTAGGTCAGGGGGTATTAGCATTGCTAACTACTAACCAAGAAACCATTAAAATCCAACAGGAACAATCGAAAATTGTCGCTGAAACATTCGCTCAGTCATTACAAACTAATCAGTCTTTGCAATATTCTAATTTAAATTTGGCAAACATTTCTCAACAGACAGAAGAAGCGAATCGCGCTAGAAGAGTAGAAACAGCTACAGAAGCCTCACGACTTTTACGAGCAACTTCTCAACTAGATTTGTTTGGCAGAAAAGTTAACAAGTAGAATTTGAGGATAAAAAACTTTCATTGTTCCATAGATTGTTTAAAATCCTTCAACAGGAAATCTAAAAAACAGCCCATTAACTCAAAATGCAACTTGCTATCCAACTAATTTTTGCCCAAGTAGGCATTGACCAGATTCTTGATAATGGTACTGCAACTTCCCAAAGTGTTGCCGAAGGTTGGGATAAACAATGGCTGGATTTATTACAAAATAACACCAGCAATAATTTGTATGGAGCGCTGACAAATTTGGGTATTTTTTTCGCAGTAGGAACCCTGTTATTTTTTATGATACAATTCCTCAGAGACTTAATATCCTACGAATATAGTCGTCCCATATCAGCTTTAATTTGGCCTTTTATTGTGGTGGTACTCTTAAGTAATTCAGGCAATGGAAGTATACTTTCTAATCTGACGCTGGGAGTGCGAAATTTTTTAAACACTGTGAATCAGCAAGTATTGGTAACAGCAGATGCAGAGCAAATGTACCAGCAAGCACTGAATATGAGTATTGCTGAAGAAGTAGCTGGTTCTTTGCTTCGTCCTTGTCAATCACTCACTGGCGAACAACAAAGTCAATGCTTTGTCAAAGCTGCCGAAAAAGTCAACATTCTCTGGCAGAAATATCGAGATACTTATGGAAATAAAAACTGGATAGTTAGACTCCAAACTAAGGTAGATAACATCAGATATGGCACTGGAATTGTATCAGAAACCTCATTTAACTCTTTGTTAGGTTCTACAGTTCAAACGAGCATCAAAAACTTTTTAGTTTCCTTACAATATGCCTTCCAGAATTTGATAGAAGCTACTATGTTGCTGATAGCAGCATTAGGCCCACTGGCTGTAGGTGGTTCTTTACTCCCTGTCGCTGGTAAACCAATTTTTGCATGGCTGACTGGCTTTTTATCTATTGGAATTGCCAAGATTTCATTCAATATTATTGCTGTGCTGACTGCCGCAGTTATCGTCAATGGGCCAGGCCAAAATGCTAATGTTGATCCAGATTTGATGTGGTTCATCATTTTTCTGGGAATTTTAGCACCAATTTTATCTTTAATTGTGGCTGCTGCTGGCGGTTTTGCTGTATTCAGTGCTATCAGCAACACGGCTTCTTTAGTAAAGGAGAGAATATAGCAATCCGATTTGATTTCTGAATCACTCGTGGAGGTAAGGGACTGGGGATTAGGGACTGGGGACTGGGAAGAAGGAATAAAGATGTACTGAGTTTTGTTCAAAAATCAAATATGAGTCCTATATAAGTAGGTAAGTATAATTTCCGTAGTGAGTTATTCATCGCTCAAAAAAAAAGATTATTAGGACTAAAGTCCTTACTACAAACTTTTTTTACGCCTAGCTACTGAAGAAATTCAAGATGAATAAAGTTAATTTTGGCTCGTTTCCTGACTGCTGACTATATGCAAATCATCATATATAATGGCTGAAGTTTTTCGCAGGAGGAGATGATGAAATGGTGCGTTTACTAGAAAAAAGACAAAAAACGGGAAGTGTTTTGACAATTTTTGCGATCGCAACCTTCAGTTTACATATATTAGTTTTACTTTTATTCATATTACAAGGGCTAAATATTCGCCAACTCAGTTTAAGAAAACCTCCCAACTTTGTGCAATTAATCGACGGTCAACCAGTAGCTAATATTGATGATTTAGCAAGAGAACCAGAAACAATTCGCCGATTCATCAGCAAAACGATGATATCAATGTTTAGCTGGTCTGGAACCTTACCACCACAAACTATTGAAGAAGTCGCAAACCCCAAATCAGATTTAGGAATTCTGATCAGTACACCTCAAGGTGGTAGTCAAAAGATTAGTACTAGCAGTTGGGTAGCTAGTTTTGCCTTTTCAGAAGACTTTCGCAAAAGTTTCTTAAGCACAGTTGCAGAAATGACACCACCAGAAGTTTTCTCTGAAAATCCCAGCCAAGCGATGACATCACAATTAGTAATTAAGAGACTTTATCCGCCAAAAGAAATTGCACCAGGTAAATGGCGAGTGGGTATGGTAGCCGACTTAATTCAAAGAAACCGAATTGGTGGTGAAAAACTCATAACTCCTTTTAACAAAGATTTACTTGTACGTGCAGCAGATTATTTTGGTAATCCCCAAGCCAACAATGGTACAGACTTGCAAAAAGCAATATATAGTGTACGTGCTGATAAATTAGAAATTTATGAAATTCGTAACTTATGTTTGCTAGATGACTACAACAACCTGGACGAAGATAAATCCAAACAATGCGGAACTGGGCAAACATCTGGTAGTTTTATCAGATAATCGATTTCTACTTAATTTGAAGATAGTTCAATTTAATATAATCAAGTATTAATGCAATTACTTAAACCAGAGAATAAGAAAAATAGTCCCTTACCACTGTTGGCAGTAGTAACACTTGGTTTACATCTATTCACCTTGGTGTTACTAATATTTCACTGGTCTATGTTACAACAGTTAAGTCAGCAACTCACACCTCGAAGTTTAGTGCAACTTGTTGATGGTCGCACTATAACCGTAGACCCCCAACCAAATTTAGAACGACAACCAGAGGCTATTCGCCGTTTTGTGGGTGAAACTATGAGCTTAATGCTTACCTGGTCACAGCAACAGCCGCCAACTCAAGTCTGGGAAATTACTTCTCAACTTGTAGCTGATGATTTTAAACAAAAACTTAAATCAGAACTTACTAATTTAAATCCAGATAGCCAATTTGAAAATATTAATAGAGGAGCAGAGAATGTATTAGTAATCCAAAAAATTTCCCAACCGACAAAAATAGGTAATGGGACATGGAAAGTGGAGATGCTTGCCAATCAATTAACTTTTAGCAGTTATGATAAGTTGGGAAAATCAGTTTCCTTTAATAAACAAATTTTAGTTAGAGCCATAGATGAACCAGCAACTTCACTACCAAATGCAGCCCTACCGTCGTACTTCGCAGCTTATCGCCTTGGTGAAGCCAGACTAGAAATTTATAATGTCTGTGAAATCCAAGATAAAAATTGTTCTGGAAATCCAAATCAAGGTCTACCATGACTCGATACTCAATTCCTGCCGAAACGCCTCCCCAAAATGGATTTACTCTCACCACCGACGATCGCCAACCAGAAGTAGAATCTTTAGATTGGGAATCACGGATGTCAAGGTTGGTCGGCTTTGAAGAAGAATCTTCTTCTACCGATACCCAAGGTTTAGAAGACTCTGCAACGCCGCCAGAGTCGCTATCTCTTCCACAAGAAGTTCAAACTAAGCAAGCACTCTCATCTAATCCCTTTGCAAAATTAGGCTTGGTAGGGGCTGCTACCTTAGCGATCGTTTTGGTGGGTGGTGTGTTTTTATCCCAACTGATGGGTAGCAGTAGTCAAAAGCCAAAAAATATTGTTTCTCCACCAGTGCGTGAGCAGCCCACTGATGAATCTATATCTCAGCAGCTAGCAGCTGAAGTAGATACTCTCAAAACGAAATTAGCCCTAACTGAACAAGCACAGATGGTAAAAGCTGCTCAACAACAGCTGAGAATTGCCAAAACTACACCTAAAGTAGCCTTACAAGAACCGTCAGTTTCTTCCAGAGGTAGACAGACAGTGATTCCAACACCCCCACCAACAGCTTACGTGCCTCAGCCAGCACCAGTTGAACGCATCGTTAGAGTACCTGCTTATCAACCTTCTGTATCACCCCAACTACCAGCTGTGACAGCTGTGAGACCAACCACTCAACCGGTAGTCAATATAACTCCACCCCCTCCACCAAGCCCACTTGAAGAGTGGACAAGACTAGCAAAGTTAGGTAGCTACGGTCAAGTAAATGCCACCGATCAACCCAGTAATATAGCAGCGGCTCCTGAACCTGTAAACAATACTCAGCCGGAGGAACAGACACCAAACCCCAATCCTGAGCAAACCCCACAACCAGAAACTCCTGTAGTCAGTCAAGCCCAACCGCAGGGACAGAAATCTGTACCAATCGGGAGTAGTGCCAAAGGTGTGTTGGCGACAGCAATATTTGGGGAAACTACTAGGTCAGGCGGTGGTGGTGAGGGAGGTGAAGATAAAAATGTCTTTGTGATCCGATTGAAAGAACCATTAAAATCTACAGATGGTGCGATCGCTCTACCTGCAAACACCGAATTACTCGCTGAAATTCGTTCCCTCTCCGAACAAGGTCTTTTGCAGATGAACGTAGTCAAAGTTATCTCGCAAAATGATGGCAACGTTACAGAACGAAGCTTACCCAACAATGCAATCATTCTTCGCGCTTCCCAAGGTAAACCTTTAATTGCAAATAAATTTCCTGGTCAAAGTTCGTCTATAGCCTCAATGGATATAGGGTTATTCGTGTTGGGAGGTATTGGCAAAGCCGCAGAGTTAATCAATCGTAGTGATACTGAACTTCAACCACTTACTTCACAAACTACCGTTGACGGCAACACCAGTAGCAGCACAACTCTTACTACTGTTACTAAGAACAGACGCGACCTGACAGCCGGGGTTGTAGAAGGTGGTTTGAACTCTGTAGTACCCCAAATTGCCCAACGTAATCAACAAGCGATCGCCCAAATGTCACAACAAACTAATATTTGGTTTTTACCCGCTGGCACAAATGTTGAAATATACGTTAATCAACCAACTCAGTTTTAGCAGGTAAGATTTATACCAATTTTGGATATTTGCAACCATGAAAAAGAATACTAAATTGTCAGGAAATACCCCAGAACGTTCTTCTTATTTCCTACCGATAGCTTCCTTAACTTTCTCGGTTGCTATGTTCTTGTTGGTAGGTCGCGCTGTAGCCAATAACGCCGTTCTGCGTTCTATACTTTCCTGCCAAGCACAAGGCTTAGGGGGAGTCATACCGACGATCGATGTTTCGTATCAGCAAGGAACAAACTTAAGCTTTATTACAGCTGGAGAAGTAATTAAAAAAGTTTGGTTAAATGATCCATCACAGGTAACTATGGATTTTGATGGGCCGGTATGTATGCAATTTGGCCCAAAACCTAATACTAGTGCTGGAGATTGTAAAAACTCCGCAGCGAATGTAATTCAACTCAGACGAATTAAGAAACTCAACATTCCGGGACTTCCGAATACTAGCAATACACTTTTAACAGTTATTACCGAAGGGCAAGGTAAAAACAAGTTGTATACTTTTCGAGTGATATATGGAACAGATAGCCCCGGATATCATACTTTAGCAGTTTTTCCCGATTCTTCTGGTCAAGAAACTTCTTGTATAAAAAGTTCACAATAAACTTCTGGCAAAATTACTCAATGCAACCACTAAAGTTTCCCCTCGACAAAAAGCGCTGATGCCTATCTATGTCTGCATTAGGGCTTTCCCAGGGAGTAGTGATTGTTGTATTTCAACAGGCCATGCTCAGAATTCTCCGACTTGCAGCGCCGAAGTCTCTTAAGAATGTGCTCTCCGGGATTGGGGAAGAAATTCTTTTACAGCGTCTCGTAGAGAAGTATTAAGATTTGGTTGAAATCTGAATCCCCAGTCAAATCTTCCCAATCCCCAGTCCAGTTCAATCAATTAAAAAATGCCATAACCTAACCATACTGCCTTACTCAGGCGTTTCCAGCTTCTATCTTTATAAATCTTCAGATAAAAACTAACCACAAATCTCAAATCTGTGTAAATATAAAGAAAAGCTTAAGAGGTTACAGACTCATGGTAACTGCAAAAATGATGCAACAGCTTTGGGCTGTAATCGAGTCTACCCAGGTTAGCACTCTGCTCCAATTTGACGACGCTGCTTTAGTACAATTGCTACTCCAGCAGTTGAAAGCTAAACAAGGGCTTGATGCTCAGGCAGATGGCACCCTCAATACTTATATAAAATCTAAGCTGCCCCTAATTCGCGATACAGCTGAAGGTCGATTATCTTTAGGGCAAGGCGGCAATCATTAGTACGATAAATCAAGTGATTGTTCACTGCCAAGCATACGCTCAAAGTTCAAACAGTGGAATATTATGAATCACTGGCTAGTAATTGCCCTAGTAGCTTATCTCATTGGAGCAGCGATTGAAGGGGTGAGTACAGCCAGTCAGCTATCTCATTCAATACCAGAACTAGCTAAAAGCACACAAGCTCAACCTTCAGAGTCTAACACTGGGTCTAGTTCAAGTTGGCGAGTTGTGGCCGCCATCGCCTCAGTAAGTATTTGTGGAGCTTTTTTGTGGCCTTGCCGCCTTTTCCACCGTTTAATTAAAGGCAAAGTTAATTCGTAAACTAAACCCCCTGATGATAAAGCACAGGGGTAAAAACATATCTATTTGCGGTTAGACAATCATACAGTTTGTTCTGGTTCTGTCGCTACATTTTGCCCAATTTTTGGCTCAGTACCAGCAAGCAGCCGTTCAATATTAGTGCGATGGCGCAAAATCACATATAGTCCACCGGCAATTCCAAACAGAATATAGGGTAAGGGTTGATGCAAAAGTACCATGAAAATGGAAACTGCGATCGCACCTGCAATTGAACTCAAAGAGACAATCCGCGATATTGCTACAACGACGGCAAACACACCTGCTGTTGCTAAACCTACCTGCCAACTCATTGCTAATAAAATCCCTAAGCTAATAGCAACAGATTTACCACCAGTAAAGCCCAAAAAAATTGATTTACTATGTCCCAGGATGGCAGCTAACCCAACAAAAGTTACTATCCACGGTTGCCACAGATTTACATCTACCGTTGGGGGGATATAATTTTGGCTAGAAGCAAAATTGAATAACCAGTAAACTAGAGCGATCGCTAATACTCCCTTCAAAGAATCAAGTACTAAAACGAATGCTCCTGGCCCTTTTCCCAAGGTTCTTAGTACATTAGTTGCGCCAGTGGAACCTGAACCAACTTCCCGAATATCAATACCTTTTAACTGCTTCACAGCAATGTAGCCAGTGGGAAAAGAACCCAGCAGGTAAGCTATGACTACAATTGTCCCGCATAGAGTTAACCAAATAGCCATAATAAAATTCAAAATTCAAAATTCAAAATTTAAGAAAGTCAAGAGTAATACCTCTTGACCAATGACTCTTAGGAATGCAGAGTGCTGAGTCTAACTTTTTACTCAGAACTGGCTCAACACTCCGCTACCGCTAACGGAAAACTGTTTTGCCTAATGACGAATGACAAATGACCAATGACAAATGACCAATAACCAATGACAAATGACAAATTAAAAGTCATCATCATAGTTTCTCACTGTTTTGGGGTCAGGAGCAAAGGCTAACCACAAAGGAAATTGCAGCAGAGACAAACTGATTTGCTCCTCTGAATCATCAATGATAATTAAGGGAATTTGATTGGCTTTCGTCAATCGGTCTGCTTTCTGAGCGAGAGCATCAGATGCCTCGAATAATACCACACCCCTGTCTGGGCCGAAATCAGGGCGACCAATTCCTAGACAGTCTTGTAAGCCGCGCCGCCATTCACCTAATCGCTCCGGTGTATTAGCTAAGACTAAAGTACGGACGCGATCGCCATATAGTTTATGTAATATCGAAATCGCAGATGAGGCAATTAAGATATTCTGCAAACGGCTACCCATTGTCCGCAAACCACCCCGTCCCCCTTGGGTAAAAAACCAGTTAGAAACTCGTTCAGCGTGGATTGGTTCAAAGGTACGGCGTAGTTGCCACGGTGGGCCGTAGTAATCTGGTTTATTGCGGTATTGGTCAATTAAGCGGCGAATTTGCTTTGTAGTATCTTGGAACTGCTGTTGGGCAAATTGGGGTATTCCAGGTTGAGATTCAACTGGTTTCGCCTCTTTTACAGGTGGTTTTTCTCGTTCTACCACACTTGGCGTCAGTTGCAACTGCTCGGCAGCAGAGGCCAAATCCTGTAAGCTACCCGTGAGATAGTCTTTAAAACCCTGCACCCGAATTGCCAAGTCTTGGGATGTACCAGCAAAAGTGGTTCGCATCTCGTTGCGGATACGTTCTTGACGGCGTTCTAATTGTTCTACAGAAATTTGCAGGGTTTGTTTGCGTTGTTCTAACTGCAACAGCGACTCTTGTACAAGTCGTCCCAGTGAGGTTTGAGTTTCACTCACCTGTGCCTTAAGGCTTTCGTAAGAAGCTTGCAGCTTGGCTATTTCTTCCTTGAGAGCAGATTCAGCCCTCTGCAACTCTGTCACTCGCTGCTCTGCTTCGGCATATAATGATTGATTTCCTGATCCTATTTCAGACCCCAGCGCAACATTTTCCGCTTCTAACTGCGCTACAAACTCGCCATTTGAATTTTCTGTTAGCTCTGTAGAATTTACCACTTCTGCATTGGAAATGAGTGGCTCAGAAGTTGTATAGTCCTCTGATGAGTTACTGGCTGCTATTTCTACCACTGACTCAACAGATGGATTTTCTGGATTTTCAACTGCGTTGTTCTCTTCTTGTTTTTCTGTCAACCGCTCATCAATTGGTTCTGGGGTTTGAGATGCCTCTGGGTTCATAAACAATAGTGTAATTCCTATGACGCGAATAAATAGCTTTCAGAAATATTACAATTGACCTGCCATAAAAGTCCTGAGTTATGAGTGCTGAGTTATGAGTTTAGAGCAAAACGACTCAGCACAGATGGTACTCAGCACTAAATACGCGGACAACGTTGTTCTAAGCAACTTTTCAGGGTGTTGGGATCAAATAAAATCGGCAAAAAGTGAATACTTTTAATTTCTTTAAAGTAAAACAGAATGGGGACTCCATTCCAGAAGATCCGCCAGTTTTGCCATTCTTGGTAGGGAAAGCGCCGAATTAATTTTTCGCCTCTGTAAATATCTAAGTCAGTGGCGGTAAATTGCAACCGCAGCGTTAACGCCTGAAACATGAGAAACAAACCAAAAAGTGTGAAAACTAAGCCTACCAACGGTTGTACCAACAGTAGTGGAATAGCGGCAATCACCAAGACTATCGGTATATTGTAACTAGGCTTGAGTTCCACAGTTGATGTGGAGCTAGGAGCAAATGAACTGGTCACAGTCTTAAATCCTGCTTTATTTAGTAGGAGGCATCTATCCTATTTTAGGAGGCAGGAGGCAGGAGTTAGAAGTTAAGAGTGAGGAGTGAGGAGTTAAAACTCATAACTCATAACTCATAACTCTTAACTCATAACTGATTAATTTTATAAGCCTAAGAATGCACTGCCAGTCCCCTGAAACATTAACCAAGAAAGAAAAAAGTTGCTAACAAATATAATTAACAAGGCAGTCACAACAGCAGTTGTAGTTGACTGTCCTACACCTTTGGCACCTCCTGTTGTTGTCAACCCCCAGCTGCAACCGATTACGGCGATTAAAATGCCAAAGCAACACGCCTTAATCATGGCGCTAAAAATATCCCAGATTCCAAGAAAGCTACGAGCTGAGTCTAAGAATACCGTATCAGACAGGTTGTAGATATTTGTCGCAATTATTAATCCTCCGAACATCCCTGTTACCAAAGACAGGAGGGTTAAAATTGGCAGCATTAAACAGCAAGCAAGAACGCGAGGGATAACCAGGTAATCGATTGGATCTGTTCTTAACATCAACATGGCATCGATTTGTTCTGAGACTCGCATGGTACCAATTTCTGCTGCAAAGGCAGAACCGACTCGTCCCGCCAAAACCACTGCTGTCAACACAGGAGCGAGTTCTCGTGTCAACGCTACAGAAAGCACTCCGCCGATAATGTTTCCTGCACCAAAGTTGATAAATTCCCGTGCTACCTGAATGGTAAACACAGCGCCAACGAAAATAGCCGTCAACAGGGCAATAAATAGGGAATCTGGCCCAACTGCTGCCATTTGTTCTAAGGTGTTGCGCCGATGGATTTTGCCCCTCAATAGGTGAACTAGTACTTGCCCACCCAGAAAAATCGCCGCCAGCAGCCGCTGACTCCATTCCCCTAAACTGGATTTGGATGTAGTCTGGTTCAATGTTCTGTAGCTAACTCGGTAACTGCCTTAAGAATAGCGGAAGTCATGGGGAATGGGGAATGGGGAATGGGGAATGGGGAATGGGGAATGGGGAATGGGGAATGGGGAATGGGGAATGGGGAATGGGGAATGGGGAATGGGGAATAGGGAATGGGGAATGGGGAATGGGGAATGGGGAATGGGGAATAGGGAATGGGGAATGGGGAATAGGGAATGGGCATTGGGCATTGCTTATCTCCCCACTCTTCTAATAAGGCGAAACATTAACTTAGATTAAAGATGCTCTCAGAAAATAAAGTTGTTATTAAACGTGCTACAAAGCAATAAATAGGTGCTAACCTTGGCTAGAATCTTGATTTTGCAAGGTTTTTTCAGATTTCAGTCATTTTTAATATCCCCAGCATGTGCTGTAACTGGTAGCCGCTTCTTTTAATGAAAACTTAAGATTCTTGACAGATTGTCTGCTTCGGAGCGATCGCACGTATTGTAGAAATTGACAAACCGCTATCTAGCTCTTGTCATCTCTACTCACGGAGTTTGTCTTAAATGACTATTTTCACTAACTTTCTCCGCTCTCTACTACTGACGATCATTTTTAGTTTTGTCGCTCCCATGTTCTTTGTTGGTGGTGGATTGCTCCTTCTATCACTCATCGGTCACTTCCCTGGCTTACAAGAGTTAACTGAGGCGATCGCTACTGAGATTATCCATTTTCTCGCCACCTTTGGCAGTGGAACTCCCCTCCGCGGATTAGTTGTAATTAGCTTGACCTGTACTTTTGTCGGCGCACTGTTTGATATGTACGTTTATTATCGGTATCAAATATTACGAATAGATTCATAAATAGTGAAAATAGCTTTTTAAAGCGCTCATGGGCTGTAGAAGATAAGAAAAAGTGATATTCCCGACAGTGAAAGTACTACTGGTCTTAAACTAAATAGAGATTAGTGTTGCTGAGTGAAACTTCATGAATTAAATTGAGTACCAAATTTATTGATGAAATATTTATTAATCATTAGTTATTAGTTATTAATTACTAACAACTAGTATGGGTGTTTGACCGTAGTAAAATAATATTCAAAAAGTTAAAAAGTTATAATACGAAGGGGTTTGAAATTTTGAATTCCGCAAAAAAGCTAAAATAGTCTGTACTAATTCATCACGTTGGACGCTAAACTAGAGTTTAGCATTTTGTGTTAGCTACAATCTTTAAGGACTTGATTAGCATTCATCGAGAATATCAAAATAAAACTCACTGAAAAATATAAAAATTTCCTTAAAATTATGATGAGCACAATCCCTGCTCATGTTTCTTAACAGAGAAAAACAGGGCGTCTGACCGTTGGGCATCTTATATTGAATTTATTACGAGGTATGTTGACAGCTCATGATTTGGCCGTTTAAGCCCAAGTTTAGAAAACAAATTGCGCGGATTGAAATTACTGGTGCGATCGCCGGTGCTACTCGCAAACGCGTCCTAGAAGCCCTAAAAACTGTAGAAGAAAAAAAGTTTCCGGCATTATTGCTCCGTATCGATAGTCCTGGCGGTACAGTCGGAGATTCCCAAGAAATATACAGCGCCCTGAAGCGTTTGCGCGAAAAAATCAAAATCGTTGCTAGCTTTGGCAATATTTCGGCTTCTGGAGGAGTCTACATCGGCATGGGAGCCGAATACATAGTAGCTAACCCAGGTACGATTACGGGTAGTATCGGTGTGATTTTGCGTGGGAATAACTTGGAACGCTTGCTAGAAAAAATTGGTGTTTCCTTCAAGGTAATTAAGTCTGGCCCTTACAAAGACATATTGTCTTTTGACCGGGAATTGACTCAACCAGAAGAAAATATCCTGCAAGAGTTGATTGACACAAGTTATCAGCAGTTTGTCCAAACGGTAGCAGATGGCCGTTCTTTAACAGTAGAAGCTGTGAAAAGTTTCGCCGATGGCCGGATTTTTACTGGACAGCAAGCCTTAGAGTTGGGTGTTGTAGACCGCCTGGGCACAGAAGAAGATGCCCGCCGCTGGACAGCAGAACTAGTCGGACTTGATCCGGAAAAAACTCTCTGCTATACCCTAGAAGAACGTAAACCCTTATTGAGTCGTCTTCTACCAGGGAGTCGTCAATTTTCATCAGGAATTGGGGCTGGTATTGATTGGCTCGAATTTGAAATGTCTACTAGTGGTTTACCGTTGTGGTTATATCGACCCTAATATGAGTTAGGAGTTAGGAGAGACGCGATTAATCGCGTCTGTACAGGAGTTATGAGTTAAAAATCTTAACTTCTCATTCTCAACTCCTAATTCCTCACTTTTATGTTTTAAGGAGGATTTTGGCGTGGACTGGCAAATGCGGGCTATTCGCGGAGCAACAACCGCTTCAGAAAATACTGTTGAGGTAATTCAAGAGGTAGTTACAGAACTACTAGATGAATTAGAAAACCGGAATCAATTCCAGCCGGGGGACATGATCAGTGTGACTTTCTCTGTGACACGCGATTTGGATGCGATTTTCCCAGCTGCGATCGCCAGAGCGCGTCCTGGTTGGGATAATGTGGCTATGTTGGATGTGCAGCAAATGCACGTCGAAGGCAGCTTACAGCGCTGCATTCGGTTCTTAATCCATGCCTATCTGCCAGCCTCCGCCTCAATTCATCATATATATTTACGCAATGCCGCCAGCTTGCGTCCCGACTGGAGTTTGCCTCAGACTTTACAAGCATCACAGTCAGCAGTGAAGTCAAAAGTGTAAGCTATCTAAGAAAATTCATGTAAAAAAACTACAAAATTAGCTCCTGATGTTGATTTGTGAAGGTAGTTTCCAATGAATCATGAAAAACAACTCACTTCAATGCTTGTTCCGTTCTACTTAGGGGAGCAACAAGATTCAGAAGGTCGCACAATTCAAGATATTTGGACTTGGAATTTTGAAGAATTAGAATGTGCCCATGATTACATTCAGTGGTTGTTCCCTTTAGCTGAACAAAGTGCATTCAATCCTGATGCACCCATCGTTGATGAGTCAGTAATTCAAGCATTTCAAATCAACCCCCACCTACGCCAAAATTTGCTGCGTTCCTTCACAGTCATGCTTCAGTTTTATGGGTTGCAACGTTATGAGAGTAATGACGGAAAAATAGTTGTCAGCCAGTCAGAAGACTATCCGAATCGTAAACGCGAATGGGTTTCTATATTAGACCATAATTATCTTCGCATCACCCGTATATTAAAGTGCTTGATAACATTTGGATTAGAGAATGAAGCCCAAGCATTTTATAAATGTTTGCGGCAGATATATCATGAGAATAGCGATCGGATCGGAGGTGAAACATTTCGGTATTGGACAATTGCAGTCAAACCCAATACGACAATGTAACAATCTCATTGGATGCCGACGAGATTGAGGTGGTTGGTTGAGACTGAAAGCCTAATGCACTTTGAGGATATCTGTAGGCGACGCACTTTCGGGAAACTTTCGAGGCGATCGCTTTCAGATTGCTTCTATATTAAAGTATCTGTCAGCCAGCTAACTTTGTTTAAACTACTCAGATATATTAGTATTTGTCTCATTACCGCCTGTTTGCTATTTGGTTGTCATACTTCATCACCGACCGAATTCAAACGCCCTCCCTTGAAAGTGCAATTTACATCTTTTATTGGAGAGTATCCAGGCATCATTGCTCAAGAAAAAGGATTCTTCAAAGCCCGAGGTGTAGATGTTGAACTAATTAATAAACAATATAGCCAGTTGGAAAGAGCAAATTTCAGTGCGGGTAAGTATGATGGTATTACAGCGTCCTTGGGAAGTTTTATCATCTTGAGTGCCACAAATCCTGATATACAAGGTGTGCTGGTTATAGATGAATCAACAGGAGCAGATGTAGTAGTCGCCCAACCACAAATAAAAACTGTCGCTGAGTTGCAAGGGAAAAAGCTAGGTGCAAATCTAGGCGGTTTTAGCGAACTTTTTGTGACTGAGATGTTGAAAAGTTCCAACTTGACCAGCGATGATGTGAAATTGGTTAAATTAGAGGCTTTAGAAATTCCTCAAGGCCTGAAAAATAATGTTATTCAAGCCGGACACACTTGGCAACCCCATCTTTCTGAAGCTATTAAATCAGGGGGACATATCCTATTTACTAGCAAACAAACCCCTGGCTTGATTTTAGATATGATTATCTTTCGCAATGATACAATCCGCGATCGCCCCGAAGACGTTCGTGCATTTGTGCGAGGATGGCTGCAAGCTGAGACCTACTGGAGGGCAAATGTTCAGGAAGGAAACGCGATCATCAGCAAAGCCTTAAAAATTCCTAGCAATACACTCTCTCTGGAGGGAGTGAACCTAACTGATTTAGCTGAAAATCAAAAATTATTTCAATCTAACAACCCTAACTCTATCTACAAAACTGCCAAGATATATGCAGACTTTTTTATTCGCTCTGGAAATGTGACGCGTATTCCTGAGCTAAAAAGTTTGTTCAATTCTTCCTTCTTGAACCCTCCCTTCTAGTTTAAAGCCATGCAGCAGACTTTTTTGGGCAGCATTCGGACAAAGTTGATCGCCTCGTTTCTGATTGTTGCTTTGATTCCTTTGCTGTTATTGGCATTTATCAACAAACAGACAACTGAAAAAGCACTAACTGACAACGCCCGACAAGCCCTATCTGCGGCGGCTAAGGAAACCGCTAACAGAATAGATGCCTTTATTGATGGAAATCTCAATGCCGTGCGCGTAGAGGCGATTTTACCAGGTTCGGCACGCTACCTCAGCCTAACTCCAAAACAGCGAGATGACAGCCCCGAAATGCAATTGGCGATAGAAACATTAATTCGTCTCAGTCGCAAAGATATGCTCAATATTCTCTCTTATGCTTTGCTCGACTTAAACGGGAAAAATGTATTGGATACACATACATCGAACATTGGCAAAGATGAATCTGATCAAGATTATTTTAAAAAACCATTGCAAACAGAGTTATCCTTTGTTTCTAGCATGAAGCGATCGCCAACAATTCCTGACCTTGTTACCCTGTTTTTTAGCAGTCCGGTTCGCAATGCCAAGGGAGATATATTGGGTGTATTGCGTGTTTCATACAATGCTACTGTTGTCCAGCAGTTAGTAACTCGACAAACTGAACGGGCTGGGGCAAAATCCTTTGCTATTCTTTTAGATGAAAATAATATTTATCTGGCACATAGCACTGCACCAAAACTACTTTTTAAATCAATTGTGCCCCTGCCTTTGGATGTTGTAACTCAACTACAACAGAAAGGGCGTTTGCTTAATTCTCCTTTCAAAGAATTGGCAACTAATGAGTCAAAACTTAAGCAAGCATTAGATAATAAACAGTCGTATTTAATTGCATCCTTGTCAGCAACAGGTAATCAGGTTAATCTGATTGCGATCGCTCATTTAAAATATAAACCTTGGACTGTGTTGTTCGCACAACCCCTTGCTGTTGCCCTAGAACCTGTAGAAAAGCAAATTCGTGATGCAATGTTTCTATTTGCAATTATTGCTTCAGTAGTGACAATCATCGCTTTTGCCATTGGACAACTGCTAACAAAACCAATAATTTACCTTACGAATATAGTTTTCCAATTTACCGCAGGTAACTTAGATATCCGCGCCAAAATTAGCTCACAAGACGAAATAGGTCAACTGGCAGCATCGTTTAACAACATGGCACTTCAGTTACAAACATCCTTGGAAACTTTGGAACAACGGGTACAGGAGAGAACAGCAGAGTTAGTAATTGCTAAAGAAACAGCAGAAGATGCAAATCTTAAACTAGAACAATTGGTAAATCTAGATGGTTTGACTCAGGTAGCTAACCGTCGCTGCTTCAATGCACGACTGCAAGCAGAATGGAAACGCCTTGCAAGAGAACGACGACCCCTGTCAATGATTTTATTCGATGTTGATAAATTCAAATCTTACAACGACTGCTATGGTCATCTTGAAGGCGATTATTGTTTAATAAAAATAGCGCAAACAGTTCAACAGACAGTTAATCGTCCTGGCGATCTAGTAGCACGTTATGGAGGAGAAGAATTTTCGGTACTGCTTCCCAATACTGATTTAGCAGGAGCAATCAAAGTAACACAAAATATTCAGCAAGCAATTTACGCTCAGTCCATTTCCCATGCATCGTCTGATGTCAAGGATATCGTCACAGTTAGTTTGGGTATTACTTCTGTCATACCCATTTGCGACATTAAGCCAGATACACTCATCGCTTTAGCCGATAAAGCACTGTACAATGCCAAACAAAAGGGGCGCGATCGCTATTGTACGTTTTGATTTACAACCCCTTCGGGGCGGGAGTAGGGAGTAGGAGAAGAAATTAGCTCCGAAAAAGGTTTAAAGCCGTACTTCGTCCC
Organism: Nostoc sp. UIC 10890; assembly: GCF_054786515.1. Taxonomy (NCBI): domain Bacteria; kingdom Bacillati; phylum Cyanobacteriota; class Cyanophyceae; order Nostocales; family Nostocaceae; genus Nostoc; species Nostoc sp. UIC 10890. Next base: position 1,333,130 of record NZ_JBSGKF010000001.1, read on the forward strand.
GCTACGCGCTTTCGCCCGCAAGTGGCGCAATAAAATCCTTGTATTCTCTTGATAGGTTGAAACCCGCGCATAGTGTGGGCGGGCGGCTTAGTTTCCCTAATCCCCACTCCCTTTCATTTCCATTGATACCCAGCGATCGCTTTCAGAGATTATTTTTATATAGCTATCCGATTTCATTTATGAAATTATTTGCGTAGTAAAGCAATAGGCAACGGGCTTGTACCCAAAATTAATTAAAAATTATTCTTCTTCTTAATTTCATATTTTTAATTCAAAAAGGGTCAATAAGCCTCTTTGAGTTATACTATATTTTTTAAACAATCAAATATGAGTCCTATAGATTAAAATTTATGTAGGAGGTAAGCTATATGTTAAAAACAATTCAAGGAATTTATAAAAACGGCAAAATTGAATTAACTGAAACACCAGAAGGTATCACTGAAAGTTTAGTGTTTGTCACCTTCCTAGAAACTAAACCCAGCCAATGGGCAGAAATAATCATGCAATATTCAGGTATAAAAGAAAGTATTATCTTTGAATCATATTGAGATTAACTGATACCCCCGAACGAAATAGAATTTTAATTATGTATGGGTTATCTACTGGATACTTGCGTAATTAGTGATTTTGTCAAAGGAGAAGAAAACACCCTCAAGCGAATAAAGTTAATCTCTCCTATTGAAATTTTTGTTTCATCTATAACAGTTATGGAGGTGAAATATGGATTAGCTATAAACCCACAACGCGCTGTTAAAATCCAATCAATTCACGTTTAAACGCTACTACAAGCCAATGTGCAATTACTCATGATTTTTTGAGTACTACCTCAAAAAAAACCTTTATTTAAAAGTTGCGTGATGACACAAACAACTACAGAGCATCTATACTCTTTTGAAGAATATCTCGCTTATAACGATGGTACTGATAGCCGTTATGAACTGGTGGATGGAAAACTAGAACGCATGAATCCACCAACTTTTAGACATTTACTACTTGCTAAATTCCTTGAACAGACATTTGACAAAGAAATCAATCGCTTGAGTTTACCTTGGCTATGTTTTAGAGAGGCAGGGGTAAGAACGGGATGGCGAAAGTCAAGATTGCCTGATGTTTATGTTGTAAGGGCTGAACAGGTAATGGAATTCCTTGATGAGTCTGCTGTTTGTCAGTCTGCGCCGATATTAGTAGTGGAAGTTGTCAGTCCTGATTCAGTAAAACGCGATTATCGGTATAAACGTTCTGAATATGCAGCGTTAGAGATTCCTGAATATTGGATTGTAGATCCAATAGAGTCAAAAATTACGATTTTATTCTTGTCAGAAGGATTGTACGAGGAACAAGAGTTTAGCGGAAGTCAGCAAATTGTGTCTGCAACTTTCCCGGAAATTGCGCTTACAGTTGAACAAGTGTTGTCTGCGGGTAATGTTGATTAGAAAATAATCATTCTTAATAGTCTAGTACCGCAAGGCGAAAGTCACGCATTCACGCATTCAAAAGTATTATGGAATAACCTCTTTAGGGATATAACGGTAGTTTAATTACTGCGATCGCTCGCATACATCACCAACCAAAATTACTGATTTGGCTTTGTTTGGAGAGCGATCGCAATTGATTACTCATTGGTATTAGAGCGATGTAGATTTTATGACTCAACGCTTAGATTTCAGAGTAGATATTGAAGAAGCCATAAAAACGCTAAACCTTTCTTGCAATGATTTCAGGTTAGTTAGCCTTCATGAATACGAACAGATATTGGTGTTAATTCTTGAGCGATTCACAAGCTTGGCTAAAAAAGGACTAAATTATCCCTGCTGGTGGGGTTCATTCAAAGAACCGTCTTGCTCAATTCATCTCGAATATGCACCCGACGTTTTGAAAAAACTCGTACCTCTAGAAGAGACAGTATGGTTTGTGACTGAAGACTGGAAAAGAACTAAACAGCATGGTAATTACTGGCTCTATGAGGGCAAGATTGCGGTAATTGCCGACCTAATAGCAGAAATGTATGGGTTTGAATATTACATAGTCTCGAAAAAGTTTGAGTGGCTACTGGGTGAAGATCGTCACGGGGTATTGATTGGTGTTGGGCAGTCTATGGTTGAAAAGATAGAATATTTAAAATCAAGTTGTGAAAACGTCAAATTGGTTCAGCATTTTTAAACAGCCAACCACTTTTCAAACAACCTCTGAGACAACCAGAGCTAGGATCAGAAGGTATTCTGTCGCAGACAAGCTAACTATATGACATTGATATCACGTGTTGTTCATAGCGACCCCGATATATTAGGGTGAACTGCTGTTTTTGTTGGTACTCGTGTACGGATAAAAACCTTGCTTGATTATCTAGAAGCTGGTGACTCACTGGATGAATTTTTAGATCGCTTTCCCAGTGTCAGCCGTGAGCAAGCGATCGCCGCTCTAGAATTAGCAAAGGAAATGCTGACCGCCTGAATTCTGCTTGATGAGTGTGTTCCACGACCCTTAAGGCGTGAACTCACTGATTATGAGGTACGCACAGTTATGGAAATGGGATGGTCAGGCAAAAAGAATGGTGAACTGTTGCAACTGATGATCCAGGAGAGTTTCATGGTTCTCCTGACAACAGACCAAAACTTACGATATCAGCAAAACTTGCAACAGGCTGGAGTTGCGGTCGTTGTTCTGGTGGCATCTAGTAATCGCCTACCTGATTTGCTTCCATTCATACCCAGTGTTTGCAGTGTCTTAGCAACGATCGCTCCGGGTGTGGTTGTTGAAATCGGAGGTTTTTGATGCGATCGCGCTGTATGCAACAACTCTATTCTTTTTGATGATGAAACCGAATTCCTAAAAAAATGTCATAAACAAACTCAAAAAAGTCTTTTTTCTGCAACAATCCTGAAGTTTGATAACATCCTTTTTCATCTAAGAGTGGCTTCATGACATAGTACGCAGGTTGGTAATTATACCAAGGGATAGAAGGCCACAAATGATGAATTAAGTGGTAATTCTGTCCCATAATTAGGATATTGAGAATCGGGTTAGGATAAACGCGGGCATTTTTCCAGCGATCGCGCTCCGCAAAAGGACGATGGGGCAAATAGTCAAAAAATAATCCCAGTGCTATCCCCACCACAAACGCTGGTATAAACCAGAAATTCAGAATGTAACCCAAAAAGTTGTACTGCACTGATATATAAACAATTACACCGATAATTAAGCGACTGATGAACCATTCCCATAGCTCATATTTACGCCATAGTCGCCGTTGAAAGAAAAATACCTCATGGTATAAAAACCGCACTGCAATTAGCCATAACGGGCCACCCGTAGAAACATAATGATCTGGGTCGTCTTTAGGATGGTTGACATGACCGTGATGCTGTAAATGTACCCGCGTAAATACTGGAAAAGCAAAAGCTAGCATCAACGCACTGCCATGCCCTAACATCGCATTCATCACCCGGTTACGATGGGCTGATTGGTGACAAGCGTCATGAATTACTGTTCCAGCACAATGCAAGGCAAGGGTGTTAACGCTAAAACACAGCCAGTGCGGCCATTCCCAAAGCCAGTAACCAAAGTTAGATAACACCAGCATTGCTACAGCTACCAAAAACAGCAGTAGCGTGGGATTAAAATCACCAGGAGGCGCTAAAAATTCCTTGGGTGGGATTGTCAGTGGCTTTTGTGCCTCCGATGTGATCATCTCTAACATTGACTCCTTCTTAATCAAACATTACGAATATACGACAAAGATTAGGGAACAATAAAGTTTTGTAACCTTTTTTATCGCAATATTTATTCACAGCTTTGCATATCAGTAGATGAATAACGCTATGATTCCAGACAAGAACTAATCTTTACTGATAAGTGGGGTATGACAATTGGCAAAAAGTTGATGGGATAAACTCTTTCGTTGGGAGGATGGATACAAGATTGATGTACTATATCTAGTCTATCCCACAGCCCCACTCTCCCATAACACTCTCTAACTGTTTATATCTTATTGATATAGCAGTGACTGAAAAGGAGATGCCACTTAAGTTACGATGACTTCCCAGATAGCTCCCTAACTTCAGCCCCTATGCAATTAAGAGATTCTCTGCGCCGGACAAAAATTGTCGCTACTATTGGCCCCGCCACTAGCAGTCCTGAAATGCTCAAGGCAATTATTGAAGCGGGAGCCACGACGCTGCGGCTAAACTTCTCCCACGGAACTCATGCCGATCATCAGCGTAGTATTCGCTTAATTCGGCAAACCGCTTTTGAATTAAATCAGCCAGTGGCTATTCTTCAAGACTTGCAGGGCCCAAAAATTCGCTTGGGGAAGTTTGACAACGGGTCTATAGTTTTGGCAAAAGGCGATCGCTTCACCTTGACAAATCGTCCAGTTGTAGGCACTCAAGAAATTAGCTGTGTCACCTACGATTATTTAGCCGAAGAAGTCCCAGTTGGTGCAAAAATCCTCCTCGATGATGGGCGAGTAGAAATGGTTGTAGAGGAGATTAACCGGGACAAAGGTGATTTGCATTGTCGAATCACCGTGCCTGGTAAACTTTCTAACAACAAAGGCGTAAACTTTCCTGGCGTTTACCTGTCAATTAAGGCAATGACCGACAAAGACCGCGAGGATCTGATGTTTGGTCTAGATCAGGGTGTCGATTGGGTGGCACTCTCCTTTGTCCGCAATCCGCAGGACATGATCGAAATTAAAGAACTAATTTCCAGTACAGGTAAGCAAGTGCCAGTAGTGGCCAAAATTGAAAAGCACGAAGCCATCGAACAAATGGAGGCGATTCTGGCTTTGTGTGATGGTGTGATGGTTGCCAGAGGCGACTTAGGAGTGGAATTACCCGCGGAAGATGTTCCCGTACTCCAAAAGCGGTTAATTTCCACAGCAAATCGCTTGGGGATTCCCATCATCACTGCTACTCAGATGTTAGACAGCATGGTGAGCAATCCCCGTCCCACTCGCGCGGAAGTGTCGGATGTGGCAAATGCGATTTTAGATGGCACAGATGCGGTGATGCTCTCCAATGAAACCGCCGTGGGTAGCTTTCCTGTAGAAGCAGTGGCGACGATGGCACGAATTGCCGAACGTATGGAGCAGGAAGAATCCCAACACTTAAACTTACGTTCTGTCAGAGATTCCCGGCGCTCCATTCCTAATGCGATTAGTCAAGCTGTCGGTCAAATTGCCGAACAACTAGGCGCAGCAGCAATCATGACCCTAACGCAAACTGGGGCAACAGCTCGTAATGTCTCTAAGTTCCGTCCCCAAACACCGATTTTAGCAGTGACGCCTCATGTGAATGTGGCGCGGCAGTTACAGATGGTGTGGGGAGTAAAACCGCTGTTGGTACTAGGATTACCTTCCACTGGTCAGACATTTCAAGCTGCGATCAATGTGGCTCAGGAGCTTAAGTTACTGTCTGAGGGAGATTTAGTCGTGATGACCGCGGGTACACTCCAGGGAATTTCCGGCTCCACAGATTTGATTAAAGTAGAGGTGGTGACGGCGGTATTAGGTCACGGAATTGGACTAGGACAAGGTTCAGTGAGTGGTCGTGCACGGGTGGCGAATACTGGCATGGATGTTAGTAACTTTAATCCCGGAGACATATTGGTTGCACCGCGCACAAGTGCCGATTTTGTCGAGGCAATTCGTAAATCTGGTGGAATTATTACGGAAGATGAAAGTCTCACAAGTCACGCAGCAGTAATTGGTTTACGTCTTGGTGTACCAGTGATTGTTGGGGTGAAGCAGGCAACCCAGGCGATTCGGGATGGGGCGATTATAACGCTGGATCTACAACGGGGTTTGATTTACTCTGGGGCGGTGAGAACGTCTTAGATTGGGGATTGGGGATTGGGGACTGGGGACTGGGGACTGGGGAGCAGGGGGCAAGGGGCAAGGGTAAGGAGGAGAAGAATTAATAACCAATGCCCAATGCCCCATGCCCAATGCCCAATGCCCAATGCCCAATGCCTTTATTAAACAGTTGCGATCGCAGCCCCAAGCCATCCAGCAAAGTTTTGCTGCTGTCTGGAGTCAGGATGCTCAACAGGCTTTACCTGATATCGAGTGGGATGTGGTGACGCGAGGGTGATGGAATAGGTACGCAGTTCGTCTTGGTGGAAAACTGCGACTTCGATTTTATCGTTTGGTTGGTAATCTTTCAGGCGATCGCTTAAACTATTTCCCGTTACTTTAATCCCATCAATTGCTAGTAACTCATCACCCGCATCAATTCCCCCTACTTGTGCAGGTGAACCAGTTTCCACAAATTTAATCATCTCCCGCCCATTCTCTGTATTTATTCTCACGCCCAAGTAAGGTTCTTCTTGCTGTTCAGCTACCAACTGCAAGCCAAAGGGTTCTAAGTACTGATTAAAAGGCAAATCGTCAGTGCCATCAATGTAGCGTTTAAAGAAATCAGTCAAATCGATTCCGGCGACAGATTCGATAACTTCCTGCAACTCTTCTGGGGTATAGCCAATTTCATCTTTCCCAAATTGCTGCCACATTTTCAGCATCACGTCATCGAGGGAGCGCTGATTGTCGTGAGTAGAGCGAATCAGTAAATCCAGCAATAACGATACCATTTCTCCTTTTAAATAATAGGAAATTTGGGAATTAGCGCTATTAGCATCTGGGCGATAAAGTTTTATCCAGGCATCAAAACTTGACTCGGAAACGGGTTGTACCTTGCGCCCCGGTGTTGTTTCATATCTGGTAATTTCCTTACCCAAGTTATTCAAATACGACTTAACATCATAAATTCCTGCCCGCAAAGGAATTAACAAATCATAGTAACTAGTAGTACCTTCACAAAACCACAATGATGGTGTGTAGTTTTCTTGGTCGTAATCAAAGACCTCTAATGCTTTTGGGCGAATTCGCTTGACATTCCACAAGTGAAAGAACTCGTGTGCAACTAATTGGATAAAGCGATCGTACTTTTCCTGAGCGCGAAATCCAAAACGTTGGTAAATCAAGGAGCAAGAGTCTTTATGTTCCAAACCGCCAAAAGCTTGGCTAAATAAATGTAGCAGAAACACATATCGTTCATAAGGCAAACCGCCGAACATCTGCGCTTCTACTTGGATAATTTTTTGGATATCAGCAATCAACTGCTGAATTTGGTAATTACCTTGCCCCCAGATTGCCAGTTCATGGGGTTTTCCCAATACCTCAAATTTATACAATTGGTGGCTACCAATCTCAAAGGGAGTATCAACCAAAGTATCAAAATCGCCAGCCAAGAAAGTATTTGTTTCCTCAGCAACAGATGGTAGAGCAGTAGTTACTTGCCATTCCGGGCGTGGTGGTACGATGGTGACGCGAATGGGTTGCTTGTCCCAGCCCGGTATTCTAAAAAATAGTGCCGCACCGTTGAAATAACCGTGGGTGGAATTCAAGTGATTTGTGCGTACCGATAGCTCATTTGCAAAAATGCGGTAACGTACAGTTAATTCTGAAACACCCGTTTTGTCTACTTGCCAGTGATTTTTACTGATCTTCCGCCAAGGTAAAGGCTTATCCTCTGCAAAAGCCTCAAAATCCTGTAAGTTTTTGGCGTATTCCCGGACTAAATAGGAACCTGGTGTCCACACCGGCAGTTTTAAATCAAGAATCGGCGAGGGATAATCTACAAGGTGTAAAGTCACCTCAAACAGATGGGTTTCTGGTTGGGACATTCCCACCAGGTAATGAATCGTTGGCTCGGTTTCTTGGATGTAGGTGTTGGGACGAGTTGCTGTTGCTTCAGTCATCTTGAGTGCTGAGGTAATAGTAGATGAGTCATTTTTCCCATGATGACAAATTTACCTTTTAATTTTTGACTTTTATTTGCTGCGACTGGTAGTCAGAACCAAGTTTATAAGAAAATATGCTGAAAACCTCGAAGTGAACCCCTCAAAACCCAAAAGTTTTGAGGGGTGAACGTCTTTTCAGTCGGGGATGAAAGCGAATCAAGGCGTTTACGCCTCAGTAGTTTCATAATATAGTTTATGCAACAGGTAGGGGTAATCAACCTGTCTAAAAAGCAGTTTGCTACCTAACTGTTTACAGGTGAGTGACTGCGATCGCTCCACTACCTGTTGCCTCATCAATCAACTATAGCTCTGTGCCCACATCTGCGATCGCTCTCATGCTTTCTATCCTTACATCTTTGGGGCTACCGCGATCAAATTTTGCCAGCCAAGTTCATCAACTGTTTGAAGTTCACAAGATAAATGATGTTGTTGGCGCTATCAATTTTGATCCACCCTTTTTCATGCAGCTTTTCCATGATTTTGGTGGTTTCTTCAACGCCGATTTCTGTCACCTCTGCTAAATCTTTAAAGGGAATGTTAAAAATTTCTTTTCCTAAGTCTGATTCCTGACCATAACTTTCGCCTAAACTCACTAGGGTATGGGCAAGTTTGACTGCTGGTGGTGAAGACCGCATTTGTAAGCGTAGGTTAATTTGCCGCAATCGCCGCACCATCAGTTGCAACATCCGGTGATGTAACTGCGGGTCTTTAAACAATATTTGAATAAACCGCTCTCTGGAGATACTAAGCAATTTCACGGATGAAAGAGCAATGACATCAGTTGAGCGTGGAGATTCATCCAAAATTGCCATTTCTCCAAAAAAATCGCCACGCCCAAAAATTGCCAGAGCTACTGAATCTTCCCCGACGGTACGCCGGACTTTGACCCAACCAGAAACCACAAAGTAAACGGCGTTACCCCAGGCATCTTCCATCACAACGGCTCGCCCAGATGGGTATTCATGTTCAATTGCAACGTTGAGTAGCCATTCCAAAGTCTGTGGATTGGCTGTACTCATTAAGGGGAAAAGTTCACTAAAAACCTCAGTTAGCATGAAATATTTGCAACAAATGGATTTAAGAGTGGGAAACTAACTTTGCTACTATAAGTTTGTTTAAACCGTAATCTTACTCAGAATACGATCGCAAAATTTGTATTTATTGAAGATGAATCTCTAAGGTTGATCGGTCTAGAGTTCGATTACAACATAACAATTATGTATGTGATCGAAATCAGCGGTTTCACTGACAGACTTATGATTTGCTGTTTGTTGGTGGATTGCTATCTAGCGCCAGTATTTTGATCTGTTGGTCTAAATTTTTGACTAGTTGATTCAGGGTAACTAAAGCCTCTAATTGCTGAGAATCAAGGCTGGGATTCAGTAAAAGCCTTTCTTGTAGTTCATGTAACTTTAAGCTTAGTTGCTGAGAAATTCCTAAAGCATCGCGGCCAAGACGCGCCAACTGTTGTTGTTGATAGAACTTTAATGCTGCTCCTCGTAACACTTGGAGTGTTGCCTCTTCGCCGTAGATTCCCGGCATGACTCGCAAGCGCAATAATAAGCGGTTTTTTTGATATACGTATTCTTTCTCTACCTGTTTTGGTTCTGCAACTGTGGTGACAGGCAGGGAAGCAAACCGCTTTAATTCATTCAGTACTCCTTGAAAAACCGAGAGCGGCAGTTTGTCTAATACAGACTGTAAAACTCCATTATCACTCCACAGTATTCTGCCTTCGTAAGCTTGTCTTTCTAAATACAGCCGACCAATTCCCCCAGCCAGGATTCGCCCTAGTAATTCTTCTAGTAATTTCTTAGGTGGTAGTGTTGTTAGTACCTCAATCGGACTAAGTAGTTCGGGAACTTGTGTGGGCAAAATCGGTAAATTGTTTGGTGTCACTTCGGAATTCTCGCTCTCAATAGGGGTCAAGAACGTCGTAGTTTGAGATAATTGGTCTAGCTCTGGAGTAGGCGGCAAGTCTACGCGCTGCCCAGAATATTGACGCTTTTGTGTCTGAAACACCATCAATATTGGTTGTTGATTTGATTCCGAGTCGGCATCCAGTAAAGGAACACGTATGTCAGCAACGATCGCTGGGCTATTTGTTGAAGGAGAGTCCGCTGTTGGCTGATGTATTTGTTGGGCATCTAGCTGAGATGTATTCTTATGGTTGAGGTAGGCTGACAGTATTCTACGGTGAGCGTCGGCTGCGATCGCCTCAATCACCATTGTGCAATTGATAGAAGACAAAATGCGACCAACATAATCTAGCGCCTCACTGTCTTGTGGATGAACCATACCTAGCAAGAGGTTTTTGTCTTCTAATCCAAAGGGCAAAATCTGGTGGTAGAGGCAAGCTTCAAAGGACAAAAGACTATCAATCAGTTGGAATATTTGCTCGCGATCGCTTTCTTCCTCCCACTTAAATTGTGTAGCGGTTAGCACCTGGGACTCATTTCCTGTAGTATCTGTTAGTTCGCCCTCTGAAGACAACATAGGTTTGATTGCTTGGTGTTTATGTATATAATATTTTGCCTCTAATTGAGTAGGTAGTTAATAAAGATACTTTGTTCGATTGTTAAAATTTCAATTATATATACCTAAGTAGACGTAAGTAGAATATGAATTTTAGATTATAGACTGTGGATAATACTGAGGATTAGGGTATGGGGTATGGGGCATTAGTTATTTCTCCCTCATCTCCCTTATCCCCACTCCCACTACAGGTTACTCTTGGGTTCTTAAAGCTTGGGCTGCAAGATAGATTTTTGTCCATTCACCTAACACTTGATGAGTTTTGAGTTTGAACTGTTGAGCTATTGTTTCTATTGAATTACCCGCTTTCCGCAAGTCTAGAATTTGCCGCCCTAGAGGAGTCAATTTTTCATCAAGTTGCTGCCATTGCTTTTGTGTTAACCCTAAGTTATGTTCTTGCAAGGAAATTGAGAGCCAGTTGTCTACGAGTTCTGGTTTACCTTTGAGGGCAAAAACACGCACAGCATGGTAACTAATTTTTTCTCGCAGACGGTAGACTTCCTTAGTTTGTTTATTTAGTCTCTGGGCAATATCTTCTTGGGACTTACCTTGCAGATACAGTCGTAGCCATTCCACTGCATCTGTTCCCAGATTTTCTTGTAAATAATTTTCAAATTCTTTTTGTACTGACTGGCGTAGCGCAAGTTGTTCCTCTAGTTGTTGTGCTTCTTGATATTCTGCGATCGCCTGACTATCGACTAAGTTAACTCGATTATCATTATCATCTGTGAGAATTTCTTCTGACACGAGTCTAACCAAGTCACGGCCAGGTACTTGGGTTAAGCCACCGCGCTGAGTGCGACGCAAATAATTCACAAATCGATAAGCTAATAGGGGTTGATTGCGGACTGGCCGCAAACAATATTCTTCTAAACTGGCAAATAGCAGGGCATCCCCCAATCGTCTATCAGTTGTATATTTGGCAATATCAGCCATTTGCTGTTGCATCTGGCTATCGCTTTGCAATAATTCTTGGAGTACTTCTTGTAACACATCTATCACACTGCGCTGGCGATCGCGGCTGAGAGAAACCCAAGTTTGAATCTTATTGCGTAATGTTACTAAACTCCCTAATCGCGTTATCAAGTTGCGATAAGCACGTTCTCGCCCCAGCCCCAAGTAGCGTTGACGTAAAATCCTCCAGCGATATTCCATCGCTTGCTTGGCGATATCAAGTTCTTTCGGATTAAACAGATCAAACCGTTTGGAGTCAGATCCCAACAGCCAGAGAATAATGCTTTCTCTAGTAGCTTCATTTTGCTCTGGACATTCCACAGCCAATCGTTCTTGCCAATCTATAGCCAGTTTTTCTATATCCGTTTTCATAGTGAGATTGCATTCCTCGAAACTCAATTTTGAAGTTTGCATCACAACCCCCATTCGTCCCACCTAATTGTTTAACTGGCAGCTGCCCCGTATTTCATGAATTTCATGAAAATAGCTCAGTGATTCTACTTTTATTACGTCTTAGTTCACTAAAATTATGCAGAAACTTTCTACATTAATGTTTTGCTTTTAATTTAAAATTCCCGAAACCGTGGCATATCAAGCGTTTAGGTCAATTCTGTTAATTTTAACTTTTCGTAAAGTTATGTTTTTAACTGAGAACAAAAATTTGCCTAGAGTGGTGAGGATACACCTTTGCACGAGATGGATCGGGGAAATCTGACATTTTGTAACATATACGAGGAACGAATCTAATTTAACTCAATGTCAGACGTTATTTCACCCGTATAAGTTTCAACACTCTATAATCCCTTACTTAGTTAAATACTTAGTTAAATTTCAATATGCTTGATGTTAATGAGATTTGACCTCGGAAGATTCCCTAACTCCTGTGATAAATTGGCTTAAGTCCTTGCTTTTTAAGCAATATCAAGCCTGAACTAAATTGTATTAAGTTAATTTTTATGATATTTTTCGATTTTATTAAGTGTATATACGGTAATTAGCGTTTAAGATGATGTTTTAAAAGTAATTGTATAGATTCTTGGGTAAATAGTATCGCTGTAGTGTGGAATCAGCCCCAGTATGCTATGTAGCGATGTCTACGAGGGGCTACGCCTACGCTATTCTGGGTAGGAATTAATAGGCAAATTTATCTTTTTTAAACTAGCTTCACTCACAACTAAGCCTCTAACATTGGCAAGTTATTCTTAACAATAAATAGTCAACAGTCAATATTGATTTTGACTATTGACTCTGACTGCTGCTTTCCCTCTGCTTAAAAATTTAACTTATGCAAAATCTAAAAACAGAAAGAATGCATTCCCCTAAAGTTTTGATAGTCAGAAGCTTGACAAGAAACTTCTCTTTAAATTCATTTATGGAGATTCTTCGTTTGAAATCTTGAATTCCCCCACAGGATGTTGAATCTATCGATTGTTTGATCTAACGATGGGATTTTCTACAGATTCTCGATACCCTTGGACTTGTTCTGTGTAAGCAATTGGTAGAACAGCTTCAACGTTTTCATGGGGACGAGGAATAATCACCCAGGATTCAAGTGTACCGCCATAAACATTTTCTGCGGCTTCAACACCGGCAGCCATCGCCGCTTTTACTTCCGAAACATCGCCACGAATATTAACTGTAAACCGAGCGCTACCTACTCTGATATAACCAACGAGGGTGACTCGACCAGCTTTTACCATAGCATCTGCTGCTGCTAGCACCGCAGGAAAACCTTTAGTTTCGAGTGCTCCAACTGCCTGTAATGACATTATTAATCTCCTGTATGAATAAACGATATGGGGGCTACAAGTTAATTGTACGAAGCTTCGCTACAGATTTTGATAGCAAAATTGCTTAGAACATGCGGAAAGGTTCTGATTCTTCAGTGAAATGGATTGGTAATATGGTTTCCACATTTTCCGGGGGATTGGGAACGATGTAGTGGGTAATTACTGTACCAACCTTTACTTGCTCTCCAGCTACGATTCCGGCTTCAACAGCTCTATTTACTTCCGAAACGTGTCCCCGGACGGCAACTAACAAGCGAGCACTTTCCGCTTGACCATAATACACAATTGTGACTGCGGCAGCTTTGACCATTGCATCTGCTGCTGCTAAGACACTAGGAAAACCTAAAGTTTCAATTACGCCAACCGCCATTGGCATGGCATTAGCTCCTGGATTAAGGGATAAGCGATTTTAATTGTACGTGGCTTTAGTCCCTATTTTGACATTTTGGAAAATTTTCTTTGATGCCATAATTTTTTTGGAGAGTAGAGAGGCGATTAATTGTGTCTGTCCTGTAAGCGATTAATCGCGTCTGTTGGGAGTTAGAATATTTTGATATTACCTGACTTATGTTTTATATATAAATTACAAATAATACTTCAGCATCTTAGGTTGTGTAACTTTATTGTTTAACAAAATCAGTTATGCGTGGAGACAGGCTAGTACGATAAACTGAAATTTATGTTTCCGAATTTTCTTCCTACAGCAGTTGGGCAACTCACAGAACCAGCCTCGATCGCACTAGCTCAGAGTATTCAAACTGCTGCGATCGCTACTCCTTTAACTAATCAAGCAATTACCACAACATTTGTCAAGCAAGGGTGTGGCGGAACTCCGATTTTATTAATCCACGGCTTTGACAGTTCTGTATTAGAATTTCGGCGGCTTTTGCCACTACTTTCAAAAGATAATGAAACGTGGGCAGTGGATTTGTTGGGTTTTGGATTTACAGATAGACTCTCAGGAATTACCTATAGTCCAACTGCGATTAAAACCCATCTTTATTATTTCTGGAAAAGCCTGATTAACCAACCTGTAATTTTGGTGGGTGCTTCGATGGGTGGTGCAACAGCGATTGATTTTACGTTGACTTACCCGGAAGTGGTAAAAAAGCTGGTATTAATTGATAGTGCAGGGTTGGCGGGTGGTTCCCCATTGAGTAAATTTATGTTTCCCCCGCTGGATTATTTAGCAACTCAGTTTTTGAGTAATCTGAAGGTGCGCGATCGCGTTTCTCGTATTGGATATAAAAATCAAAGTCTTGCCTCTATCGATGCGTTATCTTGTGGGGCATTGCACTTACAAATGCCAAGTTGGCATCAAGCTCTGATTTCTTTTACTAAAAGTGGAGGTTACAGTGCTTTTAGAGTTGAAGCAATATCACAAATTGTGCAATCAACGCTAATTTTGTGGGGCGATTCCGATAAAATTTTGGGTACTGGGGATGCCATGAAATTTAAAATGGCAATTCCACACAGTACTCTTACCTGGATTCAAAATTGCGGTCATCTTCCACATCTGGAACAACCACAAATCACCGCGGATCATATTTTAGACTTTCGAGTTTAAATCGGTTAAGATTTTTTGCGATCAAATCATCACAAAGACGCGATAAATCGCCGTCTCTACAATAATTAGTCTTTCGTTTTGACGGCGATTTATTGGGTATTGAAAAACCAATCATTTACACCAATAACCCACGGCATATTGTCCTATAGTAGGCATAATACCGATCACCTGTGAGTTTGTATAGAAAAAGGGGCTTAAACCCCTTGTTTTACAAGTCTGATTTTGTACAGTTTCACAAAAAAATGGTATCGATTTTAGTCAAGTAACCACATCTCATTAGAACTATCGGGATACTCATTTGGTTGATTTTGAGGTTGAGCTTGAGCAAGTGTTTCCGATGAACGATGTGATTTTTTGTAGTTAAGTGGATTGTAGTGGTCTTTTACTGGTTTTATTGCACTAGTTTCTTTTACAGCTACAGCAAGTTTAGATTTATCTTCTGCTGTTTGTTTTAAAGCATTAATTTCTTCTATAAGCTGGGAATTTGCTTCTGCAAGTTGCAGTGCTGTTTTTTTGGTTTCGTCAAGTTCTTTTGTTAGCTGTTCTAGTAATGATTTTTGTTCTGATGCAAAGGTTTTTTGTTTAGATAATTTTGATTGCAAATCAGTAATTTCTTGTCCAAGAGATGCTTCTTTTTTGTGGCTTGTTTCTAGATTACTTGTCAACTCTTTGACAGTTGCTTCTAAATCAGCCTTAGTAGGACTGCGTTTAGTAGAAGCTGGCTCAAGTGGTTGCCCTAACGATTCCTCATCAGATGCAGCCTGTTCTTCGACAACTTTTTCTGCTGTAACTTCGATCGCAGATTCACCTTCTGGGGGTGTAAATTTTTGCGCCTCTTCTTGTAGTAAGTCAGAGAGACTTTGTTTCCTAGCCATTCTTATTTTCTCCAATCACGCTGTAATTCATCAGCTGCACGGCGGTAGTCTAATTCCGCCTCCCGTGCGTTTCCTCCTCGCCATTGAGTAATCGCTACACCTTCAAGTGCTGCTCGTTCATGAGCTTTATAGGCACGGATGAAGGTATTACAAGTAGGAATACCTAAGCGAGTCAGAGTGTTTTTTGCTTCTTGTGCTTCCCCCAGACTGCGGGTATCGACTTTGGTGAGCAATACCCGATGGGGGGTTCCCAAGGGGATGACGGCTTCCTTGACTGTTTCCACGAGGATTGCTAAATCCATTGCAGATGGGGGTGTAGGCAAAACTAGATAATCTGCGATCGCAACTACCGCCACTAATGCTTCAGAGCGCAGGGCGGGAGGTGTATCCACCACTACTAAATCGTAACCTGTTATCTTTGCTAAATCACTTAAAAGTGCGGGATCGGTTTCTTGAGATAAATCAAATCCCATTCCCTGCTGACTGCGCCCAAACCACCAACTGGCAGAACCTTGAATATCTGCATCAATCAGAAGCACCTTTTTTTTCTTCGCAAAGTTTGCAGCCAGATTGACTGCGGTAGTCGTTTTACCGACTCCTCCTTTACCGTTGAGAATAGCGATGATTTTTGGCACTGCTTGCTTCCGATGCTGCCTCTTGAGTCCTGAGTTAGGAGTGCTGAGTGCTGAGTTAGGAGTAGAGATGCGATTAATCGCGTCTGTACAAGAGTTATTTGTCCTCTTTGTTTTCCTTTCAGTTCCCAGTTTTCAGTTCTCAGTCCCCAATCATGAATATACCGCTTTCTGTAACCCTAAGTAACATGAAAACTCGTAACAATAAATTCAGAAGCCATCAATTCCACAAAATTTTATGACAGCAACTTACAATTTGCCTGATGGGCCCCAAATGCCGCGCTGGCTGCGGATGATCAAGTTTATTACTCAGCCCGTGAAATATATAGATGATTTTGCCAAAATCTACGGTGACACTTTCGCAATCAAAAGTAGTCGCTCCGATAACCATATTGTGTACTTTAGTCAACCCCAAGCACTAGAGCAGATTTTTACTGCTGATTCCAGCCATTTTGAGGTTGGCAGGGGAAATATAGGACTAAAATTTTTGCTTGGCGATCGCTCCTTCATGTTATCAGATGGCGATCGCCACCAACGGCAACGGCAACTCTTAGCTCCTCCCTTTCATGGCGAAAGGATGCGGGCTTATGGTCAGGATATCCGAGAAATAACCCGACAGGTGAGTAATGAATGGCAAATTGGCAAGCCTTTTAATATCCGTGAGTCGATGCAAGAAATCACCCTGCGTGTTATTCTGCGGGTTGTATTTGGTTTAAATGATGGCCAGCATTTTGAAGAACTGAGGCGATCGCTAAGTGACTTACTAGACTTCATTACTTCACCCATAATGTCCACCGCCTTCTTTTTCCGGTTCATGCAAAAAGATTTCGGGGCGTGGAGTCCGTGGGGTAGAATTCTCCAACAACAGCAAAAAATTGATCAACTGATTTACGCTTTGCTTCGAGAACGTCGGGCTGAATCCGATCAAAATCGCCAAGATATCCTGAGTTTGATGATGGCTGCTCGTTATGACGATGGTCAAGGGATGTCAGATGAAGAATTACACGACGAGTTGATGACGTTGCTAGTTGCGGGACATGAAACTACCGCTTCAGCATTGACATGGGCTTTTTACTGGATTGATCGTTTACCAGAGGTGCGTGAGAAGTTGCTACAAGAACTTAACACCCTTGGAGTTAACCCAGATTTAAGTAGTGTAGCTAAATTGCCCTATTTGACAGCAGTTTGCCAAGAAACATTGCGAATTTATCCAATTGTCATGACAGCTTTCCCGCGAATTGTGAAAACCCCAATTACAATTATGGGCTACGAACTGCGAGAGGGAACGGCAATAGTCCCCAGTATTTATTTAGCGCATCATCGGGAAGAAGTTTACCCACAATCCAAGCAGTTCAAACCAGAACGCTTTTTAGAAAGACAATATTCACCTTATGAATATTTACCCTTTGGTGGCGGTAATCGTCGCTGTATTGGGATGGCATTTGCTCAGTATGAAATGAAAATTGTCTTGGCAACTGTTTTGTCAGAATTTCAAGTTTCGCTAGTGAATAAACGTCCCGTCCGTCCTGTGCGCCGTGGTTTAACTTTAGCCGCACCCGCAGGAATGCGGATGATTGCAACACCTCAAGTTAAGGGTGCGAATACGCCAGCATTGGTGTAATAACAAGTAGGTTGGGCAAATTAATGCCTACCTACCAGCGATAGGATAATAATTACGAATTACGAATTACGAATTACGAATTATCCTGAATCTCTTGTTTGTTGGCGAGTTTTTCATAATGTTCTTTGTCGCGATATTTAATTGTTCTCATCCGTTGGTTTCCAACAATTGCTAAAGGTTCAACATTAGCAGTTACAACCGTCCCAGCCGCCACAATTGCACCATCTCCAATGGAAACTCCTGGAACAATAAGGACATTTCCACCAATCCAAACATTGCGACCGATGACTACAGGTTTATGAATATAGACATTATGTTCATAAGGCAAATCATTACTTTGATAGTCATGATTTGCAGAGAGAATAACAACGTTAAATCCAAGTGTTGTATTGTCGCCGATTGTAATTCCGCCACGTCCATCTAATATGACATCTTGTCCAATATAGACTTTATTGCCCAGAGATACATTTTGCGGGTGTTCAATTCTCAAGTCTCGCTTAAATCGTAGACCTGAGCCACTAAATTTTAATTGACTCTTCAGTTCTTGATGTTTATAGCGCCTGATTTTGGTTTCTAGATATTCTCCCCACCGTACCAGACGAGGTACTAACCATTGTTCCAATAGTCGCTCTAATTTATTCGTAATTTTATTTTTGATCTCTTTCATACAACCTCATGGAAGTTTAGGAACCCTTTGGCTTTCAACCAGGAAGGGAAAACGACGCAGATACTTTAGCACCCTTCACATTTATTAGTTTTCCCCAATAAGAGTATTTTCTCCCGTGTACTTTACAGATACTCATCGCGTCCAGGCTTGACAGAAAGCCAACTGATGTAGCAATATTCATTTAAGTCCCTTTCGTCCCACATCTCGAAGTGGGTAGGAGGCAATGCATGATTGGCAGTATTTCTTTAACCACGATCGCAGCAATTTAAATCAAGGCACTTACCGCATCTTTGAGCCGGAGTGGAAACCAGAGATTCTCCACTGGTTCAGCCAAAAGGATGTGGATAAGGAGCAAAAAGAAGATTTTATCCAAGCTTTAATAGATTTTGATGACAGCTGCGGCGATTTTTATCGGTATCGCGCCTACTTTTTGGCAGCTGAGGCTTTATCCCAGTTCCCTGAATGTAGTTTGGGTGATGCAATTGTAGAACAACTGCTCAAATGGAGTTATGCCTATTTTCGGCAAGATAAAAGTGATTGGCAGATACTAGCAAAACCATTGGTGAAGACAGCTAGAAAAACCCTGGAATTAACTGATAGAAAAAGGGTTATAGCCGCTTTTGTTCATTTAGTTCATACTACTGAAAGTCGTACAATTCTTAGAGTTGCAGCCGAAAAGCTAGGAGAAATCGAGCCGGGTAATAAAAGTGCGATCGCAGCCTTAGCATTGATGCCAATTACTGAAGATAGATACGGATTCTGCCCAAGAAGTTATAGTCTAGGCACAATAGCCGTTGGTGATGAAACTGCGATCGCCATTCTAGTTAACGACATCAAAAAGATACCAGAGCAGGAAATTTGCAGGCATGGAATTACGGCTTTGGCAAATATTGCTGACGGCAATCACGCTGCAATCGCTGCATTAATTCATCTTATGGAAACGACACTGAATAAAGACAATTGTTGCGATGCGATCGCAGCATTGGGAAAAATTGCTGTGGGTAATCAAACTGCGATCGCAGCCCTAGTCAAATTCTTAGAGATAAACCAGGGTGATAGAATCTGTTTTGATGCGAGTCAAGCTTTGTGGCAAATTGATCCTGGTAATGCAGCTGTAATCAAGAGTTTAGTTCACATTGTCGAAACTTCTGCGAATGCATTTTTGATAAATCGCGCGGCTACATATCTGTTGAAAATTGAGCCAGGGAATAAAACTGCGATCGCCACTCTATCAAAAACACTTGAAACCTCTCAGTCTGATAACGAACGTTTGCAAGCAGCTCAAAGTCTCCTACGAGTAGACTCTAATAATCAAATTGCAATTAATGTCCTATTCGAGCTAGTTAAAAATTTGGGACAATCCCCAAAACATCCAGATGATGCCCAGTATATCGCGGACGGAGCAGCTAGAATTCTATTGCAAATCGACCCCAGTAATCAACTTGCAATTAATGCTCTAGTTGAGCTGATTAGGACTGCTCACGATCATTCTTATCTCAATCTAGCAGTGAGAGACTTAGGGCGTTTTGGTGCTGGTAATGAAGCTGTAATTCTAACTTTAACCGAGTTAATCGCCTCTACTAAAGATGATTGCCTATTATGCAATGCTGTTGGGAGTTTAGAAAAAATTGATCCAGGTAATAAAAGAGCGATACCGGCTCTATTAGAGAGGATTCAAACATCTCAAGATGAATCTGGACGTTTGTATGCAGCCGAAAGCCTAGTGAAAATTGATCCAGGTAATCCAAAGGCGATCGCTACTTTATGCCAAATACGGCAAAGCAATCCGTATAAAGATGAATCAATCCTGATGGATGCAGTTCAAAATTTAGAAAAACTTGATCTAGAAAACAAATTGGTGAAACAGAAGCTCAACGAAGTTATTCTTACTCTGCTGCAATTTATTCAAATCTTTCAACAAGATGATGACAATAAAAACTGCTTCAACTACAACGCCACTATTCAGCTATCCTATGAATCCTGTCTTTTGGATATAGCCAATAGTTTAACGCAAATCCTACAAAATGAACATTTACCACAAGTAGTCATAACCCTAAAAGACTATCTTAGTAAACAGTTCTACAAAAACAGTTCATATCGCTACGAAGCCGTATTTAACATCATCTGGCATTGCGCCGAAAATCTAACTTACCCAGATTTCCACAAAGCAATCCACTAAACAACAAGCGCAGAGTTCTTTCTCCTCCTTCGCGTACCTCTGCGCTTCCCTCCGCGTCCCTTTGCGTTAAAAAACAATCTCCCCCCTCATCCTCTCTTCCAGCACATCCAATAACCCATCCACATCCTTCCCAGCTTGCTCAAAACAAATCGGTGGTGCTGGTTCCGGTGCAAACTGAATTAACTTAATTTCCCCCTTCCCAATCCCAATCATCACAACTTCCACATCCGGTTTGTGATTCTCCACAATTCCCAAAATTTCTTGCAGCCGATTCTCAACCCTAATATTTAAATTCTCTATCTGCTCTTTCGGACAATAAACAAAATGCGGCGTTGGTTGCAAATCAATACCAACAGTACCTTTACTGTCACCATTTGCTAACCACAATCCCCAAAACAGCGCCGCCAATTCTTGCTGATTTGCTTTGACAAACTTATCCAACTGGCGACGCCACTTAGTATCACCTGATTCTGGTTGACTATTACCAAAAAACATAAATAATTCGTAATTCGTAATTCGTAATTCGTAATTAAAACACAAAGAAGGGGCGAAAGTTATCTTAAGCCTGACTGTACGCGCCAGAGGCCGGAATAAATACCGTCTTTCTCCAGCAATTGCTCATGGGTTCCCGACTCTACTAATTTCCCATGTTCCATGACATAAATGCAATGGGCATTGCGGATGGTGGAAAGACGATGAGCGATCGCAATTGTAGTTCTATCTACTGTAATCCGTTCTAGCGATCGCTGGATTGCCGCTTCTGTTTCATTATCCACCGCCGAGGTAGCTTCATCTAAAATCAGAATGGGCGGATTCTTTAAGACTGCGCGTGCGATCGCAATCCGTTGTCTTTGTCCACCAGATAACTTTTGTCCTCTTTCCCCCACAATTGTCTCATAACCTTGGGGCAAGTTAATAATAAATTCGTGCGCTTCCGCTACCTTCGCCGCCGTGATGATTTCTTGCTCTGTAGTCTCAAAGCTACCATAAGCAATATTTTCCGCTACAGTGCCATGAAATAGAAAGACATCTTGACTCACCAAACCGATGCAGCGGCGCAAATCTTGTAAATTCAAACTTTGCAAGTCAATACCATCAAGAGTAATTCTTCCAGCTTGTATCTCATACAACCGCAACAAAAGTTTGACTAAAGTGCTTTTACCTGAACCAGTGGAACCGACAATTGCAATAGTTTTCCCCGCCGGAATATCCAAAGACAGATTTTTAATCACTGCAAATCTATCTTTATAGGCAAAATAAACATTTTTAAATTGCACTTCACCGCGCACTTCATCCACAGGTAAAGCTACATTTCCTGTATGAATAGCAATAGGAGTATCCAATAAATTCATGACTCGATTAGTAGAAGCCATTGCCCTTTGATATTGATCAAAGGTTTCGCCTAATCTAGTTAAAGGCCACAGTAAACGCTGGATTAAAAATACTAATACACTGTAAGCACCAACAGACATTTTTCCAGAAACCGCTGCCATCCCGCCATATAACAATAATGCCGTGAAACCCACCAAAATTAGCATCCGAATTAACGGTACAAAAGCAGCAGAAAGAGTAATTGCCTTGGAATTACTGCGGCGATAAGCATCACTATCTAATTCCAAACGAGAGGCTTCATAAGTTTCGGCAGTGAAACTTTTAATAGTAGTGATTCCGCTGATATTATTTGACAAACGTGAATTGAGAAAACTTACTTTTTCCCGGACATCAGCATAGCGAGGCGCAAGTAGTCGTTGGTAAGCAAAAGAACCCCAGAGGATAAATGGCATTGGCGACAAAGCCATCCACGCTACACTAGGAGCCAGAATAAAGAAAGCAGTGCCAATAATTAGAACCGTTGCGGAAACTTGAATAATATCATTCGCTCCTCCATCCAAAAATCGCTCTAACTGGTTAATATCATCACTAAGGATAGACATTAAACCACCAGTGCTGCGTTCTTCAAAATAAGCCAATTCCAACTCTTGCAAATGTTTGTATGCATCCAAACGCAAGTCATGCTGAATATTCTGAGCCAAATTCCGCCAAAGTCGAGCGTAGGCGTACTCAAAAACCGATTCTAGTATCCAAATGATCACAGTCAGGAAAGAAATAATCAAAAATTGTTGAAAGACATCGCGTACCCCTAACTGTGCAATTATGGAATCCTGCTGCTTGACTACCACATCCACCGCAACCCCAATTAAGCCGGGTGGTGCCAAGTCGAAAAATTTATTGAGGATAGAATAAGTAGTTGCCAGCCAAATTTGTTTACGATACTGGTGTCCATACTCAAGCAAACGCTGGAGAGGATGCGTTGAATGTTTACGCCTTCTTGATACCCGATGAGATTTAAATACAGTAGCCACGGCTTTTTGCGGTTTCGTGTCACTGATATTACCACGGAACAAAGTTCTGAGTCCTGAGTTCTGAGTCTGAAGATTGATTCAGACAGACTAATGAGACACTTAAATTGGGGATTGGGGATTGGGGATTGGGGATTGGGGATTGGGGATTGGGGACAATAAGTAGAATAATCACTCCTAACTCACTCTTAACTCCTAACTCCTAACTCCTAACTCCTAACTCAGCACTCAGCACTCACCACTCAGCACTCATATTGGAGAGAAGAACTTGAAAAATCAGGAATTCGGAAATTGGCAAACCACAGTTTTGGGAATTGTGTTAGCAATATTAGTGATTATCGGGTTAAACTCCTTTATCATTATTAACCCAGGACAAGCAGGAGTGATCAGCATCTTGGGTAAAGCCAGAGATGGCGCTTTATTGGAAGGTATTCACGTGAAACCGCCTTTTATCACCGTGATAGATGTGTATGATTTAACAGTGCAAAAATTTGAAGTGCCAGCAGAGAGTTCTACTAAGGATTTGCAAAACTTATCTGCAAGATTTGCGATTAACTTTCGCCTCGATCCGATAAAGGTAGTTGAAGTAAGAAGGAAACAAGGAACATTAGAAAATATTGTATCAAAAATCATTGCCCCTCAGACACAAGAAGCATTTAAAATTGCCGCAGCTAGAAGAACAGTAGAAGAAGCGATTACCAAAAGAAGTGAATTAAAAGAAGACTTTGATCAAGCGTTAGGCGATCGCTTAGACAAATATGGGATAATTGTATTAGATACTAGCGTAGTTGATTTAGCATTCTCGCCAGAATTTGCCAGAGCAGTCGAAGAAAAACAAATTGCTGAACAACGGGCGCAAAGAGCCGTTTATGTAGCACGTGAAGCTGAACAAGAAGCACAAGCAGACATTAATCGCGCCAAAGGTAGAGCAGAAGCTCAAAGACTCTTAGCAGAGACACTCAAAGCCCAAGGAGGGCAGTTAGTTCTGCAAAAAGAAGCAATTGAAGCTTGGAAAACTGGCGGCGCTCAAATGCCCAAAGTCCTCGTTATGGGTAGCGACTCAAAAAACGGCGTCCCCTTCATATTCAACCTTGGGAATGTCCAAAATCAGCCGTAAAAGGGAAGTGGGCATGAGATAACAAGCTCTAAAATACATGGAATTTGCTCTGAACTCAGAGAAATTTTACAACACTTGGACAATTGCCAATCTAAAATCCAAGATTGTATAAGTTGGGCTAGCCCCAACTCCAACACGACAGAAAAACCAACAAGACAATAATCGAAGTTTATGTCAACCTCCAATCCTCAAAATCTCACCGCAGAAGAAGCGAAAAAATTACTGAACAAATTCAACTGTCTAGACATTGCCCCTATCCTCAGTTCATCAGAAAAAGTAGTAATCCGTAATGCCTTAATTTTGATCACTAAGCTTGCCGATTACCAAATTTTAGGAATTTGTGCTGATACAGCAGAAGAAGGAATATTGGCAATGAAAACCTATTCTCTGGCTTTGGGTTATGAACCACCAGACAATTTATCTACACCTGAAGGCCCAGTTTATATCAAATTAAATGGCAAAAATGGCTTGTGTTATCTAGATTCCTATGATGGACATCATCGTGGTGTATTAGTATCTTCCCAGTCTTATGACGAAGATGGAATCAACGAAATGTATGGACACCTTCCCTTGGACTTATTTGTATAGAATTCGGCAATGTAGGTAGGGTATTGCCTTGCCTACTCACTAATGAAAAATAATTAATGACTTCAATCTTATGAGTATTATTACACTACAGTCAGTTAAAAAAGACTTTGGTATCAAGGAAATTTTAAAAGATGCTAGCTTTAGCCTCGATGCTACCGATAAAGTTGGTTTAATTGGTACTAATGGTTCTGGAAAATCAACCCTATTAAAAATGATTGCAGGGTTAGAATCAATTGATAGTGGTCAGATTTTAATCAACTCCGGTTCTAAAATTATCTACTTACCGCAGCAGCCAGATTTAGATGAAAATCACACAGTTTTAGAGCAAGTTTTTGCTGACAGTGGCGAACATATTGCTATAGTGCGTGAGTATGAAGAACTCTCAGATAAATTGGCTCACTATCCAGATGATAGCCAACTGATGTCTCGCCTTTCTGTGGTGATGCAACAGATGGATACAAATGATGCTTGGGAACTAGAAACTAATGCCAAAATCATCCTGACAAAATTAGGAATTTCTGACTTTGATGCCAAGATAGGTACTTTATCTGGAGGCTATCGCAAACGCATTGCTTTAGCATCAGCCTTGCTCTCAGAACCAGATGTTTTGCTCATGGATGAGCCGACAAACCATCTTGATGCTCTTTCTGTAGAATGGTTACAAAGTTATTTGAATCGCTATCGCGGCGCACTTTTTCTCATTACCCACGATCGCTATTTTCTAGATCGCGTTACCAATCGGATCATTGAAATCGACCGAGGCGACATTTACACCTATACAGGTAACTACTCATATTACCTCGAAAAGAAAGCTTTAGCTGAAGAATCTGCCGTAAGTAGTCAACGTAAACACCAAGGCTTATTACGCCGCGAGTTGGAATGGCTCAAAAAAGGGCCCAAAGCCAGAAGTACCAAGCAAAAAGCGAGAATTGACCGCGCTCACGCTCTGCGGGATACTGAGTTTAAACAAGTTCAGGGTAAAGTTGATATTTCGACAGTTGGTCGTCGCATTGGCAAAAAGGTTATTGAATTAAATAACGTTTCCAAAGCATACAATGGACGGACTCTGATTAATAATTTCACCTACGAATTTAGTCCAGAAGACCGCATTGGCATCATCGGCGCTAACGGTGCTGGTAAATCCACTTTAATGGATATTATTACTGGTCAGATTCAGCCAGATTCAGGTGTTGCAGAAATTGGGACTACAATTCACATCGGTTATTTTGACCAGCATTCTGAAGAATTGCTCACAGCATTGAATGAAAATCAGCGCGTGATTGACTATATCAAAGAAGAAGGAGAATTTATCAAAATTACCGATGGAACTCAAATTACTGCTTCGCAAATGTTAGAGCGGTTTTTGTTTCCTGGTAATCAGCAGTATGCCCCAATTAGTAAACTTTCCGGTGGGGAAAAACGCCGTTTATTTCTGTTGCGGGTTTTGATGAGTGCGCCCAATGTCTTGATTTTAGATGAACCGACAAACGATTTAGATGTGCAGACATTGGCAGTATTAGAAGATTATTTAGAAGATTTTGTTGGGTGTGTAATTGTAGTTTCTCACGATCGCTACTTTCTCGATCGCACCATCGACACAGTATTTTCCTTTGAAGAAGGCGGTAATCTGAGGCAATATCCAGGTAATTACTCGATTTACCTAGACTATAAGAAGGCTGAAGAGGCACAGCTACAAGCTGCGAACACTAAGGAGAAGCCGAAAAATGTCGAAGTTCAAAATAATGGTGCGGCTGCACCCAAGGAGGTAGAGAATACCAAGCGGCGGAGATTATCCAATTGGGAGAAAAAAGAATTTGAGCAGTTGGAAGGTAAAATTGCCCAGTTAGAGGCTGAGAAAGAAGAAACCGAGAAAACGCTGGCGAATGTCTCACCGGGGAATTATAGCCAAGTGCAAAAACTGTATGATCATGTGGAAAAACTCAAGCACGCGATCGATGTGGCGACTGAACGCTGGTTAGAATTGGCTGAGATGGAGTCTTGATTTTTTAATAGTTTTACCCCACCCTAACCCTCCCCTTATAAAGGGGAGGGAACAAGATTTCTTGTTTCCCCCCTTTATAAGGGGGGATTAAGGGGGGTAATGCGACTTGTGTGTACACCGTAGCTTTTTAAGGGGGGAATCGGTTCATCTTTTACTCTTGCTTTTTAGAGAATCGTTTTCGTCCCTTTTCTTCTGCAAGCTGCGGATTTTAACCAGCACTGAAATATATTGTTGAGTCATCCAAATCAACGCCTCAATGGATGAGTTACCTTGGTCAATCTGGCTTTTAGCTTGTAAACCAATCAAGAATAGTTGCATTGCTAGCAACAAAGCAATAATTTTACCGAGAATATTTTGACGCTTACCTTGCATTTGTTTCTACCCCAAAGAGTTGATAGATATAGGTTCTCTTTGGGGTTGTATCCCTAAGCAAATACCCTAATCTCGCTGAAAATGCCTTAGAATCTGGATTACATGAGTTTGGGGTGGTAGTTTCAATCTGGGGTAGCCCCAAACTTCTTACTCAACTTTTTGGATGTAATGCCACGAGAATCTACTAAAGGCCCTGTAATTCAGAAACGAGTCAAGCGTCTGCTAGAGGCGTTGCTTTATTTTGTCGATGGGGAATTTGGGGACAGTAACTTTAAAATTGAGTCTGACTGGAAAGAAGAAGACAGCACTAACCCCAAGCTGACTGTGCAGACTACGTTAGTCGTGTTGGAGTCGCTGACGCAAAAAGATAGATATCCTGGCAAGTTAACTAAAGTGCAAATTCGAGAAGCGCTGAATTTGCTGAAGGATTTTTTGAAGATTCTGAAAGATAACCGTCTCCAAACTCAAGGTTCTGATGACTGGCACTTTACTTTAAAGCTATGGTCAAAGGATAGAGAGAAGAACCTGAAAGGGTTTGATGAAGCGTGGGAAAAGAATAGACCAAAGAAATCAAAAGAATTAGCAGCTAATCTCAGCAAAGATGAGAGCGTTGCTGTTACACCCGAAATTAAACTTACTCTGTTTCAAGCGCCGCCCTTACCGACATACTTTGTAGAACGCCCAGAGTACAGCGATGATTTAAAGACTCGTCTTTTAAATGGTTCATCGTCTGATAGTCGCACTTTAGTAATTACTGCGATTCACGGTTTGGGTTCGGTGGGCAAATCTACTTTAGCTACGGCTTTAGCCCATGATGCAGAGGTACAATCTCGTTTTTGTCATGGCATTCTTTGGGCAACATTAGGTCAACAACCCGATGTGCTTTCTTTACTTAGTGGCTGGGTTCAGGCATTAGGAGACTATAGCTTTAAACCTACCAGTGTAGAAGCAACTTCTTGCCATTTGCGGACTCTGCTTTATGACAAAGCTTTGCTGCTAGTGGTGGACGATGCGTGGCATACAAAAGATGCACAAGCGTTTAATGTTGGTGGGGCGCGTTGTCAAGTTTTGGTAACTACTCGTGAAGGTTCAATTGCCCATGCTCTGGGAGCTAGGCTTTATAATCTGGATGTGATGACGGCAGCCCAAGCAATGGAACTGCTGAAGAAGAGATTAGGACGTGACATCATTGGTGTAGAGCGTCAGTCAGCAGAAAATTTAGCCCAAGCTGTTGGTTTTCTGCCTTTGGCATTGGAATTGGCAGCAGTTCAGGTTGCCAGTGGCACATCTTCTTGGACGAGATTCTTACAAGATATTCAGCAAGAAATTGCCCGATTAAAATCATTTAACCTTGCTGGAGCCAGAGATGCAACTGATGAAGCCAGCTTAAAACGCCTCAGTCTGACTGCATCATTAAATTTGACTATCAATTCATTACCAGAAGAGGAAAGACAAAATTTTACTTGGCTGGGGGTGTTACCTGAAGATGTCAGCATTACTCCCCAAATGGCAGCAACACTTTGGGATATGGATGATGAGCGCGATGCCTTAGATACATTGCAATATTTTGGGGATAAAGCGCTACTGTTGCCCGGAATACTTATAAATGGAATACCCACCTATCGTTTACATGACTTATTCCACGATTTAGCGTGTAATTTGTTAACTGCTCCCTCTGTGCCAAAGCGCTCAGGAGATTTGGCTGGGTTGGGTTTAAACCTTGCTAATGCTCACACTGCTTTTTTGGAAAAATATCGGCAGAAAACCCAGAATGGTTTATGGCATACTCTGCCCAATGATGGTTACATTCATCAGCGTTTAGTTTGGCATTTGGAAAAGGCTGGACGGGTTGAAGAGATTCATCAGTTGTTACGCAAAGAGTCGGCAACTGGAAACAATGGCTGGTATGAAGTGCGGGAAAAATTGGGAGAAACTGGCGGTTACATCACAGATATTTCTCGTGCCTGGGAATTAGCAGAAGCGAATTGGACTGAATCAACACTACCTCAAGTTGTGAGTTTGCAGTGTCGCTATGCTTTGATTTCTGCATCCTTGAATAGTTTGGCAGCTAATTTACCAGTAAAACTGCTGGTGGCGTTAGTCAAAAACAATTTCTGGACTCCTGAACAAGGACTAGCTTATGCCCTGCAAAAACCAGAACTAGAGGAGAAAGTTAACTCGCTGACAGAACTAGTCAATTATTTGCCACCAAATCTTCAAGAGTTAGCATTGCAAAAAGCACTCACCGCTGCCAGGGCGATTCAGGATAAGAAATACCGCACCCCTGCCCTCATAGCCTTAGCCAACAAACTGCCAGAGGTATTGCCAGAAGCACTCACCGCTGCCAGGACGATTCAAGATAAGAAATACCGCACCCCTGCCCTCATAGCCTTAGCCGACAAACTGCCAGAGGTATTGCCAGAAGCACTCACCGCTGCCAGGGCGATTCAGGATAAGAAATATCGCACCTTTGCCCTCATAGCCTTAGCCGACAAACTGCCAGAGGTATTGCCAGAAGCACTCACCGTCGCCAGGGCGATTCAGGATGAGAGAGATTGCGCCGATGCCCTCAGTGCATTAGCCGACAAACTGCCAGAGGTATTGCCAGAAGCACTCACCGCCGCCAGGGCGATTCAGGATGAGTTTTATTACGCTTCTGCCCTCAGTGCATTAGCCGACAAACTGCCAGAGGTATTGCCAGAAGCACTCACCGCCGCCAGGGCAATTGAGTTTGAGTTTTTTCGCGCCGAAGTTCTTAGAGTCTTAGCCGACAAACTGCCACTACAGTTATTGCCAGAAGCACTTACCGCCGCCAGAGCTATTCAGTCTGAGTATTCTCGCGCCGGTATTCTCAGAGTCTTAGCCGACAAACTGCCACCACAGTTATTGCCAGAAGCACTCACCGTCGCTAGGGCGATTCAGGATGAGAGAGATTGCGCCGATGCCCTTATAGCTTTAGCCGACAAACTGCCAGAGCTATTTTTAGAAGCACTCAAAGCCTCCAGAGCGATTCAGGATGAGAGATATCGCGCCAATACCCTCAGTGTCTTAGTCAAAAAATTGCCACTACACTTATTGCCAGAAGCACTCACCGCCGCCAGGGCGATTCAGGATGAGTATTCTCGTGCCTCTGCCTTCAGTGCATTAGCCGACAAACTGCCACCACAGTTATTGCCAGAAACACTCACCGCCGCCAGGGCGATTCAGGATGAGAGATATCGCGCCGATGCCCTCATAGCCTTAGCCGACAGACTGCCAGAGGTATTGCCAGAAGCACTCACCGCCGCTAGGGCGATTCAGAATGAGTTTGATCGTGCCTGTGCCCTCAGTGCATTAGCCGACAAACTGCCACCACAGTTATTGCCAGAAACACTCACCGCCGCCAGGGCGATTCAGGATGAGAGATATCGAGCCGATGCCCTCATAGCCTTAGCCGACAGACTGCCAGAGGTATTGCCAGAAGCACTCACCGCCGCTAGGGCGATTCAGAATGAGAAAGATCGCGCCGATGCCCTCATAGCCTTAGCCGACAAACTACCAGAGGTATTGCCAGAAGCACTCACCGCAGCCAAGGCGATTCAGGATGAGTATTCTCGTGCCTCTGCCTTCAGTGCATTAGCCGACAAACTGCCACCACAGTTATTGCCAGAAACACTCACCGCCGCCAGGGCGATTCAGGATGAGAGATATCGCGCCGATGCCCTCAGAGCCTTAGCCGACAAACTGCCACCACAGTTATTGCCAGAAACACTCACCGCCGCCAAGGCGATTCAGTCTGAGCGATTTCGCGCCGATGCCCTCAGAGTCTTAGCCAACAAACTACCACAGTTATTGCCAGAAGCACTCACCGCAGCCAAGGCGATTCAGGATGAGAGATATCGCGCCGATGCCCTCAAAGCCTTAGCCGACAAACTGCCAGAGTTATTGCCAGAAGCACTCACCGCAGCCAAGGCGATTCAGTCTAAGGCCTCTCGCGGCTCTGCCCTCATAGCCTTAGCCGACAAACTGCCACCAGAGTTATTGCCAGAAGCACTCACCGCCGCCAGGGCGATTGAGTCTGAGCGATTTCGCGCCAATGCCCTCAGTGCCTTAGCTTCTGGTCTGTCAAAAATGCCAACTGCCAAACTTTTTTTCCTTTGGCAAGATTCGCTTCACGAACTATCCCTTCGCACTCGCCCTAATTTGCTGCAAGATATCAAAGCATTGTTTCCAGTTATCTTTGCATTAGGTGGTGAAGCAGCAACGGTAGAAATTGCCCGTGCGATTATGGATGTGGGGCGATGGTGGAAATAATTACTAAATCAGCTAGTTGTTGCTGGGTTAGTCCCGCTTCTTTACGTGCATCGTAGATGATTTGAGATACCTGAGCATTTATTGATGATTCTCTAACCATCTCTTGTAATTCTGGATCTTCTTTCATCATTCTTTTAATGATTTTCAGTGCATCATTAGTTTTCTTCATTTATAGTCACTGACTCACCATCGCTATACTCAGCGCGAACTGCTTGAATTTCTGCCAGTGTATCTGCATCGTCTTCATACAACGCTTCTTCGGCTTCAAAAATTTGTTGCTCAATTAGCTCTTGAAGTTGACGTTTTTCTGTTAAATCAAGGGAAGATATTGCTTCTGCTAAAGTTTCTAAGGAGAGTTGTAGTTTAACAATGGCTGGCATTTTTCTCCTTTTGGGTGTGTTTTATTCGCATTTTGACACCATTATGCTGATTTTAACAGTTATATTTTTGCCAAGCCCAAAGACTTTTGGTTGTATTTCACGCTTGTGGGGTGCAGCGCAGCAATTGGATTTGTCTAAACTGCGATCGCAGCGCACTTCTACAACACCCTACTAACTATCTCTCAAAAACTGCGTAGTTTACCGCCGTAGGCCATGCCTACGCAGCCATATAGCGGTTATGAGTTGAAGCCTCTCTCCTAAAAAGACGTGTACACACAAGTCAAATTACCCCCCTCAATCCCCCCTTGCAAAGGGGGGAAGCCAAAAATCTAGTTCCCTCCCCTTTCCAAGGGGAGGGTTAGGGTGGGGTAATTTGATAACTTGTGTGTACACCGTAGCCTTTTAGGAGAGAGGTTAAACTGTATTACTTCCATTCGAGAACCGCTATATTCATATCAACATTTGTTAGTTATCTTTCAGAGGTTATTTTAAAAATGGTTGGCTATGATTCTAAGCACTTATTCAGAATGGAGAGCGTTCAAGGCGATTTCTGAAGGGTGAACCACTCCGTTAGCTGCTAAATTGGCTTTCTCTTGCCTGCGAAGCACGATCATGCCACGAGAGCGATTTGATGAGGAATCTTTATCTACGCAAGCGGCATATATACGTTGAATTGGGCATTTCCAAAACCGGGTATATCGTTTAGGATTTGTATCTGCAATGGTTATTTCTTGAGTTTTCGGGTCATAGTCTGCCAATAAGGAGAAGTGACCACCTTCTAAACTTGGATTTTCATGGGCAATACGGGTATTGAAGTTAAGAATGTGGACATCATTTTCATCACAAACGGCGGCTTCAACTTCACGGATGAATGCTTCAAGCGTCATACTCGGTTTATCAAAATGCTCTATCCGAATCGATAGGGGTATTTCTTTTTTTTCAAGGTAAGTTCGACAAGTATCGTAGGTTTCTGCTAACGTCATCCCATCATCTAAAACCGATGCGATGGGTAGTTGGGTTGCATAAAAAATCTCATCAACAGTTGTCAGATATCCCAATGCGGTAAAAGCATAAGCAATTGCAGTGACATTGCAACAGTAGATGGGTTGTTGAAATTGATGTAGTTGAATGATTTCTAAATCTCGTTTGGAAATTTGAGCTAAATTATCAAGATCCATTTTTCTGCCTTTTTTTAGATATATATATCGATTAATTCAGGATTTACAGCTTTTTTGAAAACTGTGCTTGCATTATCTAGCACTCGCCATTAAAGATGCAAGGACAGTTAAGACAGTTAAGCAAATTTTTGAGACAGTTAAGACAGTGTTAACATCCGGTTCACGGGAGCAGTCTTCGAGTTCCCAGGAGCAGTCTTCGAGTACACGGGAGCGGTCTTCGAGTACACGGGAGCGGTCTTCGAGTTCCCAGGAGCAGTCTTCGAGTTCCCAGGAGCAGTCTTCGAGTTCCCAGGAGTAGTCTTCGAGTACACGGGAGCGGTCTTCGAGTACACGGGAGCGGTCTTCGAGTACACGGGAGCAGTCTTCGAGTTCCCAGGAGCGGTCTTCGAGTACACGGGAGCAGTCTGCCTCAAAACTTTTATACATAGCCGTAGTCACATAGGTTATACCATTTCACAAAAATCTTGATACATATAGATTTTTTGTAGGGGTTTAGCACTGCTCATTGGTGTCAACTTCAGCTAGAAATAGCTTCGCTGCGGGCTTCCTAACCCGCCAGAGAATGAATTCTCTGGCTCATAGCTAAAGTCTACTGAAGTAGACTGAATATTTTTGGGGATATCTAGTCATCTTCAGATGACTTTCGCTATGAGACAGGGATTTACAATCCCTGGCGGACGTGCGGTTTCGCGTTAAGTTGACACCAATGAGCAATGTGCTTTACCCCTACCCACGTATTTGTATCATTATTAAAGTGAAATGGTATTAGGACATTTTGAAAACACCAAGGCTAGGAATAGTAATACTTTTACCTCCTGCCTCCTGCTATAACTTAAATAATTATTCCTATAAAAATCAACATCTAGTGATGAGATACCGGAAAATTACTGGTATTACTTGAAAAGTTTATCAAAAAAAATTGTGAGTTACCCTGAACCGGAATATGGTTTAACTAAGGCAAGCTAGCTCTAGAAGTATCTTAAAGAAATAAATTTATGTCTCGTCTAAAACGCACATCCCGCATTTTAGAAAAAGCTCAGTTAAGATCCGCTGGACTAAAATCGATTGTTCCAAGCATTAAATTTGATGAAAATCATAATCTGGAAAAACTGATTGAGTCAATTGATCAATTACGTAACAAACTTGATGTTTATAATACCGCTCTGTCTGTGGTTGACTCTTCTAGAACTGAAATTGAAGAGATGGAAAAAAACTTGAGTCAGCTTTCAGAGAAAATGCTGATGGTGGTTGCAATCAAGTACGGCAAAGACAGCCGTGAATATGAGATGGCGGGTGGTGTTCGCAATAGCGATCGCATCCGCAAAATCAGATCAAGCCGCTTGAAAAATGTTGCAGAACAAGCCTCAGATGAGAATAGTAAAACTGCATAGTAGTGGCGCTACAAGCCAAATCAATGCGTACCGCCAAGGCTCACCAACGTAAGGATAAAGATGTCGCCTCGAAAATCTTTGAATAGATCATCAAAGAAGCCCAACGGCGCGAATGCGATCGCCTGAATTTGGAGACAGGGGCAATCCCAGAGTTTGCCCCAGCACGAGTATTGTACACACGGTGTGGGTTCAAGTACCGATGCCCCTTCCTTGAATATATCGATGATCCGAACAGCGTATTTATGACGTTAGCTGTACTGTAAAGGTTTGGGATGGCGAATGCACTGTTGGACTGAAGTATTTAAAGTACTTCAATAACACCCATCGCCACTCATTCTTTTTGCTACTTCATCCATAATTTCTTTACTGCTATAGTCTGGCTTAGATGGATCTATTGGTTTTAACGGACGAAAGATAGCTAGCTGAGATTTTGGAGTCAGCATTTGTTGTAGCTGGCTTTCATGTATACCAATTTTTTCCTCAAACATCAGTTCAGCACCATGTTCCAATTCATCATGAATAACATTTATATCCCGTAAGCCTCTATAAGTAAAAGTGA
This sequence comes from Nostoc sp. UIC 10890, assembly GCF_054786515.1. Taxonomy (NCBI): domain Bacteria; kingdom Bacillati; phylum Cyanobacteriota; class Cyanophyceae; order Nostocales; family Nostocaceae; genus Nostoc; species Nostoc sp. UIC 10890. The sequence goes on from NZ_JBSGKF010000001.1 coordinate 1,367,990, forward strand.
CGGTTTGATTTTTGGGATTGAGATATGTGCTGTTACCCTCATAACCAAGTTCTTCAGCTTTTTCAAAAGCCTCTTCTGGTGAAGAAGCACGGATAAGAACAATATCTACATGAACAACATTGCGTGGATTTCCCTCAACGTTACACTCGATCACCAATTCAGCAATATACCACTTTGCGTCTTTTGGAATGTATGCCATTGCTTGTAAAACCCAAAACTTATACCAATAATGGTATCACTGAGTATTCAGTAGTTTTGTTTGAAATGATTTTTTAAACTCATCTGATAGGTTGTGTTACTGAAAACCAATTAAGTACTTTTATTACATTTTCACTAATCAAATTTGTAAATCCTGAACTATATAATTACTCAACTTAAGTATTAAATAAATAGATTACCAATAGTTTAGGAAAAGCAAAAACGTGAATCGTTTCAAAAAGCTATCCTCAATTGCGTTCCTGTTATTAGCCTTCATTTATCCGCCTGCTTTGGCTGAAGCTAAGGATAATACTCTAAATCATGTTCTCAATGAACAGAGTATTGACGCACAGACAAATTTAGTTGGAGAGCAAAGTGAAGAACTTTTGTTAGCTCGCCGACGGAATCGACGACGTTATCATAGACGGCAACGAACTGGAAGATATTATTATCAACGCCAGCGGAATCGACGACATCATTATAGACGACGCTATCGTTCCATACGTTATAAAGGACAACGATATCGTCGTGGAGAATGGGAACTTGTGCGTGATCGTCATGGACGATTAATGTATGATTGGCAGCGTTAATAGTAAAACTTACACCCAATTCTCCCAGAGAATCTTTACGCGTAAATCCTAATTTAGACAGACTTGTTTGAGATAAGTAAAATTATTGAAAATAGGAAAACCTGAAGTATATCAAGAAAATTAACTAGGCTAAAACCCTCTTTAATTCTACTTTCTGTCCTTCGGCTTGGTGCAGCAACATAATTGATAATTTAACTCCAATCTCACAGTTAGAGCGTTGCTCCCTGACTAAAATCCTAATTTTTCTTGAACTACTGCTTCATCTTTAAAGCCGACTAGCACAGCTGTTCCATCTTTGACAAAAAGTGGACGTTTGAGAAGCATTGCATCGTGAGTGAATGCATCAATCCACTGTTCATCAGTCCAAATCTTTTTTTGATCTCCTAAAGCGCGGTAGGATTGGCCAGAGGTATTTCGCATGGGAGCAAAACCCAAAGACTTTACCCAGTTTTGAATCATCTCATGGGTTGGCGGAGTATCTTTGGTGTTGATAAACTCATAGTCAATGTTGTTGTGTTGGAGCCACGTTAAAGCTTTTTTGCAAGTGCTGCAATTGGGAATTCCGTAGACTTGAATAGACATAAAACAATTAAACAACAATCTCCATATATGACATAGCTTGTGTAACTTCTGCAATGCTCCTATCCTTGAATCTCTGCGGCAGAAATACGCGGTAGAAATACAAAGACGCGATAAATCGCCGTCTCTACAACAAACTGATGATTGTAGAGACGGCGATTCATCGCGTCTCTTGCCTTAGCAATTCATCGCGTCTCTTAACCAAACAGCATTGGTTAGCACGCTAGCAAAATCAGCAGATAATACATACAGCTAGCGTCCACCAAAAGCCACCCATGCAGCAAAATAACCAAACCGCCGTTGAATTCCGCGATGTTACCTTTAGCCGCAATCATCGCCCCTTGGTGTCAAATCTCAATTTCAGCATCCGCCAGGGGGAAGCACTGGTATTACTTGGGCGCAGTGGTAGCGGCAAAACCACCACAATGAAATTAATTAATCGCCTATTTACACCTACACAAGGCGAAGTTTTATTTGATGGCATTCCCACAACTCAATGGGATGAAATTAAACTGCGGCGAAAAATTGGTTATGTCATTCAAGAAATTGGTTTATTTCCCCATTTTACAGTTGAACGCAATGTAGGTTTAGTTCCTTCTTTGGAAGGTTGGCAATCTAAACAAATTAAAACGCGGGTTTATGAGTTGCTGCAATTAGTAGGCTTAGAACCAGCACAATTTGCCACACGTTACCCGCACGAACTTTCGGGAGGACAAAGGCAAAGAGTCGGGGTAGCCAGGGCTTTAGCGGCAGATCCGCCTGTGTTGTTGATGGATGAACCCTTTGGCGCACTCGATCCAATTACGCGCCTAGAACTGCAACAAGAGTTTCGGCATTTGCAGCAAGAGTTAGGCAAAACTGTTGTTTTCGTCACCCACGATATTCAAGAAGCCTTGGTTTTGGCATCAAGAATTGGTTTAATGTATGGCGGAGAATTGGTAGTATTGGGGACAACAGATGAATTTATGCGATCGCAACACCCAGAAAGTCTTGCCTTTCTTCAATGTCTGCGTTCCCTGCAAGATACTCTATGAAAAATTTCTTCCTCGTTAAGTATGCCCCAGAAATTCTTCAGCATACTCTCGAACACCTATTTTTAGTAGGCATTGCCATTGGAATTGCCATACTTGTAGGCATTCCATTAGGTATTTTAATTACACGTAAAACTTATCTCCGCCAGCCAATTCTTGGCATAGCGAATATTCTCCAGACTATTCCTAGTTTGGCACTGTTTGGCTTACTCATTCCTGTTCCGATAATTGGCGGAATTGGTGCAGTACCAGCAATTGTTGCCCTGACTGTATATTCCTTGCTGCCGATAATTCGTAACACTTACACAGGTATTACTGGCGTCGATCCAGCAATTCGGGAAGCTGGGAGAGGTATGGGAATGACAGATAGAGAGTTGTTATTGCAAGTTGAGATTCCCTTGGCAATGGGAGTAATTTTAGCAGGAGTGCGAGTAGCAACAGTAATTGCTATTGGTATTGCAACTATTGCAGCGGCAATTGGTGCTGGTGGTTTGGGAGTGTTTATTTTTCGTGGGATATCAGTTGTAAATGATCAGCTAATTTTAGCTGGTGCAGTTCCGGCGGCAGGAATTGCATTACTGGCTGACTTTGCAATTGGCTGGATGGAGAATAAATTAAAAATTAAAAGTTAACTCTAAACTTAACCGCCAGATCACGTCCGCCAGGGATTGTAAATCCCTGTCTCATAGCTAAAGTCCTCTGAAGAGGACTAAAGAGCGCGGAAAATTTTCAGTCTACTTCAGTAGACTTGAGCAATTAGTCTCTTAATTATATTCCCTGGCGGGTGAACAACACCTAATCAGTACGCTATTTTTGGCTTAAGTTGACACGCATGAGCAATGTGCTTTACCCCTACATCTGACCATCGAAGAACGATTAATAAAAGACTGAAACGACCCATTCTCGTATATTCATACGATGAGTTGTACAGTGCGTAAGTCCTATACTTGTAATACATCTTCTAAAATTTAATTTATATAATGACCTCTCATGAAAAGATTTTTAGCACTTTGTTTTTTAACTTTTGCCTTGTTATTGGTAATTACTAGTTGTACGCCAAATTCAAATAGTAATAACGGTGGCAATATTATTCTTGCTTCTAAAGATTTTACTGAACAAGATATTTTAGGTGAACTGTTAGCACAACAAATTGAGGCGACAACTAATTTAAAAGTAGATCGTCGCCCTCGTTTGGGTGGTTCTTTTGTTTGTCATAGTGCTATTACTGCTGGCAAAATCGACGCATATATTGAGTATACAGGCACAGCTTTTACTGGAATTTTAAAGCAAAAAGCAGTTAATGACCCCAAAGAAGTTTATAAAAGATTAAAACAAGTATACTCCCAGCAATTCAATCTGGAAGTGATGCCAAGCTTAGGTTTTGAAAATACTTTTGCAATGATTATCCGGGGTGAAGATGCCAAGCGCAACAACATTGAAACTCTCTCTGAAGCTACTCAATATACACCAAAGTGGCGTGGCGGTTTCGGTTATGAATTTTTAGAACGAGAAGATGGTTTTCCAGGATTAGCTAAAACTTACGATTTACGTTTTGCCAAATCTCCCCAAATTATGGACTTGGGTTTGATATATCGTGCTTTGATTCAAAAACAAGTAGATATGGTGGCGGGGAATTCTACTGACGGACAGATTTCTCGCTTAGGTTTAGTTGTACTCAAGGATGATAAAAAGTATTTTCCACCTTATGAAACAGTGCCTATTGTTCGACAAGAAATATTAAAAAAGTATCCTGAATTAAGAACTGCGATCGCCTCACTTGCTGGAAAGATTTCGGCAGATGAAATGCGACAGTTAAACTATTTAGTTGAGGGGGAATTACGTGATATTAAAGATGTTGTCCAGGAGTTTCGGATATCAAAGGGATTCAAATAATTCGTAATGACGCTCGCGGACTCGCTACCGCTACGCTAACGTAATTCGTAATTAAGGGTTAGTGTAACGCACCGAAAATCTGAAATTTTGCGTTACGAAAGCCGTAACACACCCTACTGTTGTCCATGCAAAAAGTTCTTTAACCACGTAAACTCGCATCTCTTCCATGTTCTGGTAGCGGTGCCATCAGGAAAATTTCTCCTCTTCGATATTTAATGCGAGGTGAGGAGCGATCGCCTAATTGCTGACTCAATGCTTGATAGTCTTGCCAGTTTCCCAAAAGTTTTAACACCGCGCCAGGTGGTAACTCGATTCTTTCTGGTGTAATTACGGTATCCATATACTTTGAGAACGTTTCCTTTTTGGCTTGCTTACATCCCCATCCTGTAGAGGGATGGGGAATTACGCAATATGGTTAAACAACCACAAAATTGTTGTTCGTTAGCGATAACCCAGTAGATAATTCTGCAAATTGTACCTGAGTAAATGCGCCTGCATTACCATCTTGGTCAAAGAACAATGCACCTGTGGTGGAGTTATAAATAAATCGCTGGGTGCTAGTGGTTGCAGATTCTCCAAGTGTAAACTGACTTGTCTTAAGTACACCTGCTGATAAACCGCCACCAAAACCAGCAGTCGATACTTGAATTAGTTCATTAATGGCAACGAAGTCACGTATCCTATCAAGACCTTCATCGAAACTATTGAAAACAAAGGTATCAGTACCACCTTCCCCAAAGAGCCTATCATTACCCTTGCCACCGATGAGGATAGAATCGCCACTGCCACCTCTGAGGGTATCGTCACCATTGCCACCAATGAGTGTGTTATTACCTGAGTTACTAGAGGCTGTTAGGGAATCATCACCATCGCCCCCATCTAATAGATTATTGCCTGAACCGAAAACATTCAATATATCGTTACCATCGCCCCCATATAATAGATTATTGCCTGTACTGGAAACACCCAATATATCGTTACCATCGCCCCCATCTAATAGATTATTACCTGTTGATCTGTAAATATCCAAATAATCGTTACCAGCACCACCGTTGAGAGTGTTATTGCCAGATATGCTACTGATAACAAAATTTCCGAATTCGTCGTAGTAAATGTCACTCAAGGCCTGTAAAGAATCATTGCCATTGCCTCCATTGAGGAGGTGATTTCCTGTTGAAAGACTAATATCCAATAAATCGTCACCAGCGCCGCCATCTACTGTATCGTTACCATTGCCTGGGCGAAGCGTATCATTACCATTGCTTCCCACAAGATAATCATCATAGTCTGTACCTGTGATATTTAATTGTTCGATATTCTTGTAGCTAAACACTGTTGTGTTCGCCGTCGAAGAAATTACTGTGATGTTAGTAGTAGGATTGAAAGTCGAAGTAATTCCCGTGGTAGCACTGCTATAACTGAAAGACAAAGAGTCGTTACCTGCTCCCCCGTCTACTGTTTGAGTGACTAAGGTAGATAGGGAGTCAAAATTTAAGGAATCATTGCCATTGCCACCATTAAGGGTGTTATTGCCAGTGCCACCATTGAGAGTGTCATTGCCATCGCCACCGTTGAGAATATTATTGCCATCGCCACCCCTCAAAATGTCATTGCCACTTAAGCCTTCAAGAATGTCATCACCCCCTTGACCATTGATGACATCATTTGAGTTGTCAAATCCACTAACATTGTTGTTTAGGTCGTTTAGGAAGGTGACTGTGTTCTTTTTAAAGACAGTGCTTTGGGTAAAGTTGGCATCGAAGACATCAAAGCTGTCGGTGATGGAAGTTTGCCCATAAAACAGAATATTGCCCAAATCTACAGTGGCTCCAGTAGATTTAGTGAGGTTTTCCAGGTTTTCCAGGGCAAAGTTTTCCAGGATAAATCTGGTATCACCATACCCTTGAAAGCTGATTTCCAAACTTGTGCCATTCTGGGTGAGAAGCAAATTGTCGGCAGTGAAGTTACTATCGTCCTGGAATATCAGAGTGTCCACTTCGGCTATAACTGCTGCTGTGGGGTTTGTTCCTTTACCTACTCCATCAAAATCGGCGATCGTAGTAGTGCCATTATTAATCGTGTCGCTGTATATGTCGTTGTCGTTGAATAAGCCGTCGTAAACAAATTTATCCTTACCACCGCCGCCTGTAAGGCTATCATTGCCATTACCACCTGTGAGGCTATCATCGCCATTACCACCGCTAAGGGTGTTATTACCAGTGGCACCAGAAGCTGTTAGAGTATCATTGCCATCGCCTCCATCTAGGAGGTTATTGCCAGATGAGCGAGAGTCAAAGTAAGAGTCATAATATTGTTCAACAAAGCCAGAGATGTCTAGAAAATCATTGCCATCGCCTCCATCTAGGAGGTTATCGCCAGATGATCCACTAGCACTCAAGATATCATCACCATTACCACCGTTGAGGGTGTTATCGCCATCTGAGCCAGAGTCAGACGATGTATACTGCTCACCCCTTACAATCCCAGAGATAGAGAGAGAATCATTGCCATCGCCCCCATCTAAGAGGTTATCGCCTAATGAACCGCTAGCATTTAAAGTATCATCACCAGCACCACCATTGAGGGTATTGTTGCCTAAAGAGCGATCGTTGTAGCCTGGTGCGTAGGTGTTATAGTAGTTTCCGCCAGAGGTGGAGAGAAAATCATTGCCATCGCCACCATTAAACAGATTATTGCTTGAGGGGGAGTCAGCATACAAAGTATCGTCACCAACACCACCGTTGAGGGTATTATTGCCCGCACCACCCCTCAAAATGTCATTGCCACTTAAGCCTTCAATAATGTCATCACCTCCCTGAGCATTGATGACATCATTTGAATTGTCAAATCCACTAACATTGTTGGATAGGTCGTTTAGGAAGGTGACTGTGTTTTTTTTAAAGACAGTGCTTTGGGTGGAGTTGGCATCGAAGACATCAAAGCTGTCGATGATGGTAGTTTGCCCATAAAAAAGAATATTACCCAAATCTACAGTGGCTCCAGCAGATTTGGTGAGGTTATCCAGGTTTTCCAGGGCAAAGTTTTCCAGAATGAATTTGTAACTACCAAACCCTTGAAAGCCGATTTCCAGACTTGTGCCATTCTGGGCGAGGAGCAAGTTTTGAGCAGTAAAGGCACTATAACGCTGGAAACTTAGGGTATCCACTTCGGCAATGACTGCTGGTTTGGGGTTGGTTCCTTTGCCTACTCCACCGAAATCGGTGATCTTATGAATGTAGTTTGAGCCGCCTTCAAAAAGAAATATATCGTTGCCACCGCCACCAGTTAGGGTGTCGTTGTAATCGATGTAATCAAAAGCGCCTTGTAGGGTGTCGTTACCGCTGGTTCCAATGATAATTGCCATAAGTTTTTCCTGATTGAATCGATTTTTGGAGTAACTTCAGTTGTCAATAATCGAGTTTGTGCTGTTTGATTGCACAAATAATTTGCCAAAAGTTCAAGCTTTCGGCATACAATATTCACTCTTTAGATAGATAGACTCGCCAATTGTTCATTAAATATTTCCCCTTTAATTCGCTTGCACACATTACTTAATCCCAGTATTGAGGACTATCTAAGTCTTAAGCACTGCACAAAATTTAGTTGCTTTGTCAATGCATAAGTCTTACTAGTTTAAAAATAGGGAAAACTTGAGATGGCATAAAACAGGGAATTTTTATGCATTTGTTGTCGGCGTAGCTTGCCGCCGTAGGCATCGCTCTTGAATTTCTATCTGTAAAATAGAAAACATCAAAATAACCCAACAATAACTAAATATCGAATATTTACTTAGATGTCTATCTTTTCCAAAAATCTTTGCATACTCTTTATATTTGTAAGAAACCATTTATAAAGTAAATGTTGAATTGTAGCGTGCGTTATCGCTGAGAGTAGAACACCTGGAAATATAGTACATTACTGCTAAATTAGACTTTCTCAAACACTCAAATTCCTAGACGCCGTAACACATTCTAATTAATATTTACTTTATAAATAGGCTCTAACCATTTCCCCCTGCTCCCTGCCTCTTTTTCAAGGGCAGGGTGGTTTCATACGAAAAAAGAAAAATACATAAGCCTTGATTTCTTGTTTTGTAGCATGGCTTTTTACCCCACTTCCATTCCTCTCCCCGAAACGGCTACGGTGTACACACAAGTCCTAAAAACCTAGCTTGATAAGCATTTCCTCGTTCCCAGTCTGAGACTGGGAATGCATTCATTGAGTCTCTGACTCAATGCCAGATTGGAGGCAGAGCCTCCACGAGGAGCATTCCCATGTAGAACATGGGAACGAGATAAAAACGAGGTAAACGAGATAAACGAGAGAAGAATGGAAAATCAAGCTTTTTTCGACTTGTGTGTACATCGTAGTTTTCAAGGGGGAGCCATGCCTACGGCGACAAGCTACGCAAAAAATGGTAATCAAAATCTGATAAATTAAGTATACTCAGATGCTATATATGTATAAGTTTTTATGAAAAATGGTATAAAAATGCTTACTGTTACTCAAGCCAAGCGAGTTGCAATGCCTGCGACGCACGTAGCCATCGCAGTCTTTTCTTTCACACTCTTTGTTTATAGCCAAGTCGCTTCGGCTGCTTTAACTTTACCCCTACGCAGCAAAAAGGGAATGGTGGTTTCAGCCCATCCCCTAGCGAGTGAAGCGGGAATTTCGATGTTACGCAAAGGTGGTAATGCAGTGGATGCAGCTGTAGCCACAACCTTTGCAATTTCTGTAGTTGAGCCTTTTTCAGCGGGAATCGGTGGCGGCGGATTTTTGCTGATGCACTCTGAGAAAACTGGCGACATCAAAGCGCTAGATTTCCGTGAACGCGCACCTCTGAAAGCTACAAGAAATATGTATCTTGACGCAGAAGGAAAGGTGCGTCCCAATGCAAGTATTAAAGGTTATTTAGCAGTGGCGACACCAGGAACGGTGTCGGGACTTTATGAAGTGCATCGTCGCTATGGTAAGCTCTCTTGGCAAGAGGTGATGAAACCTGCGATCGCACTCGCTAAAGATGGCTTCATTTTGGGCGATGTAGCAACTTGGCGTTATCTGCAAACAAACCAATCCAGCCAACAAGCACTTATTAAGAATCCAGCCCTGCGAGAAATTTTCACTCGCAACGGTGAATTTTACAAACCAGGGGACAAGCTAGTGCAGCGTGATTTAGCACGGACTTTAGCCACAATTGCCCAAAATCCCCAAAGTTTTTACACCGGCAGTATTGCTCGTGCGATCGCTTCTGATATGGTAAAAAATGGTGGTTTAATGACTCTAGAAGACCTCAAAGCCTACAAACCAATCTGGCGCACTCCCGTTTGTGGAAATTTTCGCCAAGCTAAAATTTGCTCAATGCCACCACCTTCATCGGGAGGCGTTCACCTATTGCAGATTTTAAATATTATTGGTGATACCGATTTTAAATCTTTAGGATGGCATCATCCCGACGCTATACATTTAATGGTAGAGGCAATGAAGATTGCTTACAGCGATCGCTCACAATATTTAGGCGATCCTGATTTTGTCAAAGTCCCTGTACAAGAACTGCTTAGTCCAGCTTACGCCAAAAAACGCCGTCAAGAAATTAATATGCAAGTGGCTAGACCCTCGACCGAGATCAAGCCAGTAGATTTAAATTCTAAATGTCTGCGTCTTCCCTCATCCCCTTGTCCTCGGTATGAATCTCCTGAAACCAGCCATCTTAGTGTTGTGGATGAAGAACGCAACGCCGTGAGTTTGACTTTCACGATTAATCTCAGTTTTGGTGCTGGTGTAGTGACACCAGGAACTGGAATTGTCCTCAACAATGAGATGGATGATTTTGCTGCTGCGCCAGGAGTACCTAATGCCTTTGGTTTGGTTGGCAACGATGCCAATAGCATTGCGCCCCGCAAAACTCCTCTATCCAGCATGACTCCCACAATAGTCACAGAAAATGGTCATTTTCGGATGGCAGTGGGTGCGCCTGGTGGTAGCACCATCATCACCCAGGTTTTGCAAGTGATTTTAAATGTGCTGGAATACAACATGGATGTTGGTGCGGCTGTTTCTGTTCCACGCATACATCATCAATGGCTACCAGATGAGTTGCGCGTTGAATCTTGGGGCTTAGATGCTTTGACTGTGCAAGACTTACGCCGTCGGGGACACAAAATAAAAGAAACTGCTCCCTGGGGTAATGGTAACGCGATCGCGGTTACACCCGATGGAACTCTAGAAGGGGCCGCCGATCCTCGCGGTGAAGGTTCCCCAAGAGGTTTGTGAGCAAGTGAGGGATTGGGGAAACACAGCGACGCGCAGAATAACTAATGACAAATGACTATTGATTTTGAATTGTTGACTCTGCGTAGCTGCTGTTGCCAAACTCGTTTGCCCGTGCGCTAGGTACTAATGTCCAACCTGCTTTCAGAAGTTTTTGATAAGTTGCCCAACCTTTAGAACCACCTGGTATTTGATAATCTGGGACTGCAAAATGTCCAAAAGTTGTGTAGGGACGCCAAGGCTGATTGGGTTCTGTCTGCAAATACAAAATTTTCTCTCCATCGCCACCAGACTTAGATAACCAGCACATTTGTCGATGCATTGCAAACTCCTTTGCTTTTAGCTAATAACTAACGCATAGTGACAGAATTTTGTCAAGTCACACCTCACCCTTGTGGAGTACTTTTTTGCCTAATACTTTAGACAAAGTGTAATTAAGTTCTATCCATTATTAGGATAATTACTTAACAATTCATGCCTAGAGGACAGCTGTTAGTAGGACACAAAGATAAACAGTTTTCGCTCACCTTCTTTATGGGGTGAGATTTTTCTAATGTTATCCGCGTTTTTTGTGATTGGGTGTAACAATAACTACTATTTTGACTGGGGTTCGCAATCAGACTATTTGTTTTTCTGATTATATTAATCACAGATTTTGGAAATGACTTATAAATTTTTGTTGATTAGAAATAGTACAGGGAGAGTTTGCCCAACTACAGCTAAAATTAATAAATACAATAAAATAAAGAGCAATTTCACAATCCAAAGCGCTCTATCTATCATTCAGCAAGCACTATGGAAGTCTTAGAACTCAAACGCGAAATCGAAACGTTGTCTGGCCGCCTGGGTAAAACCCAGGACTATCTTTGACGTACCTGCACTGACAGCCAAAATTCAAGACCTCGAAAAAATATCTGCTCAACCAGAATTTTGGAATGACCAAACCCAAGCCCAACAAACCCTACAAGAACTCAACGACCTGAAAGCCCACCTCCAGCAATACGATCGCTGGCACGCCAATTTAGAAGATACTAAGGCAGTTGTTGAGTTATTGGAGTTAGAAACCGATGAGGCGCTACTCCAAGAAGCAGAATCTACTATCACTAAACTGAATCGTGACCTTGACCAGTGGGAGTTACAACAGTTACTTTCTGGCCCCTATGATGCTGAAGGTGCTGTACTGACCATTAGTGCTGGTGCTGGTGGCACAGATGCTCAAGACTGGGCATTTATGCTGATGCGGATGTACACCCGTTGGGGCGAAGCTCACGGCTATAAGGTAACTTTAGCTGAAGAGTCGGAGGGTGATGAAGCCGGAATTAAATCGGCAACCCTAGAAATTACTGGTCGCTATGCTTATGGTTACTTGCGATCGGAAATGGGTACACATCGCTTAGTGCGGATTTCACCTTTTAATGCCAACGGTAAGCGACAAACCAGTTTTGCAGGGGTGGAAGTAATGCCGCAGATTGATAACTCTGTGCAATTGGATATTCCAGACAAAGATTTGGATATCACCACAACTCGGTCTGGTGGTAAAGGTGGACAAAACGTCAACAAAGTAGAAACTGCGGTGCGGATTGTTCACATTCCGACTGGTCTTGCTGTGCGCTGTACAGAAGAGCGATCGCAACTGCAAAATAAAGAAAAAGCCCTAAATCGCCTCAAAGCAAAGCTATTGGTCATAGCCAAAGAGCAACGTGCCCAAGAAATTGCCGAAATTCGTGGCGATATGGTGGAAGCCTCCTGGGGAAATCAAATCCGTAACTATGTATTTCACCCTTACCAAATGGTGAAAGACTTGCGTACAAACACGGAAACAACAGCAATTGGCGATATTATGAATGGTGAACTTGATACATTCATCCAAGCTTATCTGCGCCAAGAAAATAAACTAGTAGAAAACACTCCTGCATAATTGAGGGTTATTTACAAGTAGTAAGTAAATTGTTTTTAACATTACTTACTACTTGTTATTTATTTTTTCGTATTTTCAGATTGGCGCGATCGCATAGCATCTTGGATAAATTTCTCAGCAAGATACAGGCGATCGCCATTCTATCCCAGACCAACTGTTACAGTTATAAAAGAGCCTGTAGACAAATAACTATGAGCAACTCTCCTTCATCAGAATCTCAACCTAGCTACGTAAAACTCGCCATGCGAAACATGGTGCGGAAGGGTGCAACTTCCCTGAAGCATTTTGCGTTGACTGCTGTAGGGCTTTTAGCTCTCCTTGTTGGTCTTGCTTACCTAACTCACTAACAACAAATCGTAAACCTCAGACTAGGAGACTGTGTGCCCCTGAGAGTTGAACTATATGTGGAGGAGTATTTTTACGAGTTGTCCCCGACAACATCTGTAAAAATTGGGGACACCCATGCCCGAATTACTCCTGAAACTTGGGAAAATTGGTTTAATAACTGGTTGGAAATACTTCACCCTCAGATTCCGCCAGCGCCAAGTTATGAAATCGGGCTGCGTTTGACAGATGACTCGCAAATTCAAGAACTCAATTCTCAGTATCGTCAACAAAATAAGCCTACCGATGTTTTAGCCTTTGCTGCTTTGGAGGTGGATTTTCCTCAAAGCGAAGAAATGCTAACCTCTGTGCCATTATATCTAGGTGATATTATTGTGTCTGTAGATACGGCACAACGCCAAGCTCAACAACAAGAACATAGTTTACCAACTGAGCTAGCCTGGTTAGCTGCTCATGGTTTATTGCACTTGTTAGGCTGGGATCATCCTGATGAAGAAAGTTTGGAGCGAATGTTAGAACAGCAAGTGAGATTGCTGAACGCAATAGGTATTACTATTGACATTGAATAGCAGTAACTTGTGTATCCGTTAGTGTCAATTTTTGGTAATACTTTTATAATACTTCTGTGGAAAATTCCCTAAAGATTGCCTCAAAGTTAATTCTGCCATTAAGATTGGCAAATATTCCCACTGTAGCAACTCTATTTTTGTATTTTTAAGTCTATGTCCCAAAAAATTTCTCCACCACCAACGCCTACCTCGTTACAAACACTTGTGTCTAACGAACGAGAATTCTCTTGGAAAGTAGCCTCTAATTTATTTGTTAGTTTTAAATATGCTTGGGCTGGAATCAGCTATAGTTTTCAAACTCAACGTAATTTTCGCATCCATGTAAGTGTTTGTGCAATGGCGATCGCTTTAAGCGTTTTTTTACATCTGCAAGCGGTGGAAATAGCGGTAATTGGTATAACTAGTGGTTTAGTTTTGGCATTAGAGTTACTAAATACAGCGATCGAGTCCCTTGTGGACTTAACCGTTAAGCAGACATACCATGATCTGGCAAAAATTGCTAAAGATTGTGCAGCCGGTGCAGTCCTTGTCTCTGCTTTAGTAGCGGTGCTAGTAGCTGGTACGCTATTGCTCCCTCCTCTGGTAACGTTAATTATATCGGCTTTGTAGAAGTGATTTACGGAGGCGAGCATTTACCGCAGGCATCGCCAAGTGACTCGGTAAGAGAATTACACTCTGTTCGATTTCCTTTGCATAACACATTATAAACAATTCAAAATTTACGAAGTGGCTTGTCGTAGAGTAGCTGCTTTATATATACGTGTCCACGTCAGCGTTATTTTTACACCTAGCAAACAAATAGCATGAGATATTTGTCTATGCTGTTTGCAAATGATGAGTGTTAAAAACCAGGAGTGATGAGCTTTGATTATAGTTATCGATAATTACGACAGTTTTACATATAACTTAGTGCAATATCTGGGAGAATTGGCAGCAGAATTCCCAGTTGCAGATGAGATTAAAGTTTTTCGTAACGACAAGATATCCATAGATGAAATTCAAGCCTTAAAGCCGGAAGCCGTGGTTATTTCTCCTGGGCCTGGTCGCCCAGAAGATGCTGGCATTTCTTTAGCATTGATTGAACAGCTAGGACAAGAGTTACCAATTTTGGGTGTCTGTTTGGGACATCAAAGCATCGGTCAAGTATTCGGTGGTAAAATAATTCCGGCTCCAGAATTGATGCATGGCAAAACCTCTCAGGTGTCTCACACTGGGGTGGGAGTTTTCCGGGGATTAGAAAATCCTCTAACCGCCACCAGGTATCATAGTTTGGTAATCGAACGTGAGACTTGCCCAGATGTGTTAGAAATCACCGCTTGGGTTGAAGACAACACCATTATGGGAGTGCGACACCGGAACTATCCTCACATTCAGGGCGTCCAATTTCACCCAGAGAGTGTCCTGACATCTTCAGGAAAACAGTTATTGCGAAATTTTTTGGAACAGTTACAGTCAAGAGCATAATTAATGAAACGACGACAGTTGATGGGCTATGCTGGGGCGGGGTTGGTCACAGCTTTAGTTACTACCTTGGGTTCTGAATCTCAAGCTGACGCACAATCTAGCGGTTTATCAGTTCAGTGGTTGGGTCATACTTGCTTTCTTTTTACTGGTGGCGGTGCAAAAATTCTTGTCAATCCATTTCGGACGGTCGGCTGTACTGCTGGATATCGTCCCCCAAAAGTGGCAGCAGATTTAGTACTGATTAGCAGTCAACTACTAGATGAAGGCGCTGTGGACGTACTACCGGGAAATGCAAAACTCATCTATGAACCAGGAGTTTATGAGTTTAAAGGCATTAAGTTCCAAGGAATTGCCATAGACCACGATCGCAAAGGTGGTAAGCAGTTTGGCTCAAACACCGCTTGGAGTTGGAAGCAAGGTGGAATTAATATCTTACACTTAGGCGGAGCCGCTGCACCAATTACCATTGAGCAAAAAATCCTGATGGGTCGTCCCGATGTAGCATTTGTTCCAGTGGGAGGCAGTGCAAAAGCCTACAATGCTGAGGAAGCAAAGCAGGCTGTTCAAGTGTTAAATCCCAAGTTAGTGATTCCGACCCATTACCGGACACAAGCCGCCGATGCTGCTAAGTGTGATATTTCACCACTGGATGATTTTCTGACCTTAATGCAAGGTATGCCAGTGCGGCGTAGCAATGGAGATAGTATTTCCATTAGCCCTGGTAAATTGCCGGAAAATGGGGAAATTCAGGTTTTGAGTTACAAATTTTGAATACAAGAGACTGAGAAAGAACCAGGGGAAGCAGGGGAAAAATAATGACCTCTCCCCCAACCCCTCTCCGACGCGGAGAGGGGAGCAAAAGGCTGAATTCGTTGCTCCTCCCTTTTCGTTTCCCAGAGGGAGGCTGGGAGGGAGAGGTTCATCGAACTCACGTGATTTTAGAATGTATACCACTCTGGGCCAAGCTTATCTGCGTCGCTGATGGGAGTCTCAACGGCTGTTGTCTCATTGATAGTCCAAATGTTGTCTGCACTTGCTGTCTGATCGCGCCAGTAGATGTCGGTCTTACCATCGCCGTTATAATCACCAAGAGATGGTACTAAGGCCGGGTTATTAGCCGGTAAGAAAGCTTCAGTAGCGACTGTTGTACCATCCATCAACCAAGCAGTGTTTGCACCTGTGGTTCCATTGTGCCAGAAGATATCGGTCTTGCCATCACCGTTGAAATCACCAATTTTGGAAGTCCAAGTTGAGTCAAGTGTTCCCAAAGCACCTTCGGTGACTAAGATACCTCTCATTGTCCAAATCTTGTTCTCACCTGTTTGAGCGTTTCTCCACAACAGGTCAGTGCTTAAATCGCCGTTGAAATCGCCAACGCTATAAGTCCAAGCTGCATCTTGTGATTGCAGAGCAAATTCACTCTTTTGCGTACCATCCATGAACCAAACGCTGTTATCGCCTGTTGTCTGATTCCGCCAGAAGATGTCACTCTTGCCGTTGCCGTCGAAATCAACAATGGTAGGAGTTAGTGCTGGGTCTGTAGTGTCTAGAACAGTTGCAGTGAGAACTGTTGTGCCATCCATTTCCCAAATAGCGTTCTCACCGGTTGTAGCATTATGCCAGAAAATATCGGTTTTGCGATCGCCATTGAAATCGCCAATTGTTGGATTCCAGGCTGCATCAACGGTAGTTAGAGCAGCTGCATTAGCAACTCTGGTGCCATCCATCAGCACAATACTATTCTCACCGGTTGTCTTATTGCGTAATAAGAAGTCGGTTTTGCCATCATTGTTGAATTCGGCAATTTTGTAATCATAGGCGGCTAGGTCAAATTGACCCAAGGAACCTTGTTCGATAACACTTGTTCCATCCATCAGGCGAACGATAATTTCACCAGTTTGGGCATTGACCCAAAGTTTATCAGTTTTGCCATCACCGTTAAAGTCAGGAACAATCGCTGCACTAGTTAAGTAAGGATTGGGATTGGGATTTGCTGATACCACCGCTGATTGTTCTGGTTGTGAGGAACTCTTACTCCCCAGAAGCGAATCAGAACTTAGAGTAGTTAAACTATCAAGAGGAGATGCTAACGCTTGTATTTTTTGGGAAGTTGCTGCCCATTGATCATTATTGGAATTTTTTGAAGTATTTTGAGTTCCAAACATGGTGTAGTTTTATGATTGGTTGTCATCTTTTTTTAACTTTTTTTTGAAACCTCTTTCTGTAACCAAATAACATTTACCCGGCTTTCAATATTTCTTTATAACTATTTTTTCTTTATTAATGTCATTCTTTGAAGATAAATATCTGTTTGTTTTAAACTAAAGGGTTTAAATTTTCAAGTCCTATACAAGCAATTATAAAATATTTTTTGTGTTTGATGTATATGATGATTTATAGATAAGACTTAATTGTTTTATCTATTTTCTTTGGCATTCAAATGCTGTATCAAAAATCTACTGGTATCTTTAACAGTTAATCAGTCCAATAAAAATATCCTAAATCATTCAATAACAACAAGATCCCCGACTTCTTAAAGAAGTCGGGGATCTGAGTCTTTCGGGATAATTGATTATTCTCCAAACAATTTATGAATTGAGTGGAAACAAATATTGGTTAGAATAACTTAGATTAGCAACTATTAAGAAGCATAATCTGTGCATCCTCTAGTTGCCAAAAGTGTAAAATAACACAATACTTTAATACATACATCAGCTATGCAAGCAGAATATCGGCAGCGTCGCGAGCAATTAATGGCAAAAATTGGTGATGGTACAGCCATTTTTCGCAGTGCGCCAATGGCAGTGATGCACAACGATGTCGAGTATGTTTATCGCCAAGACAGTGATTTCTTCTACTTGACTGGTTTTAATGAACCACAGGCAGTAGCAGTGTTAGCGCCGCATCATGCAGAACATCGGTTTGTACTGTTCGTCCAACCGAAGGATCGCGAAAAGGAAGTATGGACTGGCTATCTTTGTGGGGTAGATGCAGCGAAGGAAATGTATGGTGCTGATGAGGCTTATCCCATTAGTGAGTTAGATGAAAAGTTACCGCAGTATTTGGAAAAAGCCAGCCGGATTTACTATCACTTAGGACGCGATCGCACCTTCAATGACCAAATTCTGAGACATTACCAAAGTTTACTGCGGACTTATCCGAAGCGCGGTACTGGGCCGATCGCTATTGAAGATACTGGCCCTGTCCTCAACAGCATGAGATTGATCAAAAGCGAAGCTGAGTTGGAATTGATGCGTCAAGCAGCTGCGATCGCTACTGAAGCACATAATTATGCCCAAGAAATCGCCGCACCTGGACGTTATGAGTACGAAATCCAAGCGGAGATGGAACGCATTTTTCGCTTGCGGGGTGGGTTAGGGCCGGCTTATCCTTCTATTGTGGCTTCCGGTGTGAATGCTTGCGTACTCCACTACATTGAAAATAATCGTCAAATGCAGGATGGAGAATTACTGCTAATTGATGCCGGTTGTGCTTACGGTTATTACAACTCTGATATTACCCGGACATTTCCTGTTGGGGGTAAATTTACGCCAGAACAAAAGACACTGTATGAGATTGTTTTAGAAGCACAAAAACAAGCGATCGCTCAAGTGCAACCAGGTAATCCTTTCAACTTAGTTCACGATACAGCAGTGCGCGTCCTCACAGAAGGTTTAGTTGAACTTGGCATTCTCAAAGGTGAAATTGACAAGTTAATTGAAGAAGAGAAATATAAACCATATTATATGCACCGCACCAGTCATTGGTTAGGTTTGGATGTCCATGATGTGGGTGTTTACCAGCACGGTGAAGATAAACCGCAGATTTTACAACCTGGTCAAATTTTGACAGTGGAACCAGGACTATATATTGTGCCAGATACGAAACTAGCAGAAGACCAGCCAGAGACAGATCCTCGATGGGTTGGTATTGGTATTCGTATTGAGGATGATGTATTAGTTACACCTGCTGGACATGAAGTGTTAACTGCGGGAGTTCCCAAAGCAGTAGATGAAATAGAAAGATAGAAATGGCGATGGTAGATACCATCCCTAAGAGAATATTTGAAAAGTCCTCTTTTTGGTAGTAAAACGTTCTAGATCCCCCTAAATCCCCCTTAAAAAGGGGGACTTTGATTTCGGTTCCCCCCTTTTTAAGGGGGGCTAGGGGGGATCAGTTAGTGCCTAAAATCACAGCTAACCACTTTTCAAACAACCTCTAAGAAAAGCCCCGGCGATTAGAAATCGCGGCTATACAGACAAAACCCACCGAGGTGGGTTTAAAACCCTTGATTTTGTATTAGTCCACGGAGGTGGACAATGCTAATGTAGTCGCGATTTACAATTGCCCAATACTTTTAAAATTCCATTTCCAAAGGAAAAATGACAGTGAAAGTAGAACCAACGCCTACCTGCGAGGCTAGGTTAATTTGGCCTTGCAATAGTTTTACCAACCGCGATACTATTGCTAATCCCAACCCAGTACTATCGGGAAGATAGGGGCGATCGCTAGCACTGACGCGAAAATAGGGTTCAAATATCTGGGTTTGGTTTTCTGGTGCGATGCCAATTCCTGTATCAGAAACTGCGATCGCCCATCTCTGATTCTCCAACACCTGACACATTATAATCACAGTCCCCGACTCTGTATAACGAATCGCATTACTAATAAGATTTGTGATAATCTGTTGCAGTTGGAAAGAATCTGCCATTACCTTTTCGGGAGCGCGATCGCAATCCACCACAATTTGTAAATTTTTTCCCGCAGCTAAAGGTTCTAACATTTCACACACATTACCAATTAATTCACGCACATCCGTAGGCGCTAATTGGAGTTTTATCTGTCCCGCTTCATAGCGCGAAAGTTCTAATACATCATTAATCAGATGAAGTAACTGTCTACCATTGCGTAGTACCCGCTCAATATGTTCTAAATTGGTAAAGTTGTCTTTTATCTCAGTCTTGCGTCGTTGTTGGCGTAAAAATAGATCCGAGTAGCCAATAATGGAAGTGAGGGGATGTTTCAATTCGTGGGCTAATTGGGAAAGATACTCTTGATTGGCGCTAATTAACCGCGTGAGTTCCTGATTATGGAGCGTTAGTGATGCTTGCAACCGGTGTAATTCTTGCAAGCGTTGCTCAACATAACTCTTGAAACATTGAGCGATCGCTTCATCTACAATCACATCAATCAAACGCATGGAACGAATTATCTCTGATGGGGTTCCCTTCAATAAATCTGCTTGTATAGCATCAAATATTACTGTTCGCAGCAGATGATATTCTCTGGCAATTTCTGCTGGATCAAAGCCTTGTTCGGCTCGAATCGCTCCATGCTGAAAACTGGCAGTAACCATTGACCGAATATCATTATCCTGAGATTTTGAAAGAACTGTCACCATTGCTTTCAAAAGATCAGGGATGTGATCCTTTACTGCTGTATAAGATAGTTCATCAGCACTTTCAATGCGTCTATCCTTGCGAACTGCTGCAATCCATTGCTTCAGGATGATATCCGTTTTTTCAGCCAGTATTTGACTAAAATCCATTATGTTAAATTCAGCTAGGAGATAGATGAGTAAACTTCCATATCCAAATAGTTTAGCGACTGAAATGGCGATCTACCAAAAAAATTGATATGTTCCACCTATCAATAGAAATAGATTTTGCAAATTCTTTCGTTGGTTAGATTAACTAACCGTAAATAAAAATTATGCGGTATAATATATATCCTAAAACAAACAATAAAACTCTTGCGGTCAACAAGCTTGATACTTGACTTAATTAAAATATTTAGCTTGCTGTGTAAGGATTTCACTCACAACACAACCAAAATTAGAGATTTTCTTGATTACCGAAAAGCCAATGTAGGTACTTGACTTCAGTATTAAAATAAACAACATTTACCATAAAACAGATGTAGTTACTAAAGCATTAATGTTATGCTCTACATATAGATGTTATAATGTGCATAATTTAGTATCTATTCGAGTAAGTCAGCCTAATCCAACGCATCACAGTGCGTGACGTTGGAGCGGAGGAACCAAATTGTGGGGCGAATCTCAAAGAAAGTGAGGAGTTGAAAGTGAGGAGTTAGGAATTAAATTTTATTTAATAACTCATAACTCATAACTCATAACTCATAACTCTCTTAAGAAGGGCATCTCTCAGCCCTAGCCCGTCAGCTAACTTCGTAGGCATTGAGAGGAGACTGAAGAGACGGCATTTTTATAATGTTCCGATCTCATCAGTGTCCAGGGCTGGTACTGCTCAAACTTTTTGTACCCGCACTTAAATCTGTTGAGGTCGTCAATGATATTTCAACTAAATTTAGCAGCGATCGCAGCGATCGCTGGGCAAGCTGTTTGGAAAAAGACCAAACCCGTCATTTTTAGAGATGTCTTCTTTTTACCAGTATTGGGCTTCTTGGGAATAATTGTGCTGTGGTGGATTATTGCACTTGCCAACCATGAATTGATGCCCACCCCACCAGAAGCGCTAATCGCTAATTTAGACTACATCTTAAATCCCTTCTACCAAAGAGGCCCAGGCAACTTGGGAATTGGTTGGTTGTTGATCGCAAGTCTGCGTCGGGTATTAATAGGCTTTTTGTTAGGTGCAGTAGTAGCGATTCCTCTGGGGTTTCTAATTGGGATGTCCAGACCGGCAATGCTAGCGCTCAATCCCATCATTCAAATTTTTAAACCCGTATCGCCCCTAGCTTGGCTGCCCATCGCCTTAGCAATTTTCAACTTAGCAGATCCTTCCGCTATTTTTGTCATCTTTATTACCTCCTTATGGCCGACAATTATTAATACCGCTTTAGGAGTTTCTAGCGTTCCCAAAGATTATTTAGATGTGGCACGAGTGCTAGAAATACCTCGTTGGCGACGGATAACAAAAATCATTTGGCCTGCAAGTTTGCCGTATATTTTTACAGGTTTACGAATTAGTTTAGGTATAGCTTGGCTAGTAATCGTTGCCGTGGAAATGCTCACAGGTGGTGTTGGTATCGGCTTTTTTGTCTGGGATGAATGGAGTCGTTTAAACCTCAGTTCAGTCTTTTTAGCTGTGTTGATAATTGGCTTAACTGGGTTAATCCTAGATTACGCTGTGGACAAAATCCAAGAATTAGTAACCCATCGCCCTAGAACTTCCAACTAACAAAATTCGGCTGCTATCAAAACAGCAAAATTAAATACAACGAGACTCTGCGCTTGAAGCGTGAGTAATTGATCACCAATGGAGCTACAAAAATGGGTGATAATAACTGGACTCGACGAGATTTTATTAAAGGAATCGGAGCAACTACAACCGGAATAGCATTGTCCTCCTGTGGAATTTCAGGAGATAGATCAGCTAAAGGACTAACTGAAGAAGCCTTAGCCGTGCAACCAGTAGTTAGATGGCAAGACCTAGAAAAATCTGACCTTACCATTGGTTACGTTCCCGTCAATGATTGTGCGCCATTTGCGATCGCCTGGAAAAAAGGTTTCTTCCGCAAATATGGTTTGAACGTTACACTCAACCGCGAAGCTAGTTGGGCTAATTCCCGCGACGGTTTAATTTTTGGTCGCCTGGATGCTTCACCCGTAGTATCTGGTGCTGTCACCAACGCCAGAATTGGTGCCGAAGGCGCACGCCAAGCCCCCTTGTGTGCAGCCATGACCATTCATCGCCACGGTAACGCCATGACAATGAACAAAGCCATGTGGAATTTTGGGCTGCGTCCGTGGTACGAGTATCAAGAAAAATATGGCGATGGCGCTTTAGAAGCCTTTGGGCGGGATTTCCGAGGCTACTTTGACAAGCAGGCGTCAGAAAACAAAGTCTGGGCGGTAGTATTAAGTTCCGCGATTTACGAATACTTTATCCGTTACTTATCTGCCGCCGCAGGTGTTGATCCGCTTAAAGAGTTTCGGATCATTATCGTTCCACCCCCTCAAATGGTAACAAATGTGCGGATTGGCGCCATGCAAGCTTACATGGTTGCAGAACCCTGGAATACACGAGCAATAACAGGTAATGAAAACATCGGCTTTACCTTCGCACAAGGTAAAGAAGTTTGGTTGGGACACCCAGATCGTTTGTTGGGAGTGATGCAATCTTTCATCGAAAAATATCCCAAAACCTATCGTTCTTTAGTCAAGGCGATGATTGAAGCCTGTCAGTATTGCAGCAAAGTAGAAAATCGCCAAGAAGTAGCCGAACTACTTACAGACCGTTCCTTTACAGGTGCTAAACCCAAAAATCAAGATGCTCCAATTGCCAAATTTACAAGTCCCGGAATTCTGGGCAACTATAATTACGGCGGCTTTGACGGCAAAGACCGTACCATCCAAGCCGATGACACCACGATTTTCTTCGATATTCCTGACAACCTTCCCAAACAGCCAGGAGAACACTCGACATTCTTATGGAGATCGAGAAGTATCTGGTTAATGACACAAGCAGCCCGGTGGGGACAAATTAAGAAATTCCCCAATAATGCCCAGAAATTAGCTGAAGATGGCTGGAGAACAGATTTATATCGGGAGATAGCATCAGAAATGGGCATTCAGTGTCCCAAGGATGATTACAAGGTCGAACCACCAGAAGTATTTATAGATAACAAAGCCTTCGACCCCAGCGATCCGGTGGGTTATCTAAATAGTTTTGCTATCAGGGCTAATGCTCCCACTAGCTTTTTCATCTCTTAAATTCCAAGTTCAAATATTGGCTGTGCCAATTTTAGATTTTGGATTGTAGTTCTTCGGTTTACGCCTTGCTTGTTGTGGGCGAAAGATAATCTAAAATTGCAAATCTAAAATCCAAAGTTGTTTGTTTGATGACTAGATTATTTCGGGAGCATTTGATGATGGAATATACCTCATTACCTATTAATACCCAGACCAAAGTTCTTCCCCGCACTGGATTTTTAGAAATTGAAAATTTAGTCAAGTCTTATCCGACACCTGATCAAGAGAACTTTGTCGTTTTAGATGGAGTTAATCTGACAATTGGTGAAGATGAATATATTTCTGTAATTGGTCACTCAGGTTGTGGTAAATCAACTCTACTAAAGATAGTAGCTGGTTTAGAAAAAGCAACTTCCGGCTCAGTCCGGCTAGACGGAAAAGAAATTCGTCAGCCAGGAGCCGAGCGGATGATGGTATTTCAGAACTATTCTTTGTTACCTTGGTTAACAGTACGAGAAAATATCCGTTTAGCTGTGGATGAAGTGCTAAAAAATGCTAATCGGGCTGAGAAAATTAGCATTGTAAATCAGCACTTGGCAATGGTAAACTTGACGGCGGCGGCTGACAAATATCCTGATGAAATCTCTGGAGGTATGAAACAACGAGTAGGTATTGCCAGAGCCTTAGCAATTCGTCCTAAAATGTTGCTGATGGATGAACCTTTTGGGGCATTAGATGCGCTAACTCGTGGCAAATTGCAGCGGCAGGTATTGGATATTTGGGAAAATAATCGTCAAGCAGTGATGATGATTACCCACGATGTAGACGAAGCAATTTATATGTCCGATCGCATCGTCTTAATGACCAATGGCCCAGCTGCTAATATCGGGGAGATTTTAGAAGTTCCTTTTGAGCATCCACGCGATCGCGCCGCTATGCGAAACTCAAAAGAATATTTTGAACTCCGCAACCACGCCCTAAATTTCCTTGATCGATATTTTGCCCAAGACGAGTAAATTAGATTATCATTTTTTTTAGTGGGTAGCCTAATTCAAATTCATGAAAGCTGGATTTGGAACGGAGGAACCAATGTTTGGGGCTAATCTTGCAGAGAGCGGCAATTTAAGAGTCAGAAGTTTTAACTCAAGACTCAGCACTCACCACGGGCTAAACGCCCCGCTTGCGCTAACAGCACTCCTAAGAGAGAGACACCTTCCAGTCTTAGCCCGTCAGCTAACTCCGTAGGCAATGGAAGGAACCCCCAAGAGTTTGGCTGTAATACAGTTATTATTGGGGTTTCCTTGACTGATTTAAGATTTGAGATTTTGGTTATCGTTACTCAATCTAAAATCCAAAATCCAAAATCCAAAATTTGTCCCCCTGCTTCTCATTACTAATTCATTTCATTGGGAGAAGTAAAGCTGTGCAAATCAAGCCAATGTTAGCACGTCTGCAAAGTGCCACAGGTCGAGATGACTTAATTGAACAAATGGTACTGCTGCCAGAACCAAAAAAACCTTTTTATAACAAACCTCAAAAATCAAAAGCAGTTAATTTAATTGTTGCTTATGACGGATCTCCCAAAAGTCATACGGCATTAGATATTGCCTTTTGGATTGCCCATCAAACCCGTTTAGCTACTAATGCAGAAGTTACAGTTCAAGCTGTTTATGTATTAGAAGATAATCAAAGCAGCCAGGCTCCAAATATCTTGAGTTTTCCACAACAACAGCCTTCATTAGAATGTCAGGTTAGTGAAGTATCAAAGTCTGTCACACTAGTATTAACTCAACCAAAATTGCAGACAGTAGTAACTCCCCTACAACAAGCAGATATAATTCTCTGGCAAGCTCGAAGTCTGGCTGAAGAATGGCAGGGTTCCTTCAAATCTCATTTGCGCTTTGGCTGCATTTCTACAGAACTTGCCAAAGTTGTTGAATCAGAAAATGCCGATATTCTGTTTTTAGGTTGCAACTCTGTGAATCATCCGATGATTGAGGCACTAGGCTCTAATTTTCCCTGCGCCGTTTTGGGTATTCCCAGTTGTATTGATGAATAATCGCTATTGCAAATTGCAGTAATTTTTATCCAATTTTAATCACAGATAAGTCACCTATAAATAGGTGGCTTTTTTCGCTACTATTCAACCAATAAAACTTCGGGAGGTTAGGGTGTGGAAAACTGGCAAGCAATCCTTAGTGTGATTACGTTTATAAGCGTCATTGTTTTAGTAATGACGGAATGGGTACATCTCACTATTGCGGCATTATTGGGAGCATTATTATTAGTTTTTAGCAACGTCATGACTTTGCAAGAAGCTGTTGGTTACATCGGCAAAAGTCATGGAACACTCGGTTTATTTTTTGGAGTTATGGTGTTAGTGCGGGCTTTTGAGCCTACGAAGATATTTGATTATTTAGCCACTCAAATAGTACTTCTAGCTAAAGGACAAGGCAAACGTCTATTACTTGGTATTGTGGCTATAGTGACACCCATTTGTGCAGTCTTACCAAATGCCACAACAGTAATGTTGCTAGCACCTTTAATTCCACCAATGGCGGAAGAAATTGGGATAAATTTCGTACCATTGTTGATTTTAATGGTGTTTGTTGCTAATAGTGCCGGACTGCTGACTTTAGTTGGAGATCCTGCTACATTTATTGTCGGTGATGCTGTGAATATAAGCTTTACAGATTATTTATTGAAATTGAGTTTAGGAGGAGTGATTGCCATTGTCATAGTGATTGCAACACTGCCATTTTTATTCCGTAAAATTTGGAATACACAGTTAGATAATCTTGAAGAACTACCACACCCACAAATAAATCATCCACGTGCTTTAAGCCTGGGTGCAATTATTGTATTTTTCGTCCTGCTATTTTTTGTCATTGGAGAATCTCTACCAGTTCCGATTTCACCTGCTGCCGCAGCTTTGTTAGGAGCAGCCTTAGCTTTGCTTTTATCTCATCATAGCAAAATCGATTCAGTTAACAACATTTTGCGGGATGTAGACTGGAGTACATTAATATTTTTTATGAGTATTTTTGTGTTAATTGGAGGACTAGAAAAAACAGGTGTAATCAATGGCTTATCAGGAATATTGGCAGTAATTTTAGGAAAAAATATTATCCTGGGTTCTCTATTTTTATTATTTTTTGTGGGTATATTATCCAGCGTAGTGCCCAATATTCCTTTAGTGGTGGGGATGGTTCCCTTACTTAAACAATATATTGTGACTGTTGGATTAGCACCCGCAGAAGTTTTAGCACAAGATTTTCAAGGACAGTTTCCGCCAGAAGTATTACCTCTGTTTTATGCCATGATGTTTGGTGCAACTTTAGGAGGTAATGGTACACTTGTAGGTGCATCATCTAATATCGTAGCCGCTGGCATTTCTGAGCAGCATGGACGCCGCATCTCGTTTAAAACTTTTCTCCACTACGGTATTCCAGTGATGCTATTACAACTAGTAGCTTCAGCTTTATATGTGTTGGTTCGGTTTTTACTTTAGGTAAGGATAGTGCTAAGTAAGTCGGCGTAAATATTTGATTTTTGAAAATATACGTAGCGGCGTGGCAAGACTAAAATGTTGCAATAAATTTTTCTTGTAGTGTGGGCATCTTGCCCGCACAGACGGGCGAGACGCCCATTCCACAAAAGTCAAGCTAATGCAGTATCTTAAGCTTGACACGCTACTACAAATGCCTAATTTTGTTCAAAAATCAAATCGGATTCCTATAGGTTCTTAATCAGTCAGAATGGCTGTGGCAGACTATTAGTAACCGATTATGTGTAATACGTCGCGCAGAACGCTAAAACCAGCTAAATCCCAAAGTAAATAGGCAAGAAAACCAATAGCTGCTAATCGACCATTCCAGATTTCGGCTTGAGGAGTCCAGCCAAATAAAAATGCGTTGCGATCTATACCGTTATAAGCTTTAGCAACAGTTGATAAATCAGTGGAAGGACGTGTTTCCATTTTTTTTGTACTCAAGATGTGTTTGTTAACTTTAATGTAGCTATGTATAACTAAACTGCTTTATGCCTATAGGAACAAACTATAGGCACTTCTTGCGGACGATAATCAACAACATATTGGTATGGACAAATCCACCTTGAGAGGGTGACAACAAATAACTATGTAAACAAATACGAAATATTGTAAAGCTTTTAATTCATGTACAATCAATCGCTATAAACAAGTAATTAAAAATTATAAATTAGCGATATATACATAATCTTATCTGCCAATTAGATGAAGTTTTTTGTCAAGAGATAAGAAAAGTTATATCTTGCGCTGGATGAGGGTTTCAGCCTTTGGATGGATGCTTTAAACAGCTAAATTCTACGATTCTGATCTAAAGAGTTAGGTATTGCCATAGGTACAAACATAAATACTAAGAGTTGCTTCTCAAGAAAATCTTAATTCCCCAAATTTAAACCTTAGAAGAAGGAAATACAATGTTCCAAAGTACGGAAATCATGCTGGGACTCTACAAACCACTATTGTGGCTAGCACAGATTCCAGCAGAATCCTCAAACGTCACACCAGCACAGGCATCGGCTCTTGTTTCCGGGCCGCGCTTTTTTGTGGCTTTAATCTCCGGCGTGATTCTAGCCTTTGCTTTCCAATTAGTTCTAACTAATCTCTCCCTTGCAGCCGGTATTTCCTACCTGGGGCACTCATCTGACTCGGATTCAGATGATGGGGAAGTGGGAAGTTTGGGTGGCAGCATTCGCAAAATCGGCACAGCAGTGGGGATTTGGACATTAATCACTGTGACGATCGCCTTATTAATCGCTTCTTTCCTCGCAGTAAAATTGAGCCTGGTAATCTTAGATCCAGGATTGGGAGCGATTCTCGGTTTGGTGATTTGGGGTGCTTACTTTTTAATTCTCGTTTGGGTAAGTTCCACCACAGTAGGCTCCTTAATTGGCTCAGTCGTCAATACCGCAACTTCCGGCTTTCAGGCGATTATGGGGACTGCTACCGCCGCACTGGGTGCTAAAGCTGTGAATAACCAAGTGGTAGCGACAGCTGAAGCCGCCGCCGCCGCTGTCCGTCGAGAATTAGGAAGCGGCATCGACCCCGTGAGTATCCGGGAAAACATTGAAGATTACTTAGAAAAGATCCGTCCTCCAGAAATCGATGTGTCAAAGATTCGGAGTGATTTTGAAAATTTACTCAACGATCCGCAGTTAAAAGCGATCGCAGGGACTCCAGATATCCGCAACATCGACCGCCAAAAGTTCATCGAATTAGTCAGCAGCCGCACCGACCTTTCCAAAAAAGATGTTAGCCGCATTGCTGATACATTGTATAAAGTTTGGCAGCAAGTGGTAAGTCAGCAACCACCCACCGAAGACCGTTTAGGTGAGTTGATCGATTATCTGAAATCACTTCCACCAGGACAAAGCAAAACAGATGAACTCAACGCCAAGCTGGATCGGTTAGTCGCAGAAACTCGTGGCTCGAAAGGATCTGACCAAAAGGCAGCTACGGGGCCAATTCAAAGTACACTCCAGCAAGGACTATCTGCCTTAACCGGAGTGGTATTGGGAAGAACAGATTTGTCTGATTTGGATGTGGAAAAAATCTTGCGTAGCCTCACCACTGCCAAAGATAAAGTCACCCAAGAAGCAGATAAGCTAGGGTTGCCAACACCATCGCAACCTTATAGTCCGATTCGGGCTGATGTCGAAAATTACCTCTACAACACTTATGCTTGGCAACTGAGTCCAGAAAAAA
The DNA here is from genome assembly GCF_054786515.1 of Nostoc sp. UIC 10890. Lineage (NCBI taxonomy): Bacteria > Bacillati > Cyanobacteriota > Cyanophyceae > Nostocales > Nostocaceae > Nostoc > Nostoc sp. UIC 10890. Next base: position 1,397,270 of record NZ_JBSGKF010000001.1, read on the forward strand.
TCACCCAGGAATTTCATGATGTCATCTACGACCCAGCAGCTGACCCTGGAATCGTCCGCAGGGAACTAGAACGACTATCTCGTAATGATTTCGTCAAAATCCTCCAACAGCGGGGATTGCTCACCCAAGGACAAATTCAGCGCATTGCCGATCGGCTAGAAACTGTCCGCCAAGAAGTGCTAGTGACAGTGAGAGCGATCGAAGAAAGAGAGATAGTCCAAGACTTGCAACGCGCAGTGGAAAGTTATCTGCTGGTTACTCCAAAAGCAGATTTTACACCCGAAGGCATTGAGCAGAATTTCAAACCACTGTTGCAAGACCCAGAGGCAGATTATGAAACTCTGACATTGCGATTGGCGCAGGTTGAAAGGCAGGAAATTCGGGAGATATTGCTGCAACGTAATGATGTCCAGCTATATGAAGTAGACACCATTCTGGATGAGTTGGAAAAACAACGCGATCGCGTCTTGGTAGAATCCAAAGGACTAGCTGAACAGGCACAATATCAAGCAGAAACCCTGTGGCTGAATGTAGAATCATATCTGCGTAACACCGGAAAATCAGAACTGAATCCTGATGCCATCCGCGCCGACTTCAAAAAGTTACTGGAAGATCCTCAAGGTGGAATCACCTCAATTCGGGCACGTTTGTCTCGCTTTGACCGCGATACTTTGGTGCAATTGTTGAATCAGCGGGAAGATTTGAGTGAAGATCAAATTAATCAAATCATCAATGCTGCTGAGGAATCATGGCATAGTATTCGCCACACACCCCAAGTTTTAGCAGATAAGGCGAAAGAGCAATACGACTCTGTTACCACCACGATCGCAGATTATCTCCGGAATACTGGGAAACAAGAACTGAATCCAGAGGGTATTCAGCGAGATTTGACCAGATTGTTTGAAAATCCCAAAGAGGGAACCGTAGCACTACGCCGTCGGTTGTCGCAGGTAGACCGGGATACACTGGTGAAGTTGCTCAGTCAACGTCAAGATTTGAGTGAAGAACAAGTCAATGAAATCATTGATTCCACCCAAACTTCAATTCGCAACTTTGTACGTGCGCCTCGTCGCCTTGCTAGCCGCACACAGCAAAGAGTGGAAACATTCAAAGGTTATGTGGAAGAGTATCTGCGCCAAACAGGCAAAGAAGAACTCAATCCTGAAGGCATCAAACGCGACTTGCAATTATTGTTGCATGATCCACGAGTCGGCGTGGAAAGTTTTAGCGATCGCCTTTCCCATTTTGACCGTTCTACCATCATCGCCCTGCTGAAAATTCGGGAAGATATTTCTGATGAAGAAGCGGCGCGGATTGCCGACAACATTGTATCCGTGAGGGATCAATTTGTAGAACAAGTGCGGAATATTCAACGAGGCATTCAAGATGCAATTGATGGAGTTTTTGCCCGGATTCGTAACTACCTCAACTCCTTGGATCGCCCGGAACTTAACTATGACAGTATCAAGCAGGATGTCCGCACATTCTTTGATGATCCCCAGGCGGGGTTTGATGCCCTGCGCGATCGCCTGTCCTCTTTTGACCGTGATACCCTAGTGGCAATTATGAGTTCTCGTGAGGACATCTCCGAGGAAGATGCCAACCGGATCATCGACCAAATTGAACGGGCCCGCAACACAGTATTACAACGTGCAGAACGCATACAGCACGAAGCCCAACGCCGCCTAGAACAGGTAAAGCATCAAGCACAGCGGCAAGCAGAAGAAACCCGCAAAGCCGCAGCTACAGCAGCTTGGTGGCTGTTTGCCACAGCACTCGTCTCCGCGATTTTCTCTGCATTAGGAGGAGCGATCGCTGTAATTGCGCTGTAGTTTAACAAGTTGTCTCCGCTAACTTTTAAGCCTCCCCGTATGGGAGGCTTTTTTGTATTTAGGACTTACGCTGTAGGGGTAATTCATGAACATTGGTTTCAAGTTAAGCTTAAACGCTTATCCCACATACGTTTTACCCCCCTTAATCCCCCCTTGTAAAGGGGGGAAACAAGAAAATCTAGTTCCCTCCCCTTTACAAGGGGAGGGTTAGGGTGGGGTAACGCGGTGATGCGATGCGAGTGAACTCAATATCACGAGTGGGGGCGCACAGCTAGGTGTACGCCCCCACGAATGAATGTATTCCACTGAATTGAAATATATTATTTAAATAATTGAATTGCTCAAAAACACAATGCCGATCGCACATAAAGCGAAACCAGCAATGGTAATTTTCCAGGGTAAAGTTCGGTTGATTTCTCCCATACCCATTGCAGTACCAATTTGTCTGGCACTCATGGCAACTGCAAACAGAGTTAAGGTCATACCTACTATATAGGCAATTAATGGTATCGTTCCTGCCCCAATAATAGATTCAGCAACAGTGTAACCCTGAAATAAACCAGCACTGATGCCCATGAGAGCAAGTACTACAAAGTTTGGTTGATTTGGCATCATCAGCATAGTACTAAAAATGATGGTAGAAATAGCGATCGCTATTTCTGCACCGGGAAAATTTAGCTGGAATAGATGAATTACAATGCCCAAGATTGCTGCGAAGACAAAGCATCCAAGTATCACAGCGCCACGAATAAACACAGATGAGAGTAAGCCAATAGCAACAATACCAACTAAACAATCCAAGCTAGTTACTGGGTCTGCCAGTCCCCAGAGAAAGCCTTCCCAGTAGTTAGAGATGGTATGGTCAACTGGTGTTCCAGTTAATGAACTCAGCAAGCTAATTAAAAGTAGAACTGCGATCGCCCCAATATGGCGATGCATTAAATTCGAGGTATAAAATTCCCGTGAAGTACGGGATGGTGGTAATTTAGTTTTGAACATCACTATATGCCAAATTAGTTTTTTCGGTAATTTATACTACCCACTTACCCCAAAAAACTAACGTGGTAATTACGCTAGTACCGCAAGGCGGAATTCGTAATTCGTAATTCGTAATTCGTAATTCGTAATTAATTGTTTGCAAGGGTTTCAGATTGAAAACCCCAAGGCTAGGAATAGTAATACTTTTACCTCCTGCCTCCTGCCTCCTGCCTCCTGCCTTCTGCTATACTCAGCAATTACTCCGAATCAGTGGTGGAAGATATCACCGCAGTAATTCCTCAACTTGATGTTGGCTCCACAAAGTTCTGTATAAACCCTGTTGTTGCAAAAGTTCTAAATGATTTCCGATTTGAACAATTTTTCCCTTTTCCATCACAAAAATTCGATCAGCCGCCGCCGCCGCGGATAATTGATGGGTAATAAAAATTACTGTTTTGCGGTCTGTACCACTGGAAAGATTGTTGAGGATTTGTGTGGCTGTTTGATTATCCACACTAGAGAGAGCATCATCTAAAATTAACACTGGCGCATTGACCAGCATTGCCCTAGCTAAAGCAGTCCGTTGTCGCTGACCGCCAGAAAGAGTAATACCGCGTTCACCAACAATAGTTTCGTATTGCTGGGGAAAATTGTTAATTTCTGATTCAATTTGAGCAAGTTTAGCAACATATTCTATCTGCTCTTGTTGGCTAACTGGATCGCCATAGCGGATATTATTTTTGATTGTGGTGCTAAATAGAAAGCTATCTTGAGGAACGTAGGCGATCGCAGATCGTAAATCTGTCAAAGCTATTTTAGTAATATCCAGCCCATCTAAAAACAATTGTCCTGATTCAATATCCAGCAAGCGCGGCAAAGCATTGGCCAAAGTAGATTTCCCCGAACCAATTGCCCCAACAATCGCTACAGTTTCTCCAGGAGCAATGGTAAAGTTAATATTTGCTAAAGCTGGAGTAGTGGAACCAGGGTAATTGTAGGTAAGATTTTTAGCTGTTAGTTCCCCTTTAAGTTCAGCCATCGGTAGATGTATCGCATCGGCTGCATCTTTAACTTTCGGTGTGACAGAGAGAATAGATTCAAGGCGATCTATACTAACTTCACCCCGTTGGTAGGCAGTAATTGTGAATCCTAAAAGGGCTGTGGGGAAAACCAGACGCTCGACATAAATTAACAGTGCTAAAAAGTCGCCAACCTGAAGGGTTCCAGAAGACATCCGCGCCGCCCCTAGCCAGATAATCACCAGTGAACTGACATTAGCCAGCCCGCCAATTAACGGAAACAGTGTATTTCGGATTTTTGCCAGTTCTAAGTTAGCAGTCAATAGCTGCTGATTTTTCTTAGCAAAAGCTCGACGCTCATTAGCTTCTTGAGCATAGATTTTAATTAAGGCAATGCCACTGATATCCTCCTGAATGAGTTCGCTGATGTCAGAGAGTTGCTCTTGGACTGCTGCTTGTTGTTTGCGTAAGCGATCGCTAAACAGACTCACCAGTAAGAGCATAAAAGGGTACACTGCCAGGGACGCTAGTGTGAGATCCACACTAATGGCCAGCATTACAGGCAGTGTCAGGGCGTAGGCAAACACAGTATTTGCCAAACTCAAAACTGCAAAACCCAATAAACGCTTGATATTGTCCACATCACTGGTAGCCCGATTAATCAAATCGCCAGCAGTATTACTGGCAAAATAAGCCGGCTCCAGCTTTAGTAAGTGTTCAAAAATCCGTTGTTTCAGGTCAAATTCTACCTGCCGCCCCACCCCAAATAGCCAAATGCGGGATGCCATCCGCATTAGCCACATTGCCGAACTGAGCAAGACAATGATCACTACGTAATGTAGTATTTGGTTCCAGCTGAAGGTTGTCGAGAGTTTATCGACACCAGCACGAATCAACCAAGGGATATAAACACCCAGTGCATTAACAGACAACAAAGCCAGAATGCCCAAAGACATTTCCTGCCAATGGGGTCGTAGGTAAGCACCGAGTTTAGCGAGTCGTCGAGATTTTGCCATTCAAGCAATTTTGCAACTTTATCATCATAGATTAACTGCTAGTCCCAGCAGGCAGCTATGCAGAGGGAATGGGGAATGGGGAATGGGGAAGGGTAAAAACCTATTTGGGGACAGTCGGCTAACTAATTCAACCCTTTGCCCTTTGCCCTTTACCCTTTACCCCCTTTTTTTACTTTATTACCGCTGAACACGCAAGAACCTGTAAACTTCAGCGAGATAACTTTCCCAAGTTCTTGTTGTCAATAGCAACGTTTCTGAATTTGGTACAAAGTCTTCAAGCCGTAAACCGCGTGTGCGAATATCTTGAGGATTTCCTTGTAATAGGTAGGGCGGCACTCTCAAATTATAAGAAAGAATGCTATCCCCAGTCACATCAGAGATATTCACGGCAGTGGTTTGTTGCCCTAATGCTACCAGTGTCCCAGATATTGGTGCGGCACTTGCTACAGATGTTTCACCTGTCATTGCTAGAGGTGCTCTATAAAGAAAATAGGCGACTGCTGGTGTACTTGCCAACAGCAAAATCGTCAGTGACCAACCTATAAAGTATCCTCCTGGTTTCTCTATTCCACCTCCTTTGATTTTCTGAGCGGCAAGAATCATCAGTAAAACAGAAGCTCCTAGAGGCTTGAGTGGAAAAGATATCATCCTCCACAACGACGCCACAGCTGGTTCATTGGGGTTAAGAAATGACAGGGCTACGATTACCAAGATAACGACTAAGATTAATCGCCCTACAAAAGTTCCAGAGGGATAAAATCTCTGGAACAGAGAATATACGATAGTGCCAATCAGCAGCCACAGTAGTACCCGGCTTAGCAATAGAAACATAGATTAACTCTCAAATTTTCTGGTGCGGTGAGCCAGTGTGGTGGTGAGGCAGTTCACTTTTTTGATTGGGTTTCCCCCGCCACTGCCTTTTACGGGAGGTAACCCCCGCAACGGAGTGGCTTCCCAGAAGGAACTACCGTGCATAATTTCCCTGTATAAAACAACTGGCGACTTCCTAGTTTTAGCGACGCTATAAACGTCACCCGTAAGGGCCAACCGAGAGGTTCCGGGAAATGGATTTATTTGATTGTCAAATTGTAATCGCACTGTTTGACTTAAAATACTTCAAACCTCACACCCAAAGACTACTACCGTCGTAGTGATTTTAGTGCAATTTTTTGACACTGCGCCTATTATTTATAATTTTCCAGAAGAGTAATGTAGCACCGGTAAACTAAATTAATTGAGTAATCCACTCAAAAGGAAAAACTATGTCGCCTGGAAAGCCTACCATTTTGGTAACAGGGGGAGCTGGATATATTGGTTCCCATACAGTACTTGCCTTGAAGCAAGCGGGTTATAACGTTGTCATCCTTGATAATCTGGTCTATGGGCATCGTGAACTTGTAGAAAAGGTTTTAGAGGTAGAACTGATCGTTGGGGATACAGGCGATCGCGCTTTGCTAGATGACATATTTAAAACTCACGATATTTCTGCTGTGATGCACTTTTCTGCTTACGCCTACGTAGGAGAATCGGTGACTGACCCAGCCAAATATTACCGGAATAATGTCCTTGGTACTTTCACCCTGTTAGAAGCGATGCTGGCGGCATCTGTGAAGAAATTTGTCTTCTCTTCTACCTGTGCCACCTACGGGGTACCAGAATTCGTGCCCATTCCAGAAACCCATCCCCAAAATCCGATTAATCCTTATGGCGCTACAAAGCTAATGGTAGAGCGGATTCTCTCTGATTTTGATGTTGCTTACGGTTTCCAATCAGTGCGTTTCCGCTATTTTAATGCTGCTGGTGCTAATCCCAATGGCTTACTGGGCGAGGATCACAACCCAGAAACCCATTTGATTCCCTTGGTGCTAATGACCGCTTTAGGTAAAAGAGAATCCATCTCAATTTTCGGCACCGATTACCCCACACCCGATGGTACTTGTATTCGCGATTATATTCATGTCAACGATTTAGCAGATGCCCATATTTTGGGATTGGAATATTTATTAAAAGGTGGCGATAGCGAAGTTTTTAATTTGGGTAATGGAAGCGGTTTCTCCGTCAGAGAAGTCATTGCCGCAGCCGAAGAAGTGACAGGAATTTCCATACCAGTAGAAGAACGCGATCGCCGGCCTGGCGATCCCCCAATTCTCATCGGTACCAGCGAGAAAGCCAGAACAATCTTAGGCTGGCAACCTCAGTATCTATCCATCCAAGATATTGTCACTCATGCGTGGCAGTGGCATCAAAAGCGACATAAATAAGAGGGGAATGGGGAATGGGGAATGGGGAATGGGGAATGGGGAATGGGGAATGGGGAATGGGGAATGGGGAATGGGGAATGGGGAATGGGGAATGGGGAATGGGGAATAGGAAAGAATAATAATTATTTGCTTCCCCTGCTTCCCCTGCTCCCCCTGCTTCCCCTGCTTCCCCTGCTCCCTCATCTCCCTACTTACTCCCCACTCCGCCTCATATTTTGCAGTACTACGACTAATATGCCGATAAATCCGAGGATTGGAAGTGCGATCGCCCAAGTTGGTAATTTTTGAGATTCACCCTCTACCAAATCACCATTGACATCTCGTAGGTTTCGTGAATTCTGTGTAGATCCCCCTGCTACAGTAACTTCAAATTTGAAGTTAAAGGGTTTGAATCTTGCCCCGGAGGCTGGTTTCCCATTTAGTTGCAACTCATAAATCCCTGGCTTGGGAAAGACAACTTCTGCTCCTGGGATGCCTTTATAGCGTTCAGCTGAGACAGGTTCTAACTGTGGTTCTAGGAGTGGTGGCTCTCCGGCTGCGTATGGTTGGGCATAAACAGCCAACTGACAATTACACTGTGAAAGGGGAATCACCCTTCCACCTCTGCGGGTAAGGGCAAACCAAGCTTGAGAGGGTTCTCCAGCACGGGGATTATCATTTGGTTCAATGTGGAGAGTACCACCGACATCTCCGGATACTTCCACTTTATGAGCAGATGCAGGGTGCAGATTAGTTATTGATATAACTAAGCAACTCAGGAATAATAAATACTTTATTGTTCCTTGACTCTGCCAAGAAATGTTTTTGAGTGGGTAACGCCTCTGTTTTTGACTCGTTGGAATGGAGCCAGAAAATAAGGATGATTTACCGCGATTTGGTTGGGGGAACATAAAACTTTTCTAAGGCTAACTTTGACCAAAAAAAGCGCGATCGCACCATCAATACACCGAGGGTAATAATTCCCATCAGTACTGCTGCTAATTTATTTCCCCAAGTTGATTGCAAGGAACCCAGGTAATGGGAACCAATCAACACAGCATGAATGGCGCTCAAGAGCAAGGCTGGCACACCCAATAGATGAATCTGTCGCCAACGCTTGCCCAAAGATTTTTGCAAAGATTCCCAACTCGTTAAAGCGGCGGGGGACATTAATACCAATGCTACAGCACCCGCAGCCATACCCCACTGAAATTCTGGCGGCAGAAAATAAAAGGCGGCAAAATTCCATTGCAATGAGTGTTCTATCATGTGGACGGTGTGAACCACAGAAAGCACAAAAGATCCCACTCCCAAGCCCCGGCGATAACGCAGTGGTGAAGCCCATAAGCCACTAATGGGACGCGCAATTAGCGCCAAAATTAAACAAATTAAAGCGGCGTGTCCGGTGTAATCTACCATTGTGTCACCAGTCCGCAATAAGGTGATGACGCCAATGGTGAGCGTCACCCAACCGCCTAATCGAAACAACTGGCTGCGCCTGTCTTTACTTACCAATGATGTTGAAACGCCTACACCTAGCATCGTCGGTAGGGTTCCCAAGCCAAAAGCCAGCATAGTCGCTGTACCCATCCATAAATTGCCAGTTTCAGCAGCTTTAATTTGGGCAGCATACAGGAAACCACAGGGCATTAAACCCCAAGTCATCCCCAAAAGCATTGGTGTCCACCATTTGGTTTTTAAGGAAAGTTTAACCATTCCGCTGCTGAGGCGATCGTGTAAACTACCTTGCAATAGGGGATGTAATACGGGAATGCGTGGCAGTAAATCGGGTTTTATTTGTCCTAAGCCAAACCAAATCAGCATTACACCAGTTAGAATTGCCATCCAGCGCCGGAAGTCACTGCCAACACCCGCTAGCTGTCCACCTTGCAGCAATACTGAACCCAGCGCCCCAATGCCAGCACCGACTAGAGCGTAGCTCAACATCCGCCCCAGGTTTAGCAGAATATGAAATTTTAATTGCTGTTGCCAAGTGTCGGTCTTTTCTAAGGTTGATGTCCGTCCCAAGGAGACTGTTTGCGCTATTTTTGGCTGATGAGACAGGGAAAACGCCACTGTTAGAGGGCCACACATCCCAAAGCAATGTCCAAAACTCCCCAGGAACCCCAGGATTGAAATCAGCAGTAAGTCTACCATAAAAAAAGTCCTGAGTTCTGAGTCATGAGTCCTGAGTCTAAAAATAAAGATTTTGAAGAATTAAGAAGAACTTTTTTCTCTTCTTCTTTGCTCAGTACTGAGTACTCAGTACTCCTCTAGTGCGGCACTTTAACTAAAGTTGCGATCGCTGTCAAAAGACAAAGCGTCAAACTTGATGTTTACTTATGAGGAAAGAAGAAAGCAAATATACCTGGCGATTAGAAATCGCGGCTACACAAACTTTCGTCCGCCTGCGCGGACTTAAGAAATTGGAAACCCGCGTAGGCAGGTTTTGTCCCGTGTAGCCGCGAATTCCATTCGCTAGGCTTTTTACAAAAGTGAGATGCTTCCAACGAGCCATCTGTCGATTGATAAGTACTTTTCCCTTAGAGCCTATTTAGTAAATATTAAGTAGAGTATATAGGACTCATATTTGATTTCTGAAAAAACTCAGTACACCTTTATTCCTTCTTCCCAGTCCCCATTGCCCCTAATCCCCAGAGGGGGCCCCGAGTTCCCCAATCCCCAGTCCCTTACCTCTACGAGTGATTCTCCAAATCAAATCGGATTGCTATATAACGGCTGTGTAGGTCTTAGATGGTTTAATAAAATCTATATTTGTTGCATTTTTATTGACTTGAAAGTTTGAAACTGATATTAAATATTCATTGCTAGTTGCTTCTAATAAAATGAATTTCTATTGAGGCTTTGAATTAACAATAAAGTTGTCAATCTAGCAGTAAAGTCTTGATTTAACTAAATTAAACAAAAACTTATGTAGTAAGATTTAACTAAAATTATAAGAGCCTATTTATAAATTAAATATTAAGTAGGTATGTTACGGCTATGTAAGAGGATGTTTGAAAAGTCATGATTGATGTATAAAATTTTTTTACCCCACCCTAGCCCTCCCCTTATAAAGGGGAGGGAACTGGATTTTATTGTTTCCACCCTTTATAAGGGGGGACTAAGGGGGGTAATAATTCGATTAAAATCACAACATACTACTTTTCAAACAACCTCTAAGAATTTGAGGATTTTAGAAACCCTAATTTAGCCGTAACGCAACATATTTCTAGGTGCGTTATGCGCTGCTTGAACGCATCTAGAAATTTAAGGGTTACTTTATAAATGGTCTTTAAACCATTATTTTTTAGTGTAGATTATAGTCAAAATCAACGGCTTGCTTAACTATAAATTAGTAATTTCATTAAAGGCTAATAATTATTAGCCAACTATCTTTAAAAATACAAAAGCTTTATTATTGTTTTCTGTCTTTCTCAATCAATAGTTAATAGCTAAATCTCAAACAATTTCAATCAATTACAGAAAACTGCAAATAAATAAAGTACAAAATGCAGGACTTAAAATCAGATGCGAACCAGCTCTAACTCTACCTATTAAATCAAAATCCGTAGTTTTTTTACTTCATAGAAAACAAAACTACTGGAATCACTCTTTGAGTTTCTATTGCCCAGTAATTTAATTTATAAAGTTGCTCAAACACATGAGGAAAATCTTATGAAGAATACAATTTTAACGGCAGCAATTTGCTTATTTTCATTCGTGTTTACACTGAAGGTAGAAGCTGCTGATTTTGAACAGATTTATATCTTTGGTGATAGTTATTCTGATGATGGAAATTATTACAATATCACAGAAAGTGAATTGGGTATAGGTATTCCCCCCCAACCTTACAAAGATGGACGTTTTTCTAATGGGCCAGTCTGGGTAGAATATCTTGCACAAGATATGGGCTTAAATCTTTCTGGCATTACTAACCTTGCTGTTGGTGGTGCTAAATCTGGGTTATATAACGTTACTATACCTCCTATACCTGGTTTATATTTAACAGGAGTTTTATCTCAGATTAAGAAATTTACAGAAGTTAATAAGTCGGTTAACCCAAACGCACTTTATATCGTATGGGGCGGTACGAATGATTTCCTTTACTCTCAAAGTGCTGTAAATCCTAGCCAGCCAGTTACAAATATATCAACAGCGGTGCGTGCTCTTGCCAATGTTGGGGCTAAAAATATCCTAGTGGCTAATTTATTCAATTTGGGAGACTTACCAGGGACAAGAAATAGTGTAAACTCCACACAACTCAATGATTCGGCCACTGAATATAATGTCGAGTTGATTAAAAGCCTCAATTCTTTAAGCCAAGAACTAAATAATGTAAACATCATTTTTTTAGATGTTAATTATTTATTTAAACAGCTTTTAGCTAATTCTAGACAAGATAAGTTTACAAATGTGCTTGACTCTTGCATAGGAAGCTCAGTTTTAATAACTATACCAGCTTCTACTCCATCATTTGAATGTAAGACCAACCCCGACAAATTCTTGTTCTGGGACAGCATTCATCCTACAACTGCTGGTCATAAGATTATCGCGGAATATGCAGCTTCAGTGTTAAAGTCTCAACCTATATTGAAGTCTTTCAACAAATTAGGAAAATCTAGAAAATAGAACTATTTCTTGAAAGAGGCAGAAGTAGTCAATCAGTATTTCTTCGGAATTGCTGGAAAGGGGAGACAGAACAACAAAAAACTACTGAGACTTTATTATAAAATTTTGATGTTGATCTAGACGATGATTAATTCATTCTGACTAGGGATTTGCGCTACCCTAAGTCTGGAAGCCAAGGATAAATTACATGAAAAAATGGATTTGGCTGATGCTGTTGGTACTGATGGCAGTTGCGGTGGTGGGTAGCAGAGGTGGCACATTTTTTGAACAGCGTCCCTCACCAGAAATTGTTGAGCGCATTCCAGTGGAAACACCCCAACCACAGCCAGAGCTAAAAAAAGTTGACAGTGCGCCGCAAGTGTCTGCTGACAGGCTGTTAAACCATATCCAAAAGTTAAATTTTCAGCGCTACACAACAAAAGAGCGATCGCTTACTCGCACTTATATCACAACTGAACTCACAAAATTAGGCTGGAAACCTAAATTAGAAAAGTTCTCTGACGGTGTGAATATTTTTGCCGAACGCGCAGGAACGAGCATTGCCGCTAAAGCAATTCTTGTGGGAGCGCATTACGACACTGTTGCTTCATCCCCCGGTGCTGATGATAATGCCAGCGGTATAGCCGTATTGCTGGAAGTAGCTCGGTTACTCGGTTCTCGTCCCACGCCACGGACGTTACAGCTAGCTTTTTTTGACCAGGAGGAAATAGGACTTTTGGGTAGTCAGGCTTTTGTGAGCAAGACAGCACGCTTGCAAAATTTAGGCGGAGCGATCGTTATGGATATGGTAGGTTATGCATGTTACACTCCTGGGTGTCAAAAATACCCTGCCGGATTGCCTGTTACCCCACCTAGCGACAAGGGCGACTTTTTGGCAGTAGTTGGTGATACAGAACATTTGCCTTTACTGAATGCCTTTCAAAACTCGCAGAACGTCCCCTCAATCGCCCTGAATAAAGAAGAATCAAATCTGCCAGCAGTATTGACACTGCCGATTCCTTTTAAAGGTTTACTGACACCCGATACCTTACGTAGCGACCATGCACCATTTTGGTATCAGGGCGTGGGTGCTGTGCTGGTGACGGATACCGCAAATTTACGCACTCCCCACTATCATCAACCTAGCGATGTTCCAGCGACTATCGAGCGATCGTTCTTCACAGGAGCAGCACAGATTGTAGTCAATGCGACTAGTGCCTTATTAGAGAAGACCGAAGTTTTGGAAACTCAAACACCAAACTGATTCATGAATTATGAATTATCTTGACTAGTACAGCACAGCGGAAATAAACCACCTATTTCCAATCAACAAAACCCTTACGCTGTCTTCATTTTTAATTTTTAATTTTTAATTTTTAATTCCGCCTTGCGGTACTAGTGTTTGGTTCAGGGAAAGTTAACGTCCAGTTATCTTTATTGTTTATCTGGAAGTACAAACCTTGGAGAATAAGCCGCAGAGCTGTTCGAGTTCTAATAAATTTCCTCACCAGATAAGTGCCTGGTTCAGCCAAGATATCATTAAAGTTTTTTCTATAACCAAATTGTTTTGAACAATAACTGCCAGCACCTTGGACTGTTAACACAAAAAATGGAGATTGTTTGTATTCATCAGGAATCATAAATATTCCATATACATGGTGGCGGCCACGCCACGGCTGAACAATAACTTTAGTAGCGCGTACTTGGAATTTTGTAGTTTTTGATGCGAGAAAAGTCTCGAAATTGCAATCAGAGTTATTCACAGGCCACCACAGTGTAATAATACTCAGTGAGAGCAGAAAAATTAAAATATAGCGGAGTCTGTGACGCATAAATCTAAGAAAAAGTTTTGAGGCGGCTAGTAGAATTTGATGAGTAATGATAATGCAGCTACAGCAGTAAGACTATCCACCTGCAACACCTCTGCAACACGTTCTAAAAGTCATTTTTAGATTAAGGGGGGTAATTCTACTTGTGTATACACGGTAGCTTTTTAAGGGGGCTAGGGGGGATCTAAAAGTGCCTAAAATTACAGTGGAATACTTTCAAAATAACCTCTAAATCGGCAGGCGGCTTATTCCTTCCATCCCTCTTGTTGAGATAGAATTACCACTATTTTTTTGATCCCATACATAAATCTAGTTACTCTGAATAAATAATTTTTGATTGTCGCTGTTACAGTATTAAACCTAGCTGAGAAACAATCGAGCTTTTGTGGCTGTTAACACTGATTTATGCTCAATTTTTTAGCTGTGATAAATTCTACAATTTGTTGCTTTTGTTATGCTTTTGATGTGGCTCTGTTTGGATCAGCAGTTACTTTGAGGAGATCAGGGCGACGCCGAATAGCCCGTCGCAGACATCGCAATCAAGTTCAGGAAAAAATCTACTTTTATTTTTAGACAATTAATGGGGTAGTCAAATACACAAATATCCGTTATATTCCCGTAAGTAACACTTGGTATAAATATTTATGGGAATAAGTTGGGGAAGTCTTAAGACAGTTGCGGGTTTCTTTGGTGCGATTATACTTACATCGTTCGGGACAAATGCTTCGGCCATTGCGGCTGACACAGTTGTGGTGCGTTTGGGTTTATTTACAGAATCCATCTCTCTTGCTGAGTTGCAAAAGGCTTCAAAAACTGGAAAATTACCTGGAAGTTTGCAGCCTTATGCTAAAGGATTATCTGAAGAACAACGCCGCTTTTTCTTAGGGGCGCTGGGTATGAATATACCGATGAATGTTGTCACCATTAATCGGTTAGTTAATACCCAGATTGGCACAACTATTCTCAATGACTTTGCTACAGCTTTAGCCCGAAAGGACAAAGCTGGGGTACAAGCACTGAGAGCAGGATTGGTATTAGGCTCTACTGCACCGCAGGGTCTTTCTATACTGAGTTTTATCGCCGCTTATCCCAGTAAACGCCTAGAAATTGATTTGCCACAGGCTTTTGTGGTTGCAGGGAGTTTAAATACAGCTTTTTGGCGTACTCAACAATTTATGCTAGCGATCGCTCCCCAACTCGACCCCATAACACCACAGCCTAGAACACCACAGGTTGCTTTCCCTTTTGATCCGAGTCAACCAGGAAGCGCCCAAGTAAAAATACTCAACTTAAGCCTAAATGACCAAAAGCGTGACCGCAAAATCCCAGTTGATGTTTACTGGTCAACTGCTGCAACTCCCGACAAACCCGTAATTGTCTTTTCTCACGGCTTCGGTTCAGTCCGCACGGACTTGCGTTACCTAGCAGAACATTTAGCATCCCACGGTTATGTAGTAGCAGCTTTAGAACATCCCGGTAGTAATGAGGCAAATACTAATTTGGCATTGCAAGGTAAAACCAGAATTGTAAAGCCTCAAGAGTTTTTGGATCGTCCTCAAGATATTAGTTTTGTTCTCGACGAATTAGAAAAGCTCAACCAAACGGCTAATAATCCCCTTGTTGGGAAACTTGCAACTACGAACGCGATGGTTGTTGGCTATTCTTTTGGTGGTGGTACAGCTTTAACAATTGCTGGAGCCGAGTTACAACTGGAACAACTCAAACAACGCTGCAAAAAGAACTTGACTAGCTTGAGTCTGGCAGAAGGTATGCAGTGCATCGCTGAAGAATTGCCAGAAAATAGCTATCAACTACGAGATACTAGAATCAAACAGGCGATCGCTCTTAATCCAACAACTTCTCTGATTTTTGGCAAAACTGGGTTAACTAAGGTGCAAGTTCCTAGCCTAGTATTAGCAGGTTCCGCAGATAAAACCACCCCAGCTTTAACTGAACAAATTGTGGGATTTGACAAAATTCCATCCCCAAAATGGTTAGCTGGTATACTTGGGGGTACTCATCTAAGTGTAAAAGATCCCAGTACCACTTTGGATCAGGCAGGACAACCGAATACACCCATTAGTGGCGGTGAAGTTGTGGGTGAACAAGCCGCTGATGTACGTAAGTACGTTAAAGCTATAGCTTTGGCCTTTGCTGCACAGATGACTCCAGAAGCTAAAAACTACGCTGTGTTTCTGACATCAGATTATGCCCAGTTTGCTTCAACTCCCGCATTCCCATTTCGCTTAATTACCCAGATTCCTCCTGATGCTATGGCAGTGGTGAAAGAATTTGTTGATAAATAAGGCCTTCCAATTCAAAAAATATCCAATTTGTTTATCAGGGAACCAATGCGTTGCCAAGAGTTGCCTGAGGGTCGGTTTCCCCCAATAGCACAGCCTCTACTCCATGAGAGGCTGTGCTAACAAGTCTGCATACCCCTACGAAGAAGGAAGCTTTAACAGTAGGGATACGGGGAACACTAGAAGCAGCAGATCATCCAGCCTCCCCATCCCTTTGTCCTTTCAATAAAATTGGACTTAATTTTAATATTTTACTTAAATAAAAATCATACTAACTTGATAATAGCTTTACAGTTGTTATCAAGTCAATATTAAAATTTTACAGTAAGAATAAGTATTTAGATATAAACTTTATAATTGTTTTGTTAAAAATAATAGAAACTTAAGAGTGTAAAAAAATCCGAGCATCTACTGGATAATACATATGTATTCTGACGAAAATGCCAAAAATTAATGAACACAAGTTGCTTGATACAAAAATAAGTTTGTGTATTGATTGGCGTAAAATTGTTTAAATTCACAAAAATGGTAGAAAAATTTTATCTACCACAAGCCACAGATGAAGCCAAAATAAAAAACTTCAAGGCTTTTTTTGTTTATTTAGATAATAATTAGTCCCCGATACATAATATTATAAAACTAATTTTGGATTCATACCAATTCTTTATGAAGCTGCATAGAATTCGATCCCCCCTAGCCCCCCTTATAAAGGGGGGAATTCAAAGTCCCCCTTTTTAAGGGGGATTTAGGGGGATCAAGATATGTGCAACTTCACATTAAATTGGATTCAGAATTAAACAATTAATCCATTTCACTCAAGCTCATGCAACTATATACAACTCGTGAAATCGAACAACTCCAGCAACATGAAGACCTTCCTTACTTAATTGAAATTATGGATTGGGTGAAAAATTTTTTAGGAAGGCCTCATCCTAACTTAGGAAGAACCGGTGCAGTTTGCCCTTTTGTACCTTTATCTCTCAAGTCAAATACTATTCGTCTGGCAGTTATTCGCACAAAAGATTTGTATTCAGAACAATTAGAAGAGGTGGTTGGACGCTACCGAGATATCTTTCTTGAGATGGATATTAAAGAGCAGGAATTAGCAATCAATAAAGCTTTTTTACTTATCTTTCCTGACGTTCATATAGAAGACGCTACTAAACTAATAGATAGTGTCCAACAAAAACTTAAACCTTTGTTTGTTGAGTCAGGACTGATGATAGGAGAATTTCATAAACGTAATGACAGTCCTGGTTTGCACAACCCAAACTTTCGTCCACTTCGTAGCCCTATTCCCTTGTTGGCTATCCGGTTTATGGTTGAAGCTGACCTTCCCTTTCTTCAGAGTCCGGCTGATCCACGCTTACGTATTCGGTATCTGGAAGCTTATTTAAAGCGCTTTGGTAATAAATTTATAGATGAAACAAAATTTAAAAATGCTCATCAAGCATTGGCTTTAGCGAAAGAACAACTGCAAAAAGAAAATTTACTGAGTTATTGCATATAAGTATCAAATATTTGAATAAGGGGTTGGGGACTGAGCAGCTAAAGTAATGATGCCAGTAAATTTGGCGATCGTATGGTATTATTTTTTGAATATGACTTTACTGAATTAAGACTTACGCAAACAATAGCTGAAACCCGTGTTTTACGGTAGGGGCAATTCATGTAGACGCATACTCCTAGATCGAAGCAAGCTACAAGGAGCGTCTCGTAGAGAAACGGCTTTCCCCTAAATGAATAAAGCGCCACCTCATATAGAATTTGTATAAGAACACTATTGTTTAATACATAAAGCAAAGAAATAAAATGGCAAAAGAAATAGAGCGGAAATATTTAGTGAGAGGAGATAGCTGGAGAGGATTAGCTGAGGGTATTGTTTATCGTCAAGGATACATTACCACACAAGACAAAGGGACTGTGCGTATACGTATAGTAGGAGAAAAAAGTTATTTGACAATTAAAGGCCCTAATATTAAATATTCCAGATTAGAGTTTGAGTATCCTATTCCTCTTGAAGATGCTCAAGAAATGCTTGAGACGTTGTGTGAACGTCCCTTTATAGAAAAAATCAGATATAAAATAGAGTCGGGCGGTTTAATTTGGGAAATAGATGAGTTTGATGGTGTTAATAAAGGACTAATTTTAGCAGAAGTTGAACTCAGTGATGAAAACCAACAAATTGAACTACCAACCTGGATTGGAGAAGAAGTTTCTGATGACTTCAGATATTTCAACAGCAATCTAGTAAAACACCCTTTTTCACAATGGTAATGGCCGAAATATTGATATAAGCATATCCCTATGGGGAAGCAAGCTACACGCGCCGTCTCCCACATATAGCCATTTTCAATCCGGTGAGGTACAGGTGTGCAAATAGACCTAACCCCTTCCCGAAGCGGGAAGGGGGAACAATTCAAAGCCTCTCTCCTAAAAGGCTACGGTGTACACACAAGTCCTAAAAACCTAGCTTGATAAGCATTTCCTCGTTCCCAGGCTCCGACTGGGAATGCATTCATTGAGTCTCTGACTCAATATCTGACTAGAGGCAGCAGCCCCTAATTAGGCATTCCTATGCAGAGCATAGGAACGAGATAAACGAGAGAACAATGAGAAATTGATCTTCTTTTGACTTGTGTGTACACCGTAGCTCCTTTTAGGAGAGAGTTTGGAGATAGTTAAAAAGGGGGATTTTGGGGATCTAAAATTTTTGATACCGACAAGATTACTTTTCAAACAACCTTTACGAGACACTACACAGACGCTTACGCCAGAAAATCTCCTAAGCCTGCAATGCCTTAAACCACTTATTCAAAACGGTGCTGATGGTTTTCTTAATTTGATGGTTACGACTCCACTTTTGGAATGCCATTTCATACTCTTCACCTTTGATTTGAAAGGTATTCCAGACATCCAACCCTACAGGTAATCCGCAGAATAGTAAAATATACAGCGACCAAGAAATTCCGCCACCAGCAATTAAATCAACCAGTATCAAAAAGCCATTGAAAATTGCATAATTGCCTATACGCTTCTGAAATCTTCTGATACGGTATGTGTCAAAAGCTTTTCGCTGTTGGACTTGGCCCTGTTGGACTACCCAATCACGCTCTGCTAATTTTAAAGATTCAGGTGAAATTTCTAACTCAGCAGCAATTTCTAATATCTGTTCATAAGAAAATTCTGTGTCTTTGTCATCAGCCTGACGAGCGATCGCTAAGTGCAGAATTTGCTGAACATCTTCTTGGCTATAAGAGCGGAGGCTCTTGGGTTCAAATGTTGTCATAATTCTTTCTCTTAATATTACTTTCAATAGAAATTTGCTACCCGATAGATTTTCAGCAGCGACGCTAGTACTATTTCCATTATTCTTACATTAGCAAATCTAGATGCTGTCCTGCATTGAATGTATTGGATTTTTAACTTTGAGTAAAAAGGGTCTATCTCTCGTCTACTTTTGGTTGTCGATAGGCATAAATATCTTGAATAACTTGTACCCAACCGTTAGCGACAGATTCGAGGATGCGATCGCCTTTTTCTTTTGTTGCGGTTGTCGCGTCGCCAATCACTCCACTTTTACTGATATCTCGCGTCACCCAAGCCACAGGTAACTTACCCTCCCAACTCAGTAAAGTACTTTCTGACTGTTCTGGTGGATATTCTGCAACAGCTTTCTCTAGCTTCACTTGTTCTGGCAAAATCGATAACATAATGCTAGTTTCAGCGTCTCCAGCGTGCATTCCTAGCGCTGCCTCTTTCGGAGTCAATAAATCTTTAGTAATATGAGGCACGCGCCAAGTAAACAGCGGAAATACCAAAAAGTCATCATATTTAACGTGCAAATCTCGCGCCGCCATTTGCATAACTTGGGGTTGTCCGCCGTGGGAGTTCATTAACACCAGTTTTCTAAAGCCAGCCCGGTAAATACTTTCTCCCACTTCCATAATGATTGCCGTGAGAGTTGCCGTACTCAGGGTAATCGTACCGGGAAAGTGCCAGTGTTCGTTAGATTTGCCATAATAAAGGTTTGGTAAAGCATAAGCGGGAATACTGGCATCCAGCTTTTCCATTGCTTTTCCCAGCACCCCCACACCGATCGCAGCATCTACAATCAAGGGTAGATGAGGGCCATGTTGCTCAATTGCCCCTACAGGCTGGATGATTACCACGTTTTCCTTATCTGGCATTGCCTGAATATCAGTCCAGGTGAGGTAGGGAAAAAAGCGTTCTGGTGGAATGAAACTATGCATATTAGTTAAATTTATATTTTAGGGCATTGGGAAAAAGGAGGCAGGAGGCAGGAGGCAGAGGCAGAAGTTCTTTAATTTTGAATTTTGAATTGATTTCTCCCCTATCTCCGCACTCCCCCCAATATAAAGACTCTCCAAACATCCAGATATTATCAAATTCAACAGAGCATAATAACGAAATACCAAGCCAAGCATTAACAAGGATGTAACTCAATGGTTGAAGAAAATGGATCGATTCGTACCCTATCGGTTGATATTGGTGGTAGTGGCGTTAAGGCAATGGTTTTGGATATCACGGGGCATCCTGTAACCGAAAGAGTGCGTTTAGATACACCCCAACCTGCTACACCGGAGGTTGTAATTAATGCAATTGTTGTGTTGGCGGCGGCTCAAGGTGAATTTCATCGCGTTTCGGTCGGTTTTCCTGGTGTGGTGCGGTGTGGAGTCACAGAAACAGCGGTAAACTTACATCCAGATTGGATCGGATTTGATTTGGAAACAGCATTATTAAAACATTTAAACAAGCCTGTGCGGGTGATTAATGATGCAGATATGCAGGGGTTTGGTGCGATCGCAGGTAAAGGTCTAGAAATGGTGATTACTCTGGGTACAGGGTTTGGTTCGGCTTTATTTATAGATGGTAAGCTAGTGCCGAATATGGAAATGGGGCATCATCCGTTTCGCAAAGGTGAGACTTTCGAGCAGCAGTTGGGGCGTGCAGAGTTAGAAAAAATTGGTGATAAAAGATGGAATAGGCGTTTAGAAAAAGCGATCGCATCTTTGCAACATCTGTTCAATTATGATTACCTTTACATTGGCGGTGGTGAAGCTGTGAGAGTGAATTTACAGCTACCGTTAAATGTCAAACTCATCCCCAATATCACTGGTTTATTAGGTGGTATTGCTTTATGGCGAGATGAAAAAAGGTAAAGTATTCAGAATTCAGAATTCAGAATTCTGATTCCTGTTTTATTAAGGTGCTTCTTTTCTCAAGATTTAAAAATGTTATAAAAATTAACATAAGCTAGGCAAGAGAATTGTATAGACATTTTTTCCGTGCCCCCATGTAACTTTGTCATGCAGTAATCTAAACTCTAGTTAAAATTTAAGACCGTGCAACAACGTTGTGCGGTTTCATTATTTTGAAGCTAAAGTATGCGCTTTCCGAGAAAAATTTCATAAAAAAGTAGATATTTAGGAATTATGGCTGAAGACTTCCAGAGTTTCTGAATTCTGATTTCTGAATGCTGGCTTCTTCTTCAAAATAACCTCTGAGAGAGGACATTTTTTTTGTAATTAACAATTGATTTTGTTGTCAAATGTTGCATTGATGAATGCTTAAAAACCTGACTCAGTGAATATAGCAGTATTTTTTGTAGCAGTATAAATATGATAAAAGTAGCATCAGCATACCAAGCACTACCCGAAGACAATTAGGCAAATTGGTTTCATAACATTCCCAGATGATCATATAGTATGTTATTGTCTAAACCGTTGATTTAAATATCATATTTGAAAAATTGATGCCTGGATTAAAGATAAAAAAAGCACAAAGCTAATAATATTAGTCTGATTAAAGGGAATAGGAGGTGAGAAAATATGAGCCTGATAATATTATCTGAAAAAATTAGTACATGATTTTTTATTTGGTCAGCATGAACTATCCCGGACAACAGCAATGTTGTTAGTTAAAAGAAATATTGCTTGAAGTAAAATGAACTACAATGAGTGAAATTGGCCTGATGATGACGGGCGTGTTAACAATAAGACAAGCATCTGGGGCCAATTTGCCACAGCAGCAATTATTTCAGATGGAAAATGACGTAAACCAGTCAAAACAGAGTCAGTTAGAAATGACTGCTCAAGTCACACCACCTGAATTTATGCAGACAGATGAGGTTTCCCAGGCTTCTCCCTCAGCGATCGCACTAACAAAAGAACACATACTGAAGAAAATCGGCAAAAAGAATCAGTTCCTAGCTTCTTCTAACTTAGGTGAGTCTAAGAAATATGCTCAGGCTGGAGGTAAAGTCCGTGCAAAGGCTACAGGACGGTTCCAGAAGTTTAGTAGCCAACCTATGCCGACTCTTTATTTCGGTAGCTCTGGTGTTGCTGTAAGAGTCTTACAACGGCTGTTAGTGTCTAATGGTTATACCGTCAGAGTGGATGGGATTTATGGCGCACTGACAGAGACTGCTGTCAAAGCCTTTCAAAATCAGCGGAATTTAGCAACAGATGGAGTAGTTGGTCAACGAACCTGGCGGGCATTAACAATTTAGTCATTTGTCCTTAGCCCTTAGTCCTTGGCTAATGACAAATGACAAATGACAAACTAACGGTACTTATGCTGCTCTAATAGCTGTTGCGCTCTTGGCTTGTAAATTAAATAGAACAAAGCCTCGATATAGCGCAACAAATCTTCCCGATTTTCCTTTGAGGTAAAGTTCCAGAAGCCATAAATCCGTGCTAATGATAACAACTTGCTAGTGTGAATTTTCCAAGTATAGGTGCTGTAAACTCGGTCAATTCCTCGCTGGGAAATTTCACTCCAATAGTTAGGATTTTGTTCGCATTTAGTGATGAAGTCTACAATTTTGGTGGCTGTTTCCTCTAAATTTGTCGGGTTAATCAAAAAGCCATTAACCTTATCTTGAATAATCTCTAATGGCCCACCAAACTGTGTGGCAAAAGTCGGTAATCCTGAAACCATTGACTCTAAAATTGTCAAACCAAAAGCTTCAAATAAAGCTGGTTGTACAAAAATTCCCTGATGATCGGCAATCACTCGGTAAATTTCACCAGAATCATTTTTAGTCAGGCGCACACCCAACCAACGAATCTTTCCGTGGAGATTGTACTGGTCAATTATTTGGTAGAGTTTGATAATTTCGTCACGTTCTTCGTTGTCGCCTGATTCTTCGACGCGTAATTTACCCGCTACCAAAATTAAGTTGCAATGCTCTTGTAATTCTTTACTTTGACCATAACATTCAGCTAAACCTGTGAGGTTTTTGATGTGGTCAAGACGCGCCATTGAGAAGAGAGGGCGCTTGCTAGGATCGTCGAGTTTACCAAAGATTTGTGTGGGGTCTTCCAGAGTAAATAGGGTTTCTGCAAGGCGTTGGCGATCGCTCTCTACCCGGTCTTTATTTCGGGTGTAGGGGAAGTAATTATTTTCGTTTACTCCAGGCGGCACAACATTAAATTTGGGACTAAATAATTCAATGCCATTGGTCACATGGTACAACTCCGGCATGGTGAAACACTTATAAGACTCATACTGTCCCACACTATCCGGTGTTCCAACAATTTCTTGGTAAGTGCTGCTGATCACAAAATTGGCAGCATTCATAGCAATCAAATCAGCGGTGAATTGCAAGGAAAAATGATATTTATCCTCCAATTCTTGCCAGTAGAGGTTACTGAACAAGTATTTAGATTTTTCCAAAGCATGGGCAACATTGCATTGAGTAACTTTCAGCCGTCGCGCCAACAAGAATGCTATTAAATTCCCATCAGTATAGTTTCCAACTATTAAGTCAGGTGTGCCGTGAAATTCTGCCCGTAGTTCTCTTTCGGAATCAATGGCAAAAGTTTCTAGATAAGGCCAAAACTCAAACCGGGAAATCCAGTTTTGAGTCATGTTAGGGTTAAATTCCCGTAAAGGCACTCGCAAAATCCAGGCATTTTCGGTACCAAGGACTTTTTCTAGCCGTTGATTACAAAGAGTACCATCACTATTGGGAATCAAGCGGGTGAGAATAATTACCTTTGGCTCGACATTCAATTTCTCTAAACCCGCAAGCAGGACATCTTCTTGTAGCTGCTTCTCTAGGCTCTTTGCCTGGTCAAGGACATAAACTACCTGACCGCCGGTATCGGGACGCCCTAAAACCCCCTCTTGCCCAAACCAACCGTGAGCTGACACCAAGACGATTCTAAAAATCATCGGGATACGAGAAATGAAAGCTTCTAGGGTCTGGGGATCGGCAGAATCAATCAATTCATCGAGAATATTTAAAGTTTCTCGCACTCGCGCTGCGGTGTTACCCCAACCTGGCTCAAAACCCATTGACTGCAATTGGAATCGGAATTGTTCGTAGGGTTCTTCTTCGGGGCGATTATTAACAAAACCGATAGCTTTTTTTACTTGCTCGGAAAGTTGCTGTTGTGATTGAATGCGATCGTTGACTAGCAGTTGCACACCGTTGTAGTGGTGCAGGCGCAAGAAATTCAATAAGCTGTCCAGCAATTGTTTGGAGTCTTGAAATATTTTGCTGGATAGATAGCGGTTGAGAAATTGTACCCCTTTACCAATATTTTTGGGATCGCGGATAGTTGGGGTGTAGTCATAAAACGGGCCGAAGTCCAATTCTAACAGGTCACCCTCGTTGGGATGATATTTGTTCACCAAGCGATCGCGCAAATCCAGCAAATCCTGCACCGTCATCGGCTCAATGCTCAAGTCTGATGTCAACCAATAAACTTCTTGGCTAGCAATCTTAGAACGGATAATGAAACAGAAGTTTGAGTCCTCCTGAATTATTTCCTGAGTATAGTAAATAAGTTTGCCTAACTCCGAGGAAGTATAAAAAGCTTCAGGTTTTTGGGACTTAGAGCAATACTCACTATACACATTGAGTATGTCGTTCCGCAGCAAGTACTTCTTTTCTTGTTGGCGTAATTCACTAATAAAGGAACGTAAATCACTTCTTTCTTCACTATCTAAGACTGCTTGCAGCAATTCAGACATGGCAACTCCACTAGATGACGATGTTTGCATTGTTAACTTTCAAGGTGAGACAAATAGGCCTCTACCTTTTCTTGAACCACATATAAACACGAAATAACACAGATAAATTATATTTATCTGTGTACCTACAAGTATCAACTTTTCAGCAGGCACTTAAATCATGTTCTACTTTACTTAAAGTATCTATGACTCAGTATTTTTGGATCTAACTAAAGGAATACAATTATTATTTCTTTTGATAGATGTTAGTAAATAACTGCATAATAATATTTTGGGCGCAATCTATCATGCCCTCAAATTCTTGATTAAACTTGATTATATCAACAATTTACATCTATCAGATTATCAGCACACCGATAAGGTCAATATTTATCTCTCAAGCTCGGTAAGACTTGTAAATCATTACTTTTTTTATTATTTTAGAATGTTAACATTCCTGTACTTATAGGACTAGTATTTGATTTTTGAAATACACGTAGGGTATGTTAGCGCAGAAAATATAGCAGCAAAAGCTTAGAATGGTTCGTTAAGCTCCACGAATTAAAATCAATTTTTGTTCAGAGATAGACTAATCTTGATTTACCCTAGTTATAATTTCAGCAAGGTTGTTTAAATCTGGTTGATTTATATGGCTACCAATACACATAAGTTAACAACTTCCGATCACAGTATAGGCAACATTCTGATTATCTCTTTGCTTGCTTTCTGTGGGCTGACTGTTATCATTCTTCTAGGCATTTTCTAACAGTTAAATGTGTGTTCAAAAACTTCTGATGCTCAAATTCCCGACTTTTCCAATAAGTCGGGAATCTTGATGTAAGCTTCACAACTCTTTCGGTGATTGCATTCTCTCAAAGGGAGAAAACAGGGCTAAGTCTAAATATTCAAGCGACCTGTAGTAAACATTAGATACGTTTGCCCTGCTACGGATAGAGAGATTGCTGCTACTGTTTTTGATTCCTTTTGATAAGCGGAGAAACTGACCTCGTTCTTAATTGGAGTAGGTGCTGAGTCAGGTCGGATTGAGTCAGCAAATGTAATATAGCTGGAGTACAACAAGGACAAAACAATGGTTCAAGGGGAAGCATGACTATTACTGTCTCAGATTTGTATATTGAGTTAGGCAATTCTCATCAGAGAAAATCTCCCTTTTATGAAGGACAAGCACCTTTACTAGGGTATCTTCGCGCTGGGATTGCACCACAAACATTAGAAAAACTCACTTCTGGTGCTATCGCTAGTACCACAAGGGCTATTACAGATATTCTAAGTACCATTCAATTCAGAGGTAGTAGTTGCACCGACTGCCATTACTTGAGACCATTCACTGACGCGGTTGTTATCTAAGACGGCTCGCACTCGATAACCAAGCTGAATTTTATGCATTAGCAAGATCAAATCACGGTTGAGTAATCCTTGTGATTTTTGGTTTTCATTAGATGCAGCTTGGATACGAAAACAGCGATCGCTTTGACGTTTCAACTTTGGAGATTTCCCTTCCACAAGCACCGTTTGTAGTTCGTACTCTTTAGCTTCAGGATATGGTTCCCAGCAAAGTTGCCAGTAAGTTGACCAGCGAATTAAGTCTGATGGTAATTCCTCGACTTCATCCGACAATGTAGAGACAAGTCCGGTGATTGGCGGTTGTACAACTTGAGGCTGATTTGAGGTGATTTCAGCAGCTATAGATGAACTGTCATCAACACCTAGTATCAGTCCGAATATCAAAGTGAACAGCACAATCAATCGTAGGCATTGTAATTGCACCGACAATATTTTCCGATTCATCATGATGCAAAAGTCAGTTGCTTACCACTCCACAGGTAAAATTAGGTTGCCGTTGTCTGCATAGATTGTTCGAGAACGGATATGCGTTCTGGGAGCTACTGTAGAGTTGAAGACTGCGCTTCTTTGCCCAATTGCTGATCTGTTGCCAATGCTGGCGCGGAATATAACAGAGTTCGGCCCTAGCCCTACAGCATCACCTATGCTAGTTTCAGGGCCATTAGCAACACCATTGACAACCTGCCTACCGCCATGAACTAGAGCGCGAGGCCCATAACCAACTCCATTACCAAGAGTCAAACTAGTGGTTTCTAAAGCGTGAAAGACAACATCGTTTGCCATCCCAGCAATTGACCCAACATTAAAAGGTTCACCTTCATCAGCACGTAGCGAAATTCTATTAGCTAGTTTGTGGTTGAGTGTTGCTAAAGAATCTTGGAAATTAAGATTACCGATAATTCGGTTACGATAGTTTGGATCACTAGTTGGAGTTCCACCTATCTGCGGTAGACCTCCAGAATTAAAGAAGGTGACGGGAGCATAATTAATTCCTGTTACGTTTGTTAAGTTTGCCCTAGCTAAATCTGTGTAACCTTTGGCAAATGCTTCATTGACTTCAATAATGCCTTCCATTAATGCAACGTCTGCTTGTGTCAGGTTGACTACTTTCCCTAAACTGCCGCTATTAGCTTGTAGATTATTTGTGACGTTTTTACCAGGCAAGACAACTTTACCAGCGGGTAAGGTAACACCAGGGCCAACTCGCGCCAGAAAGTTGACTACTGTGTTTCTTTGTATAGTTGCACCGTCTATTTCACAATTGAAGGCGAGAAAAGTCTCTGGGACAGTGTTGCTAAACTGAGTATTGGTAACTGTGTCGGTAAAAGGCCCTGTAGAACCTTGAGTACCAATTTTAGCTGCACCTTTGATAATGGCCATGTGTGCCATAATGACACGTTCGCCAATCTCCACTCCTGTTCCTGAAGCTGTGATTTTCACTTGGTCTTGGGCATTAGAATCTGCTGCAATACTAATTGGAGCATTAGTAGCATCTAACTGGGCAAATGGAGCGACGTAGACTTTTTCGCCCAAGGTAATATTTGTGGGATTGGTGATTGTTGCTGTTGGATCAATGAAACTAGCTGAGTGGGAAGGTGCGGTACTTGGGCATATAGGTAGGTTTCCCACAGTTGGATTACACGTTCCTCCAGCAGCTAATGCGGGTTGTATATATATCTGTGTGCTGATGGCAAACGCTAGGATAATTGCATTTAAAGCACTAAAAATTGTGCGAGGTTTGAACATAAAAAACTCCTCACGGTGTTTGGAATATTTGGCTATGGGATAATCTGCGTTAATGAATGAGAGATTTATTCAGGCGATGTCTGGCAATAAGACGCAGAGCGTCTACGCAGTCTGAAAATTAGCAAAAAATCAGATTGCAAAAGCCTCTATATCGACTATTTTTCTGTTGAGATATCAGACGATGAATTAACCGCCCCAAAAACCTGCTAAGTTGTAGACTATTTGCAAAATAACTGATAACAGAAAGCCTAAAAGCGGCACTGAAATTGTCGTTGTTGCTCCAGCAACCGCATCATTGTAGACAGTCTCCCAAGCATCTGGCCCGGTAGTGGAACTACCATAAACTTTTGTACTCACAGCTAACGTTAAGCTAAGTACACTCAAACCAGCTAGTATTACGCGACGTTTCAACATTATTCCTTGTTACCTAATAGTTGGCCAAGTTTATTGGGTAAGGTAAACCGAAAAGGTACAGGACATACTTAAACTTTTCGGTTTATCTTACTTAATAACTTTCAAGTTTAATCAAGTAGAAAATGCTACATCCAGCAATTAACAATCTATTGTAGTCCTATTTGCTGTTTAACACTAGAGTTTTAGGTATTGAAAAAATTTATGGAAATAATAAAAATATTATTAAATTTATAATGGAAAACTGTATTCACAAAACAATAATTTAATTAAAAAAGTCATCTATCTGAAGGAATAAAATTAGGTTAACTTTGCTAGTAAAAGATAATCAGTATAGGTAAAAAATAATTTAAATTCTATCTTTGGGGGGATAAATATTTAAGCTGTATAGTAAACAAGAGTTTGGAGAAGATAATAGACATCGATATGGTAATATTATTTGGTTTAAAAACTACTACACTACCATACATGTGAATATTTAATTTCCTAAAAGCCTTATCTGATTAGGGTTTTGCTAAATTCCACTCTGATTCAGGCTCATCAATATTTAGATGCGTTTGCCCTGGGATTGCGACCCTCTCAATTAAAGACCACTTCAAAAGTGCTTGCTCTAAACCCGTATAGGAGGAATATTAGAAAAAAATTTTATTCATCATCAACTTCTGCTTCCTCTACCCATTCAGGTGTAGTTATGGAATCGGAGAATTCTGGGAAATCATCTGCAAAGCGGATAATTTCTCCGTTGAAAAATGCTGCTAGACGTTGAGCTGCGATCGCTACTTCGTCAACTTCCCAATCAGTTGCAGGTGTTCGCGTTGGTGGTGGAGGCAAAGTTTGCGCCCCATTTCCATTTGCCCTATTTCCATTTGTCCCATTTCCATTTACCCCATTGCCATTTGTCCCATTTCCATTTCTTGCTGCTGGCTCGGTTTTTAGTGGTGCTGGTGGTGGAGTTGCTGGCTGTGGTACTGATGCTGGAGGCGAAATTTGCTGGTTGTAACTGGGAGTTGGTGGTTGCTGAACGCGAGTAGAGTCTTTTGGCGGAGGATTTTTTCTGGTTGAGGTAGAGTTTGAAGAAATTCCTTTTTCTATATTTATCTGGATTTCACGCTGAAAAGTCTGCTGGAAAGCTGCCGTAATCATCGGTAGATAAGATTTTCCCTTGTCATACCATGCCTGTTTAATCGCAATTCGAGCCACAACACCATCGAACTCAATGAGTTGGCTCATTTGACGCAGCATTTCTTGCCTTGATTTTGGCTGGAGGTTAGCAAGCACCTGTTGCCAAACCTGAGTTAAGTCATATTCTGCTTCCCCAACAACTTCTGAAGTTACTGGTTCAATGTTCGCAGGTGGCACAGGAACAGATGGTTCTGGGGTTGGTGGTGAAATTGAGTGAACAACAGAAGTGTGATTTGTTTGCCGTTCAACTATGGGAGATGAAGTGACGGGCTGATTTTGGGCAGCAGTTAGATGATGATTTACAGAATTATGATTTGTTTGCGGTTCAACTACGGGTACAGAAGAGACTAGTTGATTTTGGACAACTGCTTGAGGATAGCTTGGAGATACAACAGGTGTGTGAACTCGCGGTGCGACACTTGGGGCTTGTAGTTGAACATTTGTCGCACTGGGTAACAATCCTAATAATGTTACTTCCAACCACAAACGCGGCTGGGTGCTGTTTTTAATTTGCACTTCCGATGTTCGCAAGTGTTGCTGTCCTGCTAAAATCACGCTCATATCGAAGTATTGAGCAAACTCAACCAGTGCTTTCCAGGTTTGCTGAGTACAAGCAACCAAATCGTGGCGATTGGGTGCGGTTTTGGCAATGAGTAAATCGCGGTAGAAGGCGGCGAGATTTTGCAGAATAGTTAGCGGTTCTCGACCACGATCAAGAATGTAGTGAGTACAGTCTAGAACTGCTTCGGGCTTATCTTGAGCGATCGCATTTAACAGCTTTAACAAGTCCTGTTCGCTCACCGTCCCAACCAAATCCCAAACTCTATCCGGTGTTACTTCACCCGCTAATAAACCCAATTGGTCAAGCAAACTTTCGGCATCTCGCAACCCTCCCTGAGCAAGTTGGCCTACCAGGGTGACAGCATCGGATGAAATATGAATGTTTTCTTTAAAAGCGATCGCACTTAAATGCTTCACCATCGCTTCTAACTGAATACGTCTAAAATCAAACCTTTGACACCGCGAAATAATCGTTGGTAACACCCGTTGCGGGTCTGTTGTCGCCAACACAAAAACCACATGTCTCGGTGGTTCCTCTAGTGTCTTGAGTAGCGCGTTGAATGCCTGGGTACTTAGCATGTGGCATTCATCAATAACATAAACCTTGTAGCGACACTGCACAGGGGCAAACTGGGCTTTTTCAATCAATTCGCGGATATTATCGACACCAGTATTACTGGCAGCATCGATTTCAATTACATCTAAGGCGTAGCCCTTGGTGATCCCCTGACAAACATCACATACACCGCAGGGTTCTGCGGTGGGCTTGTCACTTTTGAGACAATTCAGAGATTTAGCCAGAATTCGGGCACTAGAAGTTTTCCCCGTACCTCTAGGCCCAGTGAATAAATAGGCGGGGGCGATTTTGGATGTGCCGATCGCGTTCGTGAGGGTGGTAGCGATCGCTTCTTGGCCCACCAGTTCAGCAAAACTTTTGGGGCGATATTTGTGGTGCAGGGGTTCGTAAGACATGGAAAAATAGACTTCAATGCCTTTCAACGTGAATTAGTAGCACCGAGTCGAGTTTAGGATTCAACTATTTTAAACTCTCGTACCTGCTTTGTTTATCGATGTTGCCATAGCCCTTGCACTCAACTCATGCCGTAAATTTTGGCACTCAGGAAAGCAAGCAACTAGAGCTTATCCTCTACTATGACTTCAACATCAATGTATGGGAATTATAGCATATCATTTAGTACATTTGTTCTCCTAAATAGTGGGAGGCAAGAGAAGAAGAAGCAATGACAAATGACCAATGACCAATGACAAATGACCAATGACAAATGACAAATGACAAAGAACTAACGCCATAGTCCAGTGCGATCGCTACAATTTTAGGATAAGCAATATTCGATGGTGCTAGCAGATGCTCAAGCGGCTATTTCAATGGCTCAAAAAGCTTTTTCAGAGCTTGTTTGGTGGAAAACAGACTACCTCAAAATCTAAGGGGAATGTGGCAAGAGAACCAGCACCACCCTTAAACGATACGGATCTGGAATTTCTCTTCAACGAACTGTTGCAAGGAGTCCATCAAGCACGAGGGGAAGCATGGGCACAGAAGTGGCTGCACAATATTGAACATCGTATCCCAACTGAACGCTGGGTTGAATGGTTAGGGCGCTTTGGCGACAAATTGCTCGCATCACCTACACCCAATAATGAAATGGCTGCGCGGTTAGTGCAACTTGGTGAGTTGAACATCGGAGAAATCGGAGATGTTGCCTATAGTATCGGGATGCAGTTGTTGACACGCAATCAAGGCGAACCAATCTGGGAATATGAAGGGCCAGATGCTCTCAGTACGACTTTGCCCTCTGAGACAACTGCCCCAGTATCAGAGTTAACAGATACACCAGCAGATAACCCCCCGGAGGGAGAATACCAAACTGTCACCCTAGAAGAGTTGTTTGTGATGTTGCAGGAAGATGAAAACTTACGCCAGCAGATTGCTCAACAGCTTGCCGTTGAAACAGATGACCCACAAGTGCTTGTCCAGGCATTGATTAGTCAACTATATCCTGCTGGTGAATCGACTACAGAGCAAACAGAAAATTAACGACTTCTCAAAGTCAAAACTCAAGAGTTAAATCTGGGAATTGTAACGTTGTAATGCTATACTCTTGAGGTTTTGTATATTTTTTGCTAACCTTCTACGGAAGCGCTGTCAGAATCTAATGGATTTTTACGTAATTCATGAGTTTTTTAACACAACGATGGCTACAATCTAGAAAAACAAAATCCAAGAGTGTGGCAGATGCTCAGGCGGATATCGCAGTCGCTTAAAAGGTTATTCAAGCGCCTCATTGCAAGTAAGCAGACTAGTTCTCTCAAGGGTGTGAGAGGACACAACCTGGTGGAGGTACTACCAGAACTAACCAATGCGGATCTGGAACAATTGTTTATCCAATTGTTAGAAGGCGTGCATCAAGCACGAGGACGACAGTGGGCATTGAGGTATCTGCAACGACTCGAAAATCGGATTCCGGCTGAACGCTGGATAGATTGGTTGGTGATGTTTGGCGAAAGCTTGCTAGCTTCACCCACACCAAATCCCCTGTTAGCAACACAGATGGTGGAATTGGGTGAACTTGATGTTGGCAGAATTGGAGATGTTGCATATAACATTGGCATCCGGCTAATGCAAAACTTACCTACAGAGATAGAGTATCAGGACAATCAGCCGCAAGATGAGGTAGAAGTCACTCCTGGGCAAGAACTGCTGCGCGATTTGGGCGAACAGTTATGGGAGCATGATGAGCCAGATGTCGTAGAAGTCACTCCTGGGCAAGAACTGCTGCGCGATTTAGGCGAGCAGTTATGGGAGTATGATGAGCCAGATATCGTAGAAACTACAACCGATGAAGAAATTCTCCCAATTTCTCCTGGGCAAGAGCTAATCCGTAGCTTAGGTGAGCAATTGTGGGAATATGAGGTGCAAGATGTTGAACCAATAACTTCAGCACCCCAAATTGCCTATTTTGAAGAAATATTGACCGAAAACTTAGAGGAACTGGTATTGGAGTATGAAAGTGAAGATGCTCAAACGGCAATACCTGAAAATCTCCCTCTCCCCGCAGCGGAAGATTCAATCACTTCATTAGCCGAACTAAGATTTGGCAATGAAGAGAAAGTTAATCCAACTCAAACACCAGCAAATCTCCTTTTTACTAGACAAAGAACTGAATTAACAACGTCTTCCTCAGAGGAAACCTGGGATAACACTTTGACGAATTTAGAGCCAAATGTGGCTTATACCCTAGATGAATTGTGGGTGAGATTGGATCAAAGTACCAATTTAGTCCAGCAACTTGCTTCTGATCTGGCAGTTCAAAGCAGTAATTCCCCAGGTATTATTGAGCGACATAGCGATAATCCGATTACCCACGCTCAAGGGTGGTTTTACCAAGGTCTAAGCCAAGCGAAAACAGGTGATTTGTTAGGCGCGATCGCATCTTATGATCAAGCCATCGAACTTCAACCCGAATTCTCAGAATATTGGTTTAACCGAGGCTTGACGCTGTTCCATTTAGAACGTTTTGATGAAGCGATCGCATCTTACGAAACAGCCACACAACTGAAACCCGACTTCTACAAAGCTTGGTATAACCGGGGTGGAACTCTCGGAGAATTAGGATACTTTGAAGAAGCGATCGCTTCTTTTGATAAAGCTATAGAGATTAAACCAGACTATCAAGAAGCATGGTCTAGCAAGGGTTTAGCGCTACTGAAGTTAGGTTGGCTACCAGAAGCTATTGCCAGTTATGACCAAGCGCTGCATTTGGAACCAGAAGACCAGGAAAACTGGTATCACCGAGGTATAGCCCTAGCTGTCGGCGAACAATTTACCGAGGCGATTATATCTTACGACAGAGCTATAGCAATTTACCCAGAGTACCACGAAGTCTGGATAGACCGGGGTGTAGTGCTGTTTAATTTAGGAAGATGGTCAGAAGCGATCGCCTCCTGGGACAAAGCACTTTCCATTCAAGCCGACTTCTACTTAGCTTGGTACAACCGAGGTATAGCCTTAGATAACTTAGGACGTAGACAAGAAGCGATCGCCTCCTATCGACAAGCGATCGCCATTAAACCCGACTTCCACTTAGCTTGGTATAATCAGGCGTTAGCACTATTTTATTTAGAACAATTTGCCGAAGCGATCGTTTGTTATGACAACGCTTTGCAAATTAAACAAGATTATTGGGAAGCTTGGATTGGTCGGGGAACTGCGATCGGTCATTTAGTAGATTCTGACGCCTTACTGAATTTTTCGAGTAGTATCACCGCGACAAATCCCGCCTTACAACAGGGTGGCTACGAAGGGAAATTAGCCAGCTACGAGGAAGGGTTAAAGCATCTGCGAACAGATACCCACCCAGAAGGTTGGGGGAGATTGCATTTTGCGATCGCTAATACTTACTATGAACAAGGCAAAAAACATAGCAATACCCGCGATTATTGGCGCAAAGCCGCATCTGAGTACCATCAAGCGCTGTTAACCCTGACATTAGAATATTTTCCCCAGTTGCACCTAGAGGTTTTACAATCTCTAAGCAAAGTGCTGATGGGTTTGGGACAAACAACACAAGTTCAAGAATTGCTGCAACGCGGTACAGATTTATTGCGACAATTACTGAGTGAAGAAACTCGCTCAGACGAAAGTAAAAAGCAGCTAGCTTTAAAATTTGTAGGCTTTGATCAATTGGCAGTTGATTTAGCCGTAGAGTCTGGTGATTTAGTTGAAGCCTGGGAAATTGCCGAACAAGGTAAAAACGCTTGTTTAAACTGGCTACTTTACGGCTGGGATGATAATATTTACTCGCCTTATTATGGGGCAATTCAACAACTATTCAATCCCACAACAGCAATTATTTACTGGCATATTAGTCCAGTCGCTTTACATACTTTTATTCTTAAAGACCAAGCGCCATCACCAATCCTGCTCTTTACACCCATGCAAGATACTGGGGTAATACCTTTAGGAGAAGACGCTATCCGTCTCAATGAATTGCCCCTACCTGAAGCAGTGCAACGCCTAATTCAATTTGAAACTTGGCTAGAAGATTGGCATCAACAATACCAAGAATATCGCAGCACGGCCCAAGACAAAGAAAGTAAAAGCCAGCATTCTTGGCGAGTTGATATGGAAGAGAAGCTGTTGCAACTGTATGAAATCCTGAATATTTCCACAATTGCACAGGAACTCGAAGGCATCACCCAACTGGTTTTAATTCCTCACCGTGACTTGTACAGATTGCCCATTCATACTCTTTTCCATCTCTCTTCTCCATCACTGGAAGAGTTGCCGAATGTGGAATCAAATTTCACCGTCACTTATCTACCTAGTGCCCAAGTAGGTTTATCAATCAGAACTGAAGATATTTGGCAGTGGCAAAATAAATTATTACTCAGTATTGAACATCCTGAGAGTACAGGTTATCCCACACTTAAATTTGCCAAACTTGAGTCCGAAATTGTTAGCCAGATGTTCAATAATATCCAACGAATTCAGGGGTCAGAAGCTACAAAAAATATTGTCGAGAATACCTTGTTTGATAATTACAACATCTTTCATTTTACAGGTCGTGTCACTAATAATTTGGCTGAACCTAAAAAGTCAGAATTAGCATTAACAGGTGAAGACAGACTTACTTTAGATGAAATCTGCCAACAAAATCTCGCAAGTTACAATCTTATTACTCTCTCTGCCTGTGAAAATTTAATTACTACCAATCACACTATCAGCACAGAGTATATGAGTTTAGTTACTGGTTTTGTGAGTCAGCGCGTTCCTCATGTAGTGAGTACTCTCTGGAGTGTAGAATCTTCGGCTAGTGCTTTGGTAATGATTGAGTTTTACCGACGATTACAGCCGAATAAATCAGCTGTTACAGCCTTAGCTGAAGCAACACGATGGCTGAAAGAATTAACTGCTGGTGAACTGACAAAATGGTATGAAGATGTTTTGAATAATCTGCATCCTGAAGAAGTAAGAATTCAAACTTATTTGGCGACACAGCTATATAGAAATAGTAAAATGGCATCAGATAAAAATCTTTATAATCATCCTTATTACTGGGCAGCATTCACGATTACAGGTAAGCCGAATTAATCCTTTTAGGGAACTCCAAGAAATAAATTATTTAATTTTGTAGGGTGGGCATCTTGCCCATTGGTGTCAACTTAAGCTAAAACCTTTTCAAATCTCGTTTCCAGCCTCTGGGCTGGAAATGCTGCTGTTGGCGGCTCTGCCGCCAGCAAGGGAGGCGGAGTTTCTAAGATGGCATTCCCAGGCGGAGACTGGGAACGAGACACGAGACAATATCTAAAAGCTTTTTCTAGACAGGCTTTTGGGTTAAGTTGACACCAATGCATCTTGCCCGCCCTATTTACTGGGCGGGCGAGACGCCACTGGTGTCAACTTAACGCGAAACCGCACGTCCGCCAGCACGTCCGCCAGGGATTGTAAATCCCTGTCTCATAGCTAAAGTCCTCTGAAGAGGACTAAAGATTGCAAAAATTTTCAGTCTACTTCAGTAGACTTGAGCAATTAGTCAGGGATTTACAATCCCTGGCGGGTGAACAACACCCAATCAGTACGCTATTTTTGGCTGAAGTTGACACCAGTGGCTTTTCGGCCCACCCTACAATAGTTAATTGGATATTTTTTTATCTGGAAGTCCCTTAACTAGGGACATGACTTTTCACGTTATGTGGAAAAGTCCACCAAAAACCTAACCCCCTAACCCCCAACACGTCGCGGGAAGGGGGAAAATTCAAAGCCTCTCTCCTTTTAGGCTACGGCGTACACACAAGTCTCTTGACCTGCACCTTAGTTGCATCGACCCGCACCTTAGTTGCATCGACCCGCACCTTAGTTGCATCGACCCGCACCTTAGTTGCATCGACCCGCACCTTAGTTGCATCAACCCGCACCTTAGTTGCATCGACTCGCACCTTAGTTGCATCGACCCGCACCTTAGTTGCATCGACCCGCACCTTAGTTGCATCAACCTGCAAAAATTAACCCACCCTACGTTACACAGCAACTTTAAAAGACTTGTGTGTACACGGTAGCCTTTTAGGAGAGAGAAATAGAAGTGAGGTTTTCCAGATGCCGTGAAAAGTCAGAACTAGGGACTGGGGACGTTTATTTGCCTAGACAGTAGAAGTTTGGAGTCCAGAGGAGCGTTAAGCTCGATTAGGAAACTCGCAGTTAAGCACTATGTAGATTCACGTGATTTTAAATTTGGGTCTTCCCCAAATTTAAAACATACTTCCTGGCATAATTACCCTAATACAACTTTGTCTAAACCAATAATTACCGTTCGCCTGATTGCACGCGACGAACTTCCCCAACTTCTGGCGTTGTATCACCACCTAAATCCTCTAGATGCGCCTCTACCTACTGATGATATTTTACAATCCATTTGGGATGGAATTTTAGATGATCCCCGTTTGTATTACATTGTGGCTGATATTGTTAGTCAATTAGTCGCAACGTGTAACTTAACCATTGTTCCCAACTTGACGCGTGGCGCACGTCCATACGGCATTATTGAAAATGTCGTCACTCACCCCGATTATCGACGACAGGGATTTGGTACACAGGTGCTTCATTATGCATTAGCTTTAGCATGGCAGCAACAGTGCTATAAAGTGATGCTTCTGAGTGGCTCAAAACGTGAGGAGACGTTGCACTTCTATGAAAGTGCTGGGTTTAAGCGTGGAGTTAAAACTGGATTTGTTGCCATAGCTCCAGAGGAGTTATAAGCAGAACTGATAGAGATTAGACCTCTTTCAAAAATCCTAGTTTATCTGTGGGTTACTTTTCATGAAATAGTCTTTTGCCAAAAATAATTTCTAGCAAGAAGTGTTGGCGCAATCATAGTCAGAATTTTTGATTGCGATCGCTAATTTTCAGTTTAGTATTGCCAAATTTCCCATCATCGGGCAACTATCTAAAGAGTGAAAGTTTTTCGTCTAAATCCAGCCATTAGTTAGTTGTATAATTTTGATTAAAGACTAATAATACAGCATATCGTCAAGACACATTTTACTTCTTTAACCTTGCTAAAGAACATGATGCATTGAGCTTGACGGCATTAACCCTCATCGGCAATCATAAAGAAACGGTTATTAAAAGCCAATTCTTTTACTGCTTGACTGCAATTTTATAACTCATAAAATCTCCTCGTTGCACTAATTCTCTTTATTATTGCAACGTGCCAGATTACCACAATCTCTTTACTTATGGTTAGTCTGATATGCGGGTCTTTAAAAACAAATACGAATCCTATACTATACTATGTGTGGTAACCACTGAGATAAATGTTATGAGATATTCAGAGCAGCTACTTAATAATGTCCCACATTTGAATTTTCCAGAGTGAACTGGTTTCTATATCAAGGCAAACCTAATAATCATCTGGATATTTGTATTCACTTAACATTGCATCCAGTATTTTCCAATAGTCAACCCAATAAATTAAAAAGAGGATATTTCCATGTCTAGTTTGTTTCGTTGGTCATCAGCAAAGGTTGCTTTGTTAGTTCTGGGCATGACAGCTGCGATAATAACTCCCATCGTAATTTCTACACCAGCTTCATCTCAAAGTACTGTTCCATCTGCTACTCCATCTCCTACACCAGCACCAACTTCAACAGTTAACTTGTCTGATGTTTCTTCAGATTATTGGGCACGTCCTTTCATTCAAGTCCTAGCTGACAATAACGTGATTGCTGGCTTTCCTGATGGCAGCTTTAGACCGAATCAACCTGTAACTCGTGCTGAATTTGCCGCCTTGATTCAAAGAGCTTTCAGTAACCAAAACCGAGTTCGGCAATTAAGTGCCGGTGGATTTAGTGATGTTCCTGCTGGCTATTGGGCCGCTTCTGCAATTCAGCTAGCCTACGAAACTGGATTTTTGGCAGGCTATCCTGGAAACGTGTTTAGACCAAATCAAGAAATCCCTAGAGTGCAGGGGATTGTTGCTTTAAGTAGTGGCTTGGGTTTATCTGGTGGCGATACAAGTACTCTCAGTACTTACTACAACGACGCCTCAGCTATCCCAGACTACGCTATTGGTAGTGTGGCAGCAGCAACAGCGGGTAATCTTGTTGTCAACTACCCAGATGTGAAACAACTCAATCCGCAACAGTCGCTAACTCGTGCTGAAGCCGCAGCACTTTTATATCAAGCTTTGGCTAGACAAGGACGGCTACAACCCATTGCTAGCAATCTTCCAGCTAGCCAGTATATTGTCGCTGGAACTCCAACTGCTACTGATATTGTTTCTCTTGCTGCATCCAGTAATTCTTTTTCAACTCTAACTTCTTTACTAAAGACAGCCGGTTTAGCAGATATTCTGCAACAGCCTGGCCCTTATACAGTTTTCGCTCCTACCAATGATGCATTTGCTGCTTTGCCTGCTGCTACCTTACAACAGTTAGAGCAACCAGAAAACAGAGAAGCATTGATTAAGATTTTGAGATATCATGTGGTTCCTGGTGCGGTAACTGCTAGTCAGCTTTCGGCTGGGGAACTGAAAACCTTTGAAGAAAGACCTGTAAATATTCAAATCGATTCGGCTAACAATCAAGTTGCGGTGAATAATGCCAGAGTTATCCAGGCAGATGTCAAAGCTAGCAATGGTATTATCCATGCAATTAACCAAGTCCTAATCCCGCCTGATATTAACATCAGTCAGTTAAATCAGCCACCAACAGGCACGAACGGCACAACACCTGATGTGAATGTAGGTAGAGCTACTCGTGGTGGCAGAAGCTATCTCGGAGTCGCTGGTAATATTGGTTTGAGCGGTAACGATACAGC
Organism: Nostoc sp. UIC 10890; assembly: GCF_054786515.1. Lineage (NCBI taxonomy): Bacteria > Bacillati > Cyanobacteriota > Cyanophyceae > Nostocales > Nostocaceae > Nostoc > Nostoc sp. UIC 10890. Next base: position 1,437,183 of record NZ_JBSGKF010000001.1, read on the forward strand.
TTTGAGCGAGGGTAACTTTACAGTAATCAGCAAACTTGGTTTGACAAACTATCTGTCAGTGCGACCATCGGTGATCTTTGGGGACGATACAATATTTCTAGTTCCCGTAACTTTTGATTTTTCTCCCCGCGCAGCAGGTTCGGTGGGTGAAAGAACCTTTGCCATATCTCCTTACTTAGGTGCTGGCGTAGCAATTGAAGCTAATCTTGATACTGACATTGGATTACTTCTAACTGGTGGTGTAGACGTTCCTTTAGGTTCTCGATTTACGGTGACAGGTGCCGTAAATGCAGCTTTTATGGATCAAACTGATGTCGGGCTACTATTAGGAGTTGGCTACAACTTTTAATTAAAGAAGAATTCAGAATTCAGAAGTCAGAATTCAGGAGTAGAGCCGGAGACTAAGAAAGCTCTGGTTAGAATCAAGACGCGACTTGAAAATACTCGCTACCGCTTTTTTGGTCAGAATTCATCCTGACTCTTGAATTCTGTTGGATAAATAGAAATAGAACAGGTGGTAGGGGCGCACAGTTAGTTGTGCGCCCCTGCTGTATTCTGACTTTTTACGGCATCTAGGAAAACCTCACTTCTATTTCTCTCTCCTAAAAGGAGAGAGACTTTGAATTTCCCCCTTCCCGCGACGTGTTGGGGGTTAGGGGGTTAGGTTTTGCGTGGACTTTTCCACATAACGTGAAAAGTTAGCTACTGTATTAAGGTCGCTTGATGGCTAAAGTAAGTCCATCGGCGATGGGGACAAGGGACAATGTTATCCGTTCGTCATGATGTAACTTTTTGTTGAGAGCGCGGATAGATTGGGTGCTTTCATCTTGATTTTGCTCATCAGCAACTTGTCCAGACCATAAAACATTATCAATAGCAATTAATCCACCTGGACGCAATAATTGTAGCGATCGCTCATAATATCCATCATAATTTTCTTTATCAGCATCAATAAAGGCAAAGTCAAAGGTTTCTGCTTGACCAGTTGCCAATAATTGATCTAAAGTTTCTAAAGCTGGCGCTAATCGGAGATCGATTTTATCGGCAACCCCAGCTTCTTGCCAATACCGCCGAGCGATCGCAGTAAATTCTTCACTCACATCACAAGCGATAATATTCCCATCATCTGGTAGTGCCAAAGCTACAGAAAGTGAGCTATAACCCGTAAACACTCCAACTTCCAGGGTTTTCTTCGCTCCAATTAACTCCACTAGAAGTCTCATAAACTGTCCTTGTTCTGGTGAAATCTGCATTCCACTCCGGGGATGGCTGGCGGTTTCTTGGCGTAACTTCCCAAGAATCTCTGGTTCCCGCAGCGAAACAGATAAAAGATAATTGTAGAGTTGGTTATCAAGACCTATAGACTGTTTTGGCATGGTAGATCAGAGAATTGAGAGAATCTACAGTTATACTATCGCTGATAAGTGGAATCTCAGGAATAACATGGTGCGATTAGTTTTGACAGCAATATTGCTGGTGCTAGTGACAGCTTGTGGCAGTATTGGACTGCTACCAACTAGCGAGTTAGTGCAAAAAGCGATCGCACTTGGGCTAGAACAAACTCAACAAAAACTTAGTCAACAGTTGGATTTAGACTTTCAAGGATTTGAAATCAAGCGGCTATCAATTACCCAAGAACAACCCCTGACAATTGGAAATTTACCAGCTTTCCGCGTTCGGGGAACCTACGACTTGATTGTTAAGCTACCAAAACGAAGCTTGACGCAACCACAACAAGCATTTGACGTTTACCTGCAAATTCAGCAAGAAGGTAAAACTTGGCGATTGCTACTTCCAGAAAAAGGTAGCAAAGATACTCAACCAATTTGGCGTAGCTATCTCATCCAATAGCAGGTATGTGCAAACAGTGAAACCATCACAAGACTTTATGTATAACTGCTGGGGCACAGTCATCATCAAGGTATAGTTTCACCGGAGACAGGGGAAAATGTATATTAACTTTTTCATCAGTTCTATTGCTGGAATTGTGGTTGTGGTGCTAACGGCTTTTGGCTTATTGCAATGGTTGCACATCCCTGCTGGTAACTTTCTTGACTGGGTGATTGGTGGTGCTAGTTTTTGGTGGCTGTTGGTAATTGTTACCGTACCGTGGAATGTGCATTTTCAAGCCAAAGAAGTCTTAGCAGAAGCCGCACAATCAACTGAGAAAGGAATTCCAGTTGATGAGAAGCAGGTGAAGTATGTCACACTTTTAGCAAAGCGATCGCTCTGGGTTGCCATTGCTTTACACTTATTCTCAGCCGTTGGTCTTTATACCCTTGCGGCCACTGGTATTAGTACAGTGGGATATATAAGTTCTGGTGCAGCTTTATTATTAACAATTCTGCGTCCAGCGATTCGAGCTTATGAGTATTTATATGCGCGGTTAGCGATGATTCGCCAAGAATGGAAGTATCCTCGCGAAGATATTTTTGAACTGCGCGATCGCTTCTCTATATTGGAACAAAAAATTCAGTCATTGGAAGATCAACTCAACCCAGAACAACCTTATTCCTTATCTGCGACTCAACAACGCTTTGCTGAAGAGACTCGCAGAGATTTAGCTCGAATTGCGGCTAACGTGGAAGAATTACGGGCGACAAATCAAACAGAACATGAGCGTTTGGGGAGAGAAGCCAGAAATGCGATCGCGCAACTTTCCACCGACGGACAATTTCTCGATCATGTCCGCGAAATTATTCGATTTTTTAAGACCGCTTAATTATTGCTTTAAGAGGTTGTTTGAAAAGTGTTTCGCTGTGACTTTAGCACTTGATAAAAATTCTAGATCACAAAGATGCGATAAATCATCACAAAGACGCTATGAATCGCCGTCTCTACAATAATCAGTTTTTTGTAGAGACGGCGATTTATCGCGTCTTGTCTTAACAATAGCGGTTCTCATTTATATGAAGTACATTTTTCAACCTCACCACGTGTTTGCGTCAGGAAACACGCGGTGAGATTCCGATTGTATATGTTATAACTTTGTACGGATGATGTTTGGTGAAGCTCACATAACTTCAGGAGTACTCACGGTGAATCAGATACAACTCACTTTAACTATTGGTTACTTATTAATGACATTCTATTTTGTAACTAATTGGTTAATATTTTCCCTACGTCATCCCACTTCCACTCCCGAAGATAAATTTTTATCAGTTGTGATGTTTCTGGTAACAACTATCTTCTGGCCTATAATGATTCCCATTTATTGTTTAGAAATGCTTCAACAAAGGCGAATCGACTTAAGTAAAATGATTCCTGTTATTTTAGCAATATTCGTATTTAGTATTTCATATTATTTGACCGAATAATTCATTATTCCTCCTCACAAATTGTATAGAGATAAAGAGAAGCCGGCGGTTTAACTTGTGACCCTCCGGCTTCTTTGTGCAACACACTACCTTCATTTTTTAGGCAGTTTATTTATTGAATTGGAAATTTTCTAACGGCGTCTGCTGCCAAAACCACTTGAACGGCGGGGTGCTGTACTACGCCCACTACCAAAACCACTGCCAGAATTGCGTCTGGTAGTGCTGGAGTTACCAGAGGGTCGTAAGGTACTACCACCAAACCCAGAACCAGAAGGACGGTTATTACCTGTAGTACTACGCGGTGTATTGCGTACATTTGAATTTCCAGGATATGACCTTCTAATTGTTCCTGTATTGCGGAACGCAGTGCGATTTGTCACGGCTGCGGGTGGTGCATTGTAGCGACTTTGATAATTTTGAACTGCTTGGCCATAGCTGCCGCCATATCCACCAAAGCCACTTAATCCTTGTCCTGATTGATAGACAGGGGGTACATAATACTGGGGTCTAAACAACATACTACCAATTGCCTGACCCGCCAAGCTACCAGCCACAGACCCCGCAAACGGTGCCCAGAAGCTATTTTCTCGACGGACTACAACCGTCTCTTGTTGTCCCGTTTGGGGATTGGTTTTATTCTCGGTAACGTTGTGAACGTACTCAAGTTTAAAATCTTCTGTCAGGTATAAAATCGGTTGTCCGTTTTCGACCTTCAGATAGGTTTTTTTGCCCTGCTTGATTTCATCATCAGTTAACCTTGCCATTTGCAAATTTTCGGTTGCAAAGGTTGGGGGCTTATTATTAAGTAAAAACAGGTTGTATTCACCAGTTCCATCGTCATAAGTAGCTTGTTGTATTTGATACTCTCCATCACTCAGCTTGGTTGTAGCCGAGGTTTGGCTAACGTTCTTGGCCGAAGAAGAATTAGTTTGGCTTTCGCCACTACCACAAGCAACAGTTGTGATACACAAACTCAGAGCTAAAAAAACGGCTGTAAATTTACGTACTATGGTCATGATCATTGGATTATTGTCCTATCTCTGAGCTTAACAATTTCTCGATGTGAGTAGTAAGTACGGACTACCCAACTATTATAAAGGAATCAATTCTGGATAATATTGCAACAGTTGATCGCTAGTGAGTTCATCGCCTAACTGTGCTGGGGAAAAATGTACTTGGATTGCCTTCAATCTCTGTTTATAATGCAAATTTATCAATGCTTTCAATCCTTCCTTGAGTGCCTGAACGTTAGAAAGATCAGTTTCTAACTCTGGTACTTCTCCTTCATAAGCCACTGTAATCATCACAATAACGTTACGGGTTACAGGTATAGATAAAGGTTCATTCAATCCAGAGTCAGAAGTATAATCTGGTTCGCTGAGATATCTTTCGGCAGAATCAGTAAATAATTCATTCACATAATCTCCTGCTTCGCCTTCATTAAAAAATACGTCACCTTCGTTCGCAGCAGAAAGCCAATATTCATCGTATTGCAGCAGGGTTTGGCTAATTTCTACTAATCCTTCTCCCAAAACTTCTAAGTCGCCATCGGCATCGATCGCGTCTCGTCCAGCACTATTTAATACTCCCAAAATTGGCGCTACTTCGCCTCCCCCTAAGTGCAGAAATAGTCGAAAAACTACATAGCGAGTTCTACCGATCATTTTATTAAATAAATTAGCCATTTTCGTCCTCCAATTTTTTTGTCATTTGTCATTTGTCATTTGTCATTGGTCATTGGTCATTTGTCATTGGTCATTAGTTTAACGAACTTTGGGGGGTTAAGTCCCCAACAAGACAGGCAGCACGTTTTGGGTCGGGGTCTAAATCCCCAAAGTTCGCAGACTCGCTAACGCAAAACGTAATTGCGTTAGCGTAGCGGTAGCGACGCAGGAGCGTCATTGCGAATTGCGTTAGCGGAGCGGGGCGTTAGCCCATTGCGAATTGTTTTAATGCCCTATGTCTCATGACTAATATAGTGAAATCCTTTGACAAAATCTATTACCATATTTAACGAAGGCAATATATCATATTTTATTGATTCATTAGATATATCATCATAAGTTGAAGCATTGAGAGCAGAGCGATTAATAAATCTTTTCCCAAAGTTGGGATGATCATAGACAATCAAAGTGTGGGCGCTGGAATTCGTTAAAATTATTTGGGTTGGGGCTTTACAAAAATTTAACTTAGCGGCTACTTCAATATTTTTTTTCATCTGTTTAATTGTTATAGCCTGACTACTGGCTTGTTCTAAAAGAATATTTAATTGCTCGACAATCTGGGGCGATTTTAAATCTTGTTTGGCAACAACTTCACTGTTAATCATTTCCACCATGCTGGAAATATTCTTTTGAATAGATGCCGCATCTAGAAAAGGAAGAATCACAATATAAGCAGTGGATAATAATGCTTCGTCGCTATCTACATAAAAGGTGAAAATAGTTCGACGACGACCACTTTCGATGCTTGGGGGTTGTTTTAGTCCCCGATATTCTTGAGCAATTTGGTAGTAAGCGCCTGCGATCGCAAAATTAGCTTCGTGTTCTAGAGCTGCATCAACGATAATCCTTATTGTTGGCGGTGTTTCGTTAAAAAAATCTCGTGACTCTGCGGAATGGAATTTTTGAACAATGGAGCGATCGCCATTTGGGCTAAGATCAACCCATTCACAAATCATACTTTCGGTTTTTAAGCCAAACCTGGAGGTGGCATAAAGCTTTGCCCCAGTTAACGTTGCTCCTGTTAAGTCAGCACCGATCCATTCTGCTCTAATTAATTTTGCTTGAGTTAAATTGGCGTGTACTAAACTCGTATTCGTTAAATTGGCATTGCTTAAATCTGCGCCAATTAAATCAGCCCCGCTCAATTTTGCACCGCTCAAATCTGCCCACCGGAGATTTGCACCGCTCAAATCTGCCCAGCGGAGGTTTGCGCCGCTCAAATCTGCCCCGCTCAAGTTAGCATGGCTGAGATTAGCTTGTCTGAGTTCAGCTTCTCGCAAATTTGCACCGCTCAGGTCAGAACGACTGAGGTCACTGGCGTTTAAGTTAGCCATCTCCAAGTTAGCCCCAGTCATAGAAGCACCTCTCAAGACAGTCTCGCTCAAGTTAGCGTGGCGGAGATTGGCTTGGCGGAGTGTCGCTTCTCGCAAATCGGCACCGGTGAGGTCAGCTTCCGACAAATCGGTGCGACTGAGATCAGCGCGAATTAACTCGGCGCGGATTAATGAGGCTCCCTTTAGTTGAGCGCGACTGAGATCGGCTCGAATCAAATTAGCGACGTTGAGGCTGGCGTTGTTCAAGATGGCGCTACATAGATTCGCCCCACTCAGTCTAGCGACATTCAACTTGGCATTGCTCAAGTTAGCTTCACTCAGATTCGCGCCACTCAGGTTGACTATGCTTAAATTAGCATCGCTCAGATTTATGCCACTGAGTTTTACCCCACTCAGATTAGCTTCTGGGAGGTCAACACCACTAAAGTTTAAGACTCCTGCTGCGTATTTTTCCAGTAATTCCTCTACAGTCATCGATGCTACCCCTTGGATGCCAACTTTAATAGTTGGTAAAGTCATAAAAACGGAATGTCAAAATCAAAAATGAATATTGGGATTTTAGGATTGGGACTGATTGGCGGATCTTTGGGCTTTGATTTGCGATCGCAAGGACATCATATCTTAGGAGTCAGTCGCCGTGAATCTACCTGTGAAAAGGCAGTTACTCTCGGCTGTGTTGATCAAGCATCAGTTGATCTGAGCTTGTTAGCAGCCGCAGAGGTTGTATTTATTTGTACTCCTCTAGCGCTTATTGTGCCCCAATTTGAGCAGATGATCGCTCATTTGTCTACTGCTACCATCGTGACTGATGTCGGTTCGGCGAAAGCACAGATAGTAAAGGATATTTCTCCCCTTTGGGATAATTTTATCGGTGGTCATCCAATGGCGGGAAGAACAGACAGTGGGATAGAAGCTGCACAGCGGCATTTATTTGTTGATAAACCTTATGTATTAACACCAATAAATACAACACCAAGTAGTGCAATTACGGTTGTAGAAGAACTTGTGCGATCGCTAGGAGCGAATCTCTATTATTGTCAACCAGAGCAACATGACCGCGCTGTGAGTTGGATTTCCCATTTACCTGTAATGGTCAGTTCCTCGTTGATTGCTGCTTGTTTGAGCGAAACTGACCCCGATGTTTTGGAATTAGCCCAAAAGTTAGCTAGTTCAGGTTTTCGCGATACCAGTCGTGTGGGTGGTGGGAACCCAGAGTTGGGCGTGATGATGGCGCGGTATAATCGTCAAGCATTGCTGCGATCGCTGCAACAATATCGTCACAATCTTGATGAGTTGACCAACTTAATTGAGCAAGAAAATTGGGAAGTTTTAGAGGAAAAATTTAAATCAAGGCAACAGGCACGACCTAATTTTGTTGAATAGTAAAAACACGCCTGTCTTAGCGAATCGAATTCGCGTCTATACAGACAAAACCCACCGCCGTGGGTTTGAAATTCTTTGAGTCCTTCGTTTGTGTAGCCATGATTTCTAATCGCCTAGTATATTTGAGATGCTCAGTTACCAAACCGATGTACCATACAGATAAGTTTACAAAAATAAACAATGGTAGAACGTCCAATTAAGAAATCGGAACGTCAGTCTCAAGGAAGTACTGATAAGAATTCCGAAAACTCGGATTCTGTAACCCCTATTGAATCCAACCCCAAAAGCTCAAAACCGAGCCGCGATCGCTCCTCTGGTGGAAGGAAAAAATCATCATATAAAGATGAAATCAGGCAGCCTGTGAATCTTGCACTAGCGCGTGGCCCAAAACCCGTTAAACCTCCAGCCGCCAAAGTTAAAACAGAAGAACTTGAAACCGAATCAGAATCAGAATCTATCTCTGAAGAGTCTCAAGACTGACATTAGAAGTGCTGCGTGTGATGTGGGAGGCTATAAAGACTGTGATTTCTGGCTCTGAAGGCAGCGATCGCGCCCCCCATCACCATTAGCTTATTGTGTAGCTTCTCACAGAGTTTTTTTATCTCAATGCGCGGAAGGGTAGGTGTACAAATTTCACATTCCCAAAAAAGTGCTTCTATCTCAACACCAGCAAGCATTTCACCCCGCTAATCTTCCATTGTCATCCGCGCAACTTCTGAAATGCTTACAAAAAGTGGTTTTCAGCCTTCAACTTTTACCTACACTCTTTCCAAAGAAATTCTCTAATGCTATGATTGCTCTAGATTCGCGCAACAGCACCTTGAAAACTAAATACAGCTTGGCTTTCAGGCTTCTGCCATTGCAATTCAACAAAATCCCTATTAGGGATTGAAACAAAAAAGTAGGCACCATCTCCCCACTTAAGCCATTGCAATTCAACAAAATCCCTATTAGGGATTGAAACTGTTTCTTGTGAAGAGTTGCCGTTGATTAGTATTATTGCAATTCAACAAAATCCCTATTAGGGATTGAAACATTTACAACTTCATGGGACTTTCAAAATCCGCGAAAATTGCAATTCAACAAAATCCCTATTAGGGATTGAAACATCTCTTTGAGACATTATAATACTCAAGAATCCATTGCAATTCAACAAAATCCCTATTAGGGATTGAAACTTAATCCAAGGGGAATTAGGCTAGCCCAAGGCTGCCAAAGATTGCAATTCAACAAAATCCCTATTAGGGATTGAAACATTGCCGAATTAATTACAACTAAATTTGCCACTGGTATTGCAATTCAACAAAATCCCTATTAGGGATTGAAACACCAGATTCAGCAAGCGGTAATTGAGACTCAGCCCATTGCAATTCAACAAAATCCCTATTAGGGATTGAAACTTTCAACCTTTGACTTGGATGAATTGCCATTAAATTGCAATTCAACAAAATCCCTATTAGGGATTGAAACCGCTCTAAAATTAGAGGACAAGACCCTTATAAAAATTGCAATTCAACAAAATCCCTATTAGGGATTGAAACGGATGAACTTCTCACTGTGGCTAAGACATCTCAACAATTGCAATTCAACAAAATCCCTATTAGGGATTGAAACAGGGCTTTTCATTAATGCTTATGATTCCTTGATGACATTGCAATTCAACAAAATCCCTATTAGGGATTGAAACAAGTCTCATGAGTATATGAATGGATAATTATTTGATTGCAATTCAACAAAATCCCTATTAGGGATTGAAACGCCGCATCAGTCCCAGTAGCAATCGCCGCCGTATCATTGCAATTCAACAAAATCCCTATTAGGGATTGAAACAACACGATGACCAAGTTGATACGGCTAGTGGTGCTTATTGCAATTCAACAAAATCCCTATTAAAAAACAAGAAGTTTCTTAGAGGATGTTTTAAAAGTGGTTGGCAGTAATTTTAGGCACTTGTTGATCCCCCCAACCCCCCTTAAAAAGGGGGGCAAAATCTCTAAAATTCCCCCTTTTTAAGGGGGATTTAGGGGGATCTAAAACGTTTTGCTATCGACCAGAGGACTTTTAAAACATCCTCTTAAACAGGTAGCGAGTGCTGAGTCATGAGTGATGATACCATTTCACTTTAGTAATGATACAAATACGTGGGTAAGGGTTTAGCAGTGCTAAACCCCTACGAAAAATCTATATGTATCAAGATTTTCGTGAAATGGGATGAGTGGGGAATCTCACTTTTTCTACTCATCACTGGCTCAACGCCCCGCTACAGCTAACGGAACTCGGAACTATTTTGCCCAATGCCCAATGCCCCATACCCAATGCCCTAGATCCTTGAAGCTGTTTGTTTAGCACTCGCAGGGACAACAGGCAATGGTTGAGCGGCTTTCAATACCGCATCCAGTAACCCTGGAAACAGCATCTCTAAATCTTCACGCCGCAGGATGTTAATATGCTGTGTCCCTTCTTTCCGTGTAAAGACCATCCCCGACTCCCGCAAAATCTTGAAGTGATTAGACATGGTAGACTTAGCGATCGCAAAATCAAACCTCGCACAGCATTGTTCCCCCTCAGTCGCCAACAGCCGCACAATCTCTAGTCTCACTGGATCGCCCAATGCATACAACACGCCCGGTAAAGAAATATTTTTTCTATCTGGATGATAAAGGAATCTCATAGTTGCATTATCTCATCAGGTGGCATATATTTTTATTATTCGATATTATCGAATAATAGAATTAACTAGGAAGGCAATTTATGTCATCCATTACAAATGTCACAGAAGCCACATTCAAGCAAGAAGTCTTGGAGAGTGAAATTCCGGTATTAGTGGACTTTTGGGCACCGTGGTGCGGCCCTTGCCGGATGGTTGGCCCAGTCGTCGATGAAGTTGCTGCTGAATACGAAGGACAGGTGAAATTTGTGAAGTTGAACACAGATCAAAATCCTACTGTCGCTAGCCACTATGGAATTCGCAGCATTCCGACATTGATGGTTTTTAAAGGAGGTCGCCAGGTCGATACTGTTGTAGGGGCGGTTCCAAAAACTACCTTGAATAAGACCTTAGCACAGCATCTTTAATTTAAGTTAAGGGCATAGGGCATAGGGAATTGGGCATTGGGCATTGGGCATTGGACATTTGCTCCTCTGCCCCTCTGCCCCTCTGCCTCTCTGCTCCCCAGTCCCCAGTCCCAGATCATTCTGTTCCAACTAAAGGGGAAAGAGCGAAATGGACTTGAAATTACAGGGTAAATCCGCGCTAGTCAGTGGCTCAACCGCAGGTATTGGTTTTGCGATCGCTCTTGGGCTAGCTCAAGAAGGTGCATCAGTAATTGTCAACGGTCGGTCTGAAGAAAGAGTAACCCAAGCGATCGCTAAAATTAAGCATTCTACACCGGACGCAAAAGTTTCTGGTGTTGTTGCTGACGCAGCCACCGCATCAGGGGTAGAAAAACTCTTTCAAGAAGTTCCTCACGTTGATATCCTCATAAACAATGTTGGTATTTATGAGCCAAAAACCTTTTTTGATATTACTGATGAAGACTGGTTAAATATATTTGAGGTTAATGTCCTCAGTGGAGTCCGTTTGAGTCGGCAATATCTGCGAAAGCAGCTAGAGCAAAACTGGGGGCGGATAATTTTTATCTCCAGTGAATCTGCTATTCAGATCCCAGTAGAAATGATTCACTATGGCACAACTAAGACAGCGCAGCTAGCTATTGCCAGAGGTCTAGCAGAAATGACTATCGGGACTGGAGTCACGGTAAACTCAGTCCTACCGGGGCCAACCCGTTCAGAAGGAGTTGAAGAATTTATCACCAAATTGGCGCAGGAACGTGGGATTAGTCCAACGGAAGTTGAGGCTGAGTTTTTTCAAAATGTCCGTCCAAGTTCTTTAATCAAACGCTTTGCAACTAATGAAGAAGTAGCAGCGATCGTAGTTTACCTTTCTAGTCCCCTAGCATCAGCAACAAATGGTGCAGCTTTGCGGGTAGATGGTGGCGTTATTCGGTCGATTGTCTAATTAATACACTTTGTATGAGATTGGGAACTGGGAATTAATGACCAATAACAAATGACCAATAGTACTAAGAAAAGCCTAAAGGCTTGTTTAGCCTCGTTCCCAGCCTATAGGCTGGGAATGTATTCCGAAAGGCTCTGGCTCTCGTCAAGAAAGAGGAGGCGGAGCCTCCAAGAATGGTTCCCAGCCTCCAGGCTGGGAACCAGTCAGGTTAAGGGCTGGGGCTGTATCTTAACTTAGTACCATTTGACCAATGACAAATGACAAATGACAAATGACCAATGACAAATGACCAAGGAGATATAACCAATGACAACTGATATCAACTTATTTTCTTCTTACCAATTAGGGAATCTGGAATTACCTAACCGGATAGTAATGGCACCCTTAACCCGAAATAGGGCAGCTAAGGGAAACGTACCATACGAACTGAATGCTACTTACTACACTCAACGTGCTTCCGCTGGACTGATTATTGCGGAAGCAACCCAGGTAACTCCTGAAGGACAGGGCTATCCCGCAACACCAGGAATTCATTCATCAGAACAGGTGGAAGGATGGAAGTTAGTAACTGATGCCGTACATCAGGAGGGAGGAAGAATTTTTCTGCAACTATGGCATGTAGGCAGAATTTCTCACCCAGACTTACAACCGAATGGAGCTTTACCTGTGGCACCTTCTGCGATCGCTCCTAAAGGTGAAGCTGCAACCTATGAAGGGCCAAAACCCTTTGTAACTCCCCGTGCTTTAGAAACTTCAGAAATACCGCAGATAGTAGAACAGTACCGTCAGGGAGCAGCAAATGCCCTAGCGGCTGGGTTTGATGGGGTAGAAATTCACTCAGCTAATGGTTATTTAATCGATCAATTTCTCCGCGATCGCACCAATCAACGTACAGATAAATATGGGGGTTCCATTGAGAATCGGACTCGATTCTTGTTGGAGGTGACGGAGGCGGTAACTAGTGTGTGGGATTCTAATCGGGTAGGAGTACGTTTTTCTCCCAGTGGAACTTTTAACGATATGGGTGATTCCAATCCCCTGGAGACATTTGGTTATGCGGCTCAAGCATTGAACCAGTTTAATTTGGCATATCTGCATCTTTATGAAGCCACAGAGGCAGACATCAGACATGGCGGGATAATTGTACCCACTAGTCACATACGCGATCGCTTTACAGGTACTCTCATCGTCAATGGTGGTTATACCCGTGAAAAAGGCGATGCTGTACTGGCAAACAAAGCAGCAGATTTAGTCGCCTTTGGCACATTATTTATATCAAATCCCGATTTACCCCGACGCTTGGCTTTGAATGCACCACTCAATGAACCAAATCAAGCAACCTTTTATGGTGGCGGTGAAGAAGGATATACAGATTACCCATTTTGGTCGGCTGCTAGTGAGTCGGTAGCTAAGGTGTAATTCATAATTCGTAATTCGTAATTCGTAATTATGACTTTATGGCTGTGCCTTATATTGGCTTGTATCCTAATTAGGAATTACGAATTATTTGGTCATAACTCAACTATCAGGAGAATCTCATGAGTCCTATCACCCAAATCCAACCATTAGATGTACCCAGTGCGATCGCTAAACGTCGTTCCATCAAAACTTTTAAAACAGACCCTATCGCCCCAGAACTACTCAAGCAACTGGTAGAGTTGACTGTGGCAGCGCCCAGCAGCTTTAATATCCAAGACTGGCAAATTATTCTCGTGCAAGATGAGGCGCAAAAGGCAGCACTAGCAGCAGCATCGTGGAATCAACAGCAAATTGTCCAAGCACCTGTAACCTTTGTGTTTGCCGCCGATCCTAACGCAGGCGAACAAGACTTGACCCCGATTCTGGAGCAGGGACTCCAGACTGGAGCATGGAATGAAAAGACGGTAAACTACTTTAAAACCTCCATCCCGCAATTTCAAGCTGGGCTAGGCGACAAGCGACGTGAATATGCCATCAAAGATGCCATCATTGCCGCTACCCATTTGGTGTTAGCGGCAGAAAGTTTGGGATTATCCACTTGTTTTATGAACGGTTGGGTTGAGGATCAGGTAAAGCAAGTCATTGGTGCTGGGGATAATCCAGATTTAGCGATCGCTGTTGTTGTTCCTGTTGGTTATGCAGCCGAACCACGCTTAAATCCGGGTCGTTTGCCATTCTCCTCTAATGTCTCTGTGGATAGAATCGGCAATCCTTATGCAGGGTAACTTTTCCTAAATTGGTATGGGGCATAAAGCAAGAGGTAAAAAAGTCGAGTTCTGAGCCTCATTAATGGAGTTCAAAAACTCATAGACAAAGCTCTGAGGTTTATCGATAAACCTCAAAGACTCGTGAATGAGTCTTTAATAGTCATTCACGAGTTCCATTTATACCTACTCGATCAATTTAGATATTGATCTCTGCTCCACCACTCCCAATACTGTTCGGTTAAGATAAGAGACGCGATGAATTGCCGTCTCTACAATAATCAGTCCTTTGTAGAGACGGCGATTTATCGCGTCTTTGTAATGATTCATCGCGTCTTTGCGAGCTAGAATTTTCATCAAAAAACCTTAACCGAACCGTATTAGATTCACAACTATGCTTCAGTTACGCTCAATTCTTAATCTTTGAAGTAAAACTACGTCCGCGGGTAGAGAACTTCTAGCCTAGACAATTGTTACAAGAAGAGTTTTGAAGGTATGAAAATTGATTTTGGTGCAACTGCTGCTGATTATGCAAAACACCGCGCTGGCTTTCCCAGTTCATTATTCAACAAACTGTCTGAATATGGTATAGGTTTACCAGGGCAGAATATTGTTGACCTTGGCACAGGAACAGGAACACTAGCGCGGGGCTTTGCTGATAGAGGTGCTTATGTAATTGGTATAGACCCATCATTGTCACTTTTAGAACAAGCTAGACAGTTAAGCGAATCTGCCCAACTCAAAGTAGATTATCGAGTTGCAACTGCCGAAAATACCGAGTTACCAGATGCAAGTGCAGATGTGGTGACAGCGGGACAGTGTTGGCATTGGTTTGATCGTCCGCGTGTCGTCCAGGAAATTACTCGCATATTGAGAAGAAATGGCTCGATCGCGATCGCTCATTTTGATTGGATACCCTTAAAAGGTAATGTAGTTGAAGCAACGGAACAGCTGATCAAAGCTCACAATCCAGCATGGAATTTGGGCGGCGGTAATGGCTTGTATCCTTTGTGGTTACAAGATATTGGCGAAGGAGGATTTAGAGAAATCCGCACATTTTCTTACGATGTATTTGTACCTTATACACACGAGGCTTGGCGGGGACGAATTCGTGCTAGCGCTGGCGTGGGAGCTAGTTTGACAACAGAAAAGGTAGAAGTATTTGACCAGGAATTGGCAAAATTACTCGAAGCAAGATATCCTACACAAATTCTTGAAGTTCATCATAGAGTTTGGGCTGCGATCGCCAAATCACCGCAATCTAATTTGTAATGAGGCTACGCACATTCGCTAACCCTGCGCTAAGGTTGTCAGTTTAAGTATTTTAAATTTCCAGAAATTAAATTATTCAATTTTGGGAGCGCAGATGATCGTTAGGTTCTTCCTCCCCTGCTTCCCCTGCTCCCTAAACCGATGGGATATTTTTTTAGTTGGAAGTCCCTTACCTTGATGATGGGTGCTGCGTTGGTCAAATTCTCACTTTGGTCGCCTCCAGCAGCTTGACGCTGGCATAAATAGCATCAATATAAGGTGTGGGGATTTGAGTGAGTTTTCCCAATTCTGCCACCGCGCCAACAATAGCATCTATCTCAGTGGGACGTCCGCCTTCAATATCTTGTAGCATTGAGGTTTTGTGGGCACCAACATTTTCTGCCCCATTAATTCGCTGTTCCAAGGTAATACCAAACTTTATACCCAAATTTTCTGCGATCGCTTGAGTTTCAATCATCATCTGCCGCGCTAGTTCACGAGTGAGGGGATAGCGACAAATATCCTCTAAAGTCGCACCAGTCAGGGCACTGATGGGATTAAATGCTACATTACCCCACAATTTGATCCAAATTTCCGTGCGAATTTGATTACGGATTGGTGCTTTGAATCCTGCTTGTTTTAAAGTCTGTGCCAATAATTGAATGCGTTCGGTTTTAGTACCATCGATTTCACCGAGAGTAAAGCGATCGCCTTCAATATGCTTAATTACACCTGGTTCAATTATCTCAGTTGCCGGGTAAACCACACAACCAATAGCGCGTTCAGCACCGATACTAGTTTCAATAATCCCATCTGGGTCAACAGATTGAATCCGCGTACCTTCATACTCACCACCATGTTGACGAAAGTACCACCAAGGAACGCCATTTTGGGCTGTTACCACCATTGTGTGAGCATCATAGAGTGCAGGGAGAAAAGGTGCGATCGCCGGAACACTGTGAGCCTTGACAGTTAAAATTACTACATCTTGTGGCCCCGCTGACTGGATATCACTAGTGGCCAAAGATGGAGTAGCAATTTGGCTAGAACCGTCTGCCATGACCAACTTTAGTCCATTTTTTTGAATTGCTTCCAAATGAGAACCACGCGCAATCACGGTCACTGCTTCACCTGCTAGTGCCAGTTTTGCCCCTAAATATCCACCAATCGCACCCGCGCCAACAATACAGATTTTCATTGTGTCGAAAAAATATGGGTCATGGAAGACGGTATCCAGTTCAGTTCAAAATTTCCAAGTTCCAAGTAGTGAGTTTCCCGCCTTAAACCAATTCACAATTCGCACTGCCAAAGGCTAGGACTTAAACCCCCAAAGTTCGTGAAAGTGGGAAAATTCACAAGTACTACTCATAACTCATAACTCATAACTCATTACTCATTACTCAGCCCTCACTAGCCGCTAGGCTTTGCATCGCTGACAGTAAGTCTTGATGAACAGATTTTGAAGCAGCTACTATCAATCCAGGTAGGCTATAGTTTTTACAAGTATGCAGTGGCGGTAAAGTCGAACCGTCCAGAGTAGTTACAATCCAGCCAGCCTCTTTTGCAATAAAAGCGAGTGCAGCACTATCAAGAAATTTGCCCGATTTGATGACTGCGCCACTCAAATCACCGCTGAGAATACCATTGAGATTAGGAATTTGAATATCACTAGAGTAATCAGTCGCTATATCGATTACTTTATATCGATCTTTTAGTAAATGTGCGATCGCATTCATTCCCCATCCCAACAAAATAGCAGGTTTGGCGGATGTTATATGTAACGGGGCACAGGCTGCTAAGTTCATCTCCAGCGTCCCTTTAAAAGCACCTTCGCCTCGAAAGGCGTAAAAATAAATGTTTTGGGCAGGAGAAATGGCAATTACTGCTTCAAAATCATCCGAATTTAAAATACTGAGAATAATTTGATAATTAGAATGTCCATCCATATAAAACTTCGTGCCATCAATCGGGTCAAGTGTGACTAAGTAATCACCTTCTGAACCGAGTTCGATAGCGCGAAAATATTTGGTGTTGTTAGAACTTTCATATTCTTCGCCATAAAAGCGAATATCTGGGAAAGTTCCTAGTAATACTACTTCTACTAAATTTTGAATAGCCACATCTGCATCAGTAAGCGCGGCACTAAAAAAGTTGTTTGCTTGTTCTTTGGCAGGAAGTGCAGCAATTTTTGGTTGAAGAACATTGGCATAGGCTGCTGCTACTTTGAGATGGGGGAGTAAAGTCTCCAAAATTAATCGAGTAGTTGGTTTTGTGGACATTGCAGCAAACTCCTTTCAGAAATAATCTACCGTTGACAGGGCGATAGAATTCTATATCTAGACAAAATTACGGTATCATCTGGATGCAATGATACTACCGTTTGTCTCAAAGAACATATAGACAGATCGCAATTTCTATCGCCAAATCAAAGGTTTACAGCAGTTCTCATGTGTTTGAACCACATCTGTCGTAGGGGCACAGCAATGCTCATTGGTGTCAACTTAACGCGAAACCTCACGTCCGCCAGGGATTGTAAATCCCTGTCTTATAGCTAAAGTCATCTGAAGATGACTAGATATCCCCAAAAATATTCAGTCTACTTCAGTAGACTTTAGCTATGAGCCAGAGAATTCATTCTCTGGCGGGTTATGAAGCCCGCAGCGAAGCTATTTTTGGCTTAAGTTGACACGTATGAGCAATGCTGTGCCCCTACCGCGTGGTCTATTTACCTGAAAATAGCTGTAAGACCGAACGTCAACACCTAGCTAAAGTTTAAGTCAGGCTTTAAATCCCATCTGAAAATCTCTTCTCTACAAGATGCTACGCATAGCTTGCTTCCCTGTAAGGGTAAAATCTTGAATTGTTATTGATGGTTTTAGGAAACTTTTTCGAGCTTTTTCTGAGTGAATTTGGATAGCTTGTTACGCGTAAGCTAAAAATAGAAGTGGGTTAAGGGATGGTGATCATGGTCGCAGAAAAACTAATGGGTAATTCACTATCTTGTGATCCTAAATTTTTCAAACCTGGTTTAGTTGGCGCAGAAAACATCTCTAAATAACCTGGTTTCGACAAAAAACTCGCGAAAAATGGACTTGAATAATGTCCTTCCGAAGTGGAATATGCAAAACCCTTACCCGTTAACTGCTGAGTATTAAGACTAATTAAATCATCAACATCAAAAGGTTCGTTTCCTGGCATTGGAGTCCCAGGCGCTTGCAAACCAGTAATTTTTTCACCATTTCGTGTACCAGTAATTCCAGTAATCAGGTAAAAACCTAAATCGTTAGGGGTGTCATTAGTGGTGAAAGTACCGTTTGCCGCTATGCCAGTACCAGAATAACTCCAGTTCCAACTTAAAGCAGAGGCAGCTGGCATTGTCCCGAAAACTAATCCAAAAGTGGTGGCGAGGACTATGGCATATAGAGCTAGATTTTTCATGGAAGTCGTTAGTGCGATCGCGGATTTTGTAGAATGTTCCCGTGTATTATACGGAAATTAAGAAAGATAGTATTATTTAGCTGAATCAAAAAGAAGCTTCTCACCTACCCGGAGGGAGGTGATGAGATGAATTTTTGGGCGATGACGAATTGACACACAACTAATTCAATCTGCAAGATTGACAGGGCAGTGGGTCGATGATAGCGTTCGCATAGCGTCTCGCAGAGAAGCGTTAGCGGGTACTCCCGCCTCGGAATCGCCATTTTTAACTTTGAGCGAGTCTATAAAGTCTTCAATTACATGAGTCATGGTTTTATCGTTTTGACTTGCGTATAACCGCAGTTTATTCAATCTACGCTCTGATATCCTTAAATTTAATGCTTTGTTTTTCATGTTTGCCTACACATTGTCTTTACGTTTATGTTATCCTATTTGTAGGTCGAAAAACAAAGGATAGAAAATGAAGACATCATACCAGTACAAAATCAAACCAATTAAACAGCAGACGGAGAAGAAGAAGTTCCTAAAAAAGTTGAATTAGCTTTTGATAGATGGTTAAAAGGTGACATTAACGGGAAAAAATCGGGTAAACCTAGATTCAAGGGTAAAGGGCAATATAAAACTTTTACTTACACCCAATTCAAACAGCATCACTTTGTTAACAACAAAATCACATTGTCAAAGATTGGGGAAGTTAAAGTAATTATCCATCGACCAATACCCGATAGATTTGATATTAAGACTGTATCCGTTACAAAAAAAGCAGACGGTTATTATGTCACCCTCAGCCTTGATGACAAAACAGTGCCAGCCGTTAAGCCCATAAAGAACCGTGGGGCGCACGGTCTTAAAGCTCAATTAATGTCCTCATAGAGGAGTCGTTGAGAAGCCCACACTCACCCGTTCGCGTAGCGTCTCGCAGAGAAAGGGAGTGTGTGGAGTACGTCACCAGCGAGCAAATAACCACGTCAAAGCAGCATCAACATTACTAACCTGTTCTCCTGGCGGGATGGCTGGACGATTTACCATAACAACCTTTATGCCCAGTTCTCGCGCTGCAATAATCTTGGCCTTTGTTGCATCGCCACCGCTATTTTTGCTCACGATGGTATCAATCTTGTTATTAATCAGGATTTGTCTTTCATTATTGAGAGTAAATGGCCCGCGATCGCACAATACCATTCCTAACGGCACTAAAGCATTATCGGTAGGTGGGTCAATCATCCGCATCAGAAACCAAATTTTCTCTAGGTGAGCAAAGGCAGCGAGTTCTTGTCTACCAACTGTCAAAAATACTCGCTGTGCTTGGTTTTGTAGGGCTGTTGCTGCGGCTTCAACGCGATCAACTTCAATCCAGCGATCGCCACTTTCTTTTTCCCAAGGCGGACGAATTAACATCAGACGGGGTACTCCAACTTCCGTTGCGGCATCTGCTGCATTAAAGGAAATCTGAGTCGCAAAAGGATGGGTTGCATCAATTAATAAGTCGATTTGCATGATTCGCAGATAGCTAGCCAATCCCGCCACGCCACCGAAGCCTCCAACCCGTAAATCGCCCAACGGTATTGACGGTTCACGGGTGCGACCAGCTAGAGATGTGATTGCTTCTAACCCTTGGATAGTCGCAACCTTGGCAGCTAGTTCTGCTGCATCTCCCGTTCCACCTAGAATCAAAACGCGCATCATTTAAGATAAAGGTGGAATTTTTGCCAAAACACCTTTTTTCAGTGCTTCTGGACGCTCTGACCAAGGCAGTAAACCATCTGCTTTGGTATAGTATTGACTAGCACATTGCAACACCGCAGAAGCACTACCATCAACTGCCAAGTCACCAAATAAATATGTTAATTTGCCTTTGGCAGTAAATGCGACTACACAAGAACGATTACAAGCACTCATGCATTCAACTTCCTGAATCGGGAATTCATCTCGTAACTCCCAATCTTGGGCAAGCTGCTGAAGTTGGTGTAAAAGTTTTTCACCACCACTTTCGCCTAAGCGATTTCCATTTTGCCAAACACTGGCACAGGTTTTACAAACAAATAAAGTATGATCAGCAACAGCCAAGGGATTGGTTGGGGAAATATTTACAGTAGTAGTCATCTGTACCTCGCAGAGATGTGGAAATGATAAATCTATTTCGGCGGGCATCCTGACTTACTCAATTTGGTTCCTTAATCTCAAATTAGTTCACAGTTGCGGGACAGCGCCGGATTTGCACCGAACTTTCCCCGTTACCTCTGGTAGCTGACTCCCACCAGAACCGAATAACCTTATTGATCATACACTAGTGGTCTATCGCATTAGTTACGAGGGATGAATAAGTTCGTAGTAAGGACTTTAGTCCTGGATTTTTAAGCACTTCAGTGCTTACTACAAACTCATAATATTTAATGCGATAAACCACTAGAGTCATCTCAGAATACGAAATAACAAGCTTTGCACCAACCATCAAACTGGACGACAACCAGACAAAATACTGTGCATATTCACTACTTGTCCAATAACTGCGATCGCAGGCGCACCAAATCCAGTTTGCTCTACCTGCTCTACAATTGTCTCTAAAGTCCCAATCAATTCTTCTTGTTCTGGTCGCGTACCCCAGCGTACTAAAGCAATGGGCGTTTCTAAATTCAATCCAGCTAAACTTAATTGTTCGACAATATAAGGCAGATTGTGAATTCCCATATAAATTACAATAGTTTCGGAACCGTGAGCGATCGCACTCCAATTTACTATCGGTCTATACTTACCCGCCGCTTCATGACCAGTTACAAATATCACTGATGAACTATACAGCCGATGCGTCAAAGGTATACCTGCATAAGCCGCTGCTGCAATTCCCGATGTGATACCTGGCACTACTTCTGTTGATATTCCAGCTTTGACTAATTCTGCCATCTCTTCGCCACCGCGACCAAAAATAAATGGATCGCCACCTTTTAGGCGTACTACAATTGCATGATCCTGCGCTTTATCAATCAGCAGTTGAGTTGTTTCTTCCTGGAACAGCGAATGTTTTCCCCTCCGCTTACCAGCATTAATTTGCTCGGCTTGGGGATTAATCATTGCCAGAATTGCCGAACTAACTAAGGCATCATAGATAACTACATCTGCACATTCCAACAAACCTTTAGCCTTCAGGGTAATTAAACCTGGATCACCTGGCCCCGCACCTACTAAATAAACCTTTCCCAAATACTTATTCTCCTGTTTCTCTGTGCGGTTCATTTATCTGTTAAATCCCAAATTAGCTCGGCTAATTCTGCACTTGCTCCCAGTGGCGATGCCAATTGGAAATTCACCGCAGAAAATTGTAATTTTAACTCCTCTATTGAAGTAGCGATCGCATCAGTTATTCCACCAGCGAATAAAAAGTATGGCAAAATTGCAATTTCTCTATAACCAGCAGCTACTAACTCTTTCACCCGTGATTCTAAACTAGGAGGCCCAGCCCAATAAGCAGCTACTACTCCCAAACTCGCCGCTATTGCTTCCACAGTTTCTTGAGAACCTGGACGACGGCTACCATGAGCTAAGAGAATCCATGCTTCTGCTTTTGTCGCAGCTATTTGCTTGGCCAGCAATTTCTCTAAATTGGGATGAGAGCCTAAATGTGGTTGCAACTCAATGATGATATCTTCACCAATAGCCTGTTGTGCTAGTGCTACTTCCGCGGGAATATCTGTCATCACATGTACTCCCGGCAGCAGAAATAGCGGTACAATTTTTAGGCGCTTATCGTTTTGAGGTAGTTTGCGATCATCGTCAAAAGCACTCTTAGCAAATTGTTGAATCTGCTCGTGTAAAGGCTGAGGACTCATTTCTAAAGCAGCTATACCAACCAAATGTTCGCTATTTAATGGGTTGAAGTTTTTTGGCAATAGATTACATACCAACCCTGCTAGTTGCTGCATAGCAATTTCTGGGCGGCGATCGCGGCTTCCGTGAGATACTAAGAGATAGGCAGATGACATCGGCAAAAATTGAACTTTCTGTTACTATTCTTACTTAAGATTAAGTTGGGGGGTAATAGATACCCTGGTAATTATTGAAGAAGAATACTGAATTTTGGATTCTGACTTGTTCTTCAAATTCTCCCCCTTCTGGTTGACTTATTGTTCTTCAGCAGTGTAAGTATAAAATTGATCAAAAGCTCCCACCGTTTCAAATTTATAAGAAGGTATCCAAGAACTTATTTTTAAATCTGTACGGTAAACACTAAAAATCACGTAATTTTGTCTTTCTGTAGTCCTGGCAATAATTTCTTGGATTTGCGGGTTAGCCGAGTCAACCAACTTATCACAATTAAAACGGATTAAATTTTCTATAATATTCGTAGTACTTTTGCATACATCGGTTTTTAAATATTCTGACAACCTTTGCACTGCATATTTTTCATATTCAACCTGACTGGGATTGGTCTTCGCCATTGTCACACCCAAGGCGGCGAGTCCTGCTGCTGCTCCAGTATATGCAATGATGGTCAATGGTTTCATGTTTGCCAAGTTAAATTCATTGTAAATCGTTAGATTCCAGAGACTCTAAATCAACTGAGTCCGTTCCTTGAATAAAAACTCTTGATCGCTAGCCAAATTATTGCTATAATTCAAATTGTTGAATGGCGAGCGTAGCCAAGAGGTTAAGGCAGTGGTTTGTGGTACCACCATTCGTGGGTTCGAGTCCCATCGTTCGCCCTATATAATTTCATAGTTATCCATATATTCCTATAAAAGGTGGGTTGTGGTTCTTAACTTTCATAACCATTACTTTAGCAAGAATCTGTCGTCTATAAGTTTATAGACTTGGAATGGTTAAAAATCCAGGATGATTAATTAGCTTATATTATCAAGAAGTTGATGTATATAGGACTCATATTTGATTTCTGAAAAAATTCAGTACAACTAAGAAGCCTTCTTGCCTATTGCCTATTGCCTATCTACGCAAATTCGTTCAGAAATCAAAGCGGATTCCTATATAAGCAAATCTACTTTCTAAATGAAAATTAGGTGTGTGGTGTCTTACTGTTTGGGAGAGGGAAAGGGGAAAGGGATGGATCGACTTTAAAACACGCATAAAAAAAATACAAAATTATTTTTGGTAATTTTGCATTTTTAAGTTTTAATTTTTAATTTCTCAAATGGGCTATTCCCCATTCCCCGTATGCAAGGTTTTCACCCATTTCAGGCGCTTTGGTCTTACCGACATCCGGGCAGTAGTACTGCTCATGACGATTAACCAGTGCAACATATATAAACTGCCACGCAGCGTTTGCACCAGCATCAGAAAGTATGTAGAAGGTGAAAATTTCTGATCTTGACGTATCCGCTTCAGACCTGTAAACATCCCTACCATCGACATAGAAATGGACAAGCCTGTGATGGGACTTAACATTGGTGGACGATGACGAGCGATCGCCATTAATAAATCTGGGACTGCTGCTGTGGGCAAGATATACATAATCAGCATGAAAATCAGCAAATCCCAGCTTTTACGCGTTCCCATGCGGTTTTTGAGAATTAAATCCCAATAATCCAAATAGCGCTGATATCCGCCTTCTGCCCAACGGTTGCGCTGATGCCAAAGTGCGATCGCACTTGTCACTCCTTCTTCTTGCACCGCTGGATGGAAAACACACTCAATATCCCATTTATCCAAATGTAAACGGATTGTCAAATCCAAATCATCGGTAATGGTTTCTTCATTCCAGCCACCGCAGCTTTCCAAGGCTGAACGCCGGACAAATTGACCATTGCCCCGCAGTTCGCCAATGCCACCAAGGGCAGTCCGCTGTTGCTGAAACCAGGTATCAAGGGCCATTTCTGCCATTTGACCCTTAGTCCAAAAGTTTTCTTTAGCGTTGGCGATCGCTTTTCGCACCTGCACCGCCCCCACCTTTTCTCTTTGAAATAAAGGTACTACCTGTTGCAGCAAGTCTGGTGTTACTTGGGCATCAGCATCAAATACTGCTATAATATCGCCCTTTGTCAGCGGCAATACCTGATTCAACGCCCCCGATTTGCCGCCACTAGCTTCTGCTGAACGCCTTAGTACTTTCAGTTGATCGTGTTTCTGTTCGAGTTCTGCTAATAAATGCGGCGTGCTATCACTGCTGTGATCGTCAATAATCCATACTTCGTATTGCCCACCTGGATATTCCAGATTACAAAGATTTTTGACTAATTTAGCAATTACTGCCTCCTCATTTTTCGCAGCCACCAGCACAGAAACAGAAGGTAAATCTCCCTGTATTTCTTTTGGATAGCGACGGGATTTAGTAAACACTACCACCAAGGCATGAAATCCTAGAATGGTGGTCAGTCCTAGAATAAATATGGAAGCCCAAGAAACTAAATGTAGAGCGATCGTGCCACTCCAGACGATAGTCAAGACTAGAGCTGCTTTGCGTCTACGACCTTGAAACCGGGATGTTAAAGACATAGAATCTGTCTCTAACACTGACTCCTCATCTACTGATAGGTCAGACAACAAGGAGTTGAGCGGCTCAAGCTCTTGATAAGAATCTTCTTCGGGCCAGGAATTCGCTGGCATAGGTTAGGTTGCTTGATTCAAAAACCACTATTTGTCTACAGTTAGTAATTTTACGGACAAATATCCCTAAGCTACTTTTCCCGATATTAATCGGAATGGGTAAACTGCAATACCCGCTATCCCTAAGCCAAAAGCCGCTAAGACTACCTTTGTTGTCACTGCCACTCTGGGTAATTACCTCAAATTAACCACGTTTGCTACTCTTAGACAGAGGCTTGATTCCTTTGATAGCCACTTGGGCAGGAAGCTTGTAGAGTCGGACTTTCTCTAATGAGAACTCCGATTTGGACAAAGTAATAGTAAGGTAGCAGCAGCTCGTTGCTGGGAGAAACAGCAATAATAACATCCACAACTTTACAGTGGGGATTTTTTATGTTATTGCGCTCCGCTTCGATAAAAGTTAATGCAGCCCTATTCTAACCGAAATTTTAATATTTCTTAGCAGTAACTTCATTTATTTAGTC
Source organism: Nostoc sp. UIC 10890 (assembly GCF_054786515.1). Lineage (NCBI taxonomy): Bacteria > Bacillati > Cyanobacteriota > Cyanophyceae > Nostocales > Nostocaceae > Nostoc > Nostoc sp. UIC 10890. Next base: position 1,462,847 of record NZ_JBSGKF010000001.1, read on the forward strand.
ATTGGTCATTGGTCATTGGTCATTTGTCATTTGTCATTGGGATTAGGGAGAGGTGACAGGTTACAGGGTACAAATTATTCCCTGTCACCTATTGCCTATTGCCTATTCCCTATTCCCTTCTTCACTCACCACTGTGTGCTTTAGATACATCTTTTGGGAATACTACTAACATCCACTAATATCCCCAGTTGCAAACTAACTTGAGGAATATTTAATAATGTCTATTGAACAACTCCAGCCTGCCACTCAACAACAAGCTAGTGTTTACTTACCTTACGTTCAGGGTACTAAGCGCAATTTTTTACCTTATGCCATCAGTCTTTATCAAAAAGGAGTTTTGGAAGGACACAGGAAGATAGAAGCTAGTGAACATGTCCCCTTTGTTGCCTCCTGGAATGTTGCTACTTTACCCTCAGATTTAACCCGTTGCCGAATCCAGTTTGATGGCAACGCTGACTTGAGTTATGAACTGATGATGGCCAGTTTTGAGTTTATTAATTTTTTAATTGAACTTATGGACAACTATAAACGTCATAGATTGACCGATTTTTCACAACCGTTTTATCGCAAGCTACTGCGTATAGACGATTGATTAAACTCAGCCGGACTTTTGCGAGTTCGGCTGTTTGTAGGTAATTGGTCTTTGAAGACGCGATAAATCGCGTCTCTACATGAGGGTTTTGTTGCTCATTATATTCTGACTCCTGTTAGCGGTAGCGGGGCGTTTAGCCCATTCTGAATTCTGAATTCCGACTTTAAACTTTTTTACCATCGGCTGCTAAAAGTTCCAGAATGACTCCATTTGTCCAGCCGAAACCAACTTCGTTAGAACTATATCCAAAAGAGATTTCGTCGGAAACGTTGGCGGAACAGCGTTCAACATCATATTTCTCAACTAGGGTGTTGTGACGCTCGAATTCTTTAATTACCATAGCTAGGAATTTGTTGGTAATGCGATCGCCTTCTGTATGATACCCATAGCGGTGAAGTCCCTGGACGGCAATTAATGTCAATGGTGCCCAACCGAAAGGGGCATCCCACTGGTTTCCGGTGACACGAGTACTGGTCAAAATTCCGCCTGGGGCTTCAAACAAAGAGAGATTATCTACGACGCGCTGGGCTTGAGCTTGAGAAGCAATTCCCAACCACAGAGGATAGAAGGTGGTAGCAAATTCATAGCGGCGGCGTTTTCCACTCTGGAAGTGATAATCCAGATAAAGTCCTTTTTCTTCATCCCAGAGACACTTATCGATGCGATCGCGGCGGATATTTGCACGATCGCGCCATTGTTTTTCCAGTTCTGTGTTCCCTAAAATGTCGTTAATTTGCCCCAAGTCTTGTTCCACCTGATACAGCAAACTGTTGAGACACACAGGAGCATAGTGGAGGATATCAGCACTGAAGGGGCCAAATCGGTTGGTGATATCAAAACCGGACTCGCGCATGGTGCGATCGCCCCGATAAAATAGATTGGTCAGTTCGTCATTTTCTTGGTTGTAGTAAAGACTAACGTCATAATCCTCAACCTCAAAAGTTTTATAGTACTCCTTGACGCGATCGTAGTGGCTTTTTCCCTCTTCATCCCGCTCAGAGAACAAAACTTCTGGCGCGGGGCCTTCCCCAAAGGCATAGAATCGGGATAAGCCTATGGGAGCATTTAGATGAGGCGGTACTACCCAGTAATAATAAAACTGTTCTAGGATCGGTACGGTTGACCTTAGCCACTCTTCATCTTGGGTGTGCTGGAATAGAGCCAAAACCATCATGCTGAGGACGGGGGGTTGCGATCGCGACAACATATAAGTCCGATTGGAATTGAGGATAGTGCCGTAATGCTGCACCTGGTAAAGCATTTGCTCTACTTGGCTTTGGGCTAGATCCAATTCTTCATCGTGTAAAAGTCCTAGTAATATAAAGTAGCTATCCCAGCCATACATTTCGTTAAAGCGCCCACCAGGGACAATATAAGGCCCTGGTAGGTATAGTAATCCGTGTTCTTTAATCGCTTCGACTTCCGGGGGTAAAGTGCGAATTTGCAACTGTTGCATATCTTTGGAAGATAGCGATCGCTCTAACACAGTTTGAATGTTGGGACAATCTTCTGATGGTGAAATGTAGACTATCCAAGGAGTGTTGCTTTTATGGTCTAGTTTGGTATCCTTGGCAGATTGTAATAAGTGTTCGTGCGATCGCGTTAAGGTTTTCCATGTTTTTTTGATATGGAGGCGCACGGCGTCTATCTGCGCGGTAGTAAGTGCTGGGGGAGTGGTCATAATTCAGAATTATTTTTTAACGCAAAGGAACGCGAAGGGAACCGCAGAGGTACGCAGAGGTTTTACTGGGTTCTCTCTGCGTGTGATGGATTTATGTTTTTACTCGGCGCTACTAACTAAGAGAGCAACTGGGAAATGGGTTAGTGCTGTTGCGATGGATAGGGTTTCTGTGGTGTGTAAGGGTTGCTGAGTTATAACGTTTTTCCAGGTGTGGGAAGTTCCAGGGGGTAATTGTAGGTGCGTATCTTGCCAAACTGATTCGCCCAGGGGGTTGTCTCCAGGCTGGATGAGGCTGGTTAGAAAGCGGGGTGCGATCGCGATCGCTGTTTGATTTCCTTCCCGTCGTGCAAAGGCGATAATGTGATTGGCGGAGGTTCCCTGAACTTCTAAGGGTAGATAGTCACCATCCTGGAATAATGAAACATAGTTTGTTCTGGCTTGGAGTAATTGAGCCGTTAAAAACAGTTTGATTCTACCGTCGGTTTTGTGGTTCAGTAACTCCTGAATTAGTGCGAGAATATCTGTTTTTGCTTGTTCGCGGATGGCGCTTAAGTAAGTACGTCTCTGTTCAAAATCTACGGGACGACGATTGTCTGGATCTACTAGGCTTAGTTCCCAAAGTTCCGTTCCTTGGTAAAAGTCGGGTATACCGGGTGCGGTAATCTTTAGTAGAGTTTGAGAAAGGGAATTGAATATCCCATACTTTGAAATTCGCTGTTGAAAGGGACGAAAAACTTCTAGAAATTCTCCGGAGATGGAAGGGTCGAGTACTTTCTCAATAAAGGAGGTACAAGCTTCTTCGTACTCGCTATCAGGTCGCAACCATGCTGTATGCACTTTTGCTTCTCGAATTGCTTTAATTATATAGTCCTTTACCCGTTCCACAAAGGATGCCTGTTCATGTTCGGCAAAGGGAAACGCCCCCACCAGGGTTTGATAGAGAAAATACTCATCGTTGCGATCGGGCATAGCAAACCCGTGGCGATGGCTACGATTTCCTCGATTAATGGCGCTCCAAGTATTTACCTGCTGTTCCCACTCATCGGGAATTTCTGAGAGGACATTCAACCTGGCCCGCACATCTTCGCCGCGTTTGGTGTCGTGGGTGGCTGTGGTGTTCATTGTGTGGGGCCAGGTTGCTTGGTGCTGTTGGTTAAAGTCATGAAATTTGGTTACTGTAATTCCAAAATGACTGGGATTACCCCCAACTTCATTTAGCGACAGCAAGCGATTGTAAACATATAATGTGGTGTCTTCAACGCCTTTGGCCATGAGCGGGCCGCTGTATTGCTGCATTCGCAAGACAAAATATATCCACTGTTCGCGTTCTGTTTGAGTCAGAGAATTATCGAACTCTAGCAGCATTAACTTTTCAATAAAGGTCAATTCATGCTGCAACAGGGGCGCTTGTTCTTTGGCTTGGCTAATTACTTCTTGAATGGTGGCGCGATCGCTATCTCCAATGCCATCGGGGGTAATATAAGTACGGTAAATCGGGAAGAGTGTCAAAACTTCTGCGATCGCTCTTTTTAATCCATTCAGTGTAAAATCATTGCCATAGCGATATTTACTGGAAATATTCTTGAGTAAAAGAGCCAGATTGTCAATATCACCTGCTAAATTCTTTTCCAGGATCAGGTGCTTCTTATCCTTCACTACCGATGCATAATCTACTCTTGAACCAATAAAGTTATGGTAGATTTTATCGAATTGTGATTGATTTTCATATTGACAAAATACGCCATTTACATAGTTCAAAAAGTCATATCCAGATGTACCTTCAATTTCCCAATCCTCTGGTAATTCTTCGCTAAATTCTAAAATCTTCTCAACGGTGATATAAATATCTCCCGTCTTTTCTCTCAACCTTTCTAGATACTGGATTGGGTTATAAAGTCCATCAATATGGTCAATGCGTAAACCTGTAAATTTGCCTTCCTCAACCAGCTTTTGAATCAGGCTGTGGGTATTATTAAAAACTCGCAGTTCTTCAACTTTTACAGAAATTAGTTCGTTGACAGTAAAGAAACGGCGATAGTTCATTTCCTCCGCCCCAACTTTCCAGAATGCGAGACGGTAAAATTGGTCATTCAGTAATTCATCTAGGAGGTTAAAGCTTTCTGAATTACCCGGTTCTCCGTTGAAAGTTTGGATATTTTCGTCAATAAACTCACGGATCGCATCATTTGTGGTGTAGAGTTCCCAAACCAATCCTTTAATAAATGCGATTTGGTCTTGTCGCTGTTTACCCGCAACCTCTGAGGGCACGTTTTTCAGAATGTAAAGAATCCCCAATAGCTTAATAAAATCGGGGTGATTGCGTCCTAGTGTACGGGTGAGTTTACCTAAATTATGAGTGATAAAATTTGTGTACGACTCTAACCGGAGTGGCAGTTTTAAGCTGTAATAGTTGACAGTTAAACCGTTTTCTTCATATTGCAGTTGAATGTGTCCGTTTTCTAGGGATGCACCATAGAAATCTCCCAGTAGTGGCGCGAGAATTCGCTCTTGGCGATCGCCAAAGGGTACATTCCAAGAAAGATCAAAGTAGTCAGTATAACTGGAATCTGGCCCGTGTTCTAATACGTCCATCAAGTAAAGATTTTCGCTGGTATAGGCCATGTGATTGGGCACAATATCTTGTAACCATCCCATACCAAGGGATTGAACTTCATCAACTAATGCATCAAAGGATTCATTAGTTCCCAGTTCAGGGTTTAGTTGAGTGGCATCTACTATATCGTAACCGTGCGTACTCCCAGAGCGTGCCTTGAAAATGGGGGAGGCATATAAATCGGAAATACCTAAATCTGCTAGATAAGCTGCGATCGCTTTAGCGTTATCAAAGCCAAACTGGGGTGTAAACTGAATTCGATAAGTTGCGGTAGGAATTCGCATATTTTTTTAGTGGCGAGTGGGGAATTTGAGCCTTTTAACCTGAACGTTGAACCTTTTTGCCTGAACGTTAAGCCTTTTAACCTGAACGTTAAGCCTTTTTGCCTGAATGTTGAACCTTTTTGCATGAACGTTAAGCCTTTTTGCATGAACGTTAAGCCTTTTTGCCTGAACGTTAAGCTTTTTTGCCTGAACATTGAACCTTTTAGCCTGAACATTGAGCCTTTTAGCCTGAACGTTCAGCTTTTTAGCCTGAACATTGAGCCTTTTAGCTCGAACGTTGAGCCTTTTAGCTCGAAACTTTAAGTTTTAACAAATCTTACTCCCCTTCCCTTGCAGGGACTACAGTGTACACACAAGTCCATCTCACCCCCTCTAACTCCCCCTTGGCAAGGGGGAGAACCGGATATCTCCCCCCTCTTTGCAAGGGGGGATTAAGGGGGGTAAATCCAGGGTTTGCGCTTCATTACCAAGATGTGTGTACACCGTAGCTCGTAGGGAAGGGGCTGGGGGTTAGGTCTGTATTGCACTCAACTCAGAAACCCTATATCTTAATACGGTTGAGTTAAGGGCTGATTGTACAAAATTGCGAATTGCGAATTGCTGTAACTTCCTCATCCATTTTCATACAGGACTATACTAGTTGCTTTTACTGTCACTTCTTGTCCCGCAGACAGATGTTCAGCGGCTTCAGAACCAGGCCCAGACCATGAGGTATCTGCTGAGTCCAACAATTTATTAGCATTTTGCTCAAATGGCAAGGTCACTTTGACTGGCGACGAATTGAAATTCATCACAAATATTAGTTCACTCGATTCGCACCAACGACGCACGGTGACTACCTGCTTGGCTTCATCGCTAGTAGCTTCGATGAAATTGCGGTCTTGATTTAAAAGTGCTGGATGCGTCTTGCGTAAATTAATTAATTGGCGATACCAATCCCATAGAATCTTGTGATTACCTTCATGGCGTAATTGCCAATTAAGTTTAGAACGCAGGAAAGTATCTGCTGATTCGGGATCTGGGGGATCATCTGCATAGTGAAATGCTTCAAATTCTTGCTTGCGTCCGGCTCGAACTGCTTGAATCAAATCTGGATCGGAGTGACTGACAAAGTAAATAAAGGGTGCAGTTTCGGCGTATTCTTCTCCCATAAATAACAGGGGTAAATAGGGAGACAGCAGCACAGCACCAGCGGCTAACTTTAATCCTTCAAAAGAGATCCGCTGGGTGAGGCGTTCTCCTTTCATTTGATTGCCGATTTGATCGTGATTCTGAATGCAGATTGTAAACTGTGATAAAGAGCGATCGCGGCAAGATATACCATGAAATCGTTTGCGATCGGGCGAGTATTTCCAATCGTAGACAAAAGTATCGTTGTAAGCTTTTACCAAATCAGCAAACTGCCCAAAATCTTGATAATACCCTTGGCGATCGCCTGTCAACAGTGCGTGCAATGCATGGTGAAAATCATCACTCCATTGAGCATCGATTCCATATCCACCCAATTCTGATGGACGAATGATTTGCGGATTATTCAAGTCACTTTCAGCAATTAAATGGCGTTTCCATGTTTGCCCCTCTTGTGAAAAATTATGAACCGCTTCGGACAGTTCCCATAAAAAATGCTTGGCTCCCAAATCGTAAATCGCTTGAATCGCATCGAGGCGCAATGCATCAATGTGGAACTCGCGCAACCAATACAGCGCATTTTCGATAAAATAATTTCGCACACCCTGACTATGGGCATCGTCAAAATTCAGCGCTTCGCCCCACGGCGTTTTATAGGTTTTAGTAAAATAGGGCGCGAATTGACTCATGTAGTTGCCTTCTGGCCCAAAGTGGTTATACACCACATCCAGCACAACAGCGATATTGTGTTGGTGACAAGCATTTACCAGTTGCTTCAGTTCAGCTGGGCTACCGTAAGAATTTTGGACAGCAAAAGGGTAAACGCCATCATAGCCCCAGTTGCGATATGCAAGAGTTGCCTCAATATGAGTATCTCCCGGAAACTGGGAGATGGGCATAATTTCAATAGCGTTAATTCCTAGTTCTCTGAGTTCTGGTAAGCGGGAAATAATGGCGGTGAAAGTTCCTTCAGGTGTAAATGTCCCAACGTGGAGTTCATAGAAAATCATCGACTCCAAAGGAATACCTGCCCATGCTTCATCAGTCCAATCAAAATGATGATCGACAATTTGCGACGGCCCATGCACCCCTTCTGGTTGATACTGCGACGCCGGATCGGCAAAAGCGTCTTGGCCATTCAAGACATACCGATAAAGCGTGCCCGGATACACATCGTTGACTTTCGCGTGCCAGTATCCCTCAGACTGAGGCTTGAGGGGAATTACCTGCTGCTGTGGCGTCAAGGTTTTTACCGTGACGCTATCTAATAGCGGAGACCAAACTGTAAATTCACATTCTCCGTTACCTAAGTAGTTAGCACCAATTCTCACGCAGTATCCTCCCGTCAGTTCAGTGTATTGTGCCGAATTCTGGCGCGATCGCAAATGCCATTGATTGCACAATGTTACAAACACGCCAGATAGCATAATGGTTGGTCTAGCAGACTTTTTGCTAGCACCTGGAGGCGGATTTTTGACTAAAATAAACTCTGTCTAACGACAAATAAGCAAGCGGGGCGATTCATCGCGTCTCTTGCCTTAACCAACAGCATTAGGAGGTAAAAGGCAGGAGGCAGGAATTTTGAAACCCACAGAGGTAAGGTAAAGCCTCGTATAGCTGTGGTTTATTTAACTTCAGTTGACTTGCAGCTACCATCGACACAGTATGACGATTCATAAGTACTAGAACGCTTACCAAAAAGTGCGTAGCGGTTATCGCGGATTTGTTCGTAAAAGCGATCGCCTGCCCATTTCATCCCCGGTAAGGCTCGATAAGCGTCTACAAATATACTTCCTGCTGGCAATAACCGCCCAATTTCTTCTGCTGCGTTACTGCCTTGCCAGCGCTTCTGAGGTTCATTGCCATCAATTAAAATCATCCCCTGTTCGCAATCTTGGGCTGTAATCCCCCACTGTAAAAGTGTCTGCTCATCTTGCATAGAAGCGTAGCGAAATAACTTTCCCTTGTCTAAGGTTTCTAGAAATTGTACTAGGGTAACGCAGAGATTACAATTTCCGTCGTAGATTACGTAGTAGTTCATGGAAATAACTGCTCTTTGGCAATTGACTTGTCGGATGTGTCTAAACACAACTTTGGTATTCTAGCTTAGAAAACCGTTGCGATCGCTACTTCAGCCACTTGCTTTTTCATACAGGGTAAACGCAAGAAAAATGACATGATAATATGCTAAGGAAATGATTTAGTGAATTACTTAGGAAATATTTCTTTAGCTCAACCCAATCAGGAAGATTAAGCTATCTCTACGCAAAAGGAAAGGGAGCATAAGTAGGGGAATTCCTGTATCTTTCTCCCCTTCTCTTTACTCCCCTACCTCTCTAGTCTGAATTATCAAAAAGCGTTACAGCTTCGTCCCACACTCAGCACAGAAGTTATGGGTAGGAGCATTTTTAGCATTGCAATGACTACAATACACTGGTTCTGCTGCCGCTTTCGGCGCTTGCTTCTGCAAGCCGACCATTTGAGCGTTGCTCTTACCAGGGGCTACCATTGGATAGCAGTTTTCGTCTCTGGTGACGTGGACATTCACAATCACCGGGCCTTTGTGTGCTAGCATCTCAGCGATCGCATCTTTTAATTGACTGCGATCGCTAATTACCATGCCTTTAATCCCATAAGCTTTTGCCAATAACTCTACGTCTGGCATCCCTACTTCCATGTTGGAGCATGAGTAACGCTCACCATAGAAGGCTTGCTGCCACTGGCGCACCATCCCTTGCCAGCCGTTATTGATAATTATTGTCTTGACGTTTATCCCATACTGTGCAAGTGTTCCTAGTTCCTGTAAACACATTTGGAAACTAGCATCACCGCTAATACAGATGACTTCTTCATCAGGAAACGCTACTTTCGCGCCCATTGCCGCAGGTAAGCCAAAACCCATAGTTCCTAAACCAGCGCTAGAAATCCAGCGTCTTGGGCCATTTTTCAGGAATTGCGCCGCCCACATTTGATGTTGTCCCACATCTGTAGTGTAGAAAGCCTGGGGTGCTTGGCGACTAACTTCTACAATCACTTCTTGGGGTGAAATGCTGTCGGGATGCTGCGGCACGATCAGAGGATATTCTTCGCGCCAGCGGTTGACTAGATTCAACCACTCTTGGTTTTGATTCGGTGTCGCCTTAATCCCTGTTTCTTTGCAGCGACGCAACAAGTCTACTAAGACATTCCGCACATCACCAACGATAGGCACTTCGGGAATGCGGTTTTTGCCGACTTCTGCGGGATCGATGTCGATGTGAATGACTTTGGCGCGGGAGGCGAATTCGTCTAACTTGCCTGTAACGCGATCGTCAAATCTAGCGCCGACGCAAATCAGCAAATCACAATCACTAACGGCGAAGTTAGCGTAAGCAGTGCCGTGCATCCCCAACATTCCCAAAGCTAGGGGATGATGTTCGTCAAATGCACCGATCCCCATTAAGGTTGTGGTGACAGGGATATCGAATAATTCAGCTAGTTGTTTAATTTCTTCATGGGCACTAGCTGCGATCGCACCACCACCGACATACAATAGCGGACGGCGACTTTCAGTAATCAACTGGATCGCGGCATGAATTTGCCGGGGATTTCCCTTCACCGTGGGACGATAACCGCGTAACTTTACTGAACCTGGTTTTACAGGTACATAGTCAAATTCTTCTAAAGCGACATCTTTGGGGACATCAATCAAAACAGGCCCCGGACGCCCAGTACTAGCAATGTGGAAAGCTTCGGCGACAATTCGCGCCATATCTTTGGGGTCACGCACTACATAAGAGTGCTTGACGATTGGTAGGGTAATCCCGTAGATATCGGTTTCTTGAAACGCATCTGTACCAATGGACGGACGTGCTACCTGTCCCGTGACTACAATCATCGGGATTGAGTCCATGTAGGCGGTGGCGATGCCTGTTACCAAGTTAGTTGCTCCTGGGCCAGAAGTACCAAAGCATACTCCTACTTTCCCTGTGGCACGGGCATAACCGTCAGCGGCGTGGGCTGCGCCTTGTTCGTGTCTCACGAGAATGTGCTTCATAGCACCAGTTGCTTCCACCTTATACAGGTCGTCGTAAATTGGTAGAATTGCTCCACCAGGATAACCAAAAATATAATCAACGCCGTGGCGATGAAGGCTGTCAAGTAGAGCAAAACCGCCAGATGCACGTTTGGGCAAGGCTGGCGGGCTAGAAGCACGAGACTGTTTGTGATTCTCGGTTTGTGGGAGACTAATTTGGGAAAGCGATCGCACGGTCAAACCTCAGACTATAGCTAAAGTTAATGCTGAATTCTGTAGTTAAGATTTCATTTTAATTGAAAACTTCAATCAAAATCTTATTAATTTTTATATTAAATATAAAGCTAGATTATTAGCCTACATTAATTAAATTACGTCTTGCAAGACTTTGCGGGTATTTTGCCAAGCCCAAACACCGACAACCACGACAATAATGCTCATTGCTACAAGCACAGTTCGCAAGCCCAGAACATCAGTTAATGGCCCAGTAATAGCCAGAGGTAAGGCCAGAGCGATGTTGACGGCATGATTTTGAAAGCCAAATACTTTACCGTGCATTGTAGATGGTGTTTGTTGTTGAATTAAAGTTTGCATGGGCACACCAATGAAGGCAGCACCTACACCCAAAAATGCACACAATCCCAGCGCCAACAACAAGTTGTGCGTAAAAGTGAACACTCCTAAAACTAGTGCCATCATCAAAAATCCAATTAAAGGTAGGGGTTTGTGATGCAATTTATCACCCCAGTGACCTAAAATCGCCGCACCAAATACCATACCCACCCCGGCTGCTGCTAAGAAAAAGCCAAACTGTTTTTCTTTAAGACCAAACTCCTCGGCTAATTGAATTGTCAGCACTGTTAACGCTGCAAACACACAATATAAAGTTGTCAGTTGCAGCATGGCATTCAATATCAAACGGTTTTTCTTAAGATAGCGCAGGCTCTCAGTGAATTCAGCCCAAGGGTGATTTGATCCTTGGTGTTCTTGGTGGGGTTTGTGTTCTTTAAACTTAATTGGCTGCATGATCACAGCCGATAATAAATATAGTCCACCAACTACAAGTTCTTGACCGTATTCTGCTCCCATCAGGCTTTTCGACAAACTCAAAATTGGCTCTCCAATCGCAAAGCCAACAATTAAAGCTCCCATCATCGTGCTGCTAAACAGCGCATTGGCTGCCAACAAATTTTCTCGCTTCACCAACAGGGGAATAGCTGCTTGCTCGGCTGGTGCAAAAAACTGTGTCACCGTGGAAATGGCAAAAGTCAGGATTAATAGAATCAGGAATTCTCGTGGTAACAAGGGAAGACACAGCGTTAATATTCCCCGCACGACATCTGAGCCAACCATAATCAGCTTTTTTGGCAAGCGGTCAACAAAGATACCACCAGCCGAGCCGAACAAAATTGCTGGTACTGTAAAGGACAGCATCAAAGTTGAGTACATTGAGTTTTGTGCCAACCCTGGAAGCGGTGAGTAGTTCTCCAGTAGAGCAATCATCAAAACGAAGAAGACTTTATCTGCTAACTGGGACACCAATTGCCCAATCCACAGGAGCATAAAACCACGGTTTTTTAGCAGTGCGCCAAACCCGTTATTAACAGCAGCAGGTTCAGTTGGAAACATTAGATACTTTGGGTAGATGGGGCATAGAGCATTGGGCATGGGGCATTGGACATTGGGCATGGGAGAGAATAAATGCTAACTCCTGACTCCTAACTCCTGACTCCTAACTCCTCACTCCTGTTTACTTACTCCATTGTCCGGATTAATTTGCTTCATAGTGCTTTAACAGCATAAGCAAAAACTCAGCTGCTGTCAGACGACCTTTGGGTGGAGAAATTCCAATGGATGAATCTACCCACCAGCCTTGTACATTTTGGGGAGATTTCCAAATGGACAAATGATCAACTGCTGGCTCTGCATAAAAGTTATTTTGCCCACAACCTAGCAAACAAGAACTCCAATGGGTGAAATAATCATGACTCATTCGATGAATAGGGAAATTACCCTGTAGTGGTACTCCCCAGCCATCTATAGCAATAAATGCTTTGACACGACCACCCAAGAGTTGCCACAAATGCGCTGCGCCTATTGCCCCGACTACCCCAGCACTAAAGCTAATGAATATAACAGGCGATTGTAGTTGATCTCCCAAGTGATACCTGCGGTGAGCTAGGCTAACGTGCAAAAACTGCAAAATGTGCAAGGCTGATAAAACTAAAACATCTTTGCCCGGATAAAGCAGTATATTTGCGTAATTGTGTGCGTTAGCGTAGCTCACCGCAGGTATCGCGTTATTAGAAACTAAATCTAACAATCCGACTCTAAAGCTTTCAGTTAATTCTGGCTCATGAATTCCAGGGCAAATAATTATACTCATTTGTCTATTCTGAAAATTGGGCATTGTGTAAGATAAATCTTTGTGCCTGAACGTTGGTGGATATATATCGTGTTAGCAGGTTTTAGTATTGTATTAATCACTTAAATCTGCTATCGATGGTCTATTAGCTATTTCCCCAATAATCAATAATAAGGATATAAATCAGAACTTACGTCAGTATGTGATCCAATACGGTTCGGTTAAAGGGGAAAGGTTTTAAAACAATTCGTAATTCGTAATTCGTAATTCGTAATTCATAATTCCCCATTCCCCATTCCCCATTCCCCACTCCCCATTCCCCATTCCCCATTCCCCATTCCCCATTCCCCACGTAAGTCTTGTATGTCTTTTGATGTATTATTTTGATTTTTCCACCCATCCTATCCCCCTGGATGGGATAATAAGTTACTAGTAGGGAAAATGTGTAAGCTATTCCCTAACTTTATATTTCTCTGCACTCTGGTTATATTGAGGAACTCATTGTGGTTGCCACGCCGGAAAAAGTACAACACACCCACGAGCATCTATCAGGTAAAGACCGTGTAGCCGTATTGCTTATGGGCTACGGCGAAGTCGAAAGCTACGAAGATTTCGCCAACTATAACGAACAGGCTTTAAATCTACTGACAGCAAAATTTGCACCAGTACCAACCTGGATTTATCCGCCTCTGGCAAAACTTTTGGCGCTATTTGACCGCCATGAATGGGGACACACACACCACGATTTTATCTCCCCACACAATGCCATTTTTGAACAGCAGCGGGCTGGGATTGAGAAGAATTTGCAAGAAAAATGGGGTGATAATGTCCAAGTTTTCAAAGCTTTTAACTTTTGCGCCCCTTTTCTACCCAATCAAGTCTTGGCAGAAATCAAAAACCAAGGCTTCGACAAGCTGCTAATCTACCCTTTGCTAGTTGTTGATTCTATCTTTACCAGTGGGATTGCGATCGAGCAAGTTAACAATGCTCTTGTTGAGTTGACTGATGGTGACGAACACTGGGTTAAAGCACAGCGTTACATTCCTTCTTTCTTCAACGAACCAGCCTACATCGATTTAATGGCTCATCTGGTTGAGGAGAAAATTGCTGAGTTAGCCTCAGCTTATCTACCTTCTCAAATCGGTATTGTGTTAATGAATCACGGCTGTCCTCACAAAGCCAAAGGCTTTACTTCTGGGATTGCTGAAAGTGAAGCAATGTACGACTTAGTTCGAGATAAGTTGATTAACCGTTATCCGTTAATCTCCGTGGGTTGGCTCAATCATGACACACCCTTAATTGATTGGACACAGCCAAATGCAGAGCAAGCCGCAAATAACCTGATCCAATTGGGTGCGAAAGTAGTGATATTTATGCCAATTGGCTTTGCGACAGAAAATCACGAAACTCTATTGGATGTACACCACATCATCCATGCTTTGGAAAAACAGCATCCTGGTACGAACTACGTACAAATGGCTTGCGTCAATGACCATCCAGAATTCTTGGCGATGGCGGCGCAATGGGCTGATGCTCATATTGCACAACTGTTGTCAGAGCAAACTTTGGCAGTTAATCCCCAACTAGCGGGGCATCATCATCACCACCACCATCATTAAGTTTTGTAGGGTGGTCAAAGTTTTGTCCACCTAAACTTATGGTGTAATCATTTGACAATCTCACGCTTCAAGGCGTGGGATTTTTTATAGTAGGGGCAATTCATGAATTGCCCCTACCGCGTGTAGTTTTGCGTAAGTCCTATATGAAATGAATTTATAAACAAAAACGTAATTTTTCTGTCACAATTTACTAAGCGCGATCGCAGATTAATAACGATTCATATCGGCATCTGATATAAATCGTTGGTTCCGTAGAGTAAATACTATAGCCATTTTCAATCCGGTGAAGTACAAGTATGCAAATAGACCTAACCCCCTAACCCCCTTCCCGAAGGCGGGAAGGGGGAAAAATTTAAAGCCTCTCTCCTTTTAGGAGCTACGGTGTACACACAAGTTGAAAAAAGATCAATTTCCCATTGTTCTTTCGTTTATCTCGTTTTATCTCGTTCCTATGCTCTGCATAGGAATGCCTGTTTAGAGGCTCTGCCTCTAGTCAAATATTGAGTCAGAGACTCAATGAATGCATTCCCAGTCGGAGACTGGGAACGAGGAAATGCTTATCAAGCTAGGTTTTTAGGACTTGTGTGTACACCGTAGCCTTTTAGGAGAGAGGAATGGAAGTGAGGTCAAAATTGTACTTTACGCTTGTCGATAACCGTTATACTTACGCTGGATCATTGTTCATTATTTGGCTCAAAATTTGTCAACACAACAATATATTGAGTAGGTAGGTGATGCCTTAACAAAGACATTGCTGAAGCTGAATTAAACTCTTCTAATTTGACAGTAAATAACGAAGGCCGATCAATAACACAAAAATGCCATACAGCTTTTTCATCAACTCGCTGCTAATAAACGGCTGATTTGCAAACAATGCCCCGAAGAAGTTACCCACGATTAAACCAACTGCAATAATCAGAGCATATTTGATATTAAGATTACCGTTGCGATGGTAAACTAAGGCTGCTAGAATCCCAATTGGCAAAATTTGAGCAGCCACAGAAGTTCCTGTAGCTAACTTCTGATCCAAACCAATTACTAAAACCATTGCGGGAATCATAATTGCGCCGCCACCAATACCAAACATCCCGCCAGCGACGCCAGAAACTAAACCAATTAACAACAGTTGGATCAAGATATTAGACATAACAAATCGTTGCTAGATTACAAACTATAAATTAATTTTCTGGGAAAAGATTGATTTTGTTAGCATTCCATGTACACCTTTTTGGGGACTGTTAACAACTTGAGTGATGTGAAAATTCACAGCTAAACTACACAATACATAAGCATCTTCTGGCGACAAATTAGTAAAGCGTTCCAGAAAATCAATCATGTTTTTTAAAGCTAGCTCTAAGGCTTCATCTAAGGTTTGAGCAAAGCCCATTGTGATGATATGAGTTGGAGTTTCGGCAATTGGTGTTGTTAGTTGTAAATCCTTGCGAAGTTTGAGGGTAATTCTACCGTTCATGGAAGTTTCAATGGCGGTAACATTTACCTCACCATCTCCTTGTGCAGAATGCCCATCACCAATAGAAAATAATGCACCTGGTACGAAAATCGGCAAAAATAAACGAGAACCAGCTTGTAATTCCCGATTATCAATATTACCACCGTAAGAACCTGGTGGGATAGAAGTTCGAGAGGTTTCTGGAGTAGCGACACCAAGAATCCCAAAAAACGGTTTGAGAGGAATTTTTATGCCAGTACCCGCCGGAAATTCCGCGATATTGTTTACTAAATCTAGAGGAATGAATCTCAACGCAGGTTGAGAAAACTGATGTGGTAAAGCTCCCCAACCTGTACGAATGGCATTAAACCCTACAGGTAAACGAGGTGCGATCGCATCTAATTGTACTTCTAAAACATCCCCTGGTTCGGCATTGCGTACATAAATTGGCCCTGTAAGTAAATGCGGCCCTCCAGCAATTTTGCGTTCTGGTAAAAGATTTTGGCAGATATCGAGAAATTCTGGTGTGAGGAACTCAGGTGGTGCTTTGTCATAAACGTAGTAACCAGTATAAGTTTCTACATCAATCGTATCGCCAGAGTCAATAGTGAGTACTGGTTTTAGCAGATGCGAGAAGCCACCTAGATGTACGGTTTCTTTTGAGGCTTTTAAAATGTAATGAGTCATAACTATTTTGTTTTTAATTGTGTGCAATCAAGACCATTTCTATGGATTCATATCTATGCATTTTTGTCAACCTAAAGTTAAAGAAAGTCTATAACCAGCTTTTAGAGATGGTCACTTTTCATTAGCCCTGTTTTATCACTTTCGTAAAAAAATAATTGAAGCGAAACTCTAAAACTTTTATTTAATGTTGATTGAGCAGAAGAACCAGGAATATGCTCAGTTGCCGTTTTTTGAGTATATGAAAGACGAGACAATTGACCCACGACAAAGGCTAGCATTTGCACCTGTCATTGCTCCATTACAATCAGTGGCTCGGCTCATCAAGTTATATTTTCCTGGGGTTGGTGGATAATATTATCAGCTGCTTTCATGTTGACTTCGCTGCATGAGTCAACAAATTCCCGCCCAAAAAATTACTGGATAAATTGTGAGATTGCAAGTGGATTAGGGAAAACTGAACTCAGATTATCCAGTAGCAGCTATTATGGTAGAGAATCGAGTTAATGTTCCCGGCTATGGGATTGGTGAAAGCATCTACACCAGTACTCGCACTCTGGTTTACCGAGGTTGGCGACAGGCTGATCAAAACCCAGTTGTCATCAAAGTTCTGAAAAATGCCTATCCTAGTCTGATTGAGTTGGCTCAATTCAGAAATCAGTACACAATTGCGAAAATCTTAAATGTCTCTGGGGTTGTTCGCGTCTATGGTCTGGAGAGTTGCCAAAATCGACTTGCCCTGATTCTGGAAGACTTTGGCGGAGTTTCTTTAAAGGAGTACACCACTTTTAAAAGGAAAGGACTCAGCGAGACAGAAAATCAGGAAAACTCCTCACCCCTTCATCCTGATTTCTTGACTGAGTTTCTCCAGATTGCGATCGCACTTGCCGATATTCTGGGTGATCTTTACCATCACAAAATCATCCACAAGGATATCAAACCTGCCAATATCCTGATTAATCCCACCACCAGGCAGGTGAAACTCATCGACTTTAGCATTGCTTCACTGCTACCAAGAGTTACCCAACTTTCAACCAGCCCCACTATTTTAGAAGGAACTCTCGCCTACCTTTCCCCCGAACAAACCGGGCGAATGAACCGAGGGATTGATTACCGCACTGACTTCTATTCTCTGGGTGTCACATTCTATGAACTGTTAACGGGACAATTGCCATTTCAATCTGATGATTTGATGGAATTGGTGCATTGTCATATCGCTAAACAACCTGCTTCTTTGGAGCAATTCAAAATTCCTCAAGCAGTTTCAGATATCGTGATCAAATTGATGGCGAAGAATGCTGAAGACCGCTATCAAAGTGCATTAGGGCTAAAACACGATCTGGAAACCTGTTTGATTCAATTGCAGAAAAGCGGCAATATTGTGCCCTTTGAGCTAGGACAGCGGGACATTTGCGATCGCTTTGCGATTCCCGAAAAACTCTACGGTCGGGAAGTAGAAGTTGCAATGCTGCTAGCAACTTTTGAGCGGGTGCGCCAAGGAAATTCTGAACTAATGCTGGTGGCCGGTTCCTCTGGCATTGGTAAAACAGCAATTGTCAACGAAATTCATAAACCGATTACCCGTCAGCGGGGATACTTTATCAAGGGCAAATTCGATCAATTTAATCGTAATATTCCCTTTTTTGCTTTGGTGCAAGCGTTTCGAGACTTAATGGCACAACTGCTGACAGAGAGTGATCCTCAAATTGAGCAGTGGAAGACCCAAATTTTATCCACATTGGGTGAGAGTGCCCAGGTGATTATTGAGGTGATTCCAGAACTCGAACAGATCATTGGTCAACAGCCCTCTGTTCCGGAATTATCGGGCAGTGCTGTCCAAAGCCGCTTCAATTTGCTGTTTCAGAAATTCATTCAAGTATTCACAACCCAAGACCATCCCCTCGTCATTTTCCTCGATGACTTACAGTGGGCAGACTCGGCTTCATTAAAGCTGATGCATCTGTTGATGAGTGAAGCAAGCAACTCTTATTTGCTAGTGATTGGAGCATATCGGGATAATGAGGTTTCGTTTGCACATCCCTTGATGTTGACCATTGAGGAGATGCGACAAGAGGCAATTACAGTTAGTAGTATTGTCCTTTCTGTGCTTACCCAGACCGACCTGAATCAACTGATTGCAGATACCCTCAAATATTCACCAGAACAAGCCCTAGCGATCGCCAATCTGGTGTATCAACAGACCAAAGGCAATCCATTTTTCACGAACCAATTTCTCAAATCACTGCATGAAGATGGGCTAATTGCCTTTGCTGCCAAAACAGGCACTTGGCAGTGTAATATTGCTCAAATCCGAGCGCTTTCTTTTAAAGAAGATATTGTGGAGTTTGTGGCGCTGCAACTCCAGAAATTACTACCACAGACTCAGGATATTCTCAAACTGGCTGCATGTATCGGCAATCAGTTTGATTTAGAAACCCTATCGCTTGTCTATGAAAAATCTCCAGCCCAGACCGCAGCGGATTTGTGGCCAGTTCTCAAGGATGGATTAATTTTGCCCAGTGGGGAAGGGTATACATTCTTTCAGGATGAGTCTGTTGTCATGGATGATTTGACAAATGACAACGAATCAATAACTATTACCTACAAATTTCTCCACGATCGCATTCAACAAGCCGCTTATTCACTAATTCCGGCGAATCAGAAACCAGTAACTCACCTCAAGATTGGTCAATTGCTGTTAAACAATACCCCGGAAACTGAGCAAGAAAAGATCATTTTTGAAATTGTTAACCAACTGAATGTTGGGATAGAACTGATCGTAGCCCAGCCCGATCGCGATCAACTGGTACAACTCAACCTGTTGGCAGGACGGAAAGCTAAGTCTTCCACAGCTTACCGAGTAGCAATTGAGTATTTGACCATCGGGATTAGTTTATTGAGATCCGACTGTTGGCAAAGTCAATATGAGTTGACTTTGGCACTGCACGAATTAGCAACTGATGCTGCTTACCTTTGTGGTGCGTATGAACAGATGGAGCAATTCGCCCAAACAGTGATGCAGCAAACGAAAACTCCACTGGATCAAGTCAGCATTTACGAAACCAAAATCCAGGCCTATACAGCTAAAAATGATGTGCTAGGTGCGATCGCGATCGCCCGTCAGGGAATGAGTCAGCTTGGTGTGGTTTTCCCAGAAACACCTACTTTCCAAGATATTCAGCAAGCCCTTCAGGAAACCGCTACCTTAATTCACGGGCGTAACATTGCTTCCTTGGTTGACTTACCAGTGATGACAGCAAAAGACAAGCTAGCTGTCACCCGAATTGTGGCAAATGTTGCTCCAGCCGTTTACATCGCCGAGCAAAATCTGTTTCCGCTACTCATATTGTCTCAAGTCAAAGCATCGATTCACTATGGCAATGCTCCCTTTTCTGCCTTTTGTTATGCCTGTTATGGCATTCTCTTGAACGGAATTCTTCAGGATATTGAAACAGCCGATCAAGTTGGCAGCCTTGCTTTGGCACTAACTGATAAATTTAATATTAGCGACATCAAACCCACTGTATTTTATGTTGTGGGTGCTTTCATAACTTATTTAAAGTCTCCACTAAAAAAATCGTTACAGCTCATGCTAGAGGGCTACAAGATTGCCCTAGAAACTGGAAACGTATACTACGTGGGCTTCAATACGAAAGATATCTGTCAGTATTCTTATTTCCTAGGTCAAGAACTGAACTCATTAGAGCAAGACATAAGAGCTTACAGTCATGTTTTAGAAAATTTTAAGCAAGGCACGACCCTCAACTACTGCCGCATCTTCTGGCAAACAGTTTTGAACTTGCTCGGCAAGGCTGAGAATCCCTGCATTTTAACAGGTGAGGCACTTAACGAAGCAGAATTTGTCACCCAACTGGTTAATGCCAATGAGTTGACTGGGCTTCATTACTTCTGGCTCCACAAATTGATTCTCTGTTATCTGTTTGAAAACCTCTCTGAAGCAGTGGAAACAGCTGCTCAAGCTAGAGAATATCTAGTTGCAGGCATGGGCTATGCCACTGTGCCGATGTTTTATTTCTATGATTCACTGACGGCTTTGGCAGAGTATTCTACGGCTACACCTTCTTGGCGAGAAACATTGCTGGAACGAGTCACAGATAACCAGAGAAAAATGCAGACTTGGGCGCACCATACACCCATGAATTATTTGCACAAATTTGAACTGGTAAAAGCTGAAGAATGCCGAGTGTTGGGGCAAATGGGGCAAGCAGTGGATCTCTACGATCGCGCGATCGCAGGGGCAAAAGTCAATGGATACATTCAAGAAGTTGCCCTCGCTAATGAACTAGCTGCCCGATTTTACCTGGAATGGAACAAAGAGCCGATCGCTCAAATTTACCTAGCAAATGCCTATTATAGTTACCTCAACTGGGGAGCAGTAGCCAAAGTCAACCAGTTGTCCCATCAATATCCTCAATTCTTGGCTACGATCCAACAGCCGCAAGAAACTGTTTCTTCAAACCTCACCCGCACCACTACAACCGGATTGGGACACACTAGTTCTGGTGGGTTTGAAGCCTTAGATTTAGCAACAGTAATGAAAGCCTCTCATGCCCTAGCGGGAGAAATTGAGTTAGAAAAGCTGTTGACAACCCTGATGCAAGTCGTGATCGAAAATGCCGGGGCTGAAAAATCTGTCCTTCTACTGCTTCAAGATGATCATTGGGTGGTTGCAGCTCAAAAAACCAGCAAAGCGATCGTGGAAACGGTTGTTGCAAATCCAATTCCTCAATCAGAGGAGCGATTAGGTGAAAACCTTGGGATAAAAAATCTACACTCCCTTCCGCTTTCAGCCAGTCAGGATATCCCCAAAGCGGTTGTGAACTATGTCTCACGTACCTCCGCAACCCTGGTACTAGATGATGCTCGCACAGAAACCACCTTCGCCAACGATCCCTACATTATGCAATGGCAACCCAAAAGCTTGCTATGTACGCCCATTCATAATCGTGGCCAGCTAATTGGTATCCTCTACTTGGAAAACAGTTTGACGACTGGAGTCTTTACCCAAAACCGTCTTGAGATTTTGCGGCTACTCACAGCACAAGCTGCCATCTCGCTGCAAAACGCCATGTTGTATACCAATTTAGCTGTGGCAAAAACCCAACTAGAAGACTACAGCCATACCTTAGAAGACAAGGTGCAGCAGAGAACTTTTGAGTTGAATGATAAAAATCAGCATCTCTCGGAAACCTTAGAGAAACTTCAACACACGCAAACTCAATTGATTCAAACTGAAAAAATGTCTTCGTTAGGACAAATGGTGGCAGGTGTTGCTCACGAAATTAACAACCCGATTAACTTTATTTATGGCAACCTCACCTATACCAATGAGTATTGTCAAGATTTACTGCGCTTGGTTGAGCGCTATCAGCACTACTATCCTCAACCGTTCGCTGAGATTCAAGAAGAACTAGAGGCAATAGATTTCAAATTCCTCAAGTCAGACCTACAAAAACTGCTGCAATCAATGAAAGTGGGGGCAGATCGCATCCGCCAAATTGTCCTTTCTCTCCGCAATTTCTCGCGCCTGGATGAGTCCGAAATGAAACCTGTCAACATTCACGAAGGCATCGACAGCACTTTGCTAATTTTACAACACCGCCTCGAAGGGAAAACATACCGTCCTGCAATTGATGTGATTAAGGAATATGCACAGTTGCCAGAAGTCAACTGCTATGCCAGCCAGATTAATCAGGTGTTTATGAATATTCTCAGCAATGCTATTGATGTATTGGATTCATCCTTTGCAACAACTGAACATAATAAACAAGCAACAATTCCCACCATCCGAATTCGTACTAAAATGACTGATGCCCATACAGTCACCATTCAAATTGCAGATAATGGGTCTGGTATGTCTGAAGAAGTGAAGCAGCATCTATTTGACCCCTTTTTCACAACAAAACCTGTTGGACGAGGAACGGGCTTGGGATTATCGATTAGCTACTCTATTATGGAAAAACATGAGGGACGATTAAGTGTAATATCGGAACAAGGAAAAGGAGCGGAGTTTTTCCTTGATATTCCCTTAAAAAAGCTGGTTCCTACCTCTGTAGGTTGACCGCGCCAATTTAGCTAAAACAGCAAGAAGCCTCTCACTTACCGCTTGGGTAAGTGATGAGATGAATTGCTGGGCGATGACGAATTGACCAACCTTGCTGATTGAACTACGTTCAATCAGCAAGGTTGGTCGGTGAGGAATCGCCAATCCTTTGATTTGGCAACCTATCAATCCAATCTTCAACCAACTGGGTAACTGTTTTTTCTTTGCCTTGTGCATAAGCTTTAAGCTTATCGTGCCTCCTAGATGATATGCGAATATGTAGGTCTTTTTTCTCCATAAGTATGTACATAACGTGAACATACTTATGGTAATATATAAATGGTCGATGACCCACCCACACGGCTGTAAACAAAAGGTCAACCCCTTCGGGGAATTCAAAATTCAAAATTATTAATTCAAAATTGAAGACAATCAGTGGGGGCAAGAACCAAGCGAATTAATTAATTCAAAATTATTCTTATTATTCATTTTGAATTTTGAATTTTGAATTCAAAAAATGGTCAAAGTAGCGGTAATACGCTTACCAGTGTAACTAGCGTGAGTAAGGGGGAAAAGAATTTGCCGCTGGAACGCGTAGGCACACTCCATGTAAATTCTCGGATTAACAATTTAACTGCCTGCGGGAGGCGGGCGGCTGCCTGGGTTCTGGCTTTGTCCAGATAAAGGGGGAAACCCCAGAGATGCTATGTAAGACTCGGAGCGTTTTTGGTAACGCACATTGTTTTTACAATGTCCCTAACAAAGCAATAGCAAATGAGACAGGAAGCTTACACTTACTGCGATAGCAGAAGTGTAGGTACTTCACCTTATTATTATCTCAACAATTTACTCTCTAACTCCGTGGGGAGTAAATAAAAACAATTTGAGATCGGGAATTTGGAGGGGGTTGCAGAGTGACTGATGATGAACGCGTAGTCAATACACAACAGATTTATCTAAAGGACTTTTCCTGGGGATTATGGCCTGTTGTGCCACTCTACCCTTACGGTAGGCGGCAGACAATTCGTAAAGAGGTGCTTAAGGACACAATCTGGAATTTTGACCAGATTCAGGGCATTTTCTACGTAGTTGTGCCGATTCGTATGACTGTGGTTAAGCTGGAAACTGGGGGTCTTTTGATCTACGCGCCTGTTGCACCAACTCCAGAGTGCATCCGGCTTGTGAATGAATTGGTGGCAGAACATGGCAATGTTAAGTACATCATCCTACCGACTATCTCTGGTATAGAACACAAAGTTTTCGTCGGCCCCTTCGCCAGATACTTTCCCACTGCACAGGTATTTGTGGCTCCCCATCAGTGGAGTTTCCCGCTAAATCTCCCCCTTAGTTGGCTTGGCTTACCCCCAAAACGAACTCAAGTACTTCCAGAAGATAGTAGCAAAACACCCTTTGCTGATGAGTTTGATTATGCAATGCTGGGCCCCATCGACCTTGGCCCTGGTAGGTTTGCAGAAGTTGCTTTTTTCCACAAGCGATCGCATACTCTTTTAGTCACTGATTCTGTACTTTCGATCCCAGAAGATCCACCTGCGATCGTTTTATTAGATCCATATCCCTTGTTATTCCATGCCAAGGATCATGCTTCTGATATTGTTGCAGACATTCCGGAAAATCGCCGTAAGGGTTGGGGGCGCATCTGTTTGTTTGCTTTGTATTTTCAACCAAGGGCACTAGATATACCCCAATGGAGTCAGGTGTTGCAAGATGCCTTGAAAGCACCACAACGCTCAAGGAAAGCTTATTTTGGATTGTATCCCTTTAAATGGCAGTCAGATTGGCAGCGATCGTTTTATGCTCTGCAAGGGAATGGGCGTTTGTTTGTCGCACCAATTTTACAAACGCTAATTCTCAACCGCGCACCAAAAGAAACCATCGACTGGGCTGAAAAAGTTGCTCGTTGGGATTTCCAGTGGATAATTCCCTGCCACTTTGATTCACCGATTAAAGCCGAACCGCATCAGTTTCGCCAAGCTTTTTCTTTTTTGGAAAAGCAGCCTGCTGTCAGTGGGGGTTTATTCAGCAGTAGCAGCTATCCTTTACCAGAGGAAGATTTTAAAGCACTTAGAGAAATCGATGCAGGTTTAAATAAGTTTGGCATTGTGCCAGCACCAAAGGAGAAAGTATAAACAGTAGAAGCCTATGCCAGAGGCAATCCTTTGGTGAACTACTAGTGTTTAAAATAATTACGAATTACGAATTACGAATTACGAATTACGAATTCCCTTAAACCGTTCTTTTGCCGCCTGAAACGCTTCTTGCATCACCAACTGAATTTTTTCGGGATCGGGTTTCTTTCCTCCCATTAAATCACCAAAGTAAACGCAGGCTGCTTCCCCAAGCGCCCAGGTATAGGCGGCTGCCCAAGAGGCTGCGATCGCACTACCAAAACCTGGTATAAATTTAATTAATTCCCGTGCAATTGCCTGTGCTAAAAAACCACCTGCGATCGCACTCACAACACCCCCAGCTTGAGATGGAGTAACTGTTTGCCCATATAATTTACCCAACAGTCCAACCATTGATACTTGTAAAGCAGTGAGTACGGGCATTGTGGCAAATGGCAAAGGTACAGCGGCGAGAGTGGCAGACATAATCGCAAATGGCAAAATATAACGGCGTGCAGCATCTCGGTAAAGGTTGCCAATTTGCTTCCCAACTTCTTCTTGATCTAATAGCTGATAAATCGCCTGGGCTTCTGCTTGTGGGAGTAGTTCTGCTAAGGAATCTCGCAGCGCTTCTAAGCCATAAAATACCGGAGTGTAGCCATCTTCTTCTAAAGTAAAGTCAATTAGTACAGAGCGGTCAGTTATTCCTGCGAAGGCTTGTTGCATCGCGGCAAATGCGCGGTTGACTTCCTCATAATCTGGTGGATAGGCGGGATGATCAACAATATCGGCAGGATAAACTTCATGCAAACAGGTAACTACCAACAGACAGGGAATCTCTGGATACTTCTGGCGTAGTTGTTGAGCAATTTTTCGTAGCGTGTCAGTTGCAAAATCGTTGATTTTGACGGTCAAAAGGAGAATTCTGGCGGAACGAGTTTGCTGTTGTAAATCGCTAGCTAATTCCTGAATAATTCCTTGGGTATCTTGTTTAACATCACCCAAACCTACCGTATCAGTAAAAATCAGTAGCGGCAGGTCATTAGAAGGATAGGCATAGCGCTGGGTGTTTTGCGTATGGGGGCGAAATCCCTGACCGATAATTTCGGCAGAAACTCCCGTCAATCCCCGCACAATTGAACTTTTTCCGGCTTGGGGTTTACCAATCAGTAGCGCTTCTGTGGTTGGCAGTTCGGCTCGAATTTTCTCTAAAATCTCTGTAACCTGAGCCTCACTCACACTAAACCATTCAACAACTGTCTGTGCCAGTTGTTCTACGGGTAAGAGTTGCGTTAGACGTGTTGTTGTTTTGTTCCAGACATCACCAATGCGGTTTGTCCAGGAATTATCGACGGATTTGGTAGTTGTTCCATCGGTCGGTTCACTCAATTGCTGAGAATCAGTTAAGGGTGAGTCAGCATCACGTTGCTCAGTCATTTACATCCAAACGGTAGATAGCTGTCATTCATTCAGGACACTTCATGGTGTTTAAGATTGAAATTATTAACCTAGAAGACCCTTTTACTCATCTTATAGCGATTCTCAAAGGGATAACTAGTACCGTTAGTAGTGTAATTAACTTGGGTGCAAGCCTGCCGTGAAGCATAGTGGAAAGGGAAGTTTGGCTCCCCCTTCCCTGTCCCTTACCCATATCTTTCTTAATAAACAGACAAAATACTTAAACAGTACTTACGCAAACAATAGCCGAAAAGAATGATTTTCAGGTAGTAGTAGTCTGTCAAATTCATTTTGACGGTTAGAGAGACGCGATAAATCGCCGTCTCTACAGGGAATTTATCCATCAATTATTTATTGACAGACTAGTAGGGGCAATTCATGTAGCATTGGTGTCAACTTAACGCGAAACCTCACGTCCGCCAGGGATTGTAAATCCCTGTCTCATAGCTAAAGTCCTCTTCAGAGGACTTCATAGCGCGAAAATTTTCAGTCTACTTCAGTAGACTTGAGCAATTAGTCTCTTAGTTATATTCCCTGGCGGGTGAATAACACCTAATCAGTGCGCTTGTTCATGTAGACGCGCAGCGGCTACTCTTACGAGAACGCTTTCAGAGAATGAAGGTTTTTAACCCGCGCAGGCGGGTTTTGTCTGTGTAGCCGAAACTTCTTGCTCCCCTAGTTCTCCCCGATTTTTACCTAATTTAAAAATATCAACCTAAAATTTGAAATTAACACTTTTAGCGATATCAAACTTTTCAACATCCTATGAATGAAGATACAACATTTTTTCGTATATTTGGTTCAATATTCGGTGGTGTTGGCAGCATAATTGCCGTTACGGGCATAATTATTGGACTGAATACTCGTTCCTTTGTGACCTCTGCAATCCCAGCACAAGGGACAATAATTGATTTGGTGCAACGTTCATCAACTGATAATAAGGGTCGTTATTCTTATGTCTACTATCCAGTGGTGAAATTTACCACTTCCTCTGGTGAAACAACGGTTTTTGAAGCAAATTCAGGCAGCAACCCACCAGAATTTACTAAAGGTCAGCAGGTAGAAATACTATACAGTCCTGAAAAACCAAATTCTGCCACGATCAATTCCTGGCTGAGTTTATGGTTTTTGCCTATTATGTTTATCAGCTTAGGATCAATTTTTGCCTTGGTTGGCGGAATTGTATTAGTCAGGTCGTTTCCGCGTTTGATAGGTTCTAAATAAAAGTATTTTGGGAACGGAATAGACTGATTTTTTTAATCTTGCATCAAAGTTACTACTAAAATCTCCATTAAGAAAACGAAGAATACAGCAACGTAGATGCAATAAGTATTTGAGGCATTAATACCTATGTTTGAACCCTATGCCATCCGCACCAAAGCTGATTATCGTGCTGCACTTGATGAAATTGAAAGATTGTTTGATGCGGAACTAAATACACCAGAGTTTGACCGCTTGGAAGTTTTAACTACGCTTGTGGCAGCATACGAGCAAAGGTATTACCCAATAGAACCACTAGATCCTATTGAAGCAATTTTATATTATCTCGAATTCCGTGAGTTGTCTTTGGATGAATTAGAACCAATTAAACAAGCGATGTCTTAGAGCTTATTTGAAAAGCAAATATACCAGGCGATTAGAAATCGCGGCTACACAAACGAAGCCCGCGCAGGCGGACTTAAGAAATTGGAAACCCGCGTAGGTGGGTAAAGTCCCGTGCTTCACGCAATGCTTTAAAGTAATGAGTAATGAGTAAGGAGTAATGAGTGGATGAAAAATGGGTATTTACTCATTACTCATTACTCCTTACTCATTACTCATTACTCCTTCTTAAGAGCGCCTTTAGGTCGGTGAGGATGTCAAAAATGACAACTAACTAAATACGCGACTTGACAAATTTTTCCAATCTATCCATTCCCTTTTCAATCGTCGCCATATCTGTGGCGTAGGAAAGGCGAATATTGTCATCAGCGCCAAAAGCAATTCCGGGAATGACTGCAACTTGATGTTGTTCCAGCAAAGCGTCACAAAATTCTAGAGATTTTAGACCGGTTTTGCTGATATCAGGGAACAGATAAAAAGCGCCATTTGGTTTTGCGGTACTCAATCCGGGAATGGCGTTGAGTCTGTCTAGCATTACCTGTCGGCGTTTGGCGAAGGCTTGGCGCATTTCTTCGACACAATCTTGGGAACTTTCTAAAGCTGCGATCGCACCATATTGAGCAAAGGTACAAACGTTAGATGTACTATGTCCTTGGATGGTACTCGCTGCTTTAATGATTTCCACGGGCCCTGCTAAATAGCCAAGACGCCAGCCCGTCATGGAATAAGCTTTCGCAAACCCATTACTGATCAAAGTGCGGTCAAAAATTTCCTTCCCAAGAGAACCGATGCTGATATGTTCTGCACCGTCGTAGAGAATCTTTTCGTAAATCTCATCAGAGACGACTAAGATATCTGCATCAACTATTACCTGCGCCAGTGCTTTGATTTCATCTGGCGTGTAAACCATCCCTGTGGGATTAGATGGAGAGTTGAGGATAAATAGCTTTGTCCTGGGCGTGATTGCTTTACGGAGTTGTTCGGGAGTAATTTTATAACCCGTCGTTGCATCTGTGGGCACAATTACCGAAACTCCACCGACCAAAGTCACCATTTCGGGATAACTTAGCCAGTAGGGTGCAGGGATAATTACCTCATCACCTGGATCGATTAGCGCCACCATTAAGTTGTACAGAGAATGTTTACCACCATTAGTGACGATGACATTCTCTGACTTGTAATCAAGACCATTATCAGTTTTAAGCTTACGGGCGATCGCTTCCCTTAA
The DNA here is from genome assembly GCF_054786515.1 of Nostoc sp. UIC 10890. NCBI lineage: Bacteria > Bacillati > Cyanobacteriota > Cyanophyceae > Nostocales > Nostocaceae > Nostoc > Nostoc sp. UIC 10890. The sequence continues at coordinate 1,491,757 of NZ_JBSGKF010000001.1, forward strand.
CTTTGGTTCTCCGGCGGCGGCACCATACTTGGTTTTGCCTTCATCCAAAGCTTTGACTGCTGCGGCTTTAATATGCGCTGGGGTATCAAAATCTGGTTCTCCAGCGCTAAAACTACAAACATCTATTCCCTCTGCCTTCAATGCCTTAGCCTTGGCTGCGATCGCTAAGGTTAATGAAGGTGTTACCTGACTTACTCTTGCTGCCAGCTTCATTCTTACTTTTTTTTGGCAAATCTTTCACTTATCTAAGGATATCCCAGAATCATTACCGAGATTTGCTTTTTCTGAATTCGTTGGGGGCTGGTAAGTGGGGAATTGGCTAGAATTCCACAGAGAAAATCCTGTTGCTGATAAATGAAGAGTTTCTTAGTGGGGAAGGCTTTAAGGCAGGGAAGAAGTAAATAAGGCGGCTAAGGGGTTGAATGCTCTGTGTTAGAGGTTGTTTGAAAAGTTGTTTGCTGTAATTTTAATCACATTATTACCCCCCTTAATCCCCCCTTATAAAGGGGGGAAACCGGAAAATACGGTTCCCTCCCCTTTATAAGGCTACGGTGTACACACAAGTTGAAAAAGCTTGATTTTCCATTCTTCTCTCGTTTATCTCGTTTACCTCGTTTTTATCTCGTTCCCATGTTCTACATGGGAATGCTCCTCGTGGAGGCTCTGCCTCCAATCTGGCATTGAGTCAGAGACTCAATGAATGCATTCCCAGTCGGAGACTGGGAACGAGGAAAGTCTTATCAAGCTAGGTTTTTAGGACTTGTGTGTACACCGTAGCCTTTATAAGGGGAGGGGTAGGGTGGGGTAAAAAATATTTGATACATCAATCATGACTTTTCAAACAACCTCTTAGGAGCTTTTTAGGGATGTCGGCAAAGGCGATGAAGTAAGTAGTTCTTTTATTGACCTGGTATACTGTTGAAAATATATGTCTCATTATTAATAATAGATTAGTGTGGAACGTTGAATTTCATGATGATTTTGCATCAGAATTTGAGGATTTATCTGAAGAAGTACAAGATGAACTAATAGCTACAGCAAAGCTATTAGAAACATTTGGCTCACAGCTAAAACGTCCTCATGCTGACACACTCAATGGTTCCCAATACAGGAATATGAAAGAGTTAAGGTTTAACGCCAATGGTGGTGTTTGGCGTGTAGCATTCGCTTTTGACCCAACAAGACAAGCAATCTTACTCGTAGCAGGTAATAAATCGGGTGTTGGCCAAAAGCGTTTTTATAAAGAATTAATCAAAAAAGCTGATGCGCGATATAAAAGTCATCTTTTAAACTTAGGGGAGGATTCAAGGGGAAATGGGGAAAAGTTTGAGAGACAAAATCAAAGAGCTACCGATAGAACGTCAAAAGAAAATTGAAGCACGCGCTCAAGAGTTAATAGCTCAAGAACTACAAAGACAGGACAAACGCACCTTATTTTTAGGAAACTTGCTGTCTATAGGTCTTTTCCCTTATTTTGGTAGCTTAATATTTTTTGGAAGCCTTGCTCAACAAGGTATCCAGCTTGATGAAACCCTGGCTATAAAGACAAAGAACAAGACTTAAAAAATACATAATTAGGGAAACGAAACACTTTTTTAAAGAGGGGTAGCTGTTCTTAAAAAAATAATGGGGAATGGGGAATGGGGCATTGATTATTAATTCTTCTCCCCACGCTCCCTGCTCCCCATTCCCTAAGCTATCGTCACGTCCGGCGACAAATAAACATCTTGAATGGTGTGAAATAGCTTCACACCTTCATCAAAGGGACGCTGGAAGGTCTTCCGCCCAGAAATTAATCCTGAACCACCAGCCCGTTTGTTGATTACAGCAGTGCGAACGGCTTCGGCGAAGTCATTTTTCCCAGTCGCGCCACCAGAATTAATCAGTCCCACGCGCCCAGAGTAGCAATTCAGCACTTGGTAACGAGTTAAATCAATTGGGTGATCAGTTGTCAATTCTGTGTAAACCCGCTCATCGGTTTTGCCGTAACTCTTACCACTGGCTTTGGCAACTGCACCGTAACCATTGTTAGTTTCGGGTAACTTTTGTTTGATGATGTCGGCTTCAATGGTTACACCCAAATGATTCGCTTGTCCGGTGAGGTCAGCCGCTAGGTGGTAATCTTTATCTTGTTTAAAGGCGTTATTTCGCAGATAGCACCAGAGAATAGTGACCATCCCTAGTTCATGGGCGCGTTTAAAAGCTTGGCTGATTTCTTTGATTTGTCTAGTAGAATTCTCGGAACCAAAGTAAATTGTCGCACCTATCGCCGCCGCCCCTAAATTCCAAGCTTGTTCCACATCAGCAAATAATACTTGGTCAAATTGATTGGGGAAAGTCAGCAATTCGTTGTGATTGATTTTGACAATAAAGGGAATTTTGTGGGCATATTTGCGCGAAACTATGCCTAATGTCCCTAAAGTAGTAGCAACAGCATTGCAATCTGCGGCGATCGCTAGCTTGACAATATTTTCTGGGTCAAAGTAAATCGGATTGGGCGCAAAAGACGCACCTGCTGAGTGTTCAATCCCTTGGTCTACCGGTAGAATAGACAAATAACCTGTGTTTGCCAGACGACCAGTAGAATAAAGCAGCTGGAGATTACGCAATACTTGAGGGTTGCGATCGCTGTTGAGCCAGATTCGATCTACAAAGTCTGGCCCCGGCAAATGTAGTAAATCACGAGAAACTTTTGCTTTGTAGGTAAGCAGGTCTTCTGCCTCTTTACCTAGCAATGACTCGATAGAATTAGCCTCTATGAGCGTTGTAGTCATAGCGTTTTCCTCAAAATTTGAGCAAATGACCTTTGCCTTTAAGATAGCATTTCTAATATTGTTAACCTGGTTATGCAAGCATTAACTATATGTAAAATCCTTCTGATATAGCAGTCTTAAATCATTTGTAAAAACTTGTTTGACTCATTAAACGTGAGATTTAATTGTCAAAATTTGCATTTTCTCCCAAGCAAATAACTTCTTAAGAAAGATGCGGAGTGATAGGATAACGCTAAAGATCAGAATTTGTCCCCAAGTTTGCAGGTTAATGGCCTTTAACAAAGTTGCTGCAACCATAAAGCTCAAACTTGTGAGCATTCCTTCTGCGACTATAAGTCTTGCCTGGTAAAGATTACACCTGATAACTAGAGAAAGGATTGCAGCGATGACATAACCAGCGATCGCTAGAGAACCTAACAACTGGATGATTGCTGCCCATACAGAGAAATTAAAAAGATTCATCCTTGATATTGTTCTTTTTAGTCTTTGCTTGCTCAATTTCTTTTGCCAAAAAGAAATTCAGAATTGTTCGTAGTGCAATGATGGCAGCTAGTTTACCAATTTCGTCCCAAGTTGGAGCGATCGTACTACGTAAAATGTCAGCAGCCAGTGCAAACTCAAGGGAAAGAGCCAGCCACATACCTAACCCTAAGCGAATTTCCTCTTTAGCATCGTTCAGCTTTTTACGGCGGCTAAATAAAAAAACTAGGATCTTGATGACGGCTTCCAAAACAGCGATACCAATGATAATGCCAGTGAAGATATCAACTGCTGTCGCAAGTACAGTCGTCAAATTCGTGACGAAATCTTCCATATTGTTTATTTCATGGGTTCAAGCAGGAAAATACCCTCGCACAAAGCATTGGCGATACTTGTCAGTGTTAAGTTAACAAATTCAATACAACCTGCCATCTACTAGCTGCTCAATCATGCTATCTTCGTATCCTATCTAGGATTTACAGAAAAGTAAAACCTATCTTCTCCTCATTGTGGTAATAATCGTTAAAAGAACAAACACAATTCTATGAGTAAGTTTCAAATCGATATCGACTTCAGCAATATAGATTTAGCTTCCCTGGAAACAGAAGATGATTTTCAAAGAGAGGCCAAAATATTACTACCAAAGGTACTGGTCAAACTAGGTGAAAGTGTGGGTGAAAAGACTTGGGAAGAATTACAGCAAAAGCTCCAAGGAACTGGAGGTAAACTCAAATCTTCTCCAAGCGAGAAACGCAAGTTTATCCAAGAAACAGGAAGAACTTATCAACGAAATGCCAGTAAAAGGGAAAGACAAGAACTGGAAGACTATATAGTAGAGGAATTACGCCAGCACAAGCAGCAAAGATCCACCTAAGCTTGATGCAAGCGTATTCTAACTTCTATTTTTAGTAGTAGTTTTGGTAGAGTGGATTATGCCAAAGCAAAAAAAAGCACAAACTTGCATGATAAGTTCATCTATGAACAGTTTGACTATGGAAAGTTGTGCGTAGCTTGTTTAAGAAATTTTAAGAATATCTTTGGCAATATTGCACTTTTTTCTGAACCTTTACTATTTGTAGAAGTCTAGTTCTAACTATATATTTAGACTAAGGTTTGAAAACGGAGAGGGAGAGATTCGAACTCTCGGAAACGTTTCCGCTTCACAGACTTTCCAGGTCTGCGCCTTAAACCACTCGGCCACCTCTCCAGGTGTCACAAGTTACGATCATACTATAGAATCTCAGAAAATGCAAAGATAAAGAAAGATATTTTAGATTGAATCTGAAAATCCTAATCCCACAACGCAAATCCAAATGTCCCGTACATACACAATTAGAGTTCGCGATCGCGCCACTGGCAAAACATACACCTTACAAGTACCCGAAGACCGCTACATCCTGCACACTGGCGAAAAACAAGGGGTAGAACTACCGTTTTCCTGCCGCAACGGGGCTTGCACCGCTTGCGCTGTAAGAGTTTTGTCAGGAGAAATTTATCAACCAGAGGCGATCGGATTGTCGCCAGATTTACGTCGGCAAGGTTATGCCTTGTTGTGTGTGAGTTATCCCCGTTCTGACTTGGAAGTGGAGACACAAGACGAAGATGAAGTCTACGAACTCCAGTTTGGACGCTATTTTGCTAGGGGGAAAATTAAAGCGGGTTTACCCTTAGATGAGGAATGAAGAAGAATTCAGGAGTCAGAATTCGGAATTCAGAATTCTGTCTCGATAAACAATTCAAAATCACCAAATTTCTGATGCCTGTACATTTTGGTGACTGGGTACGAAAAATAGCTATTTTGGTTTGCTTATTGCTCTTGGTGAGTTGCCAAGGCAAAAACCAACTGCCAAACAATGAAGCTCAAGTGAAAGTAGCGCGGGTAGTTAGTGGGCAGAGTTTAGAAGTTTTAGGCATGGCTGAACAACCAAATTTGATTTCCCAAGTGCGGTTAGTTGGTGTTGATGCACCAGATTTGCGACAGCGCCCTTGGGGGGAAGCAGCAAAAGAGCAGTTAGAGAATCTAATTGGTGGTACAGAACAGTCGGTAACATTGGAGTTTGATTTAGAAGCAAAAGACAAAATCGGGCGAACTCTAGCTTATGTGTGGAAAAATAAGGTGTTACTGAATGAAGAATTAGTCAAACAAGGGAATGCAATGTTTGTGGGGCGATCGCCTAACCACAAATATGACCAGCGTTTAGAACGTGCCCAACAATGGGCTAGACTCATGGGGCAAGGAATCTGGAAACCAGAAAAACCCATGCGCCTCACTCCCGCTGAGTTTCGCCGCCAAAATCTTTGAATATTGGGGATTGGGGATTGGGGACTGGGGACTGGGATTGGGGATTGGCGATAATTTACTCCCCCCTCTCCCTTGTCTTCCCTCTCTTCCTTGTCTCTTCTCCATGCCCAATGACAAATGACAAATGACAAATGACAAATCTACAAATTTTTCTAGATATTGCGACAGAAGCGGCCTTGGCTGCTGGTGCGATTTTACAAGGTTACTTGGGTAAGTTAGAAGACGCAATTATTGAAAAAGGACGCCCTGGTGATTTAGTCACCGCTGCTGATAAAGCCTCTGAAAAATTGATTTTAGAAATTTTGCGTCGTCACTTTCCCCAGCATTCTATCCTCGCTGAAGAATCAGGGAAATTCGGTAATCAAGAGAATGAATACCTCTGGGCAATAGATCCTTTAGATGGCACAACCAACTATGCTCATCAATACCCATTTTTTGCTGTTTCCATCGGGCTATTAATTAATGGCGTTCCACAAGTTGGTGTAATTTTTGACCCATTTCACAATGAATTATTCTGTGCCGCTGCTGGCTTAGGGGCAACGCGTAACCGTCGTCCCATAAAAGTTTCAGAAACATCTGAACTGAGTAAAAGCCTACTAGTAACAGGTTTTGCTTATGATCGCCGCGAAACCTCTGATAACAACTACGCAGAATTTAGTCACCTCACCCATCTTACCCAAGGAGTCAGACGTAGCGGTTCTGCCTCGCTAGATTTGGCTTATGTCGCCTGTGGGCGTGTCGATGGTTACTGGGAACGGGGGCTTTCTCCTTGGGATATTGCCGCCGGGATAATTTTGGTACAAGAAGCCGGGGGCAAAGTCACCGCATACAATGGCACTCTTGCCAAAATTGAGTCAGGTAGAATTCTCGCTACAAATGGTTATATTCACGACTCCCTCAGTAGCGAACTTTTACAAGTTCCGCCACTGTCAGCATGGGTGTAGCAGATGGGGGCTTTCCTCCCGACTTTGGGTAAACTAAGAGGAATCTAACGCTCCTTTGGTGCAAAAAAATCTATATGTCTTTCAAAATAGATCGTGGACTATTTAAATATGATTTCATAGATCATCACGCAGTATTGTGCGTTCCAGTTGATGCGGATGTTAAAGAGATTCGCAAACGCTATCTCCAAGTCGCCCGCCGCTTACACCCGGATAGTAGTTTTACTGAAAGTGCTGAACAAAAACAGCTAGGTAACGAATTTTTATCAAAGCTGGTTAACCCTGCTTACGAAAAACTTTGTGGCGATCGCACTCGCACGGAATATATTTTAATTTTGTCGCAAATTGGCAAGCGCCTGGTACAAGAATCTACTTCGGTAACTCTCAACACCGACTTGGCTAGACAGTTAACCGAGGCGGCAAATCTCGATCATTTCTATAAAAGTGCGATCGCAAAACTAGCCCAAACTCAATATGATTCTTTAGAGCAAGTACTGCAAGTCATTGCCCAAGTTAGTGAGTTGAACTTAGTGTATTTAATGCGGAGTGCAGCTAAATCATCCGCAGCGCCGCCACCACCTGCTCAACCCAAAGTCCAATCAGGTACGCCTCAGCAAAATACACCAAAAAACACACCACCAGCGCCACCAAAAGAAGACTCGGTTGTAGAACAGTATGTTCGTCGCGCTCAATCTTTGATTGATAAAAATCAATTTGCCTCAGCCAAAGTCGAGTTGCAAGAAGCTCTAAAGCTAGAACCTAAAAATAGCCGCTGTCATAGCTTAATTGCAATGGTGTATTTGAAGCAAAATCAGCTAAAAATGGCAAAAATCCATTTTGACAATGCTCTTAAATTAGACCCCAATGACGAAACAGCTCTGCAATGGAAACCTAAAATAGATAAAGCTCTAGGACAACAACCGAGTGATCATAAGGTGACTTCATCCCCCAATAATGGAGATAAGCAACCAGATAAATCTGGTAGCGGTGGTTTGTTCGGTGGTTTGTTTGGTGGGAAGAAAAAATAATGGTGTATCAACCAGCAGCGGGAGCCAGGGATTTATTGCCCTTGGATGTGGAGAAAAAACGCTGGATTGAAGATCGGTTACAGCAGGTGTTTCACCGTTGGGGATATCACAGGATTATCACCTCAACTTTAGAGCGCATGGATACCCTGATGGCGGGGGAAGCAATCCAGCGTCAAATGGTCATTCAACTACAACAAAATGGCGAAGATGATGAATTAGGGTTACGTCCAGAATTAACAGCATCTATTGCTCGTACTGTTGTGACTCGGATGGCAGGTGTCACTTATCCGCAACGGTTGTACTATAACGCCAATGTGTTTCGCCGCACTTGGGAAAGTAGACACAATCGCCAACAGGAGTTTTATCAAGCTGGGGTGGAGTTGTTAGGTACTGGCGGATTGCTGGCGAATGCCGAAGTACTGCTGTTAGTAGCAGATTGTTTGGCAGCATTGGGTTTGCAGGGATGGCATTTAATTTTAGGTGAGGCGGGAATTACCCGATCGCTCCTGAGTGCCTTTCCTGCTAATCTCCAAGATCAAGTTCGCAGTGCGATCGCTCATCTTGACCGCATTACTATAGATACTTTACCCCTGAGTGACAAACTACGCGATCGCGCCCGAATCATCATGGATTTGCGCGGGCCAAGTGCAGACGTGTTACAAAAAGTCAGTAGTTTGGATCTAGATGAAGAACAGCGAGAGGCAGTAAATAACCTCAAATCCCTAGTAGAATTACTAGAATCAGAGAAAACTTTTCCGTTAATCCTAGACCTCAGCCTCATTCAGACCATAGATTACTACACTGGCATCGTCTTTGAAGTTGTCAATGATACTGAATCCCAAGCCAGAGTTTTAGGGCGGGGTGGTCGCTATGACCAGCTTTTGGGGCTATATCATCCCCAGGGAGAAAACATACCTGGTATTGGTTTTGGACTCAGTATCGAAGATTTATACCAAGTTTTGTTATCTACTCAGCAATTACCACAATCAACCCCAGCGAGTGACTGGTTGGTAGCACCAGAGACAGCCAGTGCTAACGCCTTTGCCTTTGCCTACGCGCAAAAACTCAGAGATTCTACTGATTTAGTGCGGGTAGAAATTGATTTGGGGGGAAGAGATGCAGAGGCTATTCGCCAATACGCACGCGATCGCAGCATAGCCCAAATTGCTTGGATCAAAGCTGACGGTTCACCAAAAATTGAATCATTGCGTTAAGTGAGTTGGGCATTGGGAAAGGGAAAGGGGTAAGGGGAAAAGGGGAAAGATTAAATTTATTCCTTTTCCCTTTAACCTTTAACCTTTTCCCCCGCCCCTCTGCTCCCCTGCTCCCCTGCTCTCCCCTCCCCTGCTAGGCTAGAAATAGCCGATACAGAAAAGAGGGAATCGAGAACATGCCGCACACGATTGTTACAGAAGTCTGTGAAGGCGTCGCTGACTGCGTAGATGCCTGTCCAGTAGCTTGTATTCATGATGGCCCAGGCAAAAATGCCAAGGGAACTGATTGGTACTGGATTGACTTTGCCACTTGCATCGACTGTGGTATATGTCTCCAAGTTTGCCCTGTAGAAGGGGCAATTCTTGCAGAAGAACGACCGGAGTTGCAAAAAACTCCGTAATAGTCCATAGTCAACAGTCAATAGTCAATAGTTATGTTTGACTTGACTGTTGACCAATGACAAATGACAAATGACCAATGACAAATGACTATTTACTAGACGTTCAAAATGTCCACGCTGGATACATCAAAGATGTGGATATCCTGCAAGGCGTGAATTTCCAGGTTGCAGCAGGAGAATTGGTGACAGTGATTGGCCCCAACGGTGCGGGTAAATCTACTTTGGCAAAAGCAATTTTTGGGCTTTTGATCCCCCACACAGGCACAATTACCTTCAAAGGTGAAAATATCGTGGGGCTAAAGTCCAATCAAATTGTCCAACGAGGAATGTGCTATGTACCGCAAATCGCCAATGTCTTTCCCTCTCTCAGTGTTGAAGAGAACTTGGAGATGGGTGCTTTTGTGCTTAACGTTCCTTTGAAACCAATTAAAGATAAAATATTTACTATGTTTCCCAGACTAAGCGATCGCCGTCGTCAACGCGCTGGTACTCTCTCTGGAGGAGAACGCCAGATGCTAGCGATGGGCAAAGCTTTAATGTTGGAGCCTAGCTTACTGATTTTGGATGAACCATCTGCTGCTTTGTCCCCCATCTTGGTGACACAAGTGTTTGAGCAGATTAAACAAATTAATCAGGCGGGTACTGCGATCGTATTAGTAGAACAAAATGCCCGTAAAGCTTTAGAGATGGCTAATCGTGGATATGTATTAGAGTCGGGACGTGATGCGATCTCCGGCCCTGGTGAAGAATTGTTGAATGACCCGAAAGTGGGTGAGCTATATCTAGGAGCGGGTAAGAGACATTAATCTTTTTTAATCACTCTTGCCCCATTCAACATAACACCAGCTTCATAAGTTAGCTCTCATCAGGCGATAGCGATGCCTCTGGTGGGCTGCGCCGACGCTATCTATAACTAAATACAAATCCTGCCACTGCCGCGACCGTCGTTTTCGATGCTCAAAGAATTCTCCCCAATAATCCTTGCGTTTCTAATCACATCTACAGCGAGTAGAAAGGTAAAACAGGACAATCATTCAGGAAAAATTGACCAAAATGTAAATTACCCGGATTTGTCAGAACCCCCATTAGCAATTCGTAATTCTTGATTACGTCATGGATGGGTATTTAGACCCAAACCATAAGGTTGCAACCTATACAACCTATAGAAATCTCTGACTCGAAAATTACGAATTACGTTAGCGCAGCGTCTCATAGAGAGCGTCATTACGAATTACGAATTACGAATTACGAATTAGTAATTACGTTGAGTGCTTTTGGCAATTTGGCATCCAAAATTTTTCTGTTGCAGTTTTAATTGAGATATCAACAGGGTTACAGGGAAATTGAGAAACTTCTACAAGGGATAAATTCCCGTCTCAAAAGCCCACCCAATGGCCAGTTGTTGACGCCCACGCTCTCCGAACCACCCTAATGTGGATGCAGCGCAAGCGTCATCGCTTCACCACAACTGGCTAGAAATCAAACAGAAAACACATAGTACAAATGGACTTACACAGATTTAAGTCGGGTGATGACAGGCATCACTTAGCCAAGAAGATCATATAAAAGCGATCGCACCTACAGCTTCAATCATGGGTTCAATTGATGCTAGTACCGCAAGGCGGAATTAAAAATTAAAAATGAAGACAGCGTAAGGGTTTTGTTGATTGGGAATGGGTGGTTTATTTACGCCGTGCTGTACTAGTTTATGTGCAGGCAAATTATCCATAACTACTACTGCTCCTGACCACAATTGAAGCAGCAAAAATTTCTCAATAAATACATCAAATGCTGTACCAATACTGCTCGGTTAAGGATTTTTAACTCGGAATTGGGTTTTGGGAAAAGGTTAAAGGGTAAAGGTTAAAGGTTTTTTATTTCCCCTTCCCCCTTAACCGACAAGTATTGAATGCTGTACTATCCATTGAGTTATTCATTGTCATTAATGCCAGCACAAAAATACAAATAAGAGCTTATCTTCAAACATCGCTCCGGTTTCCAGTTATCATGCCTTTGGAATAGTATTTGCACTGTTTTTTTTCGTTAATGAGAAAATATTCATGAAATACAAACTCTTGGGCAAAAGTGGGTTAAGAGTCTCTGAACTCTCCTTGGGAACCATGACTTTTGGTGAAGATTGGGGTTGGGGTGCTTCTAAGGACGAAAGTCGTAAAATCTTTGACACCTATGTAGAAGCTGGGGGAAATTTCATTGACACCGCCAACGGTTATACCGATGGTAGCAGTGAAAAAATTGTTGGTGAATTAATCGCTAAAGAACGGGAACGCTTTGTAGTTGCGACAAAATATTCCTTTCCCTTGCAGATGAATGAGAAAAAGGGCGACCCTAACGCCAGTGGAAACCATCGCAAGAATTTAATTCAATCTTTGGAAGGTAGCCTGAAACGGCTGAATACTGATTACATTGATTTATTCTGGTTACACGCTTGGGATTTCACAACACCGATTGAAGAAGTCTTGCGATCGCTTGATGATGTCGTCCGTCAAGGTAAAGTGCTTTACATTGGTATTTCTGACGCCCCTGCTTGGATCGTTTCCCAAGCAAATACCATTGCCCATTACCAAGGATGGACGCAGTTTGTTGCCTTGCAAATTGAGTATAGTTTAATTCAGCGAACAGCCGAACGAGACTTGCTACCAATGGCTAAAGCCTTTGATTTAGCTGTAACGCCGTGGTCACCTTTAGGTGGTGGTGTGCTAACAGGTAAGTATAATCAGCCTCCGCAAGCAGGCGATGAACAAGGACGACTTGAAACTTTTGGGGGAGGAATTTCCGAGAAGAATTTAGCGATCGCGCAGGTTGTTAGCCAAGTGGCGGCAGAAATTGGACACACGCCTTCACAGGTAGCATTAGCTTGGTTACGCGCTCAAACTGGTGTGATTATTCCGATCATTGGGGCACGTAAATTAACGCAGTTTCAAGATAACTTAGCTTCCCTTGATGTCAGCCTCTCGCCAGAACATCTGCAACGCTTAGATGAAGTAAGTAAAATTGAATTGGGTTTCCCCCATGACTTTTTGCAGAGTGATATGATTCGCGATCGCCTTTTCGGTGGTACATTCAATACCATCGAAAACCATCGCATCTAAACCTAATATTCATAGACAGTAACACATTCAGACATTAATATAATCTGTCGTCAGAGAGTTTCGCGCAGCCAACCAAAATCTGTAAAGTTAGATTTAAAAGGCATTAACAACAACTATGAGCGACAACACCATTTCATCACGTTTGTATCCTACTCGTATTGACATTCCCGCCGAAGCGCGAGTGCAAATCGTGGTACTTCTTAACCAAACCTTGGCAGCTACTTTGGATCTGAAAACCCAAGCAAAGCAAGCGCACTGGAATGTTAAAGGAACTGACTTCTACCAGCTACACGAATTATTTGATGAACTTGCTGGTGAATTGGAAGAGTACGTCGATATGGTAGCTGAACGCGTCACAGCTTTAGGCGGATACGCTTTCGGAACAGCCCGCGCCGCAGCTGCTAATTCAATTTTGCCAGAATATCCCTTAGATATTTTGGATGGTAAAGACCATGTAACAGCTTTATCAGACCGCTTTGCACCCTATGCTAAACATATTCGGGAAGCGATCGCTAAAACTGATGAATTAGGCGATGCTGATACCGCTGACCTTTACACCGAAATTTCTCGCACCATTGACAAACGACTCTGGTTCTTAGAAGCTCATCTGCAAGTAGCAGAAATTAAGGCAGAGAATGGCAAAGCGGGTACTACTAAAACTCAAAAGACACCTGCTGGTGTCAAATAAGCATTTCTGAAAGACACCGTATTCAGTAATAGCGATCTGTCTTAAAAGTCAAGCGATCGCTAACAAAAAGACATCTGCGGTAGGGGCAATTCATGAATTGCCCCTACCGCACTTATATATTTACCATCAAACAGGAGTCAGAATTCTGACCTTATTTTAAAGGCGATCGCTGATCGTTATTTTGACTTTTAATTACTCTACCAGGACTGATAAAAGAAATTCCTTGTTGAAAGTCAGTACCAATCATCACCGCCTCCACTATCGGATCGGACATTTCTGTTTGGGCTACCCACTCTACAATAAAGTTTGCGCCTAAACCTCCACTAGTATCATTTCTATTTACAAAAAAAGCTGTAGAAGCTAGCGCATCAAGTTGAATCGGGCGCTCCAAATACTGCTTAACTAATTTTCCATCTGAGTTATAGTAGCGCACAGAAGTAATGACGATCGGATTGGTCAAATCTGTATTCCGAATACTGAGCGTAACTGCTAACTCGAAAATTTCCTGCCGATTGTGATGATAGATATGAGAATAGACAGGAACATAAACAGTTTGGCTGCTTGCGATCTTAAAATTCTGATCCAGCGTCACGACCTTTTGGGATGGGGTTATCTGAGCAATATCAGGTTGTGACTTTGCTGGAATCTCTGGTGATTTACAAGATGCAAGAAAAATAACAGCGATCGCTAAATAAATATGTGGATACGGCTTGATCACAACTATTTACACCAATTATATAAATGGTAGGAATTCAGCACCTAGGAGTCAGAAGTCAGAATTTATAAGGAATTTAGAATAATTATAGGAATCCGCTTTGATTTCTGAACTTAATTTTTTAACTATTCTGACTCCTGAATTCTGACTATAAATGTAGCTAACTTCACCTCATAAACAGTTTAAATAGGGACTGCGATCAACATCTTTGTTCAATAAAATCAATGACTTGATGTAAAGATCCTGGTTTAGTCACAATCAGCACTGTTGAATGAGGTTCCAGTATTGTACTGCCGTTAGGAATCATTAAATTTTCGTGGGGATGGGGTTGATAACCAATAATTAGCGAGCCAGTAGGAAATTGGGAATCCTGAGCAATTTCGGCAACACTACGACCAGCAACATAGCAATTGTTGGGGATGGAAAGTTTCAGAACCTCAATCTGTCCCTGCTCAAAATGCATCATTGATTCCACTTGCGGATACTCAATGGCATTTACCATAGTTGAAACTGATAGTTCAACAGTACTGATGATATGGTTAGCTCCAGCGATACGTAACGGTTCGGCAAAATCGGGGTGGCGCATCCGACTCAAAATATGGGGAGCACCGTAGTGTTTAGCAAGAGTTACCATTGCCAAGTTTAAGGCATCACTTCTCAGAACAGCAGCCAAGGAGCCGGCTTTACGAATCCCAGCTTCTAACAAGACTTCTGTACTCACAGCACTACCTTCAAAAGCCATTGCTCCTACTTGTTCACGGGCGTAGCGGCAAGCGATAGGATCAATGTCAATTACGGCAACAGTATGTCCTAGTTCTACCAGCTTTTGCGCTAAACTTAAGCCCACTAAACCGGCTCCACCGATGAGTACGTACATGGCTGTTCTTGATGCTCTTTGAATTTTTACTTCACTTTACAGGTTAACAAAATTGTCATTGGTCATTTGTCATTGGTCATTTGTCATTGGTCATTTGTCATTGGTCATTTGTCATTGGTCATTAGTTATTAATGCTGGTTCCATAGCGATTGGATGTTTGTTTTGAGTTTAAATCCCTTAGCAGCAATGGAAATAAGCAAAATTATTCCAGCAGAGGTTTTTTCAATTGTGATTTTTGAATTGGTATTTTTCGAGCAACTCTTTAACTTGAGCAGCGACTAAAGGATGTGGATCTTTTTGTAACTGGGGGAGGATTTGCAGGAGAACACGATGTGAAACCATGTTCAAGTATGCGATCGCAGCTTCTCTCACAAAGCCAGTTGGATGACGCAAACTCACTAAAATCTCAGAACTGGTCAGTCGGATGCGTGTCACTTGAGCATAATGAAAACAACAAGCTAGACACCAGTCAGAAAGGAAATTCCCTAACATTAGCAATCTGTGGAGGCGATCGCTAACCACCATACTTTCATATTCTACAATCTTGGCTTCTATGAGATATTGTAATTTTTCTGACTGTGGTCGGTTATCTAAAATATTCAGCAATAAAGACTTTGACGACAAAGTTACGGTATGCTCTAAGATTTCTAACCCCCGCGCTAAGTTTACCACTGAGAGCGATCGCAGATTAAATGCTGCTGCCTGCATCTTTTCTGGCGAATAAAGCAGTCTCAGTAACAGTAGCAGCCGTTCCTTGACATCCAATTCCAATTCTAGAAGGGCGCGTTGCAGTAACTCCGAGACAATCACAATCCTCTCACTGGATTGATGATTTTCTTTTTGGTCTAATGTTTTAAAGTCAATGTATGCAGCATAAATTTCACCTAAAAACTTTAATTCCTGCTTGATTAAATTTTCTACCCGACTTTCATAAAATCGATCTACTAAACCTGTAATTCCTGGTTGTTTATGTATTTTTAGTAAGCTGCGGAGAATATGATCTCTAGTAATACCCCAAGATGTCTCTAAATTTTCCCATAAAGTCTCCAATGCTTCCTGAGTCCCGACTTGAGCAATGGTGCGCCAAGCGTACATCCGCACTACTTCGGGTTTGTAAATATTCGTAGCCAACCGCAACAGCATTTCTAGAGCTTCATTTTCTAGTCGCATTAGGGCTGACATTGCTGTACTGCGGGTTGATTTATAATAAAGTGCTGCAATCAGTGCCGAATAGTATTCTTCTAAATGGGTTGCTGCGATCATTTCCAATACAGCACAGCGCACCCGTAACGACTCATCTTGTAATAAATTTGGGATGTGAATCCGCAACGCCTGTAAATAAACTGCTTCTCTGAGCGCTCTCACTCCATTTACCCGTTCGCGTTCTTGCTTATGAGTCAGCATCCGGCGCATGGTTTGGGTAGCTGCTACCTTTTGCATGGGTGTTCCCTGGCGTAAGACTAAAGCGGCTGCGGTAGCGCGGATGAGTGAGTTTTGGCGGGGGTGTAAATATCCTTCTAAGAGACTTAAGTTGGGATTTGGTTCAGCCAACCAAACGTAGCGCAGTGCTAAAGCAAAAACTTCGGGGTTAGTTTCCTGGGATTGTTCTAACAAAGGACGGATGGCGGGTAGATAAGCTGGATTTACACCTCCTATCAGCATCACTTCCAAACTTTGGCGCTGCAAATCTGGGGTTAACTTCACTAGTAGCGGTGCTAAAACTTCCGCTGCTCCTTGGGAATCAATTTGGGCTAAAAGTTCAATACAAGAGCGTTTATCAGCCTCGCTGCCTTTTTCTGCTAAAGCTTTGACTACTCCCTGCTTAAAGAATCGTAAGCCCACATTAGTCGCACTCAAGTGACCCCGTGCCACACTCAAGACTAACAGTTCAACATAGCGCGATCGCAATTCCCAAACTACTGTTAAACAGGTGCCAGCGATCAACATTGTCTCTGCTACCAACACCCATTTTTGCAGTGATACGGGTACAAACCGCCCACAAAACAATAGAGTTACAAAAATTACCGCTCCTGTCAAACCTGTAGCGATCGCTTCGGCGGTTCCACCAGATAAAGTCTGCATCCGGCTGCGAATTCCCTCTGGAATCGGTTGGTACAGGATGGGGCCGCTACTCATAACAAAGGTGTAGCGCAGAAGTTCATCGCAGAATTTGACAATTATCAGACCCCAGAAAAAGCTTTGCGGTTGAATGGCTGGAATTAAATGCAGCAATACCAGCATTCCTGGTAGTGCAAAGCCGACGGTGATTGGTAAAAGCGTGGCGGTGAAAAATACTCCCATCCGTTCGATGAGTCGGCTGGAAATAAACCACTGCAACAACAACTCACACAGCCCCAACATCCCACCAAAAAGACCCAAAAAGCTGGCAAGTTCTCGGTCGCTCAAATTGGATTTGAGTTCGCGCAGATATTGAAAATCTATTAACAACCCAATGACTTGTAACAAACCCACAAAGGCAAATAACTGCCAAACATAGCGCTTCAGCGGACTTTTGAGAAAACGCGCTCGTGAAGCTTGTTCTTCAGGAATTAGTTTTTGTGGGGTTTCAGGAAAAGCTGCTCGATAGTGATGAGTTAAATAGAATAGAATCCCCGATCCGAGTAAAATCATTACACAGGCGATGAGGATGATCTTATTCAGCGTCGTGTATTGTAGCAGCCAAGGCAGACTAAAGCCACTGATTACATCTGCGACTAAAAGACCACTACTGACTAGTGGATAAGTGCGCTTAATCTCCCGAATGTTAAATATTTGGTTGGCAACGATGGAGGTGTTGAGGTCATTGACTACATAAAGTGCGTCCACCCACAGCCGCAGCAAAAATACCGAAATCACTGCCAGGTAGGAAAAATGCGATCCCCAACGTAATACAACTAATAAAACTAATGGCATCAACATACAAGGTGCGATCGCTACAATCACCCGACGTAAGGGAAAAATCTTTTGCAGCCAAGAGTATAAAAAAACCAGTCCTGCACTCATTACGGCACTGGCAATATACATCCACGGCAGTAAATTAGTCCCATATTCATCCAAAAACAGCGCCACCGTGCTGTCCTCTGCCCACCGCAATCCTACAGATACAGTTGTATAGAAAAGGAACATTATCTGAGTTCGCTCACTCTCCTCTGGTCGGAGATTCACCCACTGTAGTAGTCGTGTCAGAGCACCTTTATTTGCAGCCAACCAGTAATTTTTCAGTTCCATGCAGTTTTATTTTCTGGTAGTATCACCGCGTAATGGGAAGCGGAGAAGCAGGGGGACATGAGGAAGCAATAGGTTCGGATAAGCATTTTGAACTCAGAATTACTTTTTGGGGAAAGGTTACTGGGTTTGGGTTAAAGGTTTTCTTCCCCCTTCCCCATTCCCCATTCCTCTTTAACTGAACCGTCTCGCCTCATCTCCTGGAAATAGCAAAAGTCCTGAGCAACTGAGTCTTATGTTTCCCACTCAGCCTTCAGGACTATCGATTTTAGATAAATTTAAATGACCTGAGAGTTTTGCTGACTTTTCACGTTATGTGGAGAAGGTAACAATTAACCTAACCCCCTAACCCCCAACACGTAGCGGGAAGGGGGAAATTCAAAGTCTCTCTCCTTTAAGGCTACGGTGTACACACAAGTCGAAAAAAGCTTGATTTTCCATTCTTCTCTCGTTTACCTCGTTTTTATCTCGTTCCCATGTTCTACATGGGAATGCTCCTCGTGGAGGCTCTGCCTCCAATCTGGCATTGAGTCTCTGACTCAATGAATGCATTCCCAGTCGGAGACTGGGAACGAGGAAAGTCTTATCAAGCTAGGTTTTTAGGACTTGTGTGTACACCGTAGCCTTAAAGGAAGAGAGAAATAGAAGTGAGGTTTTCCAGATGCCGTGAAAAGTCAGGAGAGTTTTGGGTGTACATCTTGTATCCAAACGAAAAATCCCCTGACTTATAGTTAGGGGATTTTCAAACTTGGTCTATTAATAGAGTTAGAAGATTATTTTTTAGGCGAGATGAGCATCATCATATTTCGCCCTTCTTTTTTAGGCGCTTGTTGAACCTCACCAAATGGCTCCAAATCCGTTGCCATTCGCTTGAGCAAATCTTCTGCTAGGTCGCTGTGTTGAATTTCTCTACCCCGGAACATCACAGTCGCTTTGACTTTATCGCCATCTTTCAAAAAGCGCTCTGCTTGCTTAACACGCACGTTGTAGTCGTGTTCTTCAATTTTGTAGCGCATCTTAACTTCTTTGACATCAGCCGTGTGCTGCTTTTTCCGGGCTTCTCGCGCCTTTTTTTCCTGCTCAAACTTGTATTTCCCGTAGTCCATAATCCGACAAACCGGCGGATCAGCTTTGTCACTGATTAGCACTAAATCTAGCTCTTTTTCTTCTGCTAGTTGTAGTGCTTCCTGTGGGAGCATAATTCCCAACTGGGCGCCGTCAGTGTCAATGACCCGAATTTTTGGGAAGCGAATTCGTTCGTTAATTTGGGGCAGATCGCGAGTTCTTTTCTTCTCAATCACAGCCATTATGATTAGTGGGAGCTCTTAATGAAGGATTTGGTGTGGTCTAAATTGGTATGCCTCAGTAGGCAAAATACAGAAGTCACTCAGGACTGAAAACATAGTCTCCAGTTCTAGGGTAACTAATCTATAAAATAGTTGCCTCGTTGTATTTGTCATTTTACTCAGTCTGAGAGAATTTCTCTGCAATAGTTAATCTAAATTACACAACCTAGACTCATATTAAATATTATTACAATTATTAAGCAAGAATTTTTGCGATGTCTACGACGCCCTTTTCATTCCACGGCAGGATGAAGGGGTCATTGTTCACCAGCTAGCCCCCTTCTCCCTGCCTCTTGGTTGAGGCGTCTGTGGGGCCGTTCAAACTGATTTTGGCACAGTCAATTATGCCAGCTTGTGCGATCGCCTGATCCAAAAAAAAGCTTGGGTGAAATCTGTCCTTTTCACGATGATTTTCTTACACTCAGCACCCATGACCCATGACCAATGACAAATGACCAATGACCAATGACCAATGACAAATGACCAATGACAAATGACCAATGACCAATGACCAATGACAAATGACCAATTGCCACCCATAATCGAGGCATTTTGTAAAGTCGCCAAACTCCTACTTCACTATGGCGACAGCCTGATCAACGGATCAGGTAAATTAAGATAAGTAAAGAAAACGCTTTGAACTAAATGGCAGCTCTAAGCTTACAAGAAATTTCTACTCAGTTAGAAAGTCCTAATTTACGCGATCGCATGGTAGCCCTTGCTAATCTGCGTAATGTTCCCCCTGAAGATGCAGTCCCTTTAATTAAAAAGGTACTGGATGATGAATCTTTGCAACTGCGATCTATGGCAATATTTGCCCTCGGAATCAAGCCGACACCAGAATGTTATTCAATTTTGGTAGGAATTCTCGAAAATGACCCAGATTATGGTATCCGGGCTGATGCCGCTGGTGCTTTAGGATACTTGGGTGACGCAAGAGCCTTTGAAGTGCTGTCGCGGGCATTTTATGAAGATACTGATTGGCTTGTACGCTTTAGTGCAGCCGTTTCTCTAGGTAATATTAAAGACCCTCGTGCCCGTCAAATTCTTCTTCAAGCATTGGATAGCAAAGAAGTAGTGTTGCAACAAGCTGCAATCTCTGCACTGGGAGAAATTAAAGACATTGAGTCTGTCGATAAGATCCTGCGCTTCGCCCAATCAGATGATTGGTTAGTAAGGCAGCGTCTAGCAGAAGCCTTGGGAAATCTTCCCACTCCCAAGAGTGTTTCAGCTTTAAAATACCTGGAAAAAGACAATCATTTCAACGTTGCCGAGGCAGCCAGAATTGGCCTCAAGAAGCTTGAGGAAATAGACAATCAAGCTTAATATTAAAGCCTCCTGCTACCTTTTAATAATAATCAAGTGAGAATTTTAGCATTTTGATGCAGGGTAATTTCATTCATGAATATTGAAGAGTTTTTTCAGTTAAGTGCTGGTAAATGGTTTTCTCATCGTACTAGTCAACATTTGGCTTTTAACCAATCAGAACATAGCAAGTCAGACATCATCATTGAGACATTGGTGGTAGATCATCCAGAAGTGATCAAATTGTGTCAACAGTACAAAATTAATCCTAGTTCTGCTTCCTGTGCTACCAAAATTACCTGGAACGGGACAATGGACAAGGATCAAGCAAAACACAGTGGTTCAACTACGTTAGTTTCGATACCTGACGCGGATAATCCGACCCAAGGCAAATTGCTGCGAGAAATAATTGATACCAATAAAACTCCAGTTGCCGGACGCTATAAATTTGACAGTGATGATGCTTTGATTCTAACTATAGAGGATGAAACCATGTGGTCAGAGGAGCGCCTGTGGTTTGCTAGCCCCAATTTGCGGATGCGGGTGAATATCCTCAAGAGTTTTGGTGGATTTAGTATCACTTCCTTCACCTCTGAGATTCGCATGGGTGGATTTCCGCCAGCGGCGAAGACTTCGGAAGCGGCTAACTCAGTATCTAGTTAGTTTGATGTGTAGGTTGGGTTTCGCTGTTGCTCAACCCAACCTTGTACCTTAGAAAGAGTAGTAGATCGTCCTAAACTTGGTCATAATAGACCGCTTTGTAGCACGTATCACTACAACACTCTCCTAGACAGAACTCGAACAGTCGCCGGGGTCAACACTTTAAATACTGGTATTTAAAGTATACAGTCCGCATCCTGCAAGGATGAGTGTAATCAAGGGGATGAATTCAACATATTGTTGAGTAATGTTGAGAAAAAAAATGGGAAATATCTCTGTGTGGATGTTTTTGTTAACGATCGCTTGACCTTCAAGACAGTCGCTACTGTTCTTCTTAACCCAAGCGTATTGGCTTATTACCCACCACCAAATTTTAAAAGACTTTTTCCCAATCCCCAGTCCCCAATTGTGGATGTTGCTTTTGACATCCTCCCCACCCTACTTGCGTTTTGGGTGGGGATTCCAAAGATCGCTCTTTAGGTTTCCTCTTTCCACGAGTTGATTTGCTTGAAGGAGTTTCCTCACCCAAGTATTGATCAGTCTCTCCGGAGGCGTTAGTTCCGACGTGACCCGCCGTACTTAATCCATGAGCTAATATGTTCCGCGCCGCGTTCCAATCTCGGTCTTGGGTATGCCCGCAATGAGGACAAACATGAGTTCTTGTACTAAGAGTCTTTTTGACAACCTCCCCACAATTAGAGCAATTCTGCGAAGTGTAATGAGGTGGGACTGCAACAGTCACTACACAAAAAACCTTGCCGAAATACTCAACCCATTGCCGGAACAACGACCACGAAACGTCATTAATCGATTTAGCCAAGCGATGATTCTTGACCATATTCCGCACCTGCAAATCTTCATACGCCACGAGGTCGTTAGACTTCATTACGCACCTTGCTGTTTTAACAGCAAAGTCTTTACGCTGGCGACTTACTTTGAGGTGCTTACGCGCAAGTTTATTTCTAAACTTGACTCTATTCTTAGAACCCTTTTTAGTCTTAGACATCCGGCGTTGCAACCGCCTCAAAGACTTCTCGCTCTTGCCCAGATGTCTAGGATTGGCGACTGTTTCCCCATTACTATCGGTGTAGAAGTGGTTCAATCCCACATCTATACCAATAGTTTTACCCGTTGGCTCTCGCCTTTCTATTCGCTCTTGGTCAATGCAAAATTGGCAATAATAGCCATCTGCACGACGTGCAACCCGCACTCTTTTAAGCTGTTTAAGTTGGTAGAAATGCAGGTCACGGGTTCCCCAGAGTTTGAAAGTTCCCGCTTTAAATCCATCGCTAAAAGTGATGTGTCTGTGGTCATCAGAAAGTCGCCACCCACAGGTTTTGTAGTCAACAGAACCGTGGGTTTGTTCCTTCTTGAACTTTGGAAATCCCTTTTTTCCAGGTTTACCTTTTTTGCAGTTATCAAAAAACCGAGCAATCGCAGACCACGCTCTTTCAGCACTGGACTGTCTTGCCATTGAGTTAAGCTTCGATACCCAAGGAAACTCAATACTGGCTGCAAGTACAGCGCAAAATTTATTTAGGTCATAGCGTCCAATGCCCTTATTGTCCATCCAGTATCTAAGGCAACTATTACGCACAAAACGAGCAGTTCTGATTGCTTCATCAAGCGCTCGATACTGCTCGTCTTGTCCTTCAAGTTTTGCCTCGAATACGATCATTTATGTCTAACTTTGGCACATAAAAAATATATCATGATTGTTAAAAACCTAGCTACTATGCGGATTGATATTGAGCGTTAGCGAAATATCAATCCGCATAGTGCTGCGTTTTTAACCGCTTTACATCCCCCGCCTACGAGACGTTGAGGCGGGGGTCTTACAGCGATTCGATAAACAAAGGTAAATTTGTGGAATCTTAATAGACCAAGGGTGTCACACCGCGCATTTTACGTAAAGAATTTATACAAGCAGGACAATCGCAGTTAAATAAGTCGGTTGCCATATCGCTTTCTTCGTTATTGAACTCCAGCATGGGAACATTTTCTTGAGAAAACTCTATTTCCGACTGATATTTAGGAATTTGAGCCAATACAGAAGCCCTTGCACACACTAATCCCACTTTATGTTTATTGCGTATACAAGATAGACTATCTTTGGTTTGGGCTTCTGGTTGTGGTTCTACGGCTTGCGCTTGATTGAGCATTACTCCCACAGAGAGAATAGAGCTAATCAGTATAGGAGAAGAAAGCAAACTCAGTATGAATTTGTTCATTAGTTTCCTTAGAAAACAATCTTAATCGCTCAGATTATCCGATTAAATCTTACAGTGCAAGTAAACTTGCATCAGGAATTACTTTAACTTAGAAGCTCGTAAGTACCGCCGTGTTCCAGCGCCAGTTGGTAGGCTGGACACTCCGTTACCATAGCATTCGACCAGATACTCAACGATCGCACCGGATTTGGCCAGAGTCAGCGCACCGTCGGTAATCACTGGTGACTTGCCGAGCGGATGTGCCTCACGCAGCGATGCTAGCGCCAAGATAGTTTTCAGATCGCGATCGTAGCGTTTGACTTCGTACTCTATGCCGAGTTCCTCCAGCAGCCAAAACAAACGCTGGGAACGGGAGTTATTCAAGTGGTGGACAGTAATCATCAGATTATTCTTTTAGATGCTATGGATGGTAGTCAAAAACCTGAATAAATATCCTAAAAATTGGGCATTTAACATTTGTGTGTTTCGTGTCTTCGCTGTTCAAAAATGTTTTTGACCTGCGAAAACGCGAAGAGAGCGAAGAAAAACCTTATTTTTATGTCTACACCTTGAAAGACTAATATTAACTACAGAAATTCTACTTACTTTCTACCTTGCTCTTGCATTTCTTGCTGACGCATAGGCATAGCGTCAATTTCCTCAAAAATTGCTGTCGCCTGCACTGGTGTAGCATAACTGCGCTTCATACCGCCATCTTTAGCCACCAAAATCACACGAAAATTTTCTTTGTCAACCCCAAAGCGATCGCGTAATTTGGCAGCAGAAGACTCATCTATTGGCTGTTTGTTGGCATAGCTTTCATCTGTGGATAAAACCTGAACTAGGACTAGATCCCGATCTGCAAAACCGTTGTTATGCTCTTGCAATAGTTGCATTTGCTGTTGATAAGTATGGTTATCTACAGACGGTGCAAAAACTAGTAGTACGCGGTTTTTCCATTTTTGCTGACTGAGGTTAAATAAAGACATTTTGATGCCATGATTAGTTGAATGTTGAATAATATCAGCTTTGCTAACTGGTGACAGTACTATACACACTAATAGGTTAATGGCAATTAATGCTGAATTATTCATGATGAGTTTTTATCTGTTTTCTCTACTCTTAAACTATCATTGCTTACCCAATTTTTTCTCTATCTGTTGATGGTTTTTCTTGGTATTAGAATTAGGCTGATACCAATCAATCAAACTATAACAGGCTGATGGGTTATAAAAGAATAGTTTTAGAGGTTGTTTGAAAAGTGTTTTGCTGTGATTTTAGGTACTTTTATATCTCCACTAAACACCCATAAATTAAAAAGAGGTTAACCGGAATAAAAGTCCTCCTTTTTAAGGGTGATTTTGGGGGCTTTAAAACTTTTGATACCGACAAGAGGACTTTTCAAACAACCTCTGAAAATATCAAAGATTACCCCTCAAAACTGTTTGGGTTTTGAAGGGCAAAGTGAAGTTTAAATTCCAAGTTTAAAAATCTAGGAGAGTGATGTCTCGATATTTATGTTTGCCGAGGCTATTTAATGAAAATTAGAATTGTGCCGGATCAAATTCATAAATTCCTCGCGAGTCCGCACATCTTCTGAAAAAACGCCGCGCATTGCACTAGTAACAGTCCAAGAACCGGATTTTTGCACACCACGCATTACCATACACATGTGAGTTGCTTCTATTACCACTGCAACGCCTTGGGGTTTGAGTAATCCTTGTAAGGCGTCAGCAATTTGCACAGTCAGACGTTCTTGAACTTGTAAACGTCGTGCATACATTTCGCAAACACGGGCAATCTTAGATAATCCTATTACTTTCCCATTGGGAATGTAAGCAACATGAGCACGACCAATAATCGGCAGAATATGATGCTCGCAGGAACTAAAAATATCGATGTCCCGAACCAATACCATTTCATTGGCATCTTCTGTAAATACTGCTCCGTTTAGCAGTTCATCCAAAGATTCATGATATCCTTTTGTGAGAAACTGTAAAGCTTTCATCACCCTTTTTGGAGTATCTTTTAGTCCTTCGCGGTCTGGATCTTCTCCTAATCCAATCAGCAAAGTACGCACAGCCTGCTTCATTTCGGCTTCTGTTACAGTTTGCTTTTGCCCAGTCGCTAAAGATGAGAGTACCTGATCAGCAGAAGTTAGATCGGGACGAATCGATAGAGTCATTTTGTGAGTTCTGTGGGAATGTTTGGTAAATCAGCCTGTTGTCAGATGTCGGTTGCGATTGACTCCTGACTCGTAACTAAGTGTAACATAACTTCACACTTCTTAATCATGCCAAACATTTTGTTAGCTTAAAAACCAATACGCTTGGGTTAAGGGCTAATTGTACAAAATTGTGGGTTTTCGAGACGCGATAAATCGCCGTCTCTACAAGTGTTTTGGTCTTATCTGAACTGTATTGGCTTAAAAACGACACGATGCCCAAAGTGCATACTTTGAGTTAATTTCCCATATCCCTTGTCGTGAAAGGTAGCGCTATAGCAATGGTGTATTTTTGTCAATATATTACTACCGGAACTTACTAGAAATTTTCTAGCGATCGCCTTCCACTTTTTCTCGCAAAAAGAAACAGCACTTTGAGAGTTTGTAAGAAGTCAATTTTTAAGCAACCTTACACAATGAGTTATCTAATATTAAATACTTGGACATAATTCTTATATTTATGTTTATTATTTCGTAGCTTTAATAAGTTTAAAAAATAGTAAAATCTTAGGAAGCTGGAAATTTTAAATAGTTCCTTGTGGTGCTAATTTTATTTATCTGCCCATAATATATAGGAATCTTAGGGACTTCCAAATAAAAAAACATCCCAAATTTTCTTGTGGGATGGGTGTCCCCACCCGTCCCAGATTTAGGGCGCTCATGTTGCCCACCCCACAAAATGGATAATTTATTTCTTGGAAGTCCCTTATAGTACAATGCGCTTGGGTTAAGGGCTAATAGTACAAAATTGTGGGTTTTCAAGACGCGATAAATCGTCGTCTCTACAAGTATTTTGGTCTTATCTGAACTGTATTGCCTTGCCACATAAATTAGCTCGGCTCACTTTTATACAAATATAGGAATCCGCTTTGATTTCTGAACGAATTTGCGTGGTGCGCGTTCGCGGAGCGTGTCGCAGACAAGCGCAGCGCAAGCGCGATAGACAGGCAATAGGCAATAGGAAATAAGACAGAAGGCTTCTTAGTTGTACTGAGTTTTTTCAGAAATCAAATATGAGTCTTATATGTTTAGCCCAATACTTTTCGGTAAAGGGGAAAAGGGAAAGAACAAACCTTTCACCCTTCCCCTTTCCCCAAACCAAATCCCTCTTTTGAAAATCTTTAATCGAGAAGTATTGATGTTTAGCCCTAGTAAATAGAATTCGTGGCGGGTTTGAATCCCATAATAATTGAGCCTGAATTCAGACTCAATTATTACACATGTTTTAAATTCGCAATCATATATAAATATAAAAAAGTCCGCTTTCACGGACTTAAGTAAGGGCTTCTGTCACTTTTCTCGGCTACAATCATGTATGAATCATGATATTTTTATTGTTGATTATTAATTCAAAAAAAGCAAGCTTTAGAAGCTATTTTAATAGACTTAAGTACTTGAATTATATCTTCAAATGATAAACTTTAAAAATTTTTATGTGAAATTGTATCATCATGTTTTTTATGATTTTTCTAGACAAAAGAGGTTTAGACTAACATCAATTTAATAACTTATACAATTTTTTTGGGACAAAACACATATATATATGTCTTTTGAAACTTCAGTATTTACAAGATTTTTACATTAAAAAGGTAAAGGTGGTCAGGTATAACAGCCCCAGGAAGGAATTCCCAATCCTGGGGTTTTACTATGCGATCGCTTAAAGTGGATTGAAATCGGTATAGCGACGTGGCGTATAAACCCAGATACTACCATCGTTGCGCCTGATGGTTCGGGTTTTTGTGGAACCAACAAGAATAATTGTCCGCATATCAGCGATTTCTGGGGCTAACTGGTCAAGTGCGATCGCTTTCACCATCTGTCCTGGTCTGCCGAGATTTCGTGCCAATACTACTGGTGTATCCGGTGTTCTATGTCGCAGCAAAATATTTCTCGCTTCAGCCAGTTGCCAGGTACGCTCTTTGGAAACAGGATTGTAGAAAGCAATGACGAAATCAGCCTCAGCGGCAGCGGCAATTCGTTGTTCGATCGCAGACCAAGGCTTCAAGATGTCAGAGAGGGAAATAGCACAGAAGTCATGTCCAAGGGGCGCACCAATGGCTGCTGCTGCTGCTTGCATAGCGGAAATACCCGGTGCCACATGAATATCGATAGTGTCCCATTCGGGTTTAGCATAGCGATCGCATACTTCAAAAACCGCTGTTGCCATTGCATAGATACCTGGGTCGCCAGATGAAACTACAGCTACATATCGCCCAGATGCGGCCAAATCAAGAGCCATCTTTGCCCGTGCTTCTTCTTCGCGGTTGTCAGACTCATGCCGTTGCTTGCCATCAGCCAGAGAACCCACTAAATCTAAATAAGTCTTATAACCCACTAAGTCAGTTGCCGACTTGAGTATCTCTTTCACTTCTGGAGACATCCATTGCGAAGCACCGGGGCCCGTGCCAATAATTGCTAACCGTCCGCGTGGCTGACCGATGGTATTAGGGTCAATTGGTTGGGGGGCAATGGCGATCGCAATGTGGGGAGATGGAGATAAGGGGAATGTGCCTGTGGCGGTGATCGCTGCGGCTTGGACGGGGCTATAACCTTGTGAAAGTAGACTTTCTAACTGATTTGAGGTGAAAAAACGGGCAGGCACTTTGAAGGCGCTAGCTAAGGCATGGATTGTGGGATCGGCAGCGGCGGTGATGGGTGCAAATATCCCGGCGACTGATGTTCTTTCGAGTGCGGCATCAGCTAGTAGCTGCTGTACTAAAGCGACTGCATTATCTTTATAGCCAATAGTGTCATGAATTGCGATCGCGATCGTTGCTGGGTGGTAAACAAGACAGTTGGCTGTAGGAGTCACCAAACGTTCCGTAACTTGGATGGTCAAATCTCCCTTTGGATCTATAGGCAGTTGACTATCGCTCAACCAAGGTGCTATTCCTTCTAGCTTGACTTGCGCCCCCGCTAGCAAATCTGAGATAAATTTTTTCGCATCGTCTGGGTTTGCTAAATAGTATCCAGGGGGAGGAGACAACAGGGTTGTGCCCAAACGTAAATCGCCTGTAGTGGTAATTGCAGCTTTGACATCAAGGGCTTCGGCAATGCGGCGTGCCAAATCGTTTACCCCACCAAGTCCCCCCAAGAGGGGAACAACAGCGCTACCATCTTCAGCCACAGCTAGGACTGGTGGTTCCTGTCGTTTATCGGAGAGTACAGGAGCTAGCGTCCTAATTAAAATACCGGCGGCACAAATGCCAATCAGCGGCCTTCCCTGGACAAATAAATCGCGCAACGTCTCGCCAAAATTCGTGAAGCTGACATCAACCCCAGATGTGCGACCCTCTAAACCGTATAACGTCGCTCCTGGTAGGACGCTGATTATTTTGCGTGCTACTGTGACGCTATTTTGACCTAGTACTACAATGGCGGGTGCAACATTCATCATCACTTAATTACAACTTATCTCGTAACTTAATAGATTAATTATCAACAAAACTTGGAAAAAGGCATGGCATGAATTTCGCTACATGATTTCTGAGATAGATCATCGAGACAATTAAATCATCATATTTCAATGTATTGGGGTTGGGAGCAAAAAATAAAATATTTCTGTCGCCACATCTAATTGAGGAATAAAATTTGCACAAAATGATGATTTAAAAATCGCTGGATTATGGTACTACGAATTAAACTTGTCATCAATTAACCCTCTACTAAGAAAACAGAATATTTTCTTAGTAGAGGGTTAGGTTTTAAAATTTAACTAAGTTCACCAAAAAGTTTTGTGGTTTAATTTGAGATTAAAAATTTCCAAAGCTATTCAACTTTTTCATACCAGATACCTACTTTCTCAAAAGCACCATAAGCAAGCTTCAGAAAATTCATTACTCTCTGTCTCCCAATTATCCCAAATTCTTTATACTCTCTCGCCTCCGCGAACGTCAGTCGATTTTGGTCAATTATGTTTCTTTCTTTATATGCTAACTTCGGGAAATCTATGACTTTTATCTTATATTTATCTACTATTTTCTGAAAGTTTGAATCTGACTCTATATGCTCCCAGTCATCACACAGTCCTAAATTCCTCACCAGAATATGAGGGATTATCTCACCGTATGTATTCACTGACTGAGCAAACAGGTTGATGCTGTCGTATCCTCCTGTCGATACAAACCATTTGCAAAACATTACTCCCTGCGAACTCCCTAGTTCAATTAATTGATTAGAATCAATCCATCCTTGAACTGCTCTATGCGATTGTGCGGGTAAATTTACAATTACTGGCTTTTCTATCGCCCACTCAAATATTTTATCTGCCTTATCTGCTTGTCGTTCATTCTCACTAAACACAGCATATTTACATATATTCTTATACACTTCTGCTACATCTGGATTCGACCTATCTGTGTCCACTGGTACAAACGGGATTTTCTTATCCAGACAATACTGAATCATTGTCCTGGTAAAGAGAGATTTCCCTACCCCACCTTTTTCACCATCTACCAAATGAATCGTCGGCATTACAGCAACCTCTAAATACTTATCCACTTATAGGACTACCCGGTAAGCGTAAAACTCAGAGGCTTGGTTCCCTGAGATAGAAGCTACACGGAGGATTTTAATCCCCGTGATCTTCTCTAACTGTCATTCTTATTTTTACTTGCCATAATCTAACATTATATGGATATTATTTAGCCATGCAGTCAGGGTAATGAACCTGTCTAAAAACCCGATTGCTGCCTAACCCGTAAGCTCTGTACCTTCTCCCACAGGGAGACGCTAACGCGTTGGCGCAGCCTAAGAAAAGAAGACAATAAAATCTATAGGGTTCTATTACTAGGTATTAACTAATACATTAAAACTGCCCTTATTTATGATGGTTGGCAATACTTAAAGGCGATCGCATTTCCTAAAAAGAGGCGATCGCTTCTTAAAATTAGGGATTGGGACTCTAACTAAATCTCGAAAGAATTTCTTCCCCAATCCCCAGTCCCTAATCCCCAATCCCCAATTCAATTAGCTTTACGCTCTTTGAGCACTTGATCTAGCAAGCTTCTAGCAGGTTGTGCTTTAGCCAACGCTACTTGATGGTCATTATAAGCACGAACAAGGCGAGAAAGACTGCTCACACCTGCCTTAAGTTGCTCAAGTTCCTCACCAGCAACCAATTCTCCATCAAGCATCCGCCCAATCAACGGTTTGATATCGCCCACTTCCTGCCGGACTTTTTGGAGTTTTTCTAGGGTACTCAGTAAAGTTTTTAGTGAGTTTAATATATCGTCAATATCCTGGACATCCTCCACTGGTTCAGGCGAATCTTCAATTGTTACCGTATCTTTGTCGGAAACTGTAGGTAATTCCTCTACAGACGTTTCACTTGTAACCCCGTTTGCTCGTGCCATCAACGCTTCCTCAAGGAATTTCCCTCAGTGTATCGCTGATCTCAAGTTATCAAAGATAGTATTTTATAATTCGTTAAATAATTGTACGTAAAAACTTATCAAAGACTTATTCATCTGTGTCAGATGCGAAGTCATTACGCCATTTGATAGAATCATTTGTACATTATTTACAGTGTTGCTGGAGAAGAGATATAGCCAGAGCAAAACTATTAAGTTGAGTTTGGACTGCATAAGCTTCTCTTTCTAACTCTTGTCTGTGGACATCGGTATAGCGCATAAAAAATGGTCGGGCATAATTGATAGGTTGAATATCTAAACCTAAAGTTCTTATTTTACCTTTTCCCGCACATACTTGTGCAGCATGAACAGCCTCGTGGATTAGGGTCTGAGTACCAATGTGTAGCTCAAAAACTACTGGATTAATCCAAATTATTTTGTGAGTTTCTTCTAATAATCCATAGGCTCCTCGCTTTGGTGGTAGCTCAATTATTACCTGGAATCCAAAGTTTTCTAATTGATTTTTTAAATTTATAAACTGTCGTTCTGAGGTGGGGACTTGAGAAAGTAAAAATAAAGAATTTAACAGGAAAGCTTCTATCATTACAACTTGTCTATAGATTCAATGGTATTGCGAGAGTCCCCACCCTCTCTGCGTTCGCGCAGTGTGTCGCAGACAGACGCTACGCGAACAACTCTTAGAGGATGTTTGAAAAGTTCTTTTGTCGGTATAAAAAATTTTAGATCCCCATAAATCCCCCTTAAAAAGGGGGACTTTGATTCCGGTTCTTCCCTTTTTAAGGGGGTTAGGGGGGATCTAAAAGTGCCTAAAGTCACAGCGAAACACTTTTCAAACAAACTCTTAGTAGGGCGGAGAGAATGCTATTATCTAACTAAATCTTTTACCTTGTTTATAATGCTCACTGGATCAATGCCTTGATGGGGAAATTGTTCCCACAAACCGCCGCAACCTTCTTGATGAGTGCCAAGATGCGCGTATTTGGGAGTAAACCCACGCTCTAAAAGCCAGCTACCAAAACGACTGCCTAATCCAGTTCGACGGTTGAAGGATTCCACCACAAGAGCAAAAGGAGAATTACCGATTTTCAGCATCATCTCTTCGTCGATAACATTCAGGGTTGGTTTATTGATCAAACCTACATCTAGCCCTTCTTGCTGAAGACGCTCGACGGCATCAAGGGCACGATACAGAGCTTCACCAAAGCTGATGATGTAGCCTTGGGTTCCTTCTCGAATCACCTCATCTTTGCCAGGGACAAATTTATAATCGCTACCAAAAAAGTCATGGCCGTTTTTGTCGAGAATGTTAGGTACTTTAGAACGGGTGGAGAAAATAAACCGCAGTCCCGGATCAAAAAATACAGTTTCTACACAGGCTTTCATTTGATTAGCATCGGATGGAAAGTAAAGACGTGTTTCGTAGCCATCATCTAATCCATTGTCAGCGAACATATTATTTAAACCGAAGTGGCAGGTGTTATCGGCCATATCATCGATACCTGCATGAGAAAAGTGGCAAAGTACATTGGAGTTGTTCAGCCGCGCCATCGTAATCTCTGAGATACACATTTCTAAGAAAGCGCTAAAGGTTGCGAAAATACCTTGCTTTCCTGGTTCCATCCCAAATCCGGCCGCAGCAGAAAAGTTTCCTCGCTCCATAATGCCAGAGGAGATAAAAATTTCCGGGTATGCATCGTGAATCTTCTTCAAACCACAGGAGCCTTCAAGATCGCTGTCGATGACTCTGACTTTTTGCTTGCGCTCTGCTTCACTAATGCCACTTAAGACAGCAACTACCGCATCACCAAACACATTGCGGTTAGCATCCCATTTGTTACTGGAACCAAGAAAAGTGTAGGTTTGTTTCGGTTTCTGAATGCTCTTGATGTATTCGACAGCAGCAGTTTTTTGGCGTGATTCTAGATATTGAATTGCTAGCTCTACGGAAATCACATCATGACCGTGGGTAGAACCTTCTAACCCTTTAATGCCAGGACACATGGGGCGTTTATTGATAATGGCAATTGGCCCAGGGGTAGTTACAGCTTCGCAAATACGACGGTATAGGTCGTCTAAGTCTTCCCCATCTCCTTCGAGTACTTTCAGCCCATGCCCTTCTAAGGTTTTGGCAACGGAAAAACCGGGTAAATATTTTGAAGGATGTCCGGCGATTGTCACATCATTATCATCAATTATTAGCTTGACGTTTAGATGTTGAGCGACAGCCAAGCGAGCAGCTTCAGCATCATTGCCTTCCTGCTGGGAACCATCGGAACCAAGACAGAAAACAACCTTACCTGGATTTGCGATCGCCACACCATTAACATAAGGCCATATATGCCCTAGTCGTCCAGAACTAAACTTTACACCAGGAGTTAGCCCCAATTCAGGATGTCCTGGTAAGTGGGAGTTTGCTTCACGATAGTGCAGAAGTTGCTCACTTGGTAAGTCACCATGTAAAGCTGCCATCAAATACTGAGTTGCAACTCGATGTCCAGCTTCATCAAAGAAAATCGGCACAAATTGATCCGATGCTGCCCGAAACAAGGCATCAAGTATAATCACCTCTGGTACTGTGTCATAAGGGCCCCCTGTGTGACCACCCACTCCTCTAGCAGCGCCGGTGGCTGTAAAAAAGACGATCGCATCACGGCAAAGTTGAATATTTGTTTTTAAGCTCTCTCGTTGCTCCTGCGTAAGAGTTGCATTCGCTGGATTAAGAACCAGAGGCTTGTAAGCACTCAAATCAATGGGAAATTGAATGTTAGTAACTGTCATAAATTATTCCTTGGATTTAAACATTGGGGATTGGGGATTGGGGATTGGGGACTGGGGACTGGGGATTGGGGATTGGCTACTGAGAAACTATTCCTAAATATTTATTTCCTAGTCCCTAGTCCCTAGTACAGCTTGGCGTAAATAAGCCACCCATTTTAAATGTCTGAAACCTTTGCAAACAATTAATTACGAATTACGAATTACGAATTACGAATTCCGCCTTGCGGTACTAGTCCCTAGTCTCCAGCCACTAACAAGCTAAGATTGTTAAATCTTGCTTGCACGAATGTGCTTGAATTTATTTAAAGATGCTCGAAATATGCAGAAACCTGCACACCTATGAGTATAAACTCACAAACGTGCAATTTCAAGATCAGATATGCAACTTCAGGAAAATCAACTATGCTGACTGCGGAGCGACGACAATTCATCTTGGAGATTCTGCGTCGTGACAAAAAGGTGCTGTCATCGGAACTCAGTGCTGTTTTAAAGGTTTCTGAGGATACGATTCGTCGGGATCTGCGGGAACTTGCCGAATCTGGTTTTTTGCAGCGCGTTCATGGGGGGGCACTTCTACCTTCTCCAGCTTTTGCTAGTTATGCCGATCGCCAAAAGCAAGCACCAAAAGAAAAAGAAGCGATCGCTCGTGCAGCGGCAAAATTGGTCTGTACAGGGCAGGTGGTGATTTTAGATGGAGGTACGACAACTCTCCAAGTAGCCCGTCATTTGCCCTTGGATTTGCAAGCGACAATTGTCACCAATAGCCCTCCCATTGCGATCGCCTTGGCAGAACATCCCCAGATTGAAGTTGTAATGTTGGGTGGACAACTCTATAAAAAAGCCCTAGTAAACGTTGGTGCAACTACAGTTGAGGCATTACGGATGATTCGTGCAGATTTGTGCATGTTGGGGGTGTGTAGTCTACATCCAGAATTTGGGATTAGTGTAGCGAACTTGGACGAAGCCCATGTCAAACGAGCGATGATTGCTGGAGCAGCAGAGGTAGTTGGATTAGCCACAGAGGAGAAGTTAGATACTGCTGCTCCTTATGTTGTACAGTCGATTCATGCACTAACTTACCTTGTTACAGCACCGACTGTATCTGATCGGATGCTAACTTCTTACAAAGCTTTAGGTTTG
Organism: Nostoc sp. UIC 10890; assembly: GCF_054786515.1. NCBI lineage: Bacteria > Bacillati > Cyanobacteriota > Cyanophyceae > Nostocales > Nostocaceae > Nostoc > Nostoc sp. UIC 10890. Next base: position 1,526,547 of record NZ_JBSGKF010000001.1, read on the forward strand.
ACGATTATCCGTGACGGGTCAGCTTGAACCTGCCTCTTTCAAGACCTTAACCTGTCAAGAATGCTAGCAACTTGGGTTGTCTGTAGGACTCATATTTGATTTTTGAACAAAACTCAGTACACATTTATTCCTTCTTCCCAGTCCCCAGTTCCTTACCTCTACGAGTGATTCAGAAATCAAATCGGATTGCTATATTCATAAAATGTTAGGACAACTACTGTTCTGGATTGAGAAAACAGCTAGAAATAATGAAGTCTAAACATTTTTATAAAAGTTTTTCAAGATATGTTTCTAGATACATTTCGGGAAATCTCTGTCGGGCAAATTCCATTTTTAAAAAATAAAAGTATTCCATTAAAAAGTACACAAGATAGCGTCTTGAATTCAGATATTCAAGCTGTAAAAAATTGTCGAGAATGGATTATTTCTAAAACCAAAAATGCTTTTGATAATACAAGAATATTAGGAGTAGTAGCTGCTGCTAATAAAGCCGACAGCTTTTTACCTTACACCATTCCTAAAATCATTCAACAAATTGCTGATATGGGAATGAAAGCGGATATGATTATTGGGCTAAATCATGGTTTTGAATGCCCAAAAGTAATCGAATATTTTAACTTATTGCCAAATGTCCAAATTACTCACTTGTATACCGAATCGAAGCCAGAAAATAATATTTCAGCTAAGATATTTGACAATATAAAATGCATAGGTGAACCTTATTTTTTAGATAATATTTCTCCTGAATCTTCTCAGCATAGAATATTTATTGTTCACCAGAAAATTAGTTTACATTCATCAGGTAAGATCAGAGTTTTAGGTGATATTTATGGCTCCTTACTGTTAAAGAGTATACAAAAGGGATGGACGCCTCCTGAGTTTGTAGTAACTTTCGATGCTGAAACTCAGTTTTTACTGGAAACCCAATCTCAAGCAATCGAGTCGAATTTAGATACTAATAGCTTGATGCTAATAGTTAATGAGCTAAAAAAAAGTCCACAAATCGATATTGTAAGTACACGCAATAAATTTGTGGTTTATCAAAAATCTACGCTGGATAACATGGAAATTCTCTTACCTGACTATAGTCAAGAAGTACCTCCTATCCAGTTCTTTCTAAATGTTGTACATGGTAGATTTTCTGGTTATAAGTGGAACCCTGGAGGTGGTATTGTTGCTAGAACAGATGCAATAATTAGCTTGTTAGTGATAATTAGTGAAAGATATCCAGGAATACGAGTTGAAGATGTACATCTCAGCATATTAGCTCATCATGCTGGTTTTAGGTCTGATATATTATTGAAAGTTATCTCTATAAATAGATGTCCTAAGATAGGTGAGATGACTACGAATAGTTCCCTTAAAAGTGCTTGGATGGAGCAAATTTATAGATGGAATTCTGGCTGTAAAGGTTTAGAGTTATATTACGGCAAACACAATATTAGTCCAATAGTAGACGATGGATTTCCTTGGTTTACCATCACAAAATCACTAGACTTTTTACGAGTATTGATAGGTCATAGGAAAATTAATTTATCCACTATTATTAAAAACGTGAATTTTCTGGCGATCGCTCTAATTACTTCCCGTCAAATAAGACGGAAAAGCTCTCATAACCCTGATATCTTACAAGGCCCTACAGCCAAAGCTTTTTGGTAAAAATTAAGTGTTAGGGACTTTTGCAAGAGGTCTTTAGTGCCATTTCACGCTGATATCTTTATCTTTAAAACCAATTACCCACTAATACATAGGCAGCCCAGTAACCAGGGCGACTGTAATTAGGATACTTGGTTAATAATTTTACTTGAGCGCGACGCAATGCTTCTGCTTTAGTCACTTTACTATTGACTAATTCGTTGTAAAATTCACCAATTAAAATGGCAGTAGATTGATCATTGATATGCCACAGGGAAGCTACTGTACTACGTGCGCCTGCTTTTATCGCTGCACCTGCCAAACCTAATGTAGCTCGGTTGTCACCTGTGGCAGTTTGACAAGCACTCAAAACTAATAATTCTAAAATTTGGCTACTAGTGTCACTCTGACTGCGGAGTAAGTTATCGAACTGTAAAACATTGATAGAACCATCATTGGCTAAAATGAAAGTATCTTCTGGGCGAGAACTAAATTGTCCGTGAGTTGCCAAATGTAAGACATTAAAAGGAATAGTATTTACATTTTTTTCTAGAGTGCTACTGGTAAAATCTTTATCTAGTAATTTTGTGGTAGATGCTCCGGTTTCAGAAATGAGGTCGAATTCTAACTTGACTCCTGGTAAGGGTGAGAATTTTGGAAACTCCGCCGGGGGTTGCACTAAACCAGCAGCAAGTACTGTCAATGGTGTTTGAGCTAGAGGTCTGGGTGCTAATAGCTGAAGCCCTAAACTGAGAGCAACAGCGTATTTTTCTACTAAATATTTCTCCCCGTCGTAAAGAGCAGCTAAGGGTATATTTTTTAAGGCTCCATCTAGCACGAATACCAGAGTATTAACTTTACTTGTAGCTAAATCAGATTCAATAGGTTTAATTAACCAGTTATAGACTTCTTGGGAAAGGGTTTGTACTTCTTCCGTTCTATCTGGTTCTAAAATATATTCCCGCATTTCTGCCAAGGTACGCTCAACTTCAACCTGAGATTTGTTAACTGTATAATGACGCAGTGGTTGCTGAGGAATTTTAACAATTACTTGCAGTTGTTCTGGCAGAATAATTGGATAAAGTATGGCAGTGTTGGGATTTTCTTTGTCTACTACTTGATCTAAAAGTACCTTTTGTCCTTCTAAACAAGCTTCTCGGAAAAAGTTATCTAGTTCTGCTAACTGTAACGCCTCTATACGTGTTCTAGCTTTATCTAATGTTTTAATGTCGGGTTTTTCTCCAGAATTTTGCAGCAGCAAAACCACCGACTCACGATAAACTGGCTCTACATTATCTCGGAAATTAAACTGTATGTCCTGATTAACTGCTACTAAGTCAGTACGCAGTGACTCTAATGTTTCTACAGTTGCATCATAAGCTGCGATCGCTCCGGTAAAATTACCTTGGGCTTTTAGTAATCTACCCATTTGCCATTGCCACAAATAAGTAATTTCCGGTGCGTTGCTGGTTTGCGCCAATATCAAAGCCTGTTGTGTGAGGTTAATGGCCTCAGCAAATTGTTGGGTTTTTTCATACAAATTACCCAAATTCCCTAAAGCATAGGCTTCGGCCCGGATATCATCCAAACTTCGGGCTTGTTGTACAGCTGTAGCCAGGAGTTGAGCAATTTGGGATTTGGGAGTATTTAAAATAGACAAACTGTGAGCAAAGTTAATCCGGGCGTAAATCGATGGGCGTGAGGGTGGAAGTTGTGCAAGTAGAGATTGAATTTCTGGAATTAAGGTTTGTGTTGTTGTGAATTGTTTTTCCTCAATTAGTAAATTGAGATGATTGAGTTTTGCTTGCAGTTTTGTGAGGGGTGAAGTTGATGTATCAAATGTTTGTTGATAAAATGCGATCGCTTGGGGAATTTTTTGTTGATTCCGAACATTATTACCTAAACTAAGCAGACTTGAAGCGATATTTTCTGGTGACTTTAAACTTTGATAAATTGCCAAACTTTGTTCTAAAGCCAGCCGAGATTTTTCTGATTCCCCTACATTTTCTAATGTATCACCAAGGGAAAGTAAAACTGCTGCCTTTGCGAAAGAATCATCTTGAGATGCTAAGGTTTGATTTACTTGTTCTAGTTTTTTAATAGCTTGCTTATTAAACCCTCGATTTCTTAATGCTTGAGCTTGATAAAGTAGTGCCAAGGCAATACCGTTTTTATCTCCCAGCTTGGTGTAAATATCTTCAGTCTGTTCCCAAGTAGTCAGAGCTATTTCTGGCTTACCTGTCAAGAGTTGTAAGCGTCCTTGAATATCTAAAGTTTGAGCTAAAACTGCTAAATTTTTATTAGTTTTGCCTTGTGATTGAAAGCCTTGTAAATCTAAACTATTGGTAATAGCAATTTGAGCTTGTTGCCAATCACCAAGTTGTTGATAAGCCAGAGATAGATTACTCAAAGCCACAGATTGTTTTAAAGTATCTCCCTGCTGTTGATATGCTTGGACTGCTTGCTGTAAAACTTGCACCGCTTCAGCAAATCTACCACTTTCATATAATGTTTGGCTTTCAAGAATTTGTGATTGTGAATCTTGATTAATTATTCTCGTTTGAGAAATGTTTGCGATCGCTGGACTCAGCACAACACATAAGAGTACACTTAACACAAGTAGTAAACAAAAATTAATAATCTTTTTCACTCTTTTCTGTGTCTCCATGCCTCCGTCGTTAATTAAACCACGGAGTCACACAGAACAAGCCCCTTGCAACTAAAAACGTAAAATTTCGCGCTCATATTCTGCTGGTAAAGGTGTGATTTCCCAAACTAACCCTTCACCGGGTTCTAACATCACCTCCACATATAATTCTTCTACAGGCGTTGCTGCTATATCTTCATTATTCGGAAATGGCTGTAAGTCTTCCGTCAGCAGTCTGAGTTGAAACCCTATAGGAATCATATCTTCTGGGTTTGTATTGCGTAATTCAAAACGCCAAATTTGTTCTTCTGGGTTGCTTTTAGGGAAAACTCGTAATTCATAAGTATTACCAGCTACTAATATTTGTCGAGATAAACCGAGAATAGACCCTTGGCTTTCTAGACTCCTCATCCCTGAAGGTAAGACTGTAAATTGTCGTCGTTCCCAGCCGAGTTGTTGAGCAAAATTTGATACACCTGCTTGCAGCCATTCCCCGATTGATGCTGGTTGGACAATTCCTTGGCGTAATTCATACAAGCTTTGTCGCCAACCGCCATGAGCGATTAATCCTCCCCAAAGGGAAAAAGGGATTTCTAAGCGGGGGAATTTGATATCTGCATTACTTAATCTTTGGAGTAAATTGGCTGCTTGGGTTTGGGGTAAAGGTGGTAGAGGAGGAATCGACGCACGTCTGATTTCTTCCGGATATAATTGGCGAGTTACCCAAAGTACATTCAAGTCTGCGATTAAATGATCAGATTCTAAACTGTAAGTGCGATCGCTCTCATCATAAACCCCTAAAGTTTTTAATTGTTGATGAGTTGTGTAGCCCAAAATTCTAATCCACTCCTCATCAGGATTTACTTGCACCGCTAAGTAATAATCCGCCACCCATTCTGGAATATCCACCCATTCTTGAGGTACACGCAACTCATCCACATCCATCGCTAAGGTAGGAAGTAAAACCAAACGAGAGTTATCAAAACTCATAGCTGTACCATTAACTACTTCCCAAAAACTCGGTAAGGCTGCGGTGTTGGGATACACTCTCACATTGGGTGTAATTTCCTCTTGCAACCAAGCTAAAAATGTACTCAAACAAATTTGATTGAGCCAAGCACGCTGATAACCACCAGAGGTAGAGTAGTTATATTCTATATTTGGCAATGTCTGAATCATTTCTAGCACCAAATCATTATCAACAGCGAAAGCAAGGGAAGCATCAAACATAATCTCAAGAGGTTCTACTTTAAAGGTGGGGGTGGGGGTGGGTATAGTAATTGTTAAGCCATTCTTCTAGACTTTTACTAATAGCATCCAGTACGACGGGTGTAGGGGAGATATGCAAACTATCGATACTCCACTGCGATAGGGTAGTGAGTAATGAGCGTTTGATGCTGGTAAGGCGGCGAGAGACTGTATATTGCTTAATTTCTAGCTGTTCAGCTATTTGTTGTTGAGTCAACTTTTGCTGATAATAAGCTTGGATTAATTTTTGAGCCTGAATATCTAATGCTGCTAAAGCAGCTATCAAAACTTGGTTTAATTGGTCTTGCTGTGTTTGTCTAGTTGTGGATTCTTCTTCGGCGATGATTTCTGTAAGTAAGGATGCTGGTAAATCTGCGGGTAATATATCCAACAAATTACCTGATTCTTGTCCATTAATGGGAGCATCTACAGACACAAACTTGGGATAAAGAAAGTCTCGTACCGCTTTAGCGCAGGTACTCAGCCATTTTTCCAAAGTTTCTGGAGTCAGTTGGCTCAAGGTTTGTCTATTGTAAAGCTGAGTAATAGCTTGCCATGTGATGGTACTCGGTTTTCCCAACTGACGAATAGTTTGGCTGTCACTGGTGTAGAGTTCCTTAAAACATTCCCAAGCTAAGACGTAATTATTGATAATTTGACTATTAAGACCAGCATTTTCTAAGGAATTTACCAACCGCTTGCGGCTAATTTTATGCAGTAACGCCCAATCTGTGCATATATCTGCTTCCTTTCTGAGACGTAATGAATCTTTGAGGAAACGTTCAAAAGCATATTCTGCATAGGTTTTTAAATTTGTACTATATTCAGGATTAAAATTTTTGAGAATTTTATAAACACAGGGAATCGCAATCTGAAAACAATCAGCAATAGAAAATTGACTGATAAAGTTTACGGCTATTTTTCTAGCAGCCCAGTAGCATACCTCTTGCAAATAAGCCGAAATGTGCCCCACTGCTAGAGGGCTAGATTCTATTTGCCAGATTTTGTACCAGTAAAGCACCCAAAAACTCTCAGATGTCTGTTGCGGGTATTGTTCTAAGCATTTTTTGATACTTCGCTGTAGTTTGCTATCTGTTGCCCAAACATTGAACCTATCTGCATCAAACTGCACAAAGGTCGAGAAGATTTCAATAATGCCCTGTCGGGGTTGCATAAAAACTTTGTGAGTATAGAAAATTTAAAGTTTACAAATTGCTAACTAATTGTAATACACAGCGTTCCAGGCATTTTCCAGATTTTGTAAAAAATTTTCCCACTAGGTTGCATAAACATTCAAAGCCATCGTAGAGAGGTACAGAGCAACCAAAGCACAGTTAAATTTCTGAAAGCCAAGGTTTGTTTCTGAAAAACATCACTTAAATCAAGGAAAAACACAAGATGGATAATCTTAACGAAAACAAATTCTTGCAAGAATTAACCCCTGAAGAATTAGAAAATGTTAAAGGTGGATTTCAGGCACTTCCAAATGATGTTCTTAAAAAATTTACCATTCTATTCCCTCCCACCATCGGTATTGTCTGGCCTCCGACTATCGGCATTGTCGCTCCGGACTTCAAGAAATTTAGTAAATAAATAGTCTGATTAAAACTAATACGGTTCGGACAAGGTTGATAATTGACATTATTCTCAAAAATAGAATGTAATTATCAAGCTTTGATAATTCTAAAAATTCAGATTTTGGGTTAACCGAACCGTATTTAAATTCAAGCTATTGAACATATTTATGATGTTGAACTTTCGGAATTAAACCAGGTTTTGTTTCTTTTTAAGTTATTGGAGTAGCGTGAGATGACACTAAATACAAATCCTATTTTACAAATTCATCCAACTAGGCGGTGTAATTTACGCTGTCTCCACTGTTATTCGGCTTCTAGTCCTAACGAAAAAGATCAACTCGATGTTGCGCTTCTACGACAGGCAATCACCGATGCCAGTATGGAAGGATATAAAACCGTCAGTTTTTCTGGTGGTGAGCCTATTCTCTATCAACCTTTGTTAGAGCTACTCAACCATGCTCATCAGTGCAAAATGAACACAGCCATTGCTTCCAATGGAATGCTCATAAACGAGCAAACAATTGAAAAGTTTAAGGGTGTGCTTGATATTTTAGCTATTAGTTTAGATGGGATGCCTGACTTTCATAATCAAATGAGAGGAAATAAACAGGCTTTCGAGATGATGAATGGAAGACTAGAAGGAATCCGTCAATCTGGCATTCCTTTTGGGTTTATTTTCACCATCAGCCATGAAAACTTTCGTCATTTAGATTGGGTAGCTAATTTTGCCTTAGAACAAGGAGCTTCATTATTACAGATTCATCCCTTAGAAGCGGTAGGACGTGCCAAACAAAATTTAGCTGGAATGACACCAAGTGCAAGCATCTCAGCCTATGTTTATTTAGAAGTAATGAAGCTTCGCAAAAAGTTAGGCGATCAACTTTATGTTCAAATTGATTTAGTTCACCAAGAAGCCTTGCGTTTAAATCCCAGCAGTTTTTTTGTGGATAGTTTATCCAAGAATCAAGATGATTTTTCTCTAGCAGAAATTGTTTCGCCACTAATTATTGAAGCAGATGGGATGCTCGTTCCTGTTCAACATGGATTTGCCAGAAAATACGCTCTAGGAAATCTGAAGGAAGCATCATTAACTGAACTTGCTCATCAATGGTATCGAGAAAAATCATGTGATTTTATAAAACTGTGCCAGCAAGTTTACGAAAAAGAGACGATTCCTACTGAATTTCCGGTGATTAACTGGCATGAAGCAATGGTGCGCCATGCAGAAAAATTTGACATCCCTGTTCTTGCTTCATAGAAACGAACGCAAAGTCAAAAATACATCTTTCAACCAACACTAAATTAGGAGAAAATCATGTCTGAATATGATGTCATTAATGCTGAAGATTTTGCAATTGAAGAACTAAATTTAGCAGAACAGGAAATGATTCAAGGCGGCAGCGGGGCAATTAAGTTTGCTGTCAAGGCTATTGGAGCAATCACTGCTGCTGGAATAGGTGCTGCTATAGCAGGTTACAAGGCAGTTCAAGCAGCATTAGATAAATAGCTCATAGCTAATTCTAATTGATTAGTAGTTGTAATTAGCGAACTATCGAATTAGTTCTATAATTACCCAGAAAATAAATCTAGTTCAACTCAGAAAAACAAGGAAAATAATCATGTCTAACTACAACGTAATGGCTTCAGATAATTTTGCAATCGAAGAACTAACTTTAGTAGAACAGGAAATGATTCAAGGCGGAGGAATTGTTGGGGGAATTATCAAAGGTGCTAAATGGGCTTGGAAGAACAAAACAACAATTGCTTTAGCAGCTTACGAAGTATATGATGCAGTTGTTGGCGACTAGAATATTTCCTAGCGAAAAACTGTAAATCCAATTTTTAGTTACTCCATTAAGCCCAGGCTTTTAACTGGGCTTTATTTCCTCCTCTCTGATAGATAAAATGAGTTATCAAATTGTTAAACAACATAGTGAGGAAGACTGTGGTGCTGCCAGTCTAGCAACGATTAGCAAATATTATGGCAAACCCTTCACCATTAATCGCATTAGAGAAACTGTAGGAACCGGACAACAAGGAACTACATTACTAGGCTTGAAGCGAGGGGCTGAAGCCCTTGGTTTCAATACACGGGCAGTAAAAGTACCTTTAGAAGCCATTAATAAAAAAGCCATTCCTCTCCCAGCAATCATCCACTGGAAAGGTTATCATTGGGTAGTTTTATATGGCAAACAGGGCAATAAATACGTTGTTGCTGACCCTGGTTCAGGTATTCTTTATCTGGAAAAAAAGTGGTTTTTAGAAGCATGGACAAACGGGGTAATGCTCCTCTTAGAACCAGATCCAGTCCGCTTTTTTACTCAGGAAGATGAACAAGAGAAAATTGGTGGTTTTGGAGGCTTTCTGCGGCGTGTTTGGCCTTATCGTGCCATTCTTGCTCAAACTTTATTACTCAACTCGGTTTTAGGTTTACTTTCCCTCGCCTCTCCCTTCTTATTACAAATTCTCACCGATGATGTGCTAGTTCGTGGAGACACTCAACTTCTGACTAGCGTTGCCATTGCTGTTATTGTCATGCACCTAGTTAGCAGTAGTCTGAGATTAGCACAATCCAATCTTGTCGCTCACTTTGCACAACGTCTACAACTAGGATTAATTTTTGAATTCGGACGACAAATTCTCCGCTTACCTTTAAGTTACTATGAATCCCGTCGCAGTGGCGAAATTGTCAGTCGCCTAGAAGATATTCAACAAATTAACCAGTTAATTTCTCAAGCTGTTGTGAATCTGCCTAGCCAGTTGTTTATCGCCTTAGTTTCCTTAAGCTTGATGCTGTTTTATAGTATAAAACTCACAGTATTAGCTGGTGCGATCGCTCTTTTAATGACTCTCTCTACAGTAATTTTCTTACCCACCCTCCAGCAAAAAATTCGCGGTGTTTTAATCTTATCAGCAGAAAATCAAGGTGTTTTGGTGGAAACTTTCAAAGGTGCTATTACCCTAAAAACTACTGCCGCCGCCCCGCAATTCTGGGAAGAATTTCAGAGTCGATTTAGTCGCCTGGCTAACCTTACCTTCCGTACTATTCAAATTGGTATTGTCAACGGCATCTTCTCAAACTTAGTATCCAGCATCGGTAGCATCGCTTTGCTCTGGTTTGGCAGCACTCTAGTGATTAGTCAGGAATTATCTATTGGGATGCTTCTGGCATTTAATAGCATGAATGGCAACTTTACTAGCTTTATTGAAACCACTATCAACTTTGTGGATGAATTCACCCGTGCCAAAACTGCTACCCAACGCCTCACCGAAGTTATTGACGCTACCCCAGAAACTCTAGATAATAGCCAAAAGCCTTGGGTAAAAATTCAGAGCAACGCAGACATCACTTGTACCAACCTCAACTTTCATCATGCAGGCAGAGTTGAACTGTTGCAAGATTTCTCTCTAACTATTCCTGGTGGCAAGGTGATTGCCCTAATCGGGAAATCTGGCTGTGGTAAAAGCACTTTGGCTAAATTAATTGCAGGTTTATATCAGCTCCAGTCTGGCAATATTCGCTTTGGTATTTATAACCTAGAAGACCTTTCTCTAGACTGTCTCCGTCAACAAGTGGTTCTAGTTCCTCAAGACGCGCACTTTTGGAGTCGGTCGATTATGGAAAACTTCCATTTAGGTTCGCCTCACATTACCTTTGAGCAGATTGTGCAAGCTTGCCAGATTGCTGGGGCTGATGAGTTTATCAGCAACCTCCCTGACAAATATCAAACGGTATTAGGAGAATTTGGTGCTAATCTTTCTGGTGGACAACGACAGAGATTAGCCATTGCGAGAGCGATTGTTAATAACCCGCCAGTGTTGATTTTAGATGAATCTACCGGCGCTCTCGACCCGGTTAGTGAAGCCGAAGTGTTAAACCAGCTGCTCACTCACCGCCAAGGTCAAACCACTATTTTGATTAGCCACCGTCCCAGAGTCATCCAGCAAGCTGATTGGATTGTCATGCTGGAAAAAGGACAATTGAAAATTCAAGGTTCTCCAGAGGTTCTATGTCATCAACCTGGTGAGCATTTAGACTTTCTCGACGGTGTTGATTTATCGAAGGTCAATGATTTCGCCAAAAATCTTGCCAACTTTCATCTGAATGGAAGTTCCTCAACTAGCATTCGCTAATCTTTACCAAAAAAACTGTCATGCTTAACCAGATTAACGCAGACTCTCTGCCCCCAGTTGAAAGCAATGAATTTCTCCCGCCGATTGGTAATTGGGCAAGATTAGGCAGTTTGGTACTCGTCGCTGGTGTTGGCGGAGCGATCGCACTATCTTCTATGATCGAATATAAAGTAACCATTAAAGGACAGGCTAGTGTCCGCCCGACGGGAGAATTACGGCTCGTACAAGCAGCCACGGAAGGTCAGGTAACAAACGTCTTTTTTAAAGAAAATCAAGCAGTGAAAAAGGGAGATGTGCTTGCAACTATCGATGATTCCCGTCTGCAAACTCAAAAAAGCCAACTGCAAAGCAACATCCAGCAGACGCAACTGCAACTACTGCAAATCGATGCCCAAGTTCAAGCTTTGAATCGTCAAATTAAAGCAGAAACCGAGCGGAAAAACCGTGTGGTGACTTCGGCTCAAGCTTCACTCAATCGCGCCCAACGCAATTATCGAGATCAGCAAATTACTGCCAAAGCGGAAGTAGAAGAAGCCGAGGCGAACTTAAAAAGAGCGCAAAATGAATGGTATCAAGCACAGGTGGATCTGCGTTCATCTCATGCTAACCTCCAGTCAACAGAGGCGGCGATGAGCGCCGCTCAAGCCAAACGCGATCGCTATCAAAAGGTGGTTCAAGCGGGAGCTTTATCTCTGAATCAATTAGAGGAAGTGCAGTTAGATGTCGTCCAACAAAAACAAGCGGTTGAGGTGCGACGGGCTAATGTTGAAGCGCAACAGCAAATTATTGCCCAGCAAGAACAAGCTGTAGCAGCAGTGCGAGCAAAATTGCAACGCGCTCAAGCTGCTCTCAATCCCAGTAATGCTGAAGTTGCGATCGCTAAAGAGACTATTGCCCAAGAAAGTGCTAGCGGTCAAGCCACTCTCGCCATCCTGAATCGAGAATGGGAAGCTTTGTTCCAGCAAAGGATTCAAATGAAAAATCAGATCCAGCGTGACACCAGGGAACTACAACAAGTAGAAAGCGATCTTAGCCAAACTAAGATTCTAGTCACCGAAGACGGGATTCTCTCTCAACTAAATCTCCGAAATTCCGGCCAATCGGTGCGTCTGGGTGAGGAAATTGCTCAAATTGTCCCTAGCAATGCTCCCTTAGTAATCAAAGCTGCCGTTTCCCCTGATGATGTTAGCAAGTTGGCAAAAGGTCAAAAAGTACAAATGCGGGTTTCTGCCTGTCCCTATCCCGACTACGGTACTCTTAAAGGTATTGTCAGTCAAATTTCTGAAGATACGATTAAATCTCAAGGCAATGTGTCCACAGTCGCCAATGCTTCTATTTCTATGCAGGGTGGCGCGAGTTCTTTCTACGAAGTGACGATCCTTCCAGAAAGCTTGTTCTTAGGTAAGAGCAACCATCAGTGTACTATTCAACCGGGAATGCAGGGAAGGGCTGATATTATTTCCCGTGAAGAGACAGTCCTGAAATTCTTGCTCAGGAAAGCGAGGTTAATTGCAGATTTGTAACACAATTAATTTACGTATATTTATGGAAACTTGGAAAAATATGCATCTAATAAACTCTACAAATCTTCATAATTAGTTTAAATTTTTCATAAAAAAATCATGTATATACAGGATAAATACGGTGTTTTATGGTTTAATTAATCCTGAATTAATAAACCAATGAGAATATTTAATTGCATTCATGTAAAATCATGAGATGCAACACGCTCAAAGCATCTTCGATTGCAATATAGGTTAACTACTAATATTGATATCCATAAACATGTTAACAATTTGCCTTACATATTAGATAATAATTTACTAGATAATTCGACTAAATTAGGCTATAAAAATTTTATTTTAGCTGACATTGCAGGAGAAAGTTCTTATTAAATAAGAGAACAAAAAACTGTCGAATTGAAAGCTGTTTAATAGCCAAATTTAACAGCTAATTTTATGCCAAATATAGCAAATTTGAATGTATTTTCACGATTGAAATGCAATAAAAAGATAAAATCTATTATGTATATAAAAGCAATTGCTTTTATACAAATACAGCTAACAACGTAATTTAGGAGATTTTTCCATGATTTTCAGCAAATTGAAGAAAATTATAGAAACAACAATTGTTATCGGTTCCATGTTGGTTGTAACAGTGAACTCCGCACAAGCACAAATTAGAGGAAGTAGCTACTCTAGAGGCGGTAATGTTCCAGACGTAGGATTTGATTTAGTTTTTAAGAAAATTAATGGAGAAATTATTGACGATGAATCAATTGCCGATAATTTTGGTTCCTTTGTTGGGGCTATTGAGTCTTTTGGATATCTTGGCAGTGCGATTCCTAACCCTAGTGATGCTTTCTCTCCATTAAATTTCAATTTTTCTGATGGTGATCTGAGTGCCAGCTTAACAGAAAATATTGTTACATACACAATAATAGCGACACAAGAATTTACATTATATGATTTCGATCAAGCAACCATTGGGAGTCCATCTACTACAATTAATCCCAATCCTGTTTATACTTTTGACGTAGATATTAGCGCTTTTAGTCCCCAAGACCAAGTAAAAGCAGTAAATGATTTACAATTTATCACCGAAAATAATTTGTATGCTCTTAGTAGTTTGAGCGATCAAAGCTTTGTTAGTAGTACATTTAATAATCTCACACTAGGTATCCCGTCTGTGGGACTAGACATATCAGAAATTCCCGATAAAACTATTCCCGAATCAAGTTTAAATATTGCTTTGATTACCTTGGGTTTATTTAGTACTAGTACAATTTTAAAACGTAAGTTATTCCCAAATTGATATTTTAATTAACTGACAGCGATTCACTTAGAGGACGTTTGAAAAGTCCTCTTATCGGTATCAAAAGTTTTAGATCCCCCTAAATCCCCCTTTTTAAGGGGGACTTTTACTCCGGGTTCCCCCCTTTTTAAGGGGGGTTAGGGGGGATCTAAAGTGCCTAAAGTTACAGAGAAATACTTTTCAAACATCTACTTAGAAGGTTATGTATCTATCACCTCTCAAATTCTGGCTGATTAGTGGGATTTTATCAACTTTATTAACTCCTCACCTTGTAGTTGCACAAATCGTACCAGATGATAAATTACCTAACAATTCTGTTGTTTTGCCTAACTGTACAACCTGTGAAATTACTGGTGGTACTACAGTAGGCAACAATCTTTTTCATAGTTTTGAATCATTCTCTATACCTACAGATGGTGTTGCTCATTTTAATAATACTTCAAATACTATCAATATTATTAGCCGAGTCACAGGTAATTCAATATCAAAAATTGATGGTTTAATTAGTGCTAATAACCAAGCTAATTTATTCCTTATTAATCCTCATGGAATTATTTTTGGTGCGAATGCTTCCTTAGATATTGGTGGTTCTTTTATAGCAAGTACGGCTAGCAGTATTAATTTTGATGATGGCAGTAAGTTCAGTGCCCTAGACACCACAACAAAACCTCTTTTAACTATAAATACTCCTATTGGTTTACAGTTTACCAACTCTGATAGTAGTATTATTAATCAATCACAAGCTAGTCCAAATGGGGCGGTGAATTTTGTTGGCTTACCTGTTGGTTTACAAGTACAACCTGGTAATACACTGGCTTTGATAGGCGGAAACTTATTAATAGACGGCGGAAATCTCACAGCAGAAGCAGGAAGAATTGAATTAGGAAGCGTTGCAACTAATAATTTAGTTAACTTAACTGCAACTAATCCAGGTTGGACTTTTAATTACGAAAACATCCAAGAATATCAAGACATTCAGATAACCAACGGAAGTAGTATTGATACTAGTGGAGAGCAAAGTGGTGATATTCAAATTCAAGGGAGGCGCGTAGTATTAGATAATGGTAGTCAGTTAATTTCCCTTGTTTTCCAAGACGGTGAAGCTGGGAATTTAAAAGTTACTGCATCTGAATCAGTTGAATTGTTGGGAGTAGGGGCTTTTCCTGATGAAGGGTTTTATCCTACAGGAATTTTTGCCCAAGTTTATGAACAAGCTACGGGAGAAAGAGCAAGTCTTACAGTTACAACTAAAAGATTAGTCCTTCGAGATGGAGGAACGATATCGACCAACACTTTCGGTTTAGGTCGTGGATTAGATTTGAATATTAAAGCTACAGAATCAATAGAAATTTTGGGAACTGCACCAGATGGGTCATTTCCTAGCGCTTTGTCTGCTCAAGTTGGTAGCCCTTTTGATCAAGATGTGACAGGCGAAGGGGGTAAGATTACGATTGAGACTGGCAGATTAATTGTTCAAAATGGCGCACAAATATCAGCATCAACTTTTGCTAGAGGTCGTGCTGGAGATATCAATGTATCGGCCACAGAAATTGAGATAGCAGGAACAGCACCGAATCAAACTATTCCTACTCCCAGTGGTTTGTTTGCACAGGTTGAGGAAGGAGCAATAGGTGATGCTGGAAATTTAGTCATTTCAACTAGATATTTAAAACTATTAGATGGCGCACAGATTTCCACCCTGGCCAGAACAGGGGGAAAAGGGGGAAACTTAATTATAAATGCCTCAGACTTGATCAATTTAGATGGGTTTGCACCAGATGCCACTGTCAATTTAGGAAGAAGCGGAATTTTTGTCTCTGCTGAACCAGGGGCAACCCGTGATGCAGGGGAATTACAAATTGCTACTCAAAAGTTAATAGTTGAGAATGGTGCTGAAATATCAGCGAATAATTTTGGTTCTGCCACAGGAGGAACTGCCATTCTAAATGTTCAGCAACTAATTGTTAGTAATGGCGGCGAAGTTAGAGCAAGGTCTTTTGCTGGAGGTTCGGGAGGAGAATTAATTATCAATGCAAATGAGTTTGTAGAAATAACAGGTTCAGGAAGTATTGATTCACAGAATTTGCCCAGTGCTTTGTCTACTTCCAGTGAAGCAACTGGTAAAGCCGGAAATTTATTTATCAACACCCCAACTTTAAATATTCGTAATGGGGGAGAAGTAACTGTGAGCGCGATAGGTACTGGCGAAGCGGGTAACTTAACAGCTAGGGCGAACACCATTCGGCTCAACCAGGGTAAACTCACAGCAGAAACTAATGCAGGTGCAGGTGCAAATATCAGACTGGAAGATTTAAAACTGTTGGTGTTGCAAAATCAAAGTCTCATTTCTGCTCAAGCTTTTAATAATGCCAATGGTGGTAACATCGCCATTGATGCACCAGATGGTTTTATCGTCGCCACGGTCAATCAAAATAATGATATTGTCGCTAATGCTTTTCAAGGGAAAGGTGGCAATATTAACATTAATGCTCAGAGTATTTTTGGTCTAGTACAACGCCCATCAACACCGCCTAATAATACCAACGACATTGATGCTAGTTCCCAGTTTGGCTTAACAGGTACAGTCACAGTTAATACACCTGATGTAGACCCTAGTCGCGGTTTGGCACAATTACCTGACAATTTAACAGATGCGTCACAACAAATTGTCTCTAGTTGTAACCCCGGTAGTTCTGCTAGACGTAGTTCCTTCACCGTAACAGGACGGGGAGGAATTGCCCGTAGTCCGATAGAACCATTCCAAGGTGAAGTATCTACAGCACGATGGATAACATTAGATGCAATAAATATTGATCAAAATAGTAATGTGATTAATCAAAGTCTGCCATCTCCCCCATCTAAAATAGTCGAGGCGCAAGGCTGGATTATCGATAAAAACGGTAATGTATCTCTAGTAGCTGAAGTCCCAAATATTAACCCTCGTGGTTTGTCTGTCTCTAGTGGTAGTTGTTTCTAAGTAAAATGGGAATTTTTCATGCGGCGAGACTCGATTTTTTACAAACTATTTCAACAATATCCCACTCTTTTATTTGAATTATTGACAAATCCACCAACAAATGCAGATGCCTATCGATTTGATTCGGTAGCAGTCAAAGAACCCAAATTTGAAATTGACGGTGTATTTCTGCCACCGGAAAATGCAGGTGCAGGAGTTGTGTATTTCTGTGAGGTACAATTCCAGAAAGATGAAAGGCTATATGAACGGGTATTGGCTGAGTCCTCACTGTATTTTTATCGCAACCGTGACAGATTTAGCGATTGGCAAGCAGTGATAATTTACCCATCTCGCAGTATCGAGCAAAGCGATATTAATCCCCATCGCTCATTCCTGAATGGCGGACAATTACATCGAGTTTATTTGGATGAATTGGGCGATATTCGTACCTTACCTGTTTGGGTAGCACTGATGGTATTAACTACAGTGCAGGAAGAAGAAGCACCAGAAGCAGCAAGGTATTTGTTAACTAGAACTGGTCAGGAAGTATCATCCCCCAGGAGTCGCGCCATAATAGAGATAATCACCACAATCATGGTGTACAAGTTTGAAGAATTAAGTAGAACAGAGGTGGAAACAATGCTGGGGATAACTCTCAAGGAAACGCGAGTTTACCGAGAAATTAAAGAAGAAGGACGTGAAGAAGGGCGCGAAGAAGGACGTGAAAAAGGACGCGAAGAAGCAACAGTTAATTTAATTGTGCGACAGATAACGAAGCGATTTGGAGAAATTTCCCCAGAAATGCGCTCCGTAATTTCTGGTTTACCTTTGCCTATTCTTGAAGATTTGAGTGAAGCACTGTTAGATTTTACCAGTGTGGCTGATTTGCAGTCGTGGTTAGAAGCTTGTTGAAGGCTCATTCACTGCATAGACCCTGATAACAGTCGTATATAGTAGCGTAACATCTTGTACTAAAGTAAGTTACGTTATCTGGAGTACTGACGTTGGGGAAGTTAGTAGTTTTAAAGTTAGGCACAGGAAGTTTTGAGGCAGGATTTCCTGTAACACTCCAAATTGGTGATGAAAATGTCCGACCAATTGTAGAAATTAGTGGCGAACTACCACCATACCCGGAAATTGCCCTTTGCTACCATCAATGGCAGTCTATTTACTGTAAACTCAAATTTTCTGGTCGCCCTATTGGTATTCCTAAGCAATCAACACAAACTCCTTCTTTGGATGATTGCGAAAAAGCGGCAGATACTCTGAGATTTCACTTAAATAACTGGCTATCATCCACTACTTTTCGGACTATCCGCGAAAAATGGCTGGAAAAACTGCTACCGGAAGACCATATCCGCGTACTCCTGCAAACTAATGACCTGAGATTGCAAAAACTTCCTTGGCATTTGTGGGATTTATTAGAACGTTATCCCAAAGCCGAAATCGGTTTGAGTGCGCCTAGTTATGAACAAGTTAGCCGCAATTCACCCCCTCAATCGCAGGTGAAAGTTTTAGCAATTTTGGGTAATAGTCAAGGAATTGATATCCAAACAGACAGTCAGCTTTTGAAAGAATTACCTCATGCCAATACTACCTTTCTAGTGGAGCCATCAGGTAAAGACCTCACTGACCAGCTATGGGAACAAGATTGGCAGATTTTGTTTTTCGCCGGACATAGTGCTACTGATGGAAGCGGTAATGAAGGGAAAATTTATATTAATCAAACAGAAAGCTTGACAATTAGTCAATTAAAGTATGGCTTGCGAAAAGCGGTAGAACGAGGTTTACATTTGGCCATTTTTAACTCCTGTGATGGTTTGGGTTTGGCGCGGGAGTTTGCAGATTTACATATACCCCAAATCATCGTTATGCGAGAACCTGTTCCTGATAGGGTGGCGCAAGAATTTCTGAAGTATTTTTTAGAAGCTTTTGCTCGTGGTAAATCTTTATATATAGCAGTCAGAGAAGCACGGGAACGGTTGCAAGGACTAGAAACTCAATTTCCCTGTGCTACTTGGTTACCTGTAATTTATCAAAATCCCGCAACGATACCTCTGCTGTGGCGAGAATTGCACGTCAACCAGAATAGTCAGCAGATAACATCCATACCCAAAACCCCAATTAGGGGAGGTATAAACCTACGACAAGCTTTGTCTGCGATTATGCTTGCTTGCATAGTTATCACACCATTGTTGATGGGAGTACGGTATTTTGGTTTACTGCAATCATGGGAGTTAATGGCGTTTGACCATCTGCTACGTCTGCGTCCCCAGGAAAAACCAGATTCTCGAATACTGGTAATTACAGTTACAGAAGAAGATGTACAAGCCCAATCTCCTAATCGACGGGGGTCTTTATCAGATGAGGCTCTAGATAAGTTGTTAGCAAAACTAGAGGCATATCAACCACGGGTGATTGGTTTGGATATATACCGAGATTATGCTGTACAGCCAGCTTATCCAAAGTTGGCAGAACGAATGAGAAAAAGCGATCGCTTTGTGGCAGTATGTCAAGTTAGTAACCCCCAAACTAGCAAACCAGGCATCAAACCACCACCAGAAATTTCTCCCGACGCTCTCGGCTTTAGTGATATCGTCATCGATGCTGATAATGTGGTGCGGCGGCATCTGTTGGCCTTAACTCCCCCTCCCTCATCTCCCTGTACTGCATCTTATGCCTTAAATGTGCAGTTGACATTACGTTATTTATATGCAAGAGGAATTAAGTTACAATTTAGCCCTGATGGTGCTTGGCAATTAGGTAAGCTGACCTTAAAACCAATTGAGGCTCATACCGGAGGCTACCAAGGTATTGATGCATTGGGACACCAAATTTTACTCAATTATCGCTCGTTTGTGAACTTAGAAGCGATCGCACCTCGTATTACCCTACAAGAAGCATTGGCTGGTAAACTCAAAGCCGATGCAATCAAAGACCGGATAGTTTTAATTGGTACAACAGCCGAAAGTTTTCGTGATTATTCATTTACTCCCTACGCTTCCTCTCAAGGCAAACCACAGGAAATAGCAGGAGTTTTTTTACAAGCACAGATGGTAAGTCAGTTATTGAGTGCGGCTTTAGATGGGCGGCCTCTTTTATCGACTTGGGATGTATGGGGTGAAGTGATTTGGCTTTGGGGTTGGGCGATTACGGGAGGTTTGCTTGCAGCTTATCTGCGACAACCTGCTTATTTAGCCTTGGCAATGGGAGTGGCATTCCTGAGTTTATACAGTTCTTGCCTGATATTATTAATACTATACAGTTATTGGCTTCCCTTTGTACCTGCGGCGATCGCTTTAGGAGGTAGTGCTGTTATCTTCTTAGCTGTTATAAAACCTATCAAACAATCATAAAAATATCTTTTTGCTTAACAACGAATTATGAAAAACTCTCAATTAACCATAGCCTTGGTGATAGCATTCACCAGTAATATATCCTACCCTCTACAACTCCAGGCGTTACCAGTTAATAATCATCTGGCCTCAGTCAAATTTATTCCACCACCGCCACCACCAGACCGAAGTGCAGCCGGTTCTAGAGGTGGGGCTGCAAGCCGTGGATGCGACGTAGGTAATCAAACGGTAACAGCCTTAGTACCGACCTATCAACAAACTCTTAAACAAGGTAAAGAAGCGGATGTTTCCATCACTCAAGTTTGGGGTTTAACAAGCGCTGAACATCCTTATTTCTTATTTTTTGTTCCCTATAATGCATCATCTATAGCCAACATAGAGTTTGTTTTGCAAGAGGAAACTAATAACAAAAGCCAAACTTTATACCGAACTTATTTGACACCACCAAAATCACCAGGAATTATTAGCGTTCATTATCCCCCAAATCAAGACTCATTGCAGGCGGGAAAAATGTATCACTGGTTTTTTAAAGTACGGGTTCAATGCGACCAAAAACAACCTACGAAACTGGATTATGCAGATGGTTGGGTGCAAAGGGTTAACCAAAATTCAACATTAACAGAACAACTAAAACAAGCAACACCCCAACAAAAGGCGACGCTTTATACCGCAAATGGTGTTTGGTACGATGCTATCGTGAGTTTGGCAGAATTACGCTATAAAAATCCCCAAAATGAGACTTTACTAGCAAACTGGACAACTTTGCTTCATTCCGTTGGCTTAGAAGCAATAGCTAATCAACCACTGATTAATTGTTGCGAACCCATTTTGAATAATAAGAATTTCAGTAAATCGCAAAGTTTTCTTCCCACTGTGCCATCATCAAAGTAAGTAATAATTTCATCAATCCAACGAAGTGAAAATGCGCGATATCCAGATACCCGACTTCTCGAAGAAGTCGGGTATCTAATTTTTCATGAATGCTTTAGGATTGCTATATACACCGTAGCTTCAAAGGGTGGAAACCGGAATCGAAGTCCCTCAATTTATCAGGGAATTTAGGGGATCGAAAATCTTTGATACCGACAATAAGACTTTTCAAACATCCTCTAAAATTCCTGTTGGATTTTTGAGATATACGTAGCCCTGATTTCTCACCACACCTCTTAAAGCCTGTGCAAGTGCCGAGGAGAAGTAATGAGTAAGAAGTAAGAAGTAAGAAGTAAGAAGTTTTTACTCATTACTCATTACTCATTACTCATTACTCATTACTCATTACTCATTACTCATTACTCATTACTCATTACTTCTCTTCTGCTCCATCAAACGCCTTGAGCTTGTGAGAAATGCGGGGTAGGGTGAGTTAGCGCAGAAAGTACAGCACCATTCCAAGATTGTGGTTGTTCTGTTTGCTAAATATGTAACACATTTAACAGACATAAACCTTTAAATTAATATTGATGGAATTTCAGTTATTGTTAATGATTAATTCTTTTTTAATGAAAGTGAATTAAAGCAAAAATTATCTTAGTATTGAAAAACAAATATTGATAAACAGGTGAGACTCAACAAGCATTATCACCTACATCATGCATGGGAAACAATAGAAAAACGCATAGCCGATGACTAACGTACTATGGCTACAAGGTGGTGCTTGTTCAGGCAACACCATGTCATTTCTCAACGCTGAAGAACCGACAGTCTGTGATTTGATTGCCGATTTTGGTATCAATTTACTTTGGCATCCTTCCTTGGGAGTGGAACTAGGCAACAACTTACAAACACTGCTGCGAGATTGCATTTCTGGCACAATTCCCCTAGATATCTTGGTATTTGAAGGCAGTGTTGTCAACGCCCCCAACGGTACTGGCGAATGGAATCGGTTTGCCGATCGCGCCATGAAAGATTGGTTAGCAGACCTTGCTAAAGTTGCTAAATTTATCGTCGCTGTGGGAGACTGTGCCACATGGGGAGGAATCCCCGCCATGTCACCCAACCCCAGCGAATCGGAAGGTTTGCAATTTCTCAAGCGTCAAGAAGGCGGTTTTTTAGGGAAAGATTTTCTCTCACAAGCCGGATTACCTGTAATTAATATACCTGGATGTCCCGCCCATCCAGACTGGATTACGCAGATATTAGTTGCGATCGCTACTGGACGCATAGCAGACATTGCTTTTGATGAACTAAATCGCCCCCAAACCTTCTTCAACACCTATACCCAAACAGGTTGTACCCGCAACGTCCACTTTGCCTACAAAGCCTCAACCGCCGAATTTGGTCAGCGTAAAGGCTGCCTATTTTACGACTTGGGTTGTCGCGGCCCTATGACTCATTCTTCCTGCAACCGCATCTTATGGAACCGCGTCTCTTCCAAAACTCGCGCCGGAATGCCTTGTTTAGGTTGCACAGAACCAGAATTTCCCTTCTTTGACCTCAAACCAGGAACCGTATTTAAAACCCAAACAGTAATGGGAGTTCCCAAAGAATTACCGCCAGGAGTCAACAAAAAAGACTACGCCTTACTCACAATGGTCGCCAAAGACGCCGCACCACCTTGGGCTGAAGAAGACTTTTTTACAGTTTAGTCATTTGTTATTTGTCCTTTGTCATTAGTCATTTGTTCTTTGTGATTTGACCAATGACTGTAACCTTTCACACTCCCCTCTACCTTTCAATGATAAATCAAGGGTTTCGACAATTTTGCAGAACGTGAATGAAAATGACCAATGACAAATGACCAATGACAAATGACCAATGACCAATGACAAAGGACAAATAAAAAATGACAATTCAATCATTAGACATTTCGCCCGTTGGTAGAGTTGAAGGCGATTTAGATGTTCGAGTCGATATCGAAAATGGAAGAGTAGTCAACGCTTGGACACACGCTGAATTATTTCGCGGATTTGAAGTTATCCTTCGTGGTAAAGACCCACAAGCTGGATTAATTGTTACACCTCGCATTTGCGGAATTTGCGGCGGTTCTCACCTGACTTGTGCATCTTGGGCATTAGATACAGCTTGGGAAACAGAAGTTCCGCGCAATGCAATTTTAGCGAGAAATCTCGGTCAAATTGTCGAGACAATTCAAAGCATTCCCCGCTACTTTTATGGTTTGTTTGCCATTGATTTAACCAATAAAAAATACCGCCATAGTCGCTTTTATGAGGAAGCTGTGAGACGCTTTGCTGCTTTCACAGGCAAATCTTATGAACTAGGCATCACAATTTCCGCGAAACCCGTAGAAATTTATGCACTATTAGGCGGACAATGGCCTCACAGCAGTTATATGGTGCCTGGTGGCGTGATGTGCGCCCCAACCCTTACAGACATTACCCGCGCTTGGGCAATTCTCGAGTACTTCCGCACCAATTGGTTAGAACCAGTGTGGTTAGGTTGTTCTTTAGAACGCTACGAACAAATTCAAACTTATGACGACTTCAGGGAATGGTTAGATGAAGACCGCAATCATCGAGATTCCGACTTAGGTTTTTATTGGCGCATGGGTTTAGACATCGGTCTAGATAGATATGGCGCTGGTGTTGGTAAATATGTGACTTGGGGATATTTAGCCCATGAAGATAAATACCAAAAGCCGACTATTGAAGGGCGAAACGCGGCGATGATTATGAAAAGTGGAGTGTACGATAGCTTCGCAGACACTCACGTTTTAATGGATCAGTCATTTACCCGCGAGAATACAACTCACTCTTGGTACGATGAAGGGACAGAAGATATTCATCCTAGCGATCGCACCACTAAACCCACTGCAATCAATACAAAAGACTTCGATAACGCCTACTCTTGGTCGAGTGCAGTCCTTCACAAAGACTTCGGACGTTTGGAAACTGGCCCCTTAGCGCGGCAATTAGTAGCTGGTGGTAAACATGGCGAATCTTGGCAACACTACGACCCATTTATCCTCGATGTCTTCAAAAGAATGGGTGGTGCTAGTATTCATGTGCGTCAGTTAGCACGAGTTCACGAAATTGTCAAGTTATATCGTCAAGCTGAACACTGTTTGCGCGAATTCAAATTAAACGACCCTTGGTATATCAAACCCAAAGAAAAAGATGGTCGCGGTTGGGGTGCAACGGAAGCAGCACGGGGTTCGTTGTCTCACTGGGTAGAAGTAGAGGGCGGTAAGATTAAGAATTACCAAGTGATTGCCCCAGGTACTTGGAATATCGGCCCTCGTGACGGTGAAGGAATTCGCGGCCCCATTGAAGAAGCTTTAATTGGCACACCCATTTACGATTCTAGCGATCCAGTGGAAGTTGGTCACGTGGCGCGATCGTTTGATTCTTGTTTGGTGTGTACAGTTCATGCTCATGATGCTAAGACTGGTGAAGAACTAGCACGTTTTCGGACAGCTTAAAAGTTGTGATCCGATCTATCAAAAACCGATCTATAGGACAATACAGTTCAGATAAGCCCAAAACACTTGTAGAGACGGCGATTCATCGCGTCTTCAAAGACAAGTTATCTACACCAGTAACCTTAACTGAACCGTATTGATCTATAGGACTATATTTGATTTCTGAAAAAACTCAGTACAACTAAGAAGCCTTCTTTCCTGTTGCCTATTGCCTTCTTGCCTATTGCCTATTGCCTGTCTACGCAAATTCGTTCAGAAATCGAAGCGGATTCCTATTGTTTCTAACACTTTTCTAAGACACAAGGTTAGGTTAAACCAAGCAAAACCCAACAATTAACGTTTAATGTTGGGTTTCGTTCCTCAATCTAACCAACGCAAATTAACGCTTTTGGCACTAACTTAAGTGTATTGCACTAAAGATTACTCAATATCTACACGAATAGGAATAACTTTTATTGCAGCGACCGATTGTATCTCAGAGAAACTGAAAATATAGACCCCCGACTTCTCTAATAAATGGGGGATCTGAATTGCCTGTGCGATCGCTTCCCCAGTTCACTTAGTTGAAAAACATTTCAAATCTTGTAAAACTGCGGTGGCTGATTGATAGCGATCGCTAAAATGATAACAAACCATCTTATCTAAAATTGCCGCTAACTCTTCACTCACTTGCACCGATTGCCGCCACATCACATTCCCCGTTTCTGGATCTGGGTAGAGTTCCTGCGGTGGTGTCCCAGTTATGGCTTGAATCGCAATCATTCCTAAAGCATAAATATCACTGCATAAGCGGGGATGACCGGCAAATTGTTCTGGAGGTGCATAACCCCGCGTCCCGATGGCTACTGTGGCTAATTCTGTTTGCTCACTACTTGGCGGTTGCA
This sequence comes from Nostoc sp. UIC 10890, assembly GCF_054786515.1. Taxonomy (NCBI): domain Bacteria; kingdom Bacillati; phylum Cyanobacteriota; class Cyanophyceae; order Nostocales; family Nostocaceae; genus Nostoc; species Nostoc sp. UIC 10890. The sequence goes on from NZ_JBSGKF010000001.1 coordinate 1,552,176, forward strand.
TTAATTTTACAGCACCAAAGTCAATCAACACCAGCCGATTATCTTGAGTACATCTAATAATATTAGTCGGTTTGATATCACGATGAATCACTCGATGCTGGTGAACAAATTCTAAAACTTCTAAAACTTGTTTGAGCATCTCAATTACAAATGATTCGTTCTTTACATTTTGCACAGGTGGTAATTCTTCACTTAGAGTATGTCCCTCAATATATTGTTGAATTAAATAGAATTCTTGGTTATCTTCAAAATAAGCAAGTAGTTCGGGAATTTGATGATGTTTACCCAAAGATTCTAAAATTTCAGCTTCACTATTAAACAACCTACGAGCAATTTGCAAAAATCTTGTATCTTGACGGGCTGGCATTAACTTTTTAACTACACAAGTAGGATTACCCGGTCGTTGAGTATCCTGTGCTAAATAAGTCCGACCAAATCCCCCAGAACCCAGAGTTTGAGAGATTTTGTAGCGTCCACTCAAAAGCAAATCACCTGATTTTATTTCTGGTGAATCAATTGGGGGAAGAAAATCAATAGAAGAGTCGGGAATTGCTGTTTTGTCTTCTAAGAGAACATTTAATTGAGCGATCGCTTCTTGCTGTTTTTCAACTTGCAGAATAATCACCTGAGTTTGCCGCTGATTTTGGTAGCTAGTATAAGCAATTACACATATACTACTAAGCACCAAAGCAAGGGCAGAAGGAATCAACGGTACCCATCCGGCTTGTAAAAACAAAGCAACGCAGATTACTACTAACCCAAGTAGAGTTATCCCTACTAACGCTAGCAAACGCAACGGATTTTGCGATCGCCATGCTAAAACACTACCTAAAAGCGACCAACCCCACACCCAAATAAGTTCCACCCAGTCTGGCCAATACCAAATTAGCGATCGCCCATCCAATACTGTACTGATAAGTTGACTTGCTATCTGTGCATGAATAAACAAAGCAGGCATTCTGGCTGGTTGATCTGGCAAAGCGCTGTAGGGTGTATAAAATCCACCTGGAGGTAAATTAGCTGCTGTAGTGCCAATAATTACCAGACGGTCTTTAAATAGATTGGGGTTGACTCGGCCACTAAGAACATCTGTGAGGGTTACTTGTTCGGCAAGGCTGTTGGGGTGACGGTAATTTAATAATATTTGATACCCATCTGCATCCAAATGTTGGTAGCTGCCAGAATTAGCTTGTAAACGCGGGAACCGGGTTTTACCTAACTGAAAATCTCCTTTTTTAGTGAACTGGTAGTCAATGCCTTGTTTTTCCAGATAATTAATTGCAATTAAGGCACCAAACGCAAATGATGTTGTACATTTTTTGTCTGTAGAGTGAGCAAATAACAAACTGCGGCGGAGAGTTTGATCGTTTTCATGATCAGCAACCACATCACTAAACCCAACATTATCTATAGGAAAATTGGGTGGCGGTGGCATTTCATCTCTACCCAAGCTGCTGAACAAGCAAGTACTGATAACGTTATCTTGATTTTGAAGATTAGCCGCCAAATTGTTGTGTTCTGGTTGGAAAAGATATAAACCAACAATTCGCGGTTGATAGGACTCTATTTTCTTTAATAGCTGATTGATTGTTCGATCTGATATAGTCCATTTCTCTCGTTTGAGATCCTCATCAGTGATTTTAACTAGCAAAATCCGCCGATCTGGTGCTTGTGCTGGACGCGATCGCAACATCTGGTCATAAACTCTTAACTCCCAAGGCTGTAACCATTTGAGTTCCCGAACTCCCCAGATAAAGGCGGTAACTCCTACACTGGTAACAAAAATAATTGGCAGCCAGCTTTTGCTCTTGGAAGTTTCACGGGAATCCTGAACTTTGACAAAGGGGAAACGGAGTTTTTCTAATAATCCACTAATCACGGCGTTGCGGCGGTAGCCTGAATTGGGTAGATGTTGCAGGCGTAAAAGTTAATTTTCGGACTCTAGGTTAAAAGCTACTTAACCTGAAGCTCCTATTAATGTAGCAATTTACTTGCTAATTAGAGACTTTGGCGTATTCCTACTCTAAAAGCAAGCTTATGCATAGCGTCAACTAGATAATCGCTAATCATCTGTTTGAGATGTTTGAGCATCTTCAACAGAACTGGCAATTGGGAAAGATATAGAATTAGTAGATGGAGTTAGTGAATCTAACTGGGGTTGTTCAAGTGCTGCTTCAATGCTGGAATCAGCAAAATAGGAGTCAAAAATCCGATCATAGTTAGAAGCAACAGCTAAAAAAGCGCCACCCAAAATATAGATAGGTAATGGCAGATTAAAGTCTTGCAACCAGTCAAACAGTTCCGCCAAAGCAAACAACACGAAAAAGCAGGCAAGCCAAACTCTCATATTCTCATCCCCTGAATTGAAACGACTCTATTACTAGTACAGCACGGCCGAAATAAACATACCATTTCAAATGGCGCCAGAAGCTCGGAATCCCATTCTTTTGGTCAAATTCATTTTGACGGTTAGAGAGACGCGATAAATCGCCGTCTCTACAGGAAATTTATCCATCAATGATTTATTGACAGACTACTAGTACAGGGTGGCGGAAATAAACAACCCATTCCAAATTAACGAAACAGTTACGCTGCATTCATTTTGACTTTTGACTTTCGCCTTGCGGTACTAGCCTTTTCAAGGTGAATCATAAAATTTCTACCCATCTTGATAGGGCTACCTCTATACCCTAGATAGGTGCAGTCCAAGTTATAGCATCTGCTATATTGCAATATCTGGTAAAAAATAAAAATATAGGTAGCTTATGCCTGCGATCGAACAGCTAAGGATTACACAGTTGGTTCGCGAGACTCGACAGTGCCTCAAATTTACACAGGTAAAACTGGCTACGATGTTAGGGGTTTCGTTTCACACTATAAACCGATGGGAAAACGGACGCACACAACCTTCGCCACTGGCTATTAAACAAATTAAAGAGCTATTACACCAAATGGGAGAACCCGGTGAGGCGCTTTTAGCCAAATACTTTTAAAAAACCTATTTCATTGATCACTTGAAAGCTCAAGAGGTTATAGATTTGCGGGAATATTTGAGCGAACAGCAAATTGCGTTGCGCGATAGTGAAGCACGCTACCGTTCACTAGCAGAGGCAAGCGCATCCATCGTCTGGAGGGCGGCACCTTGGGGCAACGTTATTGATGATATTCCCACCTGGCAAGCGTTCACAGGGCAAAGTCCTGAACAATACAAAGGATGGGGTTGGGTTGAGGCACTACACCCAGAAGATCGTTCCTCGATGGTGGAAATTTGGCAACAGGTATTTCCGACACGCAGCGTTGCAGTTGCCGAGTATCGCGTTCTGCGGCATGACGGCGAATACCGTTACATGAATATACGTGGTGTGCCCATACTCGATGAAACAGGCGAAATCCTCGAATGGGTGGGAATGTGCGTCGATATTACCGAACGCAAGCAGGCTGAGGCAAAACTGCGCGAGAGTGAGGCGCGTTTTCGGCTACTGGCTGAAAATTCAACTGATATTATTTCACGCCATACGGTAGATGGAATTCTTCTGTATGTTTCACCAGCTTGCTACACAGTATTGGGATATCAACCAGAGGAACTAGTCGGCCATCCCAGTAATAAATTAGTTCACCCTGACGATTTGGCAGAGATTGCGAGAAATTACCCAGTCAATGCCGATTTACCAGATATTTATACCATTACTCACCGTGCCCGTCACCAAGATGGACGTTATATCTGGTTGGAAGCAACTATTCGAGCTATTCGCGATCGCCAAACTCAAGAAATTTTAGAGATGCAAGCATCTTCGCGAGATATTACTAAGCGTAAGCAGGTGGACGAGGAACAGCGTTTTCTGGCTGAGGCTAGTGGGATTTTGGCTACATCGTTGGACTACGAGACAACCTTAGCAGGTTTGGCGCGTTTGGCAGTGCCGGAAATAGCTGATTGGTGCTTAGTTGATATTATTTGTGACAATCAATTAGTCCGCCGAGTTGCAGCAGCTCATGCCAATCTAGAGAAACAAGAATTGGTAGAACAGTTACAAAACTATCCGCCTGATTTGGCAGAAACAGCAGGTGTTGCTGAAGTAATACGAACGGGTAAATCACAAATTATTCATTTGATTTCTGATGAACAGATACAAGGCTTAAGCCACAACGCCAGTCACCTAAAAATCTTGCAAGAACTAAATCCGACATCTGGTATGAGTGTACCGCTAATCGTTCGGGGACGGGTGTTGGGAGCGATGACTTTGGTATCTTCTTCAGGTCGTCGCTACAATACCAAAAGCCTAATGTTAGCTGAAGAGTTAGCTGGCCGGGCAGCGATCGCTGTTGATAATGCCCGACTCTACACAGAAACACAGCAATCTCAACAGGCGGCTGAAAATGCCAACCGGATAAAAGACGAGTTTCTGGCAGTACTTTCTCATGAGTTGCGATCGCCACTCAACCCAATTTTAGGATGGGCAAAGCTACTCCAAACCAAAAAACTTGATGAAAAAACCATCCCTCAAGCACTAAAGACTATTGAGCGAAATGCTAAGTTACAGGCTCAACTGATTGAAGATTTACTAGATATCTCCCGGATTTTACAAGGTAAAATCAGTTTGAATATCTACCCAGTTGATCTGACATCTGTGATTTCAGCAGCAATGGAGACAGTGCGGCTATCGGCAGAAGCGAAGTCAATTGAGATGCACATCAACTTAGAACCAAATTTGGGACAAGTTTTGGGTGACTCCAGCCGATTGCAGCAAATCGTGTGGAACCTGCTCTCAAATGCGGTTAAGTTTACACCTATGGGGGGACGGGTTGATATTCGACTATCATTATGTTCTAATTCCAACTCAGCACTGATTCAAGTCAGCGATACAGGGAAAGGCATCGACCCCAATTTTCTGCCTTACGTGTTTGAATATTTTCGCCAAGAGAACAGCAGCACCACCAGAAAATTTGGTGGATTGGGTTTAGGATTAGCGATCGTTCGTCACTTAGTTGAACTGCATGGCGGCACAGTCCAGGTAGAAAGTGGGGGCGAAGATCACGGAGCAACTTTTACAGTAAGACTCCCACTGATCCAAAATCAATTAGAGATTAGACAGGACAGCAGCAACTCTGAGCCATCCTCAAATTTGAATGGTGTCAAGATTTTAGTAGTGGATGATGATACAGATACGCGAGAATTTATTGCTTTCTTACTAGAGCAGTATGGGGCAAGTGTGACAGCAGTCACATCAGCAGATGAAGCCCTAGCCACTTTAGCCCAATCCTTGCCAGATATACTTTTAAGCGACATTGGGATGCCAGAAGTGGATGGATGTATGTTCATGCGACAGTTGAGAACACTGCCAGTAAAGCAGGGAGGGCAAATTCGAGCGATCGCACTTACAGCATACGCTGGAGAAATTAATGCCCAGCAGGTACTTGCAGCCGGATTTGACAAGCATCTTGCCAAACCAGTAGAGCCAGCTGAATTAGTAGATGCGATCGCCAACTTAATCGCTGAATAAACCCGCTTTTACCTTCATACTTTATAACGTTGGAAATCAGAATCACCACCGGAGTTTTTCCTGGTTTAGAAGCCAATACTGGAGTTTCATCAGATGGTACAAAGAGTATTTCTTCTTGGGAATAACTATTTATTGGCTAATACGTCTGAGGGAGTAATTTTGGCGTACTCTTCAGGTGTCAAAAACCCGTCTCTAACATTCACCTTTTTGGGGATAAGTCCTAAGCTGTACCACTTGTCTGCAACTTCCTGTTGCTTGATAATGACTTTCTCGGTAATTGGTAGCACCCCATAGTCATATTTCTTATGCATTATTTCTAGAATTGGTGGATCTAGCTGAGTTACAGGAGCAAGCAGTTGTGCCACTTCTTTGGAATGATCCTTAGTCCAGATTTCTGCCTTTTGTAGCTCCTCTAGAAACACTTTGATTACGTTAGGATGAGCCTGATAAAACTGGCGTGAGGTTGAATAAAAGTTACCAGTATCTCGCAATTTACTGCCATCTGTTAAAACACGAGCTATTTTATTTTGTACATTTCTGGTAGCGAATGGCTCCCAAATATACCAAGCATCTACCTTGTTCTGACTGAATGCCGCGTTTGCGTCTGGCGGTGCCAAAAAAACTGATTGGACATCGCTCAGTTTCAGCCCTACATCTTCCAACGCCTTAACTAATAAGTAATGACCGATGGAGGCTTTCTGAAAAGCTACTTTTTTACCCTTCAAATCGGTAACACTTTTTATCGGAGAGTTTGCAGGAACTAAAAGTGAAGTTGCTTTACCACTGGGGCGTGTAGTAGCTAGATAAACAAGAGGCGCTCCTGCTGCTTGTGAAAATACAGGAGGCGATTCTGCTGTAGATGCAATATCTAATCCATTTGCATTTAGGGCTTCTAGCTGTTGTGGCCCAGCGGCAAACTCAGCCCACTGTACTTTAAAACCTAGAGGTTCTAATCGCTTTTCTAAGGAACCCTGCTTTTCTAAAACTGCTAGAGCGGTCAGTTGTTTTGAACGTACAATCCGTACTACTTGCTTTTCTGTAGTGCTAGATGAATCCACAGATTCAGGGTAAGTTGCAGACTTTTGAGTATTATTTTTTGCTTCACTACAACTCGATAGGGCAGTCGATAGCATTAAGCAGTAGCCCAGAGCAAACAACAAAGAATGACGTGTTGTTCTCTGGCTTTTCCTAAATTCAAATTTTCCTTTTAAAATTGTCATTGGTTGTTTTATTTATTCTCCTCTAGATGGTTAAAAAAATTATGATTAATTGCAATATAAAGAACAAAAATATGACCTATTAATTTATTTGAACCCTATAATAATTAAATATTTTTTGTAAATTTTAAAACTTTATATATTAAGTTAGAAAAGAGAGTGGTATGACCCACTGATTGCATTCTGACTTCTGTTAGCGGTAGCGGGGCGTTTAGCCCATTCTGGCTTCTGAATTCTTCAATTTAACTGATCAAATCTGTTCCTACTGTGAACGACAGCATGACTATTTTCTTCGCCACACTATTTCATCTGCTTTAAAATTTGGAATGTTTGATCGGCTTTTGCTGTTGAGGTGCGTTTATGTCCCCAACCGATGTTTTCACGATAACTACCCAGCAGCCCGACTTCTGCCAATTCTGCCTCGTTGACTGAAGTCTGCATATCGCTTTCTGGTGCAACATCCGCCAGTTCGATAATTGTGGATTGCGATCGCACTATCCATTTACTACCTGTTTGACGGTTCACACCTGTTGCACCACCAACAACACCATCGTCATCAACTAGTAGTTCTAAGGCGGGGCTGTTGTCTAAAATTTTCACTCCTGCCCGTTGAATTTGCCGCCGCATCAGCCGCATATATTCCGGCCCTTGCAGCGATCGCCGGTAGGGTTTACCTTCATCATCGGTAGGGAAGGGATAACCCCATTCTGCTAGCTGATTGACGTTTGTATAAGTCTGATTCAATACCCGATCCATCCAATTGCGATCGGATAAAAACCCACCTAACGATTCCCGACTCGCCTTCGCTGTTTCGCGTGCTTCTGGATCGGGTGGCACGTACCACACATCATTACCAGATGCAGCGGCGCATCCAGTTGTGCCACAATATCCCTTATCTACGAGGATCACTCTAGCTCCACTTGATGCAGCACTCCATGCTGCCCAAGTTCCAGCTGGCCCACCTCCAATCACAAGCACATCTGCTTCTAAGTCGAGTTCAAAATCGGTTGTTAACGTCTTCAGCATCTACAATTTCTCCCCACCGATAAAGTCTTAAGCATCAAGTCTTCACTCCATCGATGCTGCAAAATATTTAGAAATCTGTTTGCCTATTTACTTGTTGGTGGCCTACTAGTAGCCTGAATAAATTTTGGCTCCTTACAAATTCCCACCACACCGACAAACAACTACTTTATCTTGACCAATGAACCGTAGTTTGTGACATAACAAAGCTTTTCACAGTTTTAGAGAAAAAGCAAGCACTTTAGCAAACAAATTCAAACATAAAGTTATGTAAAACAAACTTAGTTATCTATCTTAAGAAACTTGCTTTTTTTAGGGTTTTGTGAAAATATCCGATGTTAGTGAATAAAGTACTTAATTTCGATAGATTTACCGTTGTTTAATAGATTTTCCAAACAAGAGCAAGGAATCCCATTCCGGCTCAAGGCATCTACCTACCAGTTTCTCAGGGTTCGAGCAAGAGCGAAAGTAGCTAATAGGCTGTCTAGTGTCTAAAGTTTATAAATTCCGAAATCCCTAGCTGTTCTTAGTGGGGGTAAAAAATTGGTGAGGTGTATTGGCAGAATGGCACTAAGAAAAGGGAAAATCATTGAGGCAGCAGGGGAGAAAGAAGAAATTTTAGGCATTGCGTTCAGATATTTAGAAATTCCCCTCTGCCCCTCTGCAATCCCTACGCCGCTTACCTTTCAGCTTAACTTAGTGCCATTCTGTATTGGCATAGAAGGAATCAGAAATATCTGGTTTCTGGGAGTAGCCTCATGGCAAAAATCTGGAAAAGCTGAAAGTTACAAAATGCGCGTAACTAAGTAATTAAATTGATGGGTAAACAGGTTCGTAGTCAGGACTAAAGTCCTTCCTTTTAAGCACTTCAGTGCTTACTACCAACCCTCAAAATGTATATGACATTCTCTCTTCCACAAGGTCTTGTAGCTACCGAAAAAGATTGAGCAGCGGAATTTAGTTGATATTGTGTGAGGAACAAACAACCTATGTCTAAAGTTTTGTGGAATTATTTGCTAGTGATTCCAGCTTTGTTTGGTGGACTCGTAGTCTTGTCTTCAGCAGCAAGTGCAGATGAAGTGGAAAAGACAGCACAACCAACACAACAAGTAATACCAATTGACAAGATTATCCCAACTGGCATTATTCAGAGAACTTCATCTGAATCATCTTTTCAACCTTCGGGTAGCACATCAAAAGTTCCAGTTTTAGCAGTACCTAGCGATCGCATAGAGCAAGTTACATCTGTATCACAACTCTCTGATGTTCAACCTACAGATTGGGCATTTCAAGCCTTGCAGTCTCTAGTTGAACGCTACGGCGTGATTGCGGGATATCCAGACGGCACATTTAAAGGTAATCGGGCGCTGACTCGTTACGAATTTGCTGCTGGCTTGAATGCAGCCCTCGATCGCCTCAACGAATTGATTGCTACTAGCACTGGAGATTTAGTGCGAAAGGAAGACTTAACCACTCTGGAAAAACTCCAAGAACAATTTGCATCTGAACTAGCTACACTGCGTGGACGGGTAGATGCCTTAGAGACGCGTCAAGCTAAGGTAGAAGCCAATCAGTTTTCGACAACTACCAAACTAGTTGGTGATGCAACATTCTTGGTAGCAGATACATTTGGCGATGCCTACGGCGGGCAAAGCCAACGCGCCAATAATACAGCTGCTGATGATACAAATGATGGGACTCAAACTTTCTTTGCTTATCGTGCCAGACTTAACTTTCAAACGAGCTTTACTGGTAGAGATCAACTAACCACTCTGTTAACAGCGGGAAATAACATTCCTAACTTGGGGGCGACTACAGGAACCCAGATGACCCGTTTTACCATTGATGGTGATGGGAGAACTGATACCTATCTTAGTCAGTTAACATATCGTTTCCCATTAGGCTCAAAAGCTACTGTGTGGGTAGGCCCTAGAGCACTTCAACCGGCTACCTTTACTCCCACCTTAAATGGTGCTATTGGTGGACTCAACGGTGCGATCTCTCGGTTTGCCACATTCAACCATACTGTTTATCGACCAGGTTTTGATGGTGCTGGTTTAGCTCTTGGGTATAAGTTTAGCGATCAATTGCAATTAAGTTTAGGTTACATAGCAGATAATAATCAGGCCCCTAACCCTGGGCGTGGACTTTTCAATGGTACTAATTTGGCACTTGCTCAATTAACCGTATCGCCCACTCGCCAGTTAGATTTTGGCCTGACCTACGCCCGCAAATACTATACTGATAACACTACTGGTGCTGAACCTAATTTTAATGTCACTGGTGGTACAGGTAGCGCTTTCGCCAGAAATCCTTTTGAACAAAACTCCACTACAACTGATAACTTCGGATTTCAATTTAACTGGAGAACCACTCGGAGCTTAACTTTAGGCGGTTGGTTTGGCTATACACACGCCCACCAGAACAGAGGCGGTGATAGTGATGCAACAATCATTAATACTGCACTCACAGTTGGTTTTCCAGACTTGCTTAAAAAAGGCAATGTAGGTGGGATTATCGTTGGTATACCACCTAAAGTTACGAGTAATGATTATAGAAGTGGGGCTGGGATTCTTCGAGAAGATCCAAGTACCTCTTTACACATCGAGGCTTTTTACACTTATCGGGTAAATGACAACATCACTATTACTCCAGATTTTTATGTAATTACCAAACCAGAACATAACGATAACAACGATCCAATTTGGGTAGGTGCTCTCCGCACTACCTTTACTTTCTAGCCCACAAGCCTTTTTATTGAACTATTTCGCGCCCTCGTCTCCCACGCTCATTTGGTACTCGTCAGAATTTTCCGTTGAGTTGGAGGATTTATGATAGAAACCACCTACCTCTGCCAAAGTATAGAGTGGTCTGGCTTTAACTTCTTCATAGATACGCCCTATATACTCGCCTAAGATACCAACACTGACTAATTGCACAGATCCGAGAAAGAAAATTGCCATCAAAATAATCGTAAACCCGGTTAAAGGCGAATTGGGGACAAAAATACGCCAATACAAGACTAATAAAGCCATCAAGATAGCCGCCACCGCTGCTACTAACCCTAAATAGGTTGATAAACGCAGTGGTACTATTGAAAAGGACACCAGACCATTGATAGCAAGCGCTAAAGATTTGCTGAAAGTGTACTTGACTTCCCCGGCAAAGCGAGGGTCGCGCTCGAACCGAATTGCTGTTTGCTGAAAGCCAACCCAAGAACGCAAACCACGAATATAGCGGGCGCGTTCTGGCATAGAATTAAGAAGATCTACAACTTGCCGATCCATTAAACAAAAATCACCAGTATCAGTAGGAATATCTACATCTGCAAGCTTCTTCAAGATACGATAAAAGAAGTAGGCAGTAAAACGCTTGAATCGTCCTTCCTTGAGACGTTGACTGCGTTGAGCGTAGACGACCTGATACCCTTGTCGCCATTTTTCAACCATGTCGGGAATTAGTTCTGGTGGATCTTGTAAATCCGCATCCAGGATGACGATAACTTGACCCCGGACAAAATTGAGACCAGCTGTAACTGCAATTTGGTGACCAAAGTTACGAGCAAAGCTCAAGTAGCAAACGCGCGGGTCTTTTTGATGGAGGTCTCGTATTAGTTGTAGGGAGCGATCGCGGCTACCATCATTGATTAAAATTAATTCGACAAGACCATCCATCCGATTCGTTACTGTAGTCAGTCTACGGTATAGTTCGGGAATAATTTCTTCTTCGTTATAGATTGGAATAACAAATGAATACTTTGGGAGCATAGTTTATTTATTATTTGGGTTAATGTGATCTGATGAGTCTGATTTTTTAAGTTTTTCTATAGCTTTTTTAGGAAAAGTACGACGATTTCGATACCAAGTAGACCCCGCAACCAACATTCCAGTTAAGCCTAAAGCGAGAACTAGCGGTAAGAAATCACCTGTCTTAACTGCCTTCAAACCAGAACTACCTAGTAGTACAAAAGGTAAGACACTCGGTACTGTTCCTAATGTTGTACCTAGAACATAATCTTTAAAACTAATCGATGTCAGTCCAGCAACGAAATTGACCAAGCCATAGGGCATAATCGGTACTAGTCGTATGGCAAACATATAAAAAAGTCCTCCACGACGAACCTCAGCATCCATAGCTTGCCAGCGTCCTGCTAGTCGTTTTGCAATTGCTTCGCGTCCAATAGTACGAGTAAAAGCAAAGGCAATGATTGCCGCAATTACAGCTCCAACACTAGTCCAGACAGTTCCTAGCCAGGGCCCAAAAATTGCACCTCCAGTCAAATTGAGCACTGTTGAAGGCAAAACTAACATAGTTGCTAAAACGTACAAAGCAACATAAATAACAGGTGCCCAAATTCCAGAATATTTCAGCAAAGCTTGAATTTGTTCTGGTTCAACGCCACCAAGAAGATATACTGCTATACCAGTCGCAACGATGCAACCTAATGTGAGTAGTAAAATACCAGTTTTTAAGTTCCACACTAGGACTCTACTCCTACTTTTTTTCTAAACACAACCTAATTTCTCTCTATTTGCCCTTTCATTAATTCGTGAAAATCTGGGTTTTGGAAAGCAGAGTAAATAAATTACTTAAAAAATTAAGTGAAGTTATTAGCTACTTTAGTCAGTTAAGATAATACAACCTTCAGACTCATCGCCAAAACTCGTCTTTTCCCTCTTTTACAAGAGACATCTCTAAAATAGTAACATTCTGTAGTTCAAGAACATCAGAGAGCTTTTTTGACACAGAAATATGAGCGATATACTGAACCACATTGAAGATAATCCTAAACAAACACAGCGTTTAATTGGTCTGGAGTATGAACAGTTACAACAGCTAATCGAAATTAAGAAACCAATAAACAAAGAGCTAACAACTAAATATAAAAAATTAAACAAGGAGTTTTCATCCAAACGAGTATTTGTTGAACATCGAATCCGTTCGGTAAAAATTTTTCGAGTTTTTCAAGATAGATTTAGGTTGAATACTAATAAGTATGAACAGGTTATCTTGACTATTTGTGGACTAGTAAGGTTACGAATCGGATCGTTAATATTACCTGTCGAAATATATCCTATGCCATCAGGCTAAAATGAATGCATATAACTACATCTTTTTGCCTTGTTATTATCAGCAAGTATCTCAAATTCCTATTTTATCGTCTTGATTAGCTAGTTTTTGATGTTTGCATCGGCATCTTATAAGCTAGCCACAGGAAAGCTTTGATAGTTTTCGGAGATATCTATTGAAATGTGCTTTGGCTGCGCTTTCTTTGGCTCTCACGGACTCGCTTCTGTATGGTTGCTTCCTAACATGAATTTTTTCGCTTTGCTGATAAAGCGAGGCTTTTAGAATTTACGCAAACAATAGCTTTATTTTACAGTAGAGGCAATTCATGTAGACGCATACTCCTACAGAGAAGAAAAGCCTTGGCAACTAGAAGTCACGGCTACACAGACAAAACCCACCTACGTGGATTAAGAGTTTGATTTTGGTTAGTCCGCGCAGGCGGACTTTGCTTGTGTAGCCGCGATTTCCAATCGCTTTTCAAACATCCTTTTAGAGAAGCGGCTTTCAGCGAACCCGCAGCGTATTGCCCCTACCGCGTGTTCGACAACATAAGATTCTAGACAAAACTTGTATTCTTGACGACAGCCATATTTGCTACAGATGTGTCATGATTGCCAGGATTATCCGCTAAAGAATCAATTTGGTGGGCAGTTCTTCTTTATAAACCGTTAATTTATACTGGCTTTTTAAATCATTTCCTGTAAAATTCTGACTATAATCTACGGTAGACACATCGATTTATCGTATTTTAAGACCTCATACCCTGACAAACATGCAAATTCTCTGGTTTATTCCTACTGGATCTCATGACGGACGCTATTTAGGCACAGATATTGGCTCTCGTGTTGCCACACCTGATTATTTGCAGCAAATTGCCCAAGCTGTGGATAGTTTAGGTTACACGGGCGCATTGTTACCCACAGGGAGTTCTTGTGAAGATGCTTGGATTACCGCCGCAGCTTTCATATCTGTCACCAAACAGATGAAATTTCTCGTGGCAATTCGTCCAGGAATTACTTCCCCTGGTGCTGCTGCACGGATGGCAGCAACATTTGACCGGATTTCTAAAGGAAGATTGTTAATTAATGTGGTGACAGGTGGAGATCCTGTGCAACTGGCTGGGGATGGCTTGCATCTTAGTCATGACGATCGCTATGATTTAACCGATGAATTTCTCACAGTTTGGCGGGGTATCGTCAGCGGGGAAACAGTTGATTTTCAAGGAAACTACCTGAATATCAAAGGCGGTAAACTCCTATTTCCACCAGTTCAAAAACCCTATCCACCCTTGTGGTTTGGCGGCTCATCTGCTGCTGCCAAACGGGTTGCTGCTAAACATATAGATGTTTACCTGACTTGGGGAGAACCTCCACAAGAAGTAGCCCAAAAGATTGCCGAAGTCAGAAAATTGGCGGCTGAACAAGGTAGAACAGTCCGTTTTGGGATTCGCTTGCATGTAATAGTGCGAGAAACCGAATCTGCTGCTTGGGATGCTGCCAATGAACTAATTAAGTATGTGGATGAGGATGCGATCGCAAAAGCTCAGAAAGATTTGGCTAATTCTGATTCTGAAGGACAGCGGCGCATGAGTCAATTACATGGTGGTAGTCGAAAAACCTTAGAAATTAGCCCCAATCTGTGGACAGGAATTGGATTAGTGCGTGGTGGTGCTGGTACTGCCCTAGTTGGAGATCCCGACACTGTTGCCGCTAGGATGCTGGAATATCACAATTTGGGCATAGAAACTTTCGTGTTCTCTGGATATCCCCATTTAGAAGAAGCGTATCGCACTGCTGAATTATTATTTCCACGCCTACCTTTGCACAGGGAAACTACATCGCTAACGCCACCAGTATTGAGTACAGTGAGCGAAATAGTTACCAGTGAAAAATTTGCAAAACAACTAACGAGTGCTTCGTGAATAATTCGTAATTCGTAATTCGTAATTCGTAATTGAAAAGCAAATTACTAATTAAGAACTAAGAATTACGAATTAAGTTGATGAAACTTCTAGGTTCATCCTTTGGAACAATCTACAATCCAGAATTCCATGACTATTACTTTTAAACACACCAAGAGCAACGATAATATATCCCTGAACAAGGTGTTAGAAAACCCGCAACTCCAGAACATAGTTCCCTGGATTGTCCCCATTCTAGTACTAGTACTTTGGGAATTGGCTTCCAGAAGTGGTTTACTCTCAACCAGAATTTTACCTGCCCCTAGTGGTGTAATCGCTACAGCTATTAAACTAGCCTCCACCGGAGAACTTTTTCAACATATAGGAATTAGTGCTGGGCGGGCAATATCTGGTTTTATAGTTGGTGGTAGTATTGGGTTTGCTTTGGGATTGCTCAATGGCTTTTCCCGTGTAGCAGAAAAGTTATTAGATAGTTCCTTACAAATGCTCCGCACTATCCCCAATTTGGCATTAATTCCGTTGGTAATTCTCTGGTTTGGTATTGGCGATCAAGCCAGATTATTTTTAGTGTCTATGGGGGTATTTTTTCCATTATATCTTAATACATTTCATGGCATCCGCAGCGTTGACCCTGGACTGATTGAAATGGGAAAAGTCTATGGATTGAAAACACCACAACTTCTTTGGCAAATCATTTTCCCAGGCGCTTTATCTTCGATTCTCGTTGGTGTCCGTTTTTCCTTGGGGATTATGTGGCTGACACTAATTGTGGCAGAAACGATCGCAGCAGATTCCGGCCTTGGTTATATGGCAATGAATGCCCGTGAGTTTATGCAAACCGATGTTGTGGTATTGAGTATTGTGATCTATGCATTGCTGGGTAAATTAGCAGATGCCGTTGCCAGAGGATTAGAAACAAAATTCTTGGCTTGGAACCCCAATTATCAAAGATCATAAATGCTAAATTCACCAAAGTCAAAGGTTGAAAATTATTGATTTTAGCTTTTGACTTTCATTTATTTTGAGTGTGATTTGCTTTCTTCAATATCTCATCAAATAATTAAATCTCGATTGTTCTAAAATAAGGAGGTTTTGCAAGTGAGTTCAAACGTACAGGGTACACAACTAAGTATTTTGGATTTGACAAAGGCTTTTGGCAAGAAAACTGTTTTAAACTCGCTGAATTTAGAAGTTGAAGCAGGTGAGTTTGTCGCTATTGTCGGACGAAGTGGTTGTGGTAAGAGTACCTTATTACGTCTTGTGTCAGGATTAGATAAAACAACTTCAGGCGGAATATTACTGGATGGAGAACCACTGCGTAGACTCAGCGGTTCTGTAAGAGTGATGTTTCAAGACCCCCGTTTATTACCGTGGAAGCGCGTTATCCAAAATGTAGGGTTAGGCTTACAAGGTGATTGGCGTGAAAAAGCTTTGTGGGCACTTGATAAAGTTGGACTCAAAGATCGGGCTGATGAGTGGCCTTATGTTTTATCTGGTGGACAACGGCAACGGGTATCATTAGCCAGAGCGTTAGTCAGTCAGCCCCGTTTGTTGTTACTAGATGAACCATTGGGAGCATTAGATGCTTTAACTCGCCTAGAGATGCAGAATTTGATTGAGAACTTATGGCAAGAGCGAAAATTTACTGCATTTTTGGTTACTCATGATGTGGAAGAGGCTGTGGCCTTGGCAGACCGAGTGATAGTGATTGATGAAGGACAGATTTCTCTAGATTTACCTGTGAAACTTTCACGTCCGCGAGATAGAAGTTGCGAAGTATTTGTCAATATCAGAGAAACAGTTCTCCAGCGAGTAATGAGTAATGAAGGGACTCAGCCAAATAACCAATTGTTGCAGTTGAGTAGTTGAAATTTAGCTTTTTTTAGTTGATTAATATAATGCTTGAGGTAGCTGCGGTAAAATAGGCTACTTCGAGATTAGAACTTACTCTTAAAAAGCAGCTATAGCAATCGAAAATTTTTATGAACACTCAAAATCCCTCTCAACTCTCCTCTTGAGCTTTCAAATATATGGAATAGAGAAAATGGCGGATAAATTTAATAATCAATATTTTATTCTGGAGTTTATGTGTTTAAAGATTAAATATAAATTCAGATACTCTTACTTTAATATCATAATTGATTCCAAAGGAAAATGACACTTATTTTTTATCAAACAGAAACAATTTCCAAAGTATAGCCCTGTAAAAAAATCAGAGGTAATCTACAATGAAACTGATCTTACCGCTCGATCTCGTTGCTGACATTGAGTCTCATCTAACGCCTGAGACAGAGGTTGTAAGAGTAGATGTTGAAGGAAATTTAGATGGGGATGCTAGCGATGCTGAAGTTTATTTCAGAATGTCAAGTGCGATCGCACTTTGAAAATCCAAAATGGAATCAAGGAGTAGCAAATAATGAAACTAATTTTACCCGATCATCTAATTGCTGATATTGAGCCACACCTACCATCTGATATAGATGTTGTGGAAGTGGATAGTGAAGGTAATCTTGATGGTGATCCTAGTGATGCAGAAATTTATGTCAACGGATTTTACCTGAAAACCTCTACCCTTGACAAAGTACTCACAGCAGCACCCGCGCTGCGTTGGCAACAGTCACCGAGTGCTGGCGTAAATCACATCCTCACGCCAACTTTTTTGCAAAAGGACATTATCCTCACCAATGGCGCAGGAGTGCACGCAATTCCAATTTCGGAATTTGTACTGGCATTCATGCTTTATCACGCCAAGAATTTACGGAAATTGCAAACTTTGCAGGATGAACACACTTGGGTAAGAGGAGTGTTTCTTGAAGAGTTGGCAGAGGCGACTTTATTAATTCTCGGCACTGGGAATATTGGTCAAGCGATCGCATCTCGCGCCAAAGCCTTTGGAGTTAAAGTTTGGGGTAGTCGCCGCCATCCCGAACCCCTACCGAATTTTGACAAAGTTGTGGGTGCTGATGAGTGGCGATCGCTCCTACCAGCAGCAGACTATGTAGTTATCGCTACACCTTTAACTCCAGAAACTAAAGGCTTGATCGATGAATCTGCATTGCGCTCTATGCGCCAGTCTGCTTACTTAATTAACATTGCTCGTGGTGCAATAGTAGATGAAGCCGCATTGCTCACCGCACTACGTGAGGGATGGATTGCGGGTGCTGGATTAGACACTGTTGCAACCGAACCTCTGCCACCGGAAAGTCCCTTATGGTCGCTACCGAACGCCTTTATCACACCCCATTGTTCAGCTTTGTCGCCACGTCTGAGAGAGCGCATAGCAGAACTATTTATCGACAATCTTAAACGCTACCAAACCGGTCAGCCCTTGCGGAATGTTGTAGACAAACAAGCTGGATACTAATGATGATTTATTTACATAGTTAGTATTTACTTGATTCTAAAATATTTTTCAATTGACCAATCCGCTGCCATGTAAATTATTTCATGTTTTTTTGCGGTTACAATACATTACCAAAAGTACAAATAATCCTATTCCTGCCAGATATTTAATGGCATCAGGTACGCTGGGATTAGGTGAAAAAAAGCCTTCGATCACACCAGCAATAATCAGCATTGGCACAATCCCAAATACTAGCTGCACCGCCTGAGAACCGTAAAACTTTAGCGCATCTCCACGGCGATATTTACCAGGAAATAAAATTGCTCTTGCTAATAAAAATCCCGCACCCCCAGCAAAAAATATCGCAGGTAATTCTAAGGAACCATGCGGAAATACAAAGGCCCAAAAAGGATAAGCTAGATTATTTTGAGCAACCAAAGTGCTAACAGCACCAATTAATAAGCCATTAAATACCATCAAATAAGCTGTGTATAGCCCAGCAGTGATCCCACCGGCGACAGCCCCAAAAGACACCGCTAGGTTATTGATCATAATACCGCTGGATGCCAGAGGTTCAATGCCGACAATTGACCCCATCCATAATTTTTGCTCATCTCGCACCTTGGTAATCAAGTTTTCAGGTACGATTAAAGGCATGAAGCTGGGGTTTTGCCAAGAATACCACCAAGCCACTAATCCCCCCAGTAGAAACAGCGCCGTTGCAGCAGCAATGTATACAAATGTTTTCTGGACTACAGATGGTAATCCCCAGCGGTAAAATTCTAGAATCGCCTGCCATTCTTGTCGCCGTGAACCTTGGTAAATCTGCGTGTACGCACGAGTTGTTAAAGATTGTAAACTTTGAATCAAAGTATTACCGATTTGCTGAGTGCGGGCACGTGCCAAGTCTGCTGCTACGGAACGATACAAACTCGCTAAATCTCTAATTTCTGCTGCCTGTAAGGACTTTAGCCCTTTTTTTTCTATCTGCTTTAATAGGGCATCCAAACGCTGCCAATTTGGTTCTCGTCGCGCAATCCAACGTTGAATATTCATGAATTTTGGGAACACTGAGTTTAACTTAGCTTAAGATAGCCTCAAATTCATCTCCGTAATTTCAAGGGAAATTTGCCATTATGTCTGAAAACTTTGGATCTTCCGGTCAGATACAACCACTGAGTATCGGTAATGTTGTCAGTGCTGCGGTGCGATTGTATCGTTCTCATCTGAAGACTTATCTTAATCTAGCTGCGATCGCTCACTTGTGGATTCTAGTTCCAATTTATGGCTGGGCAAAATATGCAGCCATTTCTGGACTAATTTCACGCTTGGCTTTTGGAGAATTGATTTACCAGCCGGAAGGTGTTCAAACTGCCAAGAACCATATTAATCCACGTCTTTGGTCATTTTTGAGAGTTGGTTTCCAAGTAGCAATATCTTTGCTTTTAATTTATTTTGGAATGGCGATCATAGGTGGTGTGCTAGCTGGCTTGATCGGAGTAGTATTAGGAGGAATATTAGGTACTTCCAGCATTGTAGTCGTAACCACATTGGCAATAATTGTAACCGTAGTTGTTGTGCTATTAGGACTAACCTGGTTTTACTCCCGTTGGATAATAGCTGAAGTACCTTTAGCAGTTGAAGAAAATATCAATGGTGGCGAAAGTGTTGCCAGAAGTTGGGAGTTAACTAAAGCCTCAGTATTTCGCATTCAGGGCGTTGTTTTAGTTGCTTTTATCGTGACATTGCCGTTGGTGTTTGTATTAAACTATATACCTAGCTTATTCCTAATAAGGCTTGAGCCAGGTTCTACTATCTACTCAATTGTGTATTTTATTTCTTGGGTTGGAAGCTTGATAGGTGGAATTTTAGTTATGCCATTCTGGCAAGCACTAAAAGCTGTTTTATACTTGGACTTGCGTAGTCGGCGTGAAGGTCTAGGTTTGCAATTACGAGAACCTCCCTTGTAAGATTTTTGTTAATTTAACACCTTAATCCAACTCTATTAATTTTGAATTAGTTAAAATATGCGCTTTTTTAATCGCATCACATTCCAGACTCCAGAAAGTGTAGAGTTGGAATTTACTCTAGCAGGAATCGGTAATCGAGCCTTGGCATTGCTGATTGACTATACAGTTTTGACTGTAACCTTGCTTGTATTTTTCCTTACCTGGACTGTCTTTTCTACTCAACTGTTCAATTTTTTTGAAGACTTGATTACGAATGCTCAGAATTTAGGACTTTGGTTAATAGCAATTTTCTTCCTGATCGGCTTTGCAATTTACGTCGGGTATTTTATATTTTTTGAAACCTTATGGTTTGGACAAACTCCTGGTAAACGGTTTGCTAAAATTCGCGTGGTTCGAGATGATGGTAGACTGATCGGGCTACAACAAGCAACGCTACGTGCTTTACTACGACCCTTTGATGAAACTTTGTTTATTGGCGCTTTTTTAATTATGTTGGGTAGCCGTGAAAAGCGCTTAGGTGATTTGGCTGCTGGTACAATTGTGATTCAAGCCCAAACACCTACTACATCTGCTACATTAACAATTTCAGAACAGGCAAAGTTACTCCGTGAACAGTTAGTACAAATTGCCGATTTATCACCATTGATGCCAGATGATTTTGCTGTTATTCGTGAGTATTTGCAGCGGCGTGGTGCATTGTCATTAAAGGCAAGAGCCTCATTATCTCTAAAGTTAGCCGAGCAAGTTGTAGCTATTATTAATTTAGAAAAGTTGCCAGAAGGTATTACACCTGATGTATTTTTAGAAGCTATTTACCTCGGTTATCAACAACCGGAATTTTAAACGAGAAAAAACTATAGCAATCTTGAATAATTCGGGAAAAACAAGATCCCCGACTTCTTTAAGAAGTCGGGGATCTGTCGGTTGCAATTGTTACAAATCAAATAGGATTACTATATGACTGCTGAATGCTGAATTCTGAGGTTTTTTGTTCAGATTAATGCTTGTCTAAGGTCAAAAATCTAAAATTGGCCAATCTGGTTCACGATAATAGCGTGTCATGTTGTCAAACTTTCGCAATTCGACGCGATTGATCAAAAATTCTGGCAAATTCAACAGCCATTTTTCATTCAATTGAGAAAGCATGGTGCTGAAACTTACGCGGTCTAAGTCAGATGAAACCTCCCCAAAATAGGCTAATGTAACGTGGGCTGTGAAGTGATAATGCTGCTCAATACCCAAGGCCATTAACTTGGGATTTTGATAAATTATTCGGCGAAATTTAATAATTTCCTCGTAGCAGCGTTCATCTTGAGGTACTAAACAAACGGCTATAGCTCTTGGCATCAGTATCAACCCCAGCATTTGCCATTTAATCGGATGACTCTTGTTTGTCATCAATTGTTGATATTGCTGAAAGGTTTCGGCTAAACAAGAGTGTAATTCCTCGTCAAATTTGGGATTTTTTTCGCAGGCATCAAGATAAGCACTGTCCCAAATTAAATCCGCTAAAGTCACGTGGAAGCTAGCAGGAGCTAGAGGTACAATCAAATCACGGCCTACAGGCAACTGCAAAAGTTCCTGTTGGTAAGTCTGTAATTTGGTATAGAAAGCAGAGTTTTGTGATTCTTCTTCTGCCGGTGGTGTAATTAGCGTATAGCCAGGAAAAGACGCTGCTTGTCTCAACCCAGAATGTGGCTGAAATTTAGAAGATTCCTGAATATGCTGGGCTTGGGATCTGTAGGCTTCTGGCAGCGTCAGTCGTGCCAACCGATTTAAGTAAGTTTGATAGTTGTCGTCCAATCTTTATAGCCTCACGCTCTCACTTGATAGATTTTAGGGAAAATTACCCCGATTAACAGAATGATTTTAAAAGTATTTAGTTTTTTGGATTGGGGAATGGGGAATGGGGAATGGGAAAGAGGCAGAGAGGGAGATGAGGGAGAAATAAATAACCAATACCCAATGCGCCATGCCCAATGCCCATATATTATGAGATTTATCTATGCCAATCTATGTTTACTGGGGTGAGGATGATTTTGCGATGGAAAAGGCGATCGCTATTTTGCGCGATCGCGTCCTCGATCCCAACTGGATAAGTTTTAATTACACTTCATTCTCCCCAGATCAAGCTGATGCTGCTATCCAGGGGTTAAATCAAGTCATGACACCCACTTTTGGGGCTGGTGGGCGCTTGGTATGGCTGATAAATACAACTCTATGCCAGCACTGTCCAGAGAACGTGTTGGCAGAATTGGGGCGATCGCTACCTGTCATCCCCGAAAACTCATTTTTATTGCTCACCAGCCGCAATAAGCCAGATGAACGACTCAAATCCACAAAATTGTTAAAACAATTTGCTACCGAATTCCGAGAATTTCCCCTCATTCCCCCTTGGAAAACAGAATTACTGGTGCAATCTGTTAATCAAGCAGCCCAGTCTGTGGGCGTGAAACTGACTGCCAATACTGCCCAGTTGTTGGCAGAATCCGTTGGAAATGATACACGACTTCTTTACAATGAGTTAGAGAAATTGCGACTATATGCCCAAGGAAGCAATAAGCCTTTAGACGTAGATACTGTTACAAAGTTAGTAAGAAATACTACTCAAAATAGCTTACAATTAGCAGCAGCAATTAGAACAGGAGATACAGCTAAAGCTTTGACAACCTTGGCAGATTTGAGCAATGCTTCCGAACCGGGATTACGGATAGTTGCCACACTGATTGGACAATTTCGCACCTGGCTATGGGTGAAGATTATGATAGAAAGTGGTGAGCGCAATCAACAAGCGATCGCTAAGGCTGCTGATATCGGTAATCCCAAACGGATCTACTTCTTACAGCAAGAAATCAGGCTACTTTCTGTGCAACAGTTAATCTATTGCTTACCCCTGCTATTGGAGTTAGAAGTGAGCCTCAAGCAAGGAGCATCAGAAATGTCAACACTCCAGACTAAAATAATCGAACTTTGCCAAGTATGCCGAGGAAATTGACAATCAAATATAAAAACTTGATGTATTGAGCAGTTGCTGGAACTTCCAACTCCGAAAATAATTCAAAGTCCTTATAATACCCCTGATGTAGTTCTGCGTCACACACTATATGAAGAAAATTTCCGATTTATTTTCCCGATCTAGCCGAAAGCGAATCCTTTACCAAACATTCTTTTTTGGTGCGATCGCTACTGCAAGTGTGATTTCTCAAGCTTTTTCACCGAGTTCAAAAGCTTATGGTCAAACTCCAGCACCAATAGTTGACAACACTGAAATCAATAGCTACGCTCAAGCCGTGCTAGCAATGGAGCCAGCACGTCAAAATGCCTTTGAAGAAATTAAAAAACTGATTGGCAATGGAGAAATTCCTAAGATTGTTTGTAACGACTCTAACAGCATAAATGGTCTTCCCAGAAAAGCTCAAGATATCGCAGTAAATTACTGTACTCGCTCTCAAAAAATTGTCGAAGATAATGGTTTAAGCATTGATCAGTTCAACAAAATTACTATAGAACTACAAAATAACAATCTGTTAAAACGGCAGGTTTACAATACCTTATTACGCCTGCAACAAACTCCTGAATCTCCGTAAGTAGAAAGGTTTAATTAAATCAAAGCTCGTAGTAAGTGGCTCTAGTAATTTAGAACTTTTTATAAAGTGATAAATCGCTCACTACGAACAAAAGTTTTATCTTAAATTTAATTAAGTCTACCTATTCTATTCGTCTCAATGCCAGGTATAAAGAGTATTTTACTTCTGAATTCACCAATTCGGACTCCTGAATTCTGAATTCATCAATTCTGACTCCTGAATTCTGACTCCTGTTTTATTGCTACTATTCAACTGCAAGATATGCTTGTCGCTTGGTGTGAATATTTTTCATGTGCTTTTTCACTGTGTTTATAGTGATGTAAAGCTTAGTGGCAATTTCTTTGTAGCTGTAGTTGTTTCTATAGAGAAACCAAATTTCAGCTTCTCGCGGCGTCAGGTCAAATTTTTTAACTTCAGTGATTGCCAAACTTTTTAAGGACTCATACTGATTTTCGATAGTCACTAACAAGCAAGGCACTTCAAACCCATCTAAATCTAGTAGTCTCACCCTAACACGAAAAACATTTGACTTATCCAGCACAATCTCATCTGATAAAATGATGAGCTTATCAGAAAATAAATACCGACTGCTAAGTAGGGATTCACAAAGCTCCCAGATGACTTGCGGTACAAAATTTTCGTTGCAATTATCTTGATTGAATTGACAACAAAGGCGATGAGCAGATGCATTAGTATGAACTACTTCACCAGCTTGGCTTAAAATTAATATACCGTCTTCTAAGCCTTCAATTACTTCTTGTAAAAAATCAGCCCGCTTCGAGTCATGTAAATCAATACTATCTAGCTGTTGTGGTTCAGCTACTTTTTTTACTAATGTGTTTGTTAGGGCGATCATAGGATTTATCTTAATGTATAAAAAGTACTTGTTTGATTAAATTCGTGAGGCTTGAAATATAGACTACTTGTATCCATTTTTTTACATACATATTTTTCTAAATAAATATATTTAGAAAGTGTAGTAAATAAGTTAAAAAGCATACAAGAAGTGTATTGGAGACGTAAGAGCTTTACACAAAGAGGAAATACCACACACTAATAAAGCTAACTAAGTAAACAAAAGTTTTATTTTTAACATTAATTTCTTAATATATCCAAGTTATAGTTTTATGTAGCCTGTTTGAATTAACTAAAGTTACATGATTTAAATACAACTCTTAAATTGCCTATTTCGGAAGCCGCTTTCAATATATTTCGGATAACTCCCAATACGGTTGAGATATAGCGGTATGCAGTTGAGTGAGGTACAGAAACAAACCAGCTAGCCGAACTGTATTGAAGCTGCTTATACCCGGATTTATCACCACATCTCTCAAAGCCTGCGCTTGTGCAGGGGAGCAGGGGAGCAGGGGAGCAGAGGAGAGTTATTGTACAAGTTCTTTCCCTTCTGCCCCTCTGCACCTCTGCCCCTCTGCCCCTTCTTCGCCTCAAGCTTGTGAGAAATGCGGGTTATACCAAGTACTCATCGCCCCAATACACAATCATTATTCATGCTGAAATAAAAATATACGAGGGAATGGGGAAGAAGTAAGGGAGCAGGGAGCAGGGGGAGACAAGGAGAATAACCAATCCCCAATCCCCAGTCCCCAACCCCCAATCCCCAATCCCCAATCCCCAATCCCCAGTCCCCAATCCCCTATTCGTTCTAAGTCCGGCCAACAAGACTGGCGACTACTGTAGCTAACTCAGCTGCCTCAATGGGTTTAGGTAAATGTAGCTGATAACCGTCCTGTATGGCTCGCATCCGATCTTCTGCTCTAGCATAAGCTGTCAACGCTGCGGCGGGAATATTTCCCCCTAGTTCTGGGGGTTGCGATCGCAGTTTGCGGATCAAAGAGTAACCATCCTCTTGGGGCATACCGATGTCGCTGACTATAACATCTGGTTTCCACTGTGTAATTACCTGTAATGCTTCTGGAACTGATCCTACTGCCTTAACTTCGGCTTGGCACTGTTCGAGGACTGTGGTGATGAATTCACGGGTATCGGCTTGGTCATCTACAACCACCACACGCACGCCAAGGAGGGAAGGGTGCTTAGAGGCGGAGGGGCAAAGGGGCAGAGGGGCAGAGGGATGGAGGGGGGAACTCTTTAGAAGTGGTAGTTTTATGGTAAACGTTGCTCCTTGTTCTTTACCCGGACTATCTGCGTGGACAGTACCGCCATGTAATTCTACTAAATGACGAACGATCGCTAATCCTAGTCCCAATCCACCATAGGTTCTAGTGCTAGAACTATCAGCTTGACGAAAGCGATCAAAAACGTAAGGAAGAAAGTCAGGACTGATACCAATGCCTGTATCAATCACCTGAATTTGGGCATATTTATTGAAAGCGGCGGGAAACTCTATCCCCTTGTGGGTGTTTGAGGTTGCTCCCGCCGCCGCTTGGGGCATTGGGCATTGGGCATTGGTAGCTTCTTCCCCATGCCCAAAAACTAGTTTTTTATCTGTTTTCTCTGGTTTTTCTGGGCCATTTACCACCGACAATTGCACTTCTACCCGTCCTCCGACGGGTGTAAATTTGATGGCATTGGATAGCAGATTCCAGATGACTTGCTGTAAGCGCTCGAAATCCCCAGAAACTAAAAATTGAGAATTTTCGGCAAGTTTGCTGTTCTCTGAGTGTTCATTGTTTTGGGATTGGGCTTCTATTGATTCGAGATTTTCACCATTGATTCCTAATCCGCAATCTGAATTTGGCGTTTCTTTTGAAGGAATCAGGGAAAATCTCAAATCGATTTCCTTGGATTGGGCGGCTAGACTAACAGTCTCTAGGCTCGACTCAATCATGGAAACCAAATTACAAGTGCGGACATTAAGGCGTAACTTGCCTCTAATCATCCGCGATATATCCAGCAAGTCTTCAATTAGCTGGGTTTGTGCTTTCGCGTTACGCTCAATTGTCTCCGTAGCCCTAGCTATTTGGGTTTCATTAAGCTTGCTGCGTTGGAGTAATTGCGCCCAGCCCAGGATAGCGTTGAGAGGCGATCGCAACTCGTGAGACAATATCCCCAGAAACTCATCCTTCATGCGGTTAGCCTCTTGCAACTGCTCAGTTTGTAGTTGCAAAGAAGCAATTAAACTAGCCCGTTCCATTGCGATCGCTATTTGATCGCACACTGCTTGCATCATCCCCTTTTGATTTTCGGTGAAGCTTAACCGAGTGCGGCTGCCAAAAGAAAGAGTACCCAGCAACCGTCCTTGGGCAATCAATGGATAACCATAATAAGCAGTAATGCCTAAAGAACGAATCAATTCTGTTTTCGGGTCAGTTGATTGCTGGACATTCTCTAGAGCTATTGCACAACGCTCCTGGGCTACAGTACCACAAACCGCTTCACCATAAGCCAACGACTCAATTTCCTTTGCCAGTTCTGGGGAAATGCCACTATAAGATCCCAACCGTATTACCTGAGAGCTATCCTCAACCAAATAGTTAAAGTAAACATCTAAACCAATTTGGTCTGCGAGTTTTCGGTAGACGCTATCGATTAGTACTACTGGTTGCTGACTCGATAGTAAATCGTTAGCTGTGTCGAATAGTAACTTTAGCCTTTTGTAACCTAACGAGAGTGCTTTTTGTGCATCCTTGAGGTTGCTGATATCTTGGAACACCAAGATACAGGTAGCTGGATGACCGTGCATTGCTGGCAGAGTATCGGCAAATATCAGTAGAGAGCGGACACCAGTGGGAGTATGCCAGTCTACCTCCAAACCATCTAGACGTTCGCCAAGGGCAACCCGCACTCCTGGCATAAGTTCATTGGGGATGCGATCGCCAGCGGCATCCGTATAGTGGTAAACTGTGTGATACTCTGCCGCTGGTACACCTTTGGGAAATTCGCCCCCAGCTAATTCGTCAGCAGAGCGATTGGCAAAAGTTACCCGCGCCGTTCCCGGTTCGATAAACAGTAAGGGTCTTGGCATCAGATTTAACACATCCTCTAGCCATTTTTGCTGATTTAGAAGTATTTCCTCTGCCTGTTTGCGCTCCGTAATATCCAAAAATGCACCGATACATCCTCTGGTTTTACCATCTTCGTCAAACAGGGGTGCAACGTACTCCAACAGCTTGACAAGTTTTCCATTTTCGTGGATGACATCGATTTCAAAATCCACAACTTCGACACCATGAGCCGCAGAGTACTGCATCGGGAGTTCCTCTGCCGACAATTCCCTTCCTTCTCGGTAGATTTTAAAGCCTGTCGGTCTTTCGTCACGAGGGGCACTGAGGGAAGCATTGATATTTGATGATATCCCTAACTGTTTGGCAAAAGCAGGGTTGACTTTGATATTTTGGCATTCTGGATCTTCGGCAATGCCAATTCCAATGGGAATTACATCTAACAAAGTTTGTAACTCAGTAATGCGACGCTGTAAATCCCTATTTAGTTGTAATATTTGTTCCTTAGCCTGTTTTTGCTCGCTGATGTTGCGAGTCACAGTTGCTAGGGCAATTGGCTGACCTGTATTCTTGTCTGTAACAGTGAAGATGTTGTAATCAACTGGTATTGGTTGACCTGTCTGGAGATGCCGGAAGCCGAATTCACCCTGCCAGCGCCCTTGTAATAGCACAGTTGGCAGAATATGTTCTTGAAGATAGGCTTTGTCTTTAGGCATAACGTAATCGAATACTGCTTTTTGCCTCGCCTCGTCAAGACTGGCAAGCCCTACCAGCTTTTGACCCGCATCGTTGATGTAAAGTAATTGACCCTCAAGGGTGGTGATACCAATAAAGTCAGAGCTATTTTCTACCAGCGATACTAATTTTTGTTGCTCTGCTTCTGCTTGCTTGCGTTCGCGTAGCGCAGCTTGCTGTTCGCTTAAGTCGAGGATAAATGCTACTGACTCTTCCCGGTTTTCTCCTAGCAGCACGTAACCAACTAAAACTGGGATGCGGCTACCATCCTTGCGAATATATTCTTTCTCGTAAGGCGTACAAGCACCGTTGCTATTTCTTTGTGCTTCGGCGACACCTTGCTGATCCAAGTATCGATACTCTGGTGCTGTTATATTGCTCCACCTTACCCTACCTGCTAACAAATCCTCCCGCGTGTAACCAATCATCCTCAGATATTCATCGTTTGCCTTGTGGATACCACCGTACACATCGCCAAACAGAATCCCGATGACATTAGCATCTACGAAACTCCCCAGTTTAGCTTCGTAGGTTCTCACTACTTCTTGAGCAAGGTCGCGTTGATGGCTGAGGCGTTCAATAACCGACGCACTTTGCCAAACCAAAATAGTAAAAATTACAATTAGGATAATGGCAAATAGCGACACTGCAAACGCCGGGCCATACTTTTCTGCCCTTTGACCTTCAACAATTAACCACCCCAGTATAAAAGGTACTGCGATCGCGGCAACTAATAAACGACGTGCAAGTAAGCCGCCATAAGTATCACTTGTAACTACCCTCATGAACCCCTGTTCTGCCCGCGCCCACAGAATACCTATACCTAGTAAGCTGAACAACACTGCTGTGTGTAAGGCCATTGATGTTGTATAAGGTGCAAGTCCATAGAGAACTTGCACCTTGTAGGCATAGCCCATGAGCGCCTGAAAGGAAATTAAAGTAGCTACCAGAGCAAGAATCTGGGCATACCAATAACTGCGCTGGGTTTTTGGATGAATCAAAATCTGTGCAGCTACGCTGACCAGCATAAAGTCCAGTGCTGTATTCACCCCCATTCTGCCCGGATGCGATGTCGCTATGCTAGTTGGCGAATCACGTAACACCAGTTCATCAATGCCAAGATTCCAGCCAAACACGTATTCACTGAGTGTGAGAACAGCGATTGTGGTGACAGCTATTGCACAGACCCTAGAAATTAGCAGAGTGAGTCGGTTCAATGAATCCCTTTTGGCATTGAGGGCTGTGGAATCGTGGGGGTAATTTTGAATTATTCTTTCTTTGCTGCTTCCTTGCTCCTCTGTTGTTAAAAATAACCACAGCGATAGACCACACAGTACAAAACACAGTGCTGTGTTGACTTTCATTGTGGCAGGACTACCGGGAAAGCCGCGTTTAAGAACTTCAATGCCAAGCCACCAGCCAACTAGTACTAAACTGCCAACCAAAATGGGGATTGCACTTGCGACTTTGGCCACAAGTGAATTGGCAGGGATTTTCAAGATATCTTGCAGCCGCAAGCGGTTAACGTTTAACATTGAGTGTTCTCTAACCGCATCTATCTAGCGTAGTAAATTTCAGTATTTCTTACAGGTTAGTCTTTAATAACCTTTGTATTTTAGGTTACCTATTGACTGACTTTTCATCTACCCTTATGCATATTTTTTCTTGGACAATTTAGAGTAGGGATTGGGGATTGGGAACCCTAACCAAATTTTACTAATATTCCCTCCTAGTACCCAGTCCCCAGTACCCATATAAGTAATAAGTAATGAGTAATGAGTAAATACCCGTTTTTCATCCACTCATTACTCATTACTCCTTACTCATTACTTTAAAGCCGTGCTTCCAGCACGGGGTTTAAAACCTATTTTTCGGATCAAAATTGCAGAGTATGACGCTGACCATCGTCTTGGAAACGTTGCTCTCCAACACCAACAACTTCTACAATCACTTCACGCGGTGGAGGTGTCCATTCCCCCTCTCTCGCTTCAATTTCCACTACTATTTGGTTGGCTTCAGTAAATACCCTTGTATTTGTCAGTGAAAATTTTGTATTTTGATACTTATTTGTGTACCCATCATCTTCAAATAGCTGATATTCATTATTACCAGGCCAAATCCGTAATCGGATCTCGTCCAGTGGGGCTTGATCAACGTATTGCCTGACAGGTTGCATGGGAACGATCGCACCACCACGGACATACAGTGGCATTTTTTCCAGTGGTGCATGAGCAAGAATGTGAATCGGGCCTTCGTAGCGATCGCCACTCCACCAATCATACCAAGTGCCAGCGGGTAAGTAGACAGACCGATGCTCAACTCCAGGGCGGTAAATTGGTGCAGCCATCAGCGATGCACCTAGCAATACTTGATCGTAGAGAGTGTAAGTTTTTGGATCGTTGGGGAAGTGGTACAATAATGGCCTTAAAATCGGTGCGCCTGTTGTTACCGCTTCCCAAAAAAGAGTGTAGATGTAGGGAAGTAGTTGATAACGTAAATTAATGTATTCTCGACAGATATTTTCAACGCGATCGCCAAATACCCAAGGTTCATGACGAGCTGTAGACATTGCCGAGTGGCCGCGCATCAATGGGTAAAGCATTCCTACCTGCATCCACCGAGCGAATAATTCAGCTGTGGCGTTACCAGCAAATCCACCAATATCGCAACCCACAAACGCCACACCCGAAAGTCCCATGTTGCAAAGCATCGGCAGAGACATTTCTAAATGCTCCCACAACGATTGGTTATCTCCCATCCACACAGAAGACCAGCGTTGCACACCAGCATAACCCGATCGCGTTAACACAAACGATCGCTCTGAGCTTCGATGCCGTTGCAACCCTTCATAACAAGCTTTAGCCATCATCAACCCATACAAGTTATGCACTTCTGTATGAGTAGACGTAGGTAAATTCTCCTCTGCCCCTCTGCTCCCCTGCTCCCCTGCTCCTCTGCTCCTCTGCCCCTCTGCCCCTCTTCCCCCCTGTGGTGCATCTAGCGGAAACCAAATCTTTTCACCATCATCGCCGAAAGGGCGATCGTTTATGGCAGGTTCATTCATATCATTCCAAATTCCTGCCACCCCAATATCAGTTAGGCTTTTGTGTAAATCAGCCCACCAGTTAGACACATCAGGACGTAAAAAGTCAGGAAAAACAGCTTTCTCAGGCCAAACATAGCCGTGGAACAATGCACCATCAGCTTTACGTACAAAATAGTCCTTTTCTATTCCTTGGTCAAAAACATCATAATTTGCTTCTGGTTCATACTTCACACCAGGATCAATGATTGTGACTGTTTTAAAACCATCCTTTGCTAAATCACTAATAAGTTTTGCTGGGTTTGGGAAGCGTTGAGGACTCCAAGTAAACACCCGATAGCCCCGCATATAGTCAATATCTAAGTGAATAACATCGCAGGGAATGCGACGTTGGCGAAATTCCTTTGCTAATTCCCGCACAACGTTTTCTGATTCGTAACTCCAGCGGCATTGATGATAACCTAGCGCCCATTTCGGCGGTAATGGCATTCTCCCAGTTAGTTGAGTGTAAGTCTTCAGAATTTGGGCTGGTTCGGGGCCGTAAATAATGTAATAATCCAATTCACCGCCACGAGTCTCCATTTTCCAAATACCTGGTTGTTCAGCACCGATATCGAACTGACTCCAAAAAGTGGTATTAAAAAAGATGCCATAGCTTACCTGCGGACGCAAAGCCATAAAAAATGGAATTGCTTGGTACATTTCATCAGTAAGTGCATCATAATCTAAAGCATCCGTTGTCCAGTTGGTTTTTACCTCGCTGAGTTTATCCAGCCAGCCTGTACGTTCACCAAAGCCATAGAAATGTTCGTCGGCTGCAATTTCCTTCCACCCTGCAACTGCGCCCATCCGCCAACCCATCCCCATATCTGCATCTTGGGCAAAGGGGCGATTAGCTTTGTCGAAACAGGCGATGCGACATTTTTCCCGCTGAACGCACACACGAATCTGTGATGTTTCAATTTCTACCGTTGCTTCAGTTTCCTGTACTGCAAAAGGCGTTGTCGCCCATTCTGCATCATCTCGCGTCACAGCCCAAGAACGGCGAGGGATAAATTCCCCGCTTGGTGCGAAACGCACGCGGATTAAATTGGGAGCAAGTACGCTGAGGGTAAGGCGTGAGTTGCCACAGTCAAAATTAATAATATTATTGTCCCAGGTTACAGCTTTTACATTGCTAACTGTTGTCCAAGGTTGATTCGTTGTGGGTAGTTTTCCGAAATATTGCGGCATATCAGTTATTCAGCTGGTTAACACTTGTCCGCATTCATGATTACAGACATACCTAGCCTCAAACTCTTTCTTTCGCTAGAAGTTGGGTGCAAAATTAGCAGATATTTTTGAGCAAGGAAAGCTTATCTAGATGCCGAGAGATATTCTTCACCATTCTTTGTTGCTTTTGCGAGTAAGTCGCGGACTTCTTCATCGGTAGTTTGGGGAAAGTCTTTGTACCAAAGACCAACGCTGTGGAAAGGACTAGGTGTCGAGACGCAAACGATTTGGTCTACCTCAGCTTCCAACTCTTGGCAAGTTTCAGGTGCGGCTACAGGTACAGCAATCACAATCTGAGCCGGTTGCTGTTTTCGTACAGCCACAATAGCAGCCCACATAGTTGCACCTGTGGCTAAACCATCATCTACCAAAATGACTGTGCGTCCCTGTAAGTCTGGAAAGGGGCGATTTCCGCGATAAAGCCGTTCTCGTCGTTCTAACTCCCGTTCTTCTTGGACTGCAACTCTGGCAATTACTTCGTCGGATATTTTCACCAGGCTGATAATATATTGATTAATTATTCGCACACCACCAGATGCGATCGCTCCCATAGCTAGTTCTTCTTGATCAGGTACACCTAATTTACGTACCACCAAAATATCTAAGGGAGCATTTAATACTTTGGCAACTTCAAAAGCAACGGGTACGCCACCCCTAGGTAGCCCTAATATCAGAACATCTGGGCGGTTAGCATAAGCCGCTAACTCCCTAGCCAAAACTTGACCCGCAAATCTCCGATCTTTAAATAGCATGGTGTGACATCCCTAATTAGTTTTCAAAAAATTAAATATTTACATAAATATTTACACGTATTTTTCCTTGGTTATCCACCTCAAACAATGGATAAACAATGGATCAAATTCTAAACTTTTCGTTATGTTCAGATGTTCTGAACTGATCATAGAAAGCTAAATATTCCCTGTCCTCTGACTAACGGAGCGACATCTTCGATCTATAGTTCTATCAAACGAATGAGTTAGCTTTAATGGACAAAGATTTTTGCACGGCAAAGGACAGGAGGTAGTATTCCTCCTGCCTCCTGCCTCCTGCCCTCTGCCTTTCTTGTTGAAAACTACTATTAATTAAGTTTTCTCCCACTTCCCAATCTTTGCTGTTAAACTTTTACTGAGTATTTTTTTAAACTCTATCTTAAGAAATAATTACTTAATTACTGGCTTATGCGAAAATCTATGAGAATACAGTAATAATTCAATTGTTAATTCTTCGCCTGCCCCCTTGTACTTACATTATATTAATACTAGCTTTACATTACCCCTTAATTGTAAATATGAGATAATACACCATATACTTATTCATCATCTAACGCTTAGTATTACAGAGAAAAACTTATCCAAGTTAACCGCCTAACACTTTTGAATAAAAATTAATAGGGTAGAATAACTGAATATTGCTCAACTCTTTTTGAAATCAAAAGCAGGATTTTTTAATGATCAGCTTAAGTAATTCGGAAAACAGTACAGTTAGCAGTATTGCGGCCACTAAGAGGCTGGCAAGGGCAATGATGGTTTCTGGTGGAGAGTTTTCACTGTTACTAGCATGTTGTAACTGTGTTCAAAGGCAGCAGCAAGTGCTGAACTTGTTAACAGAATTTTCATCAGCAGATATCCACGAAATTTTGCTCTCACCTGCGGCTGACAAACTTTACACAGCTATTACAGCTGAAATTGGTGCAACTCAACCCGAAGCTTTGATGGTACGGGGTTTAGAATCTGTAGTGGCAATTAACCAACTAATCATCAGCACCAATATCATGCGAGATGAGTTTCGGAAACAGTTTCGGTTTCCCTTGGTGTTATGGGTCAATGATCAAATTCTGTGCAAGCTAGTCTGGCTAGCACCCGATTTCAAAGACTGGGCAGCTAGTACTATTAGATTTGATGTACCTAACAATCAGTTAGTTGAATCTGAACAACAAGCCATAAGCGCCTAATATTGCCTGAGATTATTTTTAAAATATTGTATATCTTAAATTGAGCCGAGCAAAACCTCAGCTAAAGTTCCGTCGCATTCTCTTATAAAATTACTTTTATTGAGTGGTCATTTGTCATTTGTCATTTGTCATTGGTGAATACCCCGTCCCTTGTGGGCGGAAAAATTTTGTCTTTCATCTGACTAATTCAAACCATGTTAAAGAGTGGACGTGGTTTCTCTTGGACTAATGACTCAGCACAGCAGTTTGATTGAGTTCATCTTCATACAAAATTTGTATAAGGAACAAAAAATCACTATATCAGCGTCTTTCTTGATATCTGTTTCAGAAGACAAATATTAAACTAATTCCAACTAGTGAAGTTCTGGAATTGTATATTTTATTGTCTATCAATGACTGGATACTATTTCTGAGTTATATAACTCTTGACTAACATTTCTATATTACTATGAAATTCATGCTGAAAAACTACTTTAACAGCAATCAAGGGCGAATTTTCACTGCTTTGGTTTTGACGGGTATTTTGTCTGTTGCTAGCACTTTAACACTTATCAAAGATGCTACGGGTGCTTCTGTGAACTTATCGCTAGAAACAAGCAATGAAGTTCTCAAAGAGAATGTTAAACCCAACCGCTTGCCACGTCCAGTAGCTAATGCGGTACTGCGAGATTTAGCCCGTAAAGAGGGAATTTTCACCAGCCAACTGCAAATTATTAACTATAATCAACAGACTTGGCGCAATGGTTGCTTGGAACTGCCTCAACCTGATGAAATCTGCACCCAAGCGTTAGTTCCGGGTTGGCGGATTGTGGTATCTAATGGCAAAAAAAACTGGATTTATCATACTAATAATAATGGGCGATCGCTACGTTTAGCTTCGGCAAATACTCCCTCAGAAAATCTGCCAGGTAAATTACCCACATCTGTAAAAAATGCTGTGTTGCGGGCTGCATCAAGACGTTTGCAAAAGCCAATTTCTCAGCTAACCATTATTCAGGCTCAACAGCAAACTTGGAGAGATAGCTGTTTAGAATTAGCTAATGCTGATGAATTCTGTACCCAAGCTTTAGTACAAGGCTGGCGGGTGGTTGTCGATGCAGTTGATCAAACCTTGGTTTATCACACCAATGAAACAGGTTCCGCACTCAGACTGAATCAAAACGCTAATCAAAATACACTGGCCCCTGTCAAAATTCCAGTCAGCGAGTTACCACCACCGTTAGATCGAGATATAGTATTTCGGCAAATCTCCAGTGGTGGTATTACTGGCAGAACCTACGAGACTGTTTTACTCAAAGATGGGCTATTGATTCGGGTGCGTATTGGTGATGCCAATGATTCTGAACGTAGTGTTCGCCGCGTTTCTGTGCAACAAGTGCAACAATTTGTGCGATCGCTAGAACGTTCTCAGTTTAGTAAATTTCAGAATCTTAGTTACCCAGCCCCCAGCGGTTCTGCTGACTATATTACCTACACTCTCACCAGTCAACAGGGTACGGTTCAGTATAACGATATTTCTCAAAATAACCTGCCAAAGAATTTACAGACAGCAGTCAAAGCTTGGAATCAGATCGTAGCTAGCGCACAATAATAAATGGGATTGGGGACTGGGGACTGGGTGTCAAATTGAAAAAGTATGGTGAGAGGTTTTACCGACACCAACTTTTACAAAAATTTTCCCAGTATCCAGTCCCAGAGTGTCGATTTCTCCTCAACTTCAGCTAAAGCTTGTTGGGAAGGAATGGGTGTAACCTGTTGAGCAAGACTCGAATACCCCGCTTCTGGATTAGACCTCTTGCAACAATATGTTTTTGCACTTTTTGCACTCTTAGGGAAAAGGGTAAAGGTTAAAGGGAAAGGATTTTGAGTTTCTTTACCCTTTACCCCTTACCCTTTACCCCTTACCCTTTACCCCTTACCCTTTACCCCTTACCCTTTACCCCTTACCCTTTACCCCTTACCCTTTACCCCGACTTTTGCAAGAAGTCTATTGACCGATTTAGCAAAAAGTTAGGAGCGATCGCCTGAGAATAACTGATAAAGTTGAGCTACGCAAAGTTGAAAACAGTGACCTATGCCTGCGTTTCTATTAGAAGTTGGTACAGAAGAATTACCTGCAAGCTTTCTCAGTGATGCCTTAATACAGTGGCGAGAGCGCATTCCTCAAAGTTTGGAAGCAAACAGCATCAAGGGCGAAAGTGTCCAGGTGTACGGTACTCCCCGACGTTTGGCGGTAGTGATTAAAGGTCTACCATCCCAGCAACCAGACCGAGAAGAAGAAATTAAAGGGCCCCCCGCCCAAGCCGCCTTTAAAGATGGTCAACCGACAGGCGCCGCCGCCGGTTTTGCTAAAAAGCAAGGTGTGGAATTAGATGCGCTGTCTGTTCGCCCCACTGACAAAGGGGAATTTGTCTTTGTGCAAAAAAGAATTCTTGGTCGTTCTGTCGCGGAAATTTTGACAGAACTTATTCCCCAGTGGATTTGGGGTTTGGAAGGTAAACGATTGATGCGTTGGGGTGACGGGGATGCCAGGTTTTCCCGACCAATTCGTTGGTTGGTAGCTTTGTTAGATGAGACAGTACTACCTCTAGAATTAGTGAACGGTTCTAAAACGATTCAGAGCGATCGCATTTCTCAAGGTCATCGGGTCTTACATCCTGAACCTG
Organism: Nostoc sp. UIC 10890; assembly: GCF_054786515.1. NCBI lineage: Bacteria > Bacillati > Cyanobacteriota > Cyanophyceae > Nostocales > Nostocaceae > Nostoc > Nostoc sp. UIC 10890. The sequence continues at coordinate 1,589,395 of NZ_JBSGKF010000001.1, forward strand.
TGACAATTACCCAAGCTACCGATTATGTTACCGACCTCAAGTCTGCTTATGTCACCGTTGACCCAGAAGAACGGTCAAATCTGATCAAAGAACAAGTAAAAGCAGTAGCAGAGAATTTAGGCGGTTATACAGTCATTTACCCCGATTTGTTAGCAGAAGTAACCAACCTTGTAGAATATCCTTCCGCAGTTGTCGGGAAATTTGAACCAGAATTTTTGGAATTACCAACTGAAGTAATCACTGAAGTTATGGTTACTCACCAGCGTTATTTTCCTGTATTCAAACCAGATAGTTCTCAGCAAGAACTATTGCCCAATTTCATCACTATTTCTAATGCTGATCCCAAAAAATCAGATATTGTCGCCGTCGGAAATGAAAGAGTAATTCGTGCCAGATTAGCTGATGGCAGATTTTTCTACGAAGCTGATTTAACCAAACCAATAGAAAGCTTTTTACCCCAGTTAGAAAAAGTCACTTTCCAAGAAGAATTGGGTTCGGTGCGTACCAAGATAGATAGAGTAGTGAAGATTGCCGAGCAAATAAGCACCCAATTAGAATTAGCGGAAAATCAAAGCCAAAAAATCCAACGTGCTGCTTTATTATGTAAAGCAGATTTGGTGACACAAATGGTGTATGAATTCCCGGAATTACAAGGGATCATGGGAGAAAAATACGCCTTAGCCAGTGGTGAAGATGCGGAAGTAGCAAAGGCAATTTATCAACATTATTTGCCAACGGGAGCCGGTGACAATTTACCCGAAACACTCACAGGTCAAATTGTTGGTTTGGCAGATAGATTAGATACTTTGGTAAGTATCTTTGGTTTAGGTTTAATTCCCACTGGTTCCTCCGATCCCTTCGCCTTGCGTCGGGCTGCTAATGCTGTAGTTAAAATTACTTGGTTTTATAATCTGCCGATAAATTTAGATAATTTATTGGCACAAATATCAACAGATTTTGCAGCAAAATACCACAAAGATCAGGCATCATTAACCACAGCATTACAAGAGTTTTTCTTGCAACGCATCCGCACCTTACTGCAAGAAGAAAAGCAGATTGATTACGATTTAGTAAATGCAGTTTTGGGAGAAAATGACCCAGAATACACAGAACGGACGTTAAAGGATTTATTGGATGTCCGCGATCGCGCCTTGTACTTACAACAAATCCGCAACGATAGTACTTTAGATAACATCTACGAAACCGTTAACCGTTCCACACGATTAGCCGCTCAAGGTGATTTGGATACAAAACAGCTAGAACCAACAATCGTAGTTCGTCCAGAATTATTCCAAAAACCCTCTGAAGACGCTTTGTATAAAGCCTTAATCGAATCAGTACCGGAAACTCAAGCAGCACAGCAGACACGAAATTATCAACTGTTAGTAGCAGCACTCGCAAAAATTGCTCCAGCAGTTAGTAACTTTTTTGATGGCCCAGATAGCGTTTTAGTTATGGATTCCGATCCAGAAGTCAAGCGTAATCGGTTACATCTACTCGGATTAGTTCGCAATCATGCCCGTGTTTTAGCTGACTTTGGTGCGATCGTCAAAAATCTGTAGCGTAGGTCAACAAAAACTTGTGTAATTTTTGCCAAGAAGCGCTACTATAGGGAGTGCTTAACCAGGGACTCTGCTGCAATCTATGCCTAGAGCTACTGTAATTGGATTGGGAAAGTCCGGTGTTGCTGCGGCGAGATTGTTGAAACGGGAAGGTTGGGAGGTGGAGCTAAGTGATGGCAATACCTCCGAAGCCCTCCTGCAACAACAACAAGAACTCGCTGCCGAGCAAATAACCGTGAAACTAGGCCAATCCCTAGAATTGAATGGTGCTAATTTACCCCAATTAATAGTTGTTAGTCCTGGCGTGCCTTGGGATATTCCCGTATTAATTAAGGCACGCCAATTAGGTATTGAAACCATTGGGGAAATGGAACTCGCTTGGCGAAATTTGCGATTACTGCCTTGGGTAGGAATTACAGGTACTAACGGTAAAACTACTACCACAGCTTTAATCGCTGCCATTTTCCAAGCAGCAGAATTAAATGCCCCCGCCTGCGGTAATATTGGCTACGCCGCTTGTGATGTTGCCCTATCTTGGAGGGGGAAAGGGGTAGGGAGCAGGGAGCAGGGAGCAGGGGGAGTAGGGGAGGCATTTGATAATTCTTGTACAGACGCGATTAATCGCGTCTCTCCTAACTCCTCACTCGATTGGGTGATTGCGGAAGTTAGCAGCTATCAAATAGAATCTTCCGTCTCTCTTGCTCCCCGTATCGGTGTTTGGACGACTTTCACACCAGATCATCTTAGTCGCCACCAGACTTTAGAGAACTATTACAACATCAAAGCCAAGTTATTACGTCAGTCCGAGTTGCAAGTATTCAATGGCGATGATGCCTACTTGAGCCAGCTAGGTTTAAGTGCTTGGCCTGATGCCTATTGGACAAGTGTCAAAGGAAAAGATTTCCTGATTAGCGAAAAAGGCTTTTACATTGAGGACGGCTGGGTTGTGGAAAAATTAACTGCAACCTCTGCACCAGAACCGATTGTAAAAGTATCTACTTTGCGAATGGTGGGAGAACATAACCAGCAAAATCTCTTGATGGCAGTAGCAACGGCAAGATTAGCGGGAATTAATCGTGATGCGATCGCACTTGCGATTCGGGAATTCCCTGGTGTTGCCCATCGTTTGGAACATATCTGCACTTGGGAAGGTATTGATTTCATTAACGACAGCAAAGCCACTAACTACGATGCTGCCGAAGTTGGTTTAGCATCTGTAAAAAGTCCAGCGATTTTAATTGCTGGTGGAGAAGCGAAAGCAGGTGATGATACTGGCTGGCTAGCAAAAATTCACTCCCAAGCTGCTGCTGTGTTATTGATTGGCTCTGCTGCACCCGCATTTGCCAAACGTCTCCAAGAGGTAGGGTATCATACATACCATATTGTGGAAACTATGGAAAGGGCAGTTCCGAGAGCAGCAGAATTAGCTAAGGAATATCAAGCGTCTGTGGTGTTGTTATCTCCAGCTTGCGCGAGTTTCGACCAGTACCCGAATTTTGAGGTGCGGGGCGATCGCTTCCGTCAGTTATGCCTCGCTTGGACGGAAAGCTGGAAACCTCCCAGAGTAGAACATCCAGAGTTTGAAAACTCTAATCAAGAGTCCATAGTTCAAAGTCGATAAGCATTGTTTTTCAACCAGTTCGTAGTAAGGACTTTAGTCCTTATTTTCTAGGCACTAAAGTCCTTACTACAAACTCTCAAAACTAATACCAATTCAATTAATGATTGCAACACATCTTTGGGTAAAGACGCGATGAATCGCAATACTTGTCGGGTTTTGGGGGAAAGGGGAATGGGAAAGGGAAAAGAAAAAACCTTTACCCCTTAACCTTTAACCTTTTCCCCAAACCAGATTCCGAGTTAAAAGTAATTAACCGAGAAGTATTGCGATGAATCGCGTCTCTACAAATGGTTTATTTGTCGCATTCTTTTTTTCAAATTGGGATAACTTGACAAATATTAGAAAGATTGTTTAACGCTAATTTAGAGTATCAGGGGCTAAGTCGTCAGACAATTTACCTGGAACTGTAACCTCTTACCTGCTTGGTATTAAGTTGATGGCACACATTTGCAACTGGAAGGATCATGCTTTTGTGTGGCATTTTGAGGAGATCATATTGAACTAGCAGTCTCCCTAGCAGCTTCTCGCAGCCGCTCCACATCGCGCATCGGTGGTGCACCAAAGAGCCGCTTGTACTCCCGGTTGAAGTGCGAGGCATCGTCATACCCCACTCGATAAGCAGCACTGCTAGCGTCAAGGTTTTCCCCCAGCATCAGACGGCGAGCCTCTTGGAGCCGCAGTTGCTTTTGGTACTGCAAGGGACTCATTGCAGTGACAGATTTGAAGTGATGGTGAAACCCGGAGACACTCATTCCCAACTCTTGGGCGATTTTTTCAATCTTGATCGGCTCGTTAAAGTCTTTACGAAGTCGCTCGACGGCTCTAGCGATGTGGTAAGTGTAGCCACCCAAAACTGCAACATGACGGAGCCGATTACCTTGCTCTCCCATCAAGAGTCGGTAAATGATTTCCCGCTTAATCAGTGGTGCGAGAACATGAGCTTCAGCAGGGGAATCTAGAAGCCTGACGAGCCGCACCACAGCGTCCAACAGATTTGTATTCAACGGACTTACGTCGATCGCTTTCACATCAGCACGGCTGCGCGATGAGGGATACCCAGCCTCGACCATCACTGAGCCAACGAGGGTAGGGTCAAGATCGAGGCGAAGGCTAAGGTATGGTTGCGCCTTGGACGCTTCCAGAATTTGGCTAATAATTGGCAGTTCGACCGTACCCAGCAGATAATGCATCGGGTCGTACTGATAGCGATCGCTACCCAGAAGAACTTCTTTGCTGCCCTGAGCGATCGCACAGAAGGCAGGGATAGAGACACTATGAAGGCATTCCGAAGGCGAGGAGGCGCGGTTGAAGTGCAATCCTTTCAACGGCTCAATCGCCCCATCATGACGAATCGTCTGGGCAATCCGCTCAGTCAATTCGTCTCTGTATGCTTGCGCTCTGTCTGCCTCGCGCTTTGCCTGCGCGTCGTTCATTAAATTGATCTTGGCAGCGTTCATTTCTAAGTTTGCAGGATTGTACAACAATCTTAGATGATCGTCCTATTGTTTGCCCTTCAAAATCCCTAAGATGAAGCTAAAGCAAGTAAAAATGATTTCGGCTTCTTGTAAATATTCTGGATTTTTATTCAATATAAAACTCAGTAAGGTCAGCGACGAGCAGTATGGAGGAATATCTTAATGCTTTTGAGATGCTTTTCTATCAAAGGGAAAAACTGCCAGCAGAGAATGCTGATTTTGGTTCTTGCCCTAGTGATGTCCCTGAGTTACTCAGCCTGCCGTGCCGAGAACAGTATACCTAGCAGTGCCTCGATGAAGATGCCGACTGAAATATCAACCAAGCAGGCAGATAGTATGAAGATAAACATCAAGGTCAAAGATAAAGTCGTTACAGCCACTTTGATCGACAGCAAAACCACTCAGGATTTTATTTCCCTGCTGCCATTAACGCTGACGTTAGAAGATTACGCGAGAACCGAAAAAATCAGTAATCTGCCAAAAAGATTATCTACAGAAGATGCACCCCCAGGCAGCGATCCTTCTGTAGGAGATATTGCTTATTACGCTCCCTGGGGGAATTTGGCGATATATTACCGAGATTTTGAATACTCAAACGGACTCGTGATCCTTGGAAAAATAGACAGTGGCATCGAGGCATTGAATGTGCCTGGCTCTGTAGAAGTAACAATCGAGCTTGTTCAATCGGAATAAAGAGGGTGAAAATAATGACGAGAAACTACACAGGAAAAGTTGCGTTTGTGACTGGAGCAGCGAACGGCATTGGTCGAGCTACGGCACTGGCATTTGCCCGTGAGGGCGCTAATGTAGTGGTCGCTGACATTTCAGAACAGGGCAATCAAGAAACAGCCCGCACGATCAAGGAACTCGGCGGACGAGTGCTTGCCGTCAAGTGCGATGTGACGCGAACCGAGGACGTGAAGGCGGCTCTTTCCAAGACCATTGAGACCTTCGGGCGGCTGGACTTTGCCTTCAACAACGCCGGTGTGGAGCAGAAAAATGCAGCAACAGCGGAAATCGAAGAGGAAGAATGGGATCGGATCGTAGACATCGATCTGCGCGGCGTTTTTCTGTGCATGAAGTATGAAATTCCGCTGCTACTCAAGCAAGGGGGCGGCGCGATCGTGAACACATCATCGGGTGCTGGGGTCATAGGCATCAAGGGCGGAGCCGCATACACTGCCGCAAAACACGCCGTGATCGGACTCACCAAGTCGGCGGCTCTAGACTACGCCTCGCAGAACATCCGCGTCAACGCTGTTGCTCCCGGTTACATTGACACACCGATGATGGATCGCTTCACTGGCGGCACTGCTGAAGGACGCAAGCAAGTAATCTCGGAGGAGCCGATCGGACGGATGGGCCAGCCCGAAGAGATTGCCAATGCCGTTGTCTGGCTGTGTTCAGACGCGGCTGCCTTCATCGTTGGACACACCTTGGTCGTCGATGGCGGTCAAACGGTGCAGTGATTGTTCGTCAAAGGCAGACGCATCAAACCGAAGCTAACCAATCCACACATTTGGAGAACTCAATGAAACACCTCGTTATGCTAACCCTCTTGATTAGTGCAATCGGCACGACAGCGGCAGTTGCGCTCGACAAAACGCGCACTTCGCATAAGAGTTCCCAAGCACCCGCCCAGAAGTCCGGTGTGGTCGAGGGGGCGGACAACTTCTATAAGAGCGACAAAGTGACCACGCAAAAGGTTATGTTCAAAAACCAATACAACATGCAAGTTGTCGGGAATCTGTTCATTCCCAAAACCTTGAATCAGACCGCCAAGAATCCCGCAATCATTGTGGGGCACCCAATGGGTGCAGTGAAAGAACAAAGCGCGAATCTGTATGCCCAAAAACTGGCAGACCAGGGATTCGTCACCTTGTCCCTCGATCTGTCCTTCTGGGGCGAGAGTGAGGGGCGGCCTCGCAACACCGTTTCGCCGGATATTTATGCTGAGAATTTCAGTGCTGCGGTGGATTTTTTGGGCACTCGGCCATTCGTTGACAAGAACCGGATTGGCGTTCTTGGAATTTGCGGCAGCGGAAGCTTCGTCATCAGCGCCGCCAAGATTGACCCGCGGATGAAGGCCATTGCGACGGTAAGTATGTACGACATGGGTGCGGCTAACCGTAACGGGCTTAGGAATTCTATGACCCTCGAACAGAGAAAGAAAGTAATCGCAGAGGCGGCTGAACAACGCTATGTGGAGTTCACGGGTGGCGAGATCAAATACACAGGCGGAACCGTGCATGAACTGAATGAAAACTCCACCGCCATTGAGCGTGAGTTTTATGACTTTTACCGCACTCCCAGGGGCGAATACACATCCATTGGTTCGTCACCGAACCTGACAACGCACCCGACGCTTACCAGTAACGTCAAATTCATGAACTTCCACCCGTTCAACGACATCGAGACGATTTCGCCTCGTCCCATGCTGTTCATCACGGGGGCAGATGCACACTCCAGAGAGTTCAGTGAAGATGCTTACAAGCGCGCAGCCGAACCAAAGGAACTTTACATTGTTCCGGGGGCCGGGCACGTCGATCTTTACGACCGGGTGAACCTCATCCCCTGGGACAAACTTCAGTCCTTTTTCATTCAGCATCTCAGCAAGTAACTGGCAAGAGCCAGAGGCAGGAGAAAATGCAGGAGAAAATAAGGCAAGCATTAGTTTTTTACAAGGAGATTGTTCGATGAAAGCAACCGTTTACTATAGGAATCCGCTTTGATTTCTGAAATTATTTGCGTAGGTAGGCAATAGGCAACAGGAAACAAGCCTCTTCAAGTTGTACTGATTTTTTTCAAAAATCAAATAGGAGTCCTATATGCCCCAGGTGATGTCCGGGTTGAGAATGTTCCCGATCCCACAATTCAACAGCCCACAGATGCCGTTGTTCGGATTACTCACGCTTGCATTTGCGGATCTGACCTCTGGTTTTATCGGGGTGAGGAAGCGATCGCAGCCGTGCAAGAGATGACCCAGGGTGGTGCAGAGTCAATACTTGAATGTGCTGGCAGTGAGTCTGCAATGGCAACAGCGATCGGCATTGCGTGTCCTGGTGGAGCGATCGGGGCCGATCCTAAGTACCACGAAGCTGCATCGCTTGGACGAAAACATCAGAGCAGTCTCAGTCGAACTCACACCCGACGATCTGCGTGACATCGATGATGCCGCCTCAAAGATCACGGTGCAAGGGGCTAGATACCCCGAAAAGCTAGAGCAAATGACTGGTCGCTGAACGCCAAAAAATATGTTCTCTCATTTACTCAGCACTGGCTCAATGCCCCGCTATCCATGTATAGTACTTAGCTATACCTTGAGTGCCTTATTAAGTGAGAAAGCCAAGTAAACACAATTCTGTCGCAATTTTGCGCGTGATTTTGTTGTGATTTTCAGCATTCCTACCCAACACATTAATCAACCAATAGGGTGATTTCCGGGATTGACTGCATGAATATATTCACTACCCGATCGCGGCCTTCCTCGTTTATAATAAGCTTCTTCTGGTTTACCCCATCCTAGCTGCAAAATCATTTCCAAAAAGCTAGAATTTTCCCACTTGCACAAACTTGCCCATTCTGTTCTTTGAACAATTATTTCTAAATCAGATGTGGCAATTTGTTGGTATTGTTTACTATTATTGAAACTCAAGTATAAATCCATCCCTATAGAGACTTCATACCAAAATTCTACGATGGAATTTTTAGCAGCTTTTAATATCTCTAAGTCGCAATTGAGAGCAATTAACTCAGTATCTATTTCGGGATAGTGCAACTTTTTTCCTTTAACTGTCAATTCCCGCCAGATAATACCGGAAACTCGATTTTCTTTCTGATATTCGTGAATTGCAGTTTTGAAATCTTGATAAGCAGTGAACTGTTGCAGCCCATCAGTGCTGATAAACTGGTCAATTACAGGATTGCCAGAGACCGTCATTTCTAATTTTAGACGTTTTCCTTTGAGGCAAGCTTGGCGTTCGGCTGCCAAAATTTGAATTAGTTCCTGGGTGGTGTAAACCTGTGACATCAGAATACACTCTAGTTAGTCATTGGTCATTAGTCATTAGTCATTAGTCATTAGTCAGTTTTTGCAGACTTATGGACTATAGATTAACTCTGTAATCTGTTAAAACAGATATTTCAATATTATGCTTTGGCATCGGCAGAAATGTAGTAACAGATATCACTAAAAATTAGGGCAGACCAATTTGGTCTACCCCATAAGTTATCTAGCTAACTCACTACTGAACTCATTGAAGGCTCGTCGCTTTAGCTGTGCTGTTTCGGTGCGTGGTAATAAATCAAAGATTTTGCGAAATTCATCGTCTATTTCTTCAAAAGGTACTTGACCCTTTTTATTCAAAACTACCTCACCTGATTTATTAAATACTACGACTTGAGGAACACCCCCAGAATAGTAATATCCTGGTTCTGTAGGATCGTAAGTTTGTTTGAGCGGGATAGTATCTACATTAATCGGCATAATTTCTGCTACCCGACCATAGAATTCCTGTACCCGTGAAATGGAAATGGCATATCTTTTGGAATCGCTGCTGTCATCTAAATAAAAAGCCAAAAATATGGGTTTATGCTCCGCTAAAGTCTGTGCGAGTGACTGTCTCGGTGGAACTAATGAACCATTGCCAGCATAAACGACAAAAATGTTGCCATCATATAAATCATTATCAAGACCAGCATACGCAGGTTGCATACTTATAATGAAAAGACTTGCAAGCAACAACAGGCATTTGGACAACCACCTTTGCCAGCCAGTAATTTGTTTATGTAAAAAAAGAAACTTTGTGCTATTCATCAAAAGGAACCTTGCAAGCTACTACTTGTCGTGATTTTGTGCTGAATTCAGCAAACTGGGCTGGATATGTAATTACGCCCACGCACTATTTTTTTAAGATAACGCTTACTGAGATTATCTCTCGCAAGTGGCTGGTACTGCTACGCGGAAGTCAAAACAGAGGTAAAGTAGTGCAACTATAAGGCTTAACAATCCAAAATCGAAAATTCTAAATTGGTATGACTGGCTTTTTCACCCAGGATTCGCTAAACTCACAAGATTAAATTTGTAACTTAAAGACTATCAATTAGCAACCGCCAGAAGACTAGGGTACAGATATGGGAAAGAAAATACAATTCATAGATAGACTGCGATTAGGTTTCGCGGTGTCAGTAGCAAAAAGTGTGACGTTTATAGTGCGATCGCTGCGTCTAGGTGCTGCTAGTGTGTTACCAGGCTCGATTGCTCGTCGCATTGAACCCCGACTTTTACAATTATTGAGTCAGCAAGTTAAAAACGGGGTGATTTTAATTGCTGGTACTAATGGCAAAACCACTACAGCGCTACTCTTATGCACGATACTAGAACGCAAGGGTTTTCGCGTCACTCATAATTCTACAGGTGCAAATCTGGAAAATGGCTTGATGACGGCGCTGTTAGAAAGCACCAACTTACTAGGTACGCTAAATACTGATTACGCCATTTTGGAAGTTGATGAAAATATTGTACCAAGAGTATTAGCACCACTCCAGCCGCGAATTATTCTCTGTTTAAACTTGTTCCGTGACCAACTCGATAGGTACGGCGAAGTAGACACAATTAGTAAGCGTTGGACAAAAGTTATTTCTACCCTACCAGCAGAAACGGTAGTAATTCCCAATGCTGATGACCCAACTTTATCTAACCTCGGTCAGCAGTTACCCCAACGGGTGTTATTCTTTGGCTTGAATGAACCAGAACATTATTTAGAAGCAATTCCTCACGCCGTTGATTCTATTTATTGTCCCAAATGTGGACATTCTTTAGATTATAAAGGTGTTTATTTGTCTCATTTGGGAGATTTCACTTGTCCCAAGTGTGGTTTTAGTAAAAGTAAACCGACTCTCGAAAGTAGGGAATGGTCGCAAATTCTGGTTGGTTTGTACAACAAATATAATACTTTAGCTGCTGCTACTGCGGCTATTGAGTTGGGAGTTGATGAAGTAACAATCAGAGATACTATTAATACCTTTCAAGCTGCTTTTGGTCGGGCTGAAGATTTAGTAATTGATGGTAAACGCGTGCGGATATTGTTATCAAAAAATCCTGTGGGAACGAATGAAACCATTCGCGTAGTTACTCAAAGCACAGATAAAACCACACTGCTGGTATTGAACGATCGCACGCCCGATGGCACTGATGTATCCTGGATTTGGGACGTGGATACAGAGAAATTAGTCGAACGAGGCGGGACTTTAGTAGTAAGTGGCGATCGCGTCTATGATATGGCACTACGTCTACGTTACAGCGAAAAGTCTGGTGAGAGTAAGTTAAATCTGATTGTCGAAGAAGATTTGAAACAAGCGATCGCTACTGCATTAGAGCATACACCAGAGAATGAAACTTTACACATTCTGCCCACCTACTCAGCCATGTTAGAGGTGCGAGAAGTTCTGACTGGGCGGAAAATTCTTTAATTTGTCATTTGTCATTTGTCATTTGTCATTGGGCATTGGTTATTCTCTCCCATTCCCCATTCCCCATTCCCCATTCCCCATTCCCCATTCCCCAAATTTATGAGTTCTCAACAACTAGAATTAACAATAGGCTGGCTTTATCCGACGCTGATGAGTACTTATGGCGATCGCGGTAATGTAATTACTATAGAGCGTCGCGCTCAGTGGCGAGGATACGATGTTAAAGTATTACCCCTAGATCAAAATTCCACAGCCGCAGATATTAAAACTGTAGATGTCATAGTTGGTGGTGGCGCACAAGATCGTCAGCAAGAAATTGTCATGCGGGATTTGCAAGGTGCAAAAGCTGATGCAATGCGCGACAAAATCGAAAATGGCACACCAGGAGTATTTACTTGTGGTTCCCCCCAACTGCTGGGACATTATTATGAACCAGGCTTAGGACAACGGATTGATGGTTTGGGAATACTCGATTTAGTTTCCGTCCATCCTGGTGAAAATACTAAGCGCTGTATTGGTAACTTAGTAATTGAAGTTACAGCTTCACGTCTGGCGCGGGATTTAAAAGAGATGATGGGTAGCACACCATATTTGGTAGGCTTTGAAAATCACGGTGGACGTACCAAACTGGGAAAAGTGGAAGCTTTGGGGCGAGTGGTGTATGGTTTGGGAAATAATGGTGAAGATGGGACAGAAGGAGCATTTTATCAGAATGCGATCGCTACTTATTCCCACGGCCCTTTATTACCGAAAAATCCTTTTGTCGCCGATTGGTTAATTCAAACAGCGCTGCGGCTAAAGTATGAGGAAGCGATCGCGCTGTCGCCTTTAGATGATAGTTTGGCTATACAAGCAAGAGAAGCAATGTTTAAGCGCTTGAAAGTGAGTTTGCCAACTGTTGCTACAACAAAAGCTTAATGTGAGTTTGCTTCTTGCTAGTATTCCTAAAGCAGTGATTTTGGAAACGCAAGGACTGAGACTTACTTCCGTAAAGCTATCACTGAAGATAATTTGCGTATTACCGTATTACGGGAATTGTACAAAATAGTTATGAATTAAGATTAGGTCTTAGTTGAAAGCGATCGCCATTTGCTACTTCGAGATCAGGCGATCGCTTTTTCCCTAAAAATTACCCTTACTCATTACTGGGAGAATGGCTCGGAAAATGTATTATCTCCTACTCTTCCAAGGACCCCAGATTGCAAAAATGATCCCAGGGGTTTGGATATTAACAAACATAGTCAGACCATTCGGAGAGAAGCAGGCCCCACAAAGTTCGCTAGTATTCAAGGCGTTACGTGCAAAATTATAGAGTTCTCCTTGGGGTGTTACACCTCTTAAGAACTGCTCACCAGAACCATCTTCGCAGAGAATGAGATCGCCAAAAGGTGCCACAACTAGATTGTCGGGCATATCGAGTTCATTTCTAGATTGAGACTCTACAAACAGATCAATTTTCTCTTCACCAGGAATGTAGCGCCATACTTGACCACCGTTTACAGGGCCACCACTGGTAGCAACGAAGTAAAATGCACCCTTGCCATCATACCAAATGCCTTCCCCACGATTAAACCGGGCTGCACCTAAGCTACGGCCTTCCACTCGAACAGTATCTGAAGTTGGGTTAGGGTTAAGAATGTCTACCCAATCTACATCCCATTTCTGTCCTACTGTGAAACCTGTAGTGGTGTTAACCCCATTTCTACCTATAATTCTTAGAGCTTGGAGTCTGCCACCTTCTGCTAACTTGCCAGGCACATTGGGGATAAAACGATAGAAGAGGCTATCTCCTCTATCTTCAGTCTCATAGACATATCCAGTTTTAGGATCTACAGCTACAGCTTCGTGATTAAACCTTCCCATATCAATGAGAGGCACTGGCGTTACAGGTTCGGTGGCGCTAGCTGGAACCTCAAAGTTATAACCGTGGAACTGCGTGCGTCCGCTACCCGGTACACTTACATCCTCTTCACAGCTAATCCATGAACCCCAAGGAGTTGGGCCACCAGCACAGTTACGAATAGTTCCACCGAGAGAAGCAAACTGTTTGATTAGCTTACGATTGGGGCCGATAACCAGGGTTGTGGTACCACCTCTGCAAATCGGATCGTAGCGATTCGGCACTATTACTTGTGTAGCAGAATTGTTGCTCAGTTCGTGGTTGCAAATCAGGATAGTTGTGTTTCCGGGCCCTTGGAAGGCTGCCATGCCATCATGAGCACCAGGCACTGGGTTGCCATCGGCCATGATATCGTTCGTGCGAGCTAAAATTCTATATTGAAATCCTTCTGGTAAGTCTAATAAGCCATTGGGATCTGGTAAAAGTGGCCCATATCCTGTGCCAATTTGACCAAAGGCTTTTTTTGCCAAAAGACCTTCTAATGGAGATATAGCTAAAGTTCCAGCAGCAGTTGCGCCTGCTACTGCAAAGAATTTACGTCTTGAAAATGTCATCAGGAACTTTTTGGTTACATAAAATACTGGACTAAACAATATGTGGTCTTGATTAAGCTTGGGTAATGATTAATTTAATACTGGATTATTTATTAATAGGAGAACTTTTAGCAAATTTTCCTAAAAAAATGAAAATTTTATGATTTTAAAATTCAAAATAAATCAGCCTATAGTCCTTAACATGGGGCTATTTTTAGTTATTTAACCCTAGTTTTTTGTTGGAAAAAATCTTAATTTTATTGAGAATATATATCAATCAGATTTGACTTTTTCAAAAATCTAAATATATGTAAAGTGCGTTATAAACGCGTAACGTAATGCTAGTTGCTATAACGAAGGGAACCTTCGCAATGCACTGCTTCTCCTACATCTATTTCACAAATTAAATATGAGTCTTATAAATCAATAAATTGTAATTTAAGTTGTTTAAGTTGGTCATTGCGATCGCCATACTTGAAGCGGAGGCTGCCTCTAACCTAATTGTTGTGCGTTTAAGCCCTGGATTGCTTTCGCAATTTTAAGCCTTTGGAGAAGGTAATAGAGACTGATATCATGTCGTATGCTACTACATCCTCAATTGCCATTGTTGCTGTTACAAATGTTATTAAAACAGTTCATAACTTTCAAAGAAAAAAGTCTATAACTATGATATGGCGGGGCGAGTAATTTATTTGTTGGAAGTCCTTTGCTTTCCTCCCTTCTTCTTCAATTTCAAATGATTATCATTATCATAAATTTTATTTAAGTAGATTAACTGATTGACAAAAGTTACCTTGTCTAAAAATCTCACAATTGTGGATAATTAGAAGTGTAAGAACTCAATTTCTGGCAAGAATATATCTGACTCTACGTTGATGATATAGATGTAGTGCCAATTTATTTGTTAAAAATGACTGTTTTCAGCACTGGCACAATTCACGTTTTGAGAGTACCGCCTGAAATCGACTCTGCCATAAAAGCTATTTGCTGAGTAAATTGGGATATAGAACCAGAAAAATTTCTGTGTAAACTTGACCAGCAAATGGTATGAAAAACTATTATCAAGATTTTTTAATTCGTGATTGGGTGGAAAGCGATCGCACAAGAGCCGCTGAAGTCATCAGTTATGTATTATCAGAATACGGTCTAGGTTGGGAACCAAAGGGCGCTGATCGAGATGTGCTGCGAGTAGAGGAATATTATTTAGCTACTGGGGGAGAGTTTTGGGTAATTGAACACCAAAGCCAGTTAGTCGGTACTGGGGCATACTACCCCATACACCGGGGTGAAAAAGCTGTAGAAATCCGCAAAATGTATCTTTTGCCCAGCATCAGGGGTTTGGGATTAGGGAAATATTTGTTACAACAGCTAGAAGCAGCGATCGCAGAGCGTGGTTTTCAACAAATTTGGATTGAAACCGCCAGTGTTTTGGTGGAAGCAGTCAAGCTGTATGAAAGCAACGGCTACACTCCAGCAACAGGAGTAGAAACAACCAGGTGCGATCGCGTCTATTTTAAGTCATTAGTCATTGGTCATTAGTCATTGGTCAATGGTCATTAGTCATTAGTCAAGAGTTACTAACTAAGGACAAATCACAAAGGACAAATGACGAATGACAAAGGACAAATGACAAAGGACAAATAACAAATGCAAACTTGGATTAAAAATCTCACAGGCTTACTCAATCTTTTTCTTCAATCCCATTGCCCTTTGTGTCAACGTGCAACCTCGCAAGAATTTTGTCAAAACTGCACCAGACAACTGCAAAAATGTCAACGTAAAGACCCGATTTCTCTATGGAAAGAGCCAATACCAGTTTTTGGCTGGGGGGAGTATGGTGGCCCGGTGAAACGAGCGATCGCGGCGATGAAATACGAAAATCAACCCCAAATAGCTCGTCCTTTGGGTCAATGGTTAGGAGAAGCATGGTTGTTAAATTCACCGAAGCGAGATAGCCAGCCTGTGGTGGTTCCCATCCCACTACACCCTAGTAAACAAAAGAAACGTAAATATAATCAAGCTGCACTGATTGCACAAAGCTTCTGCGAAATAACTGGATTAAAATTGAAACTAGACGGTTTAGCTAGAGTGCGAGAAACGGAAGCGCAGTTTGGTTTATCGGTATCTAAACGAGAAAAAAACTTGGCCGAAGCTTTTGCTGTTGGGCAAGAATTTCGCGATCGTCCCCCAAGTGTCCCAGTGCTGTTAGTGGACGACATTTATACTACTGGTGCTACTGCCAGGTCTGCTGTGCAAACACTTCGTCAGTATGGAATTGTGGTCTTAGGAATAGTAGCAGTAGCCACTGCCGTCAAAGATGGATAAATCCAGACTTAATGGGCAAACTTTGACTTAAAAGTGGATGAATTGGCCAATTTACCTTATTTTTGTAGAAAAATTCCTTGAAGTGTATATGAATAAAGTTTTTGCGGCAGGTTTGAAACAACTCATCATTATTCCTGCTACATTGCTGGCAATCGGCATAAGTACAAGTGCAGCTTTTGCTCAAAATAAATTGTATAGTCCAATACCTTTATCTAACAGCACTGAACTTGCCGATAGCCTCTCAGACAAAGATATTCCCACAGGTCAAGGTGGGTTTGCCCGTGATTACACAGTGAACTTGCAGAAGGGCGATAATTTAGCGGTTGACCTTTCATCTGAAAGCTTTGACAGCATCATCACACTGCTAGCACCTGATGGTTCAACTCTGGCAGAAAATGATGATGGCCCTGATGGTAGTAGCAATTCACTACTATTTACTCGCATTGTAGAGACAGGGAATTATGTTATTCGTGTCCGTTCTTTTGGGGAAACTGGGGTTGGGGCTTTTAAACTTAAGGTGACAAAGTTGCAACCAATTAAATGAATTGGTCATTTGTCATTAATCAAGAGTTACCGATAAGGGGAAAAGGGTAAGGGGTAAAGGGAAAGAATTAAAAACTTTTCCCTACGGGTATAAAGTCCCTCTTTTTAAAGATGGAGAGCAAAAAAGAAGATTTTACCAGACACGCAGTGCGTTCGCCCTTGGCGTCTCGTAGAGAGAAAAATCAGCGTCAATACTTGAAACCCCTGCTTTGAGTATGGGGTTCCTTTTCCCCTTTTCCCTTTCCCCATTCCCCCTCTTCTTCATTCTCCCCTGTCCCCTGTCCCCTAATTTTTTAAAAGGTGGTCAGCACGCAGAGAAATAAGGCTTCAGTCCACTCGACGACTGCGCCGTAAGTATCTCCGGTGTGTCCGCCTAGTTTGTGGTTGAACCATGCACCAGTTAAAGTGGCGATCGCACTTCCAGCAATTATCATTGCCAGTGCTAGAAATAGCTGCTGTTTATCTATCAGCACAAGTAAACCACTCAAACTCAACAACAACAACAATCCCGGTAACAAATCTTTGTAAGAACGAATAGCTTGTTTATGAAATGCACCTTTGCCAGTTGGTTTCAGGTAAGGGTATCGGGCGATCGCCATCTGCTGTCCCCAACGTCCCCAGCCACAAGCAGCCATCAGCAACAAACAACGGTTTTCTGGTATATCCCTCAAAGCTGTTATTTTCAGTATCACCAAGGCGATCGCAGCCATTGCCCCAAAGGCTCCTGTAGCACTATCTACCATCACCTCCAGTCGCCGATCTGGATCACCTACTGCTAAACCATCGGCAGTATCCATCGCCCCATCTAAGTGCAATCCTCCAGTTATGGCAATCCAAATACTTACTACCACAGCACTACGAGTTAGCACGGGCATACCAAGATAATCCATCCCCGTATCCAGAAACCCTAAAATTCCCCCAATTATCAATCCTACAAGGGAAGCAAGACGTGCCACTCCCCCAAAGTCTAATTCGTTCAAATAAGGTAGTGGAATACTTGTGTAAAATATAATACTAGCTGCCAGCTTTAACAGCAGCTTTTTCCACCACTGTTGCTGTTTCGTCATCAGAATTACATTAATTTTTGGTAAATTGCTGGATAATGGATTTGATTTCGGTACAACCGACATAACCAGATTTTAAAACTTTAGATAAGATTTACTTCTATCAGATATTCTCCTGGAAAATTTTGTTATGCTGGTCTAAGTGGATAGTCAGTAATTTTGAGTATTTTTTTATACGAAAACAAGTAATTTAGGAAGTTAAAATTCCATCAGGGAGCAAAATTTGTGTTTTGTATTCGTTAACTAAAAACTTACTCCAAATTATTAGACGATTGCCCCATAAAATTGATATTTTTTTAAATGTAGGGAGTAAACAAGCTATTCAATTATGACAGTTTAGCTCTGTTGTTGCTCTCCTTAGCTCAATCGCTATTTTCCTATGAGTCACCATCTACCCGACACCAGGATACCAGCTCCGTGCATTATTAACACGGGCATTATTGTGAATAAGCTCGACATCCGGCGATTGCTGGCAGATTTAGGTCGAGTCCACTACATCTACACCCACGAAGATAAGGTACTGAGCGAGGGTGAAGGGGATGTGATGGAAGTTTTTGCCAATCCGCAAAGGTCTACCTTAGTGGCTAACCACGCACTATATTTGAATGTTTGTAGTTTTGATTACTTGGAACTAAAACAGTCACCGCAACAAGAAACCTACTTCGATTTGATGCAAGAAGGAGTGTGTCTGCGGTTGATTCCCCGCTCAACCCCCTTACAAGAACGACGAGAGCGAAGCTTCAATGTCAGCGCCATAGAAGCGATGATGGAGCAAGTACTCTCAGCCAGGTGGGATGCAGAAATTGACGATGACTGTTGTGATTCTTTCTAAATAACAATTATTGCAGTATATACTCCTAAAGTTGGTAACTAGGTTAGCCGTGAATGCTTAAGTGTTCACTAAAACTCAATTACCAGTTTTTATGTTTGTCCATAATTTAGCCAAATACAGCATAATTCAGGAGTCAAAATTCAGAATTACAACACCCTGTATTCCTGGCTTTGAACCATTCGGTTGTGTACTTCACCAAATTGAAATACGCTGTAATATTAATTTTGCCTTAATACTATTTGGTTTTATGGCTGCTAGTTGTGGATTTCTGAAACTCTTCATCAATTAGCGTTTCACAATCCAAAATCTAAAATCGTTCGGCTGAACGCTCACGACAAGTCTAAAATCCAAAATGGCATGAGTGCAAATTTTTCTTTTCAATGTCTTGCTTGCTGTAGTCAAACCAAAGCTAGAGCAGGAGTGTTTTTCACCCCTCACGGTCTTGTAGAAACTCCCAGATTTATGCCAGTGGGAACGCTGGCAAATGTCAAAACTATCACGCCATCTCAGCTGCGAGATACTGGGGCGCAAATGATCTTATCTAATACTTATCATCTTCACCTACAACCAGGAGAAGCGATCGTGGCTGGGGGTGGTGGATTACATAAATTTATGGGTTGGAACGGGCCAATGCTCACAGATTCGGGTGGGTTTCAGGTCTTCAGCTTAAGCGAGATGCGAAAAATTACTGAAGAAGGTGTAACTTTCCGTTCACCCCATGATGGACGAATTATTAACTTGACACCAGAACGCTCCATTGAGATTCAAAATACTTTAGGGGCCGATGTGATTATGGCCTTTGATGAGTGTCCGCCCTACCCAGCGACTCGCCAAGAAGTAGAAATCGCAACTGAACGCACTTACCGCTGGTTAGAACGCTGCATGACGGCCCATCAACACAGTGAACAGGCGTTGTTTGGGATTGTGCAAGGAGGCGTGTATTTAGATTTGCGTTGTCGTGCGGCTGAAGCTTTGGCTAAGTTGGATTTACCCGGATATGCCATTGGTGGCGTGAGTGTGGGAGAACCACCAGAATTGATGGCTGAAATTGTCAAAGTGACAGCACCGCTTCTACCGCCCGACAAGCCGCGTTATTTGATGGGTGTGGGTACTTATCGAGAAATGGCGATCGCGATCGCATCTGGTGTAGATTTATTTGATTGTGTAATTCCCACCCGCTGGGCGAGACATGGAACGGCAATAGTCAAGGGCGGACGCTGGAATTTAAAAAATGCTAAGTTTCGTGAAGATTTTACGCCATTAGATGAAACTTGTCCCTGTTACACTTGTCAAAATTTTAGCCGTGCTTACATATCTCATTTAGTGCGATCGCAGGAAATTTTAGCTTATACCTTGTTAAGCATTCACAACATTACCGAACTAATTCGCTTTACCCAGCATATTAGAGAAGCAATATTGAGCGATCGTTTTGCCACAGAATTTGGTCACTGGCTTAACGAAGAAAGTGGAGATGAACAGTGGGAAGTCGAAGAATAGGGTATTAATGACCAATGACAAATGACAAATTACCAATGACCAAACCATGTTAAGATACTTCTCAATTATGAAAGCTGTGTTGGATAGGTGGATTTAAACAAACATGGAAGCAGCACTTTTATTAGCAAAACTGCCTGAAGCTTACCAAATCTTTGATCCTTTGGTGGACGTTCTCCCAGTCATCCCTGTATTCTTCTTGTTGCTTGCCTTTGTTTGGCAAGCAGCCGTGGGATTTAGGTAAGTTAATCTATTTTTCAATTTATAGGGCAGGTACTCTACCTGTCCTATTTTTTGTGATGCTATGTTTTATAAAGTTAATATTTATTAATATTTTGTAATGAATTAATATAATAAATAAGATGTGAATCAAGCCATGTCAATATAAAGCCTTGAAAGCCAAGCTTAGAGTCAAGGAGGAATCAGTTATGGGTAATATCAAGTTCGTTAAAGAAAATAAAGAAGTAGTGGCGGCAGATGGTGCTAATCTCCGACTCAAGGCGATACAAAATGGTATTGACATATATACATTCATTGGCAAGATGACCAATTGCGGTGGTAATGGTCAATGTGGTACTTGCGTTGTCGAGATAGTTGAAGGATTAGAAAATCTTTCCCCCCGCACAGACGTAGAAAACCGGAAATTCAAGAAAAAGCCAGAAAATTACCGCCTTGCCTGTCAAACTTTAGTGAATGGCTCAGTTAGCGTAGTTACAAAACCTTAAGTTTTCACAATTTGTATCCAGTCAGTAGTCAAAATACTTACCAAAATTGAGTTTACTCATTTTGAATTTTGAATTTTGAATTTTGAATTGGTATAACTCTGTCATCTATGATGCTATCCTAATGTTGTTGACTGGAAATTCAAGAGAGGTTTTCTTGCCATGCAAGTTAATGACCTGGGGTTCATAGCGAGCATTTTGTTCGTACTCGTCCCCGCTGTGTTTTTACTAATTCTTTACATCCAAACTGCTAGCCGCGAAGGTGGAAAAGATAGTTAAGAGTTTGTGTATAAAATAAATAACCCCTACACTATTGGTGTAGGGGTTTTTATTTATCAAACGTTAACTCAGCACTATTTACTTTAAGCGATTGTCCGCGCCAACAATACCGGACAAGTGGCATTAACTCGAACATAGTCAGACAAGGAAGAACCGATGAGTCTATCGATGTCAACAAAACTCTTAGCGATGGATGGACGACGATCTGGAGAACCGAGCAATAATAAATCTATATTCAACTCTTCTGCCAACCGACAAATTTCTTCACCGGGTTTGCCACTGCTGATATAAGAACGAGATTGGATACCCTGTTTTTCAGCTTCTGCAACGGCGGCTGCCAAAACTGGATTCTTGTCTGAGTTAACCTGAGTTATTTCCGATTTTTTACCGCCTAAATCTGTACTAATATTTGCCAAAATTAACTCGCCGCCCTGAATATCTCGCAGTAGAAACAGTGCCAATTTCAAGCAGTTTTTTGATGAATCAGAGTTGTCGATTGCCACCATAATCCGCTTAATTCTTTTGACATAAATATCATCTTTTACCAACAACATGGGGCGAGAAGATAGTTGAAAAACATACTGACTGACTGAGTTTGATAAAATCGATTGTAACCGCTTCAGTCCGCGTGAACCCATAATAATCAAGTCAGCGTCGATTTCATCAGCTACTTGGCAAACTACATCTTTGGGATCGCCTTCGCGCAAAATTGAAGAAACCTGGCTAGGATCTAAGTTCAAAGTTTGAATGGCATTCGCCAGAATTTTACCACCATTTTCCCATTTACTTGTCATGGTAGCAGCAGTACTTTGTGCTTGAACAACATGCAAAATTGTAACTTTTGCAGATTGAATTGAAGGGATTTCTTTCAGGGTTTTGAGCATTTCTTCTGCGTGTCCCAATCCCGATACAGCTAGCAAAATTCTTTTTATCATCTTACGAATTTTTGTTAAGTTTACTTTTGTTTTCGCTGTTATTAATTGGCTCAGGTCAGATTTTAACCGCCTTGCTCGACAACCTAGTTAGTAATTAGGCACAAACAAAATTTGTTTTTAGTATTTAACCCTCAAACAAATGATAAAGTATAAGAAACTCAACAAATGTTTAAGTCTATTTGCACCTCGTTACTTAAATTCTTAACTAGACTTCAATTATTAAGCATACTCTCAATTTAGCTTTAAGAACTTAATAAATTATGATGTTAGTTATCATTTTTAATCTATGTTCACTTTTTTTAATTAGAAGTTAGTTAAGTATTGCAAAGAAATGCCAAAATAATTCTTTAGGAAGATTGATTCAGTGTAATCTTTAACAGGCGATTTCTTCTGGCTTGATATAGTCTACACTACTCCCGAATTTTCCATATTCTGCGATTTTTTTAAGTCTCTTGCAGTTTTTGTAACTCATATAAGATTGCTATATCCAAACAGCAAAAAAAATATAGGTGTTCTAATAGTTAAAGTCATATTTCATACTATATTAAAACCCCCCAGATTCTATTTGGGGGGTTTGGTTGATTGCTTGTGAGGTTTGCTTAACTTAACGTGAGTTCGATGAACCTTTCCCTCCTAGCCTCCCTCTCCGAAACGGAAAGGGAGGAGCAACGAAAAATTCAGCCTTTTGCTCCCCTCTCCGTGTCGGAGAGGGGTTGGGGGAGAGGTCAAATAAGACTTGTCGAACTCACGTTAACTTAGATGTGCCCCTGGTTGTCCGTTTTGGACTACAAAGGAAGCTAGGGTTTTAATAGAAGCATTCAAGTCAACAATGCTCGATACCACGCGGTAATCACTTTGCCAGCGTTGTGGGGTAAGTTTGCAGCGGACGTATCCCCGGAAAGCACCGTCAAAGAACTTAGTATGGGGATTGTTGGCTAGGGAAGCTTGAACTGGAGCAATGAATTGGGCAGGAAAGTCAGAGGTAATTGAAGTTCCTACGAACTCAGTGCCTACCGTCGGTGAGTTTGGGTTTTTAAAGTCAAGCTTTAGATCATTTACCCAACTAGAATGAATGTCTCCGGTAATCACCACTGGGTTAGAAGGTTGGCGCTGGTTTAAAAAACTCAAAAGCCGATTACGTGCAGCTACGTAACCGTCCCACTGATCCACATTGAAGACACCTAAACCGGGATTACTATTAAAATTGTACTCGGCTAGTATAGTCTGTTGAGCAATCACATTCCAGCGCGATCGCGATTGGTCTAAACCTTTTTGTAGCCACTGCTCTTGTTTTGAGCCAGTCATCGTAGCATTTGGAGCAAAAGCTTCGGGGCAGCGAGGCTTCAGTCCATCATCACAAGGTTGGTCACTGCGGTACTGCCTGGTGTCTAGTACATTAAACTCAGCCAAATTACCGTAGGTGAACCGCCGATAAAGCAGCATATCTGGGCCATTGGGCAATGAAGACTGACGTAAAGGCATGTGTTCGTAGTAAGCCTGGTACGCATTGGCTCGGCGCTTCCTAAAAGCCTCTTGAGTTTGGTTATCTTCGGGGATTAAGTTGGCATAATTATTGTCAACTTCGTGATCATCCCAAGTGACAATCCAAGGAAAAGCCGCATGAGCAGCTTGGAGATTCAAGTCAGTTTTGTACAGGGCGTGGCGATCGCGGTAGTCGGAAAGAGTTACAATTTCTGGACTATTATGCTGGCGAGGCCCACCAGATTGTGGCCCATATTCGTAAATGTAATCACCGAGATGAACCACAAGGTCGAGGTTTTCATCAGCTAAATGCCGATAAGCCGTATAGTAGCCATTTTGCCAGTCTTGACAGGAGACAAAAGCAAAGTTCAGTTGTTGGATAGAGCCATAAAACGCTGGTGCTGTCCGAGTCCGCCCAACGGGGCTAGCTTCTCTACCCGCTTGAAATTGATACCAGTACCAACGGTCAGGGTCTAGTCCACGGACATCAACGTGAACTGAGTGTGCTAATTCTGGTGTCGCTAGCACTGTTCCTCGACGCACCACCTGTCTCATGTTTTCATCAAGGGCAACTTGCCACCGCACTGGAACATTTACGAGTGGCATTCCACCTCCAGAAAGTGGATTTGGAGCCAGTCGTGTCCAGATCACAACACCATCCGGTAAAGGGTCGCCAGAGGCAACACCAAGACTGAATGGATAGCCAGAAAACCTTGAGTTAGCTGATACTGGATGCCATTGGCTAGCGATTGTTAACCCCGTTAAAAATCCTGCACCCAACAAAAAACTCCGCCGTCTGCACCGATTTGCTAACAGGCGCGTGCCATCCATAAGTTCCATATTCACCCCTACCCAGATGTAAATACAGTTGGCATTCAGGAGAGTCAGCTTTAAATAATTCGTAATTCGTAATTCGTAATTCGTAATTGGGTTTTGCGTGGAGATTTAGACACCAAACAAAATGTGGCTGCTTCTTATATAAAGAGCAAATTCTAACTTGTCTAATAATTATGAATTATGAATTAGTAATTACTATATTTGACTTGTCTCCCAATTGTTGCTCAACCAAACACAAGCAACCTATCAAACTAGGATCAAGCAGAAATTAAGATTTTGTTAAGTTTAAAATTGGATTGGGGCATTGGGAATTTAGACTACAGCAGAACTTAGGCAAAAAATAGCCCAAACCTTGATTTTACGGTAGGGGCAATTCATGAATTGCCCCTATCACGTTTATTTTTGCGTAAG
This sequence comes from Nostoc sp. UIC 10890, assembly GCF_054786515.1. Classification (NCBI taxonomy): domain Bacteria; kingdom Bacillati; phylum Cyanobacteriota; class Cyanophyceae; order Nostocales; family Nostocaceae; genus Nostoc; species Nostoc sp. UIC 10890. Next base: position 1,613,881 of record NZ_JBSGKF010000001.1, read on the forward strand.
TCCTACACAGTATTGCTACACAACTAAAGCAGAAGTGCTGCTATGATGGAGCGCTTTTGGTAAACCCTTTTCTAATTACGAATTACGTAGCTTGCTTCTCGCCCTTGGCGAGTATTACGAATTACGAATTATTTAAAACCTGCCATTTCCCTGAACAATATGCTTGACGGTGGTCAAGGTTTCCAGGCTGATAAATCCTCGGCGATGACCTTTTTGGTTAGACATGCCGAGAAACACTGAATCTCCCCGCGAGGGGTTGCGGGAAAAACGCGGGGAAGTGTTGATGTAGGTAGAGGCACTGTTAACTCCTAAAGCAAACTGGCGACTTTCCTGGTAGGATTCAGTAACTATGGAGTCGGCATGACCACTACTGTGTTCATTAATCCAGGCGATCGCACTCTCTAAGCTATCCACCAGTTTAAAAGCTACTGTCCTCGTTAAATAAGGGTTTCCCCATTCGCCTTCCTTTACCAATTGCAATTGGGGAAAAGCTTCTACTAGTTCTGCGTCCCCTTTAATTTCAAAGCCTTTTTCCATCAAGCTATTCCACAGCACTGCTAAAGATGATGGCAAGGCTTGACGATGAATTAGTACCTTTTCAATGGCATTGGCTTGATCGGGTTCACTTTGATGGCTATCAAGAATCATCCAGCGCACCATTTCCAAGCTGCTATTGAGCGACCAGTAGAGATAACAGTTACCCATCGCTGACTTTAAAACTGGGCAAGTTGCCTGTCGTACTACCTGCTGCACTAAGCTGGGGCGTCCGTAGGGAATCACTAAATTCACGTACTCGTCTTGGGTAACTAAATCCCGAATCGAAGCACCATGTTCTGCTGTGATCAGTTCTACACAACCTGGTGTTAGACCAACTTCTGCGATCGCATTTTGCAATACCTCAGCGATCGCAGCGTTAGAATGGCTAGCTTCAGTACTACCTTTGAGAATTATACTATTGCCAGTTTTGATACAAAAACCCGCTGCGATCGCTCCTAAATCGGGAAAGGCTTCATAAATAAATCCAATCACTCCCAAGGGCATTAACTGGGTGTAACTTTGGGAATCTTCCAGTTGATAATCAGCGGTTCTGACCCGCCGCAGCGGATCTGATAATTCCCCCAACCTTTGTAAAATGTCCACGGTCGTCTCTAGCCTTGTGGGAGTCAGCTTTAGCCAATCCAATATCAACTCTGGCACTGCCATTTCTCGACTAGCTTCTAAATCCAAGGTATTGGCTTCTAGAATGTCGTCAAATGAGCGCTCAAGAGCCTGTGCCATCGCTAATACTGCACGACTCCGGTCTGCTCCCTTTGTGATCCCCAACTTTAGGGAAGCTTGATAGGCTCGTTGGGCACTAGTAATCGGTTCGGGGTGGTCATCCAAAACTTCAACAGTCATTGAGTTAACGTCTGTAGGTAAGCCAGACCATTAGTGCTGGCAGAATAGCCAATAATACCGCCACCATTGCCCAAGCAATAATGCTGGAACTATTTGCCAATCGCAGTGCTAATGGCAGCCATATAATCACTAGCACGAAAATAATGCCAAGTGCTATAGGCAGATAGCTTTCTCCCAAGCGGGGATGGACAACATGCCAACTATTTCCCATCCAACGCCAAGCCCGCTTATAGGGATAGGTGGTAGAAAGCTGTTCTAGGACATGACCATTATCTTCTACTACAAAGATTTGCTGACAGCGATCGCAACCAAATGCTTCTGTCAGCGTAATCGGAATTAACTGACCCCGGCGACGACAGGGACAGGGGTATTCGGTATTGAAGTCGATTTTTTCAGGTTTTTGAGATTGCACAAGCGTTCTAATGACTTGAGCGTGTTTTACGCGAACTACGAGAATATAATGTGTTGGTAAATGCCTGATAAGGCTTCTTTCTTTATATAGATGGGCAGGTTATGCAAACATCGCCATGATTGCAAACAGTAGATGCAGCCAACTTTAAGTATCCTAATTGCCATGTCATTACGGGGTTCTCTGTTTGTAGTCTTTCCCCATAGCTGGCAATCTTATTTAAAAATTTCCTTCTCTTCATCTGTCGCTTTCAAGGTAAGTGGTTGCGTTTTTGGGCATTGATTATGCTGACACACCTGGTACAATTTTAAGCCTACGTGGCGACCACTCCTAAAACAAATCGTTTGGGAAGGCTACGCTGATAAACAACAGACACCAATAAACCCTAGATTTTCCTTGGGGTTACTATATATTACTATCCAGTTATCAAGGTTGGATCGGGATTATCTCCAATCTTTATTCCTTGCAGTTCGCAAGCGTTTCAAGAGCGAGAATTGGCAAAACATCCAGAGAATGTGTGTGACTCTTTGCCCAAATAGATTGTGGCTAACTTCACTGCGAAAAGACGTTTTGCACCTGACAACATTATAAGTAGCCACCTTTAATCCAGTGTAATACACCCTATACGAAACAAATTGATTACACCTATAAAGATTGTACTCAAGCTAATGAATATCTAAACTAATGTGAAGCTGGGTTTTATATTTCTTAGCAAGTGGGTAATACAAGTTGAGTGGGCAATGTTCAAATTTGGAGAGTAGACGATTTGTTTGCTCGATCTGTCCACAGAATTGAAGAGTGAATCGACGAACACTGAAATCCACCCTAAAAACACTAAACCCCTTAGAATTTTTTTAATCTAAGAGGTTTTAGTTGGAAGCGGGTGACGCGATTCGAACGCGCGACATTCACCTTGGCAAGGTGACGCTCTACCACTGAGCTACACCCGCAATCAATCGCCATATATCAATATCTCAGATTTATCCTTAATTGTCAACCCCTTAATTTATTTTAGTCATTGGTCATTGGTCATTGGTCATTGGTCATTGGTCATTGGTCATTGGTCATTAGTGAATGACAAAGGACAAAGGACAAATGACTAATGACTCATTTAGCCTAGTTCTTCTGACTCCGCAGTTAAATTGCCGATGCTGGCACCTTGAAAAGAGGCTGGCAAAGACTGGCTATTACGAGAATATGGCTCTGCCAGGTTAGAACGCAGTTGCCGCATGAGGCTTGCCATTTCTAGGGCATTCAAGGCATAATCCCAACCATGATTACCTTTGATGCCTGCCCGTTCTAAGGCTTGTTGCATGGTGTCTACTGTCAAAATGCCAAAAATTACTGGCACCCCAGTTTGAAAGCTAGCGGCGGCAATGCCTTTAGAAACCTCGGCGGATACGTAATCAAAATGGGGTGTTTGCCCTCGAATGACTGCACCTAGACAAATTACAGCATCATAACGATGGGAAAGTGCTAGTTGCCGAGCTACTAAAGGTACTTCAAAACTTCCCGGAACCCAAACATAGTCCACCTGAGTACCTTGTGGGTTAGGATCTACACCGTGGCGTTTCAAACAATCTTGACAACCCTCTAGCAGCTTTCCGGTAACGAGGTCATTGAATCGACCAATAACCACTGCAAAATGCAAAGGTTCCGTTTGAGTAAAAGTTCCCTCGAAAACTGCCATGACTGCCTCTTTATCAACTATACTTCTGGCCAATATACATTTCTTATTTAAATGTAGAGGAGCAGGAAAGCACGGTCAGGATGAAGGAACCAGGAAAAAGAAAAAATTTCTTGTTTCCCTTAACCTTTGACCTTGGCTTTTCTGCTCCTCTAGTTCTTATATTATGTGCCTGCGCCAGAGCGAAGCCGTCGCCTACACGACAAAAAAGTTTAACAAACCAACTAAAAACACCAAACCAATCCAGACACCAGAGCCAACCCAGAGCAGTTTTTTAGAATCATTCCAATTTTGGGGAGTGGCGTAAGCAACAGGAACCCCAACAACTAGGACAAAGGACAACAGGACTAGACCTATCAAGGCAAATTGGAATATTATGGTCATTTTTGCTTCTCCCAATACAGCGAAATACTAAGGATAGAATATCCTAAAGGGCGACACTGACACTTTCTTATTATTTTTAAGCTAGCAGAAATTGCAACATTTTAGTCATTTGTCCTTTCGTCTAAGTATCAATGACTAATGACTAATGGCTAATTGAACTATGGATGTAATTCTTTGCCACACAACAGCAGATTTTGACACACTAGGAGCAGCAGTAGGGTTAACGCGCCTACTACCGGGAAGTAAGATTGTGCTGACTGGCGGTTCTCACCCTCCTGTACGGGATTTTTTAGCATTGCATCGGGATGAATATCCGCTAATTGAACGGCGTTCGGTGAATGCCGAAAAAATTCGTTCTCTGACTGTGGTGGATACACAACAGCGCGATCGCTTGGGTAAAGCTGCTGAGTGGTTAGATTTACCCAATCTTAAAGAAATTATAGTTTATGACCATCATTTAGGACAAGAATCAGACATTCTCGCGACGCGATCGCATATTGACTCAGTAGGAGCTACCACAACTTTAATTGTGGAGCAATTGCAACAACAGGAAATTTCCCTGACTCCTGCTGAAGCTACTGTGATGGCTTTGGGTATCCACGTTGACACTGGCTCCTTGACCTTTGACCAGTCCACACCACGGGATGCTTTAGCTTTGGCTTGGTTGATGCAACAAGGTGCAAGTTTATCAGTAATTTCTACCTACCGTGACCCTGGCTTGTCTTTGCAATTGCAACAGTTATTAACTGAATCTCTAGAAAATTTAGAATATCTTTGTCTGCGTGGATATACTGTTGCTTGGGTAACTCTAAGAACTAAAAATTTTGTGCCTGGATTATCGAGTCTGGCTTCGGAACTAGTGGAACTAACCGAAATTGATGCCCTACTGTTGGCTAATGAGTATCCTTTGGGTGAAGATGATTCACGCTTAACTGTAATTGGGCGATCGCAAATTCCCAAGACGAATCTTAACCTATTATTCCAACTTCTTGGAGGCGGTGGTCATTCACAAGCCGCATCGCTAAATCTAAGAGGAGTTGATTCACAAGTAATATTAAAACAACTCCTTGACGGGATAAAAGCGCAAATTCCCCATCCCCCCACCGCGAGGGATTTGATGTCTTCTCCTGTCCGCACGATTCTGCCTGAAACCACAATTGCTGAGGCACAGCGAATTTTGTTGCGTTATGGACACTCTGGTTTATCTGTAGTTGATACTCAAAAGCAACTAGTAGGTATTATTTCACGCCGGGATCTTGATATCGCCTTGCACCACGGATTTAGTCATGCGCCAGTTAAAGGCTACATGACAAGAAATCTGAAAACAATTACACCAGATACGACACTGCCACAAATTGAGTCGCTGATGGTGACTTATGATATCGGACGCTTACCAGTATTGGAAAATGGTCAGTTAGTTGGTATTGTCACTCGTACTGATGTCTTGCGGGAATTACATCAGGAAAGGGATGAAGATGGAGAAGGGGGAGAGCAAAAATTCAAAATTCAAAATTCAAAATTCAAAATTCCTCTTAGCACTGAGTTGCAAAATAAACTTGCTCCTAGATTGTGGCAATTACTCACCACAGCATCACAAGAAGCCGAAAAACGGGGTTGGCATCTTTATTTAGTAGGAGGTGCGGTGCGGGATTTGCTGTTAACTGACGCATCAGGTAGCTTGATGATTAAAGATATTGACCTAGTAGTTGATGGCTTTCACAAATCAGCAGATGTTGGCGCTGGTGTGGAACTAGCAAAAGCACTTCAACAACTTTATCCTGCGGCTCGTTTAGAAATTCACGGGGCTTTTCAAACTGCTGCTTTGTTGTGGCACAAAGACCCAGAATTAGATTCTCTATGGGTAGATATTGCCACCGCTAGAACAGAGTTTTATCCTTACCCGGCGGCGAATCCAGAAGTTGAGGCGAGTTCAATTCGCCAAGACTTGTATCGTCGAGATTTTACCATTAATGCGATCGCTTTGCGACTTACTACTCCGCGTGCTGGTGAATTACTCGATTTCTTTGGCGGATTACTCGATTTACAAGCTAAACAAATTCGAGTTTTACACGCCAACAGCTTTATCGAAGACCCCACCCGGATTTATCGCGGTGTGCGGTTTGCTGTGCGCTTCGGATTTCAGATAGAAGTGCAAACTGAAGAGTTTATCCGCTATGCCATCAACAGTGGTGTTTACGATCGCACTGCTCACGAGAATAGCAGAACTCCAGCTTTACAAACTCGACTGAAAACAGAATTAAAACACATCCTAGAAGCCCCCTACTGGAAATCGGCTTTACAGTTACTCGATAATTTAGGGGCATTGCAATGTATCCATCCTACTCTGAAGCTAGATGTGGAAGTCCTACAACAATTACGTTTGCTAGAACGCTGTTTGCGGCGATTTGACCCACAACCAACCCTCATCCATTGGGAAATGCGCTTAGAAACGTTAATCGCCTATTTAGCACCACAATATCGGGCGAAAGTAGCAAAAAATCTGCAACTACAAGAAGATGGCATTAAACGCTTGCAAAACTTGGCTTCTGCCCAAACTGAGATGATGGAATCTTTGCCTAAGTGTGAAAGTCCTAGTCAAGTAGTACAGATGTTGCAAAAGTACGATTTACCAATGCTGATTTTAATCGCTGTGCAAAGTCCGCGATCGCTTAGACATCAGATTTGGGAATATTTAACTGTTTGGGCTAATGTGCAGCCACTATTGAATGGTAATGATTTAAAAAAACTTGGTTACAAACCAGGACCTCAATATCGGCAAATATTAGATGATTTACTTGCTGCTACCTTGGATGAAGTAATTAAAGATAGGAATGAAGCTGAGGAGTTTTTAGCCAAACACTATCCTAAATGAATTAACTTAAATTGTATCTGGGTCGATATTTAACTCGCGCAGTTTTGCTGCCAAACGTTCGGCCTTTTGTTCTGCTTGTTCTGCGGCTTCTTCAGGTGTTGGTACTAATTGCCCATCTCGTGTAAAAAACCGCAATAGTCCCTGATAAACTCCCAGATATAATCCTAGTTGATGACTCCATAAATATCCTTGCTCACTTGGTTGTAGAGTTTGATATTCTCCATCTACTAAATGAAATCCTGCAAATTCTTGTGTGAAAGGGTCGAACCAAAAATAATCGGGTGTGCGGAAGGTATCTTGATAAATTTTTTTCTTTAAATCTTTGTCAGTATTAGCTGTTGAGTCAGACAGAATTTCCAGAATTACATTCGGATATTTACCATCTTCTTCCCAAACTACCCAACTTTTACGGGTTTTGCGTTCAGTTCCGAATACTACAAAAAAGTCTGGCCCTCGGAAGTGTTCTGATTTTCGTTGGCGTGGACTGTAGTAGATAGTCAGATTTCCCGCCGCATAGAAATCATTTCTATCTCGCCACAATCATTTTAGGCATTTGAGTAAGAGCATGATCTGCTCTAAATATAGTTCGCTTTCCAAAGGAGGCTCGTCACTATATAGATCACTAGGGGGAAATATAACATCTTGGCAGATGCCTTTTTGATCATCTAATTCTTGAGCTATGGTCATAGAATGGATAGGGCATCAAGTAGTTATGGATTTATTTTAGCAGTGTTGTAGTTAGCGATCGCATACCGCGGAGGCCCAGAGGGCAAAGAGAAGAAAAAAGCGATCGCATCTTCGCTTTCCGAAATTCCTTCATGCTAAACTGTAGTCAATATCAAACCTCATCACAACTCCAGCGAGATAGCTCAAATGAATTAGTACCAAACACCCGTTGCGCGAAAGCAACAAATGTCAACAAAGAATAAACGCAACTAGTTTGACAGGGTTACTTCACATAGTCATGTACTAAAAATATTGTTATTACTCCTATCTACATAGAACCGCTTGACGATTGTCTGCGCTGGTTTTTTGTGTCTAATCTACCCGCAGCTTTTGGAAAAATGCGGGTGGAAGTTTGCGAATTGAGGTTTGAGAGGAATGCCGAAAAAATCAATATTGTTAGCTGAGAATTTAGCCTATAATCTCAGCTTAGACAGAACTTTATTTCAAGGAGTTCATGTGAGTATCGATGCGAGCGATCGCATTGCTTTAGTCGGTCGGAACGGGGTAGGAAAATCAACCCTACTCAAGATAATTGTAGGTCAAATTAGCCCCAATACAGGCTCAGTTTGGCGTAATGGTGTTGTCTATTATTTGCCACAAATAAGTACTGTCAGACAAGAAATTACAGTAGATACAGTACTTAATTTTTTGATTTATATCTCTGATAATTGGTGGAAGGTTGAGGATATCCTGCAAACAAAATTTGATACAAATGTTGATTTTTATCTACCAATTACTAACTTGAGTGGAGGAGAACTTACTAAACTATTTCTGGCAATCGGTTTAGCTCAAGAACCAAACTTGCTATTACTTGATGAGCCAACAAATCACATGGATTTGCAAGCGTTAGAAAGTTTAAAGCAGTTTCTTCAATATTTTACGGGTGCTTTTGTGATTGTCTCACATAAACCTTTTTTCCTAGACCAAGTTACAGATGTCACTTGGGAACTGACACCTGTTGGAATAAAGGTATATGGAGGCAATTTTTCTCAGTATCGAGAACAGAAAGAAATAGAGTTAGAGGCAGCATTGCGATCGCACGAAGCCGCCAGAAAGGAACTCAAACGTACCCAAGCTACAGCGATGCAAGAACAGCAACGTGCAGCCCAATCTAGTCGCAACGGTCGCGCCAAGTTTCTCAATGGTAGTATTGATAGAATGGCAGCAGGCCTGATTAAAACCAAAGCTGAAGCGTCTACCGGAACTGCGAAAAAGAAACATGCAGCAGCAGTAGCAAAGGCTAATCAAAAGGTTGCAGAGACAAAGGTCAAAACTACCAAAGTAACGAGTATTCAGCTAGAAGAAAAAAATCACAAGCACCGAAATCTAATCAATATCCAGGGTGCAAATCTTAAAGTATCAGAACGTCTGTTGATTCAAAATATTCAACTGCACATATCATCTGGCGATCGCATAGCCATTATCGGCGCAAACGGTTCTGGTAAATCGAGTCTGGTAAAGGGAATTTTGGGGATGGAGAACCAAACAGCAGTGTTGGACTCAGGTGAGGTTTTGCTAGCATCAGCCATGAAAGCTGTATATCTAGATCAAAGCTACGAGCTTGTAAATCGGCAATACACAATTCTGGAAAATATGCAAGCTGCCAATTCTGATCTCAGCTATCAGCTTTTGCGTCAACAGTTGGGACACTTCCTCTTTAAATATGATGACGTTCACAAAAGCGCTTCCATACTGAGTGGGGGGGAATTGGCAAGATTAGCGATCGCTATGATCAGTATCTCAGAAATCGATCTACTGATTCTCGATGAACCAACTAATAACCTGGATATTGAAACCGTTGAACAAATGGTAAGAGGTATCAATGATTACCAAGGAGCGCTTTGGGTAATTTCCCACGATATCGATTTCCTCAGCCGGATTAATATTACTCAAGGGTTCAAATTGAGGGAACAAACTTTGCAAATGACGGCTTATTTACCAAGTACACCAGAGCAATATTATCGAGAGTTGCTGGAATGTCATAAATAAAGCGATCGCCAACGCCAAATTTCTGGCTCTACAATAGAAGCCGCAAAGCATACAGGCAAGTTATAATTCTCTTGCGGTGCAACGTAACAAAAATTTATGAGTAATCCCCTTGTGCAAGCCTTTTTCGTAGGCAGAGCGGTAGCAGAAGTAGTTAATGAGCGTTTAGAGGTCGCCTTGACCGATGCTTTGAGCGATCTGGGCAAATTTGATGCAGAAGCTAGAGAGCAACTGCGCCAGTTTACAGAAGAAGTCCTAGAACGGGCAAATCGGGCAGCAGAATCAGCTAATGCTGGTCAATCTACTACAGGTACTAGACAAACCAGTTCTGATTCCGGTGACTTGCAAGCAGATATTGACGAATTAAGAGCAGAAATTGCCCTATTACGAACAGAATTGCAACATTATCGCCGAACTTCTGCATAAATTTTAGTCATTAGTCATTAGTCATTGGTCATTGGTCATTAGTCATTAGTGAAAAATTATGTACGAATGACAAAGGACGAATAACACAAGACAAATGACAAAACACAAATGACAAAGGACACTTAAGAAAAAAACAGTTTAGGAATCAGAGTGTCTTTTCTTCCAAGTGATTCGGTTGCAAACCAACGGTACACAAAGTATATGGAACAAGGTTATTCAGAGAAGGCATACCGTTGGAATCGGGAAAAATACTCTAGCAGACGGCGTTTTGTGGACATTTGGTCTTTTGTCTTGACCTTATTGTTCAAACTTTGGCTATACAACAAATCTTGGAGTTATCCGGGTGGTGTGAGTGACGCAAAGCAAGCTGCAAGACGCAAAACCCAAGCGGTTTGGATTCGCAATACCCTACTGGATTTAGGTCCAACCTTCATCAAAGTTGGGCAACTGTTTTCTACCCGTGCTGATATATTCCCTGGTGAATATGTAGAAGAACTAGCAAAGTTACAAGACAAAGTACCGGCATTTAGCTATGAGCAAGTAGAAGCGATCATTGAGAAAGAACTAGGCAAAAAAATTCCTGAACTCTTCCATAATTTTGAACCTATTCCCTTAGCTGCCGCTAGCTTGGGGCAAGTACACAAAGCGGTGCTACATACTGGGGAATCGGTTGTTGTCAAGGTGCAACGTCCTGGACTAAAGAAGTTATTTGAAATAGATTTACAGATTCTCAAAGGAATTACCCGCTACTTTCAAAACCATCCCAAATGGGGACGAGGGAGAGATTGGTTGGGTATTTATGAAGAATGTTGCCGCATTCTTTGGGAAGAAATTGACTATCTTAACGAAGGTCGTAACGCCGATACTTTTCGCCGGAACTTTCGTGGCTATGATTGGGTGAATGTCCCCAAAGTATACTGGCGTTACGCCACGTCCAGAGTGCTCACGCTAGAATATCTCCCTGGAATTAAAATTAGCCAATACGAAGCTTTAGAAGCAGCGGGTTTGGATCGAAAAGTGATCGCTCGTCAAGGCGCTCAAGCCTACTTACTACAATTACTCAATAGTGGCTTTTTCCACGCCGATCCTCATCCAGGCAATATTGCCGTCAGTGCAAATGGCGCTCTAATATTCTACGATTTCGGTATGATGGGGCGGATTAAGTCCAACATCCGCGAAGGACTGATGCAAACACTGTTTGGCATTGCCCAAAAAGATGGCGATCGCGTTGTGCAGTCTCTCATCGATTTAGGTGCGATCGCCCCAACCGATGACATGGGGCCAGTCCGGCGTTCCGTCCAGTATATGCTGGACAATTTCATGGATAAGCCCTTTGAAAACCAATCAGTCGCGGCAATCAGTGACGACCTTTACGAAATAGCTTATAATCAGCCATTTAGATTTCCTGCAACTTTCACTTTTGTGATGCGAGCCTTTTCTACTCTGGAGGGGGTAGGCAAGGGTCTAGATCCAGAGTTTAACTTTATGGAAGTTGCCAAACCATATGCAATGCAACTTATGACCGATATGAATGGTTCTGAGGGGAATAGCTTTCTTAACGAATTAAGTCGCCAAGCAGCTCAGGTAAGTAGTACCGCCTTTGGTCTACCACGTAGATTAGAGGATACACTAGAGAAGCTAGAGCAGGGAGACATGCGCTTGCGCGTTCGGTCTATAGAAACTGAACGCCTGCTGCGACGACAGAGCAGTATTCAGCTCTCAATAAGCTATGCTCTGTTAATCAGCGGTTTCACGCTTTCAGCTACTATTCTAGTGGTTAAGGATTATGTATGGTTGGCACTGCTGCCAGGTTTAATTGCAGCAGCGCTCTCAGTGATCCTGATCCGATTACTTTTACGCCTCGACCGTTACGATCGTATGTATTAATTGTTGCAAAAAAAATTATGAAACTTAATTTCACGGGTTTTAGCGATCCGGGACTTATTCGTTCTACTAATCAGGATGCTTACTATATCGACCCAGAAGGTCGGTTTTTCGTCGTCGCCGATGGAATGGGTGGTCATGCCGGAGGTGAAGAAGCAAGTCGCATTGCTACTGGAGAAATTCAGGCGTATTTGGTAGCAAATTGGGAATCTTCTAAATCTTCTCAAGAATTGCTAGAGCAAGCTTTGTGGGGAGCTAATGAAGCGATTTTGCAGGATCAGCAAAACCATCCCGAACGCGCTGACATGGGTACAACGGTTGTAGCAGTAATTTTTCGTGCCCCAGAGTCGCCTTGGTGCGCTCATGTTGGCGATTCACGGCTGTATCGCTTGCGGGAGTCACACTTAGAGCAGGTAACGGAAGACCACACTTGGGTAGCACGAGCAATCAAAATCGGTGACATCACTTTAGATGAAGCACGATTACATCCTTTTCGTCATGTATTATCGCGCTGTTTGGGACGTGAAGACTTGCATCAGATTGATGTGCAACCACTAGATGTAAAAGCTGGCGATCGCTTGCTGTTATGTAGTGATGGTCTTACAGAAGAACTTGTCGAGCAAAAGATTGCTAATTGCCTCAAAGATAGTCCTTGGCTTGATAAAGCTGCCATCTCTCTAATTGAGGCTGCCAAAGAGCATGGAGGGCACGATAACATTACAGTTGTCATCGTCTCACTCGAAGAAAATAATCATTAGTTATTACTCTTTTTCCAAGGACAAAGGACAAAGTACAAATCTGGTAAATATACTCAGTAATTTGTTCAGTGTGAGCATTTTTCCTTTTTACAATTTGATACAAATATTTTTAGCCTCTAAAATGACCTAAAGAGGCTAGATTTGCATAAATTGGTTAATTGACATCTTGCACGTAATAAGGTAAAGCGACTATAATTCACGCTTATTACCATTAATTCCCCAACCTCCTTAAAATCTCCGCCCTCCGAAGCTTCCTCCATACTGGAGGAGAAAGCATCTTAGGTTTTCTAAAGAGAAAAACTAAGACGGGTTTTGCATAGCACTTGTTCTTCTCCTCAAAGAAGAATTGTGCGAAGCAAGAAGGAATCAGGGAGGTAGATATACTTATTCGAGGCTAAATAGAGCCTATTTTCCGGAATATGGTTCAGCTAACTTGGGTGGTATATCAGTAGGATTAGGTGCAAGATATCAGAGCAGAAAAAGTCCACATTTCGGATGTGGGCAATCTGTCAAACAATTGTTATCTTTCGTAATACGGAGGAACAAATGTTGGACAGATATGAGTCCAAATCTTATCCCATTTGGACTTCTGTGAGCGATATCACCTTTACGCGTTGTTTTTTCGGAGTTAACTATGAATCAACCCATGAAACTATCCTTGGAACAGCAATTCAGCATCTGCTCATTTGCTACTCAGGTACAAAATATGAGCCACGACCAAGCTAAAGACTTTTTAGTCAAGCTCTATGAGCAAATGGTTGTGCGCGAGGCAACTTATCAAGAGCTTCTTAAGCACCAGTGGGGCTTAGATTCCGGTTCCACTATGGCATAGAGTCGTTCTGATGTCGCAGTGGGCGACCTCCTTCTCTTGCTTGGTTCCAAGGAGGAAAAGAGCTGGGGATGTCGGGGCGTCAACTTCGATAAATAATTCCACAAGAGCTGTGCAAAAGTTCAATCCACGAAATTAACTAAGAATGAGTAACATTGTCTACGGCATATCTGTTGGAGTCTAGACTTAATTTCAGCTTTGTAGACTAAAATTGCTGTTTGCTTTAGCCAAACTTCTTCTTGTTTCGTCTAGTCTGAGAATCACACCTGCGTAAATTGACAATTTCCTGGAATATATACAGAGGAATATTCAGAGAGAATTTAGACAGCAATAATTGGGCAGCTAGTGATTTCACTCTTTATACATATAACTAGAACTTACATCTTTATATATATTTTGTTTATAAAAGTTTACATTCTTTGAGTCCCGACCCCTTAGTTACATCTAAAACACGTAACATTCAGAAATTATTCCTAGTAGTCTGTCAAGGCAAGTTTGCTTTGTTTTAAGTTTTCCGCGTCTTTGTGTCAGTCCTAATCCGTCAAATTTGGATTGACAGACTACTAGTACCGCAAGGCGGAATTAAAAATTAAAAATTAAAAATGAATACAGCATAAGGGTTTCGTTGATTTGGAATGATTGGTTTATTTCCGCCGTGTTGTACTAGCTGGAAAGATCGTATGGAGAATCTGTATCAATACTTTCTAGTTTTGTTAGAATTTGAGGCTTAATCTTTTCATACTCGCTTTTGAGTAAGCTTTTACTGATTTGTGGATCAGCAGAGGACATTAAGGTGTTGCTCATTGCAATCCACTCTTGTAGTCGCTGGCGCTGGGCAGAAGCGACGCTGGAAAGTAAGATATGGGTACAGCGATTTGGTGTTTCTCGTGCAAAGAATAAAAGGCGGTAGTAACCTGTGTGCTGGAGTAACCTGGCAATTTCTTGACCAAGACTGCTTTTGAGATCAAGGTAATAAGGCAACCATTTAGCACCATGCTTGCGGTTATAGATGACAGTAATCCATAGCAACATGGGATGAGGAATAGAGATGAAAAGAAATTGGTTATAACGGGTACAGAGTAAGCGCTTCTGAATTTCTTCTTGTGGTAGCATCACCCATAGGGCCGGTAAAATCTCCCCATTGGTGTGAATGGTCTGGGGAAAGACAATATCGGCAATTGGTTTATTTTGGGGCCAGGAAATGGCACGAGCGATTTCATCGTTTGACCAGGATACCCGCAAATCGGCTTTAGTCTTTTGTTCAAGCTCAGGGCTAGCTGTAGTAGAAGGAACTAGAGCATGGCTGTCTTGCTGAATTTTGCGTGTATGCTCAGGCTTTTCTAGAGATGCTAAAACTCTGAGAATTTCTGTGATACTTTGGGGGCGATCGCGTGCTAGTTTAGCTAGACAACTCATCACCAAATTTTCGATTTCTTTTGGTAGTTCTAATCCAGGCGCAACCTCAGCAAAAGAACGTGGTTTTTGATAGTGATGTGTTTTATACCATGCTCCAAAAGAGTGAGTTGGTGCTACCAGTGGCATTTTGCCTGTGAGCATCTCAAACATCATGACGCCCAAACTATAAATATCAGCACGGTTGTCTAATTCCTTACCCTCCATTTGTTCGGGAGAAGAATAAGCCAATGTCCCCAAATAGAATTTTGTATGGTCACCATCTGACTGTAATAATTTAGCAATACCAAAATCTAGAACCTTGACCAATTCTCCAAAACTGGGATCTTGAATCACCAGCATATTGCTTGGCTTGACATCACGATGGATAATTGGGCAAATAGTACCATCAACTGGAATGCCATCATGGGCGCACTGTAATCCCAGACTGAGTTGACGCGCCATACTCAAGAATCTTGGTAAAGGCAGTCGTTGCTTGCGAATAATATTGTTCAGGCTTTGTCCTTGTAGATATTCCATGACGTAGAACGGGGTGTTATTGTCATCTACGCCATAGTCCATAACTCGGACAATGTGGATGCTTTTTTGCCCTAATAAAGCACAGGTTTTTGCTTCTCGCTCAAAGCGGTCTTGCAATCGCATCTTTTCATTTTGGATTGAGAGAGCCAGAAACTTAACCGCAACAGGTACACCTCCCAACAAAGTATCTTTAGCACGATAAACCCGACCCATTGCTCCAGTACCGATTAACTCCTGGAGTTGGTAGCGTTTGCTGAGTAAGCGACCAATGTTGGGGTCTGACATAGAAAATTTGAATCCAAAAGCAGGTTGTAAGTGTTTGGGAGGAAAAGTGCATTCAAACTGATATCTGAGTTATTGCGCCTAGAAATGACTTTCTACGCTCGTACCGCAAGCTAGAAGTCGGAAGTCAAAAGGCAAAAAGCTTATAGGATAGGCTTTTGTGCGATTTTCAATCGTTGCTCTATTTGGGCGGTGCTGTACTAGCTTTTTCAGTCGTCTTTTAGAGGATTGAAGCCATAATCTAGCAGTTTGTAACCAAGACGGTTATTACAACTGGTGCAATATGCTAAATCAAACAAGCAGAAAAGGTAGATTTATAATGATGCTTTGTACCATTTTGCACTTTAATTGTGGTGTAGTTTTATTTTGCCCAATTTTGACTAAATAGATAACTCTGGGGTATGCCAAAAACTTTAATTAGGAAGTACCACACTCACCACAGAGTTCTGAAAATTGAGTAATGAGTGCAGAGTGCAGTCTCTTCTATACGAGAGGCTGCACTACACGCTAGAGCGTCTCTCCTTCGGTGCGAGACGAGCCTTCTATATTCGGAGAAGACCGAACTGGCTTGACTACACAGACAAAACTCACCTCCGCAGATCATCAAACCCTTGAATTGGTATGCTTTCCACGGAGGCAGACTTTGCTTATGTAGTAGCTAATCTATAGTCACCCAATACTATTAAAAAATTGTCTTATTGCCTGACCATAGTTTTGACCTTTAGGCTCATTTTGAAACTATGTAATGATGCATTTTTATTAATAAAACTGTCATACTACTAATTGGTAGTTTTTCGTTTTTTCTGTATGTTGGGATAAATGTCAAAACTTGATTTATTACCCATTACATAGTATTGAAATCGACGCTCAATAATTTTGTTTAATCGGGAAATAAAATCATAAAGAAAGCCTGGATTGTTCTTAATTTCTGTCAATGCTGTGATAAATTTTCCTTGTTTTATAGGCTCTACAACTTGAAGGTAAGCGAGATTTTTCTTATAGACTGCAAGATTATAAGATAGAGCGTGCATTAAAGCTGGATTCTTTTTCACAACCTCTTGTTGCATGAAGGTATTAGTAGCTTTGCAGTATTGATTTAGACGTGGTAATTGGTTTTGATGTACAAGAGAGCCAGGGCGCGAACGGTAGAAATAATAAGGTTTTGGCTCAATAAAAAAGCGAGCTCCTTTGATTAAGCATTTCATATCAAGCCAAAAGTCTTGACCCATTCTGATGTCTTCATCATATTCGATGCCGTGCTTAACCAAAAATTCTCGTTTGAATAGAGGTTTGCTTAAACCAAGATGCAATCCTGGTTGTCCATAGACATCAGTTTCTACAAAATAAACGATATCAATTTGGAGGATTTTTTCTATACTTTCTCCACTTTCTTGAATCAATGTGCTCCAAGGGGATGTTTCACCATCCTTGATTAAATAAACATCGTCGGCAATCATGTCTGCATTGATTTCATTTGCTCGTGACACAAGCTTAGACAATCTTTCTGGAGCATACCAATCATCTGAATCAAGCACAGCAATCCATTCTCCTTGGGCTGCTCTAAGGGCACGATTTCGTGCAGCAGCAGCCCCAAGGTTTTGTTGATTAACAATAACTTTGAGACGTTGGTCTGTAAAACTTTTAGCGACTTCTACAGTTTTATCACTTGAAGCATCATCGACTATGATAACTTCAATATCCGTAAGTGTTTGCTCTAAGGCTGACTTTATTGACTTCGCAATATAAGCTTCAGTATTATAAGCGGGGATAATGACAGAGACTTTAGGATTCATGAAACTGGACTCCAGACTACAAGGTTCGGTAAAAATACTAAAAGTCTAAGGATAATTTGATAATTTATTTTTTAGTATACAACTCAGTAGTTAAGTGAGAATAAATGATGATTCCTCAAGGTAAGGCATGAGACATTGAACGTTAGGAAAGCAATGCGTTGCCAGAGTTTTTTGAGCGCCAGGCTTCCACTCTAGACGCACAGCAGGCAGTACTGCTCTTAGCCCGGATTTCTCACCACACCTCTCAAAGCCTGCGCTTGTGCAGGGGAGAGTTCAAATACCAAGTTCTTTACCCTTTGCCCCTCTGCTCTATCAAACGCCTGAAGTTTGTGAGAAATGCGGGTTAGGTTGACTGACGCTCTAGGCTAGCTTCCATTGTGTTAGCTAAAAAATGACCAGCTAAGATGCCACTACTGAGGTAATATGTATTTTCCGAAATCCGATGTAGGGTCTCAAAGCCACTACGACGCTGACGATCGCCTAGTACCCAGTAACGCTGCACAATCGTATCTAGACCAATCCAGCCTTCACCTTCAACTTGCCCCCAAATATTATGTTGTAGTAAAAAAGTATACTGTCGTTCTCCCTCATGTAGTCGCCCCTTGTATTGGAGAGAGATTTCTGAGCGATCGCTACCTGGGAATATCAGTTTTGTAGCCATAGTGAACCAGTTATCTCGATTCCAAGCTACCAAGGTCATACCCTTGACGCTGATTGGCGTACCATTACGTTCCAGCCAATTTCCTTCCATTGCCCAGCGTCCTGGTTCTAATAAAAAAGTATGAGCCACTTTTATATTCCCTGTCTTGATCGAGTGCCGCCAAGACTACAGTTATAGCAGTGCTGAGTTAAGAGTTTGAAGTTAGGAATTTTTTTCCCACTCCCTAATCAGGACTCAAGACTGACTTTGATGAATTTCTCCCAAAAGCACTTCTTGAGGTGCCCCAGTGGCAGTAGGTAGGTTGCCAGGAATGCCCAAATGTCGCCAGTAGGCTAAAACCGCAAAGGCGATCGCTTCTTTAAAATCTGCACTCAAGCCGACTTCATCTGTAGTCCAGACTGGTATTGATGTCAACAATAACTGTAATCTTTGTTTTAAGTAGAGATTTCGACCACCACCTCCACATAATAGTACCCGTTGTGGCATTTCCGGCAAAAAAGTGCGGTAACTATGAATAATTGAAGCAGCTGTCAGTTCGGTAAGAGTTGCCAGTATGTCGGCAGCATTAAGTTGGTATGCTTGGGCATCTTTTAAACACTGATGCAGGTAAGTAACACCAAATAACTCTCGCCCAGTGGATTTGGGCGGCGGTAGATGAAAGTAGTCTTGGTTGAGCCATTGTTCAACCAATGGATGGCAAGGAGTACCACTCGCTGCCCAATTGCCATCTTCATCGTAAGTTTTAGTACCAGCGCTTAAATGCTCTACCGCCAGATCCAATAGACTATTTCCGGGGCCAGTATCCCAAGCGCGAATTTTTGAGAGCCAGTCGCCATGTCGAGGCGGAATATAAGCAACATTGCCAATACCACCAATGTTTTGAATACAACGCCCCTCTTGGGGATGACTGAGTAAATAGGCATCTACTCTGGGTACGAGAGGCGCACCATGACCACCAATAGCGATATCAGCAACACGGAAGTTGCTCACAGTTGTAATGCCCGTAAGATGGGCAATTAATTCACCGCGCCCTAGTTGCAGACTATAACCGAGTGGGGAGTGGGGAGTGCTTTTCTTTTCTATTCCTCTATCCGCAGGTGGTCGATGATAAACTGTCTGACCGTGGGAGCCAATGAGAGTAGCTGGCTGATGATCAATTTGAATATTTTGAGCGGCTTGGGCAAAGACGATTGCGATCGCATCATCTATTTCTGCCAATTCTGCCATTGAAATGGCAACACCCGCACCAACTGCCAATATTTTTTCTCTGAGTTCGGCTGAATAAGGATATGTTACCCCCGCTAGCAACTCAACTTTGAGATCCAATTCTGTACCGGAAATCTCTACCAAAGCAGCGTCTATGCCATCTACGGACGTGCCACTAATTAAACCGATAACGCGAGTAGGGACAGCAGCTTCTTCAGTCAGATGCATTGATAAAGATTCTTTTGTTGATTAGCAAGAGGTAGTTTAATTCATGTTACTAGCTATGTCAAAAAAATATCAGATGGCATAGTTAACTGGATAAAGACGAGTAGACAGAGCAAGGGAAGAATCTCAAAACCAATAACAACGACCACAAATCTATTTCTATTTACAGCAGATTTCAAGTTAGTGAAGTACATAATCTAAGGCTGAAAACTATTTATGGAGACTGTTTTACACCCTTACCCAGGCTCTACGTTTGCGTAGCGTGCCGTAACCTGGATTTCAAAAGTTCCAGTGAAAAGTCAACATTCAATAAAAATTAGGGCGAGCTTAAGTAAGCTCGCCCTAATTTTTTTCCCATTTATTTTATGATCAGCGGCTGTGCAACACTTGGATAATGCCCGAATTGCTTCCTGCTTAGAGATGTGGGCATTGTCCACAGGCTTAACTTGGGATAGAAATGATCCTAAAACCCAGGTTCTTAAGAATCGATATGATAGAAAAGTAGATAAAACTTAAAAAATATTTATCGAATGGTGCTTCAATCATCTGGCTTGTCCAAGATCAAAGACTCATTAACACAAAAAATCTTTTTGGGTAATGAACCCAATGCTGAGTTGATTGCAATTCTCACCGTTTACTTTGTCCAAGGAATTTTAGGGTTATCACGTCTAGCCGTGAGCTTTTTCCTCAAAGATGAACTGCTGCTGAGTCCAGTCGAGGTATCGGCGCTATTGGGAATTGTCTTCCTGCCTTGGATGATCAAGCCGGTGTTTGGTTTTATCTCTGATGGCTTGCCTATATTTGGCTATCGTCGGCGTCCTTACTTGATTTTATCGGGGATATTGGGAACTGTTTCCTGGGTGAGTTTGGCCACAATAGTTCATACTAGCTGGGCAGCTACCTTAGCGATCGCTCTTGGTTCTCTGTCTGTCGCCATGAGTGATGTGATAGTTGACTCGCTGGTTGTGGAACGAGCCAGAGGCGAATCCCAAGCGAAAGCCGGTTCACTACAATCTCTGTGTTGGGGTGCTTCTGCGATCGGAGGTTTAATCACAGCATACTTCAGTGGTCTGCTGCTCCAATATTTTACTACCCGTACTGTCTTTGGAATTACCGCCCTCTTCCCTCTCATCGTCTCAGGGGTAGCTTGGTTAATTGCTGAGTCCCCTGTCAGCAAAGATGCTAAAGATAGTAATCACACCAACCCTTTAGCAATCAAAGATCAACTGAAGCAACTACGCCAAGCCATTACCCAAAAAAGAATTTGGCTACCAACGGCGTTTGTCTTCATCTGGCAAGCTACCCCAAATGCTGACTCCGCCTTTTTCTACTTCTCTACCAACGAACTCCACTTTGAACCAGAATTTTTAGGGCGGGTAAACTTGGTGGGAAGTTTCGCTTCTTTGGCAGGTGTTTGGATTTTTCAACGTTTCCTCAAGAGCATCCCTTTTCGGGTGATTTTTGCTTGGAGTACTGTGCTTTCCTCAATTTTGGGGATGACAATGCTGTTGTTAGTGACTCACACAAACAGGCTGTTAGGTATAGATGACCACTGGTTTAGTTTAGGTGATAGTCTTATTCTCACTGTGATGGGGAAAATTGCCTTTATGCAAGTGATGGTTCTAGCAGCAAGGCTTTGTCCCCCTGGAGTGGAAGCGACATTATTTGCTTTGTTAATGTCGGTGTTTAATTCAGCAGCAACGGTTTCCCATGCATTCGGGGCATTAATCACCTATTGGCTGGGGATCACCGCAACGAACTTTGAGTCACTTTGGCTATTGGTGGTAATTACTAACCTCAGCACGCTGTTACCTCTACCATTTATCAATTGGCTACCTGCTGCTGAGGAACAAACTGAGACACCCAAAGATTCTGAACAACCGTTTTTGCCTGATTTGATGTCTGAGTTGGTACTGAGAGAATCAGAGTCGAAAATAGTGGAATAGTGTAAGAAATCTCATGCAAATTCAAGCCAGTCTGCTGTTTTGCTGTTGTATTAACTGGCGGCGTAAAGTTGCAAAAAAATTAATTTTAGCGGCTACATATTTTTGTATCAGGTAACAATAATAAACCAAGTATATGCAGAGTTTTAAAAGTCAAGATAGCTTAGTTACAGAAAAATCCTACACTCGTGCAGACTGGCAAGGAGGATATCAATCTCTCACCCAAGAATTTGATTATTGGATTGATGATATAGAAGGGCAAATTCCTACAGAATTACAAGGTACGCTGTTTAGAAATGGCCCTGGTTTACTGGATGTGAATGGGCAATCTCTCCATCACCCGTTTGATGGGGACGGGATGATTAGCAAAATTACCTTTACTAATGGTCGTGCCCATTTTCGCAACCGCTTTGTCCGTACAACTGGCTATTTGGCAGAGCAAAAGGCGGGAAAAATTCTCTACCGCGGTACTTTTGGTACTCAAAAACCTGGTGGTTGGCTAGCTAATATCTTTGACTTCAAACTCAAAAATATCGCCAATACAAATGTTATTTATTGGGGTGGTAAACTGCTAGCACTCTGGGAAGGATCTGAAGCACATCGCCTCGATCCCTACACTCTTGAAACCTTGGGGAATGAATATTTTAATGGTGTTTTATCACCAGGTGACGCTTTCGCTGCACATCCCCGTTTGGAAAAAAATTGCGATCAAGATGGAGGTGCATCTTGCCTGGTAAATTTCTCGATTAAGCCAGGATTATCCACCACAATTAATATTTTTGAGCTAAACCCAACGGGTGAAATTATCAGACGGCACGCTCATAAGGTTCCAGGTTTCTGTTTTATTCACGATTTTGTCATTACTCCCAATTACTGTATATTCTTTCAAAATCCTGTCACCTTCAATCCCATACCTTTTGCCTTGGGAATACGTGCGGCAGGAGAATGTATTAAATTTCAGGCAAATCAGCCAACTCAAATTCTAATTATTCCCCGCTTCCCTAAAGAAGGGCAAGAAGAGATGAAAATTCTGGAAACTCAGTCTGGTTTCGTCTTCCACCACGTTAATGCTTTTGAGGTGGGAGAGGAAGTTTTGATTGACTCCATTTGCTACCAAGATTTACCAGAAGTGGAACCCAAAAGCGATTTTCGACAAACTGATTTTGAGGCGAATTCACCTGGGCAACTCTGGCGATTTCATCTGAATTTAAAGAATGGGATAGTCCGACGAGAATTGATTGATAGCCGCTGCTGTGAATTTCCTAGCATACATCCGGCGAATGTGGGACGCTCTTATCGATATCTATATATAGGTGCGGCTCATGCTGAGACTGGTAATGCTCCCTTACAAGCATTGCTGAAAATTGATTTAGAGTCTGGAGAAAGACAAATATGGAGTGCTGCACCCCGTGGTTTTGTGGGTGAACCGATTTTTGTCCCGCGCCCAGGTTCCGAAAAGGAAGATGATGGTTGGGTATTAGCTTTGGTTTATGATGCTGCTCATCACCGCTCAGATGTGGTAATTTTGGATGCTAGTGATTTCTCTAAAGGAGTAATAGCGCGACTACATTTGAAACATCATATCCCCTATGGTCTACATGGGAGCTTTACTTCTGAGGTTTTTGAGGAAATTTGATTCCTTATTTGGGTGAAACCATTTTTTCGCTGGCAATAATATGTAAATCGATATTTTTGAGCAAGCGCACTAATTTTTGCGTCAAAGATCCTTTGATGAGCATTTGCCAGCGCGATCGCTGACTCTCTCCAATTACAATTTGGGTAATCCGATATTTTTCGGCAACTTCTGCGATCGCATTAGCTACGTTACTGTTGGTAACACGAATAAAAGTACCTTCAAATTCTTTACAGAGTTTCTCACATGTGTGGATGTGTAAGCTTTCCTCTTTGCTAAGGAAGCGTTCTGGATCGGCAACGAATAGGGTATAAAGCGGCGCGTTCATATAGTTAGCCAACCTTGCACCCCGGCGCAACAGTTGCACTGAGTTTGGATAAGTGGATACACATACCAAAACTCGCTCGTGAATATTACAAAATTGCCCATTGGGGGTAGTAGCGATCGCATTTTCTTCCACGTTGTCTGCTACTTCCCGCAAAGCCAACTCCCGCAAAGCAATCAGGTTACGGCGTTGGAAAAAGTTATCGAGGGATTGTTGGATTTTTTGCGATTCATAAATCTTTCCTTCTAACAATCGTTCTTGCAGAGTTTCCGGAGTGACATCAACTACCACTATTTCATCTGCATCATCCAGAATCCTGTCAGGAACACGCTCACGGACTATCACACTTGTAATTCTAGCTACTAAGTCATTAAGACTTTCCAAATGCTGGACATTCATTGTGGAGTAGACATCAATACCTGCTGCTAAAACTACTTCTACATCTTCGTAGCGTTTTTCGCGTGGGGAACCAGGGACGTTGGTATGGGCAAGTTCATCGATTAAGACTAATTGAGGCGATCGCTTTAAAATAGCATCTGTATCCATATCCGTTAGCGTCAACTCACCGCGAGGATATTGCTTACGGGGTAAAATCTCCAGTCCCTCTGCCTTTTCAGCCGTCTCTTTCCGTCCGTGAGTTTCCAAAAGCCCAACAACGACATCAATTCCTTCCTGCTTGAGTGCATGTCCCTCTTCCAGCATTCGGTAAGTTTTACCTACCCCAGGAGCCATGCCAATAAATATTTTATGCTTTCCCCGTCGTCGTGCCGGATAAAGCGAGTAACTTCCAGAATTTAAAGGTGCAGTGCCAGCCGAACTAGCATTACTATTGTCTGACATTTCATTCTTCGTTATCTGTATGGCAATCCTATTTCATCGCAAAACGGCCCTTTTCCCATGCCCCATTCACTTTTATTAATTTTGCTGACGATTAATATCTTGCAAGTCAAGAGCATAATTCAATCGCAGAACATTGACTCCTGGCTCACCAAAAATCCATAAAAATCTGCCATCAGTATACTTATTAATTAAAGGTAGAATCTCATCTTCTTTTACTCCCCGCGCACCAGCAACCCGTGTCAATTGTTGTCGTGCTGCTCTGAAAGAAATATGTGGATCTAAACCGGAAGCAGAGGTATAAATTATATCGGCTATCGGTTGAAGATTTTCGTCTCGCAATTGATTTGACTGTTCTAGAATCCGCTTCAGTAGCTCTGGATTGCTAGCAGCGAGATTACTGGCTCCAGATATGCCAGTTGGCCTGGCTCTTTTGCCTTGGCTATATCTAACAGTACTGGGACGAGGATGGAAATATCGCTCAGATGTGAACAGCTGACCAATCAAAGCCGAACCAATGGGTTCATTATTTAGATTCAGCATGATGCTGCCATTAGCTTGATAAGGCAAAAAGACTTGACCCACTACAAGGATTACCAGAGGATAGATGATTGCAGTCAACAACCAAAGCATTAGAGTTATAAAAATGGCTCTGATGGTTTCTCGAATAATAGCCATAAAAAGTTTTCCAATTGCTCCTAGAATTTAATTTTTAATTTTTAATTTTTTAATTCTTTTGCCTACGCAGTAGAACGTTTCAGGGTGCTGTTAGCAACAGCATAAACAACTGGGGCAGTTACCACATTCAAGCACAGCAGGATAAAAATAGCGAGTGATAGGTGTTGTTTATGCCATTGCGACCAAACAAAGGACATAGCCGAAGCAGTGCTGAGTAAAAACGATGTTTATTCATATTCTTCTTGTTCTCCCTCTCAACAGGTAAAAGTAAAAATGTTTATTATTTTACTTTGATCAAGATGTGCTAGTTTCACAGCGTCTTTACTTTTGCTGTCCTTAAGCCAAGCCTACAACTGTAATCAGTATATCGATCAGCTTAATGGCGATAAACGGCGCAATCACCCCACCTAAGCCGTAAATTAAGATATTGCGTTGGAGTAGCTGATTCGCTGTCAGCGGTCTAAACCGCACACCCTTTAATGCCAAGGGAATCAAAGCAGGAATAATCAAAGCATTATAAATTAGCGCTGATAGTACAGCAGATTTAGGGCTAGTCAAATTCATAATATTCAGGCTTTGCAGGTTAGCAGCGACAAATATCACTGGGATAATTGCAAAGTATTTAGCAATATCATTAGCGATAGAAAATGTCGTTAATGCTCCACGAGTAATCAACAATTGTTTGCCAATATTAATGATATCGATCAGCTTTGTGGGATCGGAGTCTAAATCGACCATGTTGGCGGCTTCTTTGGCAGCTTGCGTTCCTGTATTCATAGCAACGCCGACGTTAGCTTGGGCTAATGCTGGAGCATCATTAGTCCCATCTCCTGTCATGGCAACCAGTTTGCCTGCTGCTTGTTCCTTTTTAATAACACTGATTTTGTCTTCTGGTGTAGCTTCAGCAATGAAGTCATCAACCCCAGCTTCTCTGGCAATGACAGAAGCAGTAATTCGGTTATCGCCAGTTAGCATGATGGTACTCACTCCCATCCGTCGCAGTTGCTCAAAGCGATCGCGAATACCAGGTTTAACTATATCTTTGAGATAAATAATCCCATAGATTTCGTTATCGAGGCTAACTGCTAGGGGTGTACCTCCCAGGTGAGAAACTCGTTCATAGGCAGCATCCAGTTCTGGCGGATTACGTCCGTTGCGGGAACGGACAAATCCTTTAATGGCTTCTACTGCTCCCTTCCTCGCCTCATACCCACCAGGTAAATTAGTACCACTCATGCGTGTTTTGGCAGAAAAATCGACTCCTTCTGCTTGGTTGGAGTCAAAATCAAACCGTGCGCCTAACTTTTCTGCCAGTCGGACAATGGATTTACCTTCTGGCGTATTGTCAAAGACACTAGCCGCCCAGGCAACGTTAGCAATTTCCGACATTGAATGACCGTTGATGGGAATAAACTCTTCCGCTAAACGGTTGCCGAGGGTAATTGTACCTGTCTTGTCGAGAACTAAAGTGTTGACATCACCACATGCTTCGACTGCTCGTCCGGAAGTAGCAATGACGTTAAATTGAGCAACTCGATCCATACCAGCAATGCCGATGGTACTTAGCAAGCCGCCAATGGTTGTAGGAATCAATGCCACTAATAGGGCAATCAAAATTGGCACGCTGACTGGACTATTGACATAGTATGCAAGTGCGGGCAGAGTTACCACGACTAACAAAAATACTAAGCTCAGAACTGCCAGCAATACTGTCAGGGCAATTTCATTGGGTGTTTTACTCCGTTCTGCCCCTTCCACCAAGGCAATCATCCGGTCAATAAAGCCTTTGCCTGGGTCAGTAGTAATGCGGATAATTAGTTCATCTGAGATAATCCGCGTCCCGCCAGTGACGGAACTAGAAACGTCGGAGCCTGATTCTTTTAAGACTGGTGCGGATTCTCCAGTAATTGCCGATTCATCCACTGAGGCGACACCCATAACTACTTCGCCATCAGCGGGGATGATATCGCCAGCAACAACGTAGATGGTATCGCCCTGTTTGAGGCTGGTGGATGAAATTTCACTAATTGTGCCGTCAGGAGCAAGTTTTTTAGCGATCGTTTCTGATTTCGTTAACCGCAAGGCATCGGCTTGGGCTTTACCCCGTCCTTCTGCCAATGCTTCGGCAAAATTGGCAAACCAAACTGTAAAGAATAAAATCCCCGACAATAAACCGTTGAAAAGTTGCGGGTTCTTTTGCAGGGCTGGACCAAATAGGTTGGGATCGATTGTCAGCAATAAGGTGATGATTGTCCCCACCCAAACCACAAATATCACTGGATTTTTAATTGCATACTTAGGGTTGAGCTTGACAAAAGCATCTCTAATTGCCCTTAAGTACAGCCACTTATTACTTGCCCTGGTCTTTTTACGTTCTTGGCGGCGATCGCCAGAACGAGAATTTGGGCGTCTAGCTTTGGAGTTAGTTGCCACTGGATTAATAAATAAAGTTAGGAGTTAGAAGTTAGGAGTTAGGAGTTAGGGGTTAGGAGTTAGCCCGGATTTCTCACTCATAGTTTGGGGGGTGTGGGAGGTTAGGAGTAGCGCTGCCAAGGTGAGTCTTGTATTCATTACTAGCTCAGAACTTGGAAGTTGAGCTTCTGAAGTCAGAATTTTCAAAATTCTAAAAGAACAAGTGAAAATTTTGTTTGAACGAATATGAAATTCAAGCTACACATAAATTTGACATGCTTAGAGTTAGGAGTTATTGGGAACTTCCAATGAAAAAAAGATCCAACCTGTAGAATGCCTAATGCACCTTCATCAGATGGTGCATTACGTTATCGCTAACACCGCAACGCGCTGGCTCTCCTACGAAACCGGATAATTTATTTTTTGGTATTCTCTGAATTGCAAACTAATAACTAATAACTCATAAATTTTCTAACTGCCAGATGCTAGTTTTAAACCCTCTGCTATGGGGCCTAAAGCTAGAACGGGAAAGAAAGTCAACACTCCTAAAACCAGTGTCACTCCAGCCGTGATACCGGTAAATACCAGAGAATCTGTTCTTAGGGTAGCAGGGGTTTCGGGGACTGGTTGTTTGCGAGACATGCCGTCAGCTAAGAGTAGGATGGCAATTATCGGAATGTAGCGTCCTCCTATTAAGCTAACTAAAGTACTCAAGTTCCACCATAGGGTGTTATCTCCCAACCCCTCTAAGCCGGAGCCATTATTTGCTGCTGCTGAGGCGTATTCATAAACTACTTGGGAAATGCCGTGATAGCCAGGGTTGCTAATTCCAGATAGGGAGATGGGATAAGCCAAGGCGATCGCACTGGGAATCAAAACTAGAATTGGATGAATCAACAACACTACGCTGGCAAGGACGATTTCCCGCTTTTCAATTTTGCGTCCTAAAAACTCTGGGGTGCGTCCTGCCATTAGTCCAGTTAGGAACACTGTGAGAATTAAGTAAATAAATAAGTAAGCTGTTCCAGTTCCCTGACCACCCCAGATAACCTGGATAAACAAGTTAAAGAGGGTCGAAAATAATCCTGATGGCATCAAAGAATCATGCATCCCATTCACCGCACCAGACATAGTAGCGGTAGTCATCACTGCCCAAAATGACGTTTGTACCCAGCCAAATCGAACTTCTTTACCCTCTAAATTGGGTTGTTCTAATCCAAAGGCGTTATTAACCAGGGGATTACCTTGCAGTTCTCCCACGGCTGTCACTCCCACCAGAACTACAAAAATTACAAACACCATCCAGAAAAGTAGCCAAGCTTGTTTGATGTTGTTAGCAAATATACCGTAGGTGTAAATCAAAGCGGCGGGTATAGAAATCATGGCGATCATTTCTATCAAGTTAGAAGCGCCATTAGGATTTTCAAAGGGGTGAGCTGAGTTTACGCCAAAAAAACCTCCGCCGTTCTCGCCCAAAAGTTTGATCATTTCAAAGGATGCCACCGGGCCTCTGGCAAGATATTGCGTCCCGCCTTCTAAGGTTGTCACATCCATAGTCTTAGCTAATGTTTGTGGTACACCTGCGATAAGCAAGGCGATCGCGCCAATAATCGAAATCGGTAGCAATATTCGCGTAATTCCACGCACGATATCGACGTAAAAGTTACCCAACTTTCTACCAGTCAACCCGCGAATAAAGGCAATTCCCACAGATAAACCGGTAGCTGCGGAGGTGAACATCAAAAAGCCTAAAGCCGCTACCTGGCTAAAATAGCTCAAGGTTGTCTCACCAGCATAATGTTGCTGGTCGGTATTGGTAACAAATGAAATCGTTGTGTGTAGCAATACATCCCAGGTGGGCGCACCGAAGCCGTTTGGATTCCAGGGTAAGAGTCTCTGAAAATATATCAAAAAATATACTGAAATCCCCATGACAAGGTTAGTAACAAGTACAGCCCGGATATACTGCGAACCTGTCATATCATCCTTCCTCCGAACACCCGCAAGTACGAACATACTTCGCTCTATGGGGTTCATTAAAAAATCAAGCAGTGTTCTTTCTCCCAAGAAGACACGCGCTATGTATTTTCCGAATAGTGGAGTGATTGCTATCACAATACACAGCGTTAAGCTAATTTGCAAAAAACCTTGTCCCATATATCTTGCGCTAAATTAAATTTAAGTGCTAGCAAGCCAATTCTTAGAAATAACAGATTTAAGGATTTACTATTTTCAGTTATTACTATTTTCCAGATACTTGTTAAAGTTTTTGTTAAGAATATTTAATTTTTACTCTTAATTCATCTATCTCAACTAGTTAGGATTATTTGTTTATACAATACATTTTCAAAGTTTGCTACTTTCAAAGAATATAAATATCCCAGAGGATTTTCTTAATGGGATTAGGGATTAGGAAGATTGTGGTATATACCCTGCTCCTTGTGGGCAAATACCCAGTCTCCAGTTCCCAGTCTCCTTTCCTGCATCTGGATAATCGTAATTTTCGGGTTAATTCTCAAAGTTGGCGTTTGCAGATATAGATTACAGATAGATCATAATTGGTGAATTAAATAGTTATCCAGATTGTATAGTCACGATTTTTTAGTAAATCATAAATGACGATGTTAAGTCGATTATTGACTATGAAAGAACCTATAAATGAACGTAGGGAGATATATGGGCTAATAGCGATCGCTTTTGCGATCGTTATAGTCTTGGAATATTTGACACCACCTGAGTACGTATTTGGCTACCTCTACACAGGAACGATTTTATTAGCAGATTCTCGATTGAATCGGAAAGCAGTATTGGGGATCACTCTTGCCGCTACAGGATTAACATTGTTGAATTTGTTTGTCCCTGGAGGAGAAATAATTGATCCCCCAACGTTGTCAAATCGGCTGATTGCAGTATTGGCGTTGATGGTAACGGGTTGGTTAAGTGACCGCAACCACCGCAATGAAGAAGCGATCGCTTATACCCAAGCACAATTACGCTCCCAAGAACAACTGGCTACCATGCGTGAAGATTTTGTTTCTACCCTAACGCATGATTTGAAAACACCCCTATTAGGAGCAATTGAAACGCTGAAATATTTTCAAAATGAGCAATTTGGTGAAATCACACCAATACAAGCAAAAGTCCTACAAACAATGGCTCGTAGTCATCGCAGTACACTGCAATTAGTCCAAACACTTTTAGATGTATACCGCAATGATACTGAAGGGCTGAAACTACAGATATCACCAGTTAACTTGGTGACTGTGGCGGAGGAGATCATCGCTACCCTGACCGAACTAGCGAGAACACGTCAGGTTTATATTTCTCTGCACTATGGCGAATCAGATTTTCGGAGCTTTCTTTGGGTAAATGGCGATTCTTTGCAACTTGGGCGAGTCTTCACCAATCTCCTGAGTAATGGCATTAACCATACCCCTCGTGGCGGTAAAGTGGAAGTAGTATTTGAAGGTTATTCTAGCGATCAAGTGGTAAAAATACTCGATACTGGTTCCGGCATTACCGAAAAAGAGTTACCCCACTTATTTGAGAGATTTTATCAAGGAAATAGCGATCGCCACGTTTCCGGATCTGGGCTAGGGCTTTATTTGACCAGACAAATTATTACTGCTCATGGGGGTACAATTTGGGCAGAGAATCGTTCACCACGAGGCGCACTATTTGGTTTTCGACTCCCAGCTTGTCCACCACCGAGAGTTGAGGAGTGAGCAGGGGAGGCAGGGGAGCAGGGGGAGCAGGGGAGCAGAGGGAGCAGGGGAGCAGGGGAGAATAATAATGCCCAATAACAAATGACAAATGACAAATGACAAATGACAAATGACAAATGACAAATGACAAATGACCAATGACCAATGACAAATGACAAAAATCTTACTAGTTGAAGATGATGAATTATTTCGGCTTGGTCTACGGATGCGGTTGCAACAAGAAACCAGTTTGGAGATTGTCGCAGAAGCAGAAGATGGGGAACAAGCTGTAGAATTGGCAAATCGCTATCCTCTAGATTTGGTCTTGCTGGATATAGGTTTACCAGGAATTGGCGGGATTGAGGCTTGCCGTCAAATCAAGCAGA
Organism: Nostoc sp. UIC 10890; assembly: GCF_054786515.1. Lineage (NCBI taxonomy): Bacteria > Bacillati > Cyanobacteriota > Cyanophyceae > Nostocales > Nostocaceae > Nostoc > Nostoc sp. UIC 10890. The sequence continues at coordinate 1,645,257 of NZ_JBSGKF010000001.1, forward strand.
AGCACCCAAATTTACCAATTCTCGTTTTAACATCTCGTTCTGAAAAACCCCTGATTTCGCGGTTAATTGCCGCCGGTGCCCAAGGTTACTGCCTTAAAGGTATTCCTGCTGAGTCTTTAATATTGGCAGTGCGATCGGTTGCAGCGGGCGCTTCTTGGTGGGATCAAACAGCAACAACTGAAATTAGAGCCGCTTTTGAAGGCAACTCTATGGCGGTGCAGTCGACAAAAACTGACGAAGCCTTAGAAAATCCCTTAACGAAGCGGGAACAAGAAATTTTGGCACTGGTAGCGGCTGGCAAAAGCAATCAAGAAATTGCTGAGATACTCTACATTGCTCCTGGTACAGTGCGGGTTCATGTCCATGCTATTTTACAGAAACTAGAAGTACGCGATCGCACTCAAGCCGCAGTCTTAGCTATCCAAAAAGGATTGGTAGCACCAGAATTGTTGATTAATTAGATTTATTTGTCATTTGTCATTTGTCATTTGTCATTGGGCATTGGTCATTATTATTCTCCCCCTGCTCCCCTGCTCCCCTGCTCCCCTGCTCCCCTGCTCCCTCTGCTCCCTAATCCCCAATCCCCAATCCATTTTCCGATTTTGAAAATTGTGATGAGATATCAGGTTGCTCTATGGGAATTTCGATCGCAAACTCTGCTCCTTTGCCAACATCTGAGGTACAAGTAATATTTCCTCGGTGTTTTTGCACGATAATCTGATAGCTAATGGATAATCCTAGTCCACTACCTTTACCCACTGGTTTTGTTGTAAAAAATGGGTCAAATAAACGCGATCGCAACGACTCTTCTATACCAAGACCATTATCAGCGATCGCAATTTTGACCATATTCAAATCTGTCACCTCTGTATGAATCCTAATTTGGGGAGTAGTGAGTAGTGAGTAGGGAGTAGAAGATTGATTCCCCATTCCCCATTCCCCATTCCCCATTCCCTCTTCTATTGCATCAATAGCATTATTCAACAGATGCATAAATACTTGGTTTAGTTCACTTGCATAACAAGTGACTAGGGGTAAGTTACCATAATCTTTTACTACAATAATTGCCGGACGTTCAGCTACTTCCCTGAGCCGATGTTGTAACATCACTAAAGTATTTTCGATGTCTTCATGGATATTTACCCGCTTCATCTCTGCTTCATCATGTCGAGAGAAGTGTTGTAGCGCCAGTACAATTTCCCGAATGCGATCAGAACCCCTATACATTGCACCTATCAGGCTTTGCAGATCCTTAATCATAAAATTCAGGTCTACGTCTTTGGCTATTTGCTGAATTTTTGGTGTGGGTTTGGGATATTCCTGTTGATAAACCTCAATAATATTCACTAGGTCTTGCACATATTGACCAGCATATTGGAGATTCCCATAAATAAAACTGATAGGGTTATTAATCTCATGGGCCAGTCCAGCCACTAACTGTCCCAGGGCCACCATCTTTTCGTTCTGAATTTGTTGAACTTGAGAGGCTTTCAAGTCGTCAAGGGCCTGTTGGAGTAAAAAGTTTTTTTCTTGTAGTTTAACTTGGAGCAAACGTAAATTAATCTGATTTTCAATTCGCAATACCACCTCTGCCCCATGAAAAGGTTTTGCAATATAATCTACACCACCAACATCAAAGGCTTTTACCTTATCTACAACATCATCCAGGGCACTAATAAAAATTACTGGAACTTCACAAGTTTTATCATCAGCTTTCAACTGTTGACAAACTTGATAGCCATCCATATCTGGCATATTGATATCCAGCAAAATCACATCAGGCAAAACCATTTGACACGCAGTCAGTGCCATTTTCCCGTTTAAGGCTTTGCGAACTTCAAAGCCTTGTGCAGTCAACATTGCCGATAAAAGCCGCAAATTATCTGGGGTATCATCGACCACCAGAATATTTCTTTTATTATGGTTAGTTTGATTAAAATGCATTATTATCAAAAGCTAGGCGTATTATTATTGAGCTTAGTAAATGATTATTTGAAGTCACCTGAAGTTTGTTGACCAATTTCACCGAAATACTTATATTTATAGTTTAACTCCCACGGTGTCTGGAGAGTTTTACAGACTATCAAAGCTATGTAATTAGAGAGCGTTGTGAACCGAATAATCTGCTTACAGAAGTATAGTAGATAGCACGCGCAGATTATTTAACCGAGCGTCAACAATGAAACTTTTCTCAGGTAGTACTTGATAGCTACCATTGAGGTGCTGAGGCAATAAACTTAAGAACCAATTGTTGTTCTATGGGTTGAGAAAACAGATATCCTTGAGCAAAATTGCAGTTTAAACTTCTCAATTGGGTTAACTGTTCTTCTGTTTCGACACCTTCAGCGATCGCAATCATCCCCATTGAGTTGGCAATGCCAATCATTGCTGGTACTAACCCCATATTCTCTTTGTTCTCCTGCATACGTTTGACGAAAGATTTATCAATTTTTAGTGCATTTAAAGGAAAGCTGTGCAGGTAACTCAAAGAGGAATATCCTGTACCAAAATCATCCATAATCAACTTGATTTTTCGTTGCTTTAGTTGCTTAAGAATTATTTTAATAGCATTAGTATTTTCCATAATTACGCTTTCTGTAATTTCTAATTCTAAATATGCAGGATTTATTTTATTTTCATAAATTATTCGGTCAATTTGTTCTACTAAATTGGGCTGTAAAAATAACCGCGCACTCAAATTGACACTCATAGTGAGGGGTTCTGGTGTCACTGGATGATGTTGCCAGATGCTTAATTGACGACAAGCTGACTGTAATACCCAAGTATTGATGGCATTAATTAAACCTGTTTCTTCTGCTACAGGAATAAATTCTGTGGGAGAAATCAGACCACGAATCGGATGTTGCCAGCGTACCAAAGCTTCAAATCCAGAGATTCTGCCTGTAGTAAGAGAAATAATTGGTTGATAGTAAACAAGAAATTCTTGTCTTTCGACAGCCCTTCGCAGGTCATTTTCTAACTCTAAAAGCTGAATAGCTTCCTGATGCATCGCTGGATTGAAAACGTGATATTTTGCTCTCCCTTGTGCCTTAGCTCGATACATTGCCGTATCAGCATCTCGCAGCAAATACTCTGGGCGATCGTAATCTTTATTGCCCCAACTAATACCAATACTGGCATTCATAAATACTTCATATCTTGACAGATTAAAAGCAAGTGATAGCTGTTGCATAATCCGTTCCGCAACTTGGATTGCTATGTTGATATCTGTGATATTTTCTAGGAGAATTCCAAATTCGTCCCCGCCCAATCGTGCTAAAGTATCAATAGGGATCAGACATGCTTGCAGGCGACGAGCGATGGCAATCAGCAATTCATCTCCCACCAGATGACCAAGGGAATCGTTGACAACTTTGAAGCGATCGCAGTCCAAAAAAAGTACTGCAAACTGATAATTAGATTCTTGCTTGGCTCGATTGAGGGCATTTTCTAGTCGCCTGATAAATAAAACTCGGTTTGGTAATCCAGTCAGCGAATCATGCAGCGCTATATCTAACAGTTGACTTTGCAATTTTTGGCGGGAATTTATTTCTTGCTGGAGTTTTTGTAGAGCTTTTTCTAGCTCTCCAGTCCGCTGTTTTACTCGATGTTCCAGTTCGACATTTAGTTTCAATATTTCTAATCGCGCCGACCTCAATGCCAGTTGATTTTGCACGCGCACTAAAACTTCCTGAAACTCAAAAGGTTTGGTGATGTAGTCTACACCACCCACTTTAAAGGCTTTAACTTTATCAAAAACATCATCCAAAGCACTAATAAAAATTACCGGAATATCTGCTGTTAGATCCCAAGCTTTAAAGGTCTGACAAATTTCATAGCCATCTACTTCTGGCATCATAATATCGAGTAGAATCAAATCCGGTAATAGTGTTTGAGTGGCTGTCAGTGCCATTTGCCAATTCAAAGCTTTACGAACGTTATACCCTTCCCTTGTCAATATGGAGGATAAAACCCGGAGGTTATCCGCCATATCGTCAATGATCAAAATATCTTTTTTATCAGGGTCTAAATGCTCGTAATTCATTCTACGTTTGTTCTAGTCAATTCCATGATTTTCTCAAACTGGTAGTTATTTGCTAAATCCTTAAGAACTTGGAAAACTTGATGACTATCTGATGGAATTTGCTTGAGTAACTCTAAAATCAGTTCATCGCTACAGCTAGCTGCGGCATAATGGATCTGTTGAAGCCACTCAGGTGGCATTTGTGATAAATGGCTCATGAGTTCGGCAACACTGACAAACATCTGTGTAGCTTGCTCGACAACTGCTGTGTTTGTAGTTTCTATTTGGTTGGTATACTTTACACCCAGATGTTGGCTCAGTTTTTCCAATAATACTTCCTGTGTGAATGGCTTGCGAATAAAATCATCGCAACCAATGGACAAAATTTTCTGGCGTTCTTCCTCAAAGGCGCTAGCAGTTAGGGCAATAATAATCGTATCTGTATTGGAGCAACCCTGCATTGCTCCAGAGAAATCGCAAGGGGAAGCTAAGGCTGTTGGCGTCCACGATCGCAAATTGGACACACCAGAAGCATCATTTCCCATAACACCAGTAGCTTCTTCTGTGTGAGACGCTTTGCGTACAACTTGAAGCATCTCGCTGTCGCCTGAATCAGTTAATCCTCCCGCAATTCCCTGGCTCCCCGATGACGCCAGTTGTTTCAATTTTGGGAACTTCCGCAACTTACTGGCTCCCCGATGCCCTATTTGTTTAGCTTTAATCATTCTTGTCGCTTCGTAACCGTCCATCACCGGCATTCGCATATCCATAAAAATCAAGTGTGGTTGCCAAGATTCCCAATTAGCGATCGCTTCACTCCCATTTGTAGCTTCTTTAACTTCAAAGCTCAAAGATGTAAGAATTTTAACTAGCAACATACGGCTTTCTTTGGAGTCGTCAACTACTAAGATCCGATATGCTTTTTCAGTAGATGCTAAAGCTAGAATTCTCGATTTTATGTGGTTTGTCGGAATTTCTCTAGGGCAAGTTAGAGCAATCTGAATATCAAAGGCAAATGTACTACCAATACCAGGCATACTGCTGACAGTAATATCTCCTCCCATCAGTTGCACGTATTTGCGGCTAATTGCTAAACCTAGTCCCGTCCCTTGCTGTGATTTTTTGCCGATTTCGGTTTGCTCAAAAGCCTCAAACAGCAAGTCAATTTCTTGTGGGGTAATACCACAGCCAGTGTCTTGAACCTCGAAGATTAGGGATTGGGGATTGGGGATTAGGGATTGGGAAGAGACTTCTTCAATAATTCCCCCTTGTGCTTGATTCCCAGTCCCCAGTCCCCAGTCCCCAGTCCCCAAACCCCAGTCCCCAGCCCCCAGTTTCACCCGTAGTATCACCGTCCCTATATCAGTAAATTTGATGGCATTTCCCAAGAGGTTGATCAAGACTTGACACAGTTTATTTTCGTCTGTTTCTATATATTTAGGAATATCTTGTGTATATTCAAACCGTAATTCTAAGTTTTTAGATGCAGCACGCAAGTGAAACAACTCTTCTAAGTTCTTCAACAGATGAATCAAGTCAAAGCTGCTGCGATTTAATGTGATTCTGCCAGCTTCGATTTTGGACATTTCTAGAATGTCGTTAATTAAGTTGAGTAGGTGTTCGCCAGCACGATTAATAATTGCCAAGTTTTCTTGATGTTCGCTAGATAGCGAATAATCTCGGCTCATGAATTGGGTGAAACCAAGAATGGCGTTGAGTGGAGTACGTAGTTCGTGGCTCATGTTAGCCAGGAATTCGCTTTTGGCGAGGTTGGCAGCGGCGCTTCGAGCCGCTTCCCGAACAGCTGCTTGTTGTTCCTGTGCAGCTATTTCTTGCGATTGAATCAGTTCTTCTTGGGTAGTTTGCAGTTGCTCAATAACTTGCTGAAACTCTTCAGTACGTTTTTTTACTTGAGCCTCTAAGGTGCGATTGTATTCTGCTAATAACTTTTCTGTTTGTTTGCGTTGGGTAATATCAAAAAATGTGGCGATCGCAAAAGCCAGATTTCCCGATTCATCATAGATGGGTTTTCCCAAAACTTCAATGGGAATAATCTTGTCACCACAGCGAATTTCCATATCATCAACCCTGGTGCTTTCCCCAAGCAATGCTCTCAAAACGGGCATCCGATCGCTGGGATAAAGTTGATCTGTCCCGACAAGGTAAGCTTGATACACCTCTGATAATTTTTCGGTACTAACTTCTGCGATCGCTCCTTGACCAAGAATTTGCTGCCCAATTTGATTTGTATAATAAGGTTCCCCTTCAGCATCTATGATAAATACACCGACCGGCATGGCTTCTAAAAACTGATTCAGCCGACTCTGACTCTGAGATAACGCCTCATTTAAGACTTGCATTTGGGCATTCTTGGCTTCCAAAGTACTAAAGGATGCTTGGAGTTGCTTTGCCATAGTTTCAAATGACTTGGCTAGTTCCCCAAGTTCATCGGAACGCTGAATTTCTGGTGTTTGCTCCCATTCACCTTTAGCAATTTTCTTCGCTGATGTGTTTAATTGTAAAATCGGCTTAATTACCCAGCGAGCAGTCAAAATTCCAATTCTTGTAGCTACTACAAAAGCAACTATGCACAGCAAAATAGTGATTCGGGTGTTGGCGTTAATTTGTTCCATAAATTCGCCTTCAGGAATCACCGCCACGATTAGCCAATCTAAACCCAGTTCGTCTTTCCAGCTTTTTACCTGCACAAAATAATGCATTCCATCGGCGGTAAAGGTTAGCTGTTGTTTCCCCACAACGAATCCAAGGCTGTCAAAGCGTTTGATCAAAGATTGTGTTGTGAGTCTAATTAAAGAATTTTGACTATCTAATGCTGATCTACGTTTTACTTCACCATTAATGATGGTATATGGTGGCTCACTAGTAGAAGAAGCCACTATTAACCCAGAACGCTCTAAAATAAAAGTTCTACCTGACTTGTTGGCATTTAATTTGGCTAAAAAGTTGCCGATTTGTGATAATATCAAATCGACACCAATCACCCCAATAAGTTGATTAGTTTTATCGTAAACAGGATAGCTGGAAGATATTGATAAAATTTCTGGTTTATCTTCCCATTGATAAATTTTACTCCAGACGGGTTTGCCACTCTTGACTGCATCGGCATACCACGCTTCTACACGAGGATCATAATTTTTGACTTGCTGAAGCTGGCGGCGATTCCCTTTCCGGTCTGAATTGTAAATATAAAGTTTCCCGATGCCATGCTTTTCGGTAACTTCATTAATTAAGAGCGTGCCATTATCTAAACGTTCAATACCGATAAATTCACCTTTGGGGTTGGCAAAATTGTTGTAGCCAACATTAAAAACCTGCATTTGTTTCCAAAAGTAATTTCCGGTGGTTTCAAAATCAGAAAGGTTGAGCAAACCTAGCTCAACCGCATCTAAGTTAATTTGATTTATTTGTTTCGGAGTTATTAAATAACTATCAAGATGTTGTTCAATGCGATCGCAGATTTCATTTTCTAATTGAGTAGCAAGCTCCTTTACCGCTTTTTGACCGTTTTGATACGAAAGATAGCCCACAAGTCCTACCGCCCCAAAAATTTGCAATATAAAGGGCACAATCAGAACATACCTCAGAGGCATCTTGGCATAAACTTTGCCAACTAAGCGATTAATAGATTTGACTGGCTGAAGTTTGGATAACATTGTTGTTTAATTCTTCCCCAACATATACTAGGGGCATTTTTGCCATATTAGCTACATTTCTAACTCAGCATAATTACGGCATATCTTCGCTTTCGCGATGATATTTCTACATTTATAGTATAAAAAAACACTAAAATACTTCTTTGACTGGCTAAGTACCTCCAACGCCTAATTTTTAAACTTTGCGTAGGCATAGCCCATCGTAGACATCGACTAAGTTGGGCGGATATGCCATTGCACCTGAATTTGCTCAGTTTTAGCTGGCAATGTGTCCACAGATTTTCTCGGATGAACTGAAATTTAACCGATAAGCTACAGTATGCCATTCTAAAATTCAGGTCGCCATTAGCACCCAATCCTAAATTTAATTTTTAATTGCTGATGTTTTGATTTCCCGGTCTTAAAACCTCTGGACTCGTACAAAAACTTATATTTAACTACAACAATTTTAAAATTTTCATGCAAACGCACACTATAAACAAAAAAAATCCAAGAAAATTTACTTTGTATTTTTTATTATGAAGAAATGTTAACTTTGTTATGGAAGTATGTCAATTGCATCGCCGATTTGTAAAATTTTTCCAGTTGAGGATGGGGGTAATTGGGTATTGACACTCAATCTGTAAAAATGATTAAAAGGCGATGAAGCAACCCAATTTGGCAGAGTTGCTTGTCGCTGGGTTGCAAAGATTTTTTGAAAGTTTGGGTAAGCTTCTCCTAAGTAAGAATCGCGTGTTGGGACTATACAACGCTGACATGGGTTAATCCCAAGAAGGTGAACATCTCCCACTCGAAAGGAGACAACATTACCTTGTTCACCAAATAGCTGATCTTCCCAAAATGCTGGTACACCACCAATCTCAATATTGGCACGCATTCGACGGCGCATTTCATCCACACTTAAACCGGGAAACCAAGAAGCTACTTCTGCCAAAGTTGCTGTACTAATTACCGTTGGGCCTAATGAGTTTGTATCGTCAGGAAAACCCATCAGAGAGTTTTGTCTCAAGATGACAGAAAACTCAAAAAAGTCACTCAAAGTTGCTTCTAATGTTTGCCGTTCCTCATCCAGATGAAAAATTTGTTGTGAGTCGCTGTCTGGGATTTGCAACGAGATGGTTCTATTTAAGAGTGCAAATTGCGCCCTTAGTAAATGGATTTTAGCATGACGCTTGCCATTTACAAATCTACCCTGTTCGTCAAAAATGGCAAACTCGCGGTCATGCTGTAATGCGCCACTGGCAAGAACTCTAGCGTTCTCAACTTCAACACCATCCAGTGACTTAACTGGATACAGTAAGATATTTGCTAGGTAAGGCGTCATAGCAATTTCGGATTTTGGGTCGTAAGCGCAACTTAGATTTTGGATTAAAGATTGGTGATTTAGTAGTCGCCAATCTAAAATCTAAAATTTTTTTGTTACTTGTAGCGTTTCTTGCTCAGGAACGAAAGCTATTACTACATAAGAGTTTTTGTGTATATTGTGCGAATGAGAACCAGTATATCCATTTGCTAATTATGGATATACTGGCGATTTATCTATCCCTCCAACATGATTTAGAGGCCAGAAGCGAACTACAGCACGTCCAATAATATTCTGGCGGGGGACAACACCCCAGCAGCGGCTATCGTAACTACTGTTACGATTATCACCTAGTACTAAATATGAATCTGCTGGTATGGTCTGGGGTTTTGCTAAAAAAGGTGGCTGCGGCCCTGATTGGCAAACATCAATGACTGTGCTTTGACCAGAACTGAGGTAATTTGCTTCTGGGAGGGGTTTGTCGTTGATATAGACTTTGCCATTCCTAAGTTGGATTTTTTCTCCAGGTAAAGCGATTATACGTTTAATAAAAGCATCGTGGTATTGTTCTTTTTGGAGTTCTGCCGTAGGTGAAAATACTACGATATCCCCACGTTGCGGGTCAGCAAATTTATACTTCAACTTATCGACAATGATTTTGTCTGCCTCCCACTGGTTTGGCGTACCATGCAGAGTTGGTTCCATCGATCCAGAAGGAATCCAGCGTGCTTCCGCAACAAAGGTACGAATTCCCAGAGCTAGAACAATGCTTAAGACAATTGTTCTACCTAGCTCTGCGATCCAGGAATTATCGGGTTGTTGACTAGAGTTGTTATCAGACACTTGATTTTGCATGAAATTACTGAACTGAACGAAAAATGTAGGTAATTAACTCGCCTAGTGAAACTTTATCTGTTAATCTTAACGGGAAAATTTTAATTTCCTATTCATGTTTGCATCTTGACTACCAATTTTAGATTGTGGATTTTAGATTTGGGATTAGAGTGTTTTTTCTAGGTCATGATTCGCCTCTGGCAGGTGAAACTAATGTAAAATACCCAAGCCTCATCTTTTCCAGGATACGGTCAATCCAAAATCCAAAATTGATTGACGGGGTTCTTCATAAATTAAAAATAAACTTTTTTTTAACGTGCGGCAAAAATTGGTTACTCTGATCGCGAATAAGTTTAACCTAAAAGCATAGTTCTCTGTAATACATAGCTCCCTGTTTAAACAAAGTTAATCCTATGTCATCTCCAAAAAGTTTACTGATTCGCCGCGCTCGCATAATCTTACCCAATGGTGAACTGATGATTGGGGATGTGTTGACGCGCGATCGCCAAATAGTCGAAGTTGCGCCAGAAATCTCCGAAATACCACTAGCCACTGAAGTTGACGCAGAAGGGTTAACTTTGTTGCCAGGAGTTATTGATCCGCAAGTGCATTTCCGGGAACCTGGACTAGAATACAAGGAAGATTTATTTACCGCCAGTTGTGCTTGTGCTAAAGGGGGAGTCACTTCCTTTTTAGAAATGCCCAATACACGTCCCCTGACAACGACACAGCAGGCTTTAAATGACAAGCTAGAACGTGCCTCACAAAAGTGCTTGGTTAATTATGGGTTTTTTATTGGGGCAACACCAGAGAATTTACCAGATTTGCTTTTAGCAAAACCAACACCAGGAATTAAGATTTTCATGGGGTCGATGCATGGTCAATTGCTAGTTGATGGTGAAACAGCCCTCTCTGCAATATTTGCCAAAGGCGATCGCTTGATTGCCGTTCATGCCGAAGACCAAGCTAGAATTAACCAACGCCGCCAAGAATTTGCCAACATTCACGATCCAGCCGTTCACTCCCAAATTCAAGATGATCAAGCCGCTTTACTGGCAACCCAACTAGCATTAAAACTTTCTCAAAAATATCAACGTCGTCTGCATATTCTGCATCTGTCAACAGCGCTGGAAGCAGATTTGCTGCGTCAGGAAAAACCGAGTTGGGTGACAGCAGAGGTAACGCCACAACATTTGTTGTTGAATACCAGTGCATATCAGGAGATTGGTACTTTAGCACAGATGAATCCACCTTTGCGATCGCCCCACGACAACGAAGTTCTCTGGCAAGCTTTGCGCGATGGCGTGATTGATTTCATCGCTACAGATCACGCGCCCCACACCTTAGAAGAAAAAGCTCAAGAATACCCCAATACTCCTTCGGGAATGCCTGGGGTGGAAACTTCCCTCGCATTGATGTTAACTGCGGCGATGGAGGGAAAGTGTACTGTTGCTCAAGTTGTGAACTGGATGTCTAAGAATGTGGCTGTAGCTTATGGTATTCCCAATAAGGGAGCGATCGCACCTGGTTACGACGCCGATTTAGTGCTTGTAGATTTAAACACATACCGCCCAGTCCGGCGCGAGGAACTTTTAACCAAATGCCATTGGAGTCCCTTTGAAGGCTGGAACCTCACTGGCTGGGCTAAAACCACCATAGTCGGCGGTGAGATTGTTTATGACAAAGGCCAGGTAAATACGCAAGTGCGGGGTCAAGCTTTAACTTTCTTGTAGCAAATATTTATTTAAGCTTACGTAGTAGACAAAGAAATATACATCAAAGCCATACTTGAACGGACAAGATTTTCATCTATCCAGAGTCAAGACTAGACCAATGCGGTTTGGTTAAGGCTAAAAGACGAAAATCATTGTTTTTCCTCCTTTACCCTTTTAACCAAAGGATATTGACTTGTCGCTGTATCAAAAATTGCAACTTGAAACCCTGAATTTATTTATAAGTGTCTCAAGTCAAATCTTCAACAAGCATAGAAATAATCAAGGAGAATTGCTATGTCCTTCAAAATTTTGGCTTTAGACGGTGGCGGTATTCGTGGAATCGTTGCAGCACGAATACTTCAACAAGTAGAACAAGAAATTAGAAATCAGGGAAAAGGAAACTTCTTACACGAATACTTTGACCTGATTGCTGGCACTTCTACCGGTTCAATATTAGCAGGAGGGATTGCTGTAGGAAAAGGGAGTGATGAGCTAATTAAACTGTATAGAGATCGGGGTAAAGATATATTCCCACCGGATAGAAAAGATCGCTACAAAAACTTTCCGTCCATCATCAAATCAATTATTGATGTATTTTCCGAATCTAAATATTCTCATGATGGAATTACTAATGTCCTCAAAGATGCCTATAAATCCACAAGAATAAAGGATATTGAAAACCCCATTATTTTGATTCTTGCTTACGATACGCTATATCGAAATACAACCTTTTTTACAAATTGTCATCCCGATTTAGGAGATAGATGGTACGACGACTGTTGTTTATGGGAAATATGTACTGCTTCTGCCTCAGCGCCCACTTTTTTCCCACCATATAAATTAGAACCTGTAGATAAACAAAAATTTGGTGATTGGGAATTCCCACATATTGATGGAGGAATTTCTGCTAATAACCCGGCTCTCGCAGCTTTGAGTCTAGTTATGAGGATTAGTCAGTCTTCAGTCTCTCCAACAATCAAGCAAAAATATAAGCTAGATAATCTGCGATTGGAAGATATTTCTATCCTTTCTATTGGTACAGGTCAAACTGGTGAACCATATCAATATAACCAAATAAGCAAATGGAGAGGCTTCGACTGGGTAAAAAATCTGACTAACATTTTTATGGAACCTACATCTGAGATTGATAGTACGATTTGCCGACAAATCATGGGTGGATACGATTCTAAACGTTATTTACGTCTTCAGTTTGACTTAAATGAGACATTTAAACCCAAGCCAAAAGAGACTTATAAAGATCCTCGCATTGTATTACCTCCAGAATATCGAAAAAATCGATTTACAGGGGAAAAAGTCAGTGAAGAAATAGATAACACTACTTCCGAGATTCTTCAGCAGTTAATAGATACTACCTCTGCATTTATTGATCAAGGTCTTACGTACTATACCAGAGACGATTCCGGTTCTCCGATAAAAAAAGCGATCGCCTCTTTCATTAAAGATAACTAGTGCATCCACGTAGGCATATTAACGTTAATTAATTTAGGATAAAACATCTCGTATTTTTACAGAAATTATCGTAAAAATACGAGATGTTTTAGTTAATATGTTCTTAACATCAGTGCTAATTACAGATGTGAATATAAAAATTTGTTGCTAGTTAAAATTATTAAAATTAGTTTTACAGATTTATAAACTAGTTTATTTTTTGTATAGATTATCAACCTAACTTGGGAATACTAAGTGTAAGGGAAGTTAGAGGACTTATACAGAATTGATTATTGTTTAACTTTTCTCTGCTAGCTTTCGCTGCTAAATAATTCAGATTGCTTCTCCAAATGACAGTAGGGAAATAATCTGGTTTAACCAAGCTGACTAAATTCTGTAAAAACTCTCATTTAACCCAACAACAGTTTATTTACACTTGCTTGATTCGTACACCAAGCATCTAAATCAGTTTTTAACTGCTTATTACAGCAAGAAAGCTACTAGATGCTAATCCTGAATATATATCCCGTTTAGTTAAGAATTGCTGTAGGTTCAATACTATTCGGATAAGATTCCCCCCTGGATTGACTTCTTTTTTAAGGGGGTGAAGGGGAAAATAGTCTCCCTTTTTAAAGAGAGCCAGTGCGTTGCAAACTTTCCCAAATTTATAGTAACCGGCGTCGGCTTTGCTGACTGCCAATTTTAGATTGAAGAAAAGTCGATTTGAGATTTTTGGGTTGAGATAACAATGTTAGTAACTTATAGTGGTGAGCGTGGTAGTGGCAGATAGGACGAGTGTGGAATTATCCCTCAACTATTTGCAGAAATTTTTTAGTATTGCGATCAAAAAATTAAATCGCGGCAATAACTTTGCTAATGGCACAATTGAATGGTATTAGTTCGACTTGACGAGTGCCCCCATGCTCATAAGTCAAACTTACGCTTAGATAACTATCTGGCTTGTAGGGCAATCGTTCCGCCCATTCAACTGCCACAATTCCTGGTATGACTTCAACACCTTCCCAGTAAATTTCTAAATTCAGGGCTGCAACTTCTTGTGGTTCTAAGCGATATAAATCCAGGTGGTAAAGGGGGAGGCGTCCTTCCGTGTACTCATTAATTAGCGTGAAAGTTGGACTAACAATCGGTTCAGCAATTCCCAAACCTTTGCCAATGCCTTGAACTAGGGTAGTTTTACCAGCACCTAAATCACCTTCTAGTAGAATTACAGTGCCAGGGGTCAGGGATTCACCAAGAGTAATACCTAAGCGTAGCGTCGCCTCTGTATCTGCAAGAAAAGTTTTCATAATTAGTCATTAGTCATTGGTCATTGGTCATTGGTCATTGGTCATTGGTCATTGGTCATTGGTCATTAGTCATTAGTCATTGGTCATTAGTCATTAGTCATTGGTCATTGGTCATTGGTCATTGGTCATTGGTCATTGGTCATTGGTCATTGGTCATTGGTCATTGGTCATTGGTCATTTAACTATTTTTCATTTTCCGTGATGGCCTCTACCGTACCACCGCAATAACACTTGTGCTAGTTTCTGGGGATTGTGACGTACAAAACCCATTTCATCTTCATACAAAACATTAGCTGGAATAATTCTTCGCCCTAGCTGAATTACCGGAGAGGCGGATTTTTTAGAGATGTCTAAGAGAAATAGCTGAATGATAGCTGTCTTTTCTGAAATGTTTGTTATCTTACACTAGAATTCGTAGCAAAAACACCAAATTCTTGGACAGTCGTTGGTTGTTCTTTCATATCCTCTTATACGTTTCTGAGCTATAGCCATAAATTTTACTAGAGATTTTTAGCAAATTTTGCGACCTTAATTGAATCAGTGAATGCTGATCTAGATGCAGTAAAGAGTGCTTATCCGAACCGCATTGATGTAAAAGGGACTGAGGATTGTGTTTTCACTGCACAAGTGTTACTGGGAAAGTGCATTTATGATATACCCAAGATAGATGTAATAGTATTTAATATGTGCTAATAACTCAATACTACCAACCGTAGGATTGAAAATTAGTATTTTTCTACATAAAATTAAAAATCTAAAATAAAAAATTGGACATACTGATGGTTAGGAGTGTTAGAGTTTCAGGAAATTCACCGGAACTTTTCAGCGGGTATTCATGCTGAAGAAACTACAAAAAAAGCAGATTTCGATAATTGCGGGTGCGGCACTGTTTGCCTTTTTAGCCGGGGCAATGGTATCAGCACCAGAGATTGGCAAATCCCTTGGACAATGGCTCAAACTGAGTCAGAATCAAGCAGAGTCAACATCAGAGGCTAGCATTGCCCAATCAGCGGTCTTTCCACTGATATCACAATCGCTGCCAGAACGGGCGACAAAACTAGCAGCGATCGCCCAAGAATCGCGATCGCCAGACCGGAATCGCGCTCGTTATCTGTTGGCGAGTGATTATATTGAAAGAACCCAAGCGCAAAAAGCCCTGGCTTTACTTCAAGGATTAGAGAAAGACTATCCTGTTCTCGCGCCTTATATTTTGCTGAAACAAGCCCAGGCAGAAGATATGCTGGGTGAGGATGGCAAGGCTTCGGATCTGAGGCAAAGTGTGCTGAGACTGTATCCCAAAGAAGCGGCCACAGTAAAAGCGCTATATCTGATTGCCCAGCCAAAGCAACAAGAAACAGCGATCGCTCAATTTCCTTCCAATCCTCTAACTTGGGAAATTATCCGCAAACGTTTACAAGAAAATCCCAATCAGCCACAATTACAGTTGATATTGGCTAAATATGCCTACGATCAACCAGGCATAGTGGGCGTTTTAGATCAGCTAGTAAAACAGCCGAATCTCAAACCCGAAGACTGGGAAATCATTGGTACAAGCTATTGGGAAAATAGTCAATTTCTCAAAGCAGGTAATGCTTATGCCAAAGCACCTAAAACACCGCGCAACCTCTACCGTACTGCACGGGGGTTACAAGTAGGAGGCAAAGATCGAGAAAAAGCGATCGCTACTTATAAACAATTAGTCCAACAATTTCCAAATACCGAAGAAACTGGAACTGCCCTACTGCGGTTAGCAGAAACCGCAAAAACAGGTAAAGAAGGCTTACCTTATCTTGATCAGGTAATTAGTAAATTTCCGAAACAAGCTGGTACTGCACTGGTACAAAAAGCCAAAACTCTCCAAACCCTCAAGGATCAAAAATCAGCCAGCGCGGCGTTGCAATTACTCATAGCCAAATACGGCAATTCTGATGAAGCCGCAGAATACCGCTGGAAAATAGCCACAGATAAAGCCAAAGCCAAAGATTACGTCGGGGCTTGGCAATGGGCAGAACCAATTGTCACCAACAATCCCAACAGTATTTTGGCTCCAAGAGCCGGCTTTTGGGTAGGGAAATGGGCAGCTTCACTAGGCAAACAGCAGGAGTCTAAAACTGCTTATGAGTATGTGATTAGTCAGTTTCCCTACTCTTACTATGCATGGCGATCGGCGACGATGTTGGGGTTGAATGTCGGCAACTTTGACAACGTGCGTGTCATGAACCCAGAAGTAATCACACCCCAGCGCCCATTACCACCTGCTGGTTCTGAAACTTTCAAAGAATTGTATCTGCTGGGTCAAGACCGTGATGCCTGGTTACAATGGCAAACAGAATTTCAAAACAAAGTTCAGCCAACGGTAGCAGAGCAATTTACTGAAGGGTTGATCCGGCTGGCCAGGGGAGAAAATCTCATCGGAATTGACAAAATTTCTAAATTGGAAGACCGAGAAATACCAGCTGAACAAACCCAATACGAGACTCTAAGTAAACAAATCATCTACTGGCAAGCCCGTTATCCATTCCCCTATTTTCGAGAAATTCAAAAGTGGTCTACTGAGCGTCAACTCAATCCTCTGCTAGTAACTGCTCTGATGCGTCAAGAGTCACGGTTTGAACCAAAAATCAAATCTGTGGCTGATGCTACTGGCTTAATGCAGGTGTTGCCGAGTACAGCTAAATGGATCGCTCCACAAATCAAAGTGGATTTCAAAACAATAAGTCTAGAAAATCCCAACGATAACATCATGATGGGTACATGGTATTTGGATCATACCCATGAGCAATATAACAATAATTCTTTGCTCGCGATCGCTAGTTACAATGCTGGCCCCGGTAATGTCTCCAAATGGCTGCAAACTCTAACTACACAAGATCCAGATGAGTTTGTTGAAGAAATTCCCTTTGATGAAACCAAAAATTATGTACGTCAAGTATTTGGCAACTACTGGAATTATCTGAGGCTTTACAACCCTGAGATTTCTGGCATCGTAGCAAAATATTCGACTACACACCCGAAACTACCGACGCAGTGATTTTGCTGTTTGACGGTAGAAAGGAGGTGAGGGGCTGGGGGAGATTAATAACTCCCTACCAGTACCCAGCACTCCTGAATTCTGTTTGATAAATTTCTTCATTGCTAATCAGCAACTCATTGCAAAAATCTGTTCAGCCGTTAAGGGAATGTTCGGAAACAATCTAGAATCAATTCGATCCTGCCCTCGAAACACCTTTGGGGGTAAATACTCTCCATCTTCAAGTTGGTAGATTGTAATGGTTGGCTGCTTGGGAGAGCCAATGAACCGAATGCCACCAAAAGCAGCATAGTCTACAATTATGTACTCGAAAACGCCCAAGTCCTTATATTCAGCAAGTTTTGTCAAATAGTCGTCCTTCCAGTTATTGCTAACGACCTCAATGATTCCGGCTGGTGGAATATATGCAGCAGCAGAACTAGAGATAGTTTTCATCCTCTGCCATTCAATTCTTGCAAATATGACAATATCTGCTTTCCGGCTTTTTTCCTTTTCTCCTGGTGCTATTTTGAGCCGAACCTGCTTGGACTGGCGCGACACAGAAGGCAGGTCATTTTCTTGACATTGATTTTCTAAGTAAGCACACAGTCGCTCGATCAAATCTTCATGATTTGCATTTGGTTCTGATAATGGCACGGGAATCCCATCCAATAGCTCAAACTCTCTGCCTGAACCATCGTCCCAGGCAAGAAATTCTTCAAAAGTCAGTGGTTGTGTGACGGTTGCGTACATCGCCCTCGCTCCCTTGCTGACGGGTACTTCACTCAATGCTACCAAGATGTACGGCTTTGTCTATGAGTCCTGGCTGATTTTCCTGCCGTAGTTCTGAAACAACGCCTTGAGGTTGGGTAATGGAAGGCGATGTCTACGACAGGCTACGCCTACGCAATTGGTGAGTGTAGTGCGATCGCTTTTAAGTTGAGTTATCGAACAGAATTCAGGAGTCAGGAGTCAGAATGGGCTAAACGCCCCGCTACCGCTAACAGCAATGTTTTCTGTATGACTGACGGTGCTTCGCAGCGTTAGCGAGTCTGCGAGCGTCTGAATAATCGGGTTTAAAACCCCCACCAAATTTTCAATTTGGTGGTCTTCAATTCCTGCGCCGATCTGAATCCCCGACTGATAGCGTTCGCTTTTAGCGTCTCGTAGAGAAACGTTAGCGAGTCATCGAGCGTCGCGTCTTGATTCTGACTCCTGTTAGCGATAGCGGGGCGTTTAGCCCATTCTGACTTCTGAATTCTTCTTCAATTATCAGGTAAAGAATTTTTGGGGTGCGATCGCGCACAGATCGGTCTAATGACTGTCATTTTTTTCACATTTAAATGTTTTATTGGAGTAGAGTGCGTTATTGCATTGCTCTAACGCAACCTCTACCCCATCAATTTCCAGTCAACTTAGCTAAAGTCTAGTTATTTGTTTCCTGGTAACTGCTGCGGTTGCATAGGTGACAGTGGTGCAGGATTTACTGAAATAGGTTTGAACGGCTTGAATGTGTTGATATCTACACAGTTGGTGCTATCCAGCTTGGCTCTGAGTTCAGAACTGAAAGTAACTAGCTGCTCAACAAGAGCTTGGCGATCGGTTAAGCAGCCTTTGATTGCCATTAGTTCTCCCAAAGTCCATTCATAGAGATGTCTGTCTGCGTTGTTAATGATCACAGTCAGTTCGTTCCTGATTCTCAAGATTTGGTTGAGAAGCTCGTCCACCTTGATGTTGATTACATTAGCAACCTGGATATTGAATGATTCTCTGTTGCCTATTATGTTGATCAGTTCATCGACGTACTGTGTAACCAAACTCATGAATGTCTGATTCCACTCGTTGCGGACGTTCTCAATCTTGATATCAATATCTCTGTAGACGTTATTAATCTTGTTGTTAATTTCAGTACTGTTGACAACAAAGGTCAAAATCCTGTTGTTAATTTCAGTACTATTGATCACAACATTCTCAATCTGCTGATGAATTTGAGAATTATCGATCAAGATATTCTGAATCTTCTGAGTTATCTGATCGTTATCAAAGATTTGGTTAATAATGACGTTGTTGTTAGTTACATTGTGTTGTAAGCGGCGATCGACATACTGATTCAATACGTCATTATTATTGACAATGTTTTGAGTAATTAACTTGACGTAATTTTGTAGCTTTTGCTCGTAGGTGACATCGATTTGCGTGCTGACATACTGATTAATATCAGTATTGTTATTGACGATGTTTTGAGTAATTAATCTAACAAATGTTTCTCTGCCACCTATTACATTAATCAGTTCATCGACTCGCTGTGTAACCAGACTGATAAATGTCTCATTCCACTCGTTGCGGACATTCTCAATCTTAGTGTTAATTTCAGTGCTGTTGGTAACAAGGTTCACAATACTGTTGTTAACTTCAGTGTTGTTGGTTACGTTTTGCTGTAAGCGTTGGTCAACGTACTGGTTTAACACATCATTATCATTGATAATGTTCTGGGTAATCACTTGAATGTGATTTTGGATCTTTTGCTCAAAGGTGTTGTCGATTTCCTGGTTAAAATACTGTTTAATTTCAGTATTATCATTGATGATATTCTGAGTAATTAAGCTGATATTGTTGCGTATCTTTTGTTCAAAGCTTTGGTCGATTTGTTGATCGACATGCTGGTCAATGTACTGGTTGAGTTCCGGCTTATTGACGATGTTGTTGATAATTAATTCAACATTATTACGTAATTTTTGCTCGAAGGCTTGGTCGATTTCCTGGCTAAAGTACTGTTTAATTTCAGTATTATCATTGATGATATTCTGAGTAATTAAGCTGATATTGTTGCGTATCTTTTGTTCAAAGCTTTGGTCGATTTGTTGATCGACATGCTGGTCAATGTACTGGTTGAGTTCCGGCTTATTGACGATGTTGTTAATAATTAATTCAACATTATTACGTAATTTTTGCTCAAAGCTTTGATCTACTTGCTGATTGACATGCCGATCAATATACTGATTGAGTTCTGGCTTATTAACAATGGTGTTGATAATTAATCCAACGTTGTTACGTAATTTTTCCTCTAAGTTTTGGTCGATTTGCCGATCAACATGCCGATCGATGTACTGGTTAAGTTCCTGCTTATTGACAATGTTGTTAATAATTAATCCAACATTGTTACGTATCCTTTGTTCAAAAGTCTGGTCTACGTACTGGCTGATCTGCTGATTAATTTTCTTTGATACCTCAACGTTAATCTTATCTTCCACAAGCTTGTCTAAATAGCCAGACCAACCTTGCAAGTGCTGGTTCAGACTAAATTCCATCTGCTGTATATAGGCATCCATCGAGAATCTGACCTTTGCCACTTCTACAGCCAAATTCTTAAAGTGCTTCTCGTAGTTCTTGAGTAACCAATTTTCGAGCTGATCCCAATACTTAGCCTCCAACGTCACATCAGCTTCATCTATCACGTTAATAGATGCATCAATCTGCTGTAACTGTTCCTCCCACTTCTTCTTAAACTCGTCTTCGTTAAAACGAAAGGTAAACTCTACCGAACTGCTCGCACCCACTGCTTCACGACTCACAGAGCCACCTGAGCCTTGAATATTTGTAACAGTTTCGGTTGTACTATTTCTTATGGACTCTGTTGTAAGATTT
The DNA here is from genome assembly GCF_054786515.1 of Nostoc sp. UIC 10890. Lineage (NCBI taxonomy): Bacteria > Bacillati > Cyanobacteriota > Cyanophyceae > Nostocales > Nostocaceae > Nostoc > Nostoc sp. UIC 10890. The sequence goes on from NZ_JBSGKF010000001.1 coordinate 1,666,218, forward strand.
GTAACAGATCCTGTTGTAACAGTTACCTTATTCTCCTGCTTTTCATACTTCTGGGTCAGTTCAGTTGCAGTCACCGGCTCTATTGCCAGAATAATTTGCCCTTCGTTATCTTCCTTGTAGGTGTCAATAAATAAACCTGATAAAGTAGTTTTTTCTTTGACCTCTAAAACTACTTCATCTTTCAGACCATTCAATGAAAACCAAGTTTCTTCAACTTCAATAGCAGTGAGTTTTGTAATAAATTTTCCGCCTTTGGCCCAAATTAAAGCCCAAGGCTCTATGTTAAATTTCTTATTGTCTGACCAATAGGTGGCATTACCTTCACGAATTTTTATCTTATAATTTCCCGGCGTTAATTCAACGAAATTGGAACCCGATTGTCTCAGACTAGCCAAGTTTGCTTCATCCAGCACATAACAATTGCGTTTGCTGTCTACTGTTAATGTCTGAGGATTGAAAAATGGCTTACTACTAGTAATAGAAAGATTAATAGCTCCGCTATTATCAGCACTGTTGACATCAAAAAACAAGGCGTTCAGAACTGCTTTCTTTGTGACTTCTAACTTCAGACTATCATTATATCCATTTAAGGTTGTCCAGGTTGCACCTACTTCAAAACCTGTGTTTTTATTGATAAATGTACTACCATCAGCCCCATATATCCAGAGTAAAACAAAAGGTTCGCCTTCTGTTTTACTCTGGGCATAGCTGTAGCGACCACCACTAATTTTGATATCAAAAGTACCTTTCTCGAAAGTAAATGAAGTTGCAACATTTTGTTGCAGGTTATTCATTTGATCGCTGTCGATAACGTAACAATTATTTTTAGTATCGATGGTTAAAAGACTCATATTCTCTTCCTTGATAACTTTATTTTCTTGAAATTTTGTCTCTTCGGATTTTCCATTGGAGTTTACTTCTGGAGCAATTTCTGCTACTACTGCCGTAGCTGGTTCATAAATAGTGATACCTGCCCAACGGCCTATGGGATCGGTTATGGCAACTAAAGTTCCTTGACCGGTAGTAGTATCAATACGGATTAATTGACCGTCTTTACCTAACTTAAAGAAGTTACCAGTTACGCCATAAAGAATATCACCAACAAACTCCATACTTGCAAGATCGGCAAAGCCAATATCACCAAGATTTTTGACTTTACCTGTATCGAGATTGCAGCTGGCTAATACTTTCTTCTTGTCGTAACCAATCAAGGTAATATAAGCTTTGCCATCAGCATCAAAGGCAACTTCGCCACAGTTGTAGTTTTTATCAGCTACCGTTACTACTGGTGTACCTTTACCTGTTTCAAGATTAATAGTAATCAGTTGTTTAGCAGTTGTGGCGTAGAGGGTATGACGCTGGCGATTATATGCTAAACCAGATGTAGCAAAGCCAATATCACCAATTACAGTAGCATCACCTGAATTAAGATCAATTTTAACTAGTCTGGTCTTATCCTTGTCTTGATCGAGTCCATATAGTTGAGAACCGACAAAAGCAATGTCAGAAACTTCTGTAACTATCTCGCCAATAAAGGTAGCTTTACCAGTGACTAAATCTAGAGTATAAAGTTTGCTTAATTCATTCGAGACACAATCTTGAATATAAACTGCTCCTGGTTTGAGCTTAATTGTTTTAGCTGTACGACTACCACAGATAACTTTTTCTAATACTGCACTAAAACCACTGATAGTGTCTTTATCTGTAAAAGATTGTCCACCTGTTGAGGTTGCAACTCTGTTGTATTCGGTTTTAATACCTTCTTGATGCTTGCTCTTAGAAGTTCCAAAATAGGTGTGAACGGTAACTTCTGCTGATTTGGCTTTTTGGATAGCCAAATCAGCCGCCGTAATATCCTTTTGCTCTGTTTTATCTCCACCCCCTTCGAGTGCTTCATCGCCGAGATAAAAAATCGCTCGTGCTGCACCTTCGCGCCAATCAAAGTATTCTGAGATATCTTCAATGGCACGGGCTGCATCTTCTTGCGCTCCTGCGGACTTTAGTTCTCCTCTTTTTCTACCCCGGAGTTTTGATTCAGATACCTTAGACTTTTGAGTAAGATAAGCTCTGATAGTTTGGTCAAAGTTTGTCCCCTTCCAAATACCTTCTATCCCTAACCAAACTACTCTTAAATCAGAAGGGCAATTAGATTTAGCAGATGCGATCGCACTCATAGCAGCATCACTTAGAGCTTGCGCTTCGTCTTTCATCGAAGGACTAGTATCGATGACGATAACCAAATCAACAGTAGGTATAGAGTTTACTTGTTTATTCATGCTTTTTTCCCTTTTTCTATTGCGGATAAAATTGAAGAATTTCATAATTTGCAGAGCTTTATGAATTTCAATGTAAAGTAGCAAAATGCAAACAATAGACAAAATCATTTTTCATGAAGTTTTGTAAATAGATAAATTAACTATTTACTCAAGCACTTTCACTTCAAATCTATCAAGTTCATAACAACAAAAAAAGCATATTATACTCTATTAGAAAAATAGATTGAACCTTATCTATCTTCTGGACTTTAGACTAAGCAATACAAAACAACTTAGCACTGCTGAGTTAATAAGAGACTGGCTGAAAGTAGGAACAATCGTTAATATTAAACGGTTACAGATGCTTCTTTTAGGGGTGGAATTGCTGTCTTTTTAACTGTTGGGAAACGGTTTTTACGTAGACGAGGTTTTCCCGGTGTCCAGCCTGGGGACTTTCCGCGAGGTTTGGGTGGAACAGCTGGAGTACCAATGGCGGCAAAAACTCCTCCCATAGCTTGAGTTCATAAAATCATCACTTCAAGTCTGGTTGATCACCTACCAAAACATAAGGCCTGATCGCTCTTTGTCACCTTCTGATTAGTCTGCAAATAATCATGGAGCAAATCACAACCCCGTGCCAGTAGTTTTTCCAGTTGGATATCTGCTAAATTCTGGAAAATCACTGTACCATTACCACTACCCGCAGCCAGAGTCTTTCCGTCAGGACTGAAACTAACGCTGGTTAACTCTTGCTTATCACCTTTCAAAGCAATCAGTAATGTCCCTTCTCGGTTCCAAATCCTCACTTTGTCATCACTGCTAGCTGCTAGAGTCTTGCCATCGGGGCTAAAACTGACACTGATGAAACTATCACCATCGCCTGTAAGGTTACTTAGCAAATTACCGTCTCGATTCCAAATCTTCACCGTGCTATCAATGCTAACTGAGGCAATGCTTTGACTATCAGGCGACCAAGCAACCCCATTTACTCGGCGGCTATGACCAGCTAATGTGTATAGTAATTTACCCTCTACACTCCAGATTTTCACATTTTTATCATCACTGGCTGAGGCTAACAATTTACCATCGGGGCTAAAACTTACCCAATTCACTGCATCTTGATGTCCTTGCAAAGTGTTGAGTAGTATACCGTCTCGATTCCAAAGTTTTACCGTTTTATCTTTACTAGCCGAGGCAATTATTTGACCATTCGGCGACCAAGCTACACCCAAGACGGTATCATTATGACCCTGTAAGGTGTTGAGCAGTTTACCGTTGCGGCTCCAAAGTTTTACTGTTTTATCTTTACTAGCCGAAGCGATCGCTTTACCATCAGGACTAAAACTAACTCCCCAAACTTGACCCTGATGCCCCATAAAACTACGGATAAGCTTACCCTCTCGATTGAAAAGTTTTACAGTTTTGTCTCGACTGGCTGCGGCTAAAGTGCGACCTCCAGGGCTAAAACTGATGCTAGTCACCCAATCATCATTAGCTTTGGGCTTTCGCAGTAACACATCGTCCCAACGCCAGAGTTTTACTGTTTTATCCCGACTGGCAGAAGCCAAGGTTCGTCCATCTGGGCTGAAACTGACACTGTTAACCCAATTATTATGTCCCTTCAAGGTTCCCAGCAGGACACCTTGAGAACTCCAAAGTCTGATTGTCTCATCGGTACTTGCGGATGCGATCGTGTTACCATCACGGCTAAAACTGACGCTGGTAACTCCAGCACTATGCCCCGACAAGGTTCGCAGTAGCTTACCCTCTAGATTCCATAATTTAATTGTTTGGTCTAAACTAGCAGAAGCAATCGTTTGACCATCGGGCGACCAAGCTAAACTCAAGACTGCATCATTATGCCCTGAGAAGGTTTTGAGCAACTCACCATTCCGACTCCAAAGCTTGATGGTGTTGTCAGCACTCCCAGAAGCAATAGTTTGACCATCAGTTGACCAAGCAACGCTCAAAACTGCACCATCATGTCCCTGCAACGTTTTGAGTAATTTACCGTCCTGACTCCAAATTTTTACTGTCTTATCTGTACTTGCTGAAGCAATGAGTTGACCATCTTTACTGAAACTAACACTATTCACTACGCCCTGATGCCCTAAAAGAGTAGCAAGCAGTTGACCCTCTCGACTCCAAAGTTTTACTGTCTTATCTTGGCTAGCGGAAGCAATGATTTGACTATCAGGACTGAAGCTGACGCTATTAACTACATCTTGATGCCCCGACAAGGTTTTGACCAAGCTGCCATCGGGACGCCAGAGATTGATTGTAGTGTCTGCACTAGCCGAAGCAATTAAAGAGCGATGGCTTTGCCAACCCCAAGGGGGAACGCTGCTAAATCCAGCACTATTTACCCCAGATATATGCCCGTCGAAACGATTATATTCTCTCAACCCGGAAACTGCCTGATAAAGCGCCGTATGTACTTGCTCTCTTGTATAGGAATCTACCCAGACTGTTTGTTGTAATTTTCTCCCCGCTTTTAAACCTTCCTTTAAAGCATCAATACCTTTTTGCGATGCAAAGAGGGCTTCACTGGATGCACTGAGGGTTTTAATTTCGCTATCTACTGCTGTCACTATGGAAACACTCAATCCTAATATGGCAAGAACGGAAGCAGTTAGAGCGATTTTTAGTGAACGATTTAATTGAGCTTCACTGAGTCTTTGTTTCTTTTGACTTTCTGCTAGTTTTGCTGTTAATTCTTTTTCTTTCAGTTCAGCTCGTAATTGCTCAATTTCTAACTGACTCAATTCTTCTCGCTTGTGTAATTCCCGCAATTCTGTTAATAAATCTAATCCCTGTTGGGGATGAGAATCTACCAATTTGGATCGCTGCTTATTTTGGCTAAGTTCGCTCTTAAGTCGCTCAATCTCAGCTTTACTTTGTTCTACTTTGTAGCGCAACTGATTTAGTTGTACCTGTAAACTAGATTCTTGTTGTTGTAGGTAACGAATCAAGTCTACTAAATAATCATGAATCAATTGATAGCGTTCTGGTACATCGGGAAATAGAACTACTAAACCTGAGCGCACTAAAATGTCTAATACTAACTCTAATTTGCCAGCATCTTCTAGCTCTGCTAGCTGTGCCGCTAATTCAGCATGAGTTTTAAAAGGTCGATTGTTACTTTCATCTGTTAATAAGTATAAGACGAGTAACGCGGCTCGTTCATTTTCTGGGCCACAGTCTTTAATCAGTTCCTTAAGATATCGCTCAATAAGTTTGTTGGGTCTATATGGCTGATATTCTTCTAGTGTAGTAATGCGCTCATCTTGAATTTGCGCTCCGACAACTTGCAACTCAATAGGGCGAACTTCACCAAATTCTGTAGATAAATCTTCGATTAAGGCATCAATTAAAGCAGGTTCTAAATTAAACTGCGATCGCTCGGTCAATTTTCGGATAATTGCTTTGGCGTATTCTGGCGAAAAGTTATTTAACTGATAGCGGATATGCTTGTCGAGAATATTGTTATTAATCGCTTCTAGTGCTGAAAGATGTTTAAAGTCTAATAACCGATGTAAATAATCTTCTCGCAAGGAAAGGATGACTTTGACAAATGGTATTTTCAGGCAATCGCTAATAAATTTATCAAACTCCTGTTTCTGATTGCGATCGCTATAACCAAAGAAAAATTCTTCAAACTGGTCAAAAATTAAAACTGTGATCAGATGATTGTCAGCATTTTCTTTGAGTTGCTGTAAAATTCTGATAATGGCAATAGGTGTTTCAAAGTAGGGCAAAGCCTCCGCTTCAATGGCTGCTTCTGGCTTGATATCAGCGTAAACGGCAAGGGATGCGTCACTAGACATCGCCTCACTTAAAGATTTGCCTAATTCCCGTGCCCAATCGGTATAAACTTGTAGTACCACAGGCACAGCTATTTGATCGCCAATGGCTCGGTTTTGCAGTGCTGGAACTAAACCCGCAGTGACGGTAGAACTCTTACCCACCCCTGATTGACCATGAATCACCGTCAGCTTTTGATCGGCGCGGCTAATTCTGCCAATTAAGTTATTAATATCACGCTCTCGACCAGAAGCCGCAATTTCTAAAGCGACGCTGCTGCTACCAGAATGTGACATCAATGCTGGGTTTGTCGCCTGTCTTTGGGGTTGCAAGCGGCCTGCACCAATAAAAGCCCGAAAACCATACTGCTGCTCAACAGAACGCCGTTTCTGTCGAATGTAATAGGCTTCCAGATATCGCCCTTCTTCAAAGTATAGCGATCGCAGTGTCCGCAATAAGCGGATATAACGATGGGCATCGTATTGATGGGCACTGTTTTCTAAAGCTGATGACAGTTCTTTTGTTGCCTTGTCTAAGTATTCACGAGCGACTTCTAGCTCACCTAAATTTCGCTGTGCTTTCGCCAATACTAAATAAGAAATTTGCCCCAGTAGTAATGGAAATAAGCAGTTATAAGGGTCATTGTGCTTTTGCGCCTCACCTAATTTCAGCAATGATACGTGTGCTAATATACTCGCCTGTACCCACCGCGACTGCTGGACAGCCACTTGCGCCAGAAAACCGTAGTCACAAGCTAATTGGATTTGACTACCATAAGTTTGATGTAACTCCAAAGACTTTTGAGCAACCGTCTGCAACTCCTCCCACTCTTGCAGATATTGCAAAACCTCTGCAAGTTGATTAATAAATCCAGCAACTATATCTAAACGCCCAGCCATCTGCAAGATATTCAAGCATTGCTGAAAATAAGATTTTGCTGTGTACCAATGGCGGCGATTTTCTGTTTGATTTTGCTCTGCAAAACGGCAATAACACAACCCAATATAAAACAGCAAAATTCCCTGTCGCAGCAGTAGAGGAGATGGGGGAGATGGAGGAGATGAGGAAGAAAATACTTCTTTATCCCCCTGATGTCCCTCTGCTTCCCCTGCTCCCCTGCTCCCCTGCTCCTCTGCCCCTCTGCCCCTCTGCTCCCCTGCTTTCCCTATCTCGACTAACTTTTGCCAAACTTGCAAGCTTTGCTGAAAATGGCTTAAAGCTGTATTAATGCGATCGCTAATATAGTTATCTAGACCAAAAACAAATTCTAAACTAGCGTATAATTCTGGCTCTAAGGTAATACCACGATTGTGCAACTCTTTAATGGCAAAGTGCAGTTCATAACTATGTTTCCAGACTTGCTCCACGGTGGAATAATGCTTTGCAACTTGAGGAGGTTGGTGTTGTGCAGCATCGGTTGGTAACACCGTAGCAAACAAAGAGTCAGTTTCCTGTTGCAGAAATTGCCGCAATGATTGAGTTGTCATCTCAAATCGAATCGGTGTAGCTGCCCAACTAGCAAAATCTGGTGCTAAACGGACTACCTTTTGCAACACTTCTTCATTCACCCACAAAATCATCGGAAATGGGTGGCGTTTGCGAAATTCATCTCGAATATGATTGATAGACCTTAGTAAATCATCGATTCCATCTACTGACTCTAAACCCAAAATCATCAACGCCGATGGCGGATTAGTTTCAGTTACCAGTTGTAAATGAATACTTGTGTAAAGGCTTCTAGCATTATGCGGCAGAACTACCTTTTGAATTTGGTGTACTCCTGAAGAAAGTTCTTCGAGTCGTTGCAGCATAAGTTCTTGCAAAACTCGATAATTGCAGCACACCAAAACCAAGGAGAATTGACCGCTAGAAAGGGCAATTGCTCTCCCCAAACTTCGCAAAGCACGCTCGTTAGCTACTCTTACATCTACTTGTGGGTGTCGTTCAACCATGATTTAAATTTTTCCGTCTCTGCTAAAACTGGGTTGACGGCAAACCAAGCTCCCTGATGATCACGGTATTCAAATACAAATAAACTTCGCAATAGAGTGTGGTATTCTATATCACCTCTAACCCTCTGCTGTTGTACTACCTGAAAGATTAATTCCCACTCATGGGGGTCGATGGCGTTGGCTCGGTAATCTCGCTGTCTTTGAATCACCAAATCGACACATTCCCGTTCAAATGGTGGATCTTGTTCTCGCAGACAGTCAAACAGTAACCCCAGTAAGTCGCGGACATGACCACCACTAATTAGGCACAATCGATCTAGGGTTTCTAGACTATCAAACACTTCTGTAATTAAGCCTAACCGATCGCTAGGCAAAATGTCTGGAAAAGCTCTAGCTAGAACCATTTGCCGCAACATTGCTAGCCCTTGCGGAAAAATCTCGCCAGAGCGTAGACGCACGGGTATCATCGGTAATACTTTTGGTGCAACTCCTCCCCCTAAACGATGCTGAAGTTCGGCGCTATCGTTGGAGAAAGTTAGGGCTAGGGGAATAGTGTAGACTACATGACAATTTAATTTGCGTAACTGTTCACCGCGCTGAATAAATAGGTATTCTGGTAGCGATCGCCCCGATGGTAAAGGTCGTATTGCAACTCTATCCAAGTTATCAACAATTACCACCAATCCTTTTTTTCCCCTGGTTTTCAGTTCCTTGGTGGCACGTTCTAGCAATTCTTGATTAATTGCCTGTAAAATATTTGCTGTTCGCGGTTCTAGATAATCTCTTAACCGTCGCCGTAATTGGGGACTTTCTTTCGTTTTAGCGGTGATTTTGGCAATCCCTACAGACAACTCTGCTTCTACCCCAAAGTCAATTGGTGTTTGCAGAAAATCCACAAGTTCACCAAATAACTTGGTAAAGTAGGTAGGCTTGAGACTGATTCTCATGGCTTCTAGGCTTTCACTCACCTGTCCTGCGATCGCCAATAAAATATCAGTCACATCCACATCGGCCATTTCTAAGACATGGGTAGACTCAAAGTAAACTACATGAAATTGCTGCACTTCTAATTCAGCTTTGAGGCGCAACAACTCCGTTGATTTACCACAGCCGAGATGTCCGGTAAATAGCTGACAAGTTGGTATATCCGGCGAAATTCTAGCGATCGTCCGCTGCAAAGCTTCGATAATTTTACCACCCCGCACCGCAGCAAAATCGATATAGTATCTGCGATCGCTGGGGTTTCCTATGATTAGAGGTCTGCTCGGATTGCAAGCCTGATAAAATCTTTCTAAATCTAGGAGCATAACTAATCTAGTTCACTCAGGAATAGGGATAACAAAATCTGCTGAATAAATATATTGATTTTAGGGAATTTATCTCTTAATTTAAGTACATTTCAATCAAACTACTAACTAAACTAGCAGCATTCCGGATAATTGTTCATATCTGAAGTTTGATATGACACATAATAATCCTGATATTTTAGTTGAAGTAAGCAGAAATACTACTATAAGTACAAATAGCAAAAATCCCTAATATTAAATAAGGTACTCTTATGAATATTAAAAATATCCAGCACAAAAAAAGGTACGTCAAGTACAATTTTGTAGCGCTATTAAATATATAGCGGTACACAATTGCATGTAATATAGACCACAAGCGGAATAGAAACATGCAAGCGCCAGAAAACGAAGCGATGCCTGTGGCAAACTTCTCTAGGAGAGGCTACACCAATACTAACGCCGCGCGGATGAAGGAGCTATTAACACTATTAGTATAAAATAAACTGTCGTATTCCCAGCAGTTAGAACTACGCGACCGGATTCTGGGTTTACTTCTAATGGTGGCAGCAGTATCAACACTACTGTGGCGACAAGTATCATCGGTGATTAAATCGAGAAGACTTGTTGTGGTGCAAAGCGGCTTGCGTATCACAATGCCTTATTGTCTCAGTGATTTCTAGGTTTCCAGGATCGATATTTTTTCCCAATAAATATACCTATTGAGAATCAATACCTTTTTCTTAAGTTGTTACCAATATGCAGAGTCTAGTACCGGGATAACAATGGTAAGCCTGCGAGGAAACTCTAAAAGACTTGTGTCACCGTAATCTCTAATAGACAATTATTGCTACGCTAGCAATAGTTTATCTTCTCTTCTCTAGCACCTAACCCATCCATCAAGGCTTATTGCTTACTTTAATAATCTCTTATTTATAACCCCCGACTGAATGCGAGGGTTGTTAATGCTGAAAAATTGATTTGTAATTTTGATTTTATTGGGATGCTGCTAATGGGGGTTCAGCCTCTAAATGCAGCCATAATCGTCTTCCCACGATTCGTGATTCAGTAGGTCGATAATTCTATCTCTGAGTAGAAATTCGTTTTTTTCTAACTCAAGTTCAAAATTAACCCAGTCACGATGAGGAATATATTTACAGAGGGTATAAATTGGCTGCTGACGGTTAATAAGTCCCTTTTTGACAAGTTGAAGTGCTTCTTCCTTGATAACCTCGATGTCGTATGTAACGGTAGTATTCATAGGTCGTTCCTTTGTTTTCAATCAAGGAATTAAGAATCAAAACAATAACTGCTTTGACTCTCCCTTAAACTTATCAAATAAAATTGGCGAGAATTGTGAAGAATCAAGACATTAATCCTTGCTGGAAGTTAGATATGTCAGTAATATACTCTTTGGGGTTCCGAGTATACCCCCTCTAGATAGATTGTTACAGAGCAAGAAGGCTGGCACATCTAGGCGACTTGCCAAAAGCTAGGCTAGGGTAAAGAACATTCTCTAGAGAACTTATAATACTATGCTCCTGAATCTTGATAAAGTTCGCCAATATTTTCCTGCTCTAGCTGGTGAATGGACTTTTTTTGATAATGCTGGCGGGTCACAAACTCTGAAAAAAGTAGTAGATAGAATTAGTGAATTTCTCTTAAGTTCTGATGTCCAGTTGGGAGCTTCGTATGGGGTTTCTCAACTTGCAGGAGAACGATTAGCCCTAGCAACTAGCGGAATGGCTAGTTTCATTAATGCCAATTCTTCTAAAGAAGTGGTCATGGGCCCATCTACTACCATGATGTTGAGAGTTCTCTCAATTTGTTTGGGTCAAACCTTCACACCTGGCGATGAGATTATTGTTACTAATTGTGACCATGAGGCTAATATTGGTGCTTGGGTTGCTCTTGAAAAACAAGGAATGAAGGTGAAAGTGTGGCAAATTCGCCCAGACACCTTGGAACTTCATTTAGCAGATTTAGAACCATTGATGAGTCAGCGTACCAAACTAGTAGCCTTGACTCATGCTTCTAATGTTCTGGGAACTATCAACCCAATTAAAGAAATTGCTGCCTTTGTACACGATCGCAACGCGATGATTTGTGTGGATGGTGTAGCTTATGCACCCCACAGATTAGTTGATGTTCAAGATTTGGATGTCGATTTCTATGCTTTGAGTTGTTATAAAGTCTATGGGCCACATCATGCCTTACTTTATGGCAAAGAAGAACATTTGTTAAGATTGCCTGGTCTTAACCATTATTTTATTGAACAGACAGATATACCTTATAAATTTCAGTTAGGTAATGTCAATTTTGAATTAAGTTATGGAATGTTAGGTTTATGTGATTACTTGAGTGAATTAGCACAACTACACTATGGAAATGAAACTGCACCTGATTTGAGAAATCAAATGGTGCAGGCGTTTGATTTAATTAGCCTACATGAAGAAAAGATTAGCGATCGCCTCCTAAATTACCTCAATAGCAAGTCTAATGTGCGAGTGATTGGTCAATCGAAGGCTGATCGTGAATTTCGTGTGCCAACTATATCTTTTATAGTAGATGGAATACATAGTTCAACCATTCCAGAAAAAATTGACCAACATTTTATTGGAATTCGCTATGGAGACTTTTATGCTAAACGCCTAATTGAATACTTGGGGTTAGCATCCCAAGGTGGAATAGTTCGGGTGAGTATGGTGCATTACAACACCCTGGAGGAAGTTAACAGCTTGATTGAGGCTTTTGAGCAGATATTTTAACCATTACTAAGCTGCAAAACTTGTACCTCTTCTTGTGGGTAAATTAGTGTTTTACCCACCGGAAGAACAGCTAAGGCATTGGTTTGAGCTAAATTAATTAAATTACCGGAACTGTGACTACCACCAGCTTTATAAAATTCGTAAATTCCATCAATTAAATGCAATTTACCCCAAAGGTAAGTTTCACGCTTACCATCCGATCGCAATTCATCATGCGATCGCACTTTCAAAAACACTGGTTCCCAATTTTCCGTAATTCCCGAAAGTTTCTTGATTGCTGGCAGCACAAACCGCCAAAATGTTACTAACACAGCCGCAGGGTTTCCTGGTAAACCAAAATAAAGTGGGGAGTTTGTAGAGACGCGATTCATCGCGTCTGTAGGATTAATCGCGTTTCTACTGGGGAAAGTGGCGACAGTGAGGGGTTTCCCTGGCCTCATTGCCACAGCCCGAATGTGAATTTTTGCTCCTAGCGATGCGAGAATTTTGTCAACATAGTCATAATCTCCCACTGAGACGCCACCAGAAGAAAGAACTATATCAGCGATCGCAACTGTGTGGGTAATGACTTTCTCCAGAGCAACTGGATCATCTTTCACAATGCCTAAAATCAACGGTTCTGCGCCACTTTGTCTCACTAAAGCTGCCAGTGCATACTGATTAGAATCCACAATTTGCCCTGATTGCAGCGGTTGATCAACTGTCACCAACTCATCACCAGTGGAAAATATTGCGACACGTGGACGGCGGTAAACATTTAATTGCAGACATTGTGCTGCTGCCAATACGGCAATTTCTGGGGCATTTAACTTAATTCCTGCTGGTAGTAGTTGTGTTCCAGCTTGGTAAAAAGATGCTTTGTGTCTGACAAATTCTTGCGGTTTTGGTGAATCCAGGATGAATACGCGGTTTGCCTCCCGACGTGTCCTCTCTTGGATAACTATAGTATCTGCACCTGCTGGGATCACCGCACCTGTAAAAATTCGCGCGGCTTGCCCTGTTTGAATCGTAGACTTGGGCTGATACCCAGCCGGAATATCCTCAACAATTTCTAAAACGGCTGGTTGTTCAGCGTTAGAGTGCTGTACATCTTCGTAGCGAACTGCGTAGCCATCCATTGCCGAATTATCCCAATGGGGAAAATCTAACGGACTGGTGACAGGTGTTGCCAAAATCCGACTATCGGCTGCGAATAAATCTACAACTTCAGTATCCCGCTGGTGATCCAACGGCTGCACCAAATTTAAAATAATTGCTTCTGCATCGCTGACTGATAACATAGCGATCGCCTCCGACTTTTTACTTTTATCCCTGTAAATTAACACTAAGGACTCAATCAACAGAGCAGATACAGTAATTACGAATTCCGCAAAGCGCTAATAGCTTTTTTCTGCTTGAGAGTAAATCCCAAACTACACACTGCTAGCAAACCTACAATTATGCTTCCTTCGGGGACTCTGGATACCTGAACCGAATTGTTACTTAAATCTAGTATTTGCTTTGTCCCTGCTGCATCTCTATTGTTAAAACCAAATTCTTTAGCTAGAACCTCATCACTAAAACCTTCATCTATGAGTGCGAGATTATTATTAAGCCATGTGTCGCCAGGTATCTCATCATCCTTGCCAACATCAAAAGGGCCAAAGATTTGCTGAGTAGTGTTATCAAAGTTGAATCTCAAAAAGCCGTAGTTAGATACACCACTAAGCACTGGAGTGAAACTATTTATGAGATTACTCAAGGGATCAAAGAAGGAAATTGAGAGAGACTGCAAGTTCTTCGTAGCTCCCAAACCTGCTTCAGAAATGACGTTGGGAGCAGTTGTTGCATCATAGTTAAATGAACCTTTAGCTGAATAACCAGTTTCTCCCTTCCAGTTAAAGTTAAACTCAGCAGCATTAGCTAGGTCGTTAGTAGGTATGGCGATCGCTAACGCTAAAGCAGTAGTCGTCACCATACCAATAGCTGTTTTAGCAAACAGATGTATCATGATACAACTCCCAAGTTAATCAAAATTAATTTTCTACAACAATACAAAATTTCCCAAAAACAGACTCTTGTGGGGTAGGTTCTTGCCCGCTCTAACTATGGAACTTTTATGTATAACAGTTTAAACGCCAAACCCAAATCATCACCTTAATATTAAAAACAGGAGCAATTATTTCCCAACCCCTAACTAAAAATACCTATTTTGTATGACTATCGAACGACTTCCCCAAAAACACTATCCCAAGGCTGAAATTGGGCGGCGAGGTATGGCATTGGGACTTGATTTCCTTGGTGTCTGGTTAGTCAGTTCCCTACTGGGAGGCGGTGATATCGGTATTCAATTTGTGCAAATCCTAGTTTTTGTCATACTTTGGCTATTTTTACGGGTGTTAGTGGTATACAACAATCAAGGGCAAAGCTTAGGGCGTTGGGCGTTCGACTTAAAGGTGTTGGAAGTCGAAGATGGGGAAATAATGGGCAGAATTCCAGCTTTACTCTCGCTGATGAAGCGAGAGACAATCATCGGCTTGAGTGCGCTTTTAGTATCAATTGCCCTGAGCAATATTAGAGCCAATCCCACTGCTATACTGCTAGTACTTCCCCTAGCAATTGATTGTGGGACTGCCTTATCTGATGCCCAGATGCGGCAGGCTTTACACGATCGCTATTGTGGAACTTTCATCGTTTCGTCGCGTCGTGGCTACTCGCTCGATATAAAAATCAAAAGATTAGTTGAAAATATGCGGCAGAATGTGAGAAGATAGTCATTTGTGTTAATTCTCTTCAGGCTTCACTGTTTGTAAGATTATGGCTAAGAGTAAAGGTGCCCGCATTATTGTGACACTAGAGTGTACCGAGTGTCGGACAAATTCAGATAAGCGTTCTGCTGGTGTTTCACGTTATACCAGTACCAAGAATCGCCGCAACACCACTAACCGGCTAGAACTGAAAAAGTTCTGCACCCACTGCAACAAACATACTGTTCACAAGGAAATTAAGTAGAGATGAGTTATTTCCGTCGTCGCCTTTCTCCAATCAAGCCAGGAGAACCAATCGATTATAAAGATGTTGATTTATTGCGTAAGTTTGTCACCGAGCGGGGTAAAATATTGCCACGTCGGATTACTGGGCTTACCTCTCAGCAACAGCGAGAGTTGACATTAGCAATTAAGCGTTCGCGGATTGTGGCCTTGTTGCCATTTATCAATGCCGAAGGCTAAAAAGAGGAGAGACGCGATTAATCGCGTCTGTACAGGAGTTAAGAATCAAAACTCCTAACTCCTAACTCCTAATTTAAAACTATTTAATTAAACTGTTCACCAAATTAAAGTGCGAGAGTTGTGGAGAAGGGGACGCTAGTTGAATTTAGGGTTCAAGGCGATCGCCGTCTGGGCATCGTAGAACGTCCAGACGGTAAAACCCGCTGGTTTGTGGTAGACGAACGTGGTCAATCCCACAGCCTCGCGCCTAGACAAATAACTTATACAGTTACCGGACAGACTTACAAGCCCTCTGACATTGCCAGTTTTTTGGAACAGGTCAAGCCTTATGTAGACCCATCTAGCTTAGAGGTAGCTTGGGAATTACTGGTTGAAGATGGGGAAACAGTCACCCCAAACCTGATGGCGAATCTGCTATTTTCGGAATCAGCCGCGCCTCATTGTTACGCCGCCTATTGCTTGTTATCAGACGACAAACTTTATTTCAAGCAAAAAGGAGACGCTTATGAAGCCCGAACTGCTTCTCAAGTGGCAGAACGCAAGCACCAACTGGAAGTAGAGGCACTAAAAGCTAAGGGACAGCAGGAATTTTTAATTCGTGTAGAGCAGGCGCTTAAAGGTGAAGCAGTAGAATGGCAGCGTCATGATCGCCAGCGCTTAGAAGGACTAGAGAAATACGCAGCGCTACTTGCTGACACCGTGCGGACGGGAGTAAACTATGACTCCTTGGCTCGCGCTTATCCGCCAAGCGCTCCGGTATTAGAAACTATGACCATGCTGGGACGACCCACAACACCCCAAGGAGCCTTTCAATTATTGGTAGATTTGGGTTGGTGGAGTCCTTATGAAAACTTGTTCCTGCGTCGTTCTTCAATTCCGATTCAGTTTCCTAATAAGGTATTAGAAGTGGCGCAACAGCGTTTGGATTTCCCGCCGATTGACTCAGATGCAAACCGCCTGGATCTGACTCACCTGAAGGTCTACACCATTGATGATGAAACTACCACAGAGATCGACGATGGTCTAAGTTGGGAAGTACTCCCCGATGGACGGGAACGGATTTGGGCGCATATTGCCGATCCTACTAGATGGTTAGTGCCGGAAGATGAATTAGATTTGGAAGCCAGAAAGCGGGGTAGTACAGTCTATTTACCTACGGGAATGATTCCCATGTTTCCAGAGGTGTTGGCAACTGGGCCAATGAGTCTGATACAGGGAAAGGTTTGTTACGCCCTCAGTTTCGGGATTATTTTAGGTACAACTGGGGTAGTAGAAGATTACAGCATTCATACCAGTTTAATTAAGCCGACTTATCGCCTCACCTACGAAGATGTAGATGAAATGCTGCAATTACGAGTACAAGCAGAACCAGAAATTGCAGCGATCGCAACTTGGGCCCAGCGGCGCAAAGCTTGGCGTTATGCTCAAGGGGCAATTAGCATCACCATGCCCGAAGCAACGATCAAAGTCAAAGGTGACGAGATCAACATTGACATTTTGGACGATTCCCCGTCGCGGCAACTGGTAGCAGAAATGATGATTGTTGCCGGTGAAGTTGCGGCTCGTTATGGTAAAGCTCACAACATCCCTTTGCCATTTCGCGGTCAGCCGCAACCGGAATTACCCCCAGACGAAGAATTACTCCTACTTCCGGCTGGATTCGTTCGCGCCTGTGCCATGCGTCGTTGTATGCCCAAGAGTGAAATGAGCATTACGCCTCTGCGTCATGCTGGTTTGGGTTTGGATACTTATACCCAAGCAACCTCTCCCATTCGTCGCTACAGTGACTTGCTTACCCACTTCCAACTTAAAGCCCACTTACGGGGTGAAGTTTTACCATTTTCCGCAGAACAACTTAAAGAAGTGATGATGAATGTAACCAGCATCACCCAAGAGTTGACGATGGTGGAACGGCAAACTAATAGATATTATGCTCTAGAGTATTTACGCCGTCATCCAGAGGAAACCTGGGATGTGACAGTGTTGATGTGGTTGCGGGAAGACAGCAACTTAGCCCTAATTTTGTTAGAAGATTTGGGCTTGCAGTTACCAATGACTTTCAAACGTTCTGTGAATTTAGGCGAACAGATAGTAGTGAAAGTTAGCCACGCCGATCCACAAAAAGATATGATCCAGTTTCAAGAAATAATTTATCAAGAAGCCCAAACAGCGGCAAATTAACCTTGCTGCAACTCCTTTCAGTTAACATATAGCCCTCTTTCAAGAAACACATTCCGTGGAGTGAGAAATAGGGATAGAAAATCAAACTTCAGTAACTTTGCTAGGTATTGCAGACCAGTTTTGTAATTATTTTCCGTCAAGAATAGCTCTCAAAAGACATATTCAGGAAATCATAGAGGAAGTGCAAACTTTTAAGCACTGCTTATCTGAATATGGAATATCCAATTTTATCGAACAGAATTCAGGAGTCAGGAGTCAGGATTCAGAATACAGAATGAATTCTGTATGACTGGTGGATAGCGCCGGCGGCAAGCGAGTCCGCGTACTCTTACAGAGAAGCAAGCTACGCTTTTAGCGTCTCGTAGAGAGCGTCTTTATTCTGACTCCTGAATTCTGAATTCTGAATTCTTCTTCAACAAATATGTGAAAATTGAGTTAACAAAAACAAAAAAAGAGCTACTCCAATATTATTGGAATAGCTCTTTTTTGCAAAGTGATTCCCGAATATTCGATGCTGAGTAAAACCAATGGCAGAAATGCGACAATGAAAGCATTTCGTGTGTGGACAAGACAGCAAACAAGAGCCATTTAGAGGTATTAGCTTTTGGTAATCAATGACGTGCTGACTAAGAGAGAGGGCAAAAGGTCTAAAAGCAACAAATTGCCCCATCCACGATTAAAATCAATTTGTTAGGGTACTCAGCCAAATTAAATTCTGGAGTTTTGTGACTTTGTGCTTACTCAGTTATCGACTATCAACGCCCTAAAACAGCCCACAAGCTCTGCTTGGGTTGAACAAGCGATCGCTAACTTAGACATCATCTTACTCGACCACTCCCACTGTGAACGCAAAGCAGCAGGCGTAGCCTTAAACATGATGTTTCGTTACCCTTCCAATACTAAGATGGTGCGGGAACTAACTGCGATCGCCCGCGAAGAACTAGAACACTTTGAACTAGTTAACCAATGGTTAGAACGCCGAAATATTCCCCTAGCTCCCTTACCACCGCCTCCCTACGGCGCAGGTTTAAAAGCCCAAGTCCGCCCCAAAGAACCTGAGCGATTCCTGGATTCCTTACTAGTAACTGGTTTAATAGAAGCTCGCTCTCACGAACGCCTGGGATTATTAGCTGCTCACTGTCCAGAGCCAGAGTTAGCAAAATTTTATCGTGGGCTAATGGCATCCGAAGCGCGACACTACGGTATATATTGGGTTTTAGCTGCTACTTATTTCGACAGAGAAATTGTCATGCAACGGCTTGATGAATTAGCAATTGTCGAAAGCGAGTTGCTGGCGACTTTGCATCCAGAACCTAGAATTCACAGTTAGTAGACTAAGGTAACAGATATGAAGCTTCAGTTAACACACCTGAGACTGCTTGTCTCCAACTATAAAGATTCTTTTCTGTTTTACCGGGATCTGCTGAAATTTGATGTCGATTGGGGCGATGAAAATAGCGGATATGCTGAATTTAATACCGGATATCTAAAGCTGGGTTTGTTCAAAAAAGAATTAATGGCTGAAGTAGTCCCAAGAATTGAACAGCCTTCATACATTGTCAATCGAGATAAAACTGTGTTAATTTTCGCAGTCGATAACGTCGATGAGGTTTATGAGCAGGTAAAAACTCAGAATGCGATCGTTGTAACAGAACCACAAGATCGCCCAGACTGGGGAATCCGCACAGCTTATTTTCGCGATCCTGATGGCAATCTCATCGAAATATACAACAATCTAGGAATTGTTAGTTAAAAGTTCGATACTAACAACTATGGCAATCCCAAATCATTCGTGAGAAACAAGATCCGCAGTTTTGCACCCTTTTACCTTGCTTGAAACGTCAAAAATGCGATCGCTCCACTGCAACATATTTTGTTTCCATTTTTACCCCCAGGAAATTATATAATTTTTAGTTTCCTGGATTTGACAGGTAACACAATTCAGGAGACTCTCCCCTTTATTCTAAATTAACAAAATACAGAAGCCTTAAAGTACTGCATTTCCTGGTAGAACTTGAGAACGAGAGAAAAAACCCCTTCCTGTGTTGGGGAGAAGTTTGGAAAGGGGTCAACTTTGACATCAAGCAAAGAGATAAAGTATGACTCAAGCCTTAACCAAAAAAGTAACATTTGATGAATTTATCGCCTGGTATCCAGAAAACTCACAACGACGCTATGAACTGCATGACGGAGTAATTGTAGAAATGGCTCCTCCCACAGGTGAACATGAACAGATTGTTGGATTTTTAGTTGGGGAAATAGTTACAGAATACAAACGTTTAAAACTACCTTATTTCATCCCCAAAACAGCATTCATTAAACCAAATCAGAGCGAAGCAGCTTACTCACCAGATGTAATGTTGTTGAATAACTCTAATTTAGTCAATGAACCTCTGTGGAAAAAAGAATCTACTGTAAGCCAAGCGGCATCAATTCCTTTAGTAATTGAGGTTGTCAGTACCAACTGGCGAGACGACTATTTTACCAAAGCAGGTAAATATGAAGAGGTTGGAATACCTGAATACTGGATTGTAGACTATCTAGGTTTAGGTGGTAGGCGCTTTATTGGCAATCCTAAACAACCAACTATCTCGATTTACCAACTAATTGAAGGTGAGTATCAAATTAGGCAATTTAGGGGAAGCGATCGCATTCAGTCGCTAGCGTTCCCAGAGTTGAATTTAACTGCTGAACAGATTTTTCAGGCTGGAAAAGTCGCGTAAAAAACGGCTAAGGGAACTCCAAGAAATAAATTATCCAATCTTGTGGGGTGGGCATCTTGCCCGCCATATAAACTGGGCGGGCAAGATGCCCACCCCACAATCAATAATTGAATATTTTTTTATTTGGAAGTCCCTAAACAAGTAAAAGAACCATTAAAGACTCGTTCACGAGTATCAAAGACTCGTTCACGAGTATCAAAGACTCGTTCACGAGTGTCAAAGACTCGTTCACGAGTGTCAAAGACTCGTTCACGAGTGTCAAAGACTCATCCGCGAGTATCAAAGACTCATCCGCAAGTATCAAACACTCGTCCGCGAATATCAAACACTCGTCCGCGAATATCAAACACTCGTCCGCGAATATCAAACACTCGTCCGCGAGTATCAAAGACTCATTAACGGAGTTCCGAACCTCATTAATGAGTATCAAAGACTCGTTGACAAGCCAATCTGAACCATTGGTAATGATAAATTCTTTTTAGATTCAGTAAAAATTATTAGCACTCGTGTAGTAAAACACAAAATAGTAAATTGCTTGGATATCTTGCAGCATTCTTAATTAACACCCACCTTTGCCTGGAACTCGAATTTCCTTTCTCATAGCCAAAGTCTACTCAATGTGGACTAAAACCCAAGTCTGGAAAGAATTTAGACCTCTTAAGAAGACTTTCACTATCAGCCAGAGCTTTCTAACCTGTGGCGGTTGTTGGGATTAGTGCAAAATATTAGTGGTTGCGAAATTGTCCAGCGAATCAGGGGCATTACATATAACTTTTATTAACAGGTGAACCTCAGTATGGCAAATACGCCTCAACGTTATCTTAAAAAAATCCGAGAAGCGAAAGAAAAACAGCTTAAAAAATTAGATTTAAGCAATGTTTGGCGTACTGATAACAAGGAACAATTAACAGAGATCCCTGCTGAGGTGTTTGAACTGAAATGGTTGGAGGTTTTGAATTTAAGCTTTAACAAATTAACAACGCTGCCAGAAGCGATTGCCCGCTTGCAACAACTCACCTCCCTGGATTTAAGGGGCAACAAATTAACGACACTGCCAGAAGCCATTGTCCACCTGCAACAACTCATTACCCTGGATTTAAAGGACAACGAATTAACGACCCTCCCAGAAGCGATTACTGAACTGCAACAACTTACTACTCTGAATTTAGGCAATAACCAATTAACGACACTACCAAAAGCCATTGTCCACCTGCAACAACTCATTACCCTGGATTTAAGCGGCAACAAATTAAGGATGCTACCACAAGCCGTCACTGGACTGCAACAACTTACCACCCTGAATTTAAGCGATAACCAATTAACGACACTACCAAAAACCTTAACCAACTTAGAACAACTAAGCAGCCTAAACTTAAGCGTCAACAAATTAAGGATGTTGCCACAAGCCGTCACCGGACTGCAACAACTTACCACCCTGAATTTAAGCGTCAACAAATTAACGACAGTACTAGAAGCCGTTATCAACCTTAAACAACTCACCACCCTGTATTTAAGAGGCAACGAATTAACGACGATGCCAGAGGCGATTGCCGAACTGCGACAACTCACTTCTCTAGATTTAAGGGGCAACGAATTAACGACGCTGCCAAAAGCGATTGCCGAACTCCAACAACTCACTTCCCTGGATTTAAGCTACAACAAAATAACTATACTGCCAGAAGCGATTATTGAACTGCAACAACTTACCACTCTGAATTTAAGCGGTAATCCCATTGAAAAACCACCGCTAGAAGTCGTTAAAAAAGGTTTTAAGGCGATTAAAGATTATTTCCGACAACTGAAAGCAGAAGGTACAGATTATCTTTACGAGGCAAAGTTACTAATAGTAGGTGAAGGAGGAGCAGGAAAGACAACACTGGCGAAGAAAATTGAAAATCAAAATTATCAACTCCGAGAGGAAGACACAACCAAGGGAATTGAGGTCATCCAGTGGGGTTTCCTAATGGAAAATGGGCGAGAATTTCGAGTCAACATCTGGGACTTTGGGGGACAAGAAATTTACCATGCGACTCACCAGTTTTTCCTCACCAAGCGTTCACTTTATGCTTTAGTGGCAGATACGCGCAAGGAGGACACGGATTTTTATTACTGGTTGAATGTAGTAGAACTGTTGAGCGATAACAGTCCCTTGCTAATCATCAAAAATGAAAAGCAAAACCGCCACCGAGAAATCAATGAACGTGAGTTACGGGGGCAGTTTACTAATTTGAAGGAGACTTTACCAACAAACCTTGCTACCAACAGGGGTTTAGAACAAGTTTTAGAACAAATCAAGCATTACGTTAAAAGTCTGCCCCATATTGGCAGTCCCCTCCCAAAAACCTGGGTTAGAGTCCGAGAAGCTTTGGAGAGTGATGCACGCAATTACATCAGCTTGGATGAATACCTGAACATCTGCCAAAAAAATGGGTTCGCCACAAGAAATGACAAGTTGCAGTTGAGCAGCTATCTGCACGATTTGGGAGTATGCTTGCACTTCCAGGAAGACCCACTTTTGAACAAGACCGTTATCCTCAAACCCAAGTGGGGAACTGATGCAGTCTACAAGGTGCTGGATAATGAAAAGGTGATTCGCAACCTGGGCAGTTTCACACGGTCTGACTTGGCAAACATCTGGTATGAAGACGAATACGCCACGATGCATGATGAACTCTTGCGCTTGATGATCAACTTCAAGCTGTGCTACGAAATTCCTAGAAGCCAAGGAAAGTATATTGCCCCACAACTGCTATCTGCTAATCAATCTTCATATAACTGGGATGAAACCAACAACCTGATTCTGCGTTACACCTACGAGTTCATGCCCAAGGGCATCATCACCCAGTTCATCGTTGCCATGCATGAGTTAATGAATGAACAACAATGTGTCTGGAAAAGCGGCGTTGTTCTCAGCAAAGACCAGACAAAGGCAGAGGTGATTGAATATTACGGTAAGCGGGAGATTAAGATTCGAGTCTCAGGTCGTCACAAAAGAGATTTGATGACCATAGTTACACATGAACTCGATAAAATTCATGACTCGTATCAGCGGTTAAAGTATAACAAGTTAATCCCCTGTAATTGTGACACCTGCAAAGATAGCCAAGAGCCACACTTTTACCCTTTTGAGATATTGCGACAGTTTGTAGCCGATAGGCAAGAACGCATTCAATGTCAAAAAAGCTATCAAATGGTTAATGTCTTGGGCTTAATTGATGATGTGATGGACAGAAAGGAGTTACTGAAAGCAGAACAGCAGATGGGTGGCGATTTTCTGCCTAATTCCTCTGAGACAAGAAGGGAAAATGTCGTTGTAACAATTAATAATGTAATTCAGCCATCAAAGCAAGAGAATAATTTTATGACAGAACCATCTAAACAGGAAGATAATTCTAAACCAGAAGTGCAGGTTACGCTTCCGTTTGCGTTTAGAAATGGAATGTTCTATTTATTTGTATTTGTAGTTGTATTTTGTTTAATTGCATTCTTTGGTGGTTCGCTACCATTTCATTATCTAGCTTTAGCAATTATTGGTACAGCAATATTTATTGTCTTAATCGGCGTTCTGCAACTTCGTCAAGATGACCGCCTTTCTGAGAAATCTTTTGTAGATTTGACAAAAATAGTACTGGAACAGTTGCCTTTAATTAGCAATATTATTAAGCAGTTTCAAGGTAATAAATAAAAGCCCCGGCGAATGGAATTCGCGGCTATACAAACGTTCGCGTAGCGTCTCGCAGAGAAGTCCGCCTGCGCGGACTAAGGAAAAATTGATGGTTTAAAACCCACGGAGGTCGGTTTTGTCTGTGTAGACGCGGTTTCTAACCGCCCTTTTCACTTACAACAAATTACGATTACTGTTCCTCGCTCTTTTCCTGAAGGAGCGATCGCCAATCCTCAATCGCCTTCTCCGTCCACAGCCAATTTTTAGCTAATTTATCTACCTGGAAATTTACTGGATCAGACTTGAGAACCATTTGCCGCAACTTGATCGCTTCATTCAAATATTGTGTCTGCTTACCACTAGATTGACTGAGTGCAGATTTATACAATCCAAGAGCTAAACCAGCATAAGAAGTTAAAGCATCTTGAGGGACTGCTGTATTTGTAGATGTTTCGGCGCTAGAGTCTGAGTTTTGCTCTTTGAGAGCTAAATTCAAAGCTTTGAACCAAGAATCATTAGCTCGATTCAGATTACCTTCTGTGTAGTAAGCAAATCCCAAAGCGTTATTATACAAAAGCGATTCGGGTTTAGCTTTTGCAGCAGTTTCCCAGTAACGGCGGGCATCATCAACGCTATAGTTATTGTCTCCAGTTTGGATAGACTGCCACGCTAATCGTCCCTTGTAAAAGTTCACCGATGGATCGTCAGCTTGTTTACTTGGAATTAGTTTCAGGGCAGTTTCAGCCGCAGCCAATGCGCCACGATTGAGTAGTTCTTCTACAGCCAATAACCCACCTTGCAAGTCACCCTGGCTCATTTTTTCCGTAGCGCTGGCGGTGACAATTCCAGTGGTTGCTGTTTCTAAATCGATATTTTGCTGCTTTTGAATAGGTAAAGACTGGGTGGGAATTGCTGGTATATTACGCAAATTTGCTTGGGGCCGATTTTGCCACCACCAATTTAAAGCGATCGCAGCTGCTAACGCACTGATTCCGACAACACCCACAATCGGCCACAGCTTGCGGCGACGGGTACGAGATCCTAGTGGGACTGGTTGCGATGCTTGCGGTGGGCTATACCTACGTGAAAACTGAGATTTTTCTCGATTTCCTTCAAAGTTCCCCACAACTTGAGGTGGCGGTGGTGGAACTTCTCCCCACAAATCGGCTTCCTCTTCTGGGGAAGTCATTTCCTCTGAAATCTGGCTTTGGTGAAAACTATCTTCACGAATTTGTTGATCCGGTTCAGTTGAAGCTTTTTGGTTATCTAGCTGCCGAAACAAATCCGAAACTATCGCAGAATCTTCTTCATAGCTTGGGTCATCATACTCAATTTCATCAACCAGATCGCCCCAAGTATCTTCACCTAGCCAGTCTAACCCAGAAGAGTCACGCGCCAAACCAGCAGGAATCATTTCTTCCATTCCTAAAGGCATCTCGGCATCATCTGCCAGAGCAGAGTACATCGTAGAAGTTATACCTAAAGGCGAACCATACTGATTCAGCGACTCCGCACTTTCGGATACCTCAGTTTCCTCACTCAGAAAACCGTCAAATTCTGGCTGGAGATACAAAATCGGTAATGCCCAGTACATCTGGTGAGAACTATATGCAGAAATTAAGCCTTGGCGCATCCGACTGACGCACAAATCGACAGGATATCCCTGACTCAAGTTGCGGTAAAACAATTGTGTGAGAGTCAACGCTACTTCATCAGGAATACGTTCTGACATAGCCAAAACGCTTCTAATTCCACGCTTCACTAGACTTTCTGCCAGGTTACGTTCGCCAGTATCTCCAGAGGGATCAGACGCAGCAGTGTACGCGCCTAAGCAGGAGTTAAACACTGCCATTTGGATATTATTGTTGACGAGTAAACCTGCCAGATCGTCCCCAGTTAAGATTTCTGTTAAGCCAGTTCTACGGCTAGCAAGATAAATTTCTCCGCCATTGACGCCTAAGTTACTATGACCAGAGTAGTGGAGAACGTGGTATCTGCCTTGTTCTAGAGCTTGGGTTAGTTCTTCCCGTCCTGGTTGGTCTAATACAGTCAGTTCAATTTCTGGAAACCGATTGTTACCTTCAGCCAGTCGTGATGTTTGACGGTGAAGTTCTGCTTGCAGTTTGATAGCTTCCTGTTTCTGTAAATCAAGGCGGACTTGATCTGAAGGGGAAGCAATTACCATCAATACTTTCACACTACCTTGTTCACGCAGTGTGGGCATATTTCGCGTAGGCGTAGCCCCCCGCAGCGATCGCAAAGGAGAAGCCCCTAAAATTCCACTTTGGAAGCGAGAAAAAGCTACATAAGGCCCAGTAGCCAGAGGGCGATCGCCTGCGTGCATTACTTCCCAAGGCAGACGAGCTAACCTAGTGTCTTTTAGCCCCAAGCGCAAGCGTAGTACTTGTTGATGGTTTTGGGCAATACCTTGGGCAGTAATCCAACTATCTCTGAGAGTGCCTTGAAATAGGGCGTTATAAAATTGTTGACCCAACGCTACCAAATTCACAGAGTTTCTGGCGATATCGCTTTCATGCCCACCAGAAGCGAATGGATCTCCTTGCAACACCGACTTCAACGGGTCATTCATCAAATGCCCAGCAGCCATCAACCAATCAGCTATAGGCCAAGTCACCAATTCTTCTGCCAATGGTACCCCAGGCGCGACTTGTTCCGTCCGCACCAAGTAGTCATTTTGCCCTACTGGGGTTACGGAAATATGGAATTCCTGGGTCACAACTTCTCCTGTCCGCCTCCTAAATCTGGTTTGAAACGCGAAAGTTTCAAGTCGATTTTCCGCTCCCTCTAATAACTTAGATGCATCCCACCCCTGAATGTTTCTGATTCGGTGCTGTTTTGGTTTTTCTGCCTTTACAACTTTATCCGGATCGGATTACTTGGATCTAGAACACTTAATTGGTAGATGCACCTTGATCTTCAACTCCCCTAGTTGGCTAACACCCACTGGGGGTTTTTTTGGCAAACAACAGCAACTTCTGACGCAGATATTCTCTACCAGAAAATAGTGCTTAATCCTAGAATACTTGATTAGTAGATGGATGTCCCTTGATCTTTAACTCCCCTAATGCAGTTAATATCCACTCTTGTTTTTTTTGACACACAACAACAATCAATTTTCTCAAAAATTTATCCGGAGCATGGTGGTTAAACCTAGAACATTTAATTGGTAGATGCACCCTGATAACTAGCTCCCCTGGTCGGCTAACGCCCACTGGGGGTTTTTTTATGAATAGGACTTACGCAAACAATAGCCTAAACCCTGATTTTACCCTAGGGGCAATTCATGAATTGCCCCTACCGCGTGTAGTTTTGCGTAAGTCCTAATGAAGGAAGTAAGCTAATCCACCTTTAACTTGGTAGGTCTGTCCTCAATACGGTTCGGATAAGCACAATGAACTTTCCTTGTGGTCTGGGAAAAGGTTAAAGGGTAAGGGGTAAAGGATGTATTTAAAACCTTTCCCCTTTCCCTTTCCCCTTTAACCGAACCGTATTGGGTCTGTCCTGATAACTAACCCCTCTGAGGTTTTTCTCTGATAAACAAACAGTAATCACTTCAACCTTTGCTAATTTATCCGGTAGCGACCCATTTACGTTAGAAAAGATTATTGGTAGATGCACCCTGATAACTAACTCCCCTGGTCGGCTAACGCTCACTGGGGGTTTTTTCTAATTGTGTAGGCGTCGCCATCAACCCTGATTTTTACCATTTTTCCCGGAAGATACTGGTTGCCCCTAGAAAAGATTATTGGTAGATGCACCCTGATAACTCACTCCCCTAGTAGGTTAACACCAACTGGGGTTTTTTTATTTTTAAAAATAACTGACCCTGATAACTCGCTCCCCTAGCTGGCTAACGCTCACCGGGAGTTTTTTCGGCATAGGCGTCGCCATCACACTTGATTTTGACATTTTCCCCGGAAGATGCTGCCTGCCTCTAGAAAAGATTATTGGTAGATGCACCCTGATAACTCACTCCCCTAGTAGGTTAACACCAACTGGGGGTTTTTTATTTTAAAAATAACTGACCCTGATAACTCGCTCCCCTGGCTGGCTAACGCTCACTGGGAGTTTTTTCGGCGTAGGCGTCGCCATCACCCTTGATTTTGACCATTTTTCCCGGAAGATGCTGGCTACCCCTAGTAAAGATTATTGGTAGATGCACCCTGATAAATCACTCCCCTAGTAGGCTAACACCAACTGGGGTTTTTTATTTTAAAAAATAACTGACCTTTCTACAAATTTATCCGGAGTATGGTGTTTAACCTGAGAACATTTAATTGGTAGATGCACCCTGATAACTAACTCCCCTGGTTGGCTAACGCTCACTGGGGGTTTTTTTTGGCTATAGCCCCAGGATTTTCTACCCATATTGGAATGATGCACGGCTATTCTTGTTGATACTGCTGGTAGACCTTGAATATCCTCCTATTCGTCAGGATAGAGCATAACTGTCTCACTCAATCCCTGAATCGCTTTCTTTTTATTATTGTGAGATAGAGATGCCACTCCAAAATGATTGCTATGATATTTAATCACATTCTTAATTTTTTTTCTATATTTTGACCTTTAACTGTTTGTCTGCTAGCAATCCTCCTGTCAAAGAATAGGAAAGGGAGCAGTGGAGAGAACCCCATAAATACCCAAATACATGATTCTGCTGGTGAATGAATGGGGTTACACCAAAGGGAGGGGAGAAAATTAAAGCAAATATTTCCTCCAAATACCCAAGTTTAGTGTTGAAAGGTCAGACATGATCTACGAAATTTTTAGCTGAGATTAGACGGTATTTGTCTGCTGAAAAAGCGGTCTAAAATTTCTGATTTCTGCTCTGAACTGAAATTCTCATACCAATTTCCATGCTTCTCAAAGAGTGCAGAATTTCTGAAAGTTTCTAAATTAGAATCTGGTTTTTCATTTAGAGGTCTTTGTCTATTCTGGTAATAAGTAAGCATTTCTACTGTATTGTTGTTCTTTCGATGCAAAAGTTGCATCAATAAATCCATTGCTACAGTTGGCAAAACGCGACAGGTATAATTCACAAAAAAATCAAAAGTCATATTGCCTAGACGAATGCGATCGCCATCTTTGAGCTTGATCGGGCCAACAGCGCGATCGCCATTCACAAAGGAACCATTGGTACTGTTGAAATCTATTAAGTAAAAGCCTTGCTCGTCAATATGTTGAATAGCAGCGTGGCGACGAGACATATAACTATCAGCAATGTAAATGCCGCTGGTGCGATTCCGACCTATCGTCCAGATTCGCTGTGGCTGTCGTAAACTTTGAGTCTGATTGTCGCACAAGTTGGTCATCAAATAAACAGCACTAGTATCCACTACACCATGTACGTAACATGCCTTTACTCTCGTCAAGGACGGTTGAGATAGGTTTTCTAGCTGAAGAATTTCATCTAGAAGGCTGCTGTGGTGTTCATACAACTTGAGGAATACCTGATATAAAGTTAATCGCCGTTCTATTTCTGTTTGTGCAAAGTCAGCCATTATACATAAACCTTGTACTACCTGATTTCGGTTTTGAATATTTTACTTCAGCCCACAATCAGGGATAATTGATTTTTCACTTCCCGCTGCCATCTGAAAACTTGAGTGGCTTAATAACGTTATGTTTTACAACTTTTAGGTGCGAGATTCCCCGTTGTTTCTAGCCATAAAAAGCATGAAAATATTTATCAAAAATTCTTATGATGCTTTATTGTTTATTGTAAATAATCATTTGTTATTTGTAACAGATAGAAATCATAAAGATTTCATTAAGAATTGACAATTGCCTGCGTATTTTTGCTAGATAACTGGATATTCCTTAACATTTATGAGAGTGATGACTATCGATCAATCCAAACATTTATATATTTGGTCAATTCTGAATGAATCTGAGTTTTTTTACTGAGAATGATCAGGGCTAAATTTTCAAAGTCAGTGAGAAAATAAAAGCCTTGCGATCCTTATAAAAAAAAGTGGTTTAAAATTATTAATAAAAATACAACTAACGGATACTTTAAAAAACACATAGGCTATATTTGCTAATCTAAATAATCGGCTTCAATAAAAAGAACTAATCAGTAAAGATAGTCCAAACTCTAATATAAAATCCGGTTAATTACTTACCTTTTATGCTGAGTAAAAGAAAGCAATAATCGCACTCAACACAAAAGATCCAAAGCCCCAACATGCGGCACGGACACAGCACTCAGGCGAGCCGTTCCAATATGATGATATACCACGCTTAACACTTGAAAACGGCTAGATATAAACCTTGTAAAAAGCTTTGTTGATGATTTGAAACAACGAATGCACACAGATAATTTATCTGTGTGCATTCGTATTAATCTGTGATTTAATTTTCCTGATTAGTGCATTTCGTCGTATTCTGGGGCTTCAACTCTTCTTGCTTCCATGCGCGAAGCAGGCAGAAACTCAGCGCGACGGACTGGAACCAAAGGTGGTGTATTTCCTTGGTAGGGGTGAATAACTTGTACAGTACGGGCTGGACGCTGCCGTGGTGAGAACAAAGCCAATACCCCAGCGACGACAACACCACCACCAATAGTGAGAGTTGCGCCTCCCACTGCCCAAAGCATAGGTGAAGACCACCAAGAACTTTGCGGCTGGATTGCTGCTGTTTTTTGTTGGTTATTTTGCTGGGCTAATTGCCACTGCTGTTGAGTATTGAAATTTTGGACTTGCCCTTGGAGTTGTTGATTTTGCAACTTTAGCTGTTCATTGTCGTTTTTTAAACGCTCCAGCTGCATTTGCGCGTTCAGTTTCTCCATCTCTAAGCGCTGGTCAGTATTGGGAGCAGTAGGTGGTTGAGCTTGACCAGGATACACTGGTGGCGGCGCATAAGGGTTGTAGGGAGAATACATTTGTCCTGGCGCTACTACAGTCCCTGGCATTTGCGGAGCAACAGCAAAGTTAGGTTGTAGAGGGGTATTTGTTCCTTTGAGCAATACGAGAGCCGCCAGCCCAGCTACGGCGACCCCGCCGATAAACGCCATACTCTCACTCATCGCCTGTGCTCCTCGATTGCGACGTAACTATAATCATTTGTGACTGACTCACTCTCACACTCACACTCATAAATTATGCCTACTTGATTTCACATAATACTCAAACTATAAGCGACTATATCAGCTAGTTTTTTTACATCATGATATCTGATGTTAATATTCAAGACCATAATGGTCAAATTGTCTACCAAGCAACGATAGAAAAACTACACTGTTATACTTTTTTAATCTACTTTCTCCGTCTAATCAAGAGGAGTATTTATGCTGGTATTGGCGGTCTTGATGGCTGCCTTGAGACTTTGGCAAAATTGGGCGATCGCATTTAGTCCTTGCTCTGGTGTTCCTTCTGCTAGCCGTTTCACAAAAGCGCTGCCTACGATCGCTCCATCTGCGCCCCATTCCATTACCTGATGGGCTT
The DNA here is from genome assembly GCF_054786515.1 of Nostoc sp. UIC 10890. Lineage (NCBI taxonomy): Bacteria > Bacillati > Cyanobacteriota > Cyanophyceae > Nostocales > Nostocaceae > Nostoc > Nostoc sp. UIC 10890. The sequence continues at coordinate 1,697,523 of NZ_JBSGKF010000001.1, forward strand.
GTGCAGCTTCGGAGATGCCAAAGCCGACAGCGATGGGTTTATCAGTAACACTACGAATTTGTTGGAGTAAATCTGACACGCGGTTTTCCAGTTGCGATCGCACTCCTGTAACCCCTGTAACGCTGACTAAATAAATAAACCCTTGAGAAGAATGAGCGATCGCTTCTATCCGTTCAGCAGAACTGGTGGGAGCTACCAACAATATGACATCAATTCCCATCTCACTAGCTGCTTGCAGCAAGCCTGCTGCTTCCTCTAAGGGTAAGTCAGGTATTACCAATCCGGCGACCCCAGCAGCGGAAATTTGCTGAAGAAATTTTTCAATTCCCCGATGCAAAATTGAGTTGTAATAGATTAACAGGACAATAGGCGATCGCAATTTGGGAGTAATCCCTTGCAACATTTCCAGCACCTGTTCCAATTTCGTTCCTCTTTGCAAGGCGCGGGTAGCAGCAGCTTGAATTACTGGCCCATCCGCCAGAGGATCGGAGTAAGGTATGCCCAGTTCTATAATGTCGGCTCCACTACTATCTAGAATTTGCAACGCTTTTGCTGTTGTTTCTAAATCTGGATCGCCAGCGGTGATAAACGGAATTAGAGCGCACTCACGATTGTGCCCAAGGGTTTCAAAGCAATCAGAAATCGCAGTCATTAGTAATTAGTCATTGGTCATTGGTCAGTGGTCAGTGGTCATAGTCATTAGTCATTAGCTTTAGGCAAGTTACAAAGGACAAATGAGACAACTGACCAATGATAACTTTACACCTGAGACTGCTCTTCTTGTTCTATTTCAGCTTGAATTCGTGCGAGTTCTTCAGGAGTAAGCTCGTCTAGCCGCTTTTGCAGAAAGTCTTGCTCATACTGTTCCCGCTGTTGGTGGTAGGTCATTTTTTGTCCCACCGCCCGGAAAAAATAAGTCGCTAACCAGCCAATTAACCCACTGACTAGTAAGACTTGGCTCCATATACCAGCTTTCTGATTATCCAAGCCGACTAGCTGCAATCCTACATAAGCCAATCCGCCGGCAATAAAAACACCTAAGCCAATTCCAATAGCGTCAATCCGTCGCATGAGAGTTATGACCTACCAATTTCGTTAAACTTGAATTTGTCGCCGTTGAGGTCGGAAATTGACAAACGGCGATAGAACCAACAGACCCGGAAAGAAGAAAAACACCAAAAAGTACATGAATACACGCTCGATGGAGCTAGCTACATACCAACGCTGCTTCAGGTACAGCAAGACAGCAATAGGGATTACCAAAAGGTAAGCTCCAGCCAAAATCAGATACAGCAGGGCGACAATCATAACTTTCAAGTCTTAAGCATCTGTTTTCCATCATAGGCTGAACAGCCTAACTGAGGGAAGTATAGTCATGATGCTTTCAACATTACTGCGGCATAATTCCTCCTCTATATCCAGATTGACTGATAAAAGGTAATTTCATGCTATTATCGTAAATCTACTACCAAGCAAACGTTTTAGTCAGACAGGATCGGAAACTCATCCAGATTGATTACGGGGAAACAAAGAAAACTTCTAATTTTGGGAAACAATCGCACAGTCTGGAAAAAATATTTTCAATCTAGTTGGACAAAAGACACAATTGATGGTGGAATAGATGAGGGGGTATTTGCTGCCTCTACAAAATAACTAGTTACACTAGTTGCCAAACACCTGCGGGGGTGTGGCGGAATGGTAGACGCTACGGACTTAAATAATTGAGCCTTGAAGGAGAAATCCCTCAAGTGGAAGCTCTCAAACTCAGGGAAACCTAAATCTGGTGACAGACATGGCAATCCTGAGCCAAGCCGAAGAAAGTCCTGAGTCATGAGTGCTGAGTGGTGAGTAAATTTAAAACTCTTAACTCCTAACTCCTAACTCATAACTATTCGGAAGGTGCAGAGACCCGACGGGAGCTACCCTAACGTTAAGTCGAGGGTAAAGGGAGAGTCCAATTCTTAAAACCTGAACTGGCTATTGTCATCAGGCAGCAGTGAAAACTGCGGGAGAATGAAAATCCGTTGACCGTAATAGGTCGTGTGGGTTCAAGTCCCTCCACCCCCACTAAAAATTTAAAATACAGAAAGGCTTCCATAAAAATTATGGGCGAGTTGTATCTAAGTCATAGATTAACTCGCCCATATTTTTATGCATGGTCTTTTATAGGTAAATTAAGTAATTTCACTGAACTATTTAATGAAGTATTAAACAATTTGTCTTTAATACTTTATTTATAGTCTTAGTTAATCAAATTTATGTAAAAAGATTACTGAATCTCTGAAGAATAGATTGATACTACTGTTCACCAAGGTTAAGCTGGTAATAATATGAACAGGAAGCCTTTTTGTCCTGATAACTGAAATGACCGCTAATAGTTTATCAATCAGTCAGGAAGATCCCCATTGTGTTACGTCTAACTCTAGACAGCTAAATGTGCAAATTGCACAAGAGGAGGTTTATAGCTTCTTCGTGGAAATTGTCAAAAAACTGTCACCAGAGGATGTTTTACGGGAATTCAAAGGTTTATTTATAGACGGTCTTGATTCAGAGGATTCAGATTATATACCTGGAATATATAGCCTTTTTTTAGATGATAACGAACAGGAATTATATAATACACTTAAACGGTGTTGCTACATCATAGTTAATAATTGGAAAAGTAACCGAAAAGACAAATATATCCAAGAATTAGTTAATTTATTTGTTAATGAAAATCTGAAGATAAAGACCAATAATCATCCAGTCGTAAAAATTTGTAAGAACTGGCTAGAGAATTTTGTCAACAGCAAAGATTACCAAGAACTAAAATTATTTGCTACTAAATATGAGGAATCATCTAAAGGTCATTGGGCTAATCGCTATACTTCCTATTTATTAATTGATCAATCTGTTAATAAAAATAATCCCATAGAGCAACAAGAGGCTGCTAGGAGGCTTTCTAAACAGATAAAAGACAAATTTAAGTTTGAACTAGCAATGTATATTGCTCGTTCTCAATCTGCTGTATCAAGCACGACACGCTATAAAAATCCCAGTGTTTTGGGAGACCAAGCTCTCAGGCTAATAAAAGCCATTGTCTTAAAACGAGGTGTATTTAGCCATGAAAATATTGCCCATATATTTATCAAGCAAACTCAAAATCAAACTCTGGAAGAATTTAAAATAAATTTGGAAAAATATCTATTTTTTTCTGTAGAAAATCAAGAATCAGTAGAGAGTTGGAAGCAGCAATTTACAGATAATTTATCCTTATGGAAAAAAGATTACAATCAAGAAATTATGACTAAAGAACTATTTTTGAGAACCTGTAATCGAGTTATTGATTGTTTGACAATAGAAAATGCAAAACAACCTTCATCGCTATTTATACTATTAATTAACCAAGGTCATTCTCTAACATTGGTGATTATACTATTAAAGATTATTTTGATTTGTAAAAACTCTCGCAGACATTTAGAAACTCGGATTGCTCATCTGATTCGTTTTTATGAAAAGTATTCGGAAGAGGAATGCAAGGGAGTAATTAATTTTATGGAGATTTTTAATATCACCTTTGCAATTTATGCAGAAAACGTGGAATATAACTTGATTAAGATGGAAGAAGAGGAACAAAGCAGTAATTCGCAGTTAAATCTGGATGGTTATCGTGTATTTTCACAGATGAAAGTAGATAGAAAAAAATGAGTTTTGTTATTTAGCAAGGCGTTCGTCTAACCAGGCGAGGCCAGCACCCGCAGTTTCAGCTAGAATACTAATGAGGCGATATAGAGCGATCGCACTAAATACTAGAGCAGCTGGAAAGTGGTGTCGTAAAAGTTCATACGCAGTCGCTTCAAATACACCTAACCCACCAGGCGCACCGGGTATGACAAGCCCCAACAACCAAGCGCAGCTAAAAGCCCCTAACAACAAAGGAATTTGATTCGCATTCAACGAACCCAGGGCGAAGATAGTTAGTATAAACCCAGTGGCGCGTAGTAGCATAAAGCCCAATTCTCCTAACAAAGGTCGTAGGAGGTAGCTTTTAAGACTGAAGGGAACAGTTGGTTCAGTGGTAGCAGCAGACTTTTTTGCTTTCAATTTGTGCAAAAAGTGAATAACTGGGTTTAAAAACCAAGGATGAATCGCACAAAGGACTACAGCTAAACTCAGCAATTGTAGTATTTGCAAAACGAGGGTAGTATTCGCTGCCGCAAATTGGCTACTGCATAGGACAATAATGATTAAAGCAGCCGCTAGCATGAGTAGGGGTTCGAGCAAAACGCTTAAGGTGGCTGCACCAGCAGAAACATTGGCATTTTTGGCGGCGACAATTCGCCCGTAGTAATGCCAGATATTACCTGGTAAATACTTAGCTATGTTCGTTTTTAGGTAAACTTGGATGAATTGGGGAGATGATACAGGTTGATTTAACTCTTGTAGAATCCAAGTCCAGATCCAGCCTGCCCAGGTATGAGCTAGTAAAGTCACCCCTGTAGCGATCGCCATAATTGCCCATCCTACCTCATCAATGCGAATAGCAGTCACCTCAATCCAATTATCCTTCAGAGCTTTCCCCAAAAAAAACAGTGTTCCTCCCAAAATTATCCAGCGTAAAAATTGTTTCATGAATTTAGTAATTTAACAGTAGAGCAACAATGGCTGAATACCTCAAATTTTATGGTATGTCAGCTATATATCCAAAGCTTTTGAAGTATCAAACAACTTGATGTAGCTCTTTTGACGACAACCATATTAAAACAATTCGCAATGGGCTAACGCCCCGCTCCGCTAACGCAATTACGTTTTGCGTTAGTGAGTTTGCGAGCGTTCGGGGATTTAGATCCCTACCCAAAACGGTCTGCCTGTCTTGCTGGGGACTTAAACCCCCAAAGTTCGTTAACTTAGTTTATATCTCCCTATAGTTAGATAAAAATATTATTTTTGTACTAATTAAAATGTGACTTGCGCTAGATGTAAAACTTATTTCATTATTCATATCATTAATGAAAGTTATTATTTCTGTCTGAAACTTCGGATACAAAAATAATTCCAAATATCAATCTTGGTTGAAGTTTAACTTAGTCACAAAAATGCAAGGAGTTAGAACTATGAAAAAAGCAATGAATTGGCTGAAAAACATCCGTCCCTTGAAAATTTTAACTGTTTTTTTAGCAGGAATGTTTCTATTTATGGCACAGGCTTGTGGTGCTCCGGGAGTAGCAACACAGCCACCACAACCTGGCGCTCAAGCACCTAATATCGAACGATATGATTCCACAAAAGATTATCCTCTGAATTCTCCTGCTGGTGGAATGAATAACTTTAGTGATGTAGATCCTAGAGCGAGAGATGAAAAGGCAGCTAATGATAGAGCTGAGGCGCTAGTGAAAAACGCTCAAAGAAACATTGACCAAAAGGGAATTGACAGCCGAGAGCAATATGTTCGGAATTTCCAACAAGGTACACCAGTTGGTGAAAGAGTGAAGAATCTGGGTGAAGATATCGGCAGTTCTGCTGAAGAGTTACGGGAAGGTGTTGTTAAGGGGACTCAGCGTGGATTTGAAAATTTGAAGGGTAATACCCAGAATGCAGCCAAAGATTTGACGAAAAATGTTCAGCGTGGGGCTGAAGATGCTGGTAAAAATGTTCAGCGCACAGCTGAGGATGCAGGCGATGCAGTGAAGGGGGCAGTTAGAAACGTTGATTGAAATTAGTCATTCAATCTCTTACAAGAATATGAAAGCGCCCACAGACCTTTAGTCTGGGGCTACCTAAACAAAGCCTGCCTACGCAGGCTTTTTTGAGTTTTAGATAATCATTTAAGCGGTGTAACAATCTGCAATAAAAGGATAAAGTATTATAAGCTACCGTTTTTAGCGATCGCGCTGAGTTTTTAAATGGTTGAACCACTGCGGTTGGTTCGCTTAACCCAAAGTGCGGTTAAAGCGATCGCATCCAAATGAATAAAATACATTCATTTGCTTAGAATTGAACTAAATAGCAGTGTGATCCGTCACCTGAGAACAGATGTGTTTTATGTCTTAAACAGTTTTCGCAACATATCTCTCCTGAATTAATTTAAACTAGACTCACAAATTGCGATCGCACAATTGCTTTAATTCCAATTCTAAATATGGCTAAAACACCTTTGTTTTTAAGAAATACTTGGTACTATGCATTACCCAGCAAACAGCTCAAATCTGGACAAATAATTTCAAAAACTCTCTTAAATGAACTAATAATTTTTAGTCGCGATCGCTCAGGAAAAGTCTTTGCCAAGGTAAGTGAAACGAAAAGTTATCCAATACAAGAGGCGCAAGGAAATATTTGGATTTATATGTCAAATGATGAGACTTCCTTAATATTAGAAGAAATCCCATTAATCCCTGAGTTTGCCGATCAAAGCCACCAAGCCGTTGAGTCCATCCGCTTTTCCTGTGATGTTGATCACGCCGTAGTCGGATTGATCGATCCTGCTCATATTGCTTTCGTTCACCAGGCCTGGTGGTGGCGTTCCCCTGAGACACTAAAGGAAGTAGTCAAAATCTTTGAACCATCTTTGCATGGCTTTACCATGCGAAAGCACCCACTAGAACAACAAACCTTGTTCTATCGCTTGATTGGACGCAATCCACAGATCGAAATCTCATTTCGTTTACCGGGAATTCGTATTGAGCGGGTGTTTACTGAGAAACATATGGTTTGTAACTTAACAGCAATTACTCCCATTTCCGAAACTGAGACTGAGGAAACAACGATGTTTTACACAACTTTACCTTGGTTTCCTATTCTCCAGCCATTGTTACTATGGTTTACGCGCAGTTTTCTCAATCAAGATCAAGAAATTTTGCTTAAACAACAAATTGGCTTGAAACATAATCCACCCTTAACTTTAGTTGGAGATGCCGATGCCCAAGCCCGTTGGTATTATAGATTGAAAGCAGAATTTGCCAAGTCTCAAATACAGGGGCGTTCTTTTGTTAACCCAATTAAAGAAAAGACACTTCGATGGCGTAGTTAGACCTAATAATCTAACTTTTAAGTCAGCATTGATAAAGCGATTGACGTTTTTGGTAATTAAATTGTCAAGCTTTCAGGTGATTTCTCAAAATAATTTTACCCGTGCGGAGGGCAACAGCCGTTTTCCACTAGGATGGAATGATGTTGTGTGGTAATTTTTATTCTGGAAATCACCTAAGTGCATCTCTTTAAAAACTTCTACAACAATTCAACTCTCTAGCCCTAATTTCATCATCAGTAACGGCTGCGTCTCTTGAAGCAGCTAAATTAATCACCTTAGCGTTACTCAGTTTTCGTTTCTAAATCACAAAAACCAATAATTTTATAGGGTTAATCATCATCAGACGCACCAACTTTGATTAATTCATTTTTGACAAACGCTTGTTTTTTATTCAAAATTAAAGCTACACCTACAGCTAGTAAAATTCCACTCACACCCTGATGTTCGGGAACAGAAGTAGAGGGAGTGCTAAATCCATACTTTGCCAAAATTTCTTGCCCTTCTTGTGACAGGATATATTTAGTTAATTTTTCACCAGCAGGATCGGCATTTTTCAGTATAGTCACTCCATAATTAGCCTTTGTTGCTAAATAGTCGGGTAACTCTATTATTTGCAGATTGTCACCACCTTCTGTTATTTGAGCAGTCTTCCCACTGGTGTAATAAGCTAAAAAGATATCTGCCTGCTTTGTTTCTTCGAGAAAATAGACTAAATTATTTTTGCCATTAGGAACGATAGGAGCATTAGGATTACCACCTACTAACTGCAAGCCTTTATCCTTCAAAATTCGAGAGCTACCAGGTATAATCTGATTGGCTTTGTCAAATATCTGCCACGCATAGTTACCAGATGGATCTGCTACAGGTGTGGAAGTTCCCAACTTGATATCGGGTTTTAGTAAAAAATCCAACAAATTATCTGATGTGATACCAAGTCCTGATCTGACAACAGCAACCATGCGGTTACTAGTGAAATTTACTACAGGTTCACTTAAACCTTCTTCAAATAAAAGCTGGGGGTTATCAATATCTGCACTAGCAAAAACATCTGCGGATTTTCCGGTTTTGGAGAATTCTTGTTCTATAAATTCTCGTGTTAACCCAGATGGGCCAAATCGCGTTTCTACCGGAACCCCATATTTCTCGTTAAAAGATTCAGCTACTTCTGTGAGGCTATCCCGCAAACTACCAGCACCGTATAACTTAACTGCTAATACCTGAGTTGGCAGAATTATACTGACAGCACAAGCTATCAGTGTAAAGGCAAAAAAATGCTTTTTCATATTATATTACCGGGTTACTATTACTACTCAGTGAATTAGCCATTATCTTTACCCATCAAAGTAATAAATGAGTTTTGATATGTGCGTAGTTTGTGATTAAAGATATAATACCAACTAAGTTGGAAATAATCAATTAACCAACATCTTCAAATGCTGACTTGATAAAATTTTTCAGTTTGTCATCAGTTTCAAGAATGCATCAATCGTCCTGATGTTGCCCAGCCTGTCCTGAAATAACAGGCTGCACACAAGTGAAACTGCTGTCCAGCAGCAAGAAGCGCCTGTAGCAAACAGCCAAAATATTTGTATAGTAATTATGTATACATAAAGACCAATTAATAAACATCAAGAAATTTCAAAATTTAAACCTGTAAACAAATTAGGAGGTATTCTACATAATTACTTGAGGGTAATTAGCAGTTAGCATTCCAAACAATTGTTTATTTATACTCTGGTACGGAACTAGCAGCGAAAGTTGGGTAAACCTTAACTAGAATTGATAATTTTCTACTTTGTCAAAAATAAATTTTCATCTAGAGTAGGACAAAGATACATGCTGTTTACCACATAGAAAAAATCTAGCTGAAGCCTCTGGCTCATAGCTATGGGAAACCAAGCTTGATGCTTGAGAGTCTGGTTTCAAAATGGGTAACAGCAACATCCCCTATCAGCTTGATCACCTATGCTAAAAGTTATGCACTCGGCCGCCAACTCAGCCACTCCAAATTCCCAGTGGGAGGATTTAATCAAGCTTCCAGCCCCAAACACAGTTCAATGGGACAATATCAAAACCCAATTAGACTTGGTGCTGTTGGCCCTAGAAACCTTAACTGGGATTGGTTCAGAGGCAATGCTTTCGGCGGCAACTGATCTGAATTTAGAGTCAAGAGTGCCAGACCGCGTAGCTTTATGGCGACTGCGCCAATCAAATCCCCTACGCAAAGGTCAAGGAGGGCGAAAAAAGCTAGATGTCGAAGAAGCGCGATCGCTTGTTCTGATCATCTGCTACCTAGCCAAACAGCACCAGGAATTGATTCGCCGCGCTGTCGGCCTGTTGGAACAAATGGCAGAAAATAACCGGGAACCTCACCAGGCTGCTTTACTTGGAGATTATATTGATGCTTTTTGCAACACCTACCAAGAGCGGATGGAAGAGGACGAGCAAATCTCAACGGATTTACTAACCAACCTGGCCCTAAAACTGCTTGTAGATTTACTTTTTTACAGTGCTCCTGGTGGGCATCGCCGTCTCTGGCTAGCACTTATAGACCGTTCAACAAAATTTTAAATTTTAGATTTGAAATTTCTCAACCAAAATTCGCTTGTGATTTGTTTGCTAGATCAGGAAACTCTTTTGATAGTCGTTAGCTCTTGGGCAATGCACTACCGAAGAAACCTGACAAAGTTTTGAGTGGAGGAATCCACTGTTTCAACTTTTCTTGGCAAGCAACTGGTTCAATTTTTTGCAAAATCCCAAATAGTCTTCTTCGCAGTTCCTGTCATGCCTCTATCAAATTCTGTCATTCGTTGCTATACACCGCCGACTTGCACGCTAGAAGTATTCGCGCAAAGCTCACCTCTGTCTCGTTGGATGGGGAAAACTGTCCTCAAACACCTAAGCTTTGAGCTACGTTTTGATGATCCCCGACTACCAGAAGAACACAGAGTTCCAATTCGGGGCGATCGCGAACAACTCGAAGCTTTATGTGATGCGGTCACCAGCTATGTACAAGAATTCCTCCAACAGTCTCCAGAAAGCTTTTGGGTCAGTTTCTCCGGTACTCAAGAGTCAAGCACAGCACTGGATGAGCCGGAATTAAAGTCTTCAACAAAAACATTAAATTCCTTTAGTACCCAAATTCCAGGGGCAAATATTTACTTAGAACCAAACACCTATTTAACTCACAATTTATTTCTTGGTTCTCTCGCCAATCACTCATCTGGCCCCGTAATTCAACTCAGTTTGCTGCAACTATTTGATTTGGCAAGTGCTTTAGATGAATACTCGACTGATGTCATGGCACTCCCAACCCTTAACAGCACGAGTTCGACTCTGAGATTCCCGGCTTGGGCACCTATTGCCGCAGTATTAGTATTAGGTGTGGGTTTTTTACCAGTTACTTGGCAATATGCTAATACCATTAGGGAAAAGCAACAGCAGACAGCCAAAACATCAGATCCAGAAGCGATAAAGGCTGCTTTAGAACCTTCACCCTCACTAAACTTTCCCACGCCTCAAGCCGGGATCACTCTTCCATCAGATAATTTGCTAGGTTCCACCCCTCCACTTTCCACATCTAGTTTGCCTCAAGCACCCTTAACAGCACCTAATTCTAGTTTCTCTACATCGCCATCTCTACTTCCAAATAATGCACTGACAATACCTCCAGGGACGACTTCAACTCTTCCCACTAATGGAACGACGAGCTTCTCTACGAGACGCTCCGCGGACGCTAACGCACCATCCAGCAAAATCCCAGGTCAGGAAATTGCCATATTACCAAATCTGGGACAGAACCCTACAGGATCAAATCCTCAAGCTGGTACTCTGCCTCAACTGCGGAATTTGCCACCTAGATTATCTGCTAATGCAGGCAGCTTACCAACTAATATCTCACCAGTAGTTCCCCCATCTCTTGGCAATATACCCAATAATAGTGCTGGTAATACCCCTACCCAACCACCGTCACTAAGCTCACAACAGCTAGACGAAAGAATCAATTCTCTACAGCAACCTTCTCCTGGAGAAAAACCTGCTTCACAACTTCCTTCTTCTAGAACTGCGGATAATAATCCCTTTATCGATCAATTAGGGGACGGACGTAAACCCCCCACATCCACAGAAGTGGCTACTGGCACATTATTTGATACACCTCAAGTAGCAGAAGCTAGAGAATACTTAAGAAAGCGTTGGCAACCACCCACTGGACTAGGACAAACATTAGAGTATAGTTTAATAGTCAGTGTTGACGGCACAGTTGAACGAATTTTTCCCCTTAATAAGCCAGCAAGAGAATTCGTTGATAGCACTGGGATGCCTGAAGTGGGTAAACCTTTTGTTTCCCCTAATAGAGGCGGACAAAATGTCAGAATTCGAGTGGTTCTCAGTCCTGATGGCAAGGTACAGACTTTTCCAGATGAATAAGTAAACTAATCTGTTTAATGCCACTTGTAAAACTGGTACAAACTTTGTGCCAGTTTTTATTTAATCCAATTGCTCTTGAGCTTGCTTTTTGGAGTACAGTTATCAAACTGGTCTTACTATTGATACCAGTAAACCTACCCATTAATACAATTACTGTTAACACCAATTCTCTAAAATCGAACTATCTAATACAAGTTTAGAGGCTCAGATTAAATCTTATACCTCTTAATTACGAATTGGTACAAATAACTCATATCAAAAATAAGAAATATGCAAACAATTGGTACTCAGAAAGACAGTCCAGCTTGGGTTATTCAAACTTGGGCAGCTTTTGTGATTTCTATTTCTATGACCACCTTCGGTATTGTAAATTTACCTGTCAATAGCTGGGTGAAAGGATTTATGGGTATGGGTTTAGCTTTTTCTGTTGGCTCAACTTTTACTTTGGCAAAAACTACTAGAGACTTGCACGAAACTAGAAGATTAACTGCTAGATTAGACGAGGCGAAAGTAGAAAAATTGCTTTCACAACACGATCCTCTAAATTTAAAATGAAGCTAGTCACAGCAATTTTGGATTAAAAGGCTTTACTAAAAAGCTGTTAGAAATTAACTATATTACGAAAAACTAAAGGACTGGATATACCAGTCCTTTATTATATTGATTTAACGTTTGTTTTTATCTTAATAACGGGATTTTTTGGTCTTTAACTTTTGCTTTTTACGCCGACGTTCGCTAGCAGCCACGGCCTGTTCTACCGGATAACCCACTACAGGAATTACCTGATATTTGCGCTCCTCTTCTAAGTTTTTCAGAACAGTGTAATCAACCCAATGAATACAATCAACTGGACACGTGTCAATTGCTTCTTGGATAAGTTCCTCAGCGTCCCCATCTTGGCGAACCACGCGCGATCGCCCGTAATCTGGTTCAATGTAAAAGGTGTTACGCGCAACATGAGCGCAATGCTTACAACCAATACAGGTGATTTCGTCAACATAAACACCATTTTGGCGCAGTACACCGCCCAATTCCGGTTCCAAACCAGAACGTTCTGGGGCATCCCGTAAGAAACCCCCTAATTCTGGTTCCAAACCGGAACGGTTCTCTTCTTGTTCTTCCGGCGACGGCAGAAAATCAGCCATTACGCACTCCAGCGCTGTACTACCAAGCGAATTGAACCATCTTCATTTTTTTGTTGTTCAGAGATTTGAAAACCAACACGAGCGGTTTCTTTCACAACTGTTTGATAAGCATAGCGCTGTGTTACCTGGCGCAAAAATCCATCTACAGATAAATCTTGCTGCCAATATTGCAAGTCAGCCACCAGTTCATATTCTTTGCCATTCCATCTAAAACCGATGTCATAGCCATTTTCCTGCTCAATACTAACTTCCGCAGGATGGGTTTGACCGCGATAGCCACGGACTTCGCGTGGGCCGGGTTTCCAGTCTACGCCCAATTCAGTCAAAGCATCTTTCAAAGAATCAAGGTTACGGATTTGAGTCTTAATTTGGCTAAAGTGTGACATGGTGGTTGTGAATTAATAACACTAAACTACTGTGAAAACTTACCAATCGCTGTAAGTGGTGTGTGTATTCGCCACATTAGATTGCTGCACCTTAGCGGCGAAATATTCTGAGGTTGGCTCATGATTAAGTACTTGCCCCAACTGTGCCTCTATTGCTGCTGTAACCTCAGCGCAAGAAGCACCCACAATGCCAGTGACTTTCTCTTGTACCCGACCGTCTGGATAAATTATGAACTCTAATGTCTCCATTCTTTTGGCCAACCAGGATAAGTACGCTTAAATTGTACTGCCTTAGCAGAAGGCTACAAATATAGCCGTAGGAACATTTTTACTTAGATACAAACTTGCCATTTGTTAACTAATGTTCCATCTTTCAACATATATATCTCAGAATCTTTACAAAACTTATTATTATTATAAGCAGATGCATCAGTATTTAGTTAGTTTCTCTTAACCTTCTTGATTAGTCAAGGTAAGAACTGAAGGTAGCTAGGTAAGCTGCAAAAGTCCTAAGAATAAGCATTAGAGGTAGTATAGCCAGCAAGACAATTCACAAAAATATAAAATTTCTTGAAAAACTTTATTATTACCATTCGATTTACTTTATTCTCTTCTGGGTAGGCTGGATGCAATGCTGTATCAGCCTAGAGCAAGATAGTGGGGTATACGTAGGTATTGTATTAAGTCTTTAATATAGTGACTTTAGTTAGCATCGGGTGTAAAGGGATTTTTAAACTGCGATCGCTATTTTCTGCCATTGGTGAGATTTACCACGATCGCTGCTGTGTTTAAAGGTAGAAATTCCTTGACAGTTGTAAAAGAACTTAACGTGCTTCTGAATGATTGCCGTCTATCAGTGAATAAAACATTTTAATTTTATTATTATCCTGTTTAATAAGTCTATTTACGAGGTAAATTCTATGGCAATGGTTTTAGAGAAAGTAGTTCCTTTTGGGAGGTCGATGGATGAATATATAAAAATATTCAATTTAACAAATGCAGATTTAAATAAAAGCATCATTGGGATTGGGGATGGGCCAGCAAGCTTTAATGCAGAAATGACACGTCAGGGTAAAAGTGTAGTTTCTGTTGACCCACTCTATCAATTTTCCAGTGATGAAATATTGCAAAGATTTAATGAAGTGGTAGATAACATAATTAACCAAGTCAACGCTACATCGAATGATTGGGTATGGAGCTATCATAAATCTCCGGATGATTTGCGACAAAATCGAGTCAAAGTTATTCAAGAATTTCTGTGTGATTATGAAACTGGCAAAAAGAGTAATAGATATACAGTTGGTGAATTACCAAAATTGGCTTATGATAATCAAGAATTTGATATAGCTCTTTGTTCGCATTTATTATTTTTATATTCAGACCATCTCGATTACGATTTTCACTTAAATTCAGTAGGTGAGATGTTGCGTATTGCTAAAGAAGTCAGAATATTTCCCTTAATAACTTTAATGTGGAAACATTCACAACATTTAGATGAAATAGTTGAATATTATACTTCAAAGGGTTACAAGATAGATATTGAAAAGGTTGAATACGAATTACAGCCTGGTGGAAATAAAATGTTGAAGATAACCAGAGATGTTATATAATTCGTATCTATAAAGAATAAGTATAACCATCCAGTGTATAGATTGTTAGGTATATTATTCAGCAAACATTTCAGCTAAAGTATCTAAAACTGCTTTTTGTTCATTAGGGTCAATCTGACCTAGCTTTTTGACTAATCGAGTTTTGTCAACTGTACGAATTTGATCTAGAACGATTTGTCCATCCTTACCCTGAAACTGACAAGCAACACGAGTCGGATAAGACTGTCCTTTAGTTGTCATCGGAGCAATAATAACCGTGGCAATATATTTATTCATCTCATCTGGTGAAATTATTACACAGGGTCTTGTCTTTTGAATCTCACTGCCAATTGTCGGGTCGAGGTTAACCAAAAACACATCAAATCGATTCACTACCACTCCCACTCTAGATGCTCCCACTCTGTAGTTATTGCATCATCGAGCAGTGTATCATCATGTTGATTCGCCATAGTTGCAAATGCTTCCTCCCATCCATGACGCGATTGAGAGGCAGCACGGACAATTAGGTGACAATCTTGAATTTCAATTTCCACCTCTTCGCCAATACCACTTTGTTCAAGCAGAAGTTTAGGAATACGGATACCTTGAGAGTTCCCGATTTTAACAATACGGGTTCTAATTGCTGTTCCCATGAGGATATTTATCCTTGACTGTAATTACATTGTGATTACTAATCAGGATTTTGTCAACAAGCGCTCAATTTTTCAATAATTTTTAATGCGTAGGCGTAGCCAGCCGTAGGCATCGCTCTGGCCACAACCACTTATGCTGTCACCATTGACCGTACTGAATCAGGGGATGCTGGCTCAAAATGTAACACCATAATTTGCTCTGGGCGTACACCGACAGATTCATAAGTGCGGCCAGAGCGATCGCTAAATTCCACCTCAAACGCAGCACCGCCAGCTAATAATTCTACTACTGTGCCAACTTGACCACGGTACACGCTGTATTCAGGTAGATCAACTGTCAGCGCTACTACATCCAGCAACTCAATTCTAATTTTATTCATACTTCATCGCTTTAGTGCGGTTAATTGGTCAGTGATACTTCGCCCATCAAGAACCTCGCCGCCACTCTACTGAGTTTCCTTTTACTCTGATTCAAATTTGTGCCAGAAGTCTATTGACTTCTGGTAAATCTATTGAGAAGCTAATAGTTAGATTTACTAATTAATAGAAGTGCATCAAATTTGTGACAATACTGACGGGCAAAATAAATCGATCGCAACCTCCTAGCGAACCAAAACCGCTAATCCTTGAAACTCAGGGACTCACACGCCGTTTTGGGAAGTTAACCGCAGTTAATAACCTGAGCATATCTGTAGAACAAGGCGAAGTTTTTGGACTGCTTGGCCCCAATGGTGCAGGGAAAAGTACAGTTCTTAAGATGTTGACAACCTTACTGCCTATCAGTGCAGGGAAAGCAACCTTAGCTGGCTATGATGTGACTCGTCAATCTAATCCTGTGAGACAGGCTATCGGTTATGTACCCCAAGCGCTCTCTGCTGATGGTAGTCTTACGGGTTACGAAAATCTCTTAATCTTCGCCAAGCTGTATGGAATACCTGCCAAAGGACGCGATCGCCGCATCTATGAAATTTTAGAATACATGGGTTTGCAAGATGCAGCGCACCGCTTGGTACGAAACTACTCTGGTGGGATGATCCGCAAGCTGGAAATTGGCATATCAGTTCTCCATCAACCCCAAATTCTGTTTCTTGATGAGCCGACTGTCGGACTAGATCCAATCGCTCGAACTCAAGTATGGCAGCTTGTGCTACAACTCTGTGCTGATTACGGCACAACTATATTTTTAACAACCCACTTTTTAGAAGAAGCGGATAGCTTATGTAACCGAGTGGCAATTATGCAGCAAGGTGAAGTCGTTACCACAGGTACACCAAGCGATTTAAAAGCTTCTTTAGATAACCCAAATGCAACTTTGGATGATGTCTTTATTCACTATACAGGCGACCAGTTAACATCAGGAGTGAACTACCGTGACACAGCAAGAACCAGACGTACTGCTCAACGGTTGGGTTAAAGCACCACCTACTGTTCGAGTAAATTTGATCTCTGCAATTAAAGAGCTAGTTACGAAAACCCTAGCGATCGCAGAATTAGAAATACGTAAACTCCGCCACGATCCTACTGATTTAATAGTTCGAGCTGTGCAACCAGCCTTATGGCTACTAATTTTTGGACAAGTTTTCGCCCGAACTCGCGTGATTCCAACAGGAAACTTACCATATTTAGACTTTATTTCTGCTGGTATATTGGCTCAGAGTATTTTGTTTGTGGCAATTTTTAGTGGTGGAATGACGCTAATCTGGGAGCGAGATTTAGGCATTGTCCATAAATTTTTAGCTAGTCCTACGCCTCGCGTGGCGATGGTGTTGGGCAAAGCCCTGGCGTGTGGGGTGAGGTGCTTATCTCAGGTAATATTCATTTACGGATTAGCATTTTTATTAGGTGTCAAACTAAATCTTCATCCCCTAGCTATTCTCCAAGTACTGCTGCTAGTAATACTAGGGGCGGGAACATTTTGTATTTTTTCATTAATTATTGGCTGTTTGGTAAAAAGCCGAGAAAGGATGACAGGTATTGGACAATTGTTAACCATGCCGTTATTTTTTGCTAGCAATGCCATCTATCCGATCACGTTAATGCCCAGTTGGTTAAAGTTTATTTCCCATTTAAATCCGTTGACTTATCTAGTTGACGGGTTACGTAGCACCATGCTGTTGAATGGCACTAGCATCTATGGCTTTGGTCTGGATTGTACAATTCTCTTATTCACATTAATAATTTTGGCCATCCTTGGTGGAAAACTTTATCCACGGGTGGCCATGTAACTAGGAGAACAACAAGCCCATGACCTTGGATAAACCTAATCAAGGTGCAACTTCCGAAGAATGTGCCGCTAGAGTAATGGAGACAGTTCCATTAGTGATGCGGTTTATCCGAGCGGATATGCGTGCCCATAGTGCCGCTTTTTTATCTATACCTCAATTGCGATCGCTAGCATTTATTAACCGCAATCCCGGTGCTTCATTATCTGACCTGGCAGAGCATTTAGGTGTCACCTCTGCCACGGCATCAGCAACCATAGAACGCTTGGTACAACGCGACTTCGTAAAACGGATTGCTCATCCTCAAGAGCGGCGGCGGGTGTTGCTCAATTTAACTGAAGATGGAAGGCATCATCTGAAGCAATCCCAAGATCAAACTCGCGCTCATATTACCGACTTACTGAAAGGTCTTTCAGAAGACCAAATTTCCAACATTGAAGAAGGCTTAACTCTACTAAAAAATGTCTTCGAGAAAACGGAACTAAAATCCCCATAACTCTGAGTTTACACAGCCGATCCTTTTGCAGCCTTTAAGTTTCAAGACTATCGGCTATTTACTATTGGACGGCTGTCTTCGTGGGGTCGCAATAGCTTCAGTCATCGACCCAGCCTTCGGAGGATTCGGGATTGCACGTCTAGGTTTAATAATTCAGTGAATCTTCATAGCAAATTGGTATTAGTTATGATGTAGACATAAGCCCTGCTTCTGAGCCTTAATGTTGAATACTAGATCATTTTTATAGGTGAGTATTATGAGCAATAATCTTCCAGCAGAAGCTGCAAAAGGTTTTAACTTAGCTGAGACTTCGATGAGGAAGGAGTCTCCTTTTGTTGAAACTGACGGATTGCTCTTGTATAAAGAAGAGTGCAAGACGCCAGAATTTTTAAACTCATCCTTCTGCATAGATATATTTGGTGAACCAGTTGTCGTAGATCACTATGTACTATTGTTTCCTAATTCAGAAACTCTCACAGAGTACGCTACGACTCTAATCAAGCATGATGCCAAAATCACGGAAGGGCCAGGAAAATGGCCTGATGATTTTTGTCCAGAGCAAAGCTTATTGCCCGAAGATGCTGGTATGTACTTTCTTTCAGCTTTAATGCCGTCAGGCATGATTTTGGTACTACTTGCACCTAACGCACCCGATGAGCAGATTGCTAACTTATTCCACGAGCAAGGTTTTAATACTGTCCATCACGTTGCCATTCTTGTTGATGATATCTATGCAGCAGCAGAGGTGTGGCAAAAGAAAGGCTTTGTTCCTTTGTCTATGACTCCTCAAGAAGATGGTTCCTTGTGCCAATGGTTTTTCCGCAACTGGGCAGGCCAGATAATAGAGCTAATCTGCCGCCGATGGATAGGTAAAGAGACTTTTTCCTGTGAAAATATCGCTGGTTTACGCCTTTCAGAATTGGCCGCCTAAACTTATCAAGTTGCTCTGTACCATTAATTACGAATTACGTTAGCGTAGCGGTAGCGAGTCCGCGAGCGTCATTACGAATTACGAATTATTTGGTCAAGTATGCTCGCCGCGACGGTGGTTCGCAGCTTGTAGTAATAGAGATTCTGCAAAAGCGATCGCGTCACTTGCAGATTTACCACCAGCTAACTGCGCTAATTCTTCCCGGCGAGTGGTTAAATTATCCAAAGTAGTAACTCTGACAACAGTACGCTGTTCAGCATTGACATTGTTGGCTTTTTTACCCTTACCTGGATTAATAGTTTGCTTATCTACGCGGAAATGTCGATCAGCCATTGCCGCAACTAAAGGTTGATGCGTAACACATAATACTTGGTTGCGTTGACTTAGCTGGTGTAATTTTTCCGCGATCGCTTGGGCGACTCTTCCCGAAACCCCGACATCAATTTCATCAAAAACCATCGTCCCAGCCACATCAACCTGAGAAAAACAAGCTTTCAGCGCCAGTAAAAAGCGGCTCATTTCCCCACCAGAAGCAACTTCCGTTAAAGGTTGCAGTGGTTCTCCGGGATTGGAACTAAATGTAAAGGTAATTTTATCTGCTCCCATCGCAGTTGGGAAAGCTGGTAATATTTCAACCAGAAACTTCACCTTTTCCATCGCTAGGGGCTTGAGTTCAGCTATCAAACGTGATTCTAAATTAGCAGCCGCCTTACTCCGCAGTTGAGTTAACTGATTAGTTGCTTGGGTGAGTTTTTCAAAACATGCCTTTTCTTGCTGTTCTAAGTTTTCAATAGATTGTTCGTTATCGTTAAGTTGGGCCAATTCCCCTTGGATACGTTGGTAATAAGCGATCGCTTCTGTAAGTGTCGGCCCATACTTGCGGCAAATTTGCTTTAATTCCTGAATCCGTTCTTCCACCTCTTCCAACCGCTGCGGATCGGCTTCTAAACCATCCCCATAAGCATTAATTTGCCTTCCCACTTCCATTACCGCAGCTTGCGCGTCCCGCACCAATTCCAATAGGGGTTGTAGTTGGGTATCGTATCCCACCATGTCATTTAATATCGTCTCACTGTCTCCCAATAAATCACCTGCGGCGGGAGTTTCATGATCGTTTTGATACAAAGCTTGATAAACTTTGTAACTCATCTGTTGCAAATCGACGACATGATTTAGGCGTTCCCGTTCTTGTCCCAACTGTTCCAATTCATTAGGCTCACTGAGATTGGCTGCTCCCAATTCCTGCACTTGATAAGTCAGTAAGTCGAGTTGTTGCAACCTTTCCCGTTCTGATGTCCGGCGTTTTTCTAGGGCTAAATGCGCCTGTTGGTAAGTACTAAAGCTCGTGGCAACTTTATGACGTTGCTGCATCAATGAGTCACCGCCATATAAATCCAACCAGTCCCGGACTTGGGCAGATTGTCCTACTTGTACCGTTTGACCTTGGGCGGTGATTTCCACCAAGCGATCGCGCATTCCTCCCATAATCTGCCGATTTACCAACACACCATTCACCCGCGATCGACTGCGGATATTACTAGCAGTGGCTGTGATTTCTCGGCTAATGACTACGGAATTTTCATCAAGTAAATCTATTTCTTGTTCGGTCAACCAAGCCGCTAGAGGGGCGTTTGAGGTGAAAGTCGCTTCCACCATCGCCCGACTTGTTCCTGTACGAATGACTCGACTAGAAACTTTACCTCCTAAAGCGGCATCAATGGCATCCAAGATAATCGATTTTCCAGCGCCGGTTTCACCTGTCAACACATTTAGCCCCGCGCCAAATTCCAATTCCAGTTGGTCTATTAAGGCAAAGTTTTCGATTCGCAGACAGAGCAACATCAAGCCAAATTCTCCGTGAGGGCAGATGCCGGATACTTCCAATTTACAGGACAATAAGCATGGTTTTTCAGCAACTAGCAATACCTACTACTATTGAACTAGTATGCCCATTTAAGTGTAGCAGACCTATTGTTACTGGCGAGTCGGGGGAGCAGGACAGCAAGTGGGAAATAACCAATGCCCATGCCCAATCCCTCAACATATTGTTACAATACTTAATGTGATCGTTCTGAACTGGTAGCCTTCTTCATGATTGTTAAGACACTTCCCCCTAGTTCCCAACTGATTCAGGAGGACAGTCGCAACGGCACAAATCGCCGAGGCGAACTGGACGTTATTGATATAGTGCCAGAAGAAAATGGTACACAAGGTTTGGTAGTGCGTAGGCGTAGCCCATCGCAGACATCACCATCCCTCTTAGCTGCTCAAAAGCTCAGGACAACTGCTCAACCGGAGACGCTTTACGATCCCGTAGGCATAGCGGCGCATTACCAAAATAGACCCCTGCAAGTTGTACGGCGGATTTTCGCCGTGTTGGGGCCGACCCTATCTTTTGCTTTTGGGTTGTGGTCGGATAGTAAACGGGGAATTGTCGTCAAAAATGATCGCCGCCGAGCCACTCAGTTACGAGAATTACTGACGCAACTGGGGCCTGCTTACATCAAAATTGGACAAGCTTTGTCCACCAGACCGGATCTAGTTCCTCCCGTATACCTAGAAGAATTAACTAGGCTACAAGACCAATTACCGCCTTTTCCCAACGAAATTGCCTACCAGTTTATCACAGAAGAACTAGGCGCACCTCCAGAAGAGGTTTACGCCGAACTCTCAGCCCAACCAATTGCTGCGGCTTCGTTGGGGCAAGTCTATAAAGGTAAGCTAAAAACTGGTGAAGAAGTCGCTGTTAAAGTTCAACGCCCTGACTTAAGAGAGGGGATCACGATTGACTTGTATATCTTGCGTAACCTCGCTGCTTGGGTGCAGAAAAAGGTCAAACGGGTAAGAAGTGACTTAGTTGGGATTCTTGATGAATTAGGCGATCGCATCTTTGAAGAGATGGACTACATCCACGAGGGCGAGAATGCTGAACGATTTTTCGAGCTATATGGTCACATAAAAGACATATACGTACCGGAAATTTACTGGGAATATACCAATCGTCGCGTCTTGACGATGGAGTGGATTAACGGCACCAAATTAACCCAGACAGAAGAAATTAGCGCCCAAGGTATAGATGCTCGTTATCTCATTGAAGTAGGTGTGCAGTGTTCCCTGCGCCAGTTGCTAGAACACGGATTTTTCCATGCAGATCCCCACCCTGGTAATTTGTTAGCGACAACCGATGGCAAATTAGCTTATCTCGACTTTGGAATGATGAGCGAGATCAAGCCACCACAGCGTTATGGTTTGATTGAAGCGATCGTCCATGTCGTCAACCGCGACTTTGAAGGATTAGCAAAAGACTACGTTAAGTTAGATTTCTTATCACCAGAAACCGATTTAACACCAATTATCCCAGCTTTTGCAAGAGTCTTTGCTGATGCCGAAGGAGCCAGTGTTGCCGATCTTAATATTAAAAGCATCACTGATGAACTATCTGCTTTGATGTATGAATATCCTTTCCGCGTACCGCCCTACTACGCTTTAATTATTCGCTCACTCGTGACACTGGAAGGTATTGCAATATTTATAGATCCGAACTTTAAAGTCCTCAGCGAAGCTTATCCCTACGTTTCTAAACGCTTGTTAACCGACTCAGCACCGCAATTAAGAGCATCATTGCAAGATTTGCTATTTAAAGATGGGCGATTTCGCTGGAATCGCTTAGAGAACTTGTTAAAAAATGCCCGCAATAGTCAAGACTACGACTTTAATTTAGTGCTGAATCAGGGGATAGAATTTTTGTCATCTGAACGCGGTGCTTTTATTCGTGACAAACTAGTAGATGAATCTATCAACGGACTCGATGCTTTAGGTAAAAATGTTTTGCATAACTTTACCTCCCTGTTGCGGGAACGGGTAGGATTGACAGCAGTTAATGAAACTCCAGCAGCCACAGTTGAGCAACAACAAACCTTGCAGCATATCAAACGTATATTGGGCATTCTTCAAGAAACAAGAGGCTTTGACCCAGTGCAACTAGCGTCCCAAGTTGCCCAGTTATTGGTAAATTCAGATGTACAGCGTTTGGGTCAACAAATTGCTACCCGCTTCACGCAAAAAGCAGTCGCCAGGTTAATTCGGCAATTATTGATAACGTAGTAAAAGTTATGAGTTAAAAACTTTTTTAACTCATAACTTATTCGCTTTAGCAGCTGTATAACCCAACTCTTCCAGCTTTTCTAAAACCTTAGTTGCACTTTCAGCAATGCTTTCTTGATTAGTTTTGCATTCGACTTCAGGACTGAGTGGTATTTCATAAGGATCATCAATACCAGTGAAGTGCTTAATTTCCCCGGATCTAGCTTTTTTATATAACCCTTTCACATCTCGCTGTTCACAAACTTCTAATGATGCATTGACGTACACTTCAATGAAAGATGGGATACTTTGGCGCACTTCTTCCCGAATTTTGCGGTAGGGAGAGATAGCTGAAACCAATACAATTACATTATTTCTGGCAAGAAGGCTAGCTACAAAGCCAATGCGCCGAATATTCTCTTCTCGATCCTCTTTATTGAAACCCAACCCTTTGCATAAGTTTTGACGTACCGCATCGCCATCCAGAACTTCAACTCTATATCCCTGTATCCGCAATTCCTTCTCTACGAATTGACAGATAGTAGTTTTACCTGCACCACTTAAACCAGTGAACCATATTGTCATACCATATTCTTTTTGTCTCATCCTACCTCCGTTGTAGACTTCAAATGGCACACCCAAAAAAGCTTTTTTGGATAATATCAGGTCAAATAATAATTTTATTTTCATAATCCTTTTTTAGCAGGAATTTCACGCGTCGCTTGGCGACTAGTATCAGTCTTGCTACTTTTACTTCTACTAATTTCGAGCAAAGGAATCGCACTTACACGTATATCGCTTCAATATTTAATACAGCGACTAGCGATGTCTACGATGAGCTATGCCTACGCACTTGCTCAAGCCTAACAACGGGCTTTATGGCTATAAAAAACAAAAACTGCTAACCTAGGCTTCAAATTCTTGAAGTTTTGACCAAGTTCTATGTTCAGTATATATACAGGTTTATTTTAAAGAAATAGTCTTTATTATGACAGTAGTCTATTAAATAAGACTTAGCATTAGGACATTATAAAAAACTAAGTTCAAAATGTTTACAAAGTTAAATACAGTGCAGTTTTATAGCTGTGCGAACTTTCATCAGGGGGCGATTCCTTTGGATTGCTTTCCTGGTAAAAGTTTGTTTTTTGACAATGATGGCACACTTAGTGGTCTATCTCATTAATTTTACAGGGTTAGTTTGCCACGGATGGCATACTTCACAGGCGACCTCAACATTCACGACCTAGAATTTGGCAGAGAAGGACTATGGATTGTCAACACCCACTTTTTCTGCCTTGATTCTAGACGTCAGCTTTGTACCACGCTGGCATCCCAAATTTATTTCCCAATTAGTATCAGAAGATTGGTGCCACCTGAATGGGTTAGCGATGGTTTTGAATTAGGAACGAAAAGAAATCCGCCAAGCATTTACTGCACCAGAGTTGAACTACTGGTTGCGATCGAGTGCGGTGATTCCTAATGACTAAGGAATCTGTCTAATCACAGCGTAATTGTTGAAATCAAAATTTTAGTTTTTTTCAGAGGTTTTTCATGGCTGAATTCCAAGTCAATACCACCATCACCGGCAATCAATCTAACTCCACAGTAGCGATAGATGCAGATGGGGATTTTGTGATTTCCTGGACTAGTGATGGTCAAGACGGGTCTAGTAATGGGATATATGCCCAACGTTACAACAGTGCTGGGGTGGCTATTGGGGAAGAATTTCAGGTCAATACCACCATTATCGGCAATCAATCTAACCCCACAATAGCAATGGATGCAGATGGGGACTTTGTGATTTCCTGGACTAGCAATGATCAGGATGGGGATGGCTTTGGAATATATGCCCAACGTTACAACAGTTCTGGGGTGGCTCAAGGTAGTGAATTTAGAGTCAATGACACCATCACCGACAGTCAATCTAACCCCACAATAGCGATGGATGCAGATGGGGACTTTGTGATTTCCTGGCAAAGTTATGGTCAGGATGGGTCTGGCTTTGGAATATATGCCCAACGTTACAACAGTACCGGGGCGGCTCAAGGTAGTGAATTTAGGGTCAATACCACCATCACTGGCTTTCAAAATAACTCCACAATAGCGATGGATGCAGATGGGGACTTTGTTATTTCCTGGCAAAGCTATTATCAGGATGGATCTGGCTATGGGATATATGCCCAACGCTACAACAGTTCTGGGGTAGCTCAAGGTAGTGAATTTAGGGTCAATACCACCATCAATGACTCTCAATATAACCCCACAATAGCGATGGATGAAGATGGGGACTTTGTTATTTCCTGGATTAGCAATGCTCAGGACGGGTCTGGCTATGGGATATATGCTCAACGCTACAACAGTTCTGGGGTAGCTCAAGGTAGTGAATTTAGGGTCAACACTTATATCCCTGGCAATCAATCTAACCCCACAATAGCGATGGATGAAGTGGGGAACTTTGTGATTTCCTGGACTAGCAGTGGTCAAGACAGTTCTGGAGATGGAATATATGCCCAACGTTACAGTAGTGCCGGGGTAGCTATTGGGGGCGAATTTAAGGTCAATACTTACATCGCTAACAATCAACAGAACTCGACATTAGCGATGAATGCAGGGGGAGATTTTGTCATTTCCTGGACTAGCAGTGGTCAGGACAGTTCTGGAGATGGAATATATGCCCAACTAAACATCAACGCTGGGGTTCCCCCGACAATCACCTCTGGTTCTGTCTCCGCCCTTGCATACAGCGAGAACGCCACTCTAGCCATCGACTCAGCCATCACCATCAGCGATGTAGACTCAGACAACCTGGCTAGTGCTACTGTCAGCATTACTAGTAGCTTTATTTCTGCTCAAGACACCCTCGCCTTTACCAACCAAAATGGAATTACGGGCAGCTACAACAGCAGCACAGGGGTTTTAACCTTAACTGGCAGTTCCACTGTTGCTAATTATCAAACTGCACTACGTTCTATTACTTATACCAACACCAGTGATAACCCTAATACTACACCTCGTACTATCAGCTTTATAGTTAATGATGGGACTTCTAATAGTACCACCGTTACCCGTAATATTAATATTACGGCGGTGAATGATGTACCCATTGCTACTGCCACCAACTCGGCCCTGGCATACACCGAGAACGCCACTATAGTCATTGACTCAGGCATCACCCTCAGCGATTTAGACTCTGCTAACCTGTCCAGTGCTACCGTTAGTATTACCAACGGTTTTGTCCTTGCTCAAGACACCCTTGCCTTTACCAACCAAAATGGAATTACAGGCAACTACAACAGCAGCACAGGCGTTTTAACCTTAACTGGCAGTGCCACTGTTGCCAATTATCAAACCGCACTGCGTTCTATTACTTATAACAACAGCAGTGATAACCCCAATACTACACCTCGTACCATCAGCTTTTTAGTTAATGATGGGACTGCTAATAGCACCACTGTTACCCGCAATATTAATATTACGGCAGTGAATAGTGCGCCCGTTGCTACTGCTACCAACTCTGCCCTGGCATATACTGAGAACGCCACTACAGCCATCGACTCAGGCATCACTGTCAGCGATGCAGACTCCCCCAACCTTTCCAGTGCCACTGTCAGTATTACCAGTGGTTTTGTCTCTACTCAAGACACCCTTGCCTTCACCAACCAAAATGGGATTATAGGCAACTACGACAGTAGCACAGGCGTTTTAACTTTAACTGGCAGTGCTACTGTTGCTAATTATCAAACTGCACTACGTTCTATTACTTATATCAACAGCAGTGATAACCCCGCTACTACACCTCGTACCGTCAGCTTTCTAGTGAATGATGGGACTGCTAATAGCACCGCAGTTACCCGCAATATTAATATTACAGCGGTGAATGATGCTCCCGTCGCTGTTAACGACAGCATCACCACAAACAAAAATACACCCATTATCATTAGCGCTACTACTTTGTTGAGCAATGATATGGATGCAGATGTCATTGATGTATTGAACATTATTAGCTTCACTCAACCTAGCCACGGAGGCTTAGTTAACAACAACAACGGTACTTACACTTATACGTCCGTCGAAAACTATTATGGCTTCGACAGCTTCACTTACACCATAAGTGATGGGCAAGGAGGCAGTAGCACTGCTACCGTCAACTTGACCATTAATGAAGTCACGCCTCCCATTAATGGCACTTCAGGTGCAGATAACCTGACTGGTACAGGGATCATGGATATCATCTCAGGGTTGCAGGGCAACGACACCCTCAACGGACTAGGTGATAACGACACTCTTGATGGCGGCGATGGAAATGATTTCTTAGATGGTGGTACAGGAGATGACAGTCTCATTGGTGGTAAAGGCAATGATACTTATATTGTGGATAGCATCGGCGACACTATTATTGAAGCCGCCAGTGCAGGCACAGATTTAGTTAAATCTTCAGTGAGTTGGGTGTTGGGAAATAACCTGGAGAACTTGACCCTGACTGGAACCAACGCAATCAATGGTACTGGTAACAGCCTTAAGAATATTTTGATTGGAAATAGTGCCGCTAACACCTTGAGCGGAGGAGATGGTAACGACAGTCTTTTTGGTGATTCAGGTAATGACACCTTGTTGGGCGGTGCAGGCAATGACACCTTGAATGGAGGTTTGGGATCTGACACTCTTGATGGTGGCGCAGGCAACGACATTTACACTGTTGACAACCTCAGCGATGTTATTGTTGAAGGCTTAAATGCAGGCACAGATTTAGTCAATTCTTCAGTGAGTTGGGTGTTGGGAAATAACCTGGAAAAGTTGACCCTGACTGGAAGCTCTGCAATCAATGGTACTGGTAACAACCTTAATAACATCCTCATAGGAAATACTGGCGCTAACAACTTGAGCGGAGGAGATGGTAACGACAGCCTCTTTGGTAGCTCAGGCAATGATACCTTGTTGGGCGGTGCAGGTAATGACACCTTGGATGGAGGTGCAGGGATTGACAGTCTTGATGGTGGAGCAGGCAATGACATTTACACTGTAGACAACCTAAACGATGTTATTGTTGAAGGCTTAAATGCAGGCACAGATTTAGTTAAGTCTTCGGTGAGTTGGGTCTTAGTAGATAACCTAGAGAACTTGACACTGACTGGAAGCTCGGCAATCAACGGTACTGGTAACATTCTTAATAACATCATCATAGGAAATACTGGTGCTAACAACTTGAGTGGAGGAGATGGTAACGACAGCCTGATTGGTGGTACAGGTAATGACACCTTGTTGGGTGGTTCCGGCAATGACACCTTGGATGGAGGTGCGGGGATTGACAGGCTTGTTGGTGGAGATGGTGATGACATTTACACTGTAGACAGCCTCAGCGATATTGTTGTCGAAGACTCAAATGCAGGTATAGATTTAGTCAAGTCTGGTGTGAGTTGGGTGTTGGGAGATAATCTGGAGCATTTAACCCTGACTGGTAGTAAGGTAATCAATGGTACTGGTAACAGCCTTGATAATATTCTTACGGGAAATGGTGGCGCTAACATCTTAAGCGGAGAAGGTGGCAATGATAGCTTCTTTGGTGGCTCAGGCAATGACACTTTGTTGAGCGGTGCAGGTGATGACATCTTAGATGGGGGTGCAGGGATTGACAGTCTTGTTGGTGGAGCAGGCAATGACATCTACACTGTTGACAACCTCAGCGATATTATTGTCGAAGGCTTAAATGCAGGCACAGATTTAGTCAATTCTTCGGTGAGTTGGGTGTTGGGAGATCATTTGGAGAATTTGACCCTGACTGGAACCTCGGCAATCAACGGTACTGGTAACAGCTTTAATAACATCCTCATAGGAAATACTGGCGCTAACAACTTGAGCGGAGGAGATGGTAGCGATCGCCTCTTTGGTAACTCAGGCAATGATATCTTGGATGGAGGTGCAGGTGACGATGAACTCACCGGTGGAATTGGTAGAGATACGCTAACTGGTGGAACTGGGCGAGATAGCTTATATCTGACTGATACCCGCACTGGTGGCTATGATACTATTACTGATTTTACTGTTGGAGATGATACAATATTCATTTCCAAGGCAGAATTCGGACTGAGCCAATCTCAGAATACTGTACTTGATTCTGGCTTGTTCCGACTTGGTACTATTGCTACAACCGCAAGCGATCGCTTTATCTACAATCAAACTACGGGGAACCTATTCTTTGATAAAGATGGGGTTGGTGGTACAGCACAAGTCCAAATAGCTCAGTTCTCGAATCAGGCAATGCTTACTAATGCAAATATTACTGTGATTGCCTAACTTTGCTCAGACAATTAACCTAGAATCAACCTAATGTAGAGACGCGAAATTTCGCGTCTCTACACGCTTGTGGGTACTGTGGCTTTATAGGCTAATACGCTTGGGTTAAGGGCTACTGGCAACAATTAATTTTGGGTTTTTGAGACGCGATAAATCGCCGTCTCTACAAGTGTTTTTTTGCTCATTCTGAGCTGTATTGCTTTATAGGTAACACAACTGAAACTTTTAACTTTCCTCTTGGGTATAACCATTTTTCTCGCGTTTGAGGCTTTCTTCTAAGGCTTGAATTTGTTCACGTCTGGCTTCCAATTCCAATGAACGCCTTGCTAAATCTTGGTTTTGCAACGTCAGAGATTGTCGCCAATGTTCTGCTCGCTCGGCTTCGTGCTGCAAAAATTCTGGGGTAATGCCGATGGTGAGGTAGCTTTGTACCAGATGGAGTACCCAGTTGGTGGCGTCTTCTATTCTTTCAATATCGCCTGTAGAGGAAAGTTCCACTAAAACAAGCAAGTTCTCACTCATGATCTTTCCCTTTCCCAACAGAATGAAAGCCTCTTCGGGAATTATCGCCCACAAGTTATCAGCTTCTTGACGCGCCAATAAGCGTAACTGGTGCTGGTCTAAAAAATCGTTTTTACGCACCTGGGCTAGATATAGCATGAGGGTCGCTTCGCTCCAATTCAAAATTCAAAATTCAAAATTCAAAAAAAATTTAATAAAAAAATAAATGCCAGAATTCATATTTTGTTAATTGGTAATGGGTAATTGGGAATTATTTACACTCCCATTACCCATTACAGTTATCCTAAGCCACGTTGGCGATCGCTACGACAACCCCTTCAAACGCTCGCGCAAAATTTCTGCTTGTTTCTGTGCTTCTGCTAAAGCTTCCCGCGCTCCCTGTACTACGTCGGCTCTAGCTCTATCTACGAAACTAGGATTGTTTAATCTGGTACTCAGGGATTGAACTTCTGCTTCAGCTTTACTCAAGCTTTTTTCTAGCTTGGCACGCACAACTTCAATATCTACTACACCGCTGAGAGGAATTAGCACTTGTATTGTACCAATTACACCTGCGATCGCATTTTCTGATTCTTGTGGTTGTTCTAATTTTCTCTGCGGGAAAAAGCGTCTCCATAACCTAAGTCTTGCTTGAGCAGTTAGTAGATTTTGGCTAATAAACCAAGCTGTGTAGCCAAAACCAACTAGTTCAAAGAAAGTTCCGACAATGGGAATGTCATCAATTGCATACCCAACAGCTAAACCCAATCTACCAAAGACAATGGCCACAATAATTAAACCAATTATCTTCAAACCCCTTTGAGGTTTTTTCGCAGCAACAGTTTGGTTTTCTTGTTTGTCAGTAATGCTTAAAGTTTCAACCTTAGCCAAATCTTTAATATAAGACTGTCCCGCAGTGAGGATTTCCCGCTCTTTTTTGCTTTCAGTTTGCAAATTCGCTGTTACTTTGACCCCTGGTTTAATATCCGCTTCAGCACGCAAATTCCTAATTGTACGGATAGTAGCAATCAGCAATTCAAACTGTTCTTCTAAAGCTGAATCAATCAAGTGTGCATCCACTTGGGGATAGAGTTGTAATGGTAAAGTTTGCGGTGAATCTGCTGGTTGTTGGGTGAGAGTTTGCCAAATTTCCTCGGTAATATGCGGCATGAAGGGATGAAGCAGTTTCAAAATTCCTTCCAGTACGTAGGCGAGAGTTTGCTGTGCTACCAGTCGTGACGCGGGATCTGCACCTGTTTGCAGTCTGGATTTCACTAGCTCAATATACTGGTCGCAGAAATCACCCCAAATAAATTCGTAGAGTCCCTTAGCTGCTTCCCCTAAACCGTAATTATCAATGTAATTGGTGGTTTGTTTGATAACTTGATGATACCGCGAGATAATCCAACGATCGCTCAATTCGGTAGCGACTGGGTTCCCTAATTGTTGCGGTGTCTGTCCATCCAAATTCATCATCACAAATCGGGCTGCATTCCACAACTTGTTTGCAAAGTTGCGGGACGCTTCCACCGATGCTGATTCATCCTTTTTGCGATCGTACTCCAGCCGGATATCTTGTCCAGCGCCGGCCACTTCCCTAATTAGGGTATACCGCAAGGCATCAGTACCATATTTGTCAATCAATAACAATGGGTCAATACCATTACCTTTGGTCTTTGACATCTTCTGACCTTTTTCATCCAGCACCAAGCCGTGGATGTAAACGGTTTGGAAAGGCATTTGCTCAGTAAAATGCCCAGCCATCATTGTCATTCTAGCTACCCAGAAAAAGATGATGTCAAAGCCTGTTACCAAAGTTGTAGTCGGGTAGTAAGTTGCTAAATCTTGAGTTTGTTCCGGCCAGCCCAAAGTCGAAAATGGCCAAAGTCCAGAAGAAAACCAAGTATCTAGCACATCTGGATCTTGTTCTAACTTGACATTTTCACCAAATTGTGATTTTGCTTTCTCCCAAGCTTCAGTTTCCGATTTTGCCACCACAAACGGCGTGTTATCGGTAATTTGCCCATCCGTTTCACTTACAGCGTACCAAGCAGGAATTTGGTGTCCCCACCATAATTGGCGAGAGATACACCAATCTTTGAGTTTTACTAGCCAATCACGATAGACTTTTGTCCAGCGTTGGGGGACAAACCCTGGAGAAGTTTGCTGGTCGAGGAATTCGAGAGTGTTGTCAGCTAGGGGGCGAATTTTGACAAACCATTGAGTTGAGAGGAGGGGTTCAATGGGTACTTTACCGCGATCGCTGTAGGGAACGGTATGCTTATAATCTTCTATCTTCACCAGAAAACCATCTGCCTCTAAGTGAGAAACCACATTTTTTCTAGCAACAAAGCGGTCTTGTCCTTGAAACTCCCCGGCATTGGCGTTGAGAGTGCCGTCTTTATTCATAATGTTGATAAAGGGCAGATTGTGACGCTTACCCATGTCAAAATCGTTCGGGTCATGGGCGGGAGTCACTTTCACGCAGCCTGTGCCGAAAGTAGGATCAACGAATTCATCGCCAATGATGGGAATTTCTCGGTGTAGAATTGGCAGAGTTAAAGTTTTGCCAATGAGATGTTTGTAGCGATCGTCATTGGGATTAACTGCTACTGCCGTATCACCTAGCATAGTTTCTGGTCTAGTTGTCGCCACCTCTACAAAACCGGAACCATCGGTGAGAGGATAGCGGAAGTGCCAGAGATTGCCATTAACCTCTTGATTTTCTACTTCTACATCAGACACAGCCGACTGAGAAGCTGGACACCAGTTAACTAAATATTCACCACGATAAATTAAGCCTTCGTCGTAAAGACGAGTAAACGCCTCGACAACAGCTTTAGATAAACCCTCATCCAGGGTAAACCTTTCCCGTGACCAGTCCACCGAGACACCCAAGCGTCGTAGCTGATTTAGAATCGTTCCCTCAGACTCCGCTTTCCATTGCCAAGCGCGTTCTAGGAACTTCTCACGCCCCAACTCGTAGCGAGTCTTACCCTCTGTCTTGAGTTGCCTTTCCAGCATAGTATGAACAGCAATGCTGGCGTGGTCAGTTCCGGGTAGCCACAGGGTATTGCGTCCCTGCATCCGGTGGTAGCGCACAAGAGTATCAATCAACGCACTTTCAAAAGCGTGACCCATGTGCAAACTGCCGGTGACATTCGGCGGTGGAATGACGATGCAGTAAGGTTCGCCGCCTTTGTTGGGGTCAGCTTTGTAAACTTGGTTGTCTTCCCAGAATTTTTGCCACTTGGCTTCAGTGGAAAAAGGGTCGTAGAGACTGGGAAGATTGGGAATGGTTGCGGTCATGCGGGGCAAACTAACTATGGAAGGACTCTAATAAATTTTGCCACAGGGTTGGAGAGGGTTTGATGGAAACGTAGATATCAAGGGTATCGTCTTCTCTGCAAAAGGCTGCACGTTGGCGAAATGTCTCGCAGAGAAGACGCCATCTGTAAGTATTGCCATGTTTTTGGGAAACCTAAATACTGAGGTCTCAAAGATTAAGCCCTATGGTCAGCATTCCCGGATATCACGTTAGCAAAGAACTCTACAACGGTTCTCGAACCTTAGTTTATCGTGCTAATCGAGAAACTGACCAAAAATCTGTGGTAATCAAGCTGATGAAAACTGCTTATCCCACTTTCAGTGAATTGGTACAGTTTCGCAACCAGTTCACTATTGCTAAAAATTTGAATCTACCTGGAATCATCCAAACCTATAGTTTGGAACCCTATCAGAATGGCTATGCGCTAGTGATGGAAGACTTTGGGGGAATCTCCTTGAAGGAATGGGGAGTGGGGGGAAGGGTAGAATCTCTGATGGAATTTTTACAAATTGCGATCGCTCTGTGTAATGCATTAGATATTCTAATTCGTCATCGGATCATTCACAAAGATATTAAACCCGCCAATGTTTTAATTAATCCAGAAACTAAAGAAGTTAAGTTAATTGACTTTAGTATTGCATCTCTGCTGCCACGGGAAACTCAAATCCTCATGAGTCCTAATGTGCTAGAAGGGACACTTGGCTATGTGTCTCCAGAGCAAACTGGGCGAATGAATCGGGGAATTGACTACCGTACTGATTTTTATTCTTTGGGTGTAACTTTTTACGAGCTACTAGCAGGGGAATTACCATTTCAATCGCAAGACCCGATGGAATTGGTACATTGTCATATTGCAAAACTTCCACCCCTTTTAGGGGACAGGAGACAGGAGACAGGGAATAGGCAAGAGATTCCCCAAGTTCTCTGTGACATTGTGATGAAACTGATGGCTAAAAATGCTGAAGACCGCTATCAGAGTGCATTCGGGCTGAAATATGATTTAGAAAACTGTTTACATGAGCTAAAAGAAACAGGGAAAATTGCAAGTTTCCCAATTGCTCAACGAGATGTGTGCGATCGCTTTATTATCCCAGAAAAACTCTATGGTCGTGAGCATGAAGTTGAAACTCTACTAAAAGCATTTGACCGCGTTACCAACAATCAGACAGAACTAATGCTGGTGGCTGGTTTTTCTGGTATTGGTAAAACAGCAATTGTTAACGAGGTTCACAAACCCATTGTCCGGCAGAGGGGCTACTTCATCAAAGGCAAATTTGACCAATTTAATCGTAATATTCCCTTCTTTGCTTTTGTGCAGGCGTTTCGAGACTTAATGGGGCAATTGCTGAGTGAAAGTGATGCCCATTTGTCAACTTGGAAAAATAAAATTTTACAAGCAGTGGGTGAAAATGGGCAAGTCATTCTTGAGGTAATTCCAGAACTAGAACAAATTCTTGGTCAACAAGCACCTGCAACACAACTTTCACCAAGTGCAGCACAGAATCGGTTTAATTTATTATTACAAAGATTTATTAAAGTATTCACTACCAAAGAACATCCCCTAGTCATTTTCTTAGATGATATGCAGTGGGCAGATTCAGCATCAATGAAGTTGATTCAGTTATTAATTAATGAGTCCAAAGAAGGATATTTGTTATTAATTGGAGCTTATCGAGATAATGAAGTGTCTGCTGCTCATCCATTGATGTTGACATTAGATGAGATTGCCAAAGCTAATGCGACTATTAACAAAATTACATTAGCTCCACTGAGTGAAGCAAGTTTAAATCAATTGGTTGCTGATACTCTAAAATGTTCACTACAAAACACACAAACATTAACACAACTGGTATATCAAAAAACCAAGGGTAATCCATTTTTTAGTACCCAGTTTTTCAAAGCTTTACATGAAGACCAGCTAATTAAATTTGATTTAGAGACTGGAAGTTGGCAATGTGATATTGCCCATTTAAAGGCGTTAGCTCTGACAGACGATGTGGTTGATTTTATGGTATTACAGTTGCGAAAATTGCCAGCATCAACACAGAATATTTTGAAATTAGCGGCTTGTATTGGTAATCAATTTGACTTAGCAACATTGGCAATTGTTTCTGAAAATTCCGAGACTGAAACAGCAACATCCCTCTGGAAAGCATTACAAGAGGGATTAATTCTGCCACAAAGTGAAGTTTACAAATTTTATGTCGGGCGAGAAACACAGGATTTAGTACAAAGTTCGCTAACTGTAAACTATAAATTTTTACATGATCGCGTTCAACAAGCAGCTTATGCATTAATTCCAGAGGATAAAAAACAATCCATCCATCTTCAAATTGGTCAACTGCTATTAAGCAAAATACCAATTAAAAAGCAGGAAGAGAGAATTTTTGAGATTGTTAATCAGTTGAATATTGGTGTAAAACTAATCACTAGACAATCTGACAGAGATAAATTAGCACAGTTAAATTTACTAGCTGGTCAAAAAGCCAAACTATCCACGGCTTATACTAATACGATAGAATATATTAATTGTGGTATTCAGCTATTGAAAATAGATAGCTGGCAACAACAGTATTCACTCACATTAGCCTTATATGAAGAAGCTGCTTCAGCAGCCTATCTCATGGGTCAGTTTGACCAGGTAGAAGAGTTTGTTAAGCAAGTACAACACCATGCTAAAACTTTACTAGATCGGATTAAATCGATTGAGATTCAAATCCAATCTTATTTAGCTCAGAGTCGTTTTGATGATTCGATTCAGACTGCGATCGCACTGTTAAATCTTTTAGGTGTCAAACTATCTCATCAAGCGAATCAAACACAAAATTTATTCAGTTTAGCTCAAACCAAATTACGGTTTTTAGGTAAATCCCCTTTAAGCTTAATTGATTTACCTGACATGACGGGGGGCAAACAATTGGCAGCAATCCGAATTTTGGCTAGTACGAATTCAACGGCTTATATTGCTCGTCCAGATTTATTGCCACAAATAATTTTGAGCGAAGTGAATTTATCGATGCAGTACGGCAATGCTGCTGCATCTGCATTTGGCTATGCCTGGTATGGATTGATTGAGTGTGGCATTCTGGGAAATATTGAGGTAGGGTATGAATTTGGTCAATTAGCATTACAAGTTCTCGAAAAATTCCATAGCAAGGAATTAAAAGCGAGAACTTTTTTCATTGTTCAAACATTTATTAATCACTGGCATCAACCCCTAAAAGACACAATCGCACCGTTAACTGAAGCCTATCAAGTAGGGTTAGAAACAGGAGATATTGAATATGCAGCTTGGGCTAGCTATAGCTGTAGTTTTCATGGATACTTGATGGGGCAGGAATTGGCTGAGTTAGAAAAACAGATGGGTGACTATGCTGAAGTCTACAGCCATTTTAAACAAGAAAAACCTCAGACATATATTAATTCATTTCGTCAAGCCATCTTGAATTTGTTGGGACAGTCTACTAATCCTAGTTACTTATCAGGTGATGTTTATGATGCACAAACTGTTCGCCCTTTACAACAGCAAGCTGGCGATCGCACTGGATTGAGTTTTAGCTATGCCAATGAACTCATACTTTGCTACCTGTTTGAAAATTATACCGGAGCATCTGAAGCCGCAATTCATGCAATAACCTATTTAGATGGGGTAACATCGGCGGCAATTGTACCAATAGTTTATTTTTATGAGGCACTAACCCAATTAATTCTCTATCCAACAGCAACAACTGCCCAGCAAAAACAGATTCTTAAAAAAGTAACTTCCCATCAGAAAAAGCTGAAAAAATGGGCGCATCATGCCCCAATGAATCATCAACACAAATTTTACTTAGTTGAAGCAGAACGGCATCGGATTTTGCAGCAAAAAAACAAAGCAATGGAACTGTACGATCGCGCCATAACTCTAGCTAAAGAAAACGGATATATCCAAGAAGAAGGCTTGAGCAATGAGTTGGCTGCCAAGTTATACCTCGACTGGGGCAAAGAAAAAATCGCCCAAACTTATATGCAAGAAGCTTATTACTGCTATGCCCGTTGGGGTGCTAAAGCCAAAACCGAAGACTTAGAAAAACGCTATCCCCAACTCCTGGTTCCCATCTTACAAGAGCAGCTTAATCCCTTGCAACTGAGATCAACCATCGATACATCATCATTCCCACATCAAACCATCCACACAAATCTTTCTAGTAGCAGTATTTCGGAAGCCCTAGATTTGGCCACCATCTTTAAAGCCTCACAAGTTCTCTCCAGTGAAATTAAATTAGAGCAATTACTCACTATCTTCTTGCAAGTGATAATGGAAAATGCCGGGGCACAAAAAGCTGCCCTACTTGTACTGCAACAGGAGAATTTAATAGTTGAAGCCGTAGCCACCATCAATGAAGGTGTCACCCTACTATCTGTACCATTGTCAACCAGCGAAGGTATTCCGATTACACTAGTAAACTTTGTCAAACACAGCTTAAAAACCGTTGTGCTGGATGATGCAACAGCAAAAACTGATTTTATCGCCGATCCATATTTCATTCAGCAACAACCTAAGAGTGTGTTGTGTACGCCGATATTAAACCAGGGTAAAATCATCGGGCTGCTATATTTAGAAAATCCGCTGACAATTGGTGTATTTACGAGCGATCGCACTGAAGTCATCCAACTGCTATGTTCACAAGCCGCCATCTCTCTAGAAAATGCCCGTCTTTATCAAGAATCTCAGAATTATGCCTATCAACTAGAGCGATCGCTGCAAGAACTTGAGCATACCCAATTACAAATGGTGCAAAACGAAAAAATGGCAACCTTGGGCAATTTAGTTGCAGGGGTAGCACATGAAATTAATAATCCCATTGGATTTCTCGAAGGCAGCCTTCACAATGCCGAAGAGTATACTCAAGACTTACTCGCCCATATCCAATTGTTTAAACAATATCATCCTTCTCCAGCGATCGCAGTCATTGAGCATGGCGAAAAAATTGACCTAGAATTTCTGATTGAAGACTTACCAAAGTTAGTAAGTTCGATGAAGGTGGCTTCAGAACGGATTAAAGACATTAGTACCAGTCTCCGCACCTTCTCCAGAGCTGATACAGCTGAAAAAGTTGCTTGTAATCTCCATGAAGGGATTGAGAGTACCCTGTTGATTTTGAAGTATCGCCTTAAAGCTAACGAAAAACGTCCAGCGATCGAAGTCGTCACCAAATACGGAAATTTACCATCAGTAAAGTGCTTTTTAGGACAGCTAAATCAAGTATTTATGAACATCCTCGCTAATGCCATTGATGCTTTAGATACATCCATTGGCGGGCTTTCTTTTGCTCAAGTGCAAGCCAATCTTCAGCAAATACTGATTCACACCGAAGTATCCAATGACAAGCACACGGTAACAATTCGCATCAAAGATAACGGTCAAGGGATGCCAGAGGAGATTAGAGCGCAGATATTTAACCACCTATTTACAACTAAAGAGGTTGGGAAAGGAACAGGATTAGGATTAGCGATCGCTCGTCAAATCGTTGAGGAAACCCATGATGGACGGTTAAGTTGCAATTCTGTGCTTGGCGAAGGAACAGAATTTGTCATAGAGATTCCAGTGTCTTAATAGCTACTACTGCGATTTCAAAAAATACAGAGATAAAGCCTGTTTTGTTTTAGGTGAATGAGGAGTTATTTGTAAAAGGCTGCTTGATTCACAATACAGGTCGATGCATTAGCTTTTCTAATAGTGTGCGCCTAATTTTGCCTCCTTTACATTACTTTAGAGACAGTCTCTAAAAACTTAGCTTAATTCTTCTAGTAGAGGAGAGAGCTAATTAAAAATGCGTATACTGCAATTACCAAGCAATAGTTTGATAAGCCCCTAGTTAAAGACCTACTAGGAGCTTTTTTTTAATTGATTATCCATCTCAATTGGGTCATATCCCAAAAGCTTAGTAGTAATTAAACTATTCCTTATGGATATTAATAATTAATTCTGATGGTAGATTAAGTCAGGGATGAAGATAGTTAATATGTATTTGTAAGTCAAAAACGTTTACCAAAATTAACAACAATGAATATTCTTGCTTGGATTGTTTTAGGTCTAATTGCTGGTGCGATCGCAAAAGCTATATATCCTGGTCATCAAGGTGGTGGAATTCTAGGAACAATTGTCTTAGGAATCATCGGTGCTTTTGTTGGCGGTAGTTTAGGTGTATTCTTCAGTACGGGAACCTTAGCTCTAGCAGCTCCTAGTCTTAGCATTCCAGGCATTGCGGTAGCAGTTCTTGGTGCAATTGTCGCAGTTTTCTTGTGGAATTTACTAACCAACCGCAGTGCTGTATAAAAGTAAAATTGCGGTAAATCAATGAGAAAGATTTCGCAAATTCATTTAACTATTTTTAACTGTGAATTAAATTAAAAAAATAGCGTCTCCGTAATTACAGGTAGGCGTTATTTTTTTTGATCGCAATAAAATAATCAAAATTAGCGCTAGCTAATAGTCCAATACAGTTTATATAGCAATCCTAAATCATTCGTGAAAAATTAGATCCCCGACTTCTCGAAGAAGTCGGGGATCTGGACATCTGCTATATAAGACCAAAACACTTGTAGAGACGGCGATTTATCGCGTCTTCAATACCCACCAATAGGCTATGTTGCAGCTTAGAGAGTGTTTAAAAGTCAGTAAAGCCTTCATTTTCAGCACAGATATTGCTAAAAATTCGACAGGTAGGAAGATTAGCGATCGCTAAGTATAAATGTTATTTTA
Organism: Nostoc sp. UIC 10890; assembly: GCF_054786515.1. Taxonomy (NCBI): domain Bacteria; kingdom Bacillati; phylum Cyanobacteriota; class Cyanophyceae; order Nostocales; family Nostocaceae; genus Nostoc; species Nostoc sp. UIC 10890. The sequence goes on from NZ_JBSGKF010000001.1 coordinate 1,737,327, forward strand.
AGAGTGTTAATTAGCTCTAAGAATTCCTATGCCAGCTTTTCTTTCAATATAATCTGCTAAGTTGATAAAATCTTCACGTGGATAGCATCTTCCACCAACCAGATCAAAGGCTAATCTACTGGCAGGATTTTCTGGATTTTCGAGTATATGTATACCCCAGTAGTAAAGTAGGTCACTAGTCCGAATACAAACTTCTTCCGGATCTATACAATGAAATTTATTATCTATTTTGCTAATTTCCTTATAAGCATTAGAATAGACTTCTTTTAAAAGTCTTAAACGCTTAATGCCAGGATCTTTAAAGTTGTTAACTAGTACAAATAAATGAGCTTTCTGATTGATTTTACGTATATCTGTCACAGTTGATTGAATAACTTTACCATGCTTGCTTATTCCCAGTGGATTGAAGGTTGTTGGAATAATACAATAATCTAATCGCTGAACTAACTCTCCTGGATTACGCTCTAATGCTGGTGAGCAATCGCAAATTACTATTTGACAGTCACGCGCAGCATCTTCATTCCAATCATTTCCATTAAACACTTGAATAGTTGTACCTACCCCTTTAGGATTGGGAACAAAAACACCATCACCTACTAATTTTTGCAGATTTTGTTCTGGATCTAAATCCACAAGCGCCACATTAAATCCTTGCAGCGCTAATGCTCCCGCTAAATGTCCTGCTACAGTTGTTTTCCCTACTCCGCCTTTACAGGTAAAAATTCCAAAATAAACTTTTTTTGGTGTAATCTCTTCGGTAGTTTCAGAATTAACTCTGCCACCAATGACAGAATCACCATCAATCCCAACAAGCTTATTTTCATGGGCAATCCCACAACGAATTCTAGCATCTTTACCCCAGGTTCTCATTAATGCCAATGCTGGGCCGCCAAATCCTTTTGTGGTTATAAACCAACCAAAATTAAATTTTTTGCCTTCGTCAGAATCTAAAAAATCAGCAAACTTTAAAAGCTGCGGCGTTGTTACGTTACCTTTTAGCCATTTAACTTGAACAACACCAACTAGATTTCCTTTTTTGACCACTAGATCATAGCCAGGTTGATTGGTCTTTGCAGTTTCAACAGTCCAATCTGCTTTATGGATCAGTTTTGCTACGTGCTGCTCAAAGTGGGTAAAATCCTCGATGAATTGTGGTTCTAATGGTGATGGCATAAACAGCTTTAAGTGTTTTGGCTCAGTGCAGTAGTATGTAATACAGTATACTCTACAAAAACAAACCCTGACCGTAGAGTTGATTGATATACCTAATATCAATTATTTCTGCTCATAATCCAAAGCTTGAATTTATATCGCTTATCTTTGAAGGAAAGACAGTATACTCGACATAAATTAACAGCAAAGTTACGTCTGATTCAAATAAGTATAAATACGCTAAAATCTACAGGTTTCATAAAATTTTCAATAAGTTGGACTGGTCGCTGCACACAAAGCGACGATGTTTAGTTAAGCTGTAAGCGCTATGATTAAAGTTTATTGAACATCTTATGCACTGGTTGTTATCTGGGCCGTTGAGTACGGAAGAATTGACGGTTAACATTGCAGGATTACCTGCATCGTTACAAGGTAAGAAGTTGGTGCAGTTGTCAGATTTTCACTACGATGGTTTGCGGCTGTCGGAAGATATGCTAGAAAAAGCGATCGCAGTTACTAACGAAGCTGAACCAGACTTGATTCTATTAACTGGTGACTACGTAACTGACGAGCCGATGCCGATTCACCAACTGGTACTTCGACTCAAACATCTGCAAAGTCGCAGTGGTATCTATGCTATTCTTGGCAATCACGATATACATTACAAACACGCAAAAGCAGAAGTTACACAGGCATTAACTAGCATTGGAATTCACGTTCTTTGGAATGAAATTGCCTATCCACTAGGAAAAGAATTGCCACTCGTTGGACTTGCGGATAGTTGGTCACGGGAATTTCACCCTGCACCAGTTATGAACCAGCTAAACCCCGACACACCCTGCATCGTTTTATCCCACAACCCCGATACTGCGGAGATATTACAAGCATGGCGAGTCGATTTACAATTATCTGGTCATACTCACGGTGGTCAAATCGTGATTCCCGGAATTGGCCCTGTGGCGTTGTTTTACGAAAAACTTGTAGAAAAAATACCCAAAAAAGTGCGGCGTCGATTCCCATTTTTAGAAGTAAATGTTTCTGTAGTCAGCCATTGGGAATGGGCACAGGGTTTTCATCAGCTAGGAAAAAATCAGTTATATGTCAATCGTGGTTTGGGAACTTACCTCCCAGGACGCTTATTTTGCCGCCCAGAAGTTACTATAATCACCCTACAAGGTGAGTAAGCTAATTCAAAATTCAATATAAAAGAATGCAATTACAGCAGGTATTCTGGCTGATGAGTACCTGACAGACATAATTCAAATCAATGAATTAATTGTATCTACAGTAGATGACATAAATTATTGCATTTTATCAAGTTACATTTTGATTTTTGGTAAGCTGTAAGCGCTGGTATGAGGAGTCTCGGTTGCCTTATGCATTGGTTGTTTACGGGACATTTAAGAGTAGATAAAATAACGGTTAAGATTGCACAACTTCCTGCATCTTTACAAGGTACAACGCTAGTGCAGTTGTCAGATTTTCACTACGATGGTTTGCGGCTATCGGAAGATATGCTTGAAGAAGCGATCGCAGTTACTAACGAAGCTGAACCAGATTTAATTCTATTAACTGGTGATTACGTAACTGACGACCCCATGCCAATTCACCAACTGGTGCTTCGATTAAAACATTTGCAGAGTCGCTGTGGTATTTACGCCGTACTTGGAAACCACGATATCTATTACAGCCACTCCAAAGCAGAAGTTACACAGGCTTTAACTAGCATTGGGGTGCATGTGCTTTGGAATGAAATCGCCTATCCACTAGGAAAAGAATTACCACTTGTGGGACTAGCTGATTATTGGTCACGGGAATTTTACCCCGCACCAATCATGAATCAACTAGATTCTGTTATACCCCGTATTGTTTTATCCCATAACCCAGATACAGCCAAGATATTGCAACAATGGCGCGTAGATTTGCAACTATCTGGTCATACTCACGGTGGTCACATCGTAATTCCGGGCATTGGCCCCCTAGTACTCTATTACAAAAAGCTACTCAAACAAATTCCCAAAAAATTGCGGCGTTGGGTAACATTTTTCCTGGGAGACTGCTCAAAAGTAGTGCGATATTGGGAGTGGGCGCAAGGGTTTCACAAGGTAGAAGAAAATCAATTATATGTCAACCGTGGTTTAGGAACTTATAAACCAGGACGTTTATTTTGTCCGCCAGAAGTAACTGTAATTACCTTAATTAGTCATTAACAATTCTGAATTTTTTAATGAACTCAAAGCAGAAACCGCCAGAAGCTACGATGGATAGGTATCAGCAGCTTGGGGCGGTTTCTTGAAGATTGGAGAATTCAGAAATAACTAACTCAACTAAGGTGGACAGCATTTGCGAGCGCTCTACTCAGAATTGCACATCCTTACATTCCAACTAGGTAGGCATTTTCTGGCTGTGCGTTCTAAAACCTCCAAAACAACTCATTGAACTCAAGGCAAAAACACATTCAATGGATGCCACAACCATAAAGAGCGATCGCAAGAACATTAGAGCAGGAGGCACAGGCTCTAACTTGAAAGTTTTTGTTTAACTTTTAACCTTTTTGTACCTTGCTCTTAATCTAGCATCGTGTTTGTTTAGCTACAAGACACGTTTACTAAACTTTAACAGCATTAATTTATCGCAATAATTCAAAAATATTGCTTAAAAACTGCCCACTTGTTGCGTATTGGCGTGAATACCAACATTATCAAGTGGGCTGAAAGTTCAGAAGCCGTTATTGAGCAGAACCGCCTCCGCCTGTAGTAGCATCACCTGCGGTAGAAGAACCGTTATTAGATGCAGGTGGAGTAGTTTTAGAGGTATCACTTGTCGTGTCTGGAGCGACATTCTTAGGAGAAGTATCGCTCTGCGAAGTCGGAGTATTACTAGATGGACTCGTAGGCTGGCTCTGTGACGCATTGGGAGTTGGCTGAGTTACAGAAGGTGCTTTTTCTGCCGCAGGCTGCTGGGGTGGAATAGTAATGTTAATATCCGGTTGGCGAGGTGCAGACGGAGGTGTAGCCTGCTGTTGTGGAACAGGAATAGGAACAGGTACTTCTCTAATTGTTTCGATTATCGTCGTTTGTGGTTGAGGAGATGCACTGGGGGTTGCACTACTATTACTCGGTACAGGAACCACGACTGGTACAGTCTTGTCAACGGCTGCGTTATTCTGCTGGTTGAAGTACCAAATTCCACCTATAACCAAACCAAGCAGGGAAGTAAGGATAATACCCAACAGTAAACCACCACTAACATTGTTTTCATCACGTTGGGCTAAATCTGCTTGCTGATTACTACGCTCAGTATTTCTACCTTGTACGTAACCGTTACTGTAAGAGTTGGGATTAGCTGTGCTGTTCTTTACGGTTTCAGTGGTTTGCGTCAAGTCAGTGTGAGTATTACCATTAGCATCAGTGTAAGATTCTTGCTTAAATTCACTGTTTTGGCTTTCGCGTTCATTGGGAATAGGCATAGCTATTGATTTCACTCCTCGATATCATGTTGACAAACTAAAGTTTTGTAAAAACAAGAGGTTTTACTCAATTGAAAAATATATGTTGCTGATAAATGTTGGGTTTTATTTGCTACGCGACTGCTGATGATTCTCAGGATAACCTCTGAGATCAGCAAGCGGCTCTATCTGTAGGAAGTTAATACTTAATCAAGAGAAAGAGTGTCCCAAAGATGGATGTTATTAAGGTGTCATCTGATGGGTAAAACCTTATCTCCAACGCCGATTTAGCCTCAGTAAACTTTTTATCCTCTGACAAAATCTTTCTACCAGAGGTCTAGGTTTTGATACATATCTAGGTGAGCGCGATCTACGTGTACTCCCCGGATTTCTTAACTCTTGTTCTATTTGAGCAGCTTTATTTAAATCTGAAGCGGCTCTATATTCGTATCCCAATTGTGAGCAAACTAGTCCACGATATTTATACGCGTCAACGTAGTGAGGATTGAGACGAATTGCGTGGGTAAAATCTGCGATCGCATCCTCATATCTTCCTTCTGTAGCATTCTCTACTCCTAAAGTATAGAAAGTTTCTGCATCCCAACGATTGACAGATATTTTTGTGGGATTTTTAGGCGAAGATGAAGATGGATTTTCAGAAATGGGAGGCTCAGATGGACTTTCAGATTTGAGCTTATTGTAAGCTGCATTGATTGATTTGATTTTTTCCTCAGCTTCCTGTTTTTGCTTTTGATCAACAAAGCGATCGGGATGCCAAATTTTCACCAGTTTACGGTAAGCTCGCTTCACCTGTGCTTGAGATGCATAGGGTTCCAGCCCAAGAATTTCATAAGCATGATTGATATCGAGGTCATCGCGCATACTGAAAAAATCGGCAACTATATAGATATATGTTAACTATTCCCCTAAATCTCCTTCAATCAACCCAAACGCCCCATTCTGGTTATCACTGGGATGGAAGTAGTCGCCGCTTCTTTGAAGGCTGGTATTATCGCGTCACGTTGCCGGAAATTGGACAGACATTCGCCTTTATGTACTCCATTGAAGACCCCATCGGCGGTAAACCCCACAGCGGCGGTGCAGCCCAAATACTAGGGCCAGATGATGAGTATCTATGCCGTACTTTTCCTGATGTCAACAAATTTTGGGGTAGTCGGGATGCCCTAGGTTTAGGTCATTGGGGTAAAACTGATTTGCAAGTTTCTCCCCTATACCTCCTTCCAGCAGAGTTTGAGCATCATGTACAAGAAGGCTATCAAGCTACAGCCACCTTGAATCAGGGAATAATTTGCGATCGCGCTACCAATCATTATTGCCGTTGGGAGTATGAAATCCAACCAGTATACGGTTGGGGAAATCAAAATAGCATTCAGCAATCAACCGCAGGCTGGCTGTCGTTCTTGCAGGTTTTTGAACCCGGATGGCAAATTTTGATGGCTCACGGTTTAGCTAGTGGAAAGATTGACTGGAATGGCAAAATCTACGAATTCACCAACGCCCCAGCCTACGGAGAGAAAAATTGGGGTGGTGCTTTTCCTCAAAAATGGTTTTGGATAAATTGTAATTTCTTTGAAGGCGAACCCGACTTAGCATTAACTGCTGGCGGTGGGCGGCGGCGCGTGCTGTGGTGGATGGAATCTGTAGCGATGATTGGACTGCACTATCAAGGCAAGTTTTATGAATTCGTTCCCTGGAATTCAAAAGTAGAGTGGAAAATTCAACCTTGGGGTAGATGGCAAATGAAAGCTAGTAACTCTCATTACGAAATTGAATTGACAGGAACCACCAATCTATCTGGTACACCTCTACGTGCGCCCACAGTAGAAGGTTTAAGATACTGTTGCCGAGACACTATGCAAGGAAAGCTAAATTTAGAGTTACGAGAACTAAATGGAAGAAAATCTAAAATAATCCTCAAAGCAGAAAGTCTTCTTTGTGGTTTAGAAGTAGGCGGCGGCTCTTGGGATAATTGTTGGCAGTCTGACTAAAACTACTGCTATAATTGTAAATGCTTCGCAGTTGGGGTTGTAGCTCAGTTGGATAGAGCGGACGCCTCCTAAGCGTCAGGTCGTGCGTTCAAGTCGCACCAGTCCCGTTTATTCAGGCAATTAACATATAACAATTCATCGGGGCACAGCATTGCTGGTGCACCTACTATTAGTCTCTATTCCATGCAATTGATAAAAACTAGATAAAGTGGTTACAACCCTTTGATGAATCGTCCGATACAGGTTAGGATAATCCATCAATTAGAGGCACAAATTTAAGCACGCTTAATCGCGCTGCAACTAAAAAATCGACCAAATATAGTAAATTTGGGCAGATTTTTTGGAAGTTTGCTACTCTACAATCAATTGTTTTTTCTTCTAGACAGAGAAAATTTTGGACTGAGTAAATTAAGTTATTGAGCCTTGAATAAGCTACTCTTTACAGGTAAATCTTTTCGTTTTATGGCTTTTGTCCTACCGCTAGTCGTGTGGTGGGGATACAAAGAAGTACAAAACCAATTTGTACAGCCGCAAGCAGTTATAGTGTTGGGTGGTTCAACGAGACGTTTAGAGAGAGAGAAGTTTACAGCAAAATTTGTTAGTGAGCATCCAAATATACCGATTTGGATTACTGGCGGTAGTCCACCTACATTCACCCAACGAGTGTTTACCAAAGCTGGTATTGATCCCAAACGTTTACACTTGGACTACGAAGCAGTAGATACAGTTACTAATTTTACTACGTTGGTGGATGATTTGCAAGCTCGTGGCATCAAGAGCGTTTACTTGATTACTTCAGACTTCCATATGCGCCGGGCTTGTGTCATCGGCGAAATTATTTTGGGTAGTCGGGGTATTTATTTAAAACCAGTGCCAGTTCCTTCAGAAAACCCCCCTGAATCTATCGAAAAATCTATTCGTGATGGAGCTAGAGCCATAATTTGGTTAGCAACTGGTTACACTGGTGTGGATGCTGCGAAAAATAAACGGTAAATCAATTTGGGATTTTGGAAATGAAAATTTTCAAATTCAAAAGCTTTATCGATATGAAACAAGACAAACTATTCCAAGTTGGTAGCATTTATGGGAATTTGCATGATCTTCACCTAAGTCAATACAGGCAAATTAAGAGAACTAATGCCAATAATCTTGACATAAACTCAGTAATAACAGACACATCAAAGTATAATTTTTGAAAAACTAGCGCAACACTAACCTTCAAACAACACAGCAGCTTGGACTGTTCGGGTATATCTAGTATAGTTCGGGGAAAAAAACGCCCCAAGTTCTCCCACAATTTGATACCCTAGCTTAAACAGATTTGAGAAAATTTAAAGCGTGGAAATTCAACTTGGGCGGGGAAAAACAGCTCGCAGAGCTTACGGAATAGATGAAATTGCTCTAGCCCCCGGTAACAGAACACTAGACCCCAGTTTGGCGGATACTAAGTGGCGTATTGGCAATATTGAGCGAGAAATCCCGATAATTGCCAGTGCAATGGATGGCGTAGTAGATGTTCGTATGGCTGTACGTTTGTCACAGTTAGGAGCATTAGGCGTCCTCAATTTAGAGGGGATTCAAACTCGCTATGCTGATCCAGAGCCAATATTAGATCGGATTGCCTCTGTGGGGAAAGATGATTTTGTTGCCCTAATGCAAGAACTCTATGCCGAACCAATAAAGCCGGAATTAATTGAACAACGTATTCAGGAAATTAAACAACAAGGTGGGATTGCGGCGGTAAGTGCAACACCAGCCGGTGCAAGTAAATACGGTGAGGCGGTGGCAAAAGCTGGGGCAGATTTATTCTTTGTGCAGGCTACGGTAGTTTCTACTGCACATCTGTCACCAGAATCTTTGGTACCACTTGATTTAGCAGAATTTTGCCGTTCCATGCCTATCCCAGTAGTGTTGGGGAATTGCGTGACTTACGAAGTCACTTTGAATTTGTTGAAAGCTGGAGCAGCGGGAGTACTGGTGGGAATTGGTCCTGGTGCCGCTTGTACGTCCCGTGGCGTATTGGGTGTGGGTGTGCCACAAGCGACTGCGATCGCAGATTGTGCAGCAGCACGAGATGATTACTACAAGGAAACTGGCAACTATATCCCCATTATTGCTGATGGCGGTTTAATCACCGGTGGCGACATTTGCAAATGCATCGCCTGCGGTGCCGATGGTGTGATGATTGGCTCCCCCTTTGCCAGAGCCGCAGAAGCCCCAGGACGAGGTTATCATTGGGGTATGGCGACTCCCAGTCCAGTCTTACCTCGTGGCACCCGGATTCGCGTTGCTACCACTGGTAGCCTAGAGCAAATACTGATTGGCCCAGCCGGACTAGATGATGGTACTCACAATCTTTTAGGGGCCTTAAAGACGAGTATGGGGACTTTGGGAGCTAAAAATATTAAAGAAATGCAACAAGTGGAAGTTGTGATTGCGCCTTCCCTATTAACTGAGGGTAAAGTTTACCAAAAAGCTCAACAATTAGGTATGGGGAAATAAAGGAAATAGGCAATAGGGAGTAGGGAGTAGGGAATATCAGATGGGGAAAAATAGCCCCATACCCAATGCCCACTCCCCACCTTTCCAGGGCAGGTATTCAAGAAAGTATAGATAGTCCACTGCAATGCTGGTTCTTAAGTTTTTGGGCAAAGGACGAAAAGCGTTGGGCACGACCCGCTAATTTACAATTGGAAGTTGCGGATGCTGGCTAATCTTGCATACACTCTTGGTAGCCAGTGTGTTTAAAGAGAATTTTTTTAGGAAATTATAACATTGGCAATTTGGATGCTATATTAGTAAGTCTAGTAGTGTGTGTACATAATTAATAGTATTTTTGGAATTGACTGTGGCGAATACAAAGTCTGCTCTCAAGCGTGCCGAAATCGCAGAACGTAACCGACTGCGTAATAAAGCTTACAAATCAGCAGTCAAGACGCTGATGAAGAAATACTTTAATGCTGTAGCTGCCTGTACAGCTAATCCTACCCCAGAATTAAAACAAGAAGCACAAGCTCGGTTATCCGAGGCTTACGGCAAAATCGATAAAGCGATCAAACGGGGTGTCCTTCATCCCAATAATGGGGCAAGGAAAAAGTCAAGATTGGCTCACAGACTAAAACCCCTCACACAAACAGCTGAGTAGTCATTGGTCATTTGTCCTTTGTCATTGGTCACAAAACAACAAAAGAAGTCTGAGCGCCGACTTTCAACGATAGCGAAGCTTTAGCGAGTCCGCTTACCCTTAACGGGAAGCAAGCTATTTGCAGAGTTTCGTCGATATGTCTTCCTCCATGATCCCCAACGGGGTACAAAACTCCGGAAACAAATGACGAAGGACAAACAACAAAGGACAAAAGATGCAACTGATAGACACACACGTACATCTCAACTTTGATAGTTTTCAGCCGGATTTAGCAACAGTGCGATCGCGATGGCAAGAAGCAGGTGTAGTGCGTTTAGTACATTCCTGTGTTCACCCAGAGGAGTTTTCCAGTATTCAATCCATAGCCCAAGAGTTTCCCGAAATCAGCTTTGCTGTTGGATTACATCCTTTAGATGCTGATAAATGGAATAGCGAGACAGCCGAGAAAATCAAAACTTTAGCCAGTTCTGACTCGAATGTGGTAGCAATTGGGGAAATGGGGCTGGATTTTTACAAAGCTGATAACTACGAGCAACAGTACATGGTGTTCGAGTCACAGTTGGCGATCGCATCTGAACTCAACTTACCAGTGATTATTCACTGCCGCGATGCTGCTGTCGCAACTAAAGAAGTGCTGCAAAAATGGCGGAAACTCAAAGGAGAAAGAGTGCGGGGTGTCATGCATTGTTGGGGAGGAACACCAGAAGAAACTCAATGGTTTCTGGATTTGGGCTTTTACATCAGCTTTAGCGGAACGGTAACGTTCAAAAACGCCAAAGCGATCCAATCCTCAGCTGCGATGGTGAGTAGCGATCGCCTACTGATTGAAACAGACTGTCCTTTCCTATCCCCAGTTCCGAAACGGGGCGAGAGACGCAACGAACCTGCTTACGTGCTTTATGTAGCAGAGCAAGTAGCTAAATTGCGTCAGGAAACGGTAGAGGCGATCGCCCATCAAACCACCCAAAATGCCTGTGAATTATTCGGTCTGTCAATATCAGGTGTGCCCTAGTATATTTTGTTAAGTTGTGCTAAAAAAAATATAACTCTAGGGGGACAAAAATATGCTAATATTATTCCCTCAAAAACATTTTGCTTGCGCCATAATGATAAAGGAAGGAACCTAAAACTTTTCGTCTGAATTTTCCGTGCTGTTATGGCTTGGCCATCCTCCCAATCTCTACAAGACAAGCGGATGCTCTCCACACATGACTAACCGTGCCAATCCAAATTGAGCTAGACTTTTGCACAACATCAGCTTGGTGTGTATTGAACCTATTGAAAATCGTTAAACAAAATTGCCTTGTGAGTACAATTCAGCAAAATAAAGTGATTCTGATTCAAAGCCAACAAGGTACGGATCATTCCCTCAATCTTAGGATATCGAGGATATCACTGAGAGTATAAACAGCGGGGTGAATTTAAGACACACCGAATGGAGCTGCGTCAGCAAATTAACGCGCTTTTTGGAGGGGAAGTGAGGAAAGTAGATCAAACTCAGGAATATCTCAGTATATTCTTTTTGAAATGGGGATTAGGCATGAGGCGTGGGGTGCAGAGTGGAAAGACTTTCAGTAACTTCTTTCCTGCTCCTCTGCTCCCACATTTCCTATTTAAGAGCGATTACTCCGTTGTCAAAAAGCTAATTCCAGCCAGCTTTAATCGCTGCGTTTGCCCACACCTGTAAACAACAAGTGTGTAAGAAAAAGTTCCCAAACAGCTAAGGACACTGGCTAGCAGTGGGAAGCGTTAAAGAGCAGTGTCCAAGGGAAAAGTTAACCAGGTTGACAAAGGTAGAGGCATGACTAAAGAAACATATATGGAACCCGCCTTTCTATTGCCCGACTTGATTGAAATCCAGCGGTCAAGCTTTCGCTGGTTTTTGGAAGAAGGGCTGATAGAAGAACTTAACTCCTTTAGTCCTATTACAGATTATACGGGCAAATTAGAACTGCACTTTTTAGGTCATAACTACAAACTCAAAGAACCAAAGTACAGCGTCGAAGAAGCCAAACGGCGGGACAGCACCTATGCTGTCCAAATGTATGTTCCCACACGTTTAATTAATAAAGAAACCGGGGAAATCAAAGAGCAAGAGGTATTCATTGGTGATTTGCCTTTGATGACCGATCGCGGCACGTTTATTATTAACGGAGCCGAGCGGGTAATTGTCAACCAAATAGTGCGATCGCCAGGCGTTTATTACAAATCAGAAATAGACAAAAACGGGCGACGTACTTATTCAGCTAGCTTAATTCCCAACCGAGGAGCATGGCTGAAATTTGAAACAGACCGTAACGATTTAGTTTGGGTACGCATCGACAAAACCCGCAAACTATCAGCGCAGGTACTTCTAAAAGCTTTAGGGCTATCAGATAACGAAATCTTTGACGCCTTACGCCACCCAGAATATTTCCAAAAAACCATCGAAAAAGAAGGGCAGTTTTCTGAAGAAGAAGCCCTTATGGAGTTATATCGGAAACTGCGTCCTGGTGAACCACCCACAGTGTTAGGTGGACAACAACTTCTAGACTCTCGTTTCTTTGACCCGAAACGTTATGACCTTGGTCGCGTTGGAAGGTACAAACTCAATAAGAAATTGCGCCTTTCTGTTCCCGACACAATGCGGGTGTTGACTGCTGGCGATATCTTGGCAGCCGTAGATTACCTAATTAACCTAGAATATGACATCGGTAATATCGATGACATTGACCACTTAGGCAACCGCCGAGTGAGAAGCGTCGGGGAATTGCTGCAAAACCAAGTGCGGGTGGGCTTAAACCGCTTAGAGAGAATCATTCGGGAACGGATGACTGTATCCGATGCCGAAGTGCTAACCCCCGCTTCTTTGGTGAACCCCAAACCATTAGTAGCAGCAATTAAAGAATTCTTTGGTTCCAGCCAATTAAGTCAGTTCATGGATCAAACCAATCCTTTAGCAGAACTGACCCACAAACGCCGTCTAAGTGCCCTTGGCCCTGGTGGTTTAACCCGTGAACGCGCTGGTTTTGCCGTGCGAGATATTCATCCTAGTCACTATGGACGCATTTGCCCCATTGAGACACCAGAAGGTCCTAACGCCGGATTGATTGGCTCCTTAGCAACCCATGCGCGGGTTAACCTGTACGGCTTCCTCGAAACACCATTTAGACCTGTAGAAAATGGGCGAGTCAGATTTGACCTGCCTCCAGCCTACATGACAGCCGATGAAGAAGACGATTTGCGGGTTGCTCCTGGGGATATTCCTGTAGATGAAACCGGGCACATTATTGGGCCACTAGTGCCAGTCCGCTATCGCCAAGAATTTTCCACCACAACACCAGAACAGGTGGACTACGTAGCAGTATCTCCCGTACAAATTGTATCAGTAGCGACCAGCATGATTCCCTTCTTGGAGCATGATGACGCTAACCGGGCGCTGATGGGATCGAATATGCAACGGCAAGCAGTACCACTGCTTAAGCCAGAACGTCCTCTGGTGGGTACTGGTTTGGAAGCGCAAGGAGCAAGAGACTCCGGGATGGTGATTGTATCGCGCACCGATGGTGATGTCACCTATGTGGATGCCACAGAAATTCGCGTCCGTCCTAAGCCTAATACCTCCGAAATTAAATACACCCTTTCCAAGTACCAACGCTCAAACCAAGATACCTGCTTAAATCAGAAACCTCTTGTCCGCATTGGTGAACGAGTTGTTGCTGGTCAGGTATTGGCTGATGGTTCCTCCACCGAGGGCGGTGAATTGGCACTGGGACAAAATATCGTCGTTGCCTATATGCCTTGGGAAGGCTACAACTACGAAGACGCAATTTTAATTTCTGAAAGACTGGTACAGGATGATGTCTACACCTCAATTCACATTGAAAAATATGAAATTGAAGCCAGACAGACAAAACTGGGGCCAGAAGAAATCACCAGAGAAATTCCCAACGTCGGTGAAGATGCCTTGCGTCAGTTGGATGAACAGGGAATCATTCGCATTGGGGCATGGGTAGAAGCTGGTGATATCTTAGTAGGAAAAGTCACACCCAAGGGTGAATCTGACCAACCGCCAGAAGAAAAACTGTTGCGTGCCATCTTTGGTGAAAAAGCGAGGGATGTGCGGGACAATTCTCTACGAGTACCAAATGGTGAAAAAGGTCGCGTAGTTGATGTGCGCTTGTTTACTCGTGAACAAGGTGATGAACTACCACCGGGAGCCAATATGGTAGTCCGGGTGTACGTTGCCCAAAAACGCAAAATCCAAGTTGGCGACAAAATGGCAGGACGCCACGGTAATAAAGGGATTATTTCTCGGATATTACCAGCGGAAGATATGCCTTATTTGCCCGATGGTTCACCAGTGGACATTGTACTTAACCCCTTGGGCGTACCCAGTCGGATGAACGTTGGACAAGTATTTGAATGCCTCTTGGGTTGGGCTGGTCAGACCTTGGGAGTACGATTTAAGATTACTCCCTTTGATGAAATGTACGGTGAAGAGACATCTCGCCGAATCGTGCATGGCAAATTGCAAGAAGCACGGGACGAAACAGGGAAAGACTGGGTATATAACCCAGATAACCCAGGCAAAATCATGGTGTATGACGGTCGGACAGGTGAACCCTTTGACCGAGCAATTACCATCGGTGTGGCTTATATGCTGAAGCTGGTGCATTTGGTGGATGATAAAATCCACGCCCGTTCTACAGGCCCATACTCGCTGGTTACTCAGCAACCCTTGGGTGGTAAAGCACAACAAGGTGGTCAACGGTTTGGAGAAATGGAAGTGTGGGCATTGGAAGCCTTTGGTGCCGCTTACACCTTACAGGAATTGCTCACAGTTAAATCTGACGATATGCAAGGACGGAATGAAGCGTTAAATGCGATCGTTAAAGGTAAGGCAATTCCTCGTCCTGGAACTCCAGAATCCTTTAAGGTGCTAATGCGCGAGTTGCAATCATTAGGGTTAGATATTGCCGTACACAAGGTAGAAACCCAAGCAGACGGTAGTTCCTTAGATGTGGAAGTCGATTTGATGGCAGACCAATCAGCCCGTCGCACACCTCCTCGACCAACTTATGAATCTCTTTCCCGCGAATCGTTGGAAGATGACGAATAAGAATTAGAGAATCGGGCATCGGGCATAGAGAATGGGAAAAATGCCCAATGCCCAATGCCCCGTTCCCAATGTTGTAAAACTAAATATACTCAAAACTCATAACTCGAAACTCAGCACTTAAGTATGAGACCAGCCCAAACTAATCAGTTTGACTACGTAAAAATCGGCTTGGCTTCCCCCGAACGCATTCGGCAGTGGGGCGAAAGAACATTGCCTAATGGTCAAGTAGTCGGTGAAGTTACCAAGCCAGAAACGATTAATTACCGAACTCTCAAGCCAGAAATGGATGGCTTGTTTTGTGAACGCATCTTTGGCCCCGCGAAAGATTGGGAATGCCATTGTGGTAAGTATAAAAGAGTTCGTCATAGAGGTATTGTCTGTGAGCGCTGTGGGGTAGAAGTCACCGAGTCTCGGGTGCGTCGCCACCGCATGGGCTATATTAAACTCGCCGCACCAGTAGCTCACGTTTGGTATCTCAAGGGCATTCCTAGCTATATTTCCATCCTGTTGGATATGCCATTGCGGGATGTCGAGCAAATTGTCTATTTCAACTCTTATGTTGTCCTGAGTGCAGGTAATGCCGAAACTTTAACTTACAAACAGCTACTGAGTGAAGACCAGTGGTTGGAAATAGAAGACCAAATTTATAGCGAAGATTCTGTGCTGCAAGGCGTAGAGGTAGGTATTGGTGCTGAAGCGCTATTGCGTTTGCTTGCCGATATCAATTTAGAGCAAGAAGCCGAAAGCCTACGCGAAGAAATTGGCAATGCCAAGGGGCAAAAGAGAGCCAAGCTAATTAAGCGACTGCGGGTGATTGACAACTTTATCGCCACTGGTTCCAAACCAGAGTGGATGGTAATGGCAGTTATTCCCGTGATTCCCCCCGACTTGCGCCCTATGGTGCAACTAGATGGCGGACGCTTTGCCACTAGCGATTTGAATGATTTGTATCGGCGGGTAATTAACCGCAACAATCGTTTGGCACGCTTGCAAGAAATTTTGGCACCAGAGATTATTGTGCGGAACGAAAAGCGGATGCTGCAAGAAGCAGTGGATGCTTTGATTGACAATGGTCGTCGGGGACGCACTGTGGTAGGGGCAAATAACCGACCCCTAAAATCTTTGTCTGACATTATTGAGGGTAAGCAAGGACGTTTCCGACAAAACTTGTTAGGTAAACGGGTTGACTACTCTGGACGTTCAGTTATTGTAGTCGGGCCAAAGCTGAAAATTCACCAGTGCGGTTTGCCTAGAGAAATGGCAATTGAGCTATTTCAACCATTTGTGATTAACCGCCTGATTCGTAGCGGTATGGTAAATAACATCAAAGCTGCGAAAAAGCTGATATCCCGCAATGATCCCAGTGTTTGGGATGTGCTGGAAGAGGTGATTGAAGGACACCCTGTAATGCTAAATCGGGCACCAACATTGCACCGTTTAGGTATTCAGTCTTTTGAACCGATTTTAGTAGAAGGTAGAGCGATTCAACTGCATCCTCTAGTTTGTCCAGCGTTTAACGCCGACTTTGACGGCGACCAAATGGCGGTACACGTCCCTCTGTCGTTAGAAAGTCAGGCTGAAGCGCGGTTGTTGATGTTGGCTTCTAACAATATTTTGTCACCAGCCACGGGTAAACCCATCATCACACCCAGTCAAGATATGGTGTTGGGAGCCTATTATTTAACAGCAGAAAATCCTGGTGCAACAAAAGGGGCAGGAAATTACTATTCTTCGCTGGAGGACGTAATTATGGCTTTCCAGCAAGATCAAATTGACTTGCACACCTATATTTACGTCAGGTTTGACGGTGAAATAGAATCAGACCAACCGGATACAGAACCGCTGAAAGTGACGGAAAACGAGGATGGTACTCGCACATTACTCTATAAGTTCCGTCGAGTCAGACAAGACGCTAAAGGCAATGTACTTTCACAGTATATATACACAACTCCTGGCCGCGTTATTTACAACAATGCCATTCAGGAAGCACTAGCAAGTTAATTCGTAATTTCTAATTCGTAATTCGTAATTGAAGAATGAATTACGAACTACGAATTACGAATTACGAATTATTAATTATTGATGACTCAGGACTAATGATTAATGACTAACGAAAAAATGATTTTTCGCAATCGCGTAGTTAACAAAAGTCAACTGCAAAAATTAATTTCTTGGGCCTTTACGAATTATGGTACAGCGCGAACCGCAGTGATGGCGGACAAATTGAAAGATTTGGGATTTCGCTACGCTACCAAAGCAGGGGTTTCCATCAGTGTAGATGACTTGATGATACCACCAACTAAGCGATTACTCTTAGAAGCAGCCGAGGAAGAAATTCGTGCTACTGAAACCCGTTATCAACGGGGAGAAATCACTGAAGTAGAGCGCTTCCAAAAGGTAATTGATACTTGGAACGGTACTAGTGAAGCCTTGAAAGATGAAGTCGTCGTTCACTTCAAGAAAACTAATCCCCTGAACTCCGTATATATGATGGCATTCTCCGGGGCACGGGGTAACATCTCTCAAGTGCGGCAATTGGTGGGGATGCGGGGACTGATGGCAGATCCTCAAGGGGAAATTATCGATTTGCCGATCAAAACCAACTTCCGTGAAGGACTGACTGTAACGGAATATATTATTTCGTCTTACGGTGCCAGAAAAGGATTGGTGGATACTGCCTTGCGGACGGCTGACTCTGGTTATCTGACTCGCCGATTAGTAGACGTATCCCAGGATGTGATTATTCGGGAATTTGACTGCGGCACCACCAGAGGTCTTGCCATTCGACCAATGACAGAAGGGGCCAAAACCTTGATTCCTCTGGCGACACGCTTGATGGGACGGGTAATTGGCGAAGATGTCATGCATCCGGTAACAAAAGAATTGATTGCAGCCCGCAATTCCCCAATTTCTGAGGATTTGGCGAAGAAAATCGAAGAATCTGGGGTGGGAGAAGTTGTGGTGCGATCGCCACTAACTTGTGAAGCCGCACGTTCTGTCTGTCAACACTGCTACGGCTGGAGTTTGGCACACGCCAAGATGGTAGATTTGGGCGAAGCTGTGGGGATTATTGCCGCCCAAAGTATCGGCGAACCTGGTACTCAGTTAACCATGCGGACATTCCACACAGGTGGGGTGTTTACTGGAGAAGTGGCGCAACAAGTTCGTTCCAAAATTGATGGGACTGTCAAGCTTCCTCGCAAACTGAAGACTAGAACATATCGTACCCGCCACGGGGAAGATGCCCTCTATGTTGAAGCTAATGGCATCATGCTTTTGGAACCAACAAAAGTAGGTGATGTTACTCCAGATAACCAAGAGGTTCATCTTACCCAAGGTTCAACACTATATGTATTTGATGGAAATAAAGTAAAACAAGGTCAGTTATTGGCAGAGGTTGCCCTCGGTGGACGGACAACTCGAACTAATACAGAAAAAGCAGTTAAAGATGTTGCTTCTGACTTAGCAGGGGAAGTGCAATTTGCCGAAGTTGTTCCAGAACAAAAAACTGACCGTCAAGGTAATACCACAACCACAGCCGCACGCGGTGGCTTGATTTGGATTTTGTCTGGGGAAGTTTACAACTTGCCGCCTGGTGCAGAATTGGTGGTGAAAAATGGTGATGCGATCGCTTCTAATGGAGTTTTAGCTGAAACTAAGTTAACTAGTTTGCACGGCGGTGTGGTGCGCTTGCCCGAAGCTACTCCAGGTAAGAGTACCAGAGAAATTGAGATTATCACCGCTTCTGTAGTCCTAGACCAGGCAACGGTGACAGTCCAAAGTTCCCAAGGTCGCAATAACTACTTAGTCTCCACTGGCAACAACCAAGTATTTAACCTCCGAGCTACACCAGGCACAAAAGTGCAAAATGGTCAAGTGGTAGCTGAGTTAATTGATGACCGCTATCGCACAACCACTGGTGGATTCCTGAAATTCGCGGGTGTTGAAGTCCAGAAAAAAGGTAAAGCCAAGCTGGGTTATGAAGTCGTGCAAGGCGGTACTCTGTTGTGGATTCCTGAAGAAAGCCACGAAGTTAATAAAGATATCTCCTTGCTGTTGGTGGAAGATGGTCAGTTTGTAGAAGCTGGCACTGAGGTAGTAAAAGATATCTTCTGCCAAAACAGTGGTGTGATAGAAGTTACCCAGAAAAACGACATCCTGCGGGAAGTGGTGGTGAAGCCAGGGGAACTACTGATGGTGGACGATCCAGAATCAGTTATCGGACGAGATAACACCTTCATCCAACCAGGTGAGGAATTCCAAGGCAATGTTGCTACGGAATTGCGTTATATCCAGTATGTAGAAACACCAGAAGGGCCCGCCCTGTTGAGTCGTCCAGTAGTTGAGTTTGCCGTACCGGATAATCCAGATGTGCCATCAACCACATCGGTAAGTCAAGAAACTGGGCGATCAATTCAGTTGCGAGCTGTGCAAAGACTGCCTTACAAAGATTCAGAACGCGTCAAATCTGTTGAAGGTGTGGAACTGCTGCGAACCCAGCTTGTGCTGGAAATTGAGCAAGAAGGGGAACAAGACCACAATGCCTCACCCTTAGCAGCAGATATTGAATTGGTTCAGGATACTGAAGACCCAGAAGTTCAACGTTTACAACTGGTGATTTTGGAATCCTTGGTAATTCGTCGAGACATTACCGCCGATGCTACTCAAGGTAGCACCCAGACAACACTTGAGGTACATGATGGGTTAACCATTGCCCCCGGTTCTGTGGTCGCACGTACCCAAATCTTGTGTAAAGAAGGTGGAGAAGTGCGGGGCGTTAAAAAAGGAACCGAAAACGTGCGTCGCTGTTTGGTGTTGCGCGACGCTGACAGGCTTCCCATTAATACTAGTACTCAGCCCAAGGTGAAAGTGGGTGACTTGCTAGTAGAAGGTACAGAAGTTGCTCCTGGAGTTTTTGCCCCAGAATCAGGGCAAGTGGTGGATATCAAGAGTGCCGCTGCTGCATCTGGTGGGGAGTCAGCTTTGAGTACTAAAAACTACGTTATTACTACCCGCATCGGTCGCCCTTATCGAGTCAGCCCTGGTGCTGTGTTGCAGATAGAAGACGGCGATTTAGTACAACGGGGTGATAACTTGGTGTTGCTGGTGTTTGAACGCGCCAAAACCGGAGATATCATTCAAGGTTTGCCCCGGATTGAGGAACTACTTGAAGCTCGGAAACCGAAAGAAGCGTGCATTCTATGCCGGCGGGGAGGAGAAGTTAAGGTAGTTTACGGCGATGGTGATGAAGCGATCGCCATCAAGGTCGTAGAATCAAATGGCGTGGTCACAGATTATCCTCTGGGGCCAGGACAAAATTTAATTGTCCCCGATGGATCTTATGTTTTGGCCGGACAACCCTTGACTGATGGCCCATCCAATCCCCACGAAATTTTGGAAATCTTCTTTAGCCTGGGTTCCGAAGATGGAATCTATGCTTGTGCCAGCATTGCCTTGCAGAAGGTACAGACTTTCTTGGTGAATGAAGTGCAAATGGTGTATCAGTCTCAAGGGATTGATATTTCCGATAAGCACATTGAAGTGATTGTTCGCCAGATGACCAACAAAGTGCGGATTGATGATGGTGGTGACACCACCATGCTTCCGGGCGAATTGGTGGAATTGCGCCAAGTTGAGCAGGTGAACGAAGCTATGGCAATTACAGGCGGTGCGCGGGCACAGTATACCCCAGTATTATTGGGGATCACTAAAGCATCCTTGAACACCGACAGCTTTATTTCCGCCGCATCCTTCCAAGAGACAACACGGGTACTTACTGAAGCCGCTATTGAAGGCAAATCTGATTGGCTACGCGGATTAAAGGAAAACGTGATTATCGGGCGATTGATTCCGGCTGGTACTGGTTACAATACCTATGAAGAACCAGGAGCAATCGATGATTATGCTGCTGAGATTAGCAGTAGTGTCTTAGATGAAGTTGATGATCCCTTGGATATGGTCTTAGATGACCGCACAGCTCGCACCTATAATTTAGATTCTCCAACTCTTGGGGAATCTGGTTTTGGCAGCAGACGTGCAGAAAGGTCAGTTCTAGATGACGAAGATGAATTAATCGCCGATGAAGTAGCAGACGACGACGATTATGAGGAAGAAGAGGAAGACGACGAAGATGATTTCGACGATGAATAGAGACTTGAAATTTCGTGTCTCTATTAAAAGGTAAAAGGTAATATCAAGCTTAGTACGTGGTTTATGACTGTTAAGACAGTAATAAACCACGTTTCATTAGGAGTCTGCTCGATTACTCATAAAAAAACTATCTCACTCCTTGACAAGGCCAGCAATCAATACTACTAAACTTATCTAAAGCTTGTAACTATTTAATAACACGAACTTTAAAAAAGCCAGTAATTCCATGCACAATCGCGAAAGGTTGGTTGATTTAAGACGGACTCATTTCCAAAAACGCTTACCTCTAAATCAGCAAGTCATTAACTTAGCAGGAAATATAGATACCCATGCCTTCTTAAGAAACCCAGCCTCTCACAATATTTTTCTTTATCTGACAGACTACGTAAAAGTTTTTTCTGAGTATTGGTTTAAGACAAGCTCAAATAAGATACGCGTTCTTGATTGGGGGTGTGGTAAAGGGCATATTTCCTTTCTAATGCGTGAAATGGATGTCCAAATAACCAGTTGTGATGTGCGCGGTACTGGTACTGGTGACTCAGCTTTTGGTCAGACTACACCCATTATAGAGAAAGCATCCCTAACGGTTGTTCCTCTAGAAGATCCTTATTTACTTCCCTTCAACGATGCAAGCTTTGATGTCGTCTTAAGTTTTGGAGTCCTTGAACACGTTCCTAATGATCTTGCTTCTCTCGGTGAGATTCATCGAGTGTTAAAACCAGAGGGTCTTTTCTTTTGTTTTTTCCTTCCATACTACTTTTCTTGGACTCAGCGTTTAGCTCATTTGCGGGGAGACTTTTATCACGACCGCTTGTATTCCAAAAAGATGGTAAAAGACCTCCTCAAGCAAAGCAACTTTGAACTGCTTGACCTTTGGCATCGGCAACTTCTACCTAAAAATAGTGTTTCATACGCCAATTACCACGTTTTTGAATCTGTAGACCAATGGCTGAGTGAAAACACGCCCTTTAAATACATTGGAACTAACATTGAATTTGTGGCTTTTAAAAGTTAGGCTGCTTGTTTTGTGAGCATAAATCTAGCTATTGCTAGATGCTGAAATTCTCTCAAACGCTATAATCTACATCTGTTGCACTGAGAGATTAACTTGTGGATGTCATATTAGAACGATCGCACCAATTAAAGCAAGCCTTAGTTGATTTTGTCCTTGATGCTGAAGGCGAACTGGCAAAAGCACTGGAAACTTATGCAGCAGCACAGTCACGCCGTGGAAGTGGAGATAGTACACAGCAGGACTTAATCATCGATAGCTTTCTGACAGGCGGGAAAGTCGGTGATAAGTCACCATTAGAGTTGTTTATCGAAAGCCATCCAGATTTAGAAGAAAGCGATCGCAACCTGATCAATAGTTGGCATCATAGTTTTATTGGCTTATTTGCCATAACGAATATTCTACCTGATGGCTTTGAATTGACGAACTGGTTGACAGATAAACCCTACATCGTCAAGCCAAACAATACTCAAACATTACAGGCAATATCTCGGTTGAAAGTCGGAGAAATCTTGCTCACTCGCATTTCTCCCGTTACCGATAGCTACTGGATGTTATCTGGCCCCTACACAATAATGGGTAAATTAGGTAAACCAAAACTTGCTGTAGCAATTGGTAATTTCAAAGAAAACTATAAAAGTAATCTGTACAGCGATGCTCCAGACTTGCTAGAAGAAGCTTGGCAGTCAGTAGAAAAATATCATCAGCAGTTTGTGGACTTTTTTGGTACTGATGAAGTCACATTATCTGGATACCATCTGAATAAAAAAATAGCGGAATTCCAAGAAGTAATTACTGAGAAAACCTTTGCAGCCGCAGGAATTGATACTTCTAAATCTCTGGCGGAAGTGGCAGAAGCAGCTGGCATTGGCGATGAGGAAATAAAAGCCGCAGCACAAGAGTTCGGCGCTGATTCCAACGTCGTCTCTGAGATGTTTAACAGCAAAAGCAGCAAGAGCAAAATGGTGATGCCAAAGGTTGATTTGCCTGCTGAACTCAAGAAAGCAGAACAGGTAACGGCTCTTTCTCATCCCCGTTGGGGACAAATGTTTTTACCAACATATAGTAAGGTACAAGCAATCTTATCGGCAGACGACTGGCAAAGTGTTCAAGGGGCGGAAAAACTAGTTCGCTACTACCTAGAAGATAAAAGTATTAATGCCTTTATTTGGCATCGATTAGCACAACAGTATCCAACTCAATTAGAAAATGTGTTGCAAACATTTTTGCAACGTCCAGAATTTAGGCTTGAAAGTGACTTGGATACACTTTTGCAAGAATTCCACAAACCTCTTGAGCCAGAGTTGCCAGACATTGCCAGTGTACCCATACATTTACATAACTTATTTCAGGAAGCTTTAGGAGAAGTTAACAAAACTAAGCCAAAGGGTAAGGGACAACAAAAGCCAGCAAAGGGTTTTCAAGTTTAAGAGGGTGTTTGAAAAGTCTAAATTGTTACTAGCCTTGGCGACTAGAAGTCACGGCTACACAGACAAAACCCACCTACGTGGGTTAAAGAGTTTGATTTTGTGTTAGTCCGCGCAGGCGGACTTTGCTTGTGTAGCCGCGATTTCCAATCGCCCAAAACTTTTCAAACATCCTCTAAGTGTATTCTCTGACTTTCTCATGCAATCAAGTTGATTTTTAGAACACCAACCTTTGATACAGAATCAAAAAGGCAGAGATAACACCCAAATACTGTAACGTTACCTTGGTCGCCAACACTGAGAGTACTTGTTGGAAGGTAGAAAATTAAATTAAGAATGCCTTCAAATTTGGCTAAATATTTTCCAAATAAAAATTATTGGTGTGCAGCAAAGGTGTACGATTAATGCATTTATAAATGAAAGGTATTACTTAGCCATGCCGAATAATATCAGTACAATTCTGAGGAGAATTGTATTATCAGCTATGATAGTTTCTGCCTCTGCTACTTTGCCGCCAGTAAAAGAGGGAATTGCTCAATCAACTGATAATCGTTTACGAACACAGTTTACAGGGTTAAATAAGTGTTTAGATATCATCAATGATGGAGAAAACAACAAACCCATCATGGCTAAGTGTGGTAACTTCTCAGGACAGTTTTGGAGCATACAACCTACTCAGTCTCGTGGATATTATCGTTTACGCACACAGTTTACAGGGTCAAATAAGTGTTTAGATATCATCAATGATGGAGAAAACAATAAACCCATCATGGCTAAGTGTGGTAACTTCTCAGGACAGTTTTGGAGCATACAACCTACTCAGTCTCGTGGATATTATCGTTTACGAACACAGTTTACAGAGTCAAATAAGTGTTTAGATATCATCAATGATGGAGAAAACAATAAACCCATCATGGCTAAGTGTGGTAATTTCTCAGGACAATTGTGGAATTTATCGAAAGGTCTTTGAAAATCTGCTAGCTTCAGCTGAGTAGTTTGTAGAAGTGTACAGCTAGCTTTACACTTCCAAGACCGAGTATTTACATACAAGTATCGGTAGATAGCAGGTAAACAATCTCGCTTACGATTTCTTCTGGACTCTCAAGCTTGACTATAAATCGATCAAAACCAGCATTCAAAGCCTTATCACTTGAGACTTCCCGTGTATAAGAAGTGATAGCGATCGCAGGCAACTGTCTTAGGGATGGGCAAGAATGCACTCGAATTTGCTCAATTAACCAATTTCCATCATGATCGGGCAACTTCATATTACACAGTAGAATATCGGGATGAAGCGATTCGACCAAAACAAGGGCTTCTTCTGCATCGGTTAAAGCCATCACCTCTGCACCTGCTGCTTCCAAAATGAAGGTGAGTAAATCTGCAATATCTGGCTCATCTTCTACCAGTAAAATCGTGGTTCCAATAAGGTGCTGGAGCGAATTTAACTCAGTTTCTTGGTTGATTTTTTGATCGGTTGTCATGCCGTCCCTTTATTGCGTGCTATGGTCTGCTATTTCTATTGCAACCCATAGAGCGGAATAAGTATTCATCCTAAATACACAAACTCAGGGTGAAAAGCACTTTTATATAGTTAAATTTCTTAATATTTTGTCTATTTGGTGATGGTGTTGTAGTACTCACGAACTTGACTAATATTTTTTGGTAATAGGTAATTGGAGAAAAGCTATTACCCATTACCCATAACTCATTATCGAGGTTCAGCTTGAGTTGACACTGTTAATACTTGCGGTGGTGTAGCATCCGGCGGATAAAGAAAGTCTACTTCTACCAAAGAGCGATCGCCTGGTTTCATCTTTAATAAAACTAACGGTTCCCCTGGTTGACCTCTCTTTTGGACTAAATGTACAAACTGAGTTTGTGGCTGATTTTGGTCATTTCTGTAACGTACCCGCACTGTTCCTCGGAAGAATACTTGACGGGCTGGTGTACTAAAAAAACGTAACCCTGGTTTGACTAACTGATCCTCCTTGAGTGGTGTTTGTATGGATACACTAACGGTTTGAGGACTTTGGGTATTGTTATATAGTGGCAACTTGAGATTATATTGAATCCCATAATTGCCATGAGCGCGATATGCGGTGTCAGGATAGCGCACCAGCATAGGCGCACTTTGAATTTGACCAGTTCCTAAGGTACCGCCATGCAGGCTACTCAGAGCGTAAGAAAACACTTGACCAGGCTGGGGAATAGTTAGATACCTGGCTTTAGGATTATCTACTAATAAGGCTCTCCATCGTGAACCAGCCGCCACTCCAGCAACACGCCCATAAATTCTTGGCTTGCCAATTTCTTCTAAGGGAGTGGGGGTTTTATCGCGTGGCCCAGACACATCACTATTATTGAGTAAATTTTGCCACTCTTCTAAAGTAGGCGATCGCTCACTGCCATCAGGATTCTCCCGTGCAAACATCGCTAGGCTAGCTGCATAGACAGTGCCATTACTTTGCAATCGCATGAACGTAGACCGACCATTTAAGGGTGGTGTCAATCCCTGCACAGGAATTGGTAAATTTAGTAACATCTGACTTTGCCCAGATGGAATCTCAATCTGGGCAGGAAAAATCTCTTGTCGCCTTCCCCTAAGTACATCAGACATGACGCGATCGCCTGGCCCGGCAAAAATTTTACCTAAAAGATTTTGGCTAAAGGATGGTAATTGAATAAATGGTGCATCCGGTTGACTCAAATAACTCGCCGCTTGCCAAATATTTACCTTCACCGGTTCCGAACTAGGATTATGCAAAATTATCCCTAGATAGAGCGATCGCAAATTCTCTGCTGGTTCAGCCTTAGCAACATGGTGGGCAAAAATATCAAATCGTCCTCGAAAGGGAAAATTCAGATGCGCTGTTGGTACTTTTTTGCCATCTGATGGAAAAGTCGAGAGTAAAATTCCTTCTTTCAAAACCAATTCTGGACTATTGCTATTAAAGGTTGGCACTGTATCCAATTGACCTGGTAAAGGACGTACTTCTTGTGTTTGCACGACTTCTTCAGGTGGTGGTGTAGCAGGAGTTGATTGAGCAACTGGGAAAATTAGTAACAATGGCAACATATACTTAGATATTTCTTTCACCATACAGACATTAACAACTTGATGAAAGTGCCAGATTGTTAATAATTAATACGAAATCGGCAAGAATACCCATCAGATTTTCTTGATTGAGAACCGGAACGTGAACAAAAATACAACGTGCCGTGAGTTGATTTTGGCTTAAGTATTCCAACACTGAATAGTAAAGACCCTCACAGACAAATTTCCCACAGTCGTGGCTAATCTGAATTGCTACTGCTCCTGCTACTAATTTTTCTAAATCAACTTCTGTCTGCAAAACCATTTCTTTGCAGCTAGCAACTGCTTCCACACTTAATTGTGTACGGCTTGCAGCCATGCCACAACAGATGATGTAATCAGGTTGGATTGCCTTGATTTTTTCCATTACCTGAGTGCTGGCAAGTTGCACATCTACGGGTAACTGGCGTAAAAAAGTTAAGTGATGTGGTAGCAACCCAAGTTTGCTAACTTCAAGTAATAAATCATCAGAAGAATTTGACTGTTGATCTTTTAGCCAAGTGTCAAAAGAAGTTAATAGAATTCTTTTCTTCATAACAAATATTATTTAGAATAGAAAAACCCTCCATAATAAATTTACAAGGAGCAGGTAAATGCCAGTAATTGCGGTCGTAGATTACGAGATGGGAAATTTGCACTCAGTCTGCAAAGGCTTGGAAAAAGCTGGGGCAACTCCTAAAGTTACTTATTCTTCAAAGGAATTAGAGCAGGCAGATGCTATAGTCCTGCCGGGAGTGGGAGCATTTGATCCAGCAGTGCAACACCTGCGATCGCGTGGTTTAGAACAACCGATTAAAGAAGCGATCGCATCTGGTAAACCTTTCTTAGGAATTTGTTTAGGATTGCAAATTCTCTTTGAATCAAGTGCCGAAGGTACCCAACCAGGACTGGGAATTATCAAAGGAAAAGTACGGCGGTTTCGTCCAGAACCTGACATCACTATTCCTCACATGGGTTGGAATCAATTGGAAGTGACTCAACCAAAAAGTATTTTGTGGGAGCATTTACCATCAGATCCTTGGGTGTATTTTGTCCATTCCTACTATGTTGACCCAATAGACCCGCTAATCCGTGCAGCAACCATCACTCACGGTACTCAAACCATCACAGCTGCGATCGCCCATGAAAACCTGATGGCAGTCCAATTTCACCCCGAAAAATCCTCTAATATCGGATTGCAAATCCTGTCTAATTTCGTTGCTCAAGTCCGCGAAAAAATTCCTGCATAATATTCTTTTTGTCATTTGTTCTTTGTCTTTTGTCTAAAACTAATAACCAATGACTAATGACTAATGAGCAATGACTAATAACCAATGAGCCTGAGAATTTACGGTAATCGTCAGCTAAAAACTTTACCAGGGAAAGAAACTAGACCCACTAGTGCGCGGGTAAGAGAGGCAGTCTTTAATATTTGGCAAGGAGAAATTGCAGGTTGTCGCTGGCTAGATTTGTGCGCCGGTACTGGTTCAATGGGCGCAGAGGCTTTGTGTAGAGGAGCCAGCCTAGTAGTGGGAATTGAACAATCGAGCCGAGCCTGTGCCACCATCCAACAAAATTGGCAGCAGGTAGCTAATACCGACCAAGAATTTCGGGTATCACGGGGAGATATTACCCAGCAGTTAAAGACTTTATCAGGCAAGCAATTTGACAGAATCTACTTTGATCCACCTTATGCCAGTGGATTGTACCAGCCAGTATTAGAAGCGATCGCTCACCATCAACTTTTAGCACCTAGCGGCGAAATCGCAGTTGAACACGCCTCACAAGGTTGGACACCGCCAGAGATTCCCCTTTGGGAAATTTGCCGCCAGAAAGTTTACGGCAACACATCACTTACTTTCTACAAAATTGTGGAATGAGAAGAGAGGGAGAATATCAGAGAGCAAGGGGAGATGAGGCAGCAGAGGAAGCAAGTAAACAATTATTATTCCCCCTCGTCTTCCTCATCCTCATCATCTCCCCCACTCAAATCTCAGCACGGGCTAAACGCCCCGCTTCCGCTAACAAAACTCAACACTCCCTCATCCCCCCAACTGATTGGGGCGCTTGTATTGCTTATATGCAGCGTAAAAAAGTCCGGCGAGAGTGACGAAAACTAGACCAAGGACAATACCTGATAGCAGGGGTTCAACCACTGTAAATCTCCTCTTTGTAATTATTAAATATTCGTTGCCTGTTTTTGATTTTACCAAATTTAGTATGAATCCTGCACCCTACAGCCTTTTTGGAGGGTGACTGCCTACAAGAAAATAGTCTTCTGTGCTTGCAGACACAATCAAGAACTTTTAAGCTATGTGTAGGAAATGAAAACTTTTTAGCACACCTAGACTTTCACCGCAAACCTTTTGGATAACCAGATTACCAAACCTGAAATTTTGATTCAGCGGATCGTTTTATTGACGCTGGCCATACTGCTAGCAGTCCCTTTGGGCTTTTTTGGTGTTCAGTTGGTTCAAGCCTCCGATCCTTATGTCAAGAGTGTTCTATCCTTAACAGGAAACCCAATTCAAGGACACGCGATCTTTCAAATTAACTGTGCTGGTTGTCATGGCTTGGAAGCAGACGGGCGAGTGGGGCCCAGTTTGCAAGCTGTTTCAAAGCACAAGTCTCGGTACGGGCTGATTCACCAAGTGATCAGTGGCGAAACACCGCCAATGCCGAAATTCCAACCTAGTGCACAAGAAATGGCGGATCTTTTGAACTATTTAGAGTCTTTGTAGACCTAAGAATTTTTGGTTGGATACATCAATCCCTCATGTGAAAAGGCAGCATAGGATGTGCTGCTTTTTAAGCCTCTGAAACTTTTAACAGACCTCTAGATGCTCGATAGCGACTTAGGAGCGTCGCCCTTGGCACATCACGCTACTTGTACTTGAAGAAATTCCAAACGCTCTGGTGCAAGATGCTGCGCGTAGCTTGCTTCCTCCTAGGAATACACAGTTATCTCTAAGAACCATAGTTCAGTCTGATAACTTTGTCTTCTGAGTTGTAGTGGAGACTGTCATTAGTCATTTGTCTTTTGTCCTTGTCTTCACATCTGGTTGTATTTGCGTAGAATCTTTGATAAAAACTCATATAACCTGTATATTTTTAAGTATGTTAACAAGTAACTATTTAATTATTGGGAAAGTAAGTTAGCATACCTAACTCGGTAAAATTAAGGCAAAAGCTCCTAAAAAATGGGCTACGGTATAGCTTCTTGAACAGACTAGATATTCTTGAGATGCCCGAAAGCTAATGACTGAAGTGATCCAAATCGGTAATCGTACAATCACAGCGAGTGAACTGATTTCCTTACTGGCAAGTTACCAAATGCTGCCACAGTTGCAGCGGGAATTGATCATTGATGAGGCGATAGAGCAAAACTCAAGCTCGGACAAGTTAGCAATAGAATGTACACCTGAAGAAGTAGCCCAAGCTAAACAGCAGTTTTACGCTGAAAAACAGTTTAAAAATGAAGAAGACATCCAGGCTTGGATAGCATATCAAGGGCTGACTCCCGATCAACTAGAAGTTATTACTACTCGTAAGCTAAAAATTGAAAAATTCAAGCAAGCTACTTGGGGTAATAAACTGGAATCTTACTTTTTTCAGTCCAAAGCAAAACTGGACAAAGTAATTTATTCCCTACTGCGAACCCAGGATGTGGGAATTGCCCAAGAACTCTACTTCCGGATTCAGGCAAAAGAAAACTCTTTTGCTGACTTGGCGCGGGAATACTCACTTGGCCCAGAAGCCCAAACAGGCGGCTTGGTAGGCCCGATTGAACTGAATGCACTACATCCGGTAATGGTGCAAATGCTCTCTAGCAGTCAACCAGGTCAGATATTGCCCCCTACCCGCATCGCTGAATGGTTTGTGATTTTGCGGTTGGAAAAATTTATTCCAGCACAATTGGATGAATTTATGAAAGTGCGCTTGCTGAATGAACTTTTTGAAACTTGGCTGCAAGAACAGCAAAAGAAAATTATGTCTACTCCAAAAGGAGAGGGGCATAAAGGACGACAAGGAGAGGGCGATCAACCTTTAACCTAAGCATGGGAGGTGACTCTCATGCTTGGCTTCAAAACCGAAGGTAGCGATCGCAATTCCTTATGAAGATGTAACTTTTGAATCGCTTTCTAGCGAACTTAGCTAAGTCGAGAAGCTTGAGTGAAGCGATCAATCACATTTGACTATCACTTACTTAGACTCCTACTTCTGATAATAGAGGTTCCATAGCTTCCCAAGATAGTCCTTGTTGAATATAACGGGGTGCTTCAGGATTGTAAGGACTGGCTACTCGGTCAATGTTGAGGATGTTTGCCCCATCTGGTAGAACTGGTACATCTGCATCAAATGCAGTAGGGCGCATCAAAGAACTGGAAAAGCCTTTGAAAACAGCAATTGTATCTTGTTCATCGGCAATTTCCACCGTTACAAGCAAGACTTCTTGGGGGCGTTTAGCAGTGTATTGTTCCAATCGTTTGCCAATAGAGTTCATTGTTTTGAGGTAAGAGTAAGGCGGACAGAGACGGTTACTGTGGTGTGGCCGAGCGTCCCTGCTTGCCCAGCTTAATCAGAACAAAATAGCTTAGGTAAAGCACATAAATTACTAAACTAACTATGCCAAGAAAACCTAAGAACTCAGCCTTACTATTAGCATGGAAATATTCTTTAAATAACAACGGAGCCTCGAACCAAACGCTACAATAAGCAGTCTTCAGTACACTGGCAGAAAAAGCACAAACCAGAAAAGGGATAGAAGCTAATGTACCCAAAATACAATAAACAGTTATAGCCCATCGCCAAGAGGTAAAAATAAATTTCAAAGAGCCACTGGTTTGATACTCAATTTCATCATTGAGATCCACCCAGAACCAGAGCGAAATCGGAATCAAAATCCGAGCCATTAATCCAGAGATAAAACCAACTGGATACTGGGCAATCATTAAGTAAATCGTGATTGCTACTAGGCTTGATACTCGCCAGTATATAGTCAATAAGCGTTGTATGCCTTCTGCTTTTTGCACAAATGCCCAAATTAGAAGAATTAGCGGAATAATTACCAGGAATAATACTGCCAGTCGGTAATCAATCCAGACGAAAGGGCGAAACCAAATATTATAGTCCATAGTTTTTCTCAAACAATAGATAAAAGGAATTCAGACATCAGGAGTCAGACTTAATCAAGTGGGTTTTTATACCATTACCTGATTGTAGAGTGCTTAATAAGTTCGGGGCATAAAACCCTTTTATTCAGGAGTCAGTTGGACTCCAATTCATGCTGAATTATGACTCTTGAATTCAGCATGAATTCTTCTTGATAATAGTTTAATCAAAGCATAAAGCTCAGTAGTTAACCTCAATACTGTACTAATTAGTTATGATTCCCATAGTCATTTACGATTTCACAAAATTTATCCGAAGTAAGTAGGCGAGAAAAATTTCATGTATACGAAGAAATATAAATTAGCCGTAGGTGTGTTACGCCATAGGCTAAAACACTTTAAATTGTTGACTTTGCGTTGCTCTGTGCGACAACACATCCTACATTAAAATTCCTTAATATAGCTGTAAATATTAGCACCGACTTACTTACAAACAAGTTTATAGGGGCGTACATTTGTATGTCCCCACAGGCAATTCATTTGTTTTTTTGTTTTTAGAAAATATATTACAAGCTAAAGTAAGGAATTTTTTATCAAGAAATAATTAAGGGGGATGGGGCAACTCTCCGTGTTACCCCATCCCCCACTCTTCGCGTCTTTTTTGGTCAATCTTGGTTGCTTGCTGACCAAAGGAACAAAATTCACTTGCCTCAATTTCTAGTCGTCGTAAACCCGGCATTCAATTGCATCTGGGTTGTCATCACAATACTGTTCTAGAGAATTTTTTGGCTTGCTTTGGCGTTTGTGAGAAGCTTCGGCTTGCAATTCTTCTACTGCATCCCAAGCAGCAGCACACTCTGGTGAATTGCTACCGTTAATATCACAGACAGTACGCGCTTGTTCCACTTCTTCTTGGATTTTCTCTTGGATGTCGCCTTTTGCTGTTTCTTGGATGTTGGTCATTGCTTTAGTCTCGTTGTGTGTTGTTAATACTAGTATAGAAAAAGTTAAGAAATGGCAGTATTTAGCTTCATTACTAACTATTCTAACCATTTAGCTGATCATCAGTTAGTGCTTTAGCCCATTGATTTATAACCAATACAGCAAAATGTTGCACTTGTGATGCATTTACCTTTATTTTTTAAGATTTTGTGAAATCAGTAGCATAGATAAATAATCATACAATATATTTAGATGCCTATATTAGGGAATAATAACCCCAGCTTCTTGGGATAGAGGAGACAAAGGGCTGGCGTCAATTCTTGTAAGACGTAATTCTTCCCAAAATAAAAAATCAAAACCTACTAGCCTAAAAAGAGAAAGAAGCTCAAAACTCATGGCAGACCAAATGCAGTGGGCAAATGCCCTATCAACCCGTCATTCTTTGGAAGCCGCTGTTACAGATGTGGTGGAACGAGCTGTCTCATCGTTAACAGCACCAGCGGATCTTGGACTGGTATTCATTTCGTCTGCTTTTACGAGTGAGTATTCTCGACTGTTACCTTTGTTAGCTGAAAAACTTTCTGTGCCAATATTAATTGGCTGTAGTGGTGGAGGTGTGATTGGGACTACAGTTAACGGAGAAACCCAAGAGTTGGAAGCTGAACCAGCTATTAGCTTGACTTTAGCACACCTTCCAGGAGTGAATATTCAAGTCTTTCATGTTGTTGCGGAAGAATTACCTGACTTAGACAGTTCACCAGATGCTTGGCTTGATTTGATCGGTGTGCCACCATCACCGACACCCCAGTTCATCTTGCTGTCTAGTTCTTTCGCCTCTGGAATCAACGATTTGTTGCAGGGGCTAGATTTTGCTTATCCAGGATCAGTGATAGTGGGTGGACAGGCTAGTGGTGGGGGTATGGGTGGTCGTGTTGCTCTATTTTGTAACGATACTGATGGTGAAGAACACCAAAACCTGTACCGTGAGGGCACTGTTGGTATAGCTTTGACTGGCAATATTGTTTTGGAAACGATTGTAGCCCAAGGATGCCGACCGATTGGCAAGCCGTTGCAAGTCACAAAAGCCGATCGCAATATTATTCTGGAGTTAGATGAAAAAGTACCCTTAGTGGTGTTGCGAGATTTGATTGCCAGTCTCAGCGAACAAGAACGGATATTAGCACAGCACTCTTTGTTTGTGGGTGTGGCGATGGATGAATTTAAGCTGGCTTTACAGCAAGGAGACTTTTTAATTCGTGGTATTCTTGGGGTCGATCCAACAGCTGGGGCGATCGCAATTGGCGATCGCGTCCGTCCCGGTCAAAGGCTGCAATTCCACCTACGCGATGCTGAAGCCTCCGCTGAAGACCTTGAATTACTCCTCAAAAGTTATCAAGATCAACGAGAATCTGAACCCTCTGCCGTGGCTGCTTTGATGTTTTCCTGTCTGGGGCGAGGTGAAGGACTGTATGGTAAACCCAACTTCGATTCTGAACTATTTCGGCGCTATCTTAACGATATTCCTGTTGGTGGCTTTTTCTGTGGGGGTGAAATTGGCCCTGTTGGTGGCAGAACCTTCTTACACGCCTACACTTCAGCATTTGGAATTTGTCGCCAAAACAGTGTTGAGTGCTGAGTATTGAGTGCTGAGTGTTCAATCACCTCTTAACTCTTAACTCCTAACTCTTATCTAGCAAAAGTGTGGTGTTATTATCAATCAGAGTCAAAGTTCCACCAGTGGTGATCGCTGAGTTAGACTGTGATGCACTATATGTTTGAATGTAGCGCCGCACTTCTGGGGGAAAATGAGGGTAATCTAATACTGCATCTCCATCGGCAATAGTTGCCCAGAAGTCGCGTAAACTAGGAGCTAATTTTTTTGCCTGTGATAACGGTAAGTTTAATGGAGAGTGAGTTAGTAACTTGATTAGAAAGGGGAAAGAGCGATCGCCCATCCATTGCCGCGATGACTGTTGCAAGTCGGGGAACTCAGGTACAGACTCTACCCGATGGGATAAAATTTGCAACGATTCTTTGCCTTGGTTATCTCGATGGAACTCTAGCACTCGGTAAGGGTGAGGATAGCTAACTAAAGAACCAGTGGTAATATCATATACTCCATCTGAGTAAGCAATATCCTGAACATGCAAATGTCCAGTAAATACTAGCTTGACTCCGTAGCGCCTTAGCAACTGCAATAGTTCTGCTGAATTCGCTAACATGTAGCGATTTGCCAGTGGATGGCTCGATTGATTGGGCAAATGCTCTACCACATTATGATGCACCATCACCAAAACTAAGTCATCACCAGATGCCGCCAGCACCTCTTCTAACCACCGTAGCTGTTTGGCATCCAAACACCCCACCTGCTCACCCTGGTCATTAAATAAGTTAGAATTCAGTCCAATCAGCTTAACTCCAGGTAACAATTGACGAATGTAGTAAATCTGCCGTGGATCGTCATAGCCAAACTTCGTGTAATAGTAGGGAAAATCGGCAAAAGCAATTGATTGCTGATCAGCCGATAACACAGGAACATCATGATTACCAGGAACAACATAGACGGGAAAAGGTAGCTGGGCTAAACATTGTTGCAACCAGGCATGGTTCTCTGGTTCGCCGTGCTGGGTTAAATCTCCTGGCAACAATAAGAAATCTAAATCGAGTTGTGTTAAATGTTCTAGTACACTTTTAAATGCTGAGATACTTACTTCTACCAGATGAAATCTACTGGGATGATCCCAGATTGTGTGAGGAAGTGCCAGGTGTAAGTCGCTGACTACCGCAAAGCGAAAATTGAGAGTCATTGATTTATAAAAATGTTAAAAGCAGGGGTTAAAACAAGCCTTTTCCCAAAAGTATAACGCTTGCTTTGTTTCTCTGCGTAGGAGTGCGTCTACTTAACATTTCTATACATTAAGCATAGATTACACACTATGTTCACGATTGTTGAGTGGTCAGCACTCATAACTCAGCACTCCTGAATGCCTTTTCTGCTACTCCCCTTTTCGATAAAATAACTGAGCAGATCGGTAAGGAACAGGTTCAGAATCATGGCTCAAGCTAGTATTGGAATTATTGGTGGTAGCGGTCTTTACAAAATGGACGCTCTCAAAGATGTCGAAGAGGTGCGAGTCGAGACTCCTTTTGGTTCACCATCTGATGCTTTGATTCTGGGGACTTTAGATGGTACATGGGTAGCTTTTTTAGCGCGTCATGGTCGCAATCACACGCTTTTACCTTCCGAGTTACCGTTTCGCGCTAATATCTATGCGATGAAGCAATTGGGTGTGAAGTATTTAATTTCAGCTAGTGCTGTAGGTTCCTTGAAAGCAGAGGCAAAACCACTGGATATGGTGGTTCCAGATCAGTTTATTGACAGGACAAAAAATCGTATTTCAACGTTTTTCGGTGAGGGAATTGTTGCTCACATCGCCTTTGGTGATCCGATTTGTAAGAATTTAGCTGTTGTGTTGGCAGATGCGATCGCATCTCTCAATTTACCAGAAGTTACTCTCCATCGCGGCGGTACTTATGTGTGCATGGAAGGGCCGGCTTTTTCCACTAAAGCAGAATCGAATCTTTACCGCAATTGGGATGCAACAATCATTGGGATGACGAATTTACCAGAGGCGAAGTTAGCAAGGGAAGCGGAAATTGCTTATGCAACTTTAGCGCTGGTGACAGATTATGATTGTTGGCATCCAGACCATGACAGTGTGACGGTGGAATTGGTGATTGGTAATTTGCTGCGGAATGCTGTGAATGCTCAAAAGGTGATTCAAGAAACTGTGCGGCGCTTGAGTGAAAATCCACCACCTAGTGAGGCGCATTCGGCATTGCAGTATGCGATTTTGACTCAGTTGGATAAAGCACCAGCGGCGACGAAGGAAAAGTTAGGGTTATTGTTGCAGAAGTATTTATAGTATTGGTGATGATTGAGTGATGTCTATGACGGGCTACACCTACACTACCACAAACTCTTCAGTGACGGACTAGTATCATAAAATCATACAGGCGATCGCACGTAACTATATAAGCTGCCGTCAACAAAATCATGATTTTCGTGATAAAACTTTGCTTGTTCGTTGTATCTGGCAGATGATAGTGCGTAGGCGTAGCCCTTCGTAGACATCGCTTTTCTTCAACTGGTCGCGGCGTCTCCCACCATACATAAAAATTGGTGGGGGAGGAACGCCACTCCGGTACTGGGTACTGGGTACTGGGTAATGGGTACCAGGAATTGTTTTTTAAAATTTGGTGGTGGGTAATACCAATTCGCAATGGGCTAACGCCCCGCTCCGCTAACGCAATTAAAAAACTTAGATGCAGCAAAGTTTTCAGGGGTTACATCTGTATCAGGTTTTCGTGAAATGGTATAAGAGCAAGCACCATAATTTTTCGATTTTACACCCAGTCCCCAGTCCCTTTTACTAACTCTACCAATTGCGCCACCCACCTTTGGGTGCAACTTCATTATTAGTAGACTTCAGTCCGTGACTTTGCAACAGAGTTTGATATTCTGTGCTGCTAGCCCAGCGATCAATTTCTCGCGCCCGTAGCACTGGCACTGGATGTGTTAATTGGGCTGTACGAGCAGCTTTGACCATTTCACCCAGTTCTGTCTTGCTAATATCATCGTAAGCGCGGGCTTGGGCAACAAAGGCATCAAGATTCAGTTGCGGTGCTAAGGTTGGAGAACCCCCTGCCAACTTCATTAACACGGACATAACAACTTTGGGGTCTTGGGTTGCTAGTAATGCGGCGCGATCGCAGGTAAACTCAGCACAACGTACCCATTCTAAAAGTTGTGTCTGTATGGCTTGGGCAACAAAGGTTCCAACATTGGGCACAATTGCCGCAGCTAATATTAGTAAATTTACAGGAGTCAAGTAAACGCTATGGTCACACTTGAGATGCCCCAACTCGTGAGCAATTACTGCCTGTATTTCTTCTGGTGTGAGCATATCAATCAGGGAAGTGTGTAGCACAACAAAAGGCTGCTTACCGCGCACAGCAAAAGTATAGGCGTTGGGAGCCGGATGTTGCCTGACATATAACTGGGGAGGATCTATATCCAGGATTTTACAAGCGTCTAACAACAGCTTATGTAAATCGGGCAGTTGCTTTTCACCCACCAAAACACTGGAGGCAATATTTTCCACATAGAAAACCTGCTCTGCCATTGGCCCGAGCCAATTTCGCACCAACATATCTATGCCTGGTATCTGCTTGAGCGCTCTGGTAGCTTCCAGGTCTAATGGATGACGAAATGAGTCAGCTTTTAAACCAATCAGCGGGGTTTTGAAGAATGACATAGTGCAGCAAGCTATAAAAAACACAACTATGGAATTTGGCTGGATAGATAAACAGCCTCCCACAGTTAGTATAACGATTTAACTAGGGCGTTTCTTTTCTTGCACACTCTTAAAACCTTCAACTGGTCGTGGCGTTCCTCACTCACCAACTTTTATCTATGGTGGGGGAGGAACGCCGCTCCGGTAATGGGTACTGGGTGCTGGGTAATGGGTACCAGGAATTGTTTTTTAAAATTTGGTGGTGGGTAAGAGCAAGCACCATAATTTTTCGATTTTACACCCAGTCCCCAATCCCTAATCCCCAGTTTCTTTTACCCATCGTTAATAGGACTTACGCAAAACTATGCGCTGTAGGTGCAATTCATAAATTGCCCCTACCTGAAAATCATTCTTTTCGGCTATTGTTTGCGTAAGCCCTGCTTAAGAAAACTAAGCATGAGGCCAGACTTAGTGACATGATCAAAAGAGATCATGTTTTTATGTTGTTATATGAAAATATTGGTGCTGAATGCCGGATCGAGCAGCGAAAAGAGTTGTCTGTATGAAATTGCAGATGAAGCTCTCCCCACCCAAGCACCCCAACCCCTTTGGGAAGGGAAAATCAACTGGACTCAAGATCACGGTGTGGCAGAAATTGAGGTGAAAACTACTGCGGGTGCAAAGCTGCAAGAATCAATCTCTGGTGACTCCCGACAGGCACATCTTGACTATATGCTCAATACACTTAGTCATGGTGCTACCAAGGTAATTGATCAGTTATCAGAAATCGATGTGGTGGGGCATCGGGTAGTACATGGTGGACAGGATTATCAAGATAGTGTGGTAATTACGGAGGATGTCAAAAAGGCGATCGCTGGTTTGTCTAAGCTTGCACCAGCACATAATCCAGCCGCAGTGGAAGGAATAGAAGCAATTGAAAACATCTTAGGAAATATTACTCAAATAGCAGTGTTTGATACCGGATTTCATGCCACTCTACCCGATGCAGCAGCAATCTATCCCGGCCCATATCAGTGGGTAGAGCAAGGTATTCGTCGCTATGGGTTTCATGGTATCAGTCACCAATACTGTTCTCAACGTGCTGCCCAAATTCTTGGTCAAGATGTTGCATCTGAGCGGTTAATTACTTGTCATTTGGGCAATGGTTGCTCTTTAGCGGCGATTAAAAATGGTCGCAGTATTGATACCACTATGGGATTCACACCCCTAGAAGGATTAATGATGGGTAGTCGTTCTGGTTCAGTTGATCCGGGGATTTTAATTTACCTGTTACGCGACTGTAATTACTCCATCGAAAAATTGGATGATATCTTAAACAAAACCTCTGGGTTAAAGGGGATTTCGGGTGTATCTAGCGATATGCGTGAAGTGAGAGAAGCGATCGCTCAAGGTAATTCTCGCGCTCAACTGGCTTGGGATATCTACGTACATCGCTTGCGTTCTGGTATTGGTGCAATGCTTACTAGTTTGGGTGGATTAGATACTTTAGTCTTTACAGCGGGTGTGGGTGAACACTCTGCGGAAATTCGTCAAGCCGCCTGTGAAGCCTTTGAATTTTTGGGATTAAAACTTGACCTTGAGAAAAATCAACAGCAGCCGATGGATGAGGATATTGCTACATCCGATTCAGTAGTACGGGTATTGGTTATTCATACTCAAGAAGATTGGGCGATCGCTCAACAGTGTTGGCAACTTGTAAAAAAAGTTCGTGACATGTAATTCGTAATTAGCAAGTCTGTTTTAATCTAAGCAATATTGTTTCAAACCCGATTTTCAAGCTAGTAACCAACGCATACAACCTTTAGCAACTTGCCCCACTATAATGCTAAAAACCCATTTTAAGAGCGGTCCAATTAGTGACAAAAATAGTAAAAATAAGAAATCAGTCGGAGTAAGAAGAAAAATACTAGAAGTGATACAAGTTAGTCCCCACGCCAGCCAATTTCGAGATTGAGAACTGATAGAAGTCCATCTCGGAAGTTGATTAACGAGCCAATAGCGAATAGTCGCAAAGACAAAAGATGTTACTAGTCCAGCAAATATTGACAATGAAAGTGTAAGTGATTGTGCTAAGTGTAATTTCCAAGCGAAAAAAGTAGCAGGAAACAGCGAAGCTAGCTCCCAAGCGAATAGATTTAATTTAGTCCGAAGATAGCTTAGTATTTGTTCAATAAGCCAATAATGTACATAAACAATATTTAAACACTCAGGATTTTGGATAAAGTCACTCTTGATTTTGTGAATGATGTCGCCACAAAATAAGACATTACTTTGTAAAACAATATCTTGCTCTTTCCAAAAAGATAAACCTGATGTATCTTCTTGATAATAAAAATTAAAAGTAACTCCGTACTGTAACGCAGATTTATTTTGTAATGATTTATTCCAGAATAATTTGATAAAACTTACTATAAAAGTATCGTCAAAAAATTTTAATTTTTTTTTATTAATAGCTAATTTCTTGTATTGTACAGTATTTTTGCTAAAGCAAATTTTATCGCTAAAGCAGTTGTAGTACCAAATGTAAGCTAATAATTTTGGTGGAACGTACAGAGAGCAGCCTATTTTTCGCGCTTCCTCAATTTGTTTTAAAACTGCCCTATTTAGATAAAAATTATACTGTCCTGGCTCAACCTTAATTTCAAGTTCAATAGGAGTGCTTTGAGGTATTTGCACAAAGAAAGAGAGTTGAACATCATCTTCATTATTTGTGTGTGTTTTATAAGCTTTCATTGTCGGGATAATTTTGCGATATTTTGTATAATACCAATCAGAAACTCTAGCGTTCCACGCCACTGTTTTTCTCCAGCAACTATCCCTTCATTATGTATTTTTAAGATTAAATCTCTATCTCCTTCAGGTAATTGAAATAACTTTTTATGGTAACGGCTGATAATATCTCCATCTAACTGCATAACAGTTTGAGCATAGATAATATCAATATCTACACTGTTAATCTGACCACCATCTAGTGCAGCTTTAAGTTCAGACATTTTCCGTAAAGTACGAATGAATTT
Source organism: Nostoc sp. UIC 10890 (assembly GCF_054786515.1). NCBI lineage: Bacteria > Bacillati > Cyanobacteriota > Cyanophyceae > Nostocales > Nostocaceae > Nostoc > Nostoc sp. UIC 10890. The sequence continues at coordinate 1,778,235 of NZ_JBSGKF010000001.1, forward strand.
CCCATTATTCAAAAGCTGTTCAATCTCTTTCCACCTTTGCTGCAAATTCTTTTGATTATCTTCTTCATCTGTAACAGGAGTTGGAGCAGGCAATATCGGTCGAGCTAGCTTTATGTATACCGGATCTTCCGGAAGAATATTTGGATCATTTTCCAATTCATATTTAAGACGCTCCTGATATCGTACTATCCTAGGATCTGGATCACTAGTATCAGTACTTTTTTCAAGAAGAATATAAAAATATTCTTTTTCTAGCTGCGAAAATAGACTTTTATAAAGTTTTTGTAATTCATAGGCTTGAGTCTTTTCTGGTTCTGGTAAAATCTCTGGATTTGGAATTCCTTTAACATGAAAATAGTCTTTATCTTTTATTGAATAAATCTCTTCATAGGCCTGCCAAGCATTAAACTTTGCGCCAGTAATTTGCTCGACAACCATCGTATTTACTTCTAAAGCTGTAATATCATCGACTAATCCATGTACAGATGAAACTATTTTCCCTAGCAAATCCCTGGCTTGTTCTTGAATTTGGTTGGACATAATAACAATTTCCTTGATTTTACTAAAGCAAATTAACCTACAGATTTGGACAAGTTCCGATGCTGTAGGTATTTTAGGGTGATTATTAATAAATAACGATTATTATGGACGGGATGGCAATTGTTGTGAAGTTTTACGAGATTTCATGATTTCTATAAAAAATCCATAAAGCTTTTGCAAACTTTCTATATTTTTCTGCATAATTTCTCGACTTTCTTTTATTTGACTTAGATGAAATTCGCGAAGTTCTGTATATGGGCCACTACCAACAAATTGACTACCAACTTCATTATTGATATCACCATCAATTAAATTGATTATGGTATGCATTCGATTCCCTGGTTGAGCAATTTGTTGCCCTTTTATTTCTTCAATTTGAGTAGATGACTCTGGAACCCAAGTGGTAATTTCTAGCTCAACAACTTCAACTATTGCTGTTTGAATGGCATCAATAATGTCATCAATATTGAATCCTTCTCCTTTTGTATTCAGCTTTTTAACTTTTCTTTTAAATTCACTACTTGGTTTGCTCCATTGACTATTTCTTTCCCCATTTTCGCTAGCTTGACCATTACTTTCTGTGTTTTCGTCAACAACATGATTCACCATGATATTTTGGGGGTTACAGATTTAAATATAAACAAAATACAATTTTAGGTTATGTCAAAACTTTCAAGGCTTTTACTAAAAAAAAGTAACTAAAGTCAAAAGAACTTAATATTTTAAGAAATTTTTCCTGAAAAAAGCTATGCTTTTCTAAAGCAAAATTTATCTTAGAAAAAGAATAATACCATTTTAGATTTTGGAACCACTGCGTTGCAGTGAGTTCAGCATTACGGAAGAGGTTTCCCCATTTTTTTTGTAGTGGCGTGATTCTGAAAGGATTTTTAAGTAGCTTTTGGGCATTTCGTTACAATCGGTATAAATTAGATTCTACTCTTAGACAAATGAGCCTAAAGTGGATCTCAGAGTCAATTAAATTATAAGTATAATATAATACTCATAGTTTAACTAATTTATTTTAATCAACCTGGTTGATATTTTGCCTAGCAAAGCGTAGAGGCGCAAGCTCTGGTCGAATTTTCTTATATTACTATGTATATAATAATATAGTTATGCTGATAAAAACAAGAAAAATATGTTGCTAGATCGTCAAGCTTTTACTACACCTTTAGTAGCTTGTGTATGTATATTAGGAGTGGGATTGATTCAATTTCCGCAATTACAAAAACTAATAAGTGGCAAACAATCTGCCTCTTTAGAAACCCTAGAGAAAGAAATAAAATCTGAAAATATCCGTCTTAATTTACTCCAAAAAATGCCTAGTTTTGGTTATGATAACTTCATCGCAGATTTGGTATATCTCAATTTTTTACAATATTTCGGAGATGATGAAGTTCGGAATAAAACAGGTTACAGTTTAAGTCCAGAATATTTTGAAGTAATTTTAGAACGTGACCCGCGATTTTTAGCAGCGTATAGGAGTCTTTCTATTAGTACTTCATTGTATGCTGCCATGCCAGAACGTGCGATCGCAATATCAGAGAAAGGTTTAAAATCACTATCTCCCTCAGTTCCCGAAAGGTCTTATTACATCTGGCGTTATAAAGGAGTTGATGAGTTATTATTTTTAGGCAACGCGAAAGCTGCCCAACAATCTTTTGCAACGGCGGCAAACTGGGCTAGTAACTTTTCCGATGAAGAGAGTCAGCTTATAGCTACTACTTCCCAAAAAACTGCGGAATTTCTGAGTCGAAATCCTAACAGTAAATATGCCCAAATTTCTACTTGGTCGATGATTTTAAATAATCAAGTTGATGAGAGAACTCAGAAACGAGCAATTAGGGAAATAGAAGCCTTGGGAGGAAAAGTAGTTACAACTCCTGAAGGTAATAATAAAATTGTATTTCCACCAAAAGATTAAGCAATGGGGCGTTGGAAATTGGGCAAATGATAAATGACAAATGAGATTTTTTGGTACAACGGTAAACTAATTAAGTCTCAAACCTTAGAGTTAAATATTAATGATCCAGGTTTACTTTATGGGGCAACTGTTTTTACAACATTGCGGATTTATCATAACTCGCTAGATAGTAATTTAACTAATTGGCAAGCACACTGCGATCGCTTACTCTTCTCACTACAAACTTTTGGCTGGCATCAACCAGACTGGAATCGTGTGCGTCAAGGTGCCGAAATCCTCCTTGCACACTTCCCCGTTCTCAGAATTACCCTTTTTCCCGATGGACGGGAATGGATAACTGGCAGATTATTACCACAAAATTTGACAGAAAAACAAAAAAATGGTGTTATCTGCGCCGTTGCTAGTTCAGAATTTTCTCGCTCTCTCCCCTCTCATAAAACTGGAAACTATTTGAGTGCTTGGTTAGCAAAAACTAGTTTAGATGCTCAAGAAGCAATATTAGTCGATGCTCAAGGGAATTGGCTAGAAACCAGTACAGGCAACCTTTGGGGATGGTGCGATCGCAGTTGGTACACGCCACCAATAAAGGCAGGAATTTTGCCGGGAATTTTGCGATCGCAACTTGTAAACTGGCTGCAAAACCAGCAGCAGCCAGTGCGGGAAGAAACTTGGAGCGTAGAGTTAGTCCAGAGATTTGAAGCGATCGCCTACACTAATAGTGTGGTAGAAATTATTCCCATTCATACCGTTAATCAGCCTTCAGGGTCGCTACAATATAATCCCTACCATCAGAGTTTTCAGCTAATAAAGGGGCTTTTTTAAGTATGACACTCACGCCAAATTTGTTATATCTTAAGATAAGTTAACATAATTCTTAATAATGACTTTTCTGAGTAGAGAAGCTAGGCATCGCGCGAAAAATACCGGAGGATAGACCTTAGTGAATAAAAGATGGAGAAATGCAGGGCTGTACGCGCTGCTGTTTATTGTCGTAATTGCGCTGGGAACAGCATTTTTTGACAAACAACCCCAAAGCAGAGAGACATGGCGATACAGTCGCTTTATTCAAGAAGTTCAGCAAGGCAGAGTAGAAAAAGTCAGTTTGAGTGCAGATCGCTCCACAGCACTGGTTACACCCAAATATGACCCAGCGAAACGGATTGTTACCTTAGTCAACGATCCAGACCTGATTAATACTCTGACTTCTAAAGGCGTTGATATTTCTGTTTTGCCCCAAACCGATGAAGGATTTTGGTTTAAGGCACTAAGCAGCTTATTTTTCCCTGTATTACTTTTGGTTGGCTTATTCTTCTTGCTACGTCGCGCTCAAAGTGGCCCAGGCAGCCAAGCGATGAACTTTGGCAAATCCAAAGCCAGAGTGCAAATGGAACCACAAACTCAGGTGACATTTAGTGATGTCGCTGGTATTGACCAAGCCAAGTTGGAATTAAACGAAGTCGTAGACTTTTTGAAAAACGCCGATCGCTTTACCGCTGTTGGTGCAAAAATTCCTAAAGGTGTGCTGTTAGTTGGCCCTCCTGGTACAGGTAAAACCCTCCTAGCTCGTGCCGTAGCTGGTGAAGCAGGTGTACCGTTCTTCTCGATCTCCGGTTCGGAATTTGTGGAAATGTTCGTAGGTGTGGGTGCATCCCGCGTCCGCGATTTATTTGAACAAGCTAAGACTAATGCTCCTTGTATCGTCTTCATCGATGAAATTGACGCCGTAGGTCGTCAACGGGGTGCAGGTTTAGGTGGTGGTAATGATGAGCGGGAACAAACCCTCAACCAGTTGCTCACAGAAATGGACGGCTTTGAAGGTAATACTGGCATCATCATTATTGCCGCTACCAACCGTCCTGATGTCCTAGATGCAGCACTGTTGCGTCCTGGTCGCTTTGACCGTCAAGTTGTGGTAGACCGTCCCGACTATGCCGGACGCAGCGAAATTCTCAAGGTTCACGCCCGTGGCAAAACCTTGGCGAAAGATGTGGACTTGGATAAAATTGCCCGTCGTACACCTGGATTTACTGGCGCAGATTTATCCAACCTGTTGAATGAAGCCGCAATTCTGGCAGCACGCCGGAATTTGACTGAGATTTCGATGGATGAAATCAACGACGCAATTGATCGCGTATTAGCTGGGCCAGAGAAGAAAGACCGAGTAATGAGCGAAAAGCGTAAAACCTTGGTTGCTTATCACGAAGCTGGTCACGCCTTAGTTGGTGCTTTAATGCCCGACTATGACCCAGTACAAAAAATTAGCATTATTCCTCGTGGTCGCGCAGGTGGTTTAACTTGGTTTACCCCCAGCGAAGACCGGATGGACACTGGTTTATACAGCCGCGCTTATCTAGAAAATCAGATGGCAGTGGCTTTGGGTGGTCGGATTGCTGAAGAATTAATCTTTGGTGAAGAAGAAGTTACCACTGGTGCTTCTAATGACCTCCAACAAGTAGCACGGGTTGCTCGTCAGATGATTACCCGATTTGGAATGAGCGATCGCTTAGGCCCTGTTGCCCTTGGTCGTCAACAAGGTAACATGTTCCTCGGAAGAGATATCATGTCAGAGCGCGATTTTTCTGAAGAAACCGCCGCTGCCATTGATGAAGAAGTTCGTAAACTTGTAGATGTTGCCTATACACGCGCTAAAGAAGTGTTAGTGGGCAACCGCCACATTTTAGATCAGATAGCACAAATGCTAGTTGACAAAGAAACCGTAGACGCTGAAGAGTTGCAAGAAATTCTGTCGAATAACGATGTGACAACTGCTGCGTTTGCCTAATTTAATGAGAAGTGATGAGTTAAAAACAATTTCTAACTCTTAATTTTTGAAATTCGGGGTAATTCTGAGATTTTCCAGAGTTACCCCAATTTTTTTAATTCCTTGTCAAAAGCCCGGCCATGAAGACCGGGCTTTTAATCATAAATGGGGTTATATACCCCGAAGGTTTCGTTATAGAGTTTCAGTATAAATCGGTAGTCTGATAGAGACTACCATCTGACCATAATCAATTCCGGAAAATTAGAAAAATTTTTCTAGATACGCGACTCAATACTTTTCGGTTAAAGGGGAAGGAAAAAGCCTAGAAATCGAGGTAATTCGGAGATTTTACGAATTACCCTGATTGTGATCAAGACAAAAGAATCTATGCATTCTGTGGCACACCCCTTACAGCGATCAAATAGATAACTTTCTGAATCTTTACAAGACTAGCGTGAAGAATGACTGGATGCTCAACCAGTCGCCGATTCTAAACTCTGGATGCCGGTTTCAAAAATAGCCACGCCACAAAGAACGTAGCCGCTGTGAATAGTTGCGTCAAGTCCAAAGCAGATAGATAACCATCTGCAAATGAAGCAATACTGCGATCGGTAATGCCAAATACCCAGGATGACAAGCCAAATAGCCAAATCCCATTCTTGAGATTTCCGACGAACTCTTTAGAGTCTGATGGTTCTTGGTCGTTCATGATCTTCTGCTCCGTTAGTGAAGAATCTGGTGATTGATGCAAAATACCTGTCATTAGGAATTTTTTTGGACTCCTGACGCTGAATTTACACTTACTATTAATAATATTAATAAATATTTCACCTGCTTGACTTCACTACCCAAAGGTACATCTCATAACCCTGACATTCCTCCTTTGGTTCTGCTACATCCGATAGACGATAATGCGTTGAGTTCTCAGCTTTACAGCGTCGGGTTTGAATACTGAGATTACATAATCTTTAAATAACTATATAAATATTTATTTATTTTGATAAAAAGTACTCCATAGGATAGATGTGTTTCCAGGAATGCTTCAGATTTAAATTTTGTAGATACTTTTTAGGGGCGCACAGCTAGCTGTGCGCCCCTAGACCCAAAAGAGGGTATGAAATAAATTAAAATTAGCCAGGAGTTAGATTTCTGGGTCAACCAAGCGGGTAGTGGGACGACTCTGATATAAATCTTGAACCACTTGAACCGCAGAAACTATAGCTACAAGGGCAATGACTGCAACAGGTAACAAACCTCTGCCAAAGATAGCGATCGCTAGCAGCACAACTGCACCCCCAAGTCTATACTGGGAACGAATTTTGCAATAACGGATCACTCCAAATCTGTGAAGAATACTGACAGCTAGAGAGCATAATGCTACGGAACCACACATGAGCCATCGCTGAGAATCGGGTAGTGCTAAAGCTGGCTTACTCAACAAGATTTGTTCTACACCGACTCCAGCAGCAGCAATCCCAATCACTAGCGGTAAATGGGTGTAGAGCCAGAGATTGACAACACCAACTTTCCCATGTGTTCGCGCCATCTCAATAGGTTTACCACCCAGGTTATCAAAATATACCCACCACCAGCTAAAGGCGATAATTAGACCGAATATAGCAGAAATCGCGGTTAAAACATCCCATTTTTGCTCAGAAACACCATTGACCACTGCAATGATTGCTTCACCCAAAACAATAATGGTAAATAGCCCGAAACGTTCTGGTAAGTGAGAGGCGTGGGGAAGTAACCCGATCTGAAACTTACGTCCTGTTAACGGTGTCGCAAAGTCAATAATGATTCCCAGTGTCCAAAATCCGAATCGCCAAGGAATGGGTACTAATGCTGATATTAACCAAAAGAAGGCTGCGATCGCAAAACCAATAGCGTAGCGAGTGGTCAAAGGACGCGCTGAAGAGATATGCCTTCCAGCACGAACGTACTCTATTACCAGCACAACTCGACCGAGAGCATAGGAAATGGCAAAACCGGGGGAACTCTCACCCAAACCGTGGTGGATATTAATAGCCATTGCTGCTGCTGTCAGCATTTGTATACCAATCAGCAGCCGATGTCCCACATCATCGCTATCAAACCGGTTGGCATAAAATGTAGTGCCAATCCATGACCACCAAACTGGTATAAATAGAACTATAAACCCAAAGCATCCTGATAGAGAAATATCCTCGTTGAGATTGTGGGCCAGTTGAGAAACTGCAACTACAAAAACCAAATCATAAAAAAGTTCTAGCCAAGTAGCGCGTCGTTCTTCTTCGGTGTCTTCACCAATACGTAATCTTGGTGGTTGGAGAAAATTTGCCATAGTGCTAATTGCGAATCGCTAATTGTTTTTTACCATTAGCCGTCATTCATTAGCGAGGGTGTAGAACTCTACAGTACAAAAGCGGGCGATGGGACTCGAACCCACGACGTTCACCATGGGAAGGTGACATTCTACCACTGAATTACACCCGCGAATTGCTGTCATCAAATTTGCAGCTAAAATGAATCCTACCACTATTTACAGATGTTTTCAATTGCCTAGAAAATGCACTGTTTTAACAACTGTTGATGCATAAATTCTGTGGTTGTTCAAATTGGGAAATCTTTTTAGCTAGTTAATGACAACACTTACTACCATATTTAACTAAAGAACAATGTTCTCACCTCGCTCGGTGAAACGAACCTCTTTAATATTCCATTGGGCATTACTCGTTAGGGTTTTGCGAAGACTGCCAAACAGAGCAAACTGTTCACAACTAGAAAGAGAAGCTATTTGCCGCTTTGAATCAGGAGATATTCGTAAATCAACTGTAGCAATGCCATTTTTGATGTTGACACGATATCCAGACAAGCTAAAGTCGCTTGTATCTCGTTTTTCTAAGATTTTACTCACTACATTTGTCACTGGTTCTTCGGCTGGTACTGAAACTTTTTCTGAAATAAATTCTTGACATTGAGTATCACTTGTGTACAGTGTGACGTTGGTAGTTTTACTAGTGACAGCTTTAGGTGCTGGTGAAGAAGGCGTATTTTCCTTAGAAGATTCTTGATCAGGAGATTTTTCTCTCAACTGAGCTACGCTAGGAATTTGGCTGGGAGTCGGAGCTGATGCGTTATTCGTCGGTGTTGTGGTGGGGGATGGTGTTTCGCTGTCAATATTACGAGCGGTGGGATTAGAACTACAACTGCTGAGGCTGACAAGCATTGTCACAAAAATAAGGGGTAAAAAATATCTCTTGGTTGTGGTCATAAATTTTGCTTATAGAATGATGTTGCTGCTATCAATTTCAGTATCGCTGGTATTAATTCCGCATAAATTTGTGAATCTTGAGCCAGTCTATAAAGTGTCAACCCAAAATCTGTTAAAGTCGAGGGTTATACTATACACCGAAATTACAACATCTGCTATTCAAGGAGCAATGTTCTGACAACAACCCACTTTGCGTCTACGCCCATCCCAAAAAGCTTGACTAAAAGAAACAAGGGTGAGGCAAACGAAGATATACCGACCCTTGATTTAATCAATGTGGTCTATTTATCTGAAAATAGCTGTAGGTTTGAGCAGATTACGCACACTCTGCTGCACATCTTCTTGTTTAACTAAAGACTCGCCAAGTATAACGGCATGTGTACCAGCTTGAGCGACAAGGGATAAATCAGTAGGTGTATATAAGCCAGACTCACTGACGACGATAATGCCCAGACTTTGTAGTTGCGATCGCCTAGCCGCCAGTAGTTGCCCAGTTATGCCAATATTGACGCTAAAATTTTCGAGACTTTGGTTGTTGATTCCAATTAAACGCACATCATCAAGTTTTAGCACCCGATCTAGTTCTGCTAAATTATGGACTTCTACCAAAGCATTCATTCCCAAATAGTGAATCACTCGTAAAAAGTTTTGCAGTTCCTTATCTGAGAGAATTGCAGCAATCAGTAACACTGCATCTGCGCCTGCTGCTCTTGCTAAATAAATTTGGCAGGGGTCTAAAATGAACTCTTTGCACAGTAGGGGCAATCCTACCCGGTAGCGGATGGTGCGTAAACTCTCAAAGCTGCCATGAAAGAACTTCTGATCGGTGAAGACAGAGATACAAGTTGCACCACCACGCTCATAAGCTTTAGCGATCGCTACTGAGTCAAAGTCTGCTTTAATAATTCCGTCAATTAAAGATGCTTTCTTTACCTCTGCAATGATGCAAGGTCGGTAATGACTCTGTTGCAAAGCGGAGAGAAAATCTCGCACGGTTGGTGCAGCAGTTAACTGGCGTTGCAAAGAAGCCAAAGACATCTCTTGCTGGATTTGTGCGACTTCATGCTTTTTCTGCCATACAATCTCTTTAAGAGTGGGTTGCAAATGAGTATTAGGAGTAGTACCTGGGTAAGTCATATACTAAGGATGGGGTGACCAAAAAAGTATGGATTATAAAATTTCAAGCTACCCTACAGACATTCCTTTCAGTAGGTCTATCTGGAAACACCTTTAACAAATAGGAAGCTGTGAATAACGGGATGTTTAAAGCTTTCAACCTTCATCCTTTCCTAATGAAATTTTGTAATCAATTGCTTTTAAATAGCCTCAATTGTTGACATTCATTTATACTAATTGTGCTATCTTCATTATTTCTATTTTCAGAGATTAAGCCAGGTTGATTTTAGGTTTAACCCTTCTACAGGCTCACTATCAATTTGGTTTGGTTTTGAACTTTCAACTAAGCAGTTATTTTTAAGTAGTCGAATATAGGTGCGGTAGGGTATGTAATCTATGGGATTGTAACCAGCAAACCGTAGGATTAAAACACATGCCCAGGAATATTTGCCAGCAATAATTGCTTTGAGGATCTGCTCAATTTGTTCATTATTGATTTTCCTACCCATTTGTGTTGGATAACCAGTGATGTTTTGAGTCATAACATGCGCTCTTTTGTGTAAATTAAAACTGGTTGATATCTGACAGGGTTTCCCTGGTTGGCTAAATTGGATCTATTAAAAACAAGATTGTGATTAGTAAACTTAGATAAAGTTAATAACTATTGTAAATTCATACTAAAAGTAGGGGCGGGTCTAACCAGCATTAAAAATATCTTGTTAAACCCGCTCTTACAAATGAACCGTATTGCAGAAGCAGCTTCTTCGTTAAGCTTACTCAATCTTTGGCAAAGGAGTATATGAACGATTTTTTGATAGATATGTCTATTTTTTCGCTTTTGAAATCTTATTTATTTTCATTAGTGTAAAACCAACTTGAATTTTGGAAAATGAACATTGGTAATGAAAGGTGCTTTACTGGATATCTCCTGTGGTGTACTCCAATTAGACCTTTCACAAAGTAAAAGTACCCATAATTTTACATAAAATGTATCAATCAATACACAAAGACTTGGTGTTTTCTACTCCTTTTGGAATATTTATAAGCCATGTGCATATAATTAATAAAAAAAATGTATTCCTTGTGACAGATGACAAGCTGTATTATGATGTTGTTAGATGCCTAAGAGAGCAAATTTAAGAGCAGTTACATTGATGAATAATAATTTACTTATTAAATCTATAACTCTTAGGAAAATGCATCTAAATTAGAATTGACAAAATAATTTTATTGTGTGTTAAAAATTTTTACTTATGGATTTTATTTTGATGTCCTAATAGTTGCAAATGATTAGCTAGAATCAAAATTTAGTATGGATTTTTGCATTATTTATTATGTTTTGGCACAGAACTTTGAGAAATGGTCATATAGATATACCAAATATTCTTCGGAGCTAAACATGTCTCAAAAGTATATAAAGCTGATCGCTGAGTTGAAATCAGTTATGTATACTGCTATGCATAAGTCAAAGTCAGTAACCACTAAGTATTGCTGTTATATCTAGTTACAAAAATCAAGAAAGTGTATCTTTTGATATTATGATTATTGACTATATTAAATATTTAAATTTTATTAATTAAAATAGTTTTTGAAATTACAATAATTAATGATTTTATATCAATGTAGTCCAACAATATATTTATTATAGGCAGTATTTTTCGTAATATTTATTATAGGCAGTATTTTTCGTACTCCGTTTTTCCAGATAAATTTGATAAAAAATATTTATATATCATCTATGCTTAACTACTTACCAATAATTTCTTTATATTATCAATATAAAAAAATTCACCTTTTATTGCTAAAATTATATTTAAAATCATAAATAATTTCTGTTTCTTTTTAATTCAAATTATTTAGAACTAGCCAAGAGTGCCATCAGAATTTTAGGAAGTTGTGATTAGCAACTTATTAACGGCTATAGTGCCGACTTATTTACCCGAGTGACTAGAGATATCGATTCTGGTGACTATTAAGTTAGTTCAATCTAACTCTCAACTGGTGCTACAGCCAGAAGTTGAGTTGAGAATTGGCCATAGGTTTTTACAGAGCACTCGGCACAAAAGTTGATCATCATTCCCTGCCACAAAAATCCTAGTGATGGAAAAATGATACACGAATCGTCGAAAAAAATTCTCGTAATTGAAGATGATGCTATTACCCGCAATCTCTTTTTAGAGGTTCTTGAAGCTCAAGGTTTTGACACCATAGGTGCTGAAGATGGACTAGCTGGTATCGAGCAAGCACAAAAGCATTTGCCCGACTTGGTTATTTGCGATATTCAAATGCCAGATATGGACGGTTACAGTGTTTTGACTAGGCTCCGTCAAGATCCTGATACTGCAATTATTCCTTTTATCTTTTTGACTGGTAGTAATACACAAACAGATGTTCGCAAAGGTATGGAGTTGGGTGCAGATGATTATCTTACTAAACCCTCTACTATAGAGGATTTGCTCAGAGCGATCGCTGTTAGATTAGAAAAGCAAGCTTTCTTGAGGTACTGGTACGCTAATAACTCTCATCAATTTGCCCAACCACTACCTTCATCGTTCAACTCTGAGTCCATTTTTCCATCTGTTCCCCAACTACAAGCAGTTTTCGACTTTATTGAAGCTAATTATCGCCAAGGAATTACTTTATCTGATGTGGCTCTAGCAGTTGGTTATTCGCCTGCTTACTTGACTAACCGAGTAGCAAAACAAACAGGAGAGACTGTGAACGGTTGGATTGTCAAGCGTCGAATGGCAGCAGCACGTCCTTTACTCAGAAATACTAATCAGACAATCGACCAGATTGCTATTGCACTAGGTTATCAAAATACCTGTCATTTCTCTCGGCAATTTCGTCAACACCACGGGCTTTCTCCCAAAACTTGGAGAAAACAGCAACAAGTTCTTCAGCCTTCTAAAAGCACGACATTACAATTCATCAAAAATCGTGGTGCGTTAGAAAAACTTGTGCCTTTAGGTTGCTGATTAAAAGCAAATTACTAGTTTTCACTACTTTTTTGCTTAGTCAATTGCTGCACTAATAATTGCACTCCCAAAGCCAACAATCCAATTGCTACTATACCAAATATCCCGCTTCCTAAAGCAACTACACCAACAACCAAAGTCCGAACAGCAGAAGAAATCTTCAGCACCAATGGATTAATTGAGTGGATCGGTTTATTAGCAAAATTGGTAGCGATCGCAATCATCAGAGAATACGCTGCAAATCCCATTCCTCCTGAAACCACAGCCCCAGTAAAACAGCGTAACGGACTCGTCGTTGGAATCTCTTCTTTAGTATCTGTTTGTGGTGTTAAATTATTGTCATTCATGAAATTTTAGATTGTAGACTTTGGATTGGAGCATTAGGAATAATTCTTGTCCTCAGCCAATTGTGATTCAAATTGCATCTTTGCGTCTTTCTAGCGATTTAAACTATGCAACTTAAAAGCTTATCAGCTTATTCCCCATGCTCCATTAATGATAAAGATTTATTTAAACGGAAGATGCTACCTGAATACCATGTGTAATTGTCCGAGTCACAAACAATTCTAAGTCTTCATCAAGAATTGCTTCCCTCACATGCAGCTTCACTTGTTCTGCCTGCTGTTGAGACTCAACAATAGCAAATACTGTTGGCCCAGAACCAGACATCATTGTTCCTAAAACACCTTCTTGATTTGCAAACACTTCTCGCAACTGCAAAACTTGGGGATAGGCTGGCAATACCACGCGTTCTAAATCATTGTGCAATTTTTGGGCAATTTCTCCCGCATCTTTATCCAGGATAGCTTTTACTATTGCTCCTGAATGAACTGCATTAGCACGAGCTATCAGGTTTTCACTATCTCTAATATAAGAGTGACCAAACTGCTGTCGATAGGTTTTGTACGCCCAAGCGGTGGAAACTTCCAGGCTGCGGTATTTTGCCAACACTATATGTATACTATCCAAACTTGGTAGAGGAGAAAGTTGCTCACCTCTACCTGTTGCGATCGCAGTTCCACCCGCTACACAAAATGGTACATCTGAACCGAGTCTGCCTCCCAACTCTTCTAATTCTGACTGAGTTAATCCCAACTTCCAGAGTAAATCTATCCCTACCAACACAGCAGCTGCATTCGTCGAACCCCCAGCCAACCCAGCCGCGACAGGAATCTGCTTATTGATGGTAATCTCCACGCCTCCATATTTAGCAAAGGCTTCGGGAAATTGTCTCACCATTAATTCTGCTGCACGGTATGCCAGATTGCTTTTATCTGTCGGTACTTGTGGGTGGTTGCAGTGAACACGGATATTGTCAGTGCTAATAGAACGCATATCAATTTGGTCTGCAAGTCCGATACTTTGAAGTATCATGGCTAACTCGTGATAGCCATCGGTGCGATTACCAATGATTTCCAGATACAAGTTGATTTTAGCAGGGGCAATTAGACTGTAGGAATGCATTTTCTGAGAATGGGGAATGGGGAACTCGGTACCCCCTCTGGGGATTAGGGGCAATGGGGAATAGAGAATGGGGAATGGGAACAAATCTGCCTTGTTCCCTACTCCCTACTCTCCACTCCCAATTCATTTGCTAGAATTACCCATTGCTGAACGCTGAGGTCTTCGGCTCTGGCTTGGGGATTTATTTTTAATTGTTCCAGTAAGTGGCTCAAGCGATCGCGTTCTATCACAGATTGCAAATTATTTCGTAACATTTTGCGCTTGGCACCAAACCCCAACTTTAAGAAATTCTCTAATTGTCGGGGATTAAGCGCAGGTATTTCTATTTTTCGGGGGCGTAATCGCACCACTGCTGAATCAACTTTTGGCGGTGGATGGAATGCTGCTGCTGGAACTGTGCAGATTAACTCACACTCAGCCAAATACTGTACCCGCACACTCAACGCCCCAAAAGCTTTTGAGCCTGATTTAGCATACAACCTTTCTGCTACTTCTTTTTGTACCAGCAACACTATTGAGTCAAATGGTTCGGGGTTGGGGTTAGCGATCGTACCCAGTAGCTTCTCTATGATTGGCCCTGTAATATTGTAGGGAATATTGGCTACTACCTTATTTGGCTTTTGGAAATTGGGAAAGGCTGCCAGATAAGATGGTAAATCTAGAGTGAGAAAATCGCCTTGCAGCAGTAAAAAATTTTCAGTCTTACCAAGCTGCTTTGACAACAGTTGGCATAAGTCACGGTCTATTTCAACTGCAACCAGAGATTGGACTAAGCGTAATAAACGACGAGTCAGAATCCCGGTTCCAGGCCCAATTTCCAGGACGCGATCGCCTTTGATGGAGCGATCGCTTTCTGTACACTCTGCTGCTTGAATAATTGCGTCAAGCGCCTTTTCACTTTTGAGCCAATGTTGAGCAAAGACCTTACGCGGTCGGATCATCTGTATTTCTTGCCTAGTCTAGTTTTTAGCTTTTTATCAAAAACTCATTATAAATTTTGAAGCCCCTTTACAGCGCTAGACTCACTGTAACGCCGATCTTCTACTCCAAACGCTCCGCGATCATAGTAATAGCGATCGCGTAAATGCCGATACAAGCGTTACCTGTAGGATGGGAGCCTTAAATCGCAAGCTCCGCAACAATTATGCTCTTATTCATATATATAGTTAGTTCAGGCGTAGGAATTCAGGATAAATTCCTCCAGAAAGATGTCCTGCTGCCTTTTTCCATAACATTAATCACTCCACCTGCATCAGATCCCATTTAAAGATAAGCAACGTGCATTATTTACACAGCCAGGTTTAGCCACTTCGTTCTCGCTCCCTCCCGCCGCTTAACCCATTCTCCTGAAAGTAATGCCAGTCAAGCGATTTGACCATTTAGAAAAAAAAATAAATTTACCCCTTGACAAACTAGGGGATGAATAGTTACTCTAGTTAAGTCGGAAGGTGAAAGACGCCAACGACCGCTGAACCTGAAAAACATAATACTTTGAAAGCTTAAGAAAAAACCAATCCTCGTCAAAAGATTTTGTTTTTGGGATTTCCCAAAAAGACAATCGAAATTATAGATAGGATTCCGGGAAATATTTTTTCGGAGCCACAAACTCGAAACACAACAAAACGGAGAGTTTGATCCTGGCTCAGGATGAACGCTGGCGGTATGCTTAACACATGCAAGTCGAACGAAATCTTTCGGGATTTAGTGGCGGACGGGTGAGTAACGCGTGAGAATCTGCCTTCAGGTCTGGGACAACCACTGGAAACGGTGGCTAATACCGGATGTGCCGCAAGGTGAAAGGTTAACTGCCTGAAGATGAGCTCGCGTCTGATTAGCTAGTAGGTAGTGTAAAGGACTACCTAGGCGACGATCAGTAGCTGGTCTGAGAGGACGATCAGCCACACTGGGACTGAGACACGGCCCAGACTCCTACGGGAGGCAGCAGTGGGGAATTTTCCGCAATGGGCGAAAGCCTGACGGAGCAATACCGCGTGAGGGAGGAAGGCTCTTGGGTCGTAAACCTCTTTTCTCAGGGAAGAACACAATGACGGTACCTGAGGAATAAGCATCGGCTAACTCCGTGCCAGCAGCCGCGGTAATACGGAGGATGCAAGCGTTATCCGGAATGATTGGGCGTAAAGCGTCCGCAGGTGGCTATGTAAGTCTGCTGTTAAAGAGTCTAGCTCAACTAGATAAGAGCAGTGGAAACTACATGGCTAGAGTGCGTTCGGGGCAGAGGGAATTCCTGGTGTAGCGGTGAAATGCGTAGAGATCAGGAAGAACACCGGTGGCGAAGGCGCTCTGCTAGGCCGCAACTGACACTGAGGGACGAAAGCTAGGGGAGCGAATGGGATTAGATACCCCAGTAGTCCTAGCCGTAAACGATGGATACTAGGCGTGGCTTGTATCGACCCGAGCCGTGCCGTAGCTAACGCGTTAAGTATCCCGCCTGGGGAGTACGCCGGCAACGGTGAAACTCAAAGGAATTGACGGGGGCCCGCACAAGCGGTGGAGTATGTGGTTTAATTCGATGCAACGCGAAGAACCTTACCAAGGCTTGACATGTCGCGAATCCTGGTGAAAGCTGGGAGTGCCTTCGGGAGCGCGAACACAGGTGGTGCATGGCTGTCGTCAGCTCGTGTCGTGAGATGTTGGGTTAAGTCCCGCAACGAGCGCAACCCTCGTTTTTAGTTGCCAGCATTAAGTTGGGCACTCTAGAGAGACTGCCGG